>CAVTNX010000029.1:0-19351 GCA_963736205.1 uncultured Gammaproteobacteria bacterium | reverse complement strand
GGGCGTGGACAACATCATCACGGACAACCCGGCACTGCTCGCCAGGGTGATCCGCGATCGCGAGGCGCTGAGCCCCAGCGAGAAGCGCGCACTGCGCCTGCGGGTCCTGTTCGCTGATCCGCCGCGCGAAGTCGAGGATCCCGCGGCGGTTGAAGCCCTGTAGCCCGGGCCGGTGTCCCTGCTGCGAGGCTCCGGGCCGCTGTCGCGGCCTTGAACACAGGGCGCTGCTACGAGATCGCGCCGTCCCGTCAGATCTGCCGGTCGGCCGCCGGCACCTCGGGCACGTAGGCGACCCCGCAACCGCCGAGCCCGCAATAGCCGTCGGGATTCTTCGCCAGGTACTGCTGGTGGTAATCCTCGGCGTAGAAGAACTCAGGCGCTGGCAGGATCTCGGTCGTGATCATGCCGAGGCCCGCCTTGGTGAGCCGCGCCTGGTACGAATCACGGCTGCGCTCGGCGAGCACCCGCTGTTCGTCGTCGCTGGCATAGATCCCGGATCGATACTGGGTACCGATGTCGCCGCCCTGGCGCATGCCCTGCGTCGGGTCGTGGGATTCCCAGAACACCTTGAGCAGGTCCGCGTAGCCGATGCGCGAAGGATCGAACACCACGCGAACGACCTCGGCGTGTCCCGTCCGGCCGCTGCACACTTCCTCATAGCTGGGATTCGGTGTCTGCCCGGCCGCATAACCGACCGACGTGCTGTAGACGCCGGGGAGCATCCAGAACTTCTTCTCCGCGCCCCAGAAGCAGCCGAGTCCGAACAGCGCCAGCTGCATGCCTTCCGGGAACGGCGGCTCGAGCCGGTTGCCATTGACGAAATGCCGCTCCGGCACCTGCATTCTTGCCGTCCGGCCGGGAAGTGCCTCGCCCGCAGCCGGTAGTACCGACTTGCTGGATTTCCACAGACTCATTTGAATCCTCCGCTCCTGAAACCTTCAATCAGCCCGGCTGCATCCGCATGGCTCTCGCAAGGCCCTCCCACATGGCGGGATCGCCGAGCACGACCACGAGCCCGTTGATGATGAACTGCACGCCGATGCAGATCATCAGGAATCCCGTCAGGCGCGTCAGCGCCACCATGCCCGTCGCGCCGAGAACCCGGTTGAATCTTTCCGCGGCGCGCAGCACGAACCAGCTGGTGATGACGACGACAAGGATGCCGGTCGCGACGCCCAGGAAGTCGGCGATGCGATCCCAGCCCTGGCGCGCACTTGCCTGCGATGAAAGGCTCATCACCACTGCGAACGTGCCCGGACCGCTGAGACCCGGCATCGCAAGCGGCGTGAAGGCGATGTCGTGGCGGATCTCGTCGGCCGGCGGCACCCTGCCCCGCCCTGCATCTGCACCCGGGAACAACATTCCGAATCCGAGGAACGCTACGATCATGCCGCCGGCAATCCGCATTCCAGGAATCGAGATCCCGAAGAAGCTCATGATCAGGCTGCCGGCGACCAGGAAGCTCGACATCAGTACGAACGTGTAGATGCACGCTCGGCGGATCTGCCGCAGGCGCTCCTGCTCCGGGAGGTGCGATGCGACCGCGGTCACCAGCGGAACCGCGCCAAGCGGATTGACGATCGGCAGGATCGCGAGCAGCGCTCCCGCGGCGTAGCCCAGGTAAGTGGTAAACCATTGCATCAACTGGACTCCCGCAGCCTTGGCGCCGCGCGCGTTGCGACCCGGCGGCCAGGCCCCGCCTAGGCCGCCGGCGGATCGATGCGCTCGAAATCGAGCGAGGGCTCGTCGCCGGGCCGGAAATACAGGTAACGGCCACTCATGCCCGCGAGCGCCCTGTCACGTTCGGCACGCGACGCGAACCAGTGTTCCTGGTGCCAGTCGTCGCCCATCAGGTTGCTGAACGGATCGCTGCTGCGCAGCCGCACCCGGATGCCGTACGGGCGCACCACCGGCATCGGCGCACGCAGATTGTGTTCGTGACAGGTGGCCATGAGACGTCAGCCGCTCCGTTTCCCGTGGCGATTCTATCGTGAAACCCGCCGCATGCCTGCTAGAACGTCTTGCCGAGCAACAGGTAGAACGCCGTATCGCCCTCGGCGAAGCCCGCCGCGAGATACAGCGGGCCGAACGGCGTCTCGGCGGCCAGGAATGCGCTGCCCCCGTACTTGAGGTCGCTGAAGTCCACGTCCTGCTTCGTCTGCCAGACGTTGCCGGCCTCCAGTGACGCGCCCATGTAGGCCGGGAACTCGAACAGCCCGGTGCCGCCGCGACTGATTCGCCTGTAGAGGATCGTCCTGACGATGCCGTACTGGGTGCCGATCAGTGCGTCCTGGGGCAGGCCCGACAGGTTCAGGAACCCGCCCAGCGTAAAGAGCTCGGAGGGCGAGACGACCCGGTTGTCGAGCGCCGACCCGGCGGCCATGGACACCACCAGGCTGTTGCGCTCGCGGCTGCGGGCGAACAACCAGCTCGCCTCGACGATGTTCGCGTTCGCGCTCGCGCCCAGTGCCTCGCTCTCCGACTGCCAGCTGGCCTGGAATGCCTGGCCGTGCCGCGGGAAATACGCGCTGTCGAGCCGGTCGTAGCCGAACTCGAGATAGGCGGCACCAAGGTCGAAATCCTCCGAAGGGGTGACCGGTTCACCCACCATGACGTGGCTGCTGCCCGTACCCCGCCGTAGGCCCACGCGCACTTCTCCCCAGTTCGAAAGCTCCGCGCCGACCGCCAGCAGGAACTGCGTGTCACGGATCCGGTACTGCGCCACGCGTTGCCCGTCCTGCACGACCTGCAGCGTTTCGAGGTCGTAGTGGAATGCGGGCGCGACGAAGAACTCGGTGGTCAACGACAACGGCTGGAAGAGCTCCGCGTGGAAATGCGGATCCTCGCCGAGTTGCACGTCGAACAGCAGTTCGCCATCCAGCCTGTTCACGCCGGTCATCAGCAGCCTGGCGCCTGCATTCGCGTAGGTTCCTCCTTCGTAGTCACTCTCGATGCTCATGCCGAATCGCAGGAAATTGGGGCCCCAGGACTTGCGGCGCAGGTCGATTTCCAGCCCCCGCTCTCCTTCGTCACGCACGACCCTGTAGTCGATGGCCTCGTAGCGATCGAGCCCGTACTGGCCATAGGCCTTCTGCTTCAGCTCCTGCGTGTCCAGCGGCCTGCCGGCCATGTCGCCAAACACGGCCTCGATCCGCGCCGCGTCCTGCTCGGAGTGCGGCCCGGCTCGCACGAAGGCGACCTGCACGTCACGATCCGCAGCCCTGCTTCTCGAAGCCACGTAGGCGGCATAGTCAGGCGGCGGCAGCGCCAGCGCGGCCAGGCGCACCTGCTGCTTCTGCACGGCCGTTTCGCCCGCGACCTGCACCAGTGGCATGCGGGTAAAGTCGATCGACGTCATGCGCCCGAGTTCCGGTTCGACCAGGACATCGCCCGGCTTCAATTCGGCGCGCGACGCCTCGGTGCCACGACGGACCATGATCGCGATCATCTGGTTGGTCACATCCAGCGGCGTCTCCAGGCCGCTGCGCTTCGCCAGCGGAAAGCTCACGTCCACGGCGATCACGACGTCCACGCCCATCTCGCGCGCCAGGTCGACCGGCAGGTTGTCCACCAACCCCCCGTCCACCAGCAGCCGCCCATCGATCTCCACGGGGGCAAACACGCCGGGCGCCGACATGCTCGCACGCAGCACGGTGGCGAGGTCTCCGGAGCCCAGCACCACCGGATCGCCGCTCTCCAGGTCGGTCGCGAGCCCGCGGAACGGGGTCGGCAGCTTGTCGAAGTCCTGCACGTCCGCCACGCCCATCGTCGCGTTGCGCAGCACCTGCGTGATCTTCTGGCCCTGCACCAGGCCAAGCGGCAGCACGACGCCATCGTCGGCACGGATACCGAGTCCCCCTGTGGCGAGGAAGCTGCGGTCGTCCTGCTTGCGGCGGTAGACCAGGTCCTTGCGCGGCGCGCGGTCACGCAGCAGGTCCTGCCAGTCGAGTTCGCGGAACACCCCGGCGATTTCGTCGCCACTGAGACCGGCGGCATAGAGCCCGCCGACGACTGCACCCATGCTGGTTCCAGCAACCGCATCGATCGGCACGTGCATCTGCTCCAGTGCGCGTATGACCCCGATGTGGGCTGCCCCGCGCGCACCCCCGCCGCTCAGCACCAGGCCGATCTTCGGGCGCCCCGCGCTGGATTCCGCGGGCGAGTCGTCCGCCCTGGCCGCTGCAGGACCGGCCAGGCATCCGATCGCCATGGCCGCCATCAACACGAGTCGGATCATCATCTGCATCGCTCCGGAGACCTCGCTGGCGATACTAGCAAACGCGGCGTCGACATCCCGTCGCGACCATGGGCGATAATCCTCGCCGCATGGCAACCGGCTCTCGATGACGACGCAGGACACAGCCCGCCGCAATCGTCGCCCGTGGCGACGACTGGCTTGCGGCTGCGTGTGCGTGATCGGCGCGGCACACGGTATCGTCGCAGCGGGCGCAACCGGCGGGCCGCTGGAGGAAATCGTCGTCACCGCGACGCGCAGGCCGGAACCCGCGCTGGACGTGCCGCTCAGCATCGGCCGGGTCGGCCAGGATGCCATCGTCCTGGTCGGCGCCACGCACCACTCGGAGATCCTGAACCGGATTCCCGGCGTGATGATCCAGCACGGCAGCGGGCAGGAGAGCCTGACGGCCATCCGCTCCCCGGTCCTCACGGGAGCCGGCTCATGCGGCGCATTCCTGTTCCTGGAGAACGGCGTGCCGGTGCGACCGGTGGGATTCTGCAACGTCAACGTGCTGTTCGAGGTCAACACCGAGCAGGCCCAGGCTGTGGAGGTGCTGCGCGGCCCGGGCAGCGCGCTCTACGGATCCAATGCGATGCACGGCACGGTCAACGTGCTGCAGCCCTGGCCCCGCGAGAGGCCGCAGCTGGCCGCGAGCCTGGACGGGGGCCCGTCGAACTACTGGCGCGTCAAACTGCAGGGACGACACGACGGCGAGGATGCAGACGTCGGCGTGGCCGGGCTCTATGCCAACGACGGCGGCTGGCGCGCGATGTCCGGCTATCGCCAGGGGAAGCTGAACGCGACGCTTGCGGGCAACTGGGCCGGCGCACCGGCCCGCGCCGATCTCGCCATCACCAGCCTCGACCAGGACACCGCCGGATTCATCACCGGCAAGGACGCCTACCAGAGCCTGAAGCTGTCCGAGTCGAATCCCACTCCGGGCGCCTACAGGGACGCGAGCTCGCTGCGCCTCACCGGCCTCGTGCAACCAACCGTGCCGGGCGGGGCCGTGCTGGAACTGCGCCCGTACTTCCGCAGTTCGCGCACGGAATTCCAGCAGCACTACCTGCTCGGCAAGCCGGTCGAAAAAAACGGGCAGGAAAGCGGCGGCCTGATGACCAGCCTGGCGTTCGACAAGCTGCTGGACTGGTCGGTCATCGCGGGTGCCGACATCGAATTCGGCCATTCAACGCTCGAGGAGTACCAGAAGGACCCGACGACGGATGGCTCGCCACCGGCCAACGCCATCCGGCCAGCCGGCCTGCACTACGACTACGCTGTCGACTCGTCGGTGCAGTCGCTGTACGTGCAGGCAGAGCGGCGATTCTGGTCGCGATTGCGCATCGGCGCCGGGCTGCGCGCGGAATGGATCACCTACGACTACGACAACCGGATGCTGGACGGAAATACCGACGACCAGGGCACACCCTGCGTTCCCACCGGCTGCCTGTACAGTCGGCCGGCCGATCGCACCGACCACTTCTACGACTGGACCCCAAAGCTCTCGCTGTCGTACGAGATCACGCCCGATCTCGTCGCATACACGACGGCGGTGCGCGGGTTCCGCCCGCCGGAAATGACCGAGCTGTATCGCTTGCAGCGCGGACAGCAGGTCGCGGACCTCAAGCCCGAGGAACTCGACTCGCTGGAGCTCGGCCTCAAGGGAACGTGGCCGCGGCTCGAATTCGCGCTGGCGCTCTACGACATGGACCGCAGCGGCGTGATCCTCCGTGAGTCCAACGGCTACTACGTCGCGAACGGCCGAACCACGCACCGCGGCGTCGAATACGAGCTACGCTGGCGACTCCTTCCGTCGCTGGAACTTGCCGCCGCCGGCACCTACGCGCGCCACGAATACGACTTCTCGCGACAGGTCGAGGGTGGCGAGACCATCAAGGCGGGCAACGACATGGACACGGCCCCGCGCGAGATTGGTCGCTACGGGGTGCTCTGGCGACCGGACGAGGCCATCGAGGCCGAGGCCGAATGGATGATGGTCGGCGACTACTGGCTCGATGCGGCCAATGAACACCGGTACTCGGGCTACGGGCTCCTGAACCTGCGCGGTCTCTGGCGCTTCGCCCCCAGGTGGACGGCCGCATTGCGCATGACCAATGCGCTCGACGTCCGATACGCGGACCGGGCCGACTATGCTTTCGGCACCTACCGATATTTCCCGGGCAGGCCGCGGGCGCTGTTCGCGGAGATAGCCTGGTCGATGTGACCCGCTGTAGCGGCGCGAGCAGGAATCCGCCGCAGTCGGGCGCCCAGCACGGTCAGGCGACCCGGCGCAGCGCTTGCCAGTGCCGCGGCTCCTCGCCGTACCAGTGCAGCGCGGCGGCGAACGACGCGACCTCGCCGACGATCACCATCGCGGGTGAGCACAGCCTGCCGCGCGCCGCCAGGTCGTCGAGCTCGGCGAGCCGGGCCAGCGTCACGCGCTGCTCGGGCCGGGAGCCATTCTCGATGATTGCCACGGGCGTGTCCTCACCGCGACCATGGGCGATCAACCTGGCGCCGAGCGACGCGAGTTCGCCCACGCCCATGTAGAAACACAGCGTCTGTCCCGGCGCGGACAGGGTGTCCCATTCGCGGGCAGGAAGCGACGCTGCACGGTGTGCCGTGACGAACTGCACCGACTGGGCGTGATCGCGATGCGTGAGCGGAATGCCCGCATAGGCGCCGCAGGCGACGGCCGCCGTGATGCCGGGCACGACCTCGAACGGAATCCCGTGCGCCGCGAGGCACTCGAGTTCCTCGCCGCCGCGGCCGAACACGAACGGATCACCGCCCTTGAGACGGACGACGCGACGTCCCGACCGCGCATGCTCCACCATCAGCGCGTTGATGTGCTGCTGCGTCACGGACTGGCCGCGCGCCTGCTTGCCCACCTCGATGCACTCGGCGTCTCGGCGCGCCAGTGCCAGCACCTCGGTCGACACCAGCCGGTCGTGGAGGATCACGTCGGCCGACTGCAGCGCGCGCAGGGCGTTCAGAGTCAGCAGGCCGGGGTCGCCAGGACCTGCGCCCACGATCGCCACGGAGCCCGCACCGGCCCTGGCCGGCCGCGCGATTTCCCGCTCCAGCCACCGGTCGGCGTCGTCCGGCCGCCGGCGCCGCATCGCGTGGCCTGCTGCGCTGCGCACGGCGGTCTCGTAGAAGCGTCGTCGGGCCGTGAGTTCCGGAAAGGCCGCCTTGATGCGCGACCGCCAGCGCTCCAGCAGCGACGCCAGCGCGCCGAAGGATTCGTCGAACAGCACCTCGATCTGCTCCCGTACCAGCCGTGCAAGTACCGGGGCCGTGCCGCCGCTCGATATCGCGATCACCAGCGGCGAGCGGTCCACGATGGCCGGGACGATGAAACCGGACAACTCCGCGTCATCGACCACGTTCGCGAGTATCGACATCGAGTGCGCAGCGGCGGCGACACTGGCGTTTACGCTGCGATCATCGGTCGCTGCAATGACCAGCACCGCGCCGCGCAGTTGCACGGCGTCGAACTCCCGGGCCAGCCAGCGGCACCCCGACTGGTCCAGGCCTGCATCGAGTTCGGGACCGGGACCCGCGACCAGGCGCTTCGACAGCCATTCGTTCAGCGCCGGGGCAACGATGTCCACCTGTGCACCGGCGTCGAGCAGCAGCCGTACCTTGCGCTCCGCCACCTCGCCACCGCCGACCACCAGCACCCGGCGACCCTTGAGGTCGGCGAACAGCGGGAAGTACTTCACGACATCAACCCTCGAGCCCGTGGATGCCGCACTCGCGCTTCAGCCCGAAGAAGCGCGTCGCTTCCGCGTCGCCCGCTTCGGCCAGCGTGCGCGTCGTGTGCCAGTCGCCGATGGAGACGTAACCGCGGTGCCAGAGCGGGTGGTACGGCAGGTCGCGATTGGTCAGGTACTGGAATACCTGGCGATCGGTCCAGTCCAGGATCGGGTGGAATTTCCAGCGACCGCCGCGGTATTCGAGCGGCTGGATGCCGCTTCGCGAGCGCGCCTGTTGTCGGCGCAGGCCCGCGAACCAGCTGCCGACATCGAGTTCGGCGAGTGCCCGTTGCATCGGCTCGCCCTTGCGCAACTCGTTGTAGCGATCGATGCCGTCCGCGCCCTGCTCCCACAGCCGGCCGTGCCGCGACTCGAGCCAGGCCGGCGACATGGCAGGCTGGTACACCTTCAGGTTCAGTCCCAACCGGACCACGAGCTCGTCCACGAACCGGTAGGTCTCCGGAAACAGGTATCCCGTATCGACCAGGATCACCGGTATGCCAGGCGCCAGGCTGGTCACGAGGTGCAGCGACACCGCCGCCTGGGCACCGAAGCTCGAGGTGAGCGCATGCCGGCCGGGAAGGTGGGCAAGGCCCCACTGCACTCGTTGCCCGGCGTCCATGCGCTCGAGCGCCCGATTGACCCCGTCAAGGTACGCAGAATCGGTCCGCGCCCGATCGGCATCGAACGTCGGCGCGCTCATGCAGTCACCGCCCGCGTCGGCGCAACCACGAGGCCGACGCGCCAGCTGAAGTCGCCGAAGCGCTCGCCCGGCTCGCGCTCGGACGCAAATCTCGCGAATGCCGAATCCAGCGCGCCAAGAATCCCGCCCTCGTCGGCATTTTCCAGGTACAGCACGTTGAGCCGCTGGCCCCGGCCATCGCCGCCCAGGTAGAGGTTGTAGCGGCCGGGCGCCTTGCCCACCAGCGCAATCTCGGCAAGGAATGGCCGTGCGCAGCCGTTCGGGCAACCCGTGATGCGCAGCGTGATCGGCTCCTCGCGCAGGCCGTGCACCGCGAGGCGTGCCTCCACCTCGCGCAGCAGCGACGGCAGGTAGCGCTCCGCCTCCGCCATCGCAAGGCTGCAGGTGGGCAGCGCCACGCAGGCAAGCGCATCGCGACGCAGCGGCGTAGTCCGGGCATGCGCGTCGAGTCCGTGGCGCACGACGAGTGCGTCGATGAGCGCACGCGCGGACCCATCGACGTTTGCAATGACCAGGTTCTGGTTCGGCGTCAGGCGGAAGTCGCCGCGGTGCACGCGTGCAATCTCGCGCAGGCCCGTGAGCTTCGCGCCGGCCGCAGTGTCGGCGATACGGCCAGACTCGATGCGCAGCGTCAGGTGCCAGCGACCGTCGTGTCCCTCGGTCCACCCGAAGCGATCACCGCTGGTCGTGAATTCGAATGGCCGTGCCGGCTCGAGCGCAAATCCCTGCCGCCGCGTGATTTCCGCGACGAACCAGTCGAGTCCGTGCGCATCGATGGTGTACTTGAGGCGCGCGTGCCTGCGGTTCGTGCGGTCGCCGAAATCGCGCTGGGTCGTGACCACCGCCTCCGCAACGGCCAGCAGCTGTTCGGGCCGTACGAAACCGATGACGTCGGCGAGTCGCGGGTAGGTCGCAGCCTCGCCGTGCGTGGTACCCATTCCGCCGCCGACGGTGACGTTGAACCCGGCCAGTTCCCCGGCCTCGATGATCGCGATGAAGCCGAGGTCGTGGGCGAATACGTCCACGTCGTTCACCGGCGGCACGACGATCGCGGCCTTGAACTTGCGCGGCAGATAGCTTGGACCGTAGATCGGCTCGACTTCCGGGCTGCCCTCGACCCTGGCACCGTCCAGCCAGATCTCGTGGTAGGCACGAGTGCGGGGCAGCAGGTGCTCCGACAGGCGCTTCGCCCATTCGTAGGCCGCGGCATGCGCACCGGACTCCACCGGGTTCGCACTCGCCAGCACGTTGCGGTTCACGTCGCCGCAGGCTGCGATCGTGTCGATCAGGGTCGCGTTTATCGCGGCCATGGTCGTCTTCAGCTCGGTCTTGATCACGCCGTGGAACTGGAATGCCTGGCGCGTGGTGAGCCTGAGGGTGCCGTTGCCATGCCGTGTGGCAATCTCGTCCAGCGCCAGCCACTGTGCCGGCGTGCACACGCCGCCGGGCAGGCGCGTGCGGATCATGAAGCTGTAGGCAGGTTCGAGCTTCTGGCGCCGCCGCTCGTCGCGCAGGTCGCGGTCGTCCTGCTGGTAGCTGCCGTGGAACTTGATCAACGCGGTGTCGTCCTCGCGGATCGCCCCGGTCAGGGGGTCGGCGAGGCTTTCGACGAGCGTGCCGCGCAGCAACCGGCTCTCGCTCTTGACGCGCTCGATGGGTGTGAGCTCGGCCATGGTCAGTACACGTCCCTGAGGTAGCGGCGTTCATCGGCCAGCGCACGCAGCCAGGCTTCGGCGCCGTCGCGGTCCAGGCCGCCGTGCGCCTCGGCGATATCCACCAGCGCGGCGTGCACGTCCGGCGCCATGCGCTCCGCGTCGCCGCAGACGTAGAGGCTCGCGCCACCCTCGAGCCAGGCATAGACATCGGCACCTGCCTCGCGCAGCCTGTCCTGCACGTAGCTGCGCCCGCTGCGATCCCTCGAGAACGCCAGGTCCACCCTGTGCAGCAGGCCCTTGCGCACGGCGTCCTGCCATTCGGCCTGGTAGAGGAATTCGCTGTCGAAATGCCTTGCGCCAAACACCAGCCAGTTGCGGCCGGTGGCGGCCTGCACTTCGCGCTGCTGAAGGAAGCCACGGTACGGCGCCACGCCAGTCCCGGGACCGATCATGATCACGTCGCGCGAGGGGTCGGCGGGCAGGCGGAAGCGATCGTTCGGTTCGACGAATACGCGCACGGTCGCCTCGTCTCCCGTCAGGCTCGCCAGGTGCGTCGACGCAGCGCCGTGGCGGCGCTCGCCGCCGGACTCGTAGTCGATGACCGCCACCGCGACGTGAACCTCGTCACCGACCGATTCCTGGCTCGACGCGATCGAATACAGGCGCGGCGCGATCGGCCGCAGCGCCTGCACGAGTGCCTCGGCCGTCCACGGCGCGGGCCACGACCTGAGCACGTCCGCGACCTGCAGGTTCTTGAGCAGGTCGCGCAGGCGTGTCTCGTGCCCCGGCGACAAGGTCTCGGCGAGCCCGGCGTCTGCCGAGCGTCGCGCATGTTCAATGAGGAAAGGCCGGGTCAGGCGTGTGATCTCGCGGGCCGTCGTGAGCCACTGCCGCAACGGGGCCACCTTCCCGTCGCTTGTGACCATTTCGTCGCCCGCCAGGCCGGCCGCGGAGAGCACGCCATCAACGACCTCCGGCGGATTGTCGTGCCAGACGCCAAGCGCATCGCCCGGCTGGTAACGCAGCCCCGACCCCTCGAGCGAGATCTCGACATGGCGGACGTCCTTGGTGGCCGTCCTGCCCGTGATGCGCTGGTTTTCGAGCACCCTCGCCGTGAATGGCCGCTCGCGGCTGTACTGCGGCTCGGCCTGCGGCGGACGCAGGCGCGTGACGTTCGCGGGCGGCTGGATTCCCATGCCATCGCGGGCTGCCTCCACCAGCTGTTCGAGCCAGGCCCCGGCCGGCCTCTCGTAGTCCAGGTCGCAGTCAACGCGCGGCAACAGGCGACGCGCGCCGAGCGATTCGAGCCTCTCGTCGAGCTGGCGGCCGGTCTCGCAGTACTTCGGGTAGCTCGAGTCGCCGAGGGCCAGCACTGAATAGGCGAGGTTCTCGAGCCGAGGCGCGCGCTTGCCGGTAATGTGCTCGTGGAATGAACGCGCGTCATCGGGCGGATCACCGTCACCGTGCGTGCTCATCACGATCGTGAGGAACCGCTCCCTGGCCAGGTCCCTGAGCGGGTAGTCACGGGCAGCGTATACACGCACCGCCAGGCCAGCCGCCTCGGCTGCACGCCCCAGGCGATCCGCAATACGCTTGCCGTTACCGGTCTGGGAGCCGTACACCACGGCCAGCCGGGCCGCTGGCTCCTGCCTGGTGGCCTCAGGCACCGCGGGCAGTGGTAGTTCCGCGGCCAGCGCGCCCGTCCCCTGCGACCGCGCGTGGGCCACGCCTGCCGCGAATCCCGACAGCCAGTGCAGCGACGATGGCTCGAGCCCGTCGACCACCCGCCTGAGGAGCCCGCTGCGCTCGCTGTCGAGCGGGCCCAGGGGTACGACGGAGGAATTGGCAGCCATGGCATCGCCTCGGAACAGTGTCGAGGGGGATGCTAGGGACTGGAGGTGCCTTTTAGGAAAGGCCGCCTGGTTATTTCGTCATGTCCGCAGCCGCCGGACGGGAACCCGGCGCCGACGCAGTGCCGCGACACGCGGAACTCAGAAAGCAACGATGGGGTTCGCCTCCTCGTCCGGCTTATGTATCATGGCGTGCAGGAATGATGGGCCTTGGGGGGGCACATGGGATTTGTGCTGTCCATTGATTCCTGGGCCTGGAAAGAGATCGCGTCGATTCAGCCGGACATGACCCCCGACGTAGGCTTGCGAATGGCACAAATGGATTTGACATGGAAGTAGGCGCGATCGCCCTCTGGGCCGGCCTGGCGGCCGTGACGGCGGGCCTGCTGGTGCTGTTGCGGCCTGTGTGCCGCAAGTTTCAGCTGGTGGATCACCCGGACGAGCGCAAGCAGCACGGCGAGTCCGTTCCACTCGCCGGTGGCATCGCAATGCTGCTGGTGGTGCTGCCGACGATGCTCGGCGCCGCAACGCTAGGCGCGATCTCGTTTCACCCGCAGTGGTGGGTGGTGCTTTTCACCGCGGTGGGATTGCTCTGTGTCGGCACGGTCGACGATCGGGTGCCGCTGAAAGCGGGTACGCGCATGGTCGCGCAGGTCGGGGCGGCACTCGCGCTGGTGTATTTCGGTGGCTTCCGGGTCGAGTCGATGGGCGCGCTCGGCGAGCTTGGACGCTTTTCGGCGCCCTTCACCGTCCTGGTCATCGTCTCGTTCATGAACGCCTGCAACATGGTGGATGGGGCGGACGGCTTGCTCGGCAGCGTGCTGCTGCCCCCCCTCGCTGCAATCGCGTTGGTCGCCGGCGCACCGCTCAGCTGGGGCGCCGGCATGCTGGCCGCGGTCGTCTTCGGATTCCTGCTGTTCAACTGGCCTGCCAGGTCCGCAACACGGTCCAGACTGCGCGTGTTCATGGGCAACGGCGGGGTGCTCTTCATCTCACTGTTCACCGCGGCCATCCTGATTCGTGCCTCCGGTCGTGACGGTCCGCTTCTGCCAGGCGCGATTCCATTGTTGACCCTGATCCCGCTGATGGACCTGGCGACGACCTGCGTGCGCCGTATCGTGCACCGGGTGTCGCCGCTCTCCGCAGATCGTGGGCACATTCATCACCGCCTGCTGTTGGCAGGCCTCTCCCATACCCAGATTGCCCTGAGCTACCTCGGCGTCACCGTGGCTGCAACACTAGCGGCTGTGTTGCTGCCCAGAATGGGTGCTGACGACTTCTGGCTGTGGACCATCGCTGCCGCGATCCTGACGTCGGCCACGATGATCGAGATCTGGCAATCGACCCATGCTCGTAAGCGAGCACGGGCCCTGGTGCATGCGCACCTGCCCGAGCCTTGCGAGAGTGACCTGGCTCGTCACCACCCCGTAGTGCCGAGAACCCACCAGCACCCACTGCCCGACGAGCTCTTTGAGCGCACGGGCACTGGCGGCTAAAAAAACTGCCCCAGCTTGCCGAAGTTCTTCCTGGCCAGAGCCGCCAGGCCGCCGACACCGTTACGACGGAGTGCGGAGTAATCCTCCCGGGACTTGCGCAGTACTCGGCCGACCGACCGATTACTCTCTCCGCCCACACGCATCTTCACCAGCACCCGCGGCACATAAGCCGGCCGGATGCTCCCGCGACCGAAGTACCGCAGTATGGCGTCGTAATCAGCCGCAATCCGGTAGTTCGTCGTCGAACGCACCCCAACGCTCGATCACCTGCCGCCGCAGGTACAGCGTCGGGTGCGGTGGCATCCAACCACGGGCCAGTAACGACGGCGTGTACTCGCCCGACCGCCAGCGCCGGATCACCTTGCTCGTGTCGTCTTGCGCGACGTAGTCCAGGTCGCCGTAGACGGCATCGATCTGGCGGTCAGCGAACGCCGCAGCAACGTCCGCCAGGACGTGCTCGTCGGCATACAGGTCGTCGGAGTGCATCAGGCCGATCACATCGCCCGTCGCATGGGCAATGCCTTTGTTGAGCGCGTCGTAGATGCCATGGTCAGGCTCGCTGACCAGCACTGCGACCTCGCCCCTGCGAGCCTGCAGTATTTCGAGGGTGCCGTCCGTCGAGGCGCCGTCGATCACCACGTGCTGAACGTCCGGCCAGGTCTGGGCGCGCACGCTGTCGAGTGCATCGCCGATCGTCGCAACGCGGTTGTAGACGGCCGTGATGACCGAGATCTTCAATGGGTGTCGCGGTACCAGGCGTAGGTGGCGGCGATGCCGTCCGTGCAGGCCGACGCTCGGCTTCCAACCAAGGGCCGTTGCCCTCGATGTGTCGAGCAGCTTGCGCGGCGTGCCGTCGGGCTTGGACAGCATCGAACACGATGCGGCCGGGATACTCGACCGCGGCGGCCACCATCTCCGCGAGTTCGCGGATCGTGACGTCGCTGCCGCAGCCCACGTTGACGAGGTCCTCGCCTTCGTACGTCCGCATCAGGTGCACGATGGCCTTCGCCAGGTCATCGACGTACAGGAACTCGCGTCGGGGCGTTCCCGTGCCCCACACGACCACCTCGGCATCACCGCGGAGCTTGGCCTCGTGAAAGCGTCGGATCAGGGCCGGCAGCACATGTGAGTTCTGCAGGTCGAAGTTGTCGCCGGGCCCGTACAGGTTGGTCGGCATCAGCGAGATGGCGTTGAAGCCATACTGCCGCCGATACGCCTGGCACATCTTGATGCCGGCAATCTTGGCGATGGCGTACCACTCGTTGGTCGGCTCCAGGGGGCCGGTGAGCAGCACGTCCTCGCGCATCGGCTGCGGCGCCAGCTTGGGATAGATGCAGCTGGATCCGAGGAAACAGAGCTTGCGCACGCCCGCCTGCCGGGCCGACTCGATGACATTGGTCTGGATCTGGAGGTTGTCGCGGATGAAGTCGGCCGGGTAGGTGCTGTTGGCGAGGATGCCGCCCACTTTCGCGGCGGCAAGGATCACATAGTCGGGTCGCTCTGCCGCGAAGAACGCCTTGACTGCGCCCTGATCGCGCAGATCCAGCTCGCTGCTGGTTCTGAGCAGCAGGTTGTCGTAGCCCTCGCGCTGCAGTTCGCGCACGGTAGCCGAGCCGACCAGGCCGCGATGGCCGGCGACGAAGATGCGGTCGGCGGTCTTCATTGCCGGCTATTCATGCGGCGGATGCACGTCGAAGCCCTGCCCGCGCAGGTGCGAGTCGCGCCTGGCGAGGTCGAGATCGGTCTCGACCATTTCGCGCACAAGGGCATCGAAACCGATCTCCGGCTGCCAGCCGAGCTTTGCCCGCGCCTTCGACGCATCGCCCAGCAGGTTCTCGACCTCGGTCGGTCGGAAATAGCGCGGGTCGATCCGCACGAGAACCTTGCCCGTGGCGCGATCGACGCCCTCCTCCTCTACGCCCTCGCCCACTGCCAGGCGAGCGAGTAACCCAGCAGCGCGCCGGCTAGCTCGACGAATTCGCGGACCGAGTGCTGCTCGCCGGTGGCGATCACGAAATCTTCGGGCTTCTCCTGCTGCAGCATCAGCCACTGCGCACGCACGTAGTCGCGGGCGTGGCCCCAGTCGCGGCGCGCATCGAGGTTGCCGAGGTACAGGCACTCGTCGAGCCCTTCGCGGATCCGTGCCAGGCCGCGCGTGATCTTGCGCGTCACGAACGTCTCGCCACGGACCGGCGACTCGTGGTTGAACAGGATGCCGTTGCAGGCGTACAGGCCGTACGCCTCGCGGTAGTTCACGGTGATCCAGTAGGCGTAGACCTTGGCCGCGCCGTAGGGCGAGCGCGGGTAGAACGGCGTCGTCTCCGTCTGCGGCATCTCCTGCACCTTGCCGTACATCTCCGACGTCGAGGCCTGGTAGAAACGGGTCTTCTTCTCGAGACCGAGGATGCGGATCGCCTCGAGCAGCCGCAGCGTGCCGAGCGCGTCGGCATTGGCCGTGTACTCCGGCGTCTCGAACGACACGGCCACGTGGCTCTGCGCCGCGAGGTTGTAGATCTCGTCGGGCTGCACCTGCTGCACGATGCGGATCAGGTTGGTGGCATCCGTCAGGTCGCCGTAGTGCAGTTTCAGCCGACGCCCGATTCGTGCGGGTCCTGGTACAGGTGATCGATGCGGTCGGTGTTGAACGACGAGGCGCGGCGCTTGATGCCGTGCACCTCGTAGCCCTTTGCGAGCAGGAACTCGGCGAGGTAGGCGCCGTCCTGGCCGGTGATGCCGGTGATGAGTGCCTTCTTGGTCATGGACTCAGAATATCAAGGAACGACAGGTTAACGGGCCAATCTACCGCCCACGCAGCATTTCGCGTGCCTTGGCCGCGATCATGAATTCATAGGTCGCCATCAGGCGGCAGTACGTCCAGCCGGCGTGACCATCCAGGAACCCGAGGCGCAGGATGTACATGTAGAAGAAACGAAGCAACGGGCGGAAGGGAAGATGCATCGACAGCTCCTTGATTGCGCGCCTGCGCCGAGTTGGCGCAACTGACAACAGGCCCGCCCAATCGACCCGCATTCCGTCACGCAACTGCGCCACCGTTATCCTAGCCTCGTCGGTCGAGTATCTGTTGTGCCTCTCGAACCAGTCCGAAAGACCCTTCGAAAACGAGTAATGCAGGTATGCTTGCTTCAGAGTTCCTACTCGCCGGGGGTCCAGATCCTCGCGCTGCCCGTGCCCAACCTGAGCAAATCTGAGCACCTTTTTCCGCCCGAGACGCACCTGGTACGTCGGATACATGCCGGAGTAACGCAACCACCGGCCGATGAACATCAGGCGCGACGGGACGCGATACGCATCAAGGTCCGGGTCCTCGATGACGCGTCGTATTTCGTCGCGGAGTTCATCCGTCGATACTTCGTCCGCATCGAGGTGCAGAATCCAGTCGTTGCTGAACTCGATGTTGTCCAACGCGAAGTTCCGTTGCCCGGCAAAATTGTCGAACGTGCGCTGGTACGTCCTTGCTCCCAGACTCTGCGCCACCTGCACAGTCTGGTCCGTACTGTACGAATCGAGCACGACGATGTCATCGAAGCCATGCAGGGCGGCCACGCAAGCGCCGAGATTCTGCTCTTCATTCAAGGTGAGGATCAGGACGGACACCGCCACGGGTTCCAGGACGGGCTCACCCACCGGCGACAGCCGGTTACTCATCAACCGGCCTCCCGGGGCTTGACCAGCAAGTATCGCCCGAGGCAAAGCGCGTCCATGTCCGTTCGTGCAAAACAATCGAGAGCCTGCTCCGGGGTGTCGACGACCGGTTCGTTCTCGTTGAAGCTGGTGTTGAGCACGACACCCACGCCGGTGCGGCGACGAAATGCGGCAATGAGGTCGTAGTAGAGCGGGTTGTTCGCACGTTCCACGGTCTGCAGACGTCCGGTGCCGTCGACGTGTGTCACAGCAGGCAGGCGTTCACGCCATTCGGCGCGAATCTTCACGACGTGCATCATGAACGGGCTGTCCACGGTCTGCTCAAAATAGTCAGGCACACACTCCTTCAAGACGCTGGGGGCAAAAGGACGGAACGATTCGCGTCGCTTGATCTTCGCGTTGATGGTGTCTCTCATCTTTGGCAGCATCGGGTTCGCCAGGATTGATCGATTTCCGAGCGCCCTGGGGCCCCACTCGCTACGCCCCTGGTACCAGCCCAGGACCAGTCCATCAGCGATCATTCCAGCCGCCGTCTCCACCAGATCACCGTCGTCGGCGCAAACCTTCAATGCGAAGCCGCTTGCCTCGGCAACCGACCTTAATCGTGAATCCGGATACTGCGGCCCCCAGAACGCATGCCGCATATGGAAGCGCTCCTTGCGGCCGAGCGTCTGGTGCCAGACGCAATACGCGGCGCCCATGCAGGTTCCATCGTCCGACGCGGCCGCCTGGAGGTATGGATTCCTGAACGGCGTGTCGCGAAGTATGCGGGCGTTGGCTACTCCATTCAGTGCGCAACCGCCGGCCATCGCCACCCGCTCGCTCGGCACCAGGGAGTGAAGACGGTTCATGCAGTGCACGGCCGCCTCCTCGAAACGCACCTGCGTGGACCGCGCGATGTCCTTCTCCCGTTGCGTCAGCGGAGCCGATCGATCTCGCGGTGCGCCCAGCGCTGCGGTCAGGCGGTCAGTGTAAAAGCGGCCCATCACGATTCGCTGGGTATCGTCCATGGCGCCGCTCTCGCCGCCCTGGTGCATGCCAAAGTAGCCGGCGGCCAGCCGATACCAGTGATCGTCATCGAGACGCACCAGCTTTGCCATCAAGTCGCGATAGAGGTCCTCCCCGTACGGGGCGAGGCCCATCACCTTGTACTCCTCGCCGAAGGCATCGAAGCCTATGAACTGGCACAGCGCGGTATAGAAGAAGCCGAGGCTATCCGGCAAGGTGACCCGATCGAGGACCTCGATTCGCGTCCCCTCGCAGCGCGCCGCCATCATGCTGGCAAAATCGCCGGACGCATCGTAGGAAAGACCCGCGGTGAGCTGCTCGAACGGCGACAGATAGTAGGCGCTGGCGATGTGGGCCAGGTGATGCTCCACGCCGACGGTCTCGAACTTCACCCGTGCCGGATCCTCGCCGCAGACTTCCGCCAGCTGCTCGATGGTACCCTGCGTTTCACGGTTGCGCCGAAAATGCTCGATTGCCGCGGCAGCCGCCTTGACCGGCCGGCGGGCCACGTAAGCGACCTTCGCCGCGGCGTTCGCCTTTGGGTCGCGCGCCATGGCCACATGGGTCACGTCCCGCAGCCGCAGCCCCGAATCGGCCAGCAAGTGCCGTATGGCGTGCGCAGGAAACGCCGGGCTGTGCTTCTGCCGTTCGCCCAGCCGCTCTTCCGCTACCGCGCCTTTCAGGACACCATCGATCACCAGACAGGCAGCGGAATCAGCGTGAAACGCGTTGAACCCTAGAATTACAGGCATCGATCCTTCCGTGCTTACGCAGCCATCAATCCAATTGGACACACGCGGGTCGGTCCCCGCGCCCCAGCAACCAGCGATACAACGCCAGCGTCTGGCTCGCGATCTCATCCCAGTCGAAGCGGCGCACGTATTGCCTGCCGCGCTCACCCATCGCCCGTCGCTCAGCATCGGTCAGTTCGGTGGTCTACGAACGCCGCGACCAATGGCTCAACGCCTAGATCAATCC
>CAVTNX010000028.1:0-85682 GCA_963736205.1 uncultured Gammaproteobacteria bacterium | reverse complement strand
GGGAATCGAACCCACGTTAGTAGCTTGGGAAGCTACAGTTCTACCATTGAACTACACCCGCGCCGGCTGCTGATTCTATGCGGGGATCCATGGTGCATCAAATCGATGGCGCCAGTCAGCCCGTAGATAAGTCAGCCCAGGGTAGAGGTCAGGCCGTACGGAACGGCCGGTCGGCCCCGTGTCGGAAATCGGGAACGATCCGGCAGCAGGCCAGCAGGAGCTCCGTGGGACCGCCCGCCGCCAGGCATCGGCGCAGCATGAGAGCTGGCTGCGGCGCGACAGCACTCGAGACGGGCACGGCAGCATGCCTGACGTCCGCTGGGATAAACTTGAGCGGACCTGCAGCCGGTTGCGGTTCTGGCTCACCATGCTTGCACACGTCCTCTTCTTCTTGCTCGGGCTGGGCGCCCTGGTGCTCGGGGCCGAGTCGCTCGTGCGCGGCGCCTCGAAGATCGCACTGTCGCTTGGCATTTCGCCGCTGGTCGTGGGCCTGACGATCGTCGCGTTGGGCACGAGTTCGCCGGAAGTGGCGGTGTCCGTGGGCGCCGTGCTTAACGGCAGCACCGACATCGCTGTCGGAAACGTCGTGGGCAGCAACATATTCAATGTACTGTTCATTCTCGGCATCAGCGCCGTGATTACGCCGCTCGTGGTGCACTCGCAGATCATCCGCCAGGAGGTGCCGATCATGATCGGCGCGTCGCTGATCCTCGCCGTGCTGATCATCGGCGGCACGCTGAGTCGTCTTGAGGCCGCACTGCTCCTGGTGCTGCTGGTCGCTTACCTCGTCTTCCTCGTCCGCCAGTCCCGCGCGGAGACCAGGGAGACGCGCGGCGAGTACCAGAAGAGCCTACCGGGCGCAGGCGGATGGGACAGCCACTGGGCGGTTCAGCTGGTCCTGATCGTTGCGGGCCTCGGGCTGCTCATCCTCGGGTCGAAATGGCTGGTGGACTCAGCAGTCGCGTTCGCGCGCGCTTTCGGCGTGAGCGACCTCGTGATCGGTCTCACGATCATTGCCGCCGGCACGTCGATGCCCGAGGTTGCGACGTCGGTCATGGCGGCGATCCGCGGCGAGCGCGACATCGCGGTGGGCAACGTAATCGGCAGCAGCACTTTCAACATCCTGGGCTGCCTCGGGATCTCCGGGGTCGTGAGTCGTACAGGGCTCGGCATCGCGCCCGCCGTCCTCAACTTCGACATCTGGGTCATGATCGCGGTCGCCGTCGCGTCGCTTCCGGTGTTCCTGCTCGGCCGCAGCATCGGACGCCGCCGCGGGTTTCTGTTCCTCGGCTACTACGTGATCTACGTCGTGTACCTGATCCTGGGCGCGCAGCAGCACGACGCGCTCGAAGAATTCTCCGCGGTGATGCTGAGCTTCGTGCTGCCGATCACGATCGTCACGCTTGTCGCGATGGTGATCCGCGAACAGCAATCGCGCGACGCGGGTTGAGAGGCTCCGCCGCCCGGAGCTCGGGCTCGAGGCCCGCCAGAGAAGCGGCAGTGGCGAGCGACATTGGTTGTTCGGGACCGGGCCGGCCTGGCGTAAGGTATATGGGTCTTTTACGCTGCATCCACCCTTCGAGGACCCGACCATGCACAAGCAGCTGATGGTGGCCGCCCTGCTCTTCGCGGCCCTCCCACTTCAATCCGCCATCGCCGACGTAGAGCGGCGCGAGCTCAACAATGGCCAGCTGATCCTTGAAGACATCCCCGACATTCCGCAGTCAGTCGTGGAAGACCTGAACCGTTACCAGAACGTCCGCTCGGGCAGCGTGCTGGATTGGAGCGCGGACGGCAGGAGCCTGTACATCTCAACGCGCTTCGGCGACGTGCCGCAGATCCACCGGGTCGACATGCCGGCTGGCGCGCGCACGCAGCTTACCTTCTACGACGAGCCGATCGGCGGCGTCTCGCGGCAGCCGCAGGGCGCACGGCTGGTCTTCTCCATGGATGCCGGCGGCAGCGAATTCGCGCAGATTTTCCTGTTCGATCCGGCCACCGCCGACAGCCGCATGCTGACTGACGGTCGTTCGCGCAATGGCGGCGTCGCATGGGACCGCACAGGAAAGCGCATCGCCTACCAGAGCACGCGACGCAACGGCGCTTCCAACGACATCTGGATGATGGACCCGGACCAGCCGGAGTCCGCCCGCCTGGTGCTCGAGGCGCCGGACGGCACCTCCTGGAGCCCGGTCGACTTCGACGCCCGCGGCAGCCTCCTGCTGGTGAACAACTACATCAGCATCACCGAGTCCCGCGTATACCTGCTCGACCTCGCCACCGGCAAGCGCGAGGTGGTGGCCGGCGGCCGCGACGGCGGCACGAACGCGGCGGTGGCCTTCGACGCCGAGGGCGCAGGCTTCTGGCTGGTCACGGACCGGGGCAGTGAGTTCCGCCGCCTGGCCTGGCAGGCGCTGAAGCCGGGCGCCAGGCCGCAAGTCGTCACGGCGGACATCCCGTGGAACGTGGAGTCGGCGGTGTTCAGCGAGGACCGTCGCCGCGGCGCCTTCGTGGTGAACGAGGAAGGCCGAAGCCGCGTGTACCTGCTGGATCCCGCCACGCGCCGCTACGTTGCCGTCGCCGGCCTGCCGACGGGGCTCGCCAGCGGGCTGGAGTTCAGCCCGGACGGCCGGCGACTTGCCATGACGCTCGATACCGCGAAGACGCCGAACGACGCCTTCGTGCTGGACTTAGGCGAGGCCGCGCTGGAGCACGGGACACTGACGCGCTGGACCTTCAGCGAAGTCGGCGGACTGGACACCTCGACGTTCATCGAGCCGGAACTGGTGCGCTACGAGAGCTTCGACGGGATGAGTGTCCCAGCCTGGGTGTACAAGCCTGCGGGCAAGGGGCCCTTCCCCGTGGTCGTGTCGATCCACGGCGGACCGGAGTCCCAGGCCCGGCCCGGCTTCACCAGCACCTACCAGATGTGGCTGCAGAAGCTCGGCGTCGCGGTGGTGGTGCCCAACGTCCGCGGTTCCGACGGCTATGGCCGCACCTACCTCGGCCTCGACAACGGCTTCAAGCGCGAGGACTCGGTGAAGGACATCGGCGCATTGCTCGACTGGATCGGCACGCAGCCCGACCTGGATGCGAAACGCGTCGCCGTGTTCGGCGGAAGTTACGGCGGCTACATGGTGCTGGCGAGTGCCGTCCACTTCAGCGACCGGCTGAAGGCCGCCGTGGACATCGTCGGCATCTCGAACTTCGTCACCTTCCTGGAGAACACCCAGGACTACCGCCGCGACCTGCGCCGCGTGGAGTACGGCGACGAGCGTGACCCTGCGATGCGCGCCCACCTCGAGAAGATCAGCCCGCTCAACAACGTCGACAGGATCGCCGTGCCGATGCTGGTGGTGCAGGGCCAGAACGACCCGCGCGTGCCAGTCACCGAGGCCGAGCAGATCGTGAAGGCGCTGCGCGACCGCGGTGAGCCGGTGTGGTACATGAACGCGCTCAACGAGGGCCACGGCTACCGCAAGAAGGAAAACGCCGACGTCTACCAGCAGGCGGTCGTGCTGTTCTTCCGCGAGCACCTGGTCGGGACGCCGGGTCCCTGATCCGACCCGCGGCGGGCCAGCACTGCGAACGGCATGAGCCGCATCGCGATCGTGATCCCCTTCTACCGCGTGATGCATGGCGACGGCACGACTGGTTTGCCCATTTGAACGGGTTGCCAAAGAAAAAACGGCGGCGCCAGAAGCGCCGCCGTTCGTTCTTGATCAGCCCGGAACGAGCTGGTCGTCGGTCACTTCTGGTCGAAGCGGTCGAGGTTCATCACCTTGCTCCACGCCACGACGAAGTCCTGCACGAATATCGCCTGCCCATCGGACGAGGCGTAGACCTCCGCCACGGCGCGCAGTTCGGTGTTGGACCCGAACACCAGGTCGACCGGGGTGGCGGTCCACTTCAGTGCGCCCGTCTTGCGGTCGCGGCCCTCGTAGATGCCGTCGACGGTGGGCGACTTGCTCCACTGGGTCGACATGTCGAGCAGGTTGACGAAATAGTCATTGCTCAAAGTTCCCGGGCGCGAGGTGAACACACCGTGCTTCGACTGCCCGGCATTGGCATCCAGGGCGCGCATTCCGCCGACCAGGACGGTCATTTCCGGAACGGACAGCGTCATCATGTTGGCCCGGTCGACCAGCGCCACCGTCGGGGACACGCTGTTGCCGCCGCCGAAATAGTTCCGGAAACCGTCAGCCGTCGGCTCCAGCACGGCGAACGACTGCCACGTCGGTCTGGGCTTGCGTGGCGTCGGTGCGGCCCGGCGTGAACGGCACCTGTACCTCGAAGCCCGCCTTCTTTGCCGCCTGCTCCACCGCAGCGTTGCCGCCGAGCACGATCACGTCGGCAAGCGAAACCTTCTTGCCGCCCGGCAGCGAGCGATTGAAGTCCGCCTGGACGGCCTCGAGGCGCTGCAGCGTCCTGGCCAGTTCGGCCGGGTCGTTGACGGGCCAGTCCTTCTGCGGGGCGAGCCGGAGGCGCGCGCCGTTCGCGCCGCCGCGCATGTCGGTGCCGCGGTACGAAGCTGCCGACGCCCAGGCCGTGCGGACCAGCTCGGGACCGCTGACGCCCGAGGCGAGGATCTTCGCCTTCAGTGCCGTCGCGTCGTTCGTGTCGATCAGCGGGTGATCGACCGCCGGCACCGGGTCCTGCCAGATGAGGACTTCACTCGGTACTTCCGCGCCGAGATAGCGTGCGCGCGGGCCGAGGTCGCGATGCGTCAGCTTGAACCAGGCCTTCGCGAAGGCGCGCTGGTACTCCTCGGGGTTTTCCTTGAAGCGCAGAGCGATCTCGCGGTAGCTCGGGTCGAACTTCAGTGAGAGGTCCGTGGTGAACATGATGGGCGCGTGACGCTTCGTCGGATCGAACGCGTCCGGCACCATGTTCGATGCCTGGCCGTCTGCTGGAATCCACTGGATCGCCCCGCCCGGGCTGCGCGTCTGCACCCACTCGAAGGCGAACAGGTTGTCGAGGTACTGCGTGGTCCACGCGACCGGGTTGCCCGACCAGGCACCTTCGAGCCCGCTGGTGACCGCATCGGCGCCTTTGCCCGTGCCGCACTTGTTGGCCCAACCGAAGCCCTGCTCCTCGAGGCCCGCCGCCGCGGGCGGGGGACCCACGCACTTGGACGGATCATGGGCGCCATGCGCCTTGCCGAAGGTGTGACCGCCCGCGATCAGGGCGACCGTTTCCTCGTCGTTCATCGCCATCCTGCCGAAAGTCTCGCGGATGTCCCTGGCTGCAGCGAGCGGATCGGGGTTGCCGTTCGGACCCTCGGGGTTCACGTAGATGAGCCCCATCTGCACGGCAGCAAGCGGCTTCTGCAGTTTGCGGTCGCCGCTGTAGCGCTCGTCGTCGAGGAACTTCTTCTCGGGGCCCCAGTACACGAGGTCGGGTTCCCAGTCGTCGACCCGGCCACCGGCAAACCCGAAGGTCTCGAAGCCCATCGACTCGAGCGAGACGTTGCCGGTGAGGACCATCAGGTCGCCCCACGACAGGCTCTTGCCGTACTTCTGCTTGACCGGCCAGAGCAGGCGCTTGGCCTTGTCCAGGTTGGCGTTGTCCGGCCAGCTGTTGAGCGGGTCGAACCGCAACTGGCCACCATCAGAACCGCCGCGGCCGTCAATCGTGCGGTAGGTCCCGGCACTGTGCCAGGCCATGCGGATGAAGAATGGGCCGTAATTGCCGTAGTCGGCGGGCCACCAGTCCTGCGACGTCGTCAGGACCTGCTTGATGTCTGCCTTCACGGCATCCAGGTCGAGCTTTTCAAATTCGGTGGCGTAGTCGAAGTCCTGGCCGAGCGGGTTCGACCTCGCGTCGTGGGCCCGCAGCACCGACAGGTCGAGCTGGTCCGGCCACCAGAACTTGTTGGGCACCGGCGAGCCGGTCGCGCCGGCCGTTGCCACCGGCATGATCGGCATTGCGGTCAACGCGCAGGCAACAGCCAGCGTCGCGAGTTTCTTCTGCATGAGTTCTCCTCCATCGAACGGAACGATTTCGTGACAGCGATGGTAAGGAGATATCGTGATTCAATCTAATGATTGATCCGATTGATTCGATAGACATCAGTAATCGATGGCCGCGCACAACGCAGGTGCGAAGGCGGTCACGGGTCGATCAGCCTTCCCAGGCCTCGATGGCCGTCCACCGGTCGAATCGCTGCCTAGACGTTCAGCAGCCTCTCGACGTGGGTTGCCGCACTGACGGCCAGCGCCGGCAGGTCGTAGCCACCCTCCAGCGTGGATACGATCCTGCCCTGGCAGTGGCGGTCGGCAATCGCGCAGGCCTGCTCCGTGATCCAGCCGTAGTCGGAGCGTGTCAGGCGAAGTTCCGCCATCGGGTCGGCGTCGTGCGCGTCGAAGCCCGCGGAGATGAACAGCATCTGAGGCGCGAACGCCTCCAGCGCGGGCAGCCAGTGCCCGGTAATGGCCTTGCGGAACTCGTCGCTGCCGCTGCCCGGCGGCAACGGGCAATTGACGATGTGGCCCGGCACAGAGGACGGGTTCATTTCAGGGTACAGCGGGAACTGGTAGCTCGAGCAGAGCAGGACCCGGTCGTCGTCCTTGAATATGTCCTCGGTCCCGTTGCCGAGATGAACATCGAAATCGAGTATCGCGACGCGCTCGAGTCCATGCGCCGCGAGCGCATGAGCGGCGCCGACCGCGACATTGTTGAAGAAGCAGAAGCCCATGGCCCTGTCGCGCTCGGCGTGATGGCCGGGCGGCCGGACGTTGCAGAAGGCGCGGCGAACGGCCCCTGAAAGCACGAGGTCCACTGCGAGCACATTTGCACCAGCAGCGCGCAGCGCTGCCTCCAGCGTCTCCGGGCACATCGCCGTGTCCGGATCGAGGTACGCAAGGCCCTCCTCCGGCGACTTCATGCTGATGCGCTCGATGTATTCCCTCGGGTGAACGCGTGCCAGCTGCTCGACCGTGGCTCGCGGCGCATCGTGATGCAGCAGGAAGTCATCGAGGCGGCGGACGAGCAACTGGTCTGCAATGGCGCCGAGTCGCGCCGGTTGCTCCGGGTGCCCCTCGCCCATCTGGTGCAGGCGACAGGCAGGGTGCGAAATCAAGGCAACGGGCATTCATACCCCCGAATTGCGTTCACTCGCGATGAATGTTCTCAGACGCGACGCTAGCATGCATAGTCCAGACACAGGTTACCCGAGGTCGAGTAGTGCCAAGAGCCCGGATCGATGCCGTCTTCAAGCCGAGGTCGATCGCCCTGGTGGGGGCCAGCGACCGACCCGGCACGCTCGGCGACCTGATCCGGCGCAATCTCGAGGCGACCGGGTTCAAGGGTCGCGTTGAATACGTCAATCCCGCTCGCGCGGAAATTGCCGGGCGACCGTCTTCCGGCAGCGTCCGGGACCTGCCGCAACCGACCGACGTCGCGATCATCGTGACGCCCGCTGCGACGATCCCGCAGATCATCACCGATTGCGGCGAAGCCGGCATCCATGGTGCGATCATCGTGTCGGCGGGTTTCCGGGACGGCGGCGACGCGGGTCGCGAGCTCGAAGCCGAGGTGAAGCGGCGTGCACGCCGCCACGGAGTCCGCTTCCTCGGCCCGAACAGCCTCGGGCTGATCCGTACCGACGTGGCGCTCAACGCAGCCTGTGGCCCGCGGCAGCCGCGGCCTGGCCGGCTGGCGCTGGTTTCCCAGTCGGGCGCGCTCTGCGCCGCGGTCATAGACTGGGCGCGCGGCCGCCAGGTCGGCTTCTCGACCGTCATCTCGACTGGAATCGGCGCCGACATCACGCTGGGCGAGATCCTGGACTTCCTGGTCCAGGACGCTGCGACGGACAGCATCATGCTCTACGCCGAGGGCATCGATGATGCACGCAGCTTCATGAGCGCGCTGCGGGCAGCGGCGCGGGTGAAGCCGGTCGTGGTGATGAAGGCCGGCCGCCACGCGGAGCGGCCGGACGTCTCGGCCTTCCACACGGGATCGATGGTCGGCGCAGACGACGTCTTCGACGCGGCAATGCGTCGCGCCGGCGTGCTGCGAATCCGGGATCTCTACGACCTGTTCACTGCGGCCTCGACGCTGGGCGTGGGCGTGCGCGTGCGTGGCCGCCGCCTGGCAATAGTGTCGAATGCCGGCGCCCCCGGGGCGCTGGCCGCGGACCATGCGGGCGATCGGCGGCTGCAGTTGCCGAAACTCGCCGAGGAAACGGCGCGACAGCTGCAGGCCTTGATGCCCACCAGCGAGCCCCGGGCGAACCCGGTTTACGTCCGTGCCGATTCAGATGCCCGCCAGTTTGCGTCTGCCGCGCGCATCGTCCTCGAGGATCCCGGCGTCGATTCGCTGCTGGCAATACTGACGCCCTATGCGCTGACGGACCCTGACTCGCTTGCAACCGAGCTGGTCGCGATTGCCGGCGGACACCGCAAGCCCGTGTTCGCATGCTGGATGGGGGGCGAAACCGTGGCGGCCAGCCGTGACATCTTCGCGGACCACAGGCTTCCGAGCTACTCGACCCCCGAGTCTGCGGTCGACGCGATCGCCGCGCTCGCGCTCCATACGGCGAACCAGCAACAGTTGCTGCAGGTGCCGGAGCCGCTGGGGCCGATGGCGACTCCGGACAGGGCCGCTGCCCAGGCCGTCATCGACGCAGCGCTGGATTCGGAACAGGAGTGGCTCGACCCGGCGCAGTCGATGAGCGTGCTTGCGGCTTTCGGTATCCCGGTCCTGCACAGCGTGCGCGCGGATTCTCCATCCAGGGCCGTGAAAGCAGCGCGCCGCGTCGGCTTTCCGGTCGCGATGAAGATCCTCTCGCCGGACATTCCGCACAAGACCGACGTCGGAGGCGTTCGACTCGGCCTCGCCGACGACGCTGCAGTCCGCAGCACCTACGCTGCAATGCTCCGGCAGGTCGCCCGCGCACGGCCGGACGCGGCGCTCGACGGCGTGCTGATCGAGCCCATGTACGGCCAGGGCCAGGGTCGTGAGGTCATGATCGGCGTGGTGCGCGATCCGGTGTTCGGGCCGGCGATCAGCTTCGGCCTCGGGGGCACGCTGGTCGAGGTCATGCGTGATCGGGCCGTCGCCCTTCCGCCGCTGAATTCGTTCCTGGTGCGCGACTTGATCAGTCGCACGCGTGCCAGCATCGCGCTGCAGCCCCTGCGTGGCGCCCCGGCCGCGGACGAAGAAGCCGTCGAGAACATCCTGCTCAGGGTCTCCGAGCTCGTCTGCGAGATGCCCGACATCGGTGCGATCGACCTGAACCCGGTGATCGTGACCGAACGCGGCGCGGTGGTCGTCGATGCGCGGCTGGGCGTCCTGCGCAGCCCGCCTGCGGCACTGCCATATGCACACGTCGCAATCCACCCGTATCCCAGCGAGCTCGTGCAGCGCATCGACCTGCAGGGCGGTGTCGTGGCCACGATCCGTCCGATCCGCCCGGAAGACGCCGCGATAGAGGCCGCGTTCGTGCACGGCCTGTCGGAGCAATCGAGGTTCCTGCGCTTCATGTTCACCGTCCACGACCTGCTGCCGGCGCAGCTCTCGCGATTCACGCAGATCGACTACGACCGCGAAATGGCGCTGATCGCCGTGATAGACACGCCCGAAGGCGAGAAGCAGATCGGCGTTGCGCGCTATATCACGCTCTCGGACGAAGAGACCTGCGAGTTCGCGATCGTGGTCGGTGACGATTGGCAGGGCAAGGGGCTCGCGCGTCGGCTGTTCGGCATGCTGATCGACATCGCTCGAGGCCGGCGGCTGAAGGTGATGACCGGAGTAACCTTGCGCGAGAACTCCCGGATGCTCGAACTGGCCCGTGCGAAGGGCTTCGGGATCAGGACGGACGAGGAAGATTCCTCGCTGGTCCAGATGACGCTGGACCTGCAGGCGCCGCCGCCTGCAGAGGCGCTCTAGCCCGAACGGGCCGAGGCTCTGCGAGCGCGAACAACCGCTTCGCGGACTTGCTAGAGTCGCTACTGGCGGCAGGAGGAATGCACGATGAAGCTGACGGCCGGAAAGCTTGATGTGACTCACCCGTTCCCTCAGTGGAGATTCCTGCAGCTGCTGCTGGTATTCGTCTTCTGGATGCTGGTCTATCCGCGGATCGAACGTACCCTGGTCGCGCACCTGGTACTGCAGGTCCTGCTGTTCGACCTGCTGCTGGTGACGATCTGGGCGACGCCGGAATGGGGACGCATCCACCATCTGCTTGTCGCGTTCCTGCTGCTGGCGATCGGAGCGTCGATCATCGACCACCTCCACCTTCCGCAGGAGTGGATCCGGATGGACGAGACTGTGCAGGGGCTGTTGCACCTGCCGATCCTCGCGGCCTGCATGACCGGGATCCTCACGTTCGTGTTCCGCGCCGAGCGGCCGACGCTGGATGGAATTTTCGCGACAGTGGTGGCCTACCTGCTGGTCGCGATGATTTTCGGCCAATTGTATGCCATGGCGCTGGTCTGGGACCCGGACGCGCTGCACCTGACCGTGCCGCTGCAAGAGCTGACGCCGCAGGCGCGCGGCGGCGAGATCCTCTACTTCAGCATCGCGACCATTTCCACGGTCGGCTACGGCGACGCGCTGCCCACGTCGGAATTCACGCGCATGCTGGCGGCGGTCGAAGCCGTGTTCGGACAATTCTATGTCGCAGTGATCGTCGCGGTACTCGTCGGCAGGTATGCGGCGCAGGCGCAGGAGGAGATCAGGGCACGACGTGCGCAGGCGAACCGCGACCACGAATAGCGGGGCCACGGTGCAGAAAACTGACCGCTCGGCCGGGGCCCGGAGCTGTTTCCCGGGCCTGGCCGCGCGGTAGGCGCCACGACCCCGTGGCGCGCGGATTCATCTCCTTCCGTTGCTGCGGCGTCCCTGCGAGCGCTGACTGTAGCCGCCGGAATTTCGCGATTGCGCCGGCCTCGCGGGCCGCGCCGGACGCGCAGCGTGCGGCGCCGCGTCGCTCACGAACTTGATGCCCGAGCGGTCGAGCGGCAGCACGTTGATCTTGCGGCCCAGCACCCGCTCGATCGCGCGCAGGCGGTCACGCTCGTCGCTGGACACAAGTGACAGCGCATGGCCCTCGCTGCCGGCCCGGCCGGTGCGGCCGATCCGGTGCACGTAGTCCTCGGGCACGTGCGGCAGCTCGTAATTGACCACCTGCGGCAGTTCGTTGATGTCGATGCCGCGCGCAGCAATGTCGGTCGCGACCAGCACCTGCACCTTGTAGTCCTTGAAGTCGGCGAGCGCCTTGGTGCGCGCGTTCTGCGACTTGTTGCCGTGGATGGCCGCGCAGTTGATGCCGTCACGCTCGAGTTGCTCGGCGAGCCGGTTGGCGCCGTGCTTGGTGCGCGTGAACACCAGCGTCTGCGGGGTCGCGCCCTCGCGCAGCAGGTGGCTCAGCACCGCCCGCTTCTCGCCCTGCTCGACGAGGTGCACACGGTGCTCGACCAGCTCGGCCGGCGCGTTGCGCGGCGCCACCTCGACCGCGAGCGGGTCGTGCAGCAGGCCCTTGGCGAGCGCGCGGATCTCCTCCGCTGAAGGTCGCCGAGAACAGCAGGTTCTGCCGCTTCTTCGGCAACGCGGCCAGTACGCGGCGGATGTCGCGGATGAAGCCCATGTCCAGCATACGGTCTGCTTCGTCGAGCACCAGGTAGCGGATCTTCGTCACGTCGATCACGCGCTCTGTTGATGTGGTCGAGCAGTCGACCGGGCGTGGCGACGACGATGTCGACGCCCTGGCGCAGCGCCTCGACCTGCGGCCGCGGGCTCACGCCGCCGAACACCAGGATCGTGCGCTGGCTCAGGTGGCTGCCGTACTGCTGGAAGGCCTCGCCGACCTGGGCGGCCAGTTCGCGCGTCGGCACGAGCACCAGCAGTCGCGGTGCGCGCGATCCACGCGGATTCGGGTGTTCCTCGTCGAGGCGCTGCAGCAGGGGTAGCGCAAACGCAGCCGTCTTGCCCGTGCCGGTCTGTGCCGCCGCGAGCAGGTCGCGGCCGGCGTGGACCGCGGGAATGGCGTTCAACTGGATCGGCGTGGGGGTCGTATAGCCGAGTTCCTGCAAGGAACGCAGCAGCGGGGCCGGAAGGCCAAGTGATTCAAAAGACATGCAAATACCATCGCGCTTCTCCCGCGGGGCGGGAACCGGACGAAGCGTCATTGATTCAATGACAGGATCGGGGGCGCGAAATTGCAGACCACGATGAGTCTGCAGGAGGAGCCGCGGACGGAGGGGACATTCTCCTTTTTCGTTGGTACGAAAAAGGAGAATGTCCCCTCGGTCGAAGAGCCTCGGGGCGCAGACCGGACTGCGCAGCGGCAAACTTGCGGCGCATCTTGCCCGAAATGGCGGCGGATTACCTGACTATCGCTTTTTCCGCATCAAGATCAGGGGCTTACCTGATAACGCCTGCGACCGAGCGGTGCTGTACGCAGGCGTCCGAGGCGGTGCGGGCACCACTGGAGGCCGCTCAGGTGCCCACGAGCCTCGAGAACCACGCGCCGACCTGGCTCATGACGCTCTCGGCATTCATGCCGACTCGCAGCACCAGCCACAGCAGCGCGCCGATATACAGCGAGGAAATGCCGGCCACCAGGTAGCCGATGAGCAGAAGCATCCCATCGCGCTCCGCCATGCCAAGGCACAGCAGGATGATGGCGATCCCCGGCAGCGTGTTGGCCAGCGGCACGAACGGCAATGGCGCCATCAGCAACAGCACCGCGACCACGATGGTGACGCCGTGCAGCGAGTTCACCAGCGACGACCCCGTCAGTGCCAGGAGTCGCGGCTTCACCAGGTGCTCGACGCGCGCGGCTGCCTTCCGGGCCCGGCCCAGCACATGTTGTACAGTCGTGCTGGGAAGTTCGTGATCCAGCAGGCGATCCGGCAACCACGGCAGCCTGCCCAGGATCACCGCCACACCGATCAGCAGCATCGGCGTGCCGAGCGCGGTGCTCATGAATGGAAGCGAGACCGGGATCAGGAACGGCATCGCCAGGATGGCGCTGAACACCAGCAAGCCCTGTTCGCCGACATGGACCAGCAGTTCCCGCAGCGTAACCGTGTGTCCACGCACCGAGGAAGCCGTGGCCGCAAGTGCGTCGGAAAGTCGTACGTCGGGATTGCGGAACTGGACTGCGGTCATGGTTGTTGCCGGCTATCATTCGGGTCGGGCGACGGCGCGTCAACCAACGACCAGGGAGAAATGCTGTGTCCCGAATCAGTGAGTTCCTGAAGACCACGATCGTCGGTGGGCTGCTGTTCCTGGTGCCTGCAATCCTGTTGGTCCTGGTCCTGCGCCATGCCATGGGGTTTGCCGGCAAGATAGCCAAGCCGATCGCGGCGCTCTTCCCGGAGAGCCAGGTCGCCGGAATCACGATCGCCACGATCCTGGCGGCGCTGGTTCTGCTGCTGATCTCGTTCCTCTCCGGACTGGTTGCCCGGACCCGGGCCGGGCGCGGCCTGACGCACTGGTTCGAGGAGTCGCTGCTGGGGAACCTGCCTCAATACCGGATGGTCAAGACCATGGCGGAAGGCCTGACGCAGGTCGAGGATGCGTCCGGCATCCAGCCGGCGCTGGTCAGCATCGAGGGGGGCTGGCAGATCGCCTACGTGCTGGAGGAACTCCGCGAAGGCTGGGTCGCGGTATTCATCCCCCAGTCACCGACTCCAATGTCGGGCAACGTGATGTACCTGCCGTCAGGGCGCGTACGCCCGCTGGACATTCCGATCGCGTCGGCAATGATGCTGGTCAAGCGCATGGGCGTCGGCTCGTCCGAGGCGCTGGGCAGGACAGACCTGACGCCGGTCCCGGAGGGCTGAACGATGCTGCACTACAAGGCAGACGTCCTGGTGATCGGCTCGGGAATCGCGGGCGTGACCGCCGCGCTCGAACTCCTCGACCGCGGCCGACGCGTGCTGCTGATCGACCGCGACATCGAGCAGAACATGGGCGGCCTCGCGAAGGAGAGCTTCGGAGGCATATGGTTCGCGGGCACGCCGCTGCAGCGCCGCTATGGCATTCGCGACGGCGCGGAGCAGGGCCTGCGCGACTGGCACGCTTTCGCCGAATTCGGGCCCGGCGACCGCTGGCCGCGCGCCTGGGCCGAGGCCTACGTACAGCGCGCGAACGAGGAAATATTCGACTGGCTGCGCGGAATCGGCGTGCAGTTCATGCCGATGCCGCTGTGGGTCGAGCGCGGGCTCCATACGCCGGGCAACTCGGTGCCGCGCTGGCACATCGTATGGGGCACCGGCCACGAACTGGCAGTCGTGCTGAACCGACGGCTGCTTTCGCATCCGCGCAGCGAGCTGCTCGAGCTGCGGTTCGGGCACCGCGTCGAGTCACTTGACGTCACCAATGGCCGGCGTGACCGGGTGTCGCGGCGAACTGGAAGGCACAGGGCAGCAATTCGAGGCCACCGGGGAATCGGTCGTGATTGCTGCCGGCGGCATCAACGGAGACCTGGCTCGCGTCCGGGCAGAACTGGCATGCGGACTGGGGCCGCCCGCCGGAGACGATCCTGAACGGCTCGCACAAATACGCGGACGGGCGACTGCACGACGCCGCCTCCGCGCTCGGCGCCAGCGTCACGCACCTCGACTGGCAGTGGAACTACGCTGCCGGTGTGCATCACTGGCAGCCGCGCAAGCCTGCGCACGGGCTGTCGCTGGTCCCGCCGAAGTCGGCGCTGTGGCTCAACTGGCGCGGTGAACGCATCGGCCCGATGCCGCTGGTGACGGGATTCGACACCCACGATCTCGTCGCACAGATCTGCAGGCAGCAGCGCGCCTATTCGTGGCAGTTGTTGAACCGCCGCATCGCGCTCAAGGAACTCGCGATCTCCGGGGGTGAATTCAATCCGGCATTCCGCGAGAAGAAGCGCCTGCATGTCGCGCGCGACATGCTGCGCGGCAATCGCTGGCTGTACGACCAGGTGACGCGCCATTGCCAGGACTTCGTGGTCGCCGACTCGCTGCCGGAACTGGTGGAAAAGATGAATGCACTGGTCGGTGACGGATCCGTGGACCTTGCGATCGTCTCGGACGCGGCCACGACCTACGACTCACGCATCGACGCGGGTCCTCGATTCCACGACGACGAGCAGTTGCGGCGCATCGAGTTCGCGCGTCGCTGGGTCGGCGATCGGCTGCGAACCTGCAAGTTCCAGAAAATCCTCGATCCGAAGGCCGGGCCGCTGGTCGCGATCCGCGAGTTCATCATCAGCCGCAAGAGCATGGGCGGTCTCTTGACCGATCTCGACTGCCGCGTGCTCGACGGTTCTGGCGAACCGATACCGGGACTGTACGCGGCCGGCGAGTCGGCCGGCTTCGGCGGCGGCGGCATGAACGGCAAGCGCGGCCTCGAGGGAACGTTCCTCGGCGGATGCCTGCTGGGCGGAAGAATCGCCGGACGCGCGGCCTGAACCCGGCGGTCCGCGGCCGGAGAACAGCCCGCGACTGAGGGCACCCGCGCCCAGGGCGCTGCGACGTTTCGCGGCTGCCGGCTTTCAGCCCAGCGCCGAAAACTTGTCGGCAACCCGCCCCGACATCTTCTTCACCTTGAGCCCGAAGAAGACCTTCAGCGCACCGACCACGACGGCCCAGCAAGCGATCATGTAGACGATCGAGACGCCACCCGCGAGCGGATTCTTGAACACCAGCACGCCGAACAGCACCGAGAGAGCGCCCGCCGCGTACAGGATCCACTCGCGGCTGGTCGCCTTGCGCACCTTGTAGCCCATCATCAGCAGGAAGACTCCGAGCAGGATCGCCTGGATTGCAACCAGGTAGATCAGCGCCACCATGCTCACCGGCGGGTTGAGCAGCGCGTACCCGCCCACCACAAGCCCGAGGACGCCCATCAGCAACATCACCCACCAGCCGTCCTTCTCACGGTGTTGCAGCGCCCCCATTGCGTTGAATGCCCCGTCCACCAGGATGGAGGCCGCGAAGAACATTGCGAGCACGAACAACGCGAGTCCCGGATTCACGAAGGCGAGCAGACCGAAAATCACGCTGGCGACGCCCCCGACCACGAAGACCCACCACGTGCGCCGGCAGAGAACGTGCGCGCTGGCATTGAGGCTTTTCATCATCACGTCGCGGTCAGCCATGTCTTGCCCCCTGGCGCACGGTCACGCCGTATGATTGGAATTCCCATCCTGTCACCGGACTGTATCGGCTTGTCACCCGTGATTCCAGATGACCCGGCCACCCCGGGCGTGCCGGAAACTGCTGCGCTGCACCGCCGCGGCATAAGGAGCTTCGTAGCGCGCGCCGGCCGAATGACCAGCGCCCAGGAGCGAGCCTGGCAGGAACTGTGGCCCCGCTACGGCGTCGACGACCAGGGTGGCCTGCTCGACCTGCGCGCGTTGTTCGGCCGCGAGGCGCTGCGTACGCTCGAGATCGGCTTCGGCAACGGCGAGTCGCTGCTAGCGCTCGCCGCCGCGCAGCCGGAGCAGGATTTCCTCGGCGTCGAAGTGCACCGGCCCGGTGTCGGGCACCTGATGCTGCGCGCCGAGGCGCTGGGACTCACCAACCTGCGCATCGCCTGCCGCGACGCCGTAGAGGTGCTCGACCAGCAGCTTGGCGACGCCGTGCTGGACGCCGTCCTGCTCTACTTTCCCGATCCGTGGCCGAAGAAGCGGCACCACAAGCGACGCATCGTGCAGCCGGCGTTCGTCGACCTGGTGGCCCGCAAGCTCAAGCCCGGCGGCCGCTTCAGGCTTGCCACCGACTGGCAGAACTACGCGGAGCAGATGCTCGAGGTGGCCGGCGCGTGCCGGGCGCTGGAGAACGAGTTCGACGCGGGCTATGCGCCACGACCCGACAGCCGGCCGCTCACGCGCTTCGAGAACCGGGGGCAACGCCTGGGCCACGGCGTCTGGGACCTGTCGCTCAGGAAGCCATAGCACCCTGGATACCATCGAGCACGAACTGCGAGGCGAGTGCAGCCAGCAGCACGCCGAGAATGCGGCCGAGCACGGCGCCACCGGTTACGCCGATCACGCGCATCACCGGACCGGTCATCAGCATCAGCGCGAGCGTGATCGCGAGCACCACCACGACGACGCCCACCTGGGCGAAGAACTGCAGCGAGCCGGGCGACACGCCGGCGAACGCGAGCAGGATGGTCGCAATGGCGCCGGGCCCGGCAATCAACGGGAATGCGAGCGGAAAGACGGAGATGTCGCCGCGATGGTGGGCTTCCGCGTCCTCGCCGGGCGTGATCGACCTGACTCCGGAGGGCCGCGCGAACACCATTTCGATCGCGAGCAGGAAAAGCAGGATGCCGCCGCCCACCTTGAACGCATCGACGCTGATGCCGAGCACCCGCAGCAAAGTCGTGCCGCCCGCTGCAAACACCAGGCAGACGGCGCTGGAGATGCCGACCGCCTTGATAGACATGCGCCGGCGGTAGCCGTCGTCGGCTCCGTCGGTCAGGCCCGCGAGCACGGGCAGCAGAGACAGGGGCTCCACCACCACCAGCAGCACAACGAAGAATTTGACGAGTTCGTCGAACATTGGCAGTCCGCGCATTCCGCTACTTGAACTCACCCCCCGGCAGGACTACAAGTAGGGTGAGGTCGCACAGAGAATACACGCACGGCGATCGGCAGAGGTTGTGACCATGGCGAAGCTTGCACCTGTCATAGGCCAGTGGTACCGCCGCCCCGGCGGAGACTCATTCGAGATCGTCGCCATCGACCGGGACGATCGCACGATCGAGATCCAGTACTTCGATGGCACGGTCGAGGAGCTCGAGGTCGAGGAATGGGTGGGCGACGACATCGTCGCCGCCGAGCCGCCCGAGGACTGGACCGGCTCGATGGACGTCGAGCCCGAGGATACGGAGAACGAATACGAGGCCGAGTCCGGAAATTCCAAGCCCTGGAGCGATCCGCTGCAGTTCGTCGACCGCGGCGAAGCCGGCGGATTCTCCGAAATGGAACTGCCCGAGCCGGACGAATACTAGGCAGAGGCCAGGGCCGACCCTCGCGCACGGCCGAACACCGCGCAGGCACCGCGCCCGCGCCGCCGACCAGTCGGGCGGGTCGCCTATCGGCCCAGGTCGGCCGGTTCCTCCAGCGGCACGCCCTCTTCAAGCATCACGTAGCCACGGTCCACGCGCACCGGCAACGTGCGCAGGCCGAGTCCTGCGCAGGGGCCCGAAATGCACCGGCCCGTCTCGATCTCGAACAGCGCGCCGTGCATCGAGCACAGGATCAACGGCGCCCCCGGCGCGAGGAAGGCGTGCGGGCTCGCGTTGAGCGGAAAACCCGCGTGCGGTCCACCACGTCCACGTTGGTCAGCCGACGGTCACCGGCGGCGGCAGCTGGCGGCGCGACAGCATGAAGAGCAGCGCCAGTGCCGGCAGCCCGAGCGTCGCGGTGTAGACGAAGAAGGCCGGGTAACCCACCGCGTCGACGACGAAACCGGAGGTTCCCATCACCAGCTTGCCTGGCAGCGCGTACATCGACGAGAAAAGCGCGTACTGCGTGGCCGTGTAGGAGGCGCTGGTCAGGCTCGAGAGGTACGCAATCAGCGCCGTGCCCGCGATGCCCATCGCGACATTGTCGGCGCTGATCACGACAGCGAGCCCTGCAATGCTCGGCCGACCCATCCATGCGAAGACAGCGAACATGAGGTTTGCGGCGATGATCATCGCGCACCCGAGCGCCAGCGTCCGCATCAGGCCCAGTCGTGCGACTGCAACGCCACCGACCAGCGTTCCCAGCAACGACATGAACACACCGAAGCCCTTGGCGACCGCCGCGATTTCCTTCAGCGAGAAACCGGTGTCCAGGTAGAACGGGTTCGTCATCACGCCCATCGTGAAATCCGCGAGCCGGTAGCTCGCGATGAAGGCGAGCATCAGGATCCCGAGGCGCGTGCCGTAACGGGTGAAGAAGTCCACGAACGGGCAGACCACGGCGCCGACGAACCACGCGCCGAGCTGCCGCAACGACTGCGGCCAGTGAGCCTTTCCCTCGAGCCAGCTGATGACGCGCGGCTCCAGGTCGAGCGCCTCGCGCGCGACGCGCGGCTGCGGCTCGCGGATCGCGAGCGTCGTCACGATGCCGACGCCCACCAGCACGGCCATCGTCGTGTACGCCACAGTCCAGCCTCGATCGGCCGCGATCCACAGCGCGCCCGCGCTCGCGACCATCAGTGCGACTCGATAGCCGAGCTGGTAGGCCGCCGCCATGGCGCCCTGCATCAGCGGCGGAGCGGCCTCGATGCGCCACGCGTCCACGGAAATGTCCTGCGTCGCGGAGCAGAAGGCGACCAGCAACGCCAGCGCCGCGACAATGCCGAGGTTCCCGGTCGGGTCCATGTGCGCCATGTTGGCCAGCCCGATTGCGATACCCACCTGCGCGACCAGCATCCAGCTGCGGCGTCGGCCCAGCAGCCGGCCGAGGATCGGCAGTTCCAGCCGGTCCACGACCGGCGCCCAGAAGAACTTCACCGAATAAATGATGCCGACCCAGGAAAGCATGCCGATCGTGGCCCGCTCGATGCCCGCCTCGCGCAGCCACGCCGAGAGCGTGGAGAACACCAGCATGAACGGCAGACCCGCCGAGAACCCGAGGAACAGCATCGCGAGCACGCTCGGATTGCGGTAAGCGCGGACGGCAGTGAGCCAGCCGCGCCACCAGGCACGGTCGGCGGCCGACTCCGTCTCCGCCACGCCATCCGTGCGGTTGGCCGGCGCGCTCACAGGCCGTAGTCGATCACGAGGGGAGCGTGGTCGGAGAAGCGCTGCGCCTTGTAGATGCCCGCGCGCGCGACGCTGCCGCGCAGCAGCGGACTCGTCACCTGGTAGTCGATGCGCCAGCCGACGTTCTTCGCCCAGGCCTGCCCGCGATTGGACCACCACGTGTACTGCTCCGGCCGCGGGTCAACCTCGCGGAACGCATCCACGAAGCGCGCCTCGCCAAAAAGCTCGTCCATCCATACGCGCTCCTCCGGCAGGAAGCCGGAGTTCTTCTGGTTGGAACGCCAGTTCTTGAAGTCGATTTCCTTGTGCGCGATGTTCCAGTCGCCGCACAGCACGTAGTCGCGCTTCTTGCGCGCCAGCGCACGCAGGTGCGGCATGAACTCGGCAAGGAAGCGGAACTTCGCCTGCTGGCGCTCGTCGCTCGAAGAGCCCGATGGCAGGTACACCGACACGACGCTCAGGCCCTTGAACCGTGCCTCGATGTAGCGGCCCTCGGCGTCGAACTCCCGCGAGCCGAAACCGGCGACGACCTCGATGGGCTTCTGCTTCGAGTAGATCGCCACGCCGCTGTAGCCCTTCTTCTCCGCATCCGCGTAATGGCAGTGATAACCGGCGGGGTGGAACACCGGGTCTGCCAGCTGGTTGCGCTGGGCCTTCGTCTCCTGGATGCAGACCACGTCGGCATCCTGCCTGGCCATCCACTCGAAGAATCCCTTGCGCTGGGCCGAGCGGATGCCGTTCGCGTTGAGGGTGATGATGCGCATGGCGGCGAAGTATAAAGTAGCCCCATGCACCAACCAGATTTCATTCGTCTCTGCCTCGACCTCGGTGTATTGCGCTTCGGCGAGTTCACGCTCAAGTCCGGCCGCTTGAGCCCGTATTTCTTCAATGCCGGGCTTTTCAACACCGGGCACGCGATCGCCGCGCTCGGCCGGCACTACGCGCGGGCAGCAGCGCTGTCGGGGGTCCCCTTCGACATGCTGTTCGGGCCTGCCTACAAGGGCATCCCGCTCGTGACGACGACCGCCGCCGCGCTCGCCGGACATGAAGACATGAACCTGCCGTTCGCCTTCAACCGCAAGGAAGCCAAGGACCACGGCGAAGGTGGGTTGATCGTCGGCGCTCCGCTTGCCGGTCGGGTACTGGTGGTGGACGACGTGATCACCGCAGGCACCGCCATCCGCGAGTCGGTCGAGATCATCCGCGCCCACGGCGCGACGCCGGCCGGCGTGCTGATCGCGCTCGATCGGGAGGAGCGCGGCCAGGGCGAGCGATCCGCAGTCCAGGAGGTGCAGGACAGCTTCGGCCTGCCGGTGGTGAGCGTCCTCAGGCTGCGCGACCTGATGGACCACCTCGAGGCCCAGGGCGACGGCGAGACGCTGGCGGCGGTCCGGGCGTATCGCGACCGCTACGGAGTGTAATTGAGCGCGTCATTTGACATAGTTCACAAACTGGACCCGCGGAAATAGGTCCATGAGCCCCGCCGGAGCAGAATCGCGACCATGAAAAGGCACAAGACGCTGGTCATCGTCGCCGCCCTGGCATTGCCGGCGCTGCTGCTGGCATGGCCGGCGGGTGCCGCCGCCAGGAAAGGCCAGTCCAAGGTGACCAAGTCGCAGGAAGCGGCTTACCGCTGCAGGGACGCGAACGGGCGCGCCATCATCGCGCAGAGCATCCCCGCGGAGTGCATGGACGCGGACATCGAGGTGCTCGACAAGACTGGCCGCGTAGTGCGCATCATCCCGGGACGCGAGGCCCTGGCCGAAATAGAGGCACAGAAGGCCGCGCAAGCTGCAATGGTAGCGGCGGCAAACCGCGACAAGACACTGCTCGCGACCTACCTTTCGGTGGAGGACATCGAGCGCCTGCGCGACCAGCGGCTGGAACTGCTGGTGCAGCAGGGCCGGGTCACCGACCAGTACGTCGCCAACCTGAAGGAGCGTGAATCGCGGCTCGCGCAGGACGTGCAGCGATACCGTCCCTACAGCGACCGGTCCAACGCCCCGCCCCTTCCCGACCACATCGCGGAAGACATCGTGAATACGGTCAACGGCCTGCAGGTTTACCAGCAGGAACTCGCGAAGAACCTCCAGGAGCAGCAGGAACTGCGCGACGGTTTCGATGCCGACATCGCGCGCTTCAAGGAATTGAAAGGCATCAACTAGTCCCGGAGCTGCCGAACCCCCCGGCCCCGCGGCGGGTCTCCGCAAAGCTGTCCACGACCTCGAAGTCCACCTGCACCACGGGCACGATCACCATCTGCGCGATGCGCTCGCCCGGCGCGATGGTGAAATCCGCCTGCCCGCGGTTCCAGCAGGAAACCATGACCTGCCCCTGGTAGTCCGAGTCGATCAACCCCACGAGGTTGCCGAGCACGATGCCGTGCTTGTGCCCGAGCCCGGAACGCGGCAGCAGGACCGCTGCAAGGCCCGGGTCGTCCAGGTGAATTGCAATTCCGGTCGGCACGAGTTCGGCCTGGCCCGGGCGCAGCGTGAGCGGCGAATCGAGGCAGGCGCGCAGGTCCAGCCCGGCGGAACCGCCGGTCGCGTAGTGCGGCAGCGGAAATTCGCCACCGACCCTGGGATCCAGGATGCGGATCTTGAGCGGGCGCGCCTTCGGCGTTGCCGTCATCGGGCCAGCACGCTGCCGGCGCCCGGCGCATCGACGGCAACAGAGGAATCGTTCCGCGCCGCCGCGAACCGCTCGGCGATCACGGCAACCAGGCGCGCTGCCAGTTCTGCCTTTCCGGCACGCGGCAGGTCGCGACGTCCGCCAGGCCAGTACACGGTCAGCGCATTGTCGTCGCAGTCGAAAGCAAGTCCGTCGCCCACCTGGTTCGCCGCGATCATGTCGAGGCGCTTTCCCTCGAGCTTGGCAAGCGCGTTGCGCTCGACATTCTGCGTCTCGGCCGCGAACCCGACCACGAATGGCCGGGGGCTCATGGCCGCAACCGTCGCGAGGATGTCCGTCGTGCGCGACATGGCGAGCAGCAGCGAATCGCTGGTCTTCTTGATCTTCTCCGGGGAGACCTGCACCGGCCGGTAGTCCGACACCGCCGCTGCGGCAACGAACAGGTCGGTGCCTGGCAGCTCCGCATTGACTGCAGTCATCATCTGATCCGCAGTCTCCACGCAGACACGACGCACGCCGTGCGGTGCCGGAAGATTCACCGGTCCGCTCACCAGCACCACGTCGGCACCGGCGTCACGTGCGGCTTCGGCGACCGCGTAACCCATCTTTCCGGAGCTGCGATTGGTGATGAAGCGCACCGGGTCGATGCGCTCGCGGGTCGGCCCGGCGGTCAGCAGCACCTTGCGGCCGGCGAGCAGGCCGGGCCCCGCTGTCGTACCCGTGGCGACCGGCGAAGCGACGGCCGCCGCGGCGGGAACCATTCCGAGCACGGCGTCGGCAAGGTCCGCCGCCTCGAGCATCCTGCCTGGACCGGTCTCGCCGCAGGCCTGCTCGCCTTCGCCAGGACCCAGGATTGCGATGTCCCGCGATCGCAACAGTTCGACGTTGGCGCGCGTCGCAGCGTTCGCCCACATCAGCCGGTTCATCGCCGGCGCCACGGACAGTGGCGCGTCGGTCGCGAGGCACAACGTCGTGAGCAGGTCATTGGCGAACCCGTGCGCGAGTCGTGCGATGAAGTCGGCCGTTGCCGGCGCGACCACGATCCGGTCCGCCCAGCGCGCGAGCTCGATGTGCCCCATCGCGGCCTCGGCGGCTTCGTCCCAGAGGTCGGTGCGCACCGGCCGGCCCGACAGCGCCTGGAATGTCAGCGGTGTGACGAAGCGGCGCGCACCCTCGGTCATCACGACCTGCACCTCCGCACCGCCCTCACGCAGTCGGCGCACCAACTCGGCACTCTTGTAGGCGGCGATGCCGCCCGTGATGCCGAGCAGTACTCTCATCGGTTCTGGCCTGCTCATGCACGCATTATGGGACGGCTCCCGCAGTGGCCGCAAAGGACCCGGAGCGCATTTCGGCGCAAAGGTCTCAGGCCATAACCAGCCGTTAGCCCTGGCAGGCAGGGCAGAAATAGGTGGACCGCTGGCCCTGGACCACCTGGCGGATTGCGGTCCCGCAGCGCCGGCACGGCAGGCCCGAGCGTTCGTACACGAACAGGTCCTGGCTGAAGTATCCCGGAGCGCCGTCCGCGTTCACGTAGTCGCGCAGCGTCGTGCCACCGTGCCGGATCGCTGCCCGGAGCACCTCGCGTACCGCCACCACCAGCCGCTCGATCTTCTTGCGCGACACCCGACCCGCCGCGCGGCGCGGATCGACCCCTGCCCGGAACAGTGCTTCGCTCGCGTAGATGTTGCCGACGCCCACGACGATTCGCTGGTCCATCAGGAACTGCTTGATCGCCACCCGGCGCCCGCGCGCCTTCCCCGCGAGATAATCGGCGTCGAAGTCACGCTCGAGCGGCTCGGGGCCAAGGCCAGCAAGCAGCCTGTGCCGTGTAGCGTCACCGGTCACCCAGAGCAGGCAACCGAAGCGCCTCGGATCGTTGAAGCGCAGGCAGTGGCCTGAGTCCAGCAGCAGGTCGTAGTGATCGTGCGTGAGTGGCGTCGTCGCCGCAGGCAACACGCGCAGGCTGCCCGACATGCCGAGATGCGCGATCAGCGTGCCGCGCTCGAGGTCGATCAGCAGGTACTTGGCTCGTCGCCGGACATCAAGGATTTGCTGCCCGGCGAGCCTGCCCGGCAGCCCGCGCGGAACGGGCCAGCGCAGACGTCGTTCGCGCACAACCATCCCGGTGACCGAACGGCCGGCGAGCGCAGTGCGGATGCCGCGGCGCGTGGTCTCGACTTCTGGCAGCTCGGGCAAGGGTGCTCGCGTGTCTCGAGGTTGGGGCCGGCCGGCACGCTGGTCGACCGGTACTTCTGCAGGATGCGGATTGTAGGAACGAAAAACCCGCCGAGTGGCGGGTTTTTCACGAGACCGGCAGGCGGCGGGCGCCTTACTTGATCTTGGCTTCCTTGTAGGTCACGTGCTTGCGGACCTTGGGGTCGAATTTCTTGACCTCGAGCTTCTCCGGGTGAAGACGCTTGTTCTTGGTCGTGGTGTAGAAGTGGCCGGTACCGGCAGTAGAAAGCAGCTTGATCTTGTCACGCATGGTCGGGTGCTCCGGTTCAGACCTTGACGCCCTGGGCGCGCAGCTCGGCCACCACGGTCTCGACGCCCTTCTTGTCGATCGTCCGCATGCCGTTGCCGGACACCCGCAGCGTCACCCAACGCTTCTCGGTTTCGAGCCAGAAGCGCTGCGAATGCAGATTGGGCAGGAAGCGGCGACGCGTCTTGTTGTTGGCGTGTGAGACGGTGTTACCGCTCATCGGCCGCTTGCCGGTGACCTGACAGACTTTCGACATGGCATTGATCCTCTATGCGGGAGCGGTGCCGCTCCGCGCGTAAACGAGCCGCGTTTTATACCAGCGGCAGGCGCCGTAGGCAAGGCCATTGCCGCTCCTGCAGTTGGCCGGGCGGCGCGGCCGGGGCCGGAAGTGTACAGGCGCCGACCGGCCACACGCTCCGGCGGGCTGGCCATAACTGTTTGTCTGCAAAGCCTTTTTTCTACAGCAATCCGCGTTCGGCAAACGAAACACATGCACCGTCGCCAACGACGATGTGGTCGAGCACCCGGATGTCGACCAGCGCGAGCGCATCGCGCAGGCGACCGGTGATCATCTCGTCGGCCTGGCTGGGCTCGGCGACGCCGGAGGGATGATTGTGGGCGAGGATCACCGCGGCTGCGTTGCGGGTGAGCGCAAGCTTGACGATGTCGCGCGGGTGGACGCTTGCCCCGTCAATCGTGCCGCGGAACACCTCGTCGAAGCAGATGACGCGATGTCGGTTGTCCAGGAACAGGCAACAGAACACCTCGTGATCCCGGTCGCGAAGACGCGACCTGAGGAATTCGCGCGTGGCCCGCGGATTGCTGAGCGCCGGTCCCATCTGCATCAGTTCGGCGTAATGCCGTCGCGAGAGCTCGAGGGACGCCTGCAACAGCGCGTACTTGGCACTGCCCAGGCCTCGCACGCGGCACAGCACCTGCCGCTCGGCGGTGAGCAGACTCCTCAGCGACCTGAATTCGCCGAGCAGTCCGCGCGCCATGTCGAGCGCGGAGCGCCCCGGCGTTCCGGTCTGCAGCAGTATCGCCAGGAGTTCGGCCTCCGACAGCGCCGCCGCGCCGCGCTTGAGAAGTTTCTCGCGGGGGCGCTCTGCCTCGGGCCAGTACTGCAGCGACATTGGTGTTGATCCTCCGCGGCCATGCTGGCCGTCGCGCATGGGCGATGCACGAGGAGAATCGAACGCAAGCCTGTGGATTCTCTGGTGGCCGCACCGGGCGAACTCGCCCAGGGACCAACAGCAACCTGGTCGCGGCCGCTACTTTTTCGCGAACCGGGCCGCCAGCGCCTCGGCCACCATCGGGTGCACGAACTCGCGCACGTCGCCGCCAAAGCCGGCAATTTCCCTGATCAATGTCGAGGAGACGAAGTTGAACTGCTCCGTCGGCGTGAGGAACACGGTTTCCACCTCGTCGGAGAGGTGGCGATTCATGGTGGCCAGCTGGAACTCGAATTCGAAGTCGGAGACAGCCCGCAGCCCGCGCACGATGACGTTCAGGCGCTGCTGCCGCGCAAATTCGACCGTGAGTCCGGAGTAGCCGGCGACCTCGACGTTCGGCACGTCCGACAGGACGCGTCGCGCCAGGTCCAGGCGCTGCTCGAGCGGCAGCAGCGGCGTCTTGCCCGGGTTGGCCGCAATTGCCACGACTACGTGGTCGAAGATCCGGCAGGCCCGGCGCACGAGGTCGTCGTGCCCGTTCGTGATGGGGTCGAAGGTCCCCGGATACATCGCACGGCTGCCCATGTGACCTCGCTATTCGCCGGCGGAAGGGTCGCGACGCGCCAGATGATAGCCCACCTCGCCCGCGCGCTTGCTGCGAAGCAGGGTCCAGCCCGCCGGGAGCCCGGGCACGCCGGCAATGGCAGGGGCTTCAAGGTAGGCGAGCCCGCCCATGCGCAGCCAGTCCCGCTCATCGAGGCGGCAGCAGGTATCGGCCAGCGCGTTTCCGGCAAAGGGCGGGTCCAGGAACACGATGTCGAAGGGCTGAGGAACGCCGCCCAGGTAACGGGCCGCGTCGGCGCAGGCTACCTGGCCACGGTCGCAGCCGAGTTGAGCAAGCGTCCGGGACAGGTGCCAGCAGACCGCCTGGTCGGCGTCCACGAACACCACCCGCGCAGCGCCGCGGGACAGCGCCTCGAGCCCGAGCGCCCCGCTGCCCGCGTACAGGTCGAGGCAGTGCGCGCCGGCGACGTCCTGTTGCAACCAGTTGAAGACCGTTTCCCGCACCCGGTCGGGCGTGGGCCTGATCGCCTCGACCGGCGGAAACTGGATCTTCCGGCCGCGCCACGCGCCGCCGATGATGCGCAGCGTGCGGGTCTGCCCCGCCTTCGCGGCGGTCGATCGAGCCTTGTTCGATTTCCCTGGCTTCATGAACGAGCGTATGCGATCCCATCAGCCTCACGCCGTGATCGGATGTGATCTTACCCGCGGCCGACGCTCGCGGCCCGACCCATCCGCTACAATCACGGCCCCGCACCGCGATCCTGGTCATGGCACTGTTCAGCTTCAAGACGAAAAAGGCCGACGACGCCGCACCCGAGAAGGTCGCGAAGCAGCCCGGCTTCATCGCGCGCCTGAGGTCGAAGCTGAACCGCGGCGACTCCTGGCTGACCTACGATCTCGCCAACCTGTTGCCGGGCGGCCGGATCGACGACGCCGTGCTCGACGAACTCGAGACGCGGCTCATCTCGGCCGACGTCGGCATCGAGACCACCGGCAAGATACTGGGCGAACTGCGCCGCCGAGTGTCGCGCAACGAACTCGGCAACCTCGACGCGCTGATCGCGGCACTGCGCGAGTCCATGCTCGCGATCGTGACGCCGGTCGGTCGGCCGCTCGCCATCGACGGCAGCAGCCAGCCGTTCGTGATCCTGGTCGTCGGCGTGAACGGCTCGGGCAAGACCACGACCATCGGCAAGCTCGCGCGGCGCCTCACGGACGAAGGCCACAAGGTCGTGCTCGCGGCCGGTGACACTTTCCGGGCGGCGGCCATCGAGCAGCTCCAGGTCTGGGGTGAACGCGACGGCGTGCCGGTGATCGCCCAGGCCACTGGCGCGGACCCGGCTGCGGTGATCTTCGACGCAATGCAGTCGGCGCAGGCCCGCGGCGTGGGCGTGCTGATTGCCGACACCGCGGGAAGACTGCACACACAGAGCAACCTGATGGACGAACTCCGCAAGGTGAAGCGCGTGCTCGGCCGGCTCGATTCCGCGGCCCCGCACGAGGTGCTGCTGGTGCTCGACGCGGGCCAGGGCCAGAACGCCCTCGCCCAGGCGCGACAGTTCAACGAGGCGGTGGGCGTGACGGGCCTGGTGCTCACCAAGCTCGACGGCACCGCCAAGGGCGGCATCGTGTTCGCGATCGCCGACGGGCTCGGCATCCCGGTCCGCTACATCGGGATCGGCGAATCGGCCGAGGACTTCGGCGTCTTCGACCCGGAATCGTTCGTCGATGCGGTGCTGTCACCCGGCCGCGCCGGAGGCGAGGCCGCATGATCCGCTTCGAGAACGTCTGGAAGCGCTACCCGAACGGGCGCGAGGCGATATCGAACCTGTCGCTCTCGGTCGAACGCGGCGAGATGGTGTTCCTGACGGGTCATTCCGGCGCGGGCAAGAGCACGCTGCTCAAGCTGGTCGCCGTGATCGAGCGCCCGAGCCGCGGGATGCTGATGGTGAACGGTCAGAACACCGCGACCATGCCGCGGTCGAAGATCCCGCCGTTCCGCCGTGACATCGGCATCGTATTCCAGGATCACAAGCTGCTGATGGATCGCCCGGTGTACGACAACGTCGGCCTGCCGCTCGTGATCGCCGGCCAGCCGGAAAAGGAGATCGACAAGCGCGTGCGCGCCGCGCTCGACCAGGTGGGCCTGCTCGGTCGCGAGCGCAACCGGCCGATCGAGCTGTCGACCGGCGAACAGCAGCGCGTGGGCATCGCGCGCGCGATCGTCGGCAAGCCGTCCCTGCTGATTGCCGACGAGCCGACGGGCAACCTCGACCCGGACCTCGCGCTCGAAGTGATGAACATCTTCAAGCGGTTCAACGAGGTCGGCGTCACCGTGCTGGTCGCGACGCACGACGTGCACCTGATCGAGCACTTCGGCGTACGGCGTGTAGTGATCGAGGGTGGCCGGGTGGCAGGCGGCAACGAGGCGCCACCGCCGCTGCCGTCGATCGTCGTCGCGCGCGGTGAACTGGCGTGACGCGCTGGTTCGAACGACACCTGCAGACGATGGTGGGCTCGCTGGGGCGGCTCTGGCAGCAACCTTTTGCGGCGCTGCTCACGGTGCTGGTCATCGGCATCGCGCTGGCGTTGCCGGCATGCCTGCACGTGCTGGTGCAGAACGTCCGCGCGGCGAGCGGCGGCTGGAACAACGCACTCGACGTTTCGGTGTACATGAAGCAGTCCGCCAGCCTCGACGAGGCGAAGTCCACCGCCGACCGGGTAAAGAAGCGCCGCGACGTGGCCGAGGTGACCGTGGTGCCGGCCGATGACGCGCTCGCCGAGTTCCGCCGCAATTCGGGTTTCGGCGAGGCCCTCGATGCCCTGAAGGACAACCCTCTGCCGCACGCGCTCATCGTCCGGCCCGCGGAGGCGTTTCGCGATCCGGGACACGTGGAGACGCTCACCGCCGAGCTCAAGTTACTGCCCGGCGTGGACGTCGTGCAGCTCGACACCGAATGGGTGAGTCGATTCAACGCCATCCTGGACGTCGTGCGCCGGGTCGTTTTCCTGGCGGCAGGACTCTTCGCACTCGGCATCCTGGTCATCGTCGGCAACACCATTCGCCTGGACATCGAGAACCGGCGCGGGGAGATCGAGGTCACGAAGCTGGTCGGCGGCAGCGATGCCTTCGTGCGCCGGCCGTTCCTCTACAACGGCGTGTGGTATGGCCTCGGCGGCGGCGCCATCGCGTGGCTGATAGTGACCGCGGTCATCCTGATGCTGGGCGACCCGGTCCAGCGCATCGCTGGCCTTTACGGCAGCGGCTTTGCCCTGCAGGGCCTCGACGCCGAGTCCAGCCTGGTGCTGGTCGCCGGCGGTGCCATGCTTGGCTGGCTCGGTTCGTTCATCGTTGCGACACGTGAGCTTCGGGGCATAGAGCCTCGATAGCCGGCGGGGGCGGCAGGAGCTGCGGCTGCCCACGGAGCGACGGCAGGCGTGCCACGATGCGCCCGCTCGCGGCAGGCCGCAGGCGGCGCGCTCAGCGTGGCGACCGGCCAGCCAATGTCGCGACGATTCCAATCGCACACATATGATATATAAAGAATTATTGAGCGAGATGCGCCGGTTCTATCGATGAACTTTACGGGCATTTAGCACTCAAATATCCAGACTGCTAATATTAGCAGGCGCAATCAGGAAACACCCCGCAAAGACATGACCACCACCGCACTCACACTCCGCAGCCCCGCCGAACTCGCCCTGACGGGCCCGATCGGCAGCCTGGACGCGTATTTCGACGCGATCGGGCGTATCCCGGTGTTGAGCCGCGAGGCCGAGTCGGAGCTTTCCACGCGCTACCACGCCGAAGAGCGACGTCGAGGCCGCTCGGCAGCTGGTGCTGTCGCACCTGCGATTCGTGGTGCACATTGCGCGCGGCTACATGGGCTATGGCTTGCCGATGGGCGACCTGGTCCAGGAAGGCAACGTCGGCCTGATGAAGGCGGTCAAGCGGTTCGACCCGACGGTGGGCGTGCGGCTGGTGTCGTTCGCCGTGCACTGGATCCGCGCAGAGATCCACGAATATGTATTGCGCAACTGGCGGCTCGTGAAGGTCGCCACGACCAAGGCGCAGCGCAAGCTGTTCTTCAACCTGCGCAAGTACAAGCGCAACCTCGGCTGGCTCAGCGCCGACGAGACGCGGGCCGTGGCCCATGACCTGGGCGTGAGTACGCGTGAAGTCACGGAGATGGAGCGTCGACTCGCGTCTCGCGACCTGTCCTTCGATCCGGCGTCCGACGCCAGCGAGGACGAGGACGCGTGGTCGCCGTCAGCCTACCTGCCCGCCCCGGATGCGGATCCGGCGCTCGCCGTCGAGCGCGAGGAGTGGGACGAAGACGTGAGCGACAGGGTGGCAGCCGCGATGGCACAGCTCGACGATCGCAGCCAGGCGATCCTGCGCGCGCGGTGGATGAGCGAGTCCAAGGCCACGCTGCACGACCTGGCCGAGCAGTTTGGCGTTTCGGCAGAGCGCATCCGGCAGGTCGAAGCCAACGCGATCAAGAAGCTTCGCAAGCTCGTCGTCGCGGAGTAGAAATAGGGAACATTCCCCTATTTCTTGTTCAACTCGTCCTGGGTCACCGGGACGATCGTAATCTCGACGCGGCGATTCTGGGCGCGGCCTTCTTCCGTGTCGTTCGACGCAATCGGGTAGTCCGGCCCGACGCCGATCGTGACCAGGCGGGTTCCCGGCACGCCGCGGCTCTCCAGGTAAGCCTTCACGCTGTCGGCTCGCTCCAGTGACAGCTTCATGTTGTAGGCATGGCTGCCCGTGCTGTCGGTGTGCCCGGCGACCTGGATCACGGTCTTGTTGTACTCGGACAGCGTCTGCGCGAGCTTATCGAGCACCGGGTCGAACTCAGGATTCAGTTTCGCGCTGTCAAAGGCGAACGTGACGTTACCCGGCATGCTCAGCGTAAGGTTGTCGCCCATTCTCACGACCTCGACCCCGGTGCCCGCCATCTGCTGGCGCAGCTTGGCCTCCTGCTTGTCCATGTAGTTGCCGGCCAGGCCACCGGCAAGCGCGCCGACGCCCGCGCCGATCAACGCGCCCTGCCAGCCACCGCCTGCGATGAGCCCGACCGCTGCGCCGCCGACGGCCCCGATGGCCGTGCCCTGTCGTGTTTTCTGCTTGTCGGGGTTCTGGGCGAAGTCCTCCACGGACGCGCACCCGGCCAGTGCGACGGACACCGCTACGGCGGACATGACTCCAACTTTGCTGCGCGTAATCATGCGAGTACTCCAACGAATTGACGGAAAATCTGCGACCCGGGGTCTTGGCTCATTGTATCGGCAATAATGTCCCGACCCGGCTATTGTGGCAACGACTCCACGGCGATCCGCGCAGCGGCGGTCGGGCCGGAACCTCTTCTAATTCTTTGCGGCCACGCCCGGGTTGCCGGAAAATGGCTGTCCGCGATCCGCTATTCACCGTCTGGGAGCAGTCCGTGGCTACAACCTCATCCGAACCGCGCAACATCAAGTCGGCCCGCAGCCTGGATCCGCTGGACCTGTTCGACGTTCGGGGCCTGCTCAGCGAAGACGAGCAGATGGTGCAGGACTCGGTTGCCCGCATGGTTGACGACCAGGTCCTGCCGGTGATCCGCCAGCATTTCGAGGACCACACCTTTCCGCAGGAACTGGTGCCCGAGCTCGCCGGACTGGGATTGTTCGGCAGCTCGCTGGACGGCTACGGCTGCGCCGGCATGAACGCCGTCAGCTACGGCCTGATCTGCCAGGAACTCGAGCGCGGCGACTCGGGGCTGCGAAGCTTCGTCTCCGTGCAGTCCAGCCTGTGCATGTACCCGATCCACACCTACGGCAGCGAAGAACAGAAACAGCAGTACCTGCCGCGGATGGCAACGGGCGAGGTCATCGGATGCTTCGGGCTCACCGAGCCGCACGGCGGATCCGACCCTGCCAACATGAAGACGCACGCGAAGCGCCGCGGCGGCGACTGGGTGCTGAACGGCGCGAAGATGTGGATCACCAATTCGCCGATCGCCGACCTGTTCGTCATCTGGGCGAAGACTGAAGAAGGCATGCGCGGATTCCTGGTCGAGAAGGGAACCCGGGGCCTCGTTGCGCCCGAGATCGAGAAGAAGTTCTCGCTGCGCGCGTCGATCACCGGTGCGATTTTCCTCGAGGACGTGGTGGTGCCGGAGGCGAACATGCTTCCCGGCAGCACCGTCGGCATCAAGGCGCCGCTCTCCTGCCTGACGCAGGCGCGCTACGGCATCACCTGGGGCGTGATCGGCGCGGCGCAGGCCTGCCTTGCGCAGGTGCTCGACTATTCGCAGTCGAGGGTGTTGTTCGGCCGCCCGCTCGCCGCGACCCAGACGGTGCAGATCCGCCTCGCGGAGATGGCCCGCGGCATCACGACCGCGCAGCTGCTCTCGCTGCAACTCGGCAGGCTGAAGGACCAGGGCAGGATGAGCCCTTCGCACGTGTCGCTCGCCAAGTGGAACAACTGCCGCATGGCGCTCGATGTGGCGCGCGATGCGCGCGACATACTCGGTGGTGCCGGCATCAGCGCCGAGTACGTGCCGATCCGGCACGCGCTCAACCTCGAGAGCGTCATTACCTACGAAGGGACCGAGACCATCCACCAGCTCACGATAGGACGCGAGCTCACGGGGATCAGCGCGTTCTGAGCCGCGCTGTCGAAATTCTTTACGCATTGATGCCGGCGCAGCGACCCCGGCCATACTACCGCCGAGAATCGATCCCGCGCGACACGCACAAGCCCTTGATTCAAAACGGCCCCCTGGCTGTTGCAGCACAACATGGCACGGTCATTGCTTCTTCTCCAGCGTCCTCGTGTGGTAGGTGACGATGCGGACGATGACGCGGGGATTGGGGAGAGATCCCGCCGGGGGACGACGGGGTGGAAAAATCCAGTACATGGAACAGACCGGACGCAGCAAACAGGGACGCGGGCGCCAGGCGACAGCGGAAAGAAAAAGCACGATAAGGCGCACCGGACGCAAATGACGAACCCCGCAACGGCGGGGTTTTTTTTGCCTGCCGAATTCTCACCCGCCGAATTCGATTTTCGCTGGAGCGCGAGGTCGCTGTTGCGTCACGCACGACGTCACGTACGACTGAAATCATTCCTGCATCGACCCGCGTCCAGGCAGCGTCTTCTCGTGCGGCGCATGGAACCAATGTCCTCTGGACTCGCGCGACGCTTGTAAGCACAATGCGCGCGCGCTTGGCCTCAACCTGCGCGATCGCTCCGCCGCGTCGTCCTCACCCTTCCTCGGGTTCAGTCCAACGGCGCGGCGGGGCGGTGTCTGCCTCGGCCGAGGCGCACTGCAACGCGCACACAAGCACGCCGAGGCCGCATCCAGTGAACATGACGCCAGCGATGAGCCTTCCCGAGATCATCGCGCACCGGGGCAACGCAATCGAGTTCCCGGAGAACACACTGCAGTCGCTTGCATCGGCAGTGGAACTTGGAATCCGGCACATCGAGTTCGACGTCCAGTTGACCGCCGACAGGGTGCCGGTGGTCCTGCACGATGCCGACCTCCAGCGCGTCGGCGACCGGCCTGACGTCGTGCACGACACGTCCTGGGCCCAGCTGTCCGGAATGACGGTCGGCGAGAGCGCGCGCTTCGGCCAGCGTTTTGCCTACACCTACCCGCCGTCGCTCGAACAGGTGGTCGAGGCACTCGATGCATGGGAAGGCGTGACCGCATACGTGGAAATCAAGCGCGCGAGCCTGCGCCGCTTCGGCCGCGAGGTGGTGCTGCAGCGTATCGCGCAGGTGCTTCAACCGGCGCTCGATAGCTGCGTCGTGATCTCGTTCGACCTGCCTAGCCTGCGGATCATGCGGCAGATGATCGGCGCGCGGATCGGCTGGGTGGTGGCGAACTACGGCGACAAGGCAATGAACGAAGCGACGCCGGTCGCGCCGGATTTCCTGTTCGCAAACGTGGATCGCCTTCCGGCCGGGCTCGAGTCACTGTGGCCGGGACCCTGGGACTGGGCACTCTACGAAGTGCGCGACCTCGGGACCGCGCAGGCGTGCCAGTCCATGGGTGCACGATACGTCGAGACCATGGCGGTGCGCGAACTGCGCGACGCCTACGAGGAGAGCCTGCGCCGGTGACGACCCCCCGTACCGCGCCTGGACTCATCCTGGCGCTGGACCAGGGCGGGCACGGCAGCCGCGCCGTGATATTCGACGACCGCGGCGGCGAAATTGCCTCCTCGCACGTGCCGGTCGCGACGCAGCTCGGCGAGGAGGGCTTCGTCGAGCAGGACCCGCTGGAACTCGCCGCCTCGCTGGAGCGCGCCGTGCTGGATGTCTGCCAGTCGCCCGCCATCGCGAGCCGATCGATCGATGCCGCGGGACTCGCCACGCAGCGTTCCACGATCGTCTGCTGGGAACGCTCGAGCGGCCGCGCGCTCACCGGCGCAATCTCGTGGCAGGACCGGCGGAATGCCGCGTGGCTGGCGCGACTCGAACCGCGCGCCGAGGAATTCCGCAGGCTGACGGGCCTGGTGCTCTCCCCTCACTACGGCGCGAGCAAACTGCGCTGGTGTCTGGACCACGCTCCCGCGGTTCGAAGCGCCGCGGACCGCGGCGACCTCGCATTCGGACCGCTTTCGAGCTGGCTGCTTCGATGCCTGCTCGACGGACATCCGGAGCTCGTCGATCCGGCCAATGCATCGCGAACCCTGCTGTTCGACCCCGGGTCGCTGTCCTGGTCTCCCACGCTGCTCGATGCCTTCGGCATCGACGTCGCGTACCTCCCGACCTGCGTTCCGACCTGCCACAGGTACGGCCACCTGCGCACGGGCACGCGCAGCATTCCAGTCACTGCCTGCACGGGTGACCAGTCCGCAGCTGCGTTCGCGTTCGGCGTCCCCGATGAGCGGACGGCGCTGGTCAATGTCGGCACCGGCGCTTTCGTGCAGCGCGCGGCCACGCGCGACACGCCGCTGCCGGCCGGACTGCTGTGCAGCGTGCTTAGCTCGGGCAGTTCCGGCGCGGTCTACAGTCACGAGGGCACTGTCAACGGCGCTGGCAGCGCGCTCGACTGGTTGCGCAATCACTCGGCGATCGACGTCGAGCGCGCCCTCGATTCGCTGGCCCTGCAGCCCGACGAAGACGTGCCCCTGTTCATGAATGGCGTCGGTGGGCTCGGCGCCCCGTTCTGGTTGCCGGGCTTTCCGGTCGAATTCGTCACCGACGGCGACGACAGGCTGCGCCTCGCGGCGGTGGTGGAGAGCGTCGCCTTCCTGCTGTGCGTCAACCTCGACGCAATGCAGGGGTCGGCGACACTGGACGCGGCCAGGATCTCGGGCGGCATGGCGCGCTGCGACTATCTCTGCCAGGCGCTGGCGGATATCTGCGGGCTGGAGGTGCATCGCCACCGGCAGCGGGAGGCGACTGCGCGCGGAGTGGCATTCCTCGCTGCCGGGCAGCCGTCGCGGTGGAATGCAGTGCCCGTCGATCGCAGCTTCAAGCCGCAGACCAATGCGCCACTCGACACGCGCTACCGTCGCTGGCTCGCCGAGATGGCCAGGCGCGGTGCGACCAGGCCATGATCGCAACGCGTGGCGCCATGACTACGTCGCGGCCAGCGTCGCGTAGATCTCGCGCTCTATCCATGTTCCGCCACGACCGGCATCGTAGTAGCCGCAATGGCCGCCCTGCGCGGTGCGACTGACGGCGAGCGCCGGCGGACGCGCGATGCGTTCGAAGTCTTCGACTGGAATGATCGGGTCGTCGGCCGCCGTGATGATGCGTGTCGGGTGACGGATTCCGGCCAGCGCATCGCCCGTGACGGCATAGCCCTGCAGATAGTCTTCAAGGGAGGGATAGCCGCCGTACCTGCGCGCGAGGTAATCGGTCATGTCCGTCAGGTTGTCCATGGCCCGAACTTCGCTCAAGTCGTAGTGCTCGGGCCAGGCGGCCTGCTTCTGCCTGAGCGACCTGTGCCACTTCCAGACGAAGTAACGACGGTACAGGGGCCAGCCGGCCTCCAGCCGCTCGAGCGTATGCCGCGGGTCCACCACCGGACACACCGCGACGACCCGTTCGAGTTCGAGACCCGCAGCACCCGCCCGCGCTGCGACGCGCAGGAAGAAGTTTCCGCCGAGCGAGAACCCGACCAGGTTGAGGCCGCGCCCCAGGTTCATCTGCCCGATGCGCTGCACGGCGCCGACCACTTCCTGGATGCGGCAGGAATGGAAGATTTCCGCATTGAGGTGATGGCTGCCGCCGTGATCGCGCAGGTTCAGCCGCAGCACGTCGAAACCACGGTCGAGCAGGTACTGGCCAAGGGACAGCACGTACAGCGACTCCGAACTCCCTTCCCAGCCGTGCAGCAGTACCGCGACACGCGAGGCCCTGGCATGCCCGGCGCGCTCGCGGGTCGCGTGATACGCCAGCAGCCGTACCCCATCGCCACAGTCGAGCAGGATTTCCCGCGAGGCGGCGACCAGCCGGCGGCTGCGCCAGGCAACCCCGGGGCGCCTGAACGGAAGGCTGGGAAAAACGGACTGGAGGTGCGGATTCGACAGCCAGGACGGCGGCTTGAAAGCACGCCCGGACGCAGCCACGGCGAAGCCGCTCGCCGGAGCCGTCGCCTCGAGCACGGACTCCTCGACGATTCGTGACCGATCCGTCACTCGGCGGGCACGACCCTGGTCTCGACCCGGTTGTTCTGGGCCGCGACCGTGTTCCACGCGCCGGCAGTGGTCGTTTCGGTCTGCTCGGGATATTCGACCGTGCTGCGCCGGCCACCATCGACGGCATCCACGACGATCGCCCCACCGCTGCGCTTGTGCAGGGTCGCAGCGAAGTTCGCAAAGTCGACCGTTTGCCGCTGCGCCGGGGGAAGCGAGTCGTGGAACGGGTTGCCCACGATGTCGCATTTCCTGAGCGGCAACATCGGGTCCGCGACGCTGAATCCGTCCGTCGGACTGCCGGTGAGGCAGAAATCTCCAACCGTGTACTGGAGGACGATCTTCCCGCGGAAGTCCTGCGCCAGCAGCGTACTTGCCAGCGTGCGCAGGTGCTCGAGGCGCGTGCCGCCGAACGGTACGTCGCCATAGGGCACGTAGTCGACCGGTGCCGACGTCGCCAGCGACGCACCGCCCGGCGCGGGCTGCGACGCGTCCACTGCCGCCGCCGGACCCGGCAAAAATGTTGCCGCCCCGAACGCACCCGGGACGGGCGCAGTCGCGGCAAAAGGCGAGGCAGCCGGACGCGGGGCCCTGGCGAGAGCGCTGACCTGTTCCTCGAGGCGCGTGACCTGGCGCCCGATTTCCCGGCCGGTCTCGAGTTCCTGCCAGTACATGAAGCCCAGCACACAGGCGGGAATCACGGCGAGCAGCGCAGTGAGCAACACCGGCCACCACTGGCGCGGCGGTGGCTCGACAGGCGGCAGTTCGACGACCGCGGGAGGTTGCTTCTGCACGTTCTCCTTGATCTCGGCGCCAAGACGGCGCGCGAATGCCTCGAAGGTGGCGAGTACGAAGCGACGCTGCTCGGCGAGCTGGTCCTTGACCAGCTGCTGGACAGACTGCCTCAGGCCAGCCGACAACTCGGACAGGGCTGCCGGCGACACCGCCGACATCGGCATCACGACGTCCGTCGATCCGGGCTGCGCCGTCGCCATCTGCGGGAACATTGCCGCATCGGCCTGGTCGTCCTGCGCAACGGGCTGCACGCCCGCGACAGCAGGCGGCTCCGGCCGCCGGAACAGGGTCGTGCGGTCCTGCCTGCGGTCCTGCAGCAGGTGCAGCTGGTAGAGCACGCGCGATACGTCGGCGGGCCTCACGGTCTTCGGCAGCACGCCCACCGCGCCCAGCGCGCGGGCCTGGCTCACGTAAAGCTCACCCTCCTGCGAGGTGTACATCAGCAGGGGGATCGTCGCGGTCTGCGCGTCGCCCTTGATGGCCTGCACGGCCTGGAACCCGTCCATCCCGGGCATCAGGTGATCCATGAAGATCACGTCCGGGCGGTGCTGTCGCAGATACTCCAGGGCCTGCTCGGCGGATTCGGCCGTATCGACGGCGAGGCCGTACTGCTCGAGCATCCGGCCGAGGATCACCCTGGCCGAACGCGAGTCGTCCACGATCAGGGCGCGTTTGCCCGTCGACATTCCCTTACCCCTCGGATGACGGCCCCCGGGGCCGCGCGTACAGGCTTTCTACCTTGATCCGGCGGGGAAGCCAATCCCGGCAAACGCCTCTGGCTCCCCGCGCCCACGGGGTTATGCTTCCACAACGAAAAGCAAGGAAAACGGAGGCGGCAAATGCCCTACTCGACCTCAGACATCCGAAACATCGCACTCGTAGGCCAAGCCGGCGCGGGCAAGACACTGCTGGCCGAGGCCTTGCTCGCGCAATCCGGTGCGATTCAGTCCAAGGGTTCCCTTGCGCGCGGCACTACCGTGTGCGACTCCGACCCCCAGGAGAAGGCCCTGCTCCACTCGCTGGACGCCGCGATCTGCGGCTTCGAGGCCCAGGGCCGGCGAGTAAACATCATCGACACCCCGGGTTACCCGGACTTCCTGGGCCGCAGCCTCTGCGCGCTCGAGGCCGTCGAGACGGCGGTCATCGTGGTCAGTGCAGTGAACGGCATCGAGCCGATGACGCTGCGCATGATGGAATTCGCGAAGGCGCGCAAGCTCTGCAAGCTAATCGTCGTCAACAAGATCGACAGTCGCGATGCCCGCAGCGAGCAGGTGCTCGCGGACATACGGGAGAGCTTCGGCAGGGGCTGCCTGCCGCTGAACCTTCCCGCCGACGGTGGCAATTCGGTAGTCGACTGCTTCTTCCAGGCGGCTGGCAAGGCCGCGGACTTCTCGTCGGCCGAAGCGGCGCACACCGAGATCATCGACCAGGTGGTCGAGGTGGACGAGGAACTGATGGCCCTGTACCTGGAGCAGGGCGAGGAAATCTCCCCTGACCAGCTACACGACCCGTTCGAGCAGGCGCTGCGCGAGGACCACCTCGTGCCGGTATGCTTCTGCAGCGCCGAGACGGGCGCCGGCATCCAGGAACTGATGGATGTGCTGGTTCGCCTTGCGCCGAATCCCGCCGAAGGCAATCCGCCGCCATTCCTGAAGGGCGAAGGCGACGCGGCGGTGCGCGTCAAGGTCGAACCGGACCCGGACAAGCACGTCATCGCACATGTATTCAAGGTCACCATCGACCCGTTCGTCGGCAAGCTCGGCATATTCAGGGTTCACCAGGGCACGGTTAAGGCCGGGGCCCAGCTGCTGGTGGGCGACGCCCGCAAGCCCATCAAGGTTGCGCATCTCTTCCAGCTCCAGGGCAAGGAACACATCGAGGTGCCGCAGGCGATTCCCGGCGACATCTGCGCCGTACCCAAGATCGACGAGCTGCACTTCGACGCGGTACTGCACGACTCGCACGACGAGGACCACCATCACCTCAAGTCCGTGAGCTTCCCGCCGCCGATGCTGGGCCTGGCCATTCACGCCGAGAAGCGCGGCGACGAACAGAAGCTCTCGGAGTCGCTGCACCGCCTGGTGGCGGAGGACCCCTGTGTGCGGGTCGAGCATCACACGGCGCAGAACGAAACCGTGCTCTATGGCCTCGGCGACCTGCACCTGCGCGTGATGCTGCAGCGAATGACCGATCGCTACGGCGTCGCGGTCAAGACCTCGCCGCCCAGCATTCCCTACCGCGAGACGATCACGCGGCCTGCGGAAGGACACAGCCGCCACAAGAAGCAGACCGGCGGCGCCGGCCAGTTCGGCGAGGTCTACCTGCGCGTGGAACCGCTGCCGCGCGGGTCAGGCTTCGAGTTCGTCGACGACGTGGTCGGCGGCGCAATCCCCGGGCAGTTCATCCCGGCGGTCGAGAAAGGCGTCCGGCAGGTGCTCTGCCGACGGTGCGATCGCCGGATTCGAGCTGCAGGACATACGCGTCAGCGTCTACGACGGCAAGCACCACGCGGTGGACTCGAAGGAAGTCGCTTTCGTCGCCGCGGGAAAGAAGGCTTTCACCAGCGCGATCAAGGAAGCCGGGCCGATCGTGCTGGAGCCGATCGTCAAGGTGGAGATCAGCACGCCGTCGGACGCGATCGGCGACGTGACCAGCGACCTGTCCACGCGTCGCGGCCGCATCAGCGGCCAGGACACGCTTCCGGGCGGACGCTCGCAGATCTCGGCGCTGGTGCCGCTCGCGGAGCTGCAGGACTATCTCTCGCGCCTCAAGGCGATCACCGGCGGCGAAGGCACCTACACGATGGACCTGAGCCACTACGACCCGGTGCCCGCACGCAGGCAGCAGGAGCTGGCCGCCGCGTTCAAGCCGCAGGAAGAGGCGGAGTAGCGGATACCACGACCGGCCGGTGCTCCCGCACAGGAGCGCCGCGCCGCGCTTATTTCCTGGCTCCGCTGGAAGAATAAAACACCCGCGCGAGCGGCTTGTAGATCAAGCCGCGCTTGATCGCGGCCAGCGACCTCGCCAGGACCCTGCTCTGCGGGGCCGGGATCCGCGAGCGCAGGGCCGTCACGTCCGCTTCGAGCGTCGATCCGTAGCGCTCGACCTGTCGTGGGTAGACGACGTCGCGCACGTATCGATATAGCTTCTCGTCCTCGACGTGATGTGCACGGATCATTTCCACCGTGCGCGGATCGCCAAGAAGCTGCCTGCGAATGGTACTCGTGGATGCCACGTTCCTCGCGCGGTACGCAATGTCGAATTCCGGGTCCCCGACCCAGCCTGCCAGCATCACCAGCGACTCGTCGAATCGCTCCTGCAGCCCGACGAAGCCTACCTGCCGCTCGATCACGTCGATGGCCCGAGCCGCGTCCGCGACGGCCGGCCAGTCTTCGCCGGCCACGCTGTTCCGCAACAGGAACCGCGACTGGAAGTCCGCGTACCTGGCGAGCCAGGGTTCGAATTCGGATGTTTCGTCCTTGTTGCGCCGATACTGGTAATGCGACACGCAACGTTCGACCGGGTCGCGAAGGAACACGAAATAACGAATCGAGTCGCAGCTCGATTCGAGATTGCCGAGCGGAACCACGCCGTGCCCGGCAATGCTGCGCAGCCGCGGATAGAAGCGGCGTGCGAATCGAAGACCGTCCGGCGTCACGGCGCCCTCCGCCTGCAGGTCACAGTGTCTTCCTGGAAACGACTGCCGCAGGATGTCGCACATCGTCTGGCCGCCCGTCTTCATCACGTGCGCATAGGCGACCAGGTCGCAGCGCCTCGTCACGACCGGTCCCCGTCGTCGCCTGGTCCCGCCGGCGGCACGCGCATTTCCAACCCGAGGGCGCGGCGCAACCATCGCCACGGGCCGCGCCACGGCAGGTCGCGCCGTCCCGGGTTTGCGTGCGGCCAGGGCTGCGTCGGAACAGGCGCCTGAAGGAAGGCGCACAAGCGTTGCCAGCCTCGTTCACGCGTCGGATCGAGCTCGAGGAACTGCCCGCCGGGGCGGGCAGCGAAGAACTCGCGAACCGCGCGGTTATGTGCACGGTAGGCATCCAGCCATGCCTGCCGGCTCTGCTCGTCCCGCGACGGGTCCGCATGCGGCCCGAACATCCATGCGCGCATCGGACGGATGCGCCGGTTGTGGAAGAAGGCGACACAGCTCGCGATCCACGGCTCCTCGTCACGCACCGTCAGGATGTAGCGCGCGTCCGGATACATCGCGTAAATCTCACGCCAGATCCTGAAGTACGGATTGTCGGTGAACCCATCGAACATCGCGAACGTAGGCAGGCGGAAATCGCCCGCGTCGATCTGCCGTATCAGCGTGGCGCCGTCGTCGGCCCCGGGGTAGCTGCCGGGCGTATCGCCGTTGACGGTGTGATAGCCGAGGATGCGCAGCGCCTCAAAGAGCGTCGTCGTGCCGGTCTTGTAGAAGCCGATCCCGAACACCTTGCCGTCGTACTGCATCACGCCGGTTGCTCCCGCTCACTTGCCGGCGCAAGCCGCGCAAGCTCGTCGGCCAGCGTCGTGAGCCTGCTGCGCGCGCGGTCACGCTGTCGCGGCGTGAGCGTGGCATCCAGTGCGGCAAGCAGCTCGACGGTCTCCGCGCGCCGACGCTCGATCGCGGCGCGGTACTGCGACGTCCAGATCTCGTCCGGGTGCGCGACCAGCACCGTCATCCGGCTCGCAAACTCCTCTCCGGAGCGTCGGACCGCCAGCGCCGCCGCAAGGCCCTCACGCCATGCGCGGCGATTGTCCCGCCACTCCGCCATGAAGGAGCCGGCGCGCGCCGCGTGATCGTCGACCAGCGCCCTCTGGCGATCGTCGAGACTGCCGGTAAACCGCTCGAGCGTGCGTCGCACCCGTTTCTGCCTGCGCTCCAGCTGTTGCGCGGGCTTGAGTTCGCCGAATTCCCGCCACTCCTTCTCTTCCTGTCGCTCGAGGCTCGCGAGTAGCTCGACCACCTGTTCATCGGTGAGCGTGCGCCCGATGTCGATCGCAACCGGCGCCAGTTCCGCGCCGATCTCGCGCCAGAACGCGTCGGTCTGCTGCGCGGCCTGCTGCCAGATTCCTGCCCCGGCCCCCTGTCCGACGGATCCGGCGAGCTTGCGCAGGAATGCCGCGTAGCGCTCGGGCTCGGATGCGCGATGCCGCGCCAGGGTCTCGGAGAGCAGCCTGTCGAGCTGTTCGGACTGAGTATCGTCGAGCGTGACCATCCCTTCCACGTAGTAGGCGACGATCGTGTCGAGGCGCGGATAGACGATGCCGAGTCCGCAGCCTGCGACCGCGAGCAGGGTCGCGACGACCACGCTGCGATACACGTGCGTCTTCCACCGTCGCAGGGCTGCTGTCCTGGCGTGCATTGCCGGTGACTCTAGGCGGGGTCCGCCGGCGTGCCAAGTGGGGCGAGCAGCTCGGCCCCCTGGTTGCGCGCGTCGTTGACCCGGCGGCTCACCGGTCGAACCTCGAGCCCGCCGTGTGCCCAGGGAACGAGCAGCCCGTCCGGCGCGCTGGCCGCGCCGTCGGTCGTCCGCAGCCATTCGTCGTGCTGCGCCTCGTCAATGATCACGGGCATGCGGTGGTGGACATGTTCGAGTTCCGGCGCGGCCGGCACCGTGACGATGCAGCATGACTCGAGTGGTTCGCCGGTCGCGGGATCGCGCCAGGACTCCCACAGGCCCGCCATGCCGAATGGCTGGCGGTCTGCAAAGCTCAGGTAGAAAGGCTGTTTCACGCTACCGCTGCGCTGCCACTCGTACCAGCCGTCCGCGAGCACCAGGCACCTGCGGCGCTTGTAGGCGTTGCGGAAGGACGGCTTTTCACTCAGCGTCTCCGCGCGGGCGTTGATCATGCGCGCGCCGATCGACTTCTCGCGGGCCCAGGACGGTACCAGTCCCCAGTGCAGCATCGCGAGCGAGCGCTCCCCTGCGCGATCGGCGCGGACCGCCGCGATGAACTGCGTCGGCGCGATGTTGTAGCGCGGCTCGACCTGCGCCGCACCCGCGACACCGAACAGGCGCACCACCGCCTCATGCGGAGAGTAGAAGGCAAATCGACCGCACATGGTTCCGCGCCTACTCCCGCGTCCCGATGCCCCTCTCCAGCAGCCAGACGCTGGTAGTGAACAGCGCGGCCGCCGCAAGCACCATGATCGCAAAGGCCAGGCCGACGTCCACGTCCGATACGCCGAGGAACCCGAACCGGAACGAGTTGACCATGTACAGGATCGGGTTCGCGCGCGAGGCATGCTGCGCCCACTCGGGGAGCATGGTGATCGAGTAGAACACGCCGCCGAGGTAGGTGAGCGGCGTGAGTATGAATGTCGGTATGAAGGTGATCTGGTCGAAATTCCTGGCGAATACGGCATTGATCAGGCCGCACAACGAGAACACCAGCGCCGTCAACACCACGGCGGCGCAGACCAGCACGACGTGCTCGACGTGGAGCCGGGTGAAGAACAGCGCGATCGCCGTCACGACCAGCCCGACCAGCAGGCCCCTCATCATCCCGCCCACCACGTAACCGAGCACGATCAGCCAGTTCGGCAGCGGCGATACCAGCAACTCCTCGATGTGCCGGCCGAATTTCGCGCCGAAGAACGACGACACGACGTTGCCGTAGCTGTTGGTGATCACCGACATCATGATCAGGCCGGGCGCGATGTACTGCATGTACGTGAAGCCGCCCATCTCGCCGATGCGACGTCCCACCAGGCTGCCGAAGATCACGAAGTACAGCGTCGCCGTGATCGCGGGCGGCACCAGCGTCTGTCCCCAGATGCGGATGATGCGGCTGAATTCGCGGATCACGATGGTGCGAAACCCGACCCATCGCCGGTCGGCCGTGCTGGCGACTGGCCGGGTGCCGGCGCCCGGTTCCGGCGTCCAGTTCATGGGGACACCGCCGGCCGGGCGAGCCCGGTCCCCGCATCCCTGCCCTCGACCAGGCGCATGAAAAGCTCCTCGAGGCGGTTTGCCTTGTTGCGCATGCTGACGACCTCTATGCCCAGCGCCGTCAGCGCCGCGAACAGGTCGTTCAGGTTCTGCTCCTTGCTTACTTCCGCCTCGAGCGAACCATCGCTGGTGACCTTCAGCGCGTAACCCGGAAGCTGGGGCGGTCGCTCGAGCGGCTGCCGCAGGTTCAGCACGAATATTTCATTGTGCAGCTTGCGCAATACGGTCGTCATGCGGTCATGCTCGATGATCCGTCCCTCGTCGATGATCGCGATGTTTCGGCACAGGTGTTCAGCTTCCTCGAGGTAGTGGGTCGTCAGGATGATGGTCGTACCTTCCTCGTTGATCTGCCTGAGAAATTCCCACATCGAACGGCGCACTTCGATGTCCACGCCCGCGGTGGGCTCGTCGAGGATCAGCAGCCTTGGCTCGTGGACCAGCGCGCGCGCGATCATCAGGCGGCGCTTCATGCCGCCGGAAAGTGTCCTCGAGATCGCGTCCCGCTTGTCCCAGAGTTGCAGCTTGTGGAGCCAGTGCTCGACGCGATCCTTCGCCACGCTGCGCGGCATTCCATAGAAGCCGGCCTGGTTGACGAGAATGGTCGTGACCTTCTCGAACTGGTTGAAGTTGATCTCCTGGGGAACCAGGCCCAGGCAGGTCTTGGCAGCCTCGAGGTCGGTGTCGATGTCGTGTCCGAAAACGTACGCCTTGCCGGCAGTCTTGGTGACCAGCGAGGAAACGATTCCAATCGCCGTCGTCTTGCCCGCCCCGTTCGGCCCGAGCAGCGCGAAGAAATCCCCCTGCTCGACGTCGAGGTCGATGCCCTTGAGCGCCTGTACGCCGGTCTTGTAGGTCTTGCTGAGCTGCCGCAGCGATAGGGCTTTCATGGGTTGCGCGACGCGACCGAGGGGTGCGCAGCGTAACGGGGCCCCGGGCCAGCGGCAACAAAGCCCGGCCATCCGGCGCTATCGCTCCGTCAGGCAGATCCCCGCGCAGTGCGCCCATTGCAGCGAGGTCGCCGAACCGGCCTGCGCGGCGCCACGCAGCATGGCCCAGAACCGCGAATGCGCGGGCCACCGCGGCCCGACGACACCGGGAGAGGCCGCCAGACGCGCAATCCCGGTGGGACCGGTCTCGCTTAACTCCTGCTCCTCGGTCGACGACAGGCCGAAGGCGATACGCGCGACCAGCGGCGCGCTCTCAGCGAGTCGCCAGGCGGTAAACAGCGCGCCGTGGGCAAACGCGATGCACCCGACCAGGCGAGTGGTGCCTTCGTCGCCCGCGTTCGACCGGTCCTCCACCCTGTCCGTCCCTGCCGGAATTCCGGTGCCGCGCACCGAATTTCCGCTCGGAAGACGCAACTCGAAGAGCGCGAAGGGGCAGGCGGCCATCCTCCCCCTGACTTCCGGGCCGGCGCCTGCAATCAGGTTTCTGACGTCGTTGGACCAGGCGAACAGCGGATCCGAACAGGCCCCCGGGTCCAGCCCGAGTTCCAGGTAATTCCGGTTCAGGTCCGCAAGGTCGCGAAGCACGGATCGCGTGAATATCCCCTCGGAGGAGGGTGAGCGAGGAAGCCGCCCCTGGACGTCACCTGGAATTTGACTCATGGCAATCTCTCCTAATATGGTCCAAACGGACCATATATGGTTATAGACTGCCATATATGGTCCTGTTGGACCATATATGGCGAGAATAACTAGATTTGGGGGACCGCCATGCGCATTACCGATTGTCGCTACGACCGCGACCGCCTGAGGCTCGCCGTAGCCTACCGCCTGATTGCCCACGAGGCCCGTACCCACACGATCAGGCATTGCACCGGCCTGTCCGGGGACCGCATTCGCAAGCTGTACCGGCACTATGCGCTCAATTCCGACGGCCCTTCGGTTCGCCGTCGCCGGGGGAAATCGCCCCGCCAGATGTCCTATTTCCGGCGCTCGGTTGAACATGAGTTGCAGGCCGCGACCCTGGCGACCCTGCTCGCGCATTGCGGGCTGCTGCAACGCACCCAGCGCCTGCCGGCCCCCAGGATCGAGGACGTCGCGTGTTTCTGTGACGTTTACGAAGCCTTTCTGTGCGTCTGCCCGCTGTCGCTGATCTCGTTCGAGCACGCCTGGTACCTCGGGCAGGCCCTCGGGCGGCGCGACGAATTCATACTGGCCCGCTGCCCCGACTGCTGCGCAACCTGGATCCGCGACACGCTCGACCTGCTGCCCTGCAACTGTGCGAACTGCAGGCACCCGGCAAGCCGCGACGCGGCCGGGCCGGAGTCCCACCGCGCGGATTGCTAGACTCGCGGCTTTCCGGAACGAGACTCTCCGTGCGACCGCCCAACGTCTTCGCCGGTCCATATGTGGATCGCGCCGCCCGACTTCGCAAGGATCCCGAGGGCATCTCAGCGGCCCTCACCGATCCGCGCGCGCGGCTGCTGCCAGTCTGCGAATCGCGCAACCTGGTGCGACGCACGCCCCAGGGATGGACCGCAGGATTCGTCGAGGTTCGCAGCAGGCAGCCCGTCCACGGCCTGCCCGAGGACTGGATACTGCTCGGGCATTTTCACGGCAGTCCGTGTTTCGCGTGCGACGCAGCCCAGGATTCAAGTCCCACGACCGCAGCCGACATGTCATTTGAAGACCTGCGCCGCACGGCTGGCCTGCTGCCGGATGACGAGGCGGGACTGCTGGCCTATGCGCGTGCGATGGTTTCGTGGCGCCAGCGCAGCCGGCACTGCGGCGCCTGCGGTTCGCCTACGTCGAGCACCAGCGCCGGACACGTCGCCAGGTGCAGCAACGCGAGCTGCGGCGTGGAGCAGTTCCCGAGGATCGATCCGGCCATCATCGTGCTGGTGACCGACGGAGAGCGGGCGCTGCTGGGGCGGCAGGCCGCCTGGCCTGCCGGACGCTATTCGACGATTGCAGGATTCGTCGAGCCAGGCGAAAGCCTCGAGGACGCCGTGGAGCGCGAGGTGCTCGAGGAGACAGGGGTCGCCGTGCAGGAGCCCAGGTATCACTCCTCGCAACCGTGGCCGTTTCCATCGTCGCTGATGATCGGGTTCACCGCCATCGCGTCAGCCACGGCCGTTGCGCAGCCGGACGAGGAACTCGAGGACGTCAGGTGGTTCACGCGCGAGGATATCGCGAGTGGTTTTCCCGGCCTGCCGTTTCCGCAGTCGGTATCGTTCCGGCTCATCGAGGACTGGTACGACGCAGGCTCGAGCCTTCCGCTGCGCGCAACTCCCGGCGTAAGGCTGTGGGGTCAGCGGGACCGCTAGTCGCGCCGCCACCCACGTGTCGCCGGAAATCCCGTTCGTGCTCGCGGCCGCGTTCGGCGCCGGCGTCGTCGATGCAATGGCCGGCGGCGGCGGCCTGATCCAGTTGCCTGCGCTCTTCGCCGCGTATCCGGTGACGCCGCAGGCCACGCTGCTCGGCACCGGCAAGCTGGCCGGGCTCGCCGGCACCACGAGCGCAGCGGCGCGGTACCTGCGCCACGTCAGGCTCGATCGCTCCCTGGTCATTGCGGCTGCGGCAGCGGCCTTCGCCGCGGCGCTCGGCGGCGCATGGATCGCGACCCAGGTGCCGCTGTCGCGCTTCCGCGCCATGGTTCCCATACTGCTCGCAGCGGTGCTGGTCTACACGCTGCTGCACCGCGACTTCGGTCGCGACCATCGACCGCGCCGGAACGGCGGGCACGGGCGCGCGCTGGCCGCTGTCGGTGCCGGCGCGATCGGCCTCTACGACGGATTCTTCGGCCCGGGTACCGGCAGTTTCCTGATGTTCCTGTTCGTGCGCGTGTTCGGCATGGACTTCCTGCACGCATCGGCATCGGCCAAGATCGTCAACGCCGCCGCCAACCTTGCGGCCATCCTGCTCTTCGGCCTGACCGGCGAGGTGTTCTGGCTGCTCGGGCTCGCGATGGCCGCCTGCAACGTGGCCGGCGCGATGCTGGGGACACACCTGGCGATACGGCATGGCAGCGGGTTCGTGCGCGTGGTCTTCATCCTGGTGGTCGGCTGCCTGATCGCAAAGACCGCCTGGGATGCGTTCGCGCCCTGATGCCGGTTTGTGCGGCGGGGCCGGATGCGGCACGATCATCGCCCGCCCGCTGCATTAACCTGCAACCAGAGCCAACCATGGACCTGTCGACCGAATCGCTGCTCAGCATCGCGCTCGGGATCGGGCTGGCCGCCGCGACCGGTTTCCGGATCTTCGTGCCGCTGCTGGTGGCCGGCATCGCCGCGCGCGCGGGAATCGTACCGCTCACTGACAGCTTCCAGTGGCTTGCCGGCACGCCCGCGCTGCTGATGCTCGGCACCGCCGCTGCCTTTGAAGTGCTGGCCTACTACACTCCAGGCGTGGACCACCTGCTCGACCTGGTCGCCGGCCCCGCGGCGATCGGTGCAGGTGTCATCGCCAGTGCCTCGGTCATGGCCGACATCCCGCCGGCCGTCATGTGGCCTGTCGCGATCATTGCAGGAGGCGGCGTCGCTGGACTGACGAAAGGCACGACGGCGCTGCTTCGCGCGAAGTCCGGCGCGATGACGGCCGGTCTGGCCAACCCGGTAGTCGCCACGGTCGAAACGGTAGGCTCGACCACTATCGCGATACTGGCCGTGGCGGTTCCACTGCTCTGCCTGGCCGCGATCATGGCGCTGCTGTACTGGGCTACGAAGAAGGCGGGGCGGCTGCTATTCGGCCGGGGTCGGAAATCGGGCGCAGCCGGGACCTGACGCCGCCGCGTGGACGCGTTCCAGCGAGCGCGGTCCGCATACAATGCCGGCCATGTGCCTGCTCGTGCTCGCCTGGATGAAGCACCCGCGCTACCGCCTGGTGGTCGCGGCGAACCGCGATGAGTTTCACGAACGCCCGGCGGCACCGCTTGCGTGGTGGGGCGACGGAGCCGCCATGCTGTCCGGGCGCGACCTCGTGGCCGGCGGAACCTGGACGGGCGTCGATCGCGCCGGTCGCTTCGGCGCGGTAACTAACTTCCGCGAGCCCAGCCAGGCAGCGTCGCCGGGTACCCCGTCGCGAGGGATGCTGGTGCCTGGATTCCTTGCAGGCGACATGGCGCCGGCCGACTTCATCGAGCACCTCGGCGAGTCCGCGACTGAGTTCGCGGGCTTCAACCTGATCGTGGCAGGATCGCGAAGCCTGCTTTATTTCTCCAACCGCGCCGCAGGCGTGCCCCGCCACCTCGAGCCCGGCGTGTACGGCCTGTCCAACCACGAACTGGACTCGCCCTGGCCGAAACTCACCAGGGCGCGCGAACGACTGGCCGCGGAGATCGACCGCAGCGGCGAACCGGAAGTCGCTGCGCTGTTCGACCTGCTTGCAGACCGCAGGCCGGCCGACGACCCGACGCTGCCGGCGACAGGATTGCCCGGGGACATCGAGCGCGCGATCTCGGCGCCATTCGTGCAGCATCCGCGTTACGGGACCCGGTGTTCCACCGTGCTGCTCGCGGGCCATGACGGGCGGGTGGTCACGGCCGAACGACGTTTCGATGCGGCCGGCCGCCTGACCGGCGCGACCCGCGTCGAATTCGCGATCGACGAGCATCGGTAATGCCCGCCGCCGCCATTGCGGGAAACCGGTGCCGAAGGCGCCTGTACTGTTGCGCGTGCCTCGCGATGCTGTTCACGGCCGCGACGGCAGGTGCCGCGGACACGATCCGCCTCGAGATCGACGGCGTGGACCGCGCAATGCAGGACAACGTCCGCGCCTACCTGTCGCTGGATCGGTACCTGCAACGCACGGACCTCACCGACACCCAGGTGCGTCGCCTCGCCGACCGCGCCGTGGACGAAGCGGCCGACGCGCTCCGTCCCTTCGGCTATTACGAGCCAACGGTGCACAGCCGGACCACGCGCGACGACGGCACCTGGATCGTCCGGCTGCGCATAAAGCCCGGCAACCCGGTGCTGATGCGCGAGGTCGACATCCGCGTCGTCGGAGCCGGTGCAGACGACGGCAGCATCCGACAGGTCATCGAGGGCAACCAGCTCCGGCCGGGCACGCGGCTCGACCACGCCGCGTACGAAAAGCTGAAAGCCGACCTCGTCCGCACGGCGCTCGAGCAGGGGTACCTCGACGCGAAGCTTACCCGCCGTGAACTCGACGTGGACCCGCCGCAGCACGCCGCGGACGCCACGCTGGTGCTCGACACCGGCGGCCTCTATCGCTTCGGCAAGGTGACCATCGAGCAGGACGCGATAAGCCCGGAGCTGCTCGACCGCTTCCTGCGCTTCACGGAGGGCGAGCCTTTTTCCGGCGAGGTGATTCACAGCACGCAGTACGCGCTCGAGGACAGCTTCTTCTTTTCGACGGTCAGCGTTACGCCCGGGGAGCGTGATCCGCAGACACTCACGGTCCCGGTCACGATCCGTGCCGAGCGCATAAAGCGCGACCGTTACGCGGCGAGCGCCGGATTCGGAACGGACACCGGTCCGCGCGGCCAGTTCGCGTGGGACCGCAGGCTGGTCAACGATGCCGGTCATCGCTGGCGGCTGCAGACGACGCTGTCGAAGGTGCTGGGAGACGCCACCGCGTCCTACATCATCCCGATCGGCGACCCGTCTCTGGAAAAGCTTGAATTCTCCGCAGGCTACGTCAACCAGACGCTCGGCGGGCTCGAGAGCGAGCGCTATGAGATCGCAAGCGGAATAACACAGTCGCTCGGACACTGGCAGAGAGTGCTTTTCCTGCAGCTGAGCCAGGAACTGACCAGGTTCCCAGACAGCGAGGACACGCGTTCGCTGCTGCTGATTCCCGGCATAAGCTTCGCCACGCAGCCGCCCAATTTCCTCACCGGATGGGTGCGCGAGGCAGCGTATTACGTCGAGCTCTCAGGCAGCCCGGCGACACTGGGATCGGATGCCTCCTACCTGCGCTTCTACGCACGCGGCGAGCGGGTCTGGCCGATCGCCCAGGGACCCTGGTTCCTGCGCCTGCGCGGCGAAGTGGGCACCAGCTGGGTCAGCGACTTCTCGCAACTGCCCGGATCGCAGCGCTTCTTCGCCGGTGGCGATCGCAGCGTGCGCGGCTTCGCGCTCGACTCGCTGAGCCCGAAGGACCCGAACGCACCACCGGGCAGCGGCAACAAGGGCGTGGGCGGCAAGCACAAGCTGGTCGGCAGCATCGAAATCGAGCGCGACCTTCCGCACGACCTGCGTGGTGCCGTGTTCTTCGATACCGGAAACGCGTTCGATGAATGGAGCACGCCGCTCGAGTATTCGGTCGGCGTCGGGCTGCGATTCAAGTTGCCGATGCTGCTGATCGGCGTGGACATCGCCCAGGCGCTGTCGGAGCCGGACAAGAAGCCGCGGCTCCACCTCAACATCACGCAGGTGTTGTGATGAAGAGGCGACAGGTCGTCATCGTCGTGTTGCTCGCGCTGCTGGTCGTGGTGCCTGCGGTGCTGCTGCACCGGCTGCTCTACACGCAGCAGGGCCTCGAGTTCGTCGTCTCGAAACTGCAGCTGATCGAGAGCGCGCGCATCGAGGTGAGCGGCGCCGAGGGCACGCTCGCCGGTGCGCTTTCGTTCGCACACGTCGTCGTCGATCACGCGGCAGTGCGCATCGAGGCGGACGGCGTGCGCGGCGTGCCGAGGGTAATGGGGCTGCTTGCAGGCCGCCTCTGGCTCGACCAGGCAGGCATCGACCGCGTGGAGGTGACGCTGAAGGACCGCGGGCCGCAACCGGAGTCGGAAATCCACTTCCTTCCGGCCTGGCTCGGCATTTCGGCGGACGACGTGACCGTGCGACAGGTCGGCGTGCGCCTGAAGGACGGTACGCGACTGCAGGTCGCCTCGGTGCGCGGCGACGTGCGGGTGACGCGCTGGCGGGTCGACGTCACGCCGTTTGCAATCGAGGACGATGCCGGACGACTCGACGGCGAAGTGTACCTGCGAGGCACGATCCCGCTCGGCCTGCGCGGCAACGTCGCGGGACACTGGCGGCTGCCGGACGGTCACCAGTACCGCTTCGCCGCGGCGACCTACGGCAAGCTCGATCGCCTGGCCATCGACGCGGTGCTGGTGTCTCCCGCGAGCCTCTCGTTCTCGGGCAACCTTCTCGACCTGGAGACCGATCCGCGCGCAGTTGGGACGCTGCGCGCGACGGATTTCGACGGCTCACCGTGGCTGTCGCCGGGACAGATGCCGGCCTTGAGTGGTTCGATTTCGGTGGACGCGCGCACGCCCGGCATCGGAGTGGACGGCATGCTCACGTCGCCGGCAACCGGTGCCGAGGTGATCCGGGTGCACGGATCGGCGCGCTACGCCGCGGAGAAGCTCGACCTCGTGTCGATGCGAGCCTGGATACCGAGAACCGGGGCATCTCTCGAGACCTCGGGCACCATCGAATTCACTGAACACGCGCCGCGGCTCGAAATCGCAGGCGAGTGGACTCACCTGCGCTGGCCGCTGGCCGGGAACCCGACGATTGCGAGCAAGGCAGGATCCGTTCGGCTGCACGGCACGATGCCCTACGAGTTCGAACTGGCCGCGGACGCGGTTGGCATGGACCTGCCCGCGGCAGACTTCACGGCCTCCGGCCATCTGGATAGCGACCAGCTCAAGGTCGATCGCATCGACGGCAGTTTCCTGCGAGGCAGGCTCACCGGGTCGGGGCGGCTGTCGTTCGGCGACGACCAGGCATGGCAGGCGATCGTGCAGGGTCGCGGGCTCGACCTGTCGGGGGTACGCGAGGACCTCGGCGGGCTCGTCGACGTCGACGGCCAGATCGAGGGTCGCGGTTTTTCCGCTGCCGGTCCGTGGACTGCGCGCCTGTCGAAGCTCTCCGGCGAACTCCGCGGGCGCAGGCTCACCGGCAGCGGCACGGTCGCCCACGCGGACGGCGACTTCGAATTCAGGGGCGTGCGAATCGTGAACGCCGATTCCCGCGTCGACATCGAGGGGCGCTACGGCAAGGTCATGGACCTGCGCTGGGACGCGAGGATCGCGTCGCTTGCGCTGCTGCACCCGTCGCTTGGTGGACAGCTCGAGTCCAGCGGCACCCTGCGCGGCACCTTGTCGAGACCGCAGGTGCAGGGGACGCTCGATGCCAGGCGCCTGCATTCGGGGAGCGTCGACGCGGCATCCATACGAGCCAGCGTCGACCTCGACCTGTCGGACAGGGAGGAGTCGCACGTGCTCGTCCGGGCAGGCAGCGTGGTGGTCGGCAGCCTCGAACTCGACTCGGCACGCCTGGAGGCATCGGGCCTCGCGAGCAGGCACTTGATTTCGCTCGCGCTCGACTCACGCGGCAGCCAGGGAGGTCGAGTGCCCGGGTTCAAGGCGGGGCTGGCCGCCTCGGGAAGCGCGGATGTCGAGAAGCGCTCCTGGGCCGGCACACTCGAGCAGGCGACGTTCGACTTCACCGATGGCAGCGCACGACTCGCCACTCCCGTGGCATTGCAGCTGGGCCCGGAGCTGGTGCAGGCGGCGCCACTGTGCCTCGTCACCGGAGATGCCCGCCTGTGTGCCGAGGGTGAGTGGCACCGCGCCGAGGACACGTGGCGCGTGCTCTACAGCGCCCAGGACTGGCCGCTCCGGCGCCTGCTCACCACCCTGCTCGGACGTCGCGAATTCGACGGCATGCTGCAGGCAAGCGGGTGGGCAGAGCAGCAGCCGGGTCACGACTGGGTGGGCGGACTGGCGGTCGTCATCGACAAGCCGACGCTCGAGATCCGCCGCAACCGATTCCGTTCCGAAACCGTCGAGATCGGCGGTGGCCGGCTGGACGTGTATGCGGACGAGGACATGTTGCGCGCCCAGGCGCAGCTCGACATGGCGGCCAACACCCGGCTGACCGGCCACGCGTCGGCGGAACGCCACGCAGGCGTGCCGCTGTCGGAGTCGCCGCTCAGCGGCGAGATCCGCGCCGAGTCGGCGGCGCTGACGGCGCTGCCGCTGTTCGTTCCAGAGATCGACCGGGCCGATGGACTGATGGAGGCAGTCGTGCGCCTCGGCGGCACGCTCGGCGACCCGACCGCCGACGGGGACTTCCATGTCCGCGATGGCCGCATGGACCTGTACCGGACCAACCTGTCGCTCACGGAAGCCCGCCTGGACGGGAATTTCGCCGGGGATACAGTCGAGTTCGACGGCCAGGCCCTGACGCGCACGGGCCCGGTAACGCTCGACGGCCAGTTCAGCTGGCCTGATGGCGTGATGACCGGAAGCATGCGCCTCACCGGCAAGGACCTGCTCGTTGCCGATACGCCGGAGTACCGCGTCCGTGCGTCGCCCGACCTTGTGGTCAAGACGGACGGGGGGCGTTACGTCGTCACGGGACAAATTGCGATCCCGATGGCGAAGATTTCTCCCCGTGACCTGAGCACGTCGGTGGGCACCTCGCCCGACGAACGCATCGTGGGCGCAGAGGTTGCAGAAGAGCCGTCCGTCACCAGTCGTGTCCGCGCCAGGGTGACCGTGACGCTCGGCGACGACGTGAGGGTCGAGACCTACGGGCTCAAGGCCCATCTCGGTGGTGAAGTCGCGGTGACCATGGATCCGGGCGAGGAAGCTCGCGGGACGGGCTCGATCCGCGTGATCGACGGCGAGTACAAGACATTCGGCGTCTACGTGAAGATCGTCAAGGGCGTGCTCACATACGACGACGTCGCGCTCTCGCGCCCGACGCTGGACCTGGTCGCGAAGCGCGAGATCAAGGACATGGACGTCGTCGTCACCGTTAACGTGCGCGGCCGCATCGACAATCCGTACGTGACCATCACTTCCGATCCGGCAATGACCAGCACCGAGGCGCTCTCCTACCTGCTGACGGGGCGCTCGCTGAACACGCTGCAGTCGGGCGAAGCCACATCGGTGAACCAGGCGGCCGAAAGCCTGGCCGTGAGCGGCGGCGGCTTGCTGCTCGGCAACGTCGGCAAGCGGCTCGGGCTCGACGAGGTGTCGGTCGAGGGCAGCAGCGGCAGCGACACGCAGGTGGTGCTCGGCAAGTTCCTCTCGCCGAAGCTGTTCGTGAGCTACGGCGTCTCGGTGGCCGAGGCGATCAACACGATCAAGCTGCGCTACACGCTGAACCGCCTCTGGGCCCTGAAAGCCGAGGCCGGCCTCGAGCAGAGCGCCGACGTGGAGTTCAAGATCGAGCGCTGAGCCGGGCTGCTTGACAATCCTTGCATATTTATGCAGATTGTTCGTGTTTTTATTCATAGATGCAGTGCGCCGGCATGGCCAGCCAACTCGACTCACAGAACATGAGACGCGAGGCGATCGTCCGCATCCTCCGGCAGACCGCGGTCGGCCGGCAGGCGGAACTCGTGCGCCTGCTGCGTCGTGAAGGTTTCGAGGCTACGCAATCGAGCGTCAGTCGCGACCTGCGCGAGATCGGGGTCGTGAAGGGCGCGGACCGCTACCTGCTGCCCGCCTCCGAGGACGCGCTGACGCCCAGCCACTTCGAGGACGTGCGCACGTTCGTGAAGGGCTACCGCGGCGCGGGAGGCGCGCTCACCGTGCTCAGGACCACTGCCGGGACCGCGCAGGGCGTTGCGCTCGCGATCGACAAGGCGCACTGGCCGGAAATCGTCGGTACCATCGCCGGGGACGACACGATCTTCATTGCCACCGTGGATGCACGCGCGCAGCGACGGCTGCACCAGCACCTCCGTACCACTTTCGGACGTTGAGACTCCCATGACCCAGACACCCACGGGCGCCAAGCCCATCCTGCTCGCGTTCTCCGGCGGCCTCGACACATCGTTCTGCGTGCCGTGGCTCGCCGAAACCCACGGGCGCCCGGTCGTGACGCTGACCGTCGATACCGGCGGCATCGACGCCGCGGCCGCGGCGATGCTCGAGGACCGCTCGCGGGCGCTGGGTGCCGTGGCACATCACCTGGTGGACGCGCGACGCGCGTATTTCGACCAGGTGATCCGCTTTCTCGTCATGGGCAACGTGCGGCGCGGCGGCCTCTACCCGCTGTGCGTCGGCGCGGAGCGCGTGCTGCAGGCACAGACCGTCGCGCACTGGGCACGCAGGCTCGGCACCGACGTGGTCGCGCACGGCTCGACCGCGGCCGGCAACGACCAGGTCCGGTTCGAGGTCGCGCTGCGGACGCTCGCGCCCGAGCTCGAGATCCTTGCCCCGGTGCGCGACCACGCGTTCAAGCGCCCGGATCAGCTCGAGTACCTGGAGTCGCGCAAGCTTCCGGTGCCCCCGTTCGGCGCGGCCTACTCGGTCAACCGCGGACTGTGGGGCACGACGATCGGCGGCAAGGAGACGCTGGTCTCGGACGGGTGCATCCCGGATTCGGCCTGGGTGACGACCCGCGACGCGTTCACAAACCCGCAGCCGCCCGAGCGGCACCGGATCGGCTTCGAGGCGGGCATCCCCTGCTCGCTCGACGGCGAGGCGCTGGATCCCGTAACCCTGATCGAACGAGCAGAAGCCATCGGCGCCAGGTTCGGAGTGGGCCGCGGCATCCACCTCGGCGACACCATCATCGGGTTCAAGGGTCGCGTCGCGTTCGAGGCGCCGGCAGCCGAGGTGCTGCTCACCGCGCACCGCGAGCTCGAGAAGCTGGTGCTGTCCGCGCGACAGGCGCGCATGAAGGACACCCTGGCCGCGCCGTACGGCGACCTGGTCCACGAGGGCCAGCACCTCGACCCGGTGTGCCGCGACATCGAGGCGTTCATGGTCTCCTCGCAGCAGCGGGTGACGGGCGAGGTGCACCTGCTGTTCAGGCCCGGCGTCGTATTTGTCGAGGGCGTTGCGTCGCCGTACTCGTTGATGAAGGCGTCGAAGGGTGCCTATGGCGAGTCGGCCGGCGAGTGGACCGCGGCCGAGGCGCACGGATTCTCGAAGATGCTGGCACTGCCGGGCATCTTCTACACCCGCGCAGGACGGCAGCAGGGAGCGGACTGATGGCCGGTCACACGCGCACCGTCGTCGTCGACAAGATCGCCTCGATCGCGCAGGCCTGCGGGCTGAGCCACGAGATCCGTGTCGCCACCAGCGACATTCCCTGCGAGGAAGGTGTCGTGCTGGTGGTGGAGATCCTGAACAGCAAGTCGACCTACAACCAGATCGAGCTCACCAGCGGGCGCATGGCCAAGATGTCGCGCGGCGACGTGATGGTCGGCGCGCTCGGCCACCGGCAGGCGCTGTTCGGCTACTCGGGCCACATCCCCGAGAAGGTCGAGGTCGGTGACGTGATGCAGGTGCTGAACATCGGCGGCGTGCTAGGCGTGTGCGACTCGGTGAATCCGGACAAGGGCAAGCCATTCGACTGCCGCGTGATCGGTTGCGTACTGCAGTTCCCGTTCCTCGGCGAGCGCATCGGCGTACCGGCCAAGGCGGGCCACAGGCGCCTCGACCTCCAGGCCAGCCTCGACACGCACGGCGTGCCCGTCGTGGCGCTCGCGGGAACCTGCATGGAAGCTGGAAAAACGGCCGCGGCGTGCGCGATCGTGAGCCGCATGCGTCACCGCGGTCTCGCCGTGCATGCATTCAAGGCGACCGGCGTGTCGCTGCGCCGGGACATCCTGGCAATGGAAGACTCGGGTGCGCGCCGCAGCATGATCTTCACGGACCTCGGGATCGTGACCACAACGGCGGCCTCGGGGCCCGCGCTGACGCGCACGATGATGACGGAAATGACGCAGGGCCGACCCGACGTCGTGGTATTCGAGCTGGGCGACGGGCTGCTCGGCGCCTACGGCGTCGAGGCGATCCTTGCGGCGCCGGACATCCGTCGTGCGCTATCGGCCGTCGTGCTGTCGGCCAACGACCCGGTCGCCGCCTGGGGTGGCGTGAAGCTGCTGCGCGAGCGCTTCGAGATCGAGCCCTGCGCGGTGACGGGTCCGGCCACCGACAACGCCGTCGGAGTGAAGATCATCGAGGAACAGATGAACGTGCGGGCAGTGAACGCGATGACCTCTGGCGCCGAGCTCGGCGACCACATCATCGAAAGCCTGGGTCTCGCGGCACGGGCCACCGGAGCGTCGCTGGAATGACTGCACGCGTTCCCGCGATCGTGCTCGGCGGCACCGGATACGTGGCCGGCGAGCTGCTGCGCCTGGTCTCCGCGCACCCGTACCTCGACATCGCCGCGGTCGCATCCGACAGCCAGCCCGACGAGCCGGTTGCGCAGTTCTTCCCTCACCTGCAGCCGGTGCTGCCGCACCTGCGGTTCGTCGGGCACGACGAGGTGCTCGAATACGTCGCGGCCAATCGGGTGACTGCGGTTTTTTCGGCCGCACCGCACGGCGTGTCGGCCGCGCTGGTCGACAGGCTGCTTTCCGCCGCGGCACAGGCGGGCACGAGCCCCCGCGTCGTCGACATCTCGGCCGACTTCCGTTACCGGTCCGCAGAAGCCTACGAGGCTGTATACAAGCATCCCCACGGCGCGCCGGCCCGTATCGCCGAGTTCACCTGCGCGGTGCCCGAGCACCTGAACGCACTGCACACGCCGCACGTCGCGCACCCCGGTTGCTTCGCCACTGCCGTGCTGCTCGCGAGCGTCCCGCTGCTCGCGCTGGGGCTGGCCGAGCAGCGAGTCTTCGTCACTGGCGTCACAGGCAGCACCGGCTCGGGTCGCCAGCCGACCACCGGGACGCACCACCCGCAGCGACACGCGGACATGTACGCCTACAACGCACTCGCGCACCGCCATGAACCGGAAATCTCCGCGCTCGCGCTGGCGGCGACCGGTGTCGAGGCGGAATTCAATTTCGTGCCGCACTCTGGGCCGTTTGCACGCGGCATCTACGTGACCGTCCAGGCGGTCGCGCGCGCGCCGCTCACGACCCACGAACTCGTCGCCGCGCTGCGCGACTACTACGAGCAGTCGGTATTCGTGCGCGTCGGCGGCGAACCGCCACGCATCAAGGACGTGGTGGCCAGCAACTTCGCGGAGCTGTCCGGCGTCGCCCGCGGCCAGAGCGTCGTGGTGACCTGCGCCATCGACAACCTGACCAAAGGCGCGGCCGGCGGCGCGGTGCAGTGGATGAACCGCATGCTCGGCCATGAAGAGACCGCTGGGCTCATGATGCCGGCGGCCGGCTGGACGTGACGCGATGATGCGCGCAAGTCCGGCCACGAACCCGCCGCCGGCGTGGACGCCGCCCGCGGACCATCTCGCGCAGGTCTATGCGCAGTGGCCGCTCGACATCACGGGCGCCTCGGGAGTTCACCTGCACATGCGCGATGGACGCAGGGTCCTCGACCTGTATGGCGGTCATGCCGTCGCAGCGCTCGGCTACTCGCATCCGCGCTGGATCGATGCGCTCGAGCGGCAGGCGAAATCGTTGCTGTTCCAGAGCAACGCGGTGCCGCTCGATGTGCGTGCACGCGCCGCGACGCGACTCGCGCGATTCGCAGGCCTCGGGCTCAATACGGTGTTCTTCGGTAATTCCGGCGCGGAAGCGAACGAGAACGCGCTGAAGCTTGCGCTGCGAATCACGGGCCGCCGCAAGGTCGTGGCCGTGGAAGGCAGTTTCCACGGCCGGACCGCCGCCGCGGGCGCGGTCACCTGGGGCGCGGCCGCGAAGTGGTACGGGTTTCCGCAGGCACCGTTCGAGGTCGAGTTCGTACCGCGCGGGGACCACGACGCGGTCGCGCGCGCCGTCGGTATCGACACCGCGGCCGTGATCGTCGAGCCCGTGCAGGGCGTTGCAGGCGCCGTTGACCTCGGCACGCCGTTCCTCGCGGCGCTGCGCGAGAAGTGCACCGAGGCCTGTGCGCTGCTGGTCTTCGACGAAGTCCAGTGCGGCATGGGCCGCACCGGGTTCCCGTTTGCCGCCAACATGCACGACATCGCACCGGACATGATCACGACGGCCAAGGCGCTCGGCGCCGGCTTCCCCTGCTCCGCGCTGCTGATGGCAGACCACGTCGCCGCGCACCTCGCGGTCGATGACCTGGGCACGACCTTCGGCGGTGGCCCGATGGCGTGCGCGCTGGTCGAGGCCGTGGTGGACATTATCGAGACCGAGGACCTGCTCGCCAACGTGCGAGAGCGTTCGCTGCAGCTGCGCGAGACCTGCATAGTGGGTCCGGTCGTGTCCGTCCAGGGCGCTGGGCTGCTGGCAGGCCTGCGGACCCGCCGGCCTGCGAAGGAGGTGCAGCGCGAACTGCTCGAGCGCGACATCCTCACCGGTACCAGCGCCGACCCGCACGTCGTGCGCGTGCTCGCACCCTACGTGATCGAGGAGCGGCACGTCGCCCAGCTCCGCGACGCGCTCGCTTCGCTGCCGGCCTGACGCGGCCCCGTGCCCCTTCCCGACATGTTCCAATGAAACAGTTCCTCGACCTCGCGGATTTCAGCCGGGACCAGGTGGACGACCTGGTCGGCCTGGCGCGTCGCCTGCAGCAGAGCCCGGAGCCGCGCGCGCTCGCCGGCAAGATCCTCGGCCTGCTGTTCATGAACCCGTCGCTGCGGACGCTGGCCTCGTTCCAGGCGGGCATGATGCGGCTGGGCGGAACCTCGTTCGTGGTGACACCCGGCCAGGGAACCTGGCAGTTCGAGACGCGACTCGGTGCGGTGATGGGCGGCGGCGCGGCCGAGCACGTCCGCGAAGCGATTCCCGTGCTCTCCTCTTACTGTGACGCGCTCGGCGTCCGTTCGTTTGCCGAGGGCAAGGACCTGGCCGCGGACCTCGCCGAGACGCAATTCCTGGCCATGGCGGGGCTGTGCGACAAGCCGTTCGTGAACATGGAGTCGGCCGTCAACCATCCCTGCCAGGCGCTTGCCGACTGGAAGACGATGGACGACATCAAAGTACCGCGCACCGGCAAGTTCGTGCTCTCCTGGGTGTACCACCCGCGCGCACTGCCGCTGGCGGTTCCGGCCGCGACCGTGCACATGGCCGCCCAACGCGGCATGGAAGTGGTGGTGCTGCGGCCGGATGGCTACGCATTGCCGGACGCCATAATGAACAAGGCGCGGGCCGCCGCTGCTGCGTCGGGCGGGTCCGTCAGCGAAACGAGCGACCGCGATGCCGCGCTCGCCGGCGCCAGCGTGCTCTATGCGAAGGAATGGGGATCGGCCGCCTGCTATGGCGATACGGAAGCCGAGGCACGGCTGCGCGAACCGCTCTCCGGATGGCAGGTCCGTGACGACTGGTTCGGGCCTGCCCGGCCGGACTGCCACTTCATGCATTGCCTGCCCGTGCGGCGCAACGTCGCCGTCGCGGACGAGGTACTCGACGGGCCACGCAGCCGCGTGGTCATGGAAGCCGCCAACCGCATGACGGTGCAGATGGCGGTGCTCTACAGGTTGCTCAAGGGGTATTCGGAATGATCGGACACAAGGGCGAACAGGCCGTGACGGTGCGTGCGCTGCGCGGCGCGGCGCCGTACATCCACATGTACAAGGGCAAGGTCTTCGTCATCAAGACCGGCGGCGGCGCGTTCCGCGACGGCGCGGTCATGCGCAGCTTCATGGAACAGGTCGCGATCCTGCACCACCTCGGCATCCGCGTGGTACTGGTGCACGGCGGCGGCCCACAGCTCGACACGCTCACGAAGAAGCTCGGGATCGAGACGCGCATGGTGCAGGGGCGCCGCGTCACCGACGGCGGCGCGATCGACGTCGCCTGCATGGTCCTGAACGGGCTCATCAATACGCGCCTGCTCGGCCTGTGCCGCGAGTTCGGCATCGACGCGATCGGCCTCTCCGGCGTGGATGCCGGGCTCGTCAAGGCGCACAAGCGCGCGCCTGTGACGCTCGCGAACGGCGAGGTCGTCGACTACGGCATGGTCGGCGACATCGACAGCGTGGACGGCTCGGTGATCACGCGGCTGCTGGACTCGGGCTTCCTGCCCGTGGTGAGCCCGCTCTCCTGCGACGCCACGGGTCACCTGCTGAACATCAATGCCGACACGGTCGCCGCCGCGATCGGTGGCGCGATGGATGCCGAGAAGCTGATCCTCTGCACCGGCGCACCGGGCATCCTCGAGCGACTCGACGACCCGCAGTCGCTGATTTCCTACACGGACGTGGCGGGCCTGCGGCGGTTGCGCGAGGAAGGCGCGCTCGCGGACGGCATGCTGCCGAAGTCGAGCGCGATCGAGGCCGCGATCCGCGGCGGCGTGCGCCGCGTGCACGTGATCTCGTATGCCGCGCAGGACGCGCTGCTCGCCGAGATCTTCACCAACGAGGGCACCGGTACGCTGGTGGTGGCCGACACCAGGGCGCTGTCCCCGGCCGAGCAGGGTGCGGGGTGATGACCCGGCTCTGGGACAAGGGCGGTCCGCTCGACGAGCGGGTGCTGCGCTACACGGCGGGCGAGGACCACGCGCTCGACAACCGCCTGGTGGCCTACGACGTGCAGGCGTCGATCGCACACGCCGAGGCGCTGCACGACTGCGGCCTGCTCGACGATGCGTCGCTCGCGGCAATCCGCGACGGGCTCACTGCCATCGGCGAGTCGCACGCGCGTGGCGAGTGGTCGGTGACGCTCGATCTCGAAGACGGCCAGACCGCACTGGAGACCCTGCTGACCGCGCGCATCGGCGAGGCGGGCGCCCGGCTGCACGCGGGCCGCTCGCGCAACGACCAGGTCCTCACGGCGCTCAGGCTCTACCTGCGCGACGCCGTCGAATCGCTGGTGGAAGACGCGCATCGGGTCGCCGCGTCGCTCGAGTCGCTGGCCGGCGAGCAGGGCGACATCGTGCTCCCGGGCTACACGCACATGCAGCAGGCGATGCCGAGCTCGGTCGCACTCTGGGCCCGCGGGTTCGCCGCCGAGATCCAGGACGACGCCGACGGGCTGCGCCACGCGCACCGACGGATCCTGAAGAACCCGCTGGGCTCGGCTGCCGGCTACGGAACGCCGAACCTGCCGCTGGACCGCACGGGCACCACGAGCCGTCTCGGATTTCCGGTGACGCATGAGCCCGTGACTGCCGTCCAGCTCTCGCGCGGCAAGGCCGAGGCAGAGGTGCTGTTCCAGGTGACACTGCTCATGCAGGACCTCGGACGCCTTGCGTCGGACCTTCTGCTTTTCTACACGCGCGAATTCGGCTTCGTCGCGCTCCCGGATGCGTTCACGACCGGCTCCTCGATCATGCCGCAGAAGCGCAACCCGGACGTGTTTGAACTGGTGCGCGGCCGGACCGCAACGGCCCAGGCCTGCCTCGCCGAGGTGCTCGGCATCACCGCCAAGCTGCCGTCGGGCTACCAGCGCGACCTTCAGCTGATCAAGGCGCCGCTGTTCCGCTCGCTCGACATCTGCCACGAGACGCTCGACATCATGGCAGCAGCCATCCCGCAAATTCGCTTCCAGCCGGACCGGGTCCGACTGGATCCAGACATCCACGCGGCCGCGGAGGCGAACGAGCTGGTGGCAAAGGAAGGGATACCGTTCCGCGAGGCCTACCGGCGGATCGGCTCCAGGCTGCGCGGGGAGTGACCGGGGTGAGGCAACTCAGGCACTATCCTCCGCGGAGACTTGACGCGCGGCAGCCGTAGCGAGGTCACGTGCAGGGCGTTCATCTGGACAGGTTTGCAGCATGACCCCCAGGGAAATCGGCCTGATCGTCGTCGCGTGCATCTTCGGCAGTGCGTTGGCGGGGCTCTGGCTGCGCAAGCTCCTTCCCGCTCATCACGTGGGCGACGACGCCAAGGATATCGTCAAGCTTGGCCTCAGCCTCATCGGCACGCTCGCCGCGCTGGTGATGGGACTGCTCGTCTCGTCCGCCAGCGCGTCGTTCAACACCGTCAGCAACGAGCTGACGACCGTGACCGTCAAGGTCCTGCAGCTCGATCATCTCCTCTATCAGTACGGGCCCGAGGCCAACGAGGTCCGAGGGCTCCTTGCAAAGAATTTCGGCGCCACGGTGGACTTCATCTTTTCCCCGACCCGGCGAAGCGCGAGTCAATGGTCCGTCCGAATGCCGCATCCAGGCAGGATGAAGTCCAGGCGGGCATCCGGCGTCTCTCCGCCGGGACCGACGAGCAGCGCGAGCTGCGATCGAGGGCGCTCGACCTCGCGTACGATGCGGGCGCGGAGCGTTGGTATCTCGTCCTGCAGCATGCAAGCACCATCTCGACTCCTTTGCTCGCGGTGCTGGTATTCTGGCTGAGTGTCATCTTCTTCGGCTGGGGACTCTTCGCTCCGCGCCACGCACTGATGATGTCGGCGCTGTTCACGTTTGCCGCGTGTGCCACGCTGGCGATATTCCTCGTCCTCGAGCTGGACAGTCCGTTCGAAGGGTGGGTCAGGGTGTCCGATGCACCGATGCGCATGGCGCTGGCGCAGCTCGACCGGTAACAGCGTCGACCGGTAGCATCGCGGGGCCTGCGGGCCCGAGCCCCGCGCGGCGTTGACATTCGCGCCGGCGCGGTCATCCTTGCGGACGATTGCCGTCATCCGGGATGCACATGTCGCTGTTCGCAGAACTCAGGCGCCGTAACGTCTTTCGCGTCGCGATGTTCTACGCGGTCGCCGCCTGGGTGCTGCTGCAGGTCGGCGACCTGCTGTTCGGCGCGCTCGGCGTCCCGCCCTGGGGCCTCAAGCTGCTGCTCGGAATGCTGCTGCTAGGCTTCCCGATGGCGCTGGTGTTCGCCTGGGTCTACGAACTCACGCCCGATGGCCTGAAACGTGAGCGCGAGGTCGAGCCCGGGGACTCGGTCACGCACCAGACCGCGGGCAAGCTGAACGCCTTGATCGCGGTGCTGCTGATCGTGGCAATCGGCCTGGTCGTCGCCGACAGGTTCATCCCGCGCGGCTCGTCGACAGCGCCCTTGGCGAGTGACGCGACATCAGCGGCGCCGGCTGCTGCCAACGAAGACGCGACCTCCGTCGCGTCGCAGAAGGTTGCTGAAGCATCGATTGCCGTGCTGCCCTTCGTCAACATGAGCGAGGACAAGTCAAACGAGTACTTCTCCGACGGCCTGACCGAGGAACTGTTGAACGTGCTGGCCAACGTGCCGGGCCTGCGCGTAATCGCGCGCACTTCGTCGTTCTCGTACAAGGGCAAGGAGGTCAAGATCGCCGATGTCGCGCGGGATCTCAACGTCGACAACGTTCTCGAAGGCAGCGTGCGGAAGTCCGGCAACCGGGTACGCATCACGACGCAGCTGATCCGCTCGTCCGACAGCTCGCACCTCTGGTCGCAGACCTACGATCGCGACCTGGACGACATCTTCGCCGTGCAGGACGAGATCTCGAACGAGGTGGTGGACGCGCTGAAGCTGCGGCTGCTGAAGCCTGCAGCCGCGGCGGAGTCGGGCGGAACGCAGGTGCCCGCGGCCTACGAGGCCTACCTGCGTGGCCGGGCCGCCCGGCACGAGGGCGAAGGCGAGGACACGCTGCGCGAAGCGCTCGCGGCGTTCGACGAAGCGATCAGGCTCGACCAGGGATACGCGCGCGCCTACGCGGGCAAGGCTGACGCCCTCGCGACGTCGGCGTCCAACGCCTACCTTCCTTTCGACAGCGGCTTTCGGGACGCCCGGCAGAACGCCGAGCGTGCGCTCGCGCTCGTGCCTGACCTGCCCGAGGCGCTGCTCGTGCTGTCGTTCATCCAGTTGAACGTGGACGCCGACCTGCAGGCGGCGACTGCATCCGCCGAGCGTGCGCTCGAGCTGAGCCCCGGCAGCTACGACGCGCAGTTCTACTATTCCGGCCTTGCGGCGAGCTTCGGCGGGCGCGAACGAGCCATTGCTGCTGCACGGAAGACCGTCGAGCTTGATCCGATTGCTCCCAGCGCTTATGTCGGCCTCTCGAACGTGCTGTATTTTGCGCACCAGTACGAGGATTCGGAGCGTGCGGTCCGCCATGCGATGTCGCTGGCGCCGAGCCGTCCGGGAAATCACTACTACCTCGGACTGGTCCTGCTTATGCAAGGCCGCAACGACGAGGCGCTGGCCGCATGCAACCAGGAAAGCATCGGCTGGCAACGAATGACCTGCCGCGGGCTTGCCTATGCCCGGATGGGCAAGACGGACCTCGCCCGATCTGAAATCGGTGCCCTGCAGAAGGACAGCGGCGATGCCGCTTCGTACCAGTTCGCGCAGATGAACGCGTTGCTGGGCGACCACGACGAAGCCTTCAGGTGGTTTGCGGTCGGACGGCGCATCCACGATCCCGGCTTGATGGGCCAGGTGTACGTCGACCCGATGATCGAAGGCCTTCGCTCCGACCCACGCTACGACGCCCTGATCCAGGAACTCGGCTTCAAGAGCGGAGAATAGTTCACTCTGCGTCGGGCTGTGCCTCGGGCCTCGCGGCCGCGAACGCTGGCAGCGCCTCGAGACTTGCGGCAACTGCCGCAAGGCGCGGGTAAGGCGCGAGATCGAACTGCACACGCCTTGCGTTGAACACCTGCGGCAGCAGGAACACGTCGGCCAGCGTCACGCCCGACCCATGGCAATGTCGCCCATCCGCCGAGTGCCGACCGATCCACTGCTCCAGCGCCTGGAATCCACCGGCGATCCAGTGCCGCGCCCAGCGGTTCACCGCCTCGTCGGGCTGGCTCAATTCGCCGCGCAGGTACTGCAGCACGCGCAGGTTGTTGAGCGGATGGATGTCGCAGGCCACCGCGAGCGCCATTGCGCGGATCTGCGCACGTGTGCCTGCGTCGCCGGGCAGCAATCGCGGCTCGGGATGAATTTCCTCCAGGTACTCGCAGATCGCGAGCGACTGCGTGACAAGCCGGCCGTCGTGGTCGAGCGCCGGCACCAGGCCCTGCGGATTGAGATCGAGGTAGTCGCGGGCGCGCTGCTCACCACCGCCGCGCAACAGGTGCTTGGGTACGGACTCGTACTTGAGTCCTTTCAGGTTGAGCGCGATCCGGACGCGGAACGCGGCGGAACTGCGCCAGTAGGTGTAGAGCTTGATGGCCACGTTCGCCTCCGCTCGGTCAGACGATTGTGGTTCGCAGCGTATCGAGCCCTTCGATGCCGCCGACCAGGCTGTCGCCGCGCACCACCGGGCCCACGCCTGCCGGCGTGCCGGTGAAGACCAGGTCGCCCGGCTTCAATTCGAACAGCGCCGAGAGCTCGCTCACGATCTCCGGCACGTTCCAGATCATTTCGCAGAGGTCGGCGCGTTGGCGCGGTTCGCCATTCACCTCGATCCAGATCGCACCGCGCGACAGGTGCCCGACGTCGGCAACGCGACGTATCGCGCTCACCGGTGCCGAATGGTCGAAACCCTTGGAAACGTCCCAGGGCTGGCCCTTCTCTCGGGCTGCGAACTGCAGGTCGCGCCGGGTGAGGTCGTTGCCGACCGCGTAGCCGAACACGTGCGCCAGCGCATTGCCCAACGGGATGTCGCGGCCACCCTCGCCGATCGCGACGACGAGTTCGATCTCGTGATGAAGGTTCGAGGTGCGCGGCGGGTACGGGACGGCGGCGCCATTCTCGATGACGGCGTCAGCCGGTTTCGAGAAGAAAAACGGCGGCTCGCGCTCCGGGTCCATGCCCATCTCGCGCGCGTGGGCGGCATAGTTGCGCCCGACGCAGTAGATCCGATGCACGGGAAAGCGCGCCGCCACTCCGTCGATCTCGACGGTCGGCGCCATCGGCGGTGCGAATTCGAATTTCATGCGGTGCTCCCCGGCCGGATCGGCGTCCGGCCATCGTTGATCAGCGCCGGCAGGAAAACCTCCTGCACGATGATCGGCGCCAGGGACAGCCGGTAGACGGCACGGCGCGCCCACGCCGGGCCGTCGAGGCCGCCGGCCGCGACGGCGAGTGCTTCGTCCGCCGCGATCTCGCGGTACTCGAGCGGTTGGCGACTCACGTCTTTCTGGTCCAGCAGCGACTCGCCTAGCGCGACGTTGCCGAGTTCCGCGAGCCACGGGTGCTGGCGAACGGTGGAGTCGGGAAACACGGATTGCGCAAACACCCAGCGCGCGCTTCCACAGGAAAACTCTATCTCGCGGACCAGGCAGCCAGTGTCCGCAACGCCCATGCGATGTGCGAGCGTTGCGGAAAGTGGCGAGCGCTCGACGCGCAACAGGTGAAACTGCGTTTCACACCCGCATGCACGGCGCACCAGGGCCGTGAGCAGCCCGGGCTCGGCAAGCCACTGGTGCAGCGCCGCCGGCGCGCGATCCAGGCATTCATCGAGGGTCACCCACGCGCCACCCGCGCCCGCGGGCGCGCTGGCTGGATGCTGGGCGCGACCGGTCATCGCAGGTTCAGAAGGCGTCCGCTGCCAGTGCCATGGTCGACCCGCTGCCTGCGCGAATGGCCGCCGCATAGGCCGTGCAGCGCGGCAGGACCTGCTCCGCATAGAACCGTGCCATCACCACCTGCGCGTCGAGGAAGGCCTTGTCGCCACCCGCCACCAGCTCGGCTTCGGCAACCAGCGCGCCGCGCGCGAGCTGCCAGCCGCCGATGACGGTACCGAGCAGCATCAGGTAGTTGAACGCGACCGCACTCGCGAGTTCCGGATCGCGCTTCGCGCCGGTGAGGATGTGCGTCGAGCACTCGACGAGTTCGTCCAGCGCGCGCGCGAGCGCGCTGCGCACGACCGCGAACTGCTCGCCGGCGTTCGCGAGCGGGGCGTCGACGGCGCGCATGTCGGAGACGAATGCGGAAACGGTGGCGCCGCCATCGCGCAGCAACTTGCGGCCAACGAGGTCGATCGCCTGGATCCCGTTCGTGCCCTCGTAGATCGGCGCGATGCGTGCGTCGCGGTAGAGCTGGGCCACGCCCGTTTCCTCGACGTAGCCCATGCCGCCATGGACCTGGATGCCGTGCGACGTGACCTCGAGCGAGGCTTCGGTGGTCCACGCCTTCGCGATGGGCGTGAGCAGGTCGGCGCGCGCATCGTATATCGCGGCGGCCTCGGCGTCGGCACAGTGTGCTGCGCGGTCGAGACAGGAGGCGGTGTAGTAGCAGATGGCACGACTGGCCTGCGTGAGCGCGCGCATCGCGAGCAGCATGCGGCGAACATCCGGGTGGCGAATGATCGCGACCTTGCCCTTTTCACCCGGCGCCCGGCCCTGCGTGCGATCCCGGGCCCAGGCGACGGCCGCCTGGTAGGAGCGGTCGGCCAGGCCGACACCCTGGATGCCGACGCCCAGTCGCATGTAGTTCATCATCGTGAACATCGCCGCGAGGCCTTCGTTCGGCTTGCCGACCAGGAATCCCTCGGCTCCGCCCTTGTCGCCGAAGGACATGACGCAGGTCGGGCTCGCGTGGATGCCCATCTTGTGCTCGACCGAGACGCAGTAGTTGTCGTTGCGCTCGCCGAGGCTGCCGTCGTCGTTCACCTTGTACTTCGGCACCAGGAACAACGAGATGCCCTTCGTGCCGGGCGGCGCGTCCGGCAGCCGCGCAAGCACCAGGTGCACGACGTTCTCCGCCATGGAATGGTCGCCCCAGGTGATGAAGATCTTCTGGCCAGTGATCAGGTAGCGATCGCCCTTCGGCTCGGCGCGTGACGTGAGGCTCGACAGGTCGGAACCCGCCTGCGCCTCGGTCAGGCACATCGTGCCGGTCCACTGGCCGGACACCAGTTTCTCGAGGAACCTTGCCTTGAGTTCCTCGGTGCCGTGGCGGTCCATCGCCAGGATCGCGCCCTGTGAAAGTTCCGGGCACAGCGCGAACGCCACGTTCGACGCCGCCCACATCTCGTCGCAGGCAACCGCCAGCGTCTTCGGCAGGCCCTGGCCGCCGAATTCAGGGTTGCTCGCGATGCCCGGCCAGCCTCCCTCGCAGAACCTGGCGTAGGCGTCGGTGAACTCCGCCGGCACCTCGACACCGTCGCCGACGACTTTCACGCCCTGCCGGTCACCGATCACATTGGTCGGTGCCAGCACTCCACTGGCAAACTTCGCCGCCTCTTCGAGCACCGCCTCGACCATGTCGCCGTCCACCGACTGGAAATCGGGCAGCGCGCCCACCTCGGCGAAGTCCGCCAGGTGCTCGATCGTGAATCTCATCTGCTTCAGGGGGGCGAGGTAGTCGGCCATCTGGGCGCTCCAGTCATTGATTTTGCTGTGCAGCAATTCTGCCCTGTCGTGGCTTCCGCCGCCATCGGCAAGGACCTCGAGGGCTGGGCTGGGCCGGCGGGTACAATCGGGGCTGAACGCTTCCCGACCCCGCCTGGCCTGAGCCGGGCCCGACCTGGACACCCCGGAATGAGCATCTGGTTCAAGCCTTTTACGCTGGACGAAATCCAGTCCTACTCGCGCGGCAGCATGGTCGAACACCTCGACCTGCGTTTCACTGAGATCGGGCCCGACTTCCTGCGCGGCACGCTGCCCGTGGATTCACGCACGATCCAGCCCTTCGGCCTGCTGCACGGCGGCGCCTCCGCCGCGCTGGCGGAGACCCTTGGCAGTGTTGCAGCGACCCACTGCGTGGACATGAACCTTTTCTACTGCGTCGGGCTCGAGATCAACTCGAACCACATCCGGTCGGCGCGCGCTGGGCTGGTAACGGGAACGGCTCGCCCGATCCACCTCGGGTCGCGTTCACAGGTCTGGGAAATCCGCAGCGAGGACGACAAGCAGCGGCTGGTATGCATTTCGCGCCTGACGGTCATGGTGCTGGAAGGCGCGGCGCAGGCGATGGCCGGCGGGGCACGTCGATGAGGGCCCGGCAGGTCGTCGCGGCCCCTGCAGCCATGGCCATGCTGGGCGTCCTGGTCGCCGGATGCGGCTACAAGGGCCCGCTGACACTGCCCGAGAAGGCGGGCCCGGTGGTCGTGCGGCCTGCGCCGTCTGCCACGGCCCCGCAGACTACCCCTTCAACTGCGCCACCCGGCGACGCGACGCCCGGGGACCCGCAGGCGGCCCCGGTTTCGCCGGCGCCACTCAAACCCGAAGATGAGCAGCTGAAGAAGCCTGCGCCGGGTCCATCGCCAGGGTCGGCACCTGCGACGCTGCCCGCAACCGAGCACGAAGGACCAGCGGCGGGTGGCTGAAACTCCAACACTGGTGCTGGTGGACGGCTCCTCGTACCTGTACCGGGCCTTCCATGCGCTTCCGCCGCTCTCCAATTCCAGGGGTGAGCCGACCGGAGCCGTGCTCGGCGTGCTCAACATGCTGGCCAAGCTCGAGAAGGAACTCGCGCCGGCGCTGGTCGGCGTGGTCTTCGACGCACCCGGCCGTACGTTCCGCGACGAACTCTTCGCCGAATACAAGGCGCAACGTCCACCTATGCCCGACGACCTGCGCGCGCAGGTCGCCCCCCTGATCGAGGCGGTGCAGGCACTCGGCATGCCCCTGCTGCGCATCGAGGGTGTCGAGGCCGACGACGTGATCGGCACGCTGGCGCGGCGCGCGTCCGACGAGGGCCTCGACGTCGTGATCTCCACCGGTGACAAGGACATGGCGCAGCTGGTCGATGGGCGCATCAGGCTGGTGAACACGATGACCGGCTCTTCGCTCGATCGCGAGGGCGTCAAGGTCAAGTTCGACGTGTATCCAGAGCAGATCGTGGACTACCTCGCACTGATGGGCGACGCCTCGGACAACATTCCGGGCGTACCCAAGGTCGGCCCGAAGACGGCCGCGAAGTGGCTCAACGAGTACACGACGGTCGACAACCTGCTCGCGCACCAGGACGAGATCGAAGGCAAGGTGGGCGAGAGCCTGCGCGCCCACACCGACGATCTCGCGCTATCGCGGAAGCTCGCCACCATCGACTGCAATCTCGAACTGCCGCTCACCTATCGCGAACTCGTGCGCGGGGCGCCCGACGTCGAGAAGCTGCGCGAGCTGTACTCGCGACTCGAATTGAGGTCGCTGCTGAAGCAGCTTCCGGGCGGCGACGCCGCCGGCGCACCAGCATCGGAACTGGCTGCTGCGAGGGCGCACGCCGCGGCAGAGACCGGCGACGGCTCCCCGCGCTACAGCCGCGCAGCCGAGGCGGCCGCGCATCCTGCGGCCGATCCGGGCCGTCGCGAATACGAGCTGATTCTCGACCAGGCGGCTTTCGAGCGCTGGATGGGGCAGCTGGAGGCGGCGGAACTGGTCGCATTCGATACCGAGACGACTTCGCTCGACTACATGCAGGCGGAGATCGTCGGTGTGTCGTTCTGCGTGGAGCCCGGCCGCGCCGCCTATGTGCCACTCGCGCACACCAGCCCCGGCACGCCGGACCAGCTCGATCGCAAGGCGGTCCTCGCGCGGATGAAGCCCCTGCTCGAGGACCCGGAGCGCGCAAAGCTCGGCCACCACCTCAAGTACGACGCCCACGTGCTGCGCAACCACGGCATCGAGCTGCGGGGGATGAAGTTCGACTCGATGCTCGAGTCCTACGTGCTCGACAGCACCGCCACCCGGCACGACATGGACTCCGTGGCCCGGCACTACCTCGGCATCGAGACCATCAGCTACGAGGACGTGGCGGGCAAGGGTGCGAAGCAGCTGCCGTTCGCCGACGTGCCGGTCGAGGCTGCGGGCGAATACGCGGCGGAGGACGCCGACGTCACGTTACGACTCCATCGAACGCTGTGGCCACGGATCGAGGAGATTCCGGCGCTGCGCCGGCTCTATGAGGAAATCGAGCAGCCGCTGGTACCGGTGCTGCTCGACATGGAGCACGCCGGCGTGCTGATCGACACCGCGATGCTGAAGCAGCAGAGCCATGAGCTGTCGAAGAAGCTGCTCGAGCTCCAGGCCAGGGCCCACGCGGCCGCGGGCGGACCGTTCAACCTCGATTCGCCGAAGCAGTTGCAGGAAGTGCTGTTCGGCAAGCTCGGCCTGCCGGCGCGCCGCAAGACCGCGAAGGGCCAGCCTTCAACCGCGGAAGACGTGCTCGAGGAACTGGCCGACGAATACGAACTGCCGCGCATCGTGCTCGATTACCGCGGCATGGCAAAGCTGCGCTCCACCTATACCGACAAGCTTCCGGGCCAGGTCGACCCGCGCACCGGGCGCGTGCACACCTCGTATCACCAGGCGGTCGCCGCGACCGGACGACTGTCCTCGACCGACCCGAACCTGCAGAACATCCCGATTCGCACGCCGGAGGGACGCCGTATCCGGCAGGCGTTCGTGGCGCCGCCCGGCCATTTGCTGGTCGCCGCCGACTATTCACAGATTGAACTGCGGATCATGGCGCACCTCTCCGGCGACGATGGGCTGCTGAAGGCGTTCGCCGAGGACCGCGACATCCACCAGGCCACGGCCGCCGAGGTGTTCGGCGTCGCGGCGGACGAGGTCACGGCCGACCAGCGTCGAGCTGCCAAGGCCATCAACTTCGGCCTGATCTACGGCATGTCTGCGTTCGGACTTGCCCGCCAGCTCGGCATCGAGCGCGGGGCGGCACAGCAGTACGTGGATCTCTATTTCCACCGCTATCCGGGCGTCAAGCGCTACATGGACGAGACGCGCGCGATCGCCCGCGAGCAGGGCTACGTGGAGACCGTCTTCGGCCGGCGCCTCTACCTGCGGGAGATCCGCTCGAAGAACCAGCAGCTCCGCCAGTACGCCGAGCGCAGCGCCATCAACGCGCCGATGCAGGGAACGGCCGCCGACATCATCAAGCGCGCGATGATCGACGTGCACGACTGGCTGCGTGGAGACGCCGGGGCCCGGTTGGTGATGCAGGTGCACGACGAACTTGTACTCGAGGTCGCCGAGAGAGACCTCGTGCGGGTGGAAAATGGCCTGCGCGATCGCATGTCGGCGGCGGCCGAGCTCAGGGTGCCGCTGAAGGTCGAGGTCGGGCGCGGTTCGAACTGGGACGAGGCGCACTGAGGACAGCAGCCCCCGGCAGTCGGCCCGCCCGCCACCGGGCCCGGCCACGTCGCGGCGGCCGTGCCGCATGAGCACTTGCCCCAGTTGCCGGCCCGACGGAGAGGCGCCTAGCATCGGTCGGTTCCAATTGGATCCGCGGCACGTCGTGGCGCGAGTCCGCGCACCGATGCGTTGCCGCCTCTGAGACCATGGAGGCGTTATGAAACTCATGCATGTGGCCGTTGCAGCGATCGCCCTGGTGGCATCGCCGGCATATGCGGCAGACGATGGTTTCTATGTCGAAGGCGGCATCGGTTACTACCAGCTCGACATCGGCGGCGGCTGGGATGCCGGGGACACGGCGTACAAGCTCGGCGCCGGCTACAACTTCATGAAGTACTTCGGCGCCGAGGTCGAGTGGATCGACGGCGGAAGCCCGGAAAAGTACGGGGAAACCGTGGACATCAACGGCTGGAACTTCAGCGCCATAGGCCGATGGCCCGTCACCGGGCAGTTCGAGGTTTTCGCGAAACTCGGCGCCCTGATGTGGAACGCCGACCTGAGCGGACCCGTGCGTGGCAGCGACGACGGCACGGACTTTTCGTGGGGTCTCGGTGCGGGCTGGAACTTCACCGATCACTTCACCGTGAATGCCGAGTACCAGGGGTTCGAGATCGCGGACACGAACGCCTCTGAGCTCTGGATCGCGAGCGCGGTCTGGCGATTCTGATCGACGGGAGTGCTTTCCGGGACTGGAACGGGCTGCAGTTCTCCCTGCTCTATTAGTTCTGAGGGTCAATCAGCGGCTGAACTGACTTCGGCGTCACTGCCACGGGCCCGCCCCCCCTCGGCGGGTGGGCCTGTCGCTTTCCCGGCATGCGAGTCTGGGTACGCACGCTGCGCAAGGGGTGTCCACCGCCCTGGCATTTGGAGGCCAGTGTCACAATTTAGATCGTTGTATTTTCACAACATTGAAACTATTTTTGAATGAAGCTGTCTCTTTCCTCGGGATAAAGTGCACTGTAGGGATTTTCGACGAGTTGCTTTTTTGCATTGCTGCGGTGTAGCATTTACCCACTGACTCGCCTAGGCGTCCCCCGCCGAAGCTCAGGAATATCAGACACCTACCTCAAGGACGTTACACATGAAGACCAAGATTGCTCTTATTGCTGCGATGGCGCTGGTCGCCGGCTCGGCCGTTGCGGCCGACAGTGGCTTCTATGCCGGCGCGGGCATCGGCTACGGCAAGATCAACGTCAACGAAGAAAAGATCACGAACAACATCAATGATTTCGTGAATCCTTTCTACGATGTGACCAAGGACAGCGTCAGCCAGGGTGCCACGCCCTACAGCCTGACGGTCGGCTACAAGTGGATGCCTTACTTCGCCACCGAAATTTCCTACATCGACCTGGGCAATGCTAACTACAAGGCGACCCTCGACTGCGTCGGCGTGGTGTGCGACGGCCCGGTGGCAACCGACACTGGCAGGGCGAAAGGCCAGTGGGATGCCAAGGGCTGGCCGGTCTCCGTGCTCGGCATCTGGCCGATCGACGACAGCTGGGAAGTGTTCGGCCGCGTCGGCCTGTTCATCGGTGACGTCAAGGTCACCGCGAAACTCACGGACGCTTCGAACGGCGCGCTGGTCTGCGGCCCGAACGAGTGCGCGAGGTATCACGCTTCTCAGAGCTCCACGGAGTTCATCGGCGGCGTGGGCACCAATTTCAACTTCATGGACACCTGGACCGCCCGCCTCGAGTGGCAGGCCCTGCCGAGCCTCGGCAACAGCAAGACGGGCGACGGCAACTGGAACAACATCCAGTTCTCGATCCTCTACAACTTCTGATCCAGGCTTGATCGCCGCGCCACCCCCGGGTGGCGCGACAGGATGGGCCCACCCGCAAGGGTGGGCCCATTTTTCTTTGGTAAACAGATACTTGCGCGAGCCTGTTTTTTTGTGGGAGGCGTCGTGAACTTTGGCCATTTGGCCCGGTCTCTATCCTTGAGCGACATTGCGACGCTCGGTGCCCCGCCTACCTCCCTGGGCGCTGCACCCGCCCGGTCAATCCCCCAATGCCGGGTCAACTTCCCCGGTTGGATCCGCTGGTCCAACCGGGGTTTCTTTTTGCCCCCCCGGTGTCGCCGCCCGGCCGTCGAGCATGCGTTCGAGCGCTCGCCGCGCCTCGTCGACGCCGTCGCCGCTGAGCGACGAGAAAAGCTGGACCCCTACACCCTCACCCACCTCGCGGCGCACGCCCGACAGCGCCTGCCTGGCCGCCCCGCGGCCGAGCTTGTCGGCCTTGGTGAGCAGGATGTGCACCGGCACCTTTCGCGACAGCGCCAGCTCGAGCATGTCGCAATCGTTCTGCGTCAGCGGGTGGCGCACGTCCATCACGACGATGGATCCACGCAGCGACTTGCGGCCCTGGAAATAGCCAGTGACCAGCCGCCCCCAGTGCCGGCGCATTTCGCCGGGGACCGCAGCGAACCCGTAGCCCGGCAGGTCCACGAGGCGTCGACCGGCCTCCAGTTCAAAAAAATTGATCAACCGGGTCGCGCCCGGGGCCTTGCTGGTACGCGCCAGGCCCTTGCGGCGGGTGATTGCATTGATCGCACTCGACTTGCCCGCGTTCGACCGGCCTGCGACTGATACCTCCACGCCGGTGTCGAGCGGAAACTGCCCGAGCTTGTCGGCGCTCGTGACGAACCGGACCAGTGGATACGTGGACATGAGGTGGAGCCGCTACGGTGCGCCGGTGGGACCGTAGTGTACAATTTGCGGCTAGTTTGCCCCTCGTTCGGAGTGGTTATATGACCGCGAAACTCGTCGCCGCCCTGTCACTGGCGGTCACCCTCGGCTGGACTGCGCCTTCGCTGGCCGCGGGCTCCAAGGAGGACGGCCAGGCCAAGGCCGCAACCTGCAGTGCCTGCCATGGCATGGACGGCAACAGCGTCAGCCCGGAGTGGCCGAGCCTCGCCGGGCAGCACGAGTCGTACATCCTGAAGCAGCTCAATGCCTTCCATGACGGCAAGCGGCAGAACCCGCTGATGTCGCCGATGGCCGCCATACTGAGCGAGCAGGACATGGCCGACCTCGCGGCATATTTCTCGTCGCAGACGATTCGCGGCGGCGAGACCGACCCCTCGAAGGCGAAGCTCGGCCAGCGCGTCTATCGCTCCGGCAACATCGAGGGCAAGGTCATGGCCTGCGCCGGCTGCCACGGCCCGACCGGTCTCGGCAACGCACCGGCGGCCTTCCCCTCCATCCAGGGGCAGCATGCAACCTACGTGGCGATACAGCTTCGGGCCTACAAGGCCGGCACGCGCGACACGGATCCGAACCAGATGATGCGCGACATGGCCGCAGCGCTATCGGAAGAGGAAATCGACGCCGTGGCTTCCTACGTCCAGGGCCTGCGCTGAACCCGCGGCCGATTGCACTGTCAGAACCAGTCATGAACAACACCATCATGCGCATGGCCCGGCCGCTGCTCGCCGCCGGAATCCTGCTGCTCGCCGCGCACGGCGCCTCGGCCGTCGAGCTCACCGAGGGCCAGCAGTACAAGCTGCTGAAGCCCGCCCAGCCGACCGACGTCGGGCCTGGCAAGGTGCAGGTCGTCGAAGTGTTCTGGTACGCCTGCTCCCACTGTTACGCGATCGAACCCAGGGTCGAGGCCTGGAACAGCAAGGGCAAGCCGCCATACGTGGTGTCCGTGCAGATGCCGGCGACCTGGAACGAACTGCTGAAGACCCACGCGCGCGTGTTCTACACGGCGGAACTGCTCGGCAAGCTGCAGCAGCTCAACGGCGACATATTTCGCGAGATAAACGTCAAGGGCAACCGCATGGACACGCCCGAGAAGATCGAGGCGTTCTTCGTGTCGCACGGTGTCTCGAAGGCCGATTTCCAGAAGGCATTCTCGTCGTTCGCCGTCGAGTCGAAGCTGCGCCAGGCCGAGGAGATGAACAAGCGCTACAAGATCACCGGCACGCCAACCTGGGTGGTCGACGGCAAGTACGTCACGGACGTCGGCATGGCCGGTTCCGAGGACGCCCTGTTCGAAGTGCTGAACGCGCTCGCTGCGAAGGCGAAGTCAGGAAACTGAGACTCGACCGGACACTCACTCCCGAAGGGCCCCCCGGTATCGCCGAGCGGCCCTTTCGATCTGGCGGACCGCCTGCCTCGGGCGACTGCGTTGTGCTAAAACGGCGCCCTGCCCCGGGGGTTCTCACTCGATGCTCCGACTCCTCATCCCGACCGGCACCGGCTACACGTGGGTGGAACACGCGCCACCGGCGCCGTTCCCGGACGAGTTCCTGTGGGCGGACCTGTTCGAGCCCACGCCCGACGAGGAGAGGGCCGTCGAGTCGCTGCTCACGGTGGACGTGCCCACGCGCGACGAGATGAAGGAGATCGAGACCTCGAACCGCCTGTACGAGGAAGGCAACGCCCTGTACATGACGGCCACGGTCGGCAGCAAGCTCGACTCGTTGAGGCCGGAGTCGAGCGCAATCACCTTCATCCTTGCGGACGGCCGGCTGATCACCAACCGCTACGTGGACCCGACACCGGTCCGGCGCTTCATGCACTACGTGGAGCGTTCGCCCGCGGCCTGCACGTCGTCCGCAACGCTTTTCGCCGGCCTGCTCGAGTCCTTCGTCGAGCGAATCGCGGACCTGCTCGAAAGGATCCAGGCCGAGCTCGACAGCGTTTCGCACACGATCTTCCGGCGCAGCAACGGTACCGCGCCGCAGAAAGGGGCACCCAGCAACAGCGACCTGCAGGCCATGATCGAGAAGATCGGAGCGAACGGCGACCTGGTCTCGAAGGCGCGCGAGAGCCTGGTGAGCTTCCAGCGCCTGCTGATGTACGTGCAGCAGGCAGCAAGCGTGTCACTGTCACAGGAGCAGCGCGGACGGTTCAAGTCGACGATGCGCGACGTGCAGTCGCTCTCGGACCACGCAAGCTTCCTCGGCAACAAGATCCAGTTCCTGCTCGACGCGGTACTCGGGCTCATCAACCTCGAGCAGAACAACATCATCAAGATCTTCTCGGTGGCCGCGGTCATGATGATGCCGCCGACCCTGGTCGCGAGCGTCTACGGCATGAACTTCCACTTCATGCCCGAGCTCGACAAGCCCTGGGGCTACCCGCTGGCGCTGCTCGCCATGGTTGTCTCGGCGGTCGTGCCCTACCTCTACTTCCGCCGCAGGGGCTGGCTGTAAGCAGCCCGTGTCACCCGCCGCGTTCCTGACGATCTCCGCGACGGTGCTGGTTGCGGCGGTGACGCCGGGTCCGGCCGCGACGGCAATCGTGGCACGCGCCATTGCCGACGGACTGCGCCCCGCACTGGCGCTTGCCGCCGGCGTACTGACCGGCGACCTGGTCTTTCTTGCCGCCGCTGCCGCCGGCATGGCCGCTGCGGCGAGCTCGACGGGCGCGTTCTTCACCGTGCTCAGGTGGGCCGGAGCGGCCTACCTCGCGTGGCAGGGCCTGGCCCTGTGGCGGGCGAGGCCGCGGGTTTCGCAGGTAAGCCGGGCGGCCCACGAAGGGCACTTCTGGCGCAACTACGGTGCAGGCATGCTGCTGATGATGGGCCACGTCCAGGCGATCCTGTTCTACGCGGCACTGCTGCCGGGCTTGGTGGACTTCGCGAGCCTCACGCTCGCGGACATCGCGACGGTCGCACTGATGCTGGTAGTGATCATCGGCGGCGTGAATGCCGGCTACGCCGTGCTCGCAGCACGCGCCCGCCACTTCTTTGCCGACGAGCGCGCGATGCGCACGGTCAACAGGGTGGCGGGCACCCTGATGTTTGCCGCAGCCGCGCTGGTCGCGACGCGGGTGTAGGATTGCGCCATGGCAAAGCCCTCGATCAACAACATGGCCGTGTTCTGCGACTTCGAGAACGTCGCGCTCGGCGTGCGCGACGCAAAGTACTCGAAGTTCGACATCGGCAAGGTGCTCGAGAAGCTGCTGCTGAAAGGCAGCATCGTGGTCAAGAAGGCCTACTGCGACTGGGAGCGCTACAAGGAATTCAAGGCGCCGATGCACGAAGCCTCTTTCGAGCTGATCGAGATTCCGCACGTGCGCATGTCGGGCAAGAACTCGGCCGACATCCGCATGGTCGTCGACGCTCTCGACCTCTGCTACACGAAGTCGCACGTCGACACGTTCGTGGTAGTGAGCGGCGACTCGGATTTCTCGCCGCTGGTGAGCAAGCTGCGCGAGAACAACAAGATCGTGATCGGCGTGGGCGTGAAGAGCTCGACGTCCGACCTGTTGATCGCCAACTGCGATGAGTTCATCTACTACGACGACCTGGTGCGCAAGGAAGAGCAGCGCAGCCGTCGCCGCAGGACGCCGGCCAAGCAGTCGGCGCCGCGCCAGGCGGCCAGCAGTACCGCAACCGCCGGTGCGCAGGCGACCCCTGGCGCCGACACGCACGGCTCCGCGGAGCCATCCGCGTCGCGCGCCAACCCGGCGAGTTCGGAAGAAGAGCGGAAGCAGGAAGCCTTCGACCTCGTGCTCGCCACCATCGAGGCGCTCGCGGAAGACCGCGAGGAGGACGAGAAGATCTGGGGTTCGATGATCAAGCAGGCGCTGAAGCGCCAGCGGCCCGGGTTCAACGAGACCTATCACGGCTTCCGAAGCTTCAGCCAGCTGCTCGAAGAAGCGCAGGCCAGGAAGCTGATCGACCTGGAAAAGGACGAGAAATCAGGCGGTTACCTGGTCCGCTCAGTCACCAGCTGACGGCGTATCATGGGTCTCCAGGGGTCGGAGGCTCACATTGACGCATTCGACGCATTCCGCGCTGCCGGTAGAACCACTGCGCCAGCTGGTGGAACCGTTTGCGAAACCGGACCGGCGCAAGGCGCTCTGGCAGATTGCCAACACGCTGCCGCCCTTCGCCCTGCTCTGGTTACTGATGGCCGCAAGCTTCGACGCAAGCCATGGCTGGTCGATGCTGCTGCTGCTGCCGGTCGCCGGTCTCTATGTGCGCCTCTTCATCATCCAGCATGACTGCGGCCACGGGTCGTTCCTGCCCAGCGCGCGGATGAACCGGGTGCTGGGCGCCATGCTCGGACTGGTCACGCTGTTTCCGTTCGCGTACTGGCGCAAGACGCACGCAATCCACCACGGCACCTCCGGCAACCTGGACCGGCGCGGACTCGGCGACATCCAGACGCTTACCGTGCGCGAGTACCGCTCGCTGCCAGTTTCCGCGCGCGTGGCCTACCGGCTCTATCGCAGCATGCCGGTGCTGCTGGGCGTCGGCCCGATGTACCAGATGCTGGTCAAGCATCGCGTGCCGTTCGACCTGCCGCTCACCTGGCGAAGGGAATGGGCCAGCGCACTGTGGAATAACCTCGCACTCGTCGTTGCCGCGGTCGCGCTCTGCTGGATCTTCGGCTGGAAGGCCGTGCTGACCGTGCAGCTGTCACTGATGCTGGTCGCCGGCGCGGCAGGCGTCTGGCTGTTCTACGTGCAGCACCAGTTCGAGCGCGCGTACTGGGTGCACGAACCGCAGTGGAATCAACAGGCGGCCGCAATGGTCGGGAGTTCCTATTACGACCTGCCGCGCGTGGCGCACTGGTTCACCGGCAACATTGGCTATCACCACATCCACCACCTGTCGAGCCGCGTTCCTAACTACCGGCTGCGGGAGTGCTTCGATTCCGATCCACGCCTGCGCGAGGCGCCACGGTTGACCCTCCGGGGCAGCCTCGCCTGCGCACAGCTCAAGCTCTGGGACGAGGACTCAGGGCGGATGGTGGGGTTCCCGGGGCCGGCCAGGGCGGCACGGCGAGATCCGCCTGCAACTTGCGAGTGGCGCGCCCGACAGGATTCGAACCTGTGACCCCTGCCTTCGGAGGGCAGTACTCTATCCAGCTGAGCTACGGGCGCATCCGGGGCGCGGATGATAGACCGGCCATGGAAAGGGCGTCCATCGCCTGACCGAAAACTGCCGCGGATCATATGCTTGGGACCCGGGGCCGGCCGATTCGGGGTGGCGCGGGCCCATGTCGCGCAAGGTATACTTCGCGGCCTCGTTTTCCGCGCATGCCCCGGGGATCCACAGTGAGCGCCTCGCACGACCGCAAGTTCTTCGACACATTCCTGCTGATACTCGGGATCCTCGTCGGTATCACGATCGCGCTGATCGTCGTGGCCCGCATCATCGCGGCCAATACCTCGGTGGCGAACCGGCAGGACGACCCGTTGTACGAGCAGCAGGTCGAGGCGAGGATCCATCCGTTTGCGCGCGACGCGGTGGCGGGCGAAGACAACGCGGCCCTGGCGGTGCCGACAGCGGAACCGGCCACGGCCACCGACCTTCCGGCGGAGACGGTGTTCCAGCAGGGCTGTGTCGCCTGCCACGGGGCCGGCATCGCCGGCGCGCCGAAACTGGGCGACAAGGCAGCCTGGGCCCCGCGCATCGCGCAAGGCAAGGACGTGCTCTACAAGCATGCGCTGCAGGGCTTCCAGGGCAAGAACGGCGTCATGCCGGCCAAGGGTGGTCGCGCCGACTTCACCGACCAGTCGGTGATGAATGCGGTCGACTACATGGTGGCCGCCGGCCAGTGATCGCCCCCGGGTGGGCGGCGGTCAGTCCTCCGACTGCCTGAAGTCCACGCCGAGCGAGCGCAGCTTCCGGTAAAGGTGCGTGCGCTCCATGCCGACCCGCTTCGCGAGCAGCCCGACCTTTCCTCCGCAGAGCTGCAGCTGCTGCGTGAGATAGGCCCGCTCGAAGTGTTCGCGCGCCTCGCGCAGCGGCATCGACAGCAGGTCCTGCTTGACCAGCGGCTCGTCTACCGTGACCTGTGACGCTATCTCGCGCTCGATCTCGTCGAGGCTGATCTCCGGCTGTCCGCCCTGGATCAGCAGGCGGTGCACGAGGTTCTTCAGCTCGCGGATGTTGCCCGGCCACGGGTAGTTGCGCAGCCGATTCTGCGCCGCAACGCCGAAGCGCCGGAATCCCAGTCGGTCGTCGTCCACCAGCCGGTCCACGTAGTGGCGCAGGAGTTCCGGAACGTCCTCCGCATAGTCGCGCAGTGGCGGGATCCGCAGCACCAGCACGTTCAGGTGCGACAGCAGGTCCACGCGGAACGGCTCCGCACCGTGCGTCTCGAATCCAGGCTGTGCGGAGGAAATGATGCGCGCGTCGAAGCGCACGGGTGTGCTGCCGCCGACGCGGTTGAACGTGCCGGAGTCGATGGCCGAGAACAGCAGTCGCTGCGCCGCCGGCCCGAGGTCGCCGAGCTCGTTCAGGAACAACACGCCTCGCTCGGCCTGCTCGAGCAGGCCCTTGCGGACCACCCCGCCCGACTCCGAGCCGTAGAGCGCGGCCTCGGCGCCTTCGCCATTCAGCGCTCCCGCCACGGCCGTCACGAACGGGCCATCGGCATGTGGACCGAGCGAATGCATGTAGCGCGCGAATGCCTCGCGTCCCGTGCCGGGCTCGCCGACGATCAGCACCGGCGCCTCGTGCGGCGCAAGCTGCTTCACGTGGTCGCGCAGCTCGCGCATCAGGCGGCTGCGTCCCGCCGGCGCGATCAGCGGCGGCACGATGTTGCGCACCGCGTGCCGGCGCCGGCCGCCTTCCTCGAGCGCGCTGCGGACAGTGCGCAGCAGCTTGGCCAGCGAAAGCGGCTTCTCCACGTAGTCGAGCGCGCCCAGGCGCGTCGCCTCGACTGCGGTCTCCACCGTCCCGTGGCCGGACATCATGACGACGGGAAGCGCCGCACCGAATGTCTGCTGCCACTCCCGGAGCAGCGTTATTCCGTCGGTATCGGGCATCCAGATGTCGAGCAGCACCAGGTCCGGCGGCTGGCCGGCGCAGGCGGTCCTGGCCTCGGCAGCCGTACCCGCGACCCCGACGCTGTAGCCTTCCTCGGTGAGGATCTCCTGCACCAGTTCGCGGATGTCCGCCTCGTCGTCCACCACCAGGATCCGCGCGTTACTCATGCAAGCTCTCTCCTTGGCTCGGGTCGGCGCTGCTCGCGCTTCACCTCGCCACGCGTTGATTCATTCACGGGCAGCCCCACGCGCACGCGCGCACCGCCTTCCTGGCGGTTGTCGGCCTCGATGCTGCCACCATGCTCCTCGACAATCTTGCGAACGATTGCGAGACCCAGCCCGGTGCCCCGCGCCTTGGTCGTGACGTAGGGATCGAAGACCTGGCCGATCAACTCGCGGGGGAACCCGGGGCCATTGTCCTCGACCACGAACTCCGCGACCTCGACCTCATCGCGAACGGCCAGGTGGGTCTCGACCCGCACCTCGCCATCCGGGTGGCCCTCGAGGGCTTCAACGGCATTCGTCAGCAGGTTGTGTAGCAGCTGCCGCAGGCGTCCCTGGTCGGCCACCACGGTCGTAAGCGCAGGATCGAGCGTAACCCGCAGGCGCACTCCCCTGCCGGCGACCTGCGCGCGGTACAGGTCGGACACCTCGGTCACCAGCTTGTTCAGGCTGACATTCGCCATCTCGAATCGCGGCGCACGCGCGTACTCGCTGAATGCATTGACCATTTCCTTCATTGCCTCGACCTGCTGCACGATCGTCTCGGTGCCGCGATCGAGCAATTGCGCGTCCTTCTCGTTCATGGACGGCATCAGCTTGAGCCGCATGCGCTCGGCCGACAGGCGAATGGGTGTCAGCGGATTCTTGATCTCGTGCGCCAGCCTGCGCGCGACTTCACCCCAGGCCGCCTCGCGCTGCGCCTGCAGCATCGTCGTGATGTCGTCGAACACCAGCACGTAGCCGCCCGGCTCGTCGCCCTCGGAGGGTAGCGGCGTGCAGGCGCACATGACGACTCGGCGGCCGGTCCCAGCCTTGAAGGTGAGCTGCTCGCGCCACTCGACGTCACCCGCGTTGAGCCGGGCGCGGCAGGCCTCGACGAATTGCCGCAACAGGCCGTCGCTTGTCCCGGCTTCCGCGAGCTCGGCCAGTTCCAGGCCGACGCATGGGCCGAGATCCTCACCGAGGATCATGCCGGCTGCGCGGTTTGCCGTGCGCACCCGCAGGTCTGGCTCCAGCGACACGACGCCGGTGGAAAGTCGCGCGAGGATGACGGCGAGGTTGGCGCGCTCGGTTTCCGCAGCCTGCTGGGCGCGCAACTGTCACCTTCTCGTGCG
>CAVTNX010000027.1:0-33007 GCA_963736205.1 uncultured Gammaproteobacteria bacterium | reverse complement strand
GGCGAACGGCAGAACGCAGGATCGAGTTGGCGGCAGGAGCCGTGGCACTCGGCGACATGGCGGCGGGACCCGGAGCCGCCGGGGCGGCATTCGCGACCGCCGGCGTTTTTGCGCCATGGCGGCTGATCATGGCGCCCAGGGCACGCAGCAGCTCCTGGACCTGCGGGCTGCCCGAATCGTCACCCCAGCCGTCCAGGTCGGTCGTGTGGATGGCGCGCACGTCGATCGGCAGTTCGGCGTTCGCGAAACGCACGGGGACCAGCACGCCGCGATCGGCGGCATCCCGCGCCTCGCCGCGCACCCAGCGGGATTCCACCGAGCTTGGTGTCCAGACCACGACCACGGCGGCAGCGGCCTTGAGTTCCGCGGCGATCTGGCGATCAAATTCCTGCCCGGCCGCGATGCGGGATCCCACCAGACCGACCAGCCCTGCGCTTCGATCGCCGCCACCAGCGGCGCGACCCGCGCCTTGTCGCTGCGGGCGTAGGAAACGAAGACGTCAGCCATGCCTGTGAGACCTCACCCTGGATATTCCGCGGATTCGCCAGCGGGGCAGTAGCTTAACCCGGCTTCGGGCGGGGCGGAGCGACCTTGTGGGCCGGAGCCGGCCATGGGCCCTCGGGCCCGTGCGGCGACGGGTTACGCCCACGGCACAATTTGGGATACTGCCCGCGCAAGCTGCCAGCCGGCGCGCACGGGCCGGCCTCGCCCACCGGCCAGTAAAGGAACCAGGCATGACCGATACCACGCCGGGCGCCGCGCCCGCCGGACCTCCGCCGTCGCTCATCAGTTACACGCACTGGATGTACGCACTGCACGCCGCCAGCGCGCTGATGGGCGTATTCACTGGTGCCGCGATCGTCACGCAGTTCGTCTTCGGCATCCCGTCGATCATCGCCGTGGTCATGAACTACGTGAAGCGCGACGACGCCAGGGGCACCTGGCTCGAGTCGCATTTCAGCTGGCAGCTGCGCACGTTCTGGTTGGCGTTGCTGCGTGTCCGCTGATCGGCCTTCTCGGCGCCGCTGGTGCTGTTGATGGGTCTCGGGATCGTGACCTGGATCCTCGGCGCGTTCGTCGTCGGAATCTGGATCATCTATCGCGTCGCACGCGGCTGGCTGCGCCTCAACGACGGCCGCGCCGTCGAAGGAGTCAATGATGCTCATCGAACAGGACAAAGTCGTCCTCATCCACTACACGTTGACTGACGAGGCCGGCAAGGTGCTCGACAGTTCCTCCGGCGGCAATGCGAACGCCTACCTGCACGGCCAGGGCAACGTAATCTCGGACCTCAAGCGCGTCGAGCGGCAAGCACGCCGGCGACAAGCTCAGCGTGCGCGTCGAGCCGGCCGATGGTTATGGCGTGCGCGACGACGCGCTGGTGCAGCAGGTGCCGCGTCGGCAGTTCGGCGGTGCCGATCTACAGCCGGGCATGCAATTCCACGCGCAGACCTCGAAAGGCCACGCACGAGTGGTGACCGTGACCCGGATCAGCGGCGACATGGTGACCGTGGACGGCAACCACCCGCTGGCCGGCGAAGTTCTGAACTTCGACGTGGAGGTCGCCGAGGTCCGCGACGCCACGCAGGAAGAACTCGAGCACGGCCACGTTCACGGTCCGGGCGGGCACCATCACCACGGTTGACGCGGCACGAACCGGGGACTCGCTGGCGCGGGCCGTCGTTGCAGGCTAGCGTCGAGGCTGCAGCGGACGGTCCAGCGCCGCGAGCGTCGGCGGATCGCGCCCGTACACGTCGTTCCTGAAGACCACCCGTCCATCGGTGGTCGGCTGTGCAGTCCAATACAGGATCAGCACGGGAACCGGACGGGTGAGATTGACGGTCTTCGTCGCCTTCGCTGCCACCACGTCAGCGATCGAAGCAGGGTTCCAGCGCACCGGATCGCCCAGCACCAGCTCCGCCAGTTCGAACGCTTTCTGCACCCGGATACAGCCGGAGCTGAAGGTGCGCTCATCCTTGTCGAACAGCGACTTGGTCGGCGTGTCGTGCAGGTACACCGAGTAGCGGTTCGGGAACATGATCTTCACGTGGCCTAGCGCGTTGTCATCGCCCGGGTCCTGCCGCAGCTGGTAGGGCGGAAGCCTGCCCGGACCGTAGACGTGCCAGTTGACGGAGTACGGGTCGACTTCGCGACCCCTCGGGTCGATGACCCGGATGTGGTTGCGCTGCAGGTAGCCCGGGTCCTTCTTCAGTATCGGCAGCTTGTCCTTCACCAGGATGCCGGGTGGTATGGTCCATGTCGGATTGAACACGACATAGGTGATCAGCGACTTGAAGATCGGCGTCTCGCGGTAGGGGCGGCCGACGATGACCTTTGACGACCACACCGGCTCATCGTTGCGGAACCACGAAACGTCGAAGGCTGCGACGTCGACCAGCACGAAGTCTCCCTTCAACTCGTGCATTACCCAGCGGGCGCGCTCCATGTTGATACGGATCTGGTCGATGCGGGCGGAGACCGGGACGTTGAGCGCGGCGAACGTGCCGGCGCCGATGATCCCGTCCGCAGTGAGGCCATGCCTGTCCTGGAAGCGCTTCACGGCCGCCTCGAGGTCCGCGTCGTACACGGTGTCGTCGTAGGGCGGGGGTGCTGGCATGGCGCCGTCGCCCGGTGCCGGCTCTGCCACCGCGCCACCGGCCGGCGGCGCCGCCGCGGCGGTCGCAGCGCGCGACGATGCAAGGTCTCCGGTCACCGCCAGGCGCCGCCGCAGTGCGGGCACACGCGGATCGCTGTCTCCGGGTCTCAGCACGGGTCCCGCAGGCAGCTGGTCCCAGCCGCCGGCGTCTTGCAGCGCGTAATACTCACGCAGCCGGTCACGGCCGCGCTGATACCAGGGGTGTTGCGGACGTGCCTTGCCGAAAGACTCGCGGATTGCCCCGGCCGCGATCGCCTCTCTCAGACGCTCGGTCGCCTGTTGCACGTCCAGCGGCCGTGCCGGGAAATTCCACTCGGTGCTGAGCTTCTCCGGGTCCACCTTGCCGAAGTAGAGGTGGTAGAGCGCGAGCATCATTGAATCCGTTGCCAGCAGGTCGAGGCCCGCCTGCTCGGCCGGCGGCAGGGTTTTTCCACCGCGCAGATCGGTACGGAACGCCTGCAGGTCGACCACGTGATAGTCGACGGGTTCCAGTCCGTCGTACTTCAGTTCGGCAACGGCAGCAATCAAGGCGTCGAGGCGCGCCGGATCCAGCCATTGGGGTTCGAACTGCGCCGACTCATAGTAACGGGCAACGCCGTCGGCGAGAACGATCCGCGCGCCGCGCACCTCGGGCAACTGTGCCCCCGGGTCGGCGTCGTAGCGCAGCCGATCGACGCTCTCGCGGATCGCTTCGCGGATCGAGCTGGGTGCCGTCGTTATTGCCGCAGTAGCGCCCCCAGGCGTGGCCGACGGACCGGCGGCGCGAGGACCAGCGTCCGCGGGCGACGCAGCCGGCGACTGTGCGTATGCCCACGGCGTCATCCAGGAAAATGCGAGCAGCAGGATCGCGATGGGTCGATTCACGTGGCAATTGACATCCGTTGGCGGAATCACTGGAACGAGCCAGTCGAATCAGGTGCCAGTGTACGCGGTGCCCGGCCAGGCAACTATTTCCCAGGGCGCTAGTGAGGCTCCAGGACGACGGCGTCCAGGTCGTAGTCGTCGGCCGAAGTAATCTCGACCTCAGCCCAGTCGCCAACTGCCAGCGAACTGGCGTCGAGAATGCGAACAACCCCGTCGATTTCGGGTGCGTCGGCAGTCGAGCGTGCGATGGCGCCTTCGTCACCCACTGCATCGACGAGCACACGCATGCGGCGCCCGACCTTCGTCGCGAGCTTCTCGGCGCTGATGACGGCGGCGAGTTCCATGAATCGGTCGTGCCGCTCCTGCTTCACTTCCTCGGGCACGTGGTCGGCCAGTACGTTTGCAGCCGCGCCTTCCACCGGCGAATACCTGAAACAGCCGACGCGATCGAGCTGCGCTTCCTGCAGCCATTCAAGCAGGAGCTGGAAGTCGTCCTCGGTTTCGCCGGGGAAGCCGACGATGAACGTGCTGCGGATCGTGATGTCCGGGCAGGTCTCACGCCAGGCGCGGATGCGTGCAAGCGCGTTCTCTGCGTGCGCCGGCCTCTTCATGAGCTTGAGCACGCGCGGGCTGCCGTGCTGGAAGGGGATGTCCAGATAGGGAAGGACCTTGCCCTCGGCCATCAGCGGGATGACTTCGTCCACGTGTGGATACGGATATACATAGTGCAGGCGCACCCAGGCGCCCAGCGAACCCAGTGAGCGAGCGAGATCCGTGAACCGTGCCCTGACCGGCTTGCCGCCCCAGAAGCCGGTCGCGAACTTGAGGTCTGCACCATATGCGCTCGTGTCCTGCGATATCACGAGCAACTCCTTCACGCCGGCCTTCACCAGGCGTTCGGCCTCCAGCATCACCTCGCCGATCGGGCGGCTGGCCAGGTCGCCGCGCAGCGAAGGAATGATGCAGAAGGTGCAGCGGTGGTTGCAGCCTTCGGAAATCTTCAGGTACGCGTAATGCCGCGGTGTAAGGCGAATGCCCTGTGGAGGCACCAGGTCGACGAAAGGATCGTGCAGCGGCGGAAGCTGCTCATGCACCGCGCTCATGACCTCTTCGTATGCGTGGGGTCCGGTGACCTTGAGTACGCTCGGGTGACGGTCGGTGATGGTCTTTGGATTCGCGCCGAGGCAACCGGTCACGATCACCTTGCCGTTGCGCGCGACCGCCTCGCCGATCGCCTCGAGCGACTCGTGGATGGCGTCGTCGATGAATCCACAGGTGTTGACCACGACCAGGCTGGCGTCTTCATAGGAGCCAACCACGTCGTAGCCCTCCGCGCGCAGCCGCGTCAGGATCCGCTCCGAATCCACCAGTGCCTTCGGGCATCCCAGCGAGACGAAGCCAACTTTGGGAGCGGATGGCAAGGAATTAATGACCGGTCAGTCGCGAATGGTGGTGGGTCGTCGCAGGGCTGGTGGGTACTGTCGCTCTACTCGAACGAGCATCCACCGCCACCACACACGGGTGCGCCGCAGGGGCCCGAGTCGCAGGGACGCTCGTAGCTGCTGCCGAGTGAGCCGGTGAGCACGTTGCCGCCAGTGATCAATTTTTCCACCTTCGACCTTCCCGGCGTGCCGTCGAGCGAAATGCCCGCCCTGCGGCACAGTTCGCCCCAGGTCGTGACGGTCTCGGCCATCTTGTGGCTGACTTCGATGACCCGGCCGTTGGCCGGACAATGGTAGTCGTAGGTTGGCATGTGCGTGATTAGCGTTTCAGCCGAAACGGCCGGCATTCTATTGCAAAGCGCCGTGTCAGGCACGGAGAGCGACGACCAGCGCGCTACTGCAGCGCGTACAGGTTTCCGTCCATGCTGCCGACGTAGACCACGCCGCCATCCACGGCTGGCGAGCCCATGATCGCACCAACCGAAACGAACCGATAAAAATCGATGTACATGTCCTCGAAGTCGCCGAAGACCGGCGCAAAGGCTTCGGGTTTCAGGCGCCCGTCGGCATCCAGGATCTGCATCGGGTCGCGCTTTGAGGCCTCGGTCTGGAAGTGCCAGGCGAGCTGCCCGGTCCTGGCGTCCACCGCGTACAGTCGTCCGTTGTGGCTGCCGAAGTACGCAAGCCCACCCGCCAGCGCCGCTGACGAGAACACGTAGGCCTTCGCATCGAAGTTGAACTCGAGCCGGCCAGTGCGCGCATCGATGGCCATGAATCGAGAACTGTCGGAGGTGGCCGCATAGACGATCCCATCGTGGACCGCGGGTGTGCCGTTCACCCAGGACTTGCTGGTCGGGTAGTCCCACTTCTTCCGGCCGGTCGCGGCGTCGAGCGCGTAGACGTGCGCGTCCCGGCTGCCCACGTACACGGTGCCGTCGACCACTGCCGGCGAGGACTGGAACCCGACCTGGTTGTGGATCGCCGGATCCTGGCCCCCGCGGAACATCCATTTCTGCTGTCCGCTTGCCGCGTCGATCGCGTACATGCACCCGTCCCAGCTGCCGATGTACACGGTGCCGCTCACGACCGCGGGCGAGGCGTGCACTACGTCGCCGGTCTGGAACTTCCACTGCAGCACGCCGCTCTTTGCATCCACCGCGTAGACGCCGCCATCGCCGCTGCCGAAATAGACCGTGCCGTCCACGACAGCCGGCGACGAGGTGAACAAGTCCCATGCGTCGGGGATCGTCTGGGCCGCGGACGGGTAGCCGTGCAGGTTCTTCGCCTCGAACTTGCGCTCGTATTCGGCGGCGAACACCCAGCGGGGTTGTCCGGTCGCAACGTCGATCGCAGCGAGCGAGCCTGTCGAGGAGACGAAGTACACCATGCCGTCCGCCACCGCCGGCGACGAGGCGATCGGCATGCGCGACTTGAAGTTCCACTTCTCCTTGCCGGTCTGCTGGTCGATGGCGTGCAGGTGGCCGCTCATGCTGCCGATGTACACCACTCCGCCGGCGATCGCTGGCGTGGTGACGATCGGACCCGCGGTCTTGAACGCCCACTTCACGGTCGGCGTCGACGTCGGGCCTGGCGATGGGTACACGCCGCTGCGCGCGGCGTCCGCATGGAACATCGACTGCGCGGCCGCAGGCATCGTCGCGGCGAGCAGCAGGATGGCGACGAGGTGCTTCATGCGGGTACCCCTGGGTCGTGGCGCCGAATTCCGGTTTCGATTATGGCTGCTCCCTTGCGCTTGACCGAAGCTGGTTCATGTCTGCGCTTCGCACGCCAGTGGCGACATGCATCGCAGGGCAATAAAACATCTATGTGATCGATGAGTATGTTCGCAAAAACTCACTTTATTATCGATCGGGCCAAGCCTATTGTTCAGGCAAGGCTGAAAAGGAGGTTCGACATGATCGAAATTCGACGTTCCAGTGACCGTGGCTACGCTGACCATGGATGGCTTCGCTCCTTTCATTCCTTCTCCTTCGCTGACTACTGGGATCCGCAGCATGTCCAGTTCGGCGCGCTGCGGGTGATCAACGAAGATCGGGTCGTGCCAGGCGCCGGCTTCGGCACGCATGGTCACCGCGACATGGAGATCGTGAGCTACGTGCTCGACGGTGAACTTGCCCACAAGGACTCGACCGGGACCAGTTCCGTCATCCGGCCAGGCGACGTTCAGCGCATGAGTGCGGGCCGCGGCGTGCAGCACAGTGAGTTCAATGGTTCGCAGCAGGAACCGGTCCACTTCCTGCAGATCTGGATCCAGCCGAACGTGCTCGGTATCGACCCGGGCTACGAGCAGAAGAATTTCGCCAATGAGGAGAAGCGCGGCCGGCTGCGACTCGTGGCGTCGCCGGACGGCGCAAACGGCTCCGTGGTGATCCGGCAGGACGCGCGGATGTACGCGGGATTGTTCGATGGGGCCGAACACGGCCAGGCTCGAGGTCGCGAGCGGCCGCCGTATCTACCTTCACTTGGCCCGTGGCAAAGCACCGTGAACGGCGAGGCACTTGTACCGCCGGAGATGCGCTGAAGCTGACCGTCACGACCGTGCTCGAACTGTCCGACGGCGCGGATGCGGAAGTGCTGGTCTTCGATCTTCCCGGGTGGAGACCCGTGCGGCAGGCCAGCAACGGAAGCAGAGGCAAGTACCACGTGTACACGCTCTACTACTCTCCCGGGCACGGCCAGCATGGTCGTTCACCTGGCGCTGCTCGAAATCGGCGTACCGCATCGACTCGAGAAAGTCGACTTCGACAAGGACGCGCAGCACGATGCCGAATACCTGCGCCTGAACCCGCGCGGGCAGGTGCCGACGCTGGTGATCGACGGCAAGCCGTATTTCGAGTCGGCGGCCCTGCTGATGATCCTGGCGGAGCGTCACCCTGAGGCGCGACTCGCGCCGCCGCCGGGAAGCGCGCTTCGGCGCGGACTGGTACCAGTGGATCGTTTTCTTCACCAATGCGCTCGGGCCCACCTATCGCTACTGGTTCTATCCGCCGGACCTCGGCTCGGAGGAGCACCCGCCGGCGGTGCGCGACGCACTGCGCCGCAAGGATCGAGGATTCGTGGGCGCTGGTGGATGCGCACCTCGCGGCCAATGGTCCCTACATGCTGGGCGCGCGAATTCTCCGGCGTGGACCTGCTCGCACTGATGTACATGCGCTGGTCGCGCAACATGCCGCGACCCGCGACCGAATGGCCGGCGCTCGAGCGGTTCGCGAGCCTGATGCGCGCGCGACCGAGCTGGTCGCGACTCTGCGATATCGAGGGACTGACCGACTGGCGTGCGTGAAGCCGCTTGCCGGCTAGGCATCGATCGCACGCCGGCATTCCACGGCACGATCCGCTTCATGTGATGCCGTTCAGAGGCGTATCCGACGCCACGCGCCGGAACGCCATCGAAGGTAGAGCGCGCTGCCGAGCAGCACCACGTAGGTGAGCATCGCGAGCCAGCCGCCCACGGCACCGAGGCCGAATTGCGGCAGCCCGTCGAACCAGCCCTGTCCCGGTGCGAACGACAGCATGTACGCAAGCGGCACGAACACGCCCCAGGCGAGGACCAAGAAGATCGCAGCGGGAAACCGGACGTCGCCCGCACCGCGCAGCGCGAACCCGGAGCCGAGGTTGAGGCCGTCGAAGAGCTGGTAGCCGGCGGCGATCCACAGCAGCAGTCGAGCCCAGCCGCACGACCTCCGCTCCGTGCGGATCCCCCGCGGTGACGAACGCCGGCATCAGCCAGGGCCCGAGCGCGGCGAGCGCCACGCCCACCACGCCCATGTAGACGACGCGTCATCCTGATCACCGCATTGCCGAGCTGCCGCGCCCAGTCACGGTCGCCGGCGCCGATCGCCTGGCCCACCAGCGTCGTGCCGGCGAGCGCGAGACCGACTCCCGGGAGGTACGACACCGAAGTCAGCATCACCACCACCTGTGTCGTTGCGCCGTCTACCGCGCCGAGCCGCACCTGCATGAGCTGGAACAGCGCCATGCCGAACAGGTCGGCCGCGTACATCGCACCCATCGGGAGTCCCAGCCTGAATTCGCGGACCAGGTTCGAGAGATCAGGCCGCCACGTGAGGTGTGTCTTGTATGCGCGGCGCAGGTCGGGACGCAGGAACATCCACAGCGCAAACCCGACGCCGCAGGCCATGCTTGCGTTCGTGGCCCAGGCGGATCCCGCGATGCCCCAGCCGAATTCGAAGATGAACACCTGGTTCAGCGCCGCGTTCACGATCGCGACCAGCGCCGTCGTCATCACGGTGATGCGTGGCTGCGAGATGCCGTTGAAGAACCCGAGTACGGCCCACAGCGCGACGCCGATGGGCGCGCCGAGCATGCGCGGTCACCCAGAATTCGAGCGCCAGGCGCTTCAGTTCCTCGTCGAGTCCAAATGGCGACAGCAGCAAGTCGCCGCACGAGGCCAGGACCGACGAACACGGGCGCGGTCGCGAGCGCGCCCCAGAGTGCCACCCAGGTCGCGTGTCCGGCGCGCCAGCGCCTGCGGCTGCCTTCCGACTGTGCGACGAAGGTCTGCACCGCGAGCCCGATCCCGCCCAGCAGCACGATGAAGAAGAACACCAGCCAGTAGATCGACGCCATCGCCGCCATCGCGACGGTCGAGATGTGGCCGACGAACCAGGTGTCCGTGAGCCCGATGACCGCCTGCACGCTGCTGTTCAGCATCAGCGGCAGTGCGAGCGCGGCGATGGCGCGATAATCGACGTGCGCCCGCCCGAGATTGTCGACCCGCTGCGCGGGCAGTGGAGTCTTGCCGGCTGCGCCCTGGCCCTCGGCGTTCCAGGTGCTGGCTCGTGCCCGGCATCGGCGATCAGCGGCGCATGTGCCGGTGTACGAAGTAGTAGTAAAGACCCCCGAGGAACAGCATCAGGCCGCCGCCCCAGAGGGTGATGCGATGCAGGCTGCCCTCCATCAGCGCCTGGTCCTTGCCGGCGGTCACGCCAACCCAGACCAGCACCGTGCACCAGAGCGCCGAGCCGGCGATCGTCGCCAGCGAGAACTTCCAGTAGTTCAGGCGCACGACGCCTGCCGGGATGCCGATCAGGTGGCGGATGACGGGCAGGATCCGCGAGATGAACACGCCCATCGTCCCGAAGTGCGCGGCCCAGGCCTCGGCCTTCTCGATCTTGTCCGGCGTGATCATCACGTAGCGGCCGTAGCGCATCAGCAATGGCCGGCCGAGCAGTCGCGAGACCCAGTACATCACGCTCGCACCGACCCACGAGCCGACCGTGCCCGCGATCACGATGCCGGTGAGCGAAAACGTGCCGTGCGCGTGTGCGAGGTAGGCAGCCGGCGGGATGACGAACTCGCTCGGCACCGGCAGGATCGAGCTCTCCGCCGCCATCAGCAACGCGATCAGCAGGTACCCGCCCTGTTCGAGGGCGCCGAGGTACCAGTGCAGGATCGAGGCGATGAAGTCGCGCATCAGCGGGATATCCGTGGCGGGCGTCGTCGCGCCCAGGCGCGGGCGGCACCGCATTCTGCCAGATCGCCGGGCGGAGGCCGCGGGCGGATCGATGTGTCGAACCGGGGTCCGTGATGCGACAATGCCCGCCACCTCCAGCCCCGACCCGGATCGCCTGTCCATGCGACGTCTCCATTCGCCTGATCGCCTGCCTGCTGCTGACCGTGTCGACGCTGGCCGTCGCTCGAGGCGTCTGGCGCGCCGCTGAGTGGTACGAAGCCGCCCGGCGGCTGCGCCCGAGGCGGCGCCGCTGCCGGCCGTCGAGCCGATCGCCGCTGCCGAGATCCGATGCGGGCCGATGCCGACGAGCGCTTCATCGAGGAGAAGCTCGCGCTGGCGCGACAGGTCGATCCCGCGGACAAGCTGGTCCCGCGGCTCGATGCGCTGGCGGCCGGGGTCGCTCAAGCTGTCCGAGACGTACAAGCAGGACGAGCTGCGAACCCTGCCGGCCATCCGGCTGGAAAGCCTCGCGCGGCACTGGATGTTCTACGACACCCAGCTCGCCGAGTGGCGCGGGCAGCTGCAGCGCGTCACCGCCGACTATTCCGAGGCCGCGGCGGAGCTGGCCAGCCGGCGCGCCGCCTGGGAGGCTGACCCGCGCAATCGCCGCAGACCTGCCGCCGGCCCTGGCCGAGCCGCGTCGACGCGATCCTCGCGGAGATCACGCTCGCCGAACAGGCCCTGTCGGCACCCGCTGGACGACCAGCTGAACCTCGCGCGGCGCGGCAACTGCGGTGCGGCAGGCAGGTCGATTCAGGCATGAAGGCCGTCGCGTCCGCGATCGATTACATCGACCACCGCCTGTTCACGATCGACTCGCCGCCGCTCTGGGAGGCATGGGCCAATCGGACAGCCGTCCACGCTCGGCCTGTCCGCGCTCCGGGTCGGGCTGCAGATCGAGAGCGACTTCCAGGCCGAATACAGCGCCGCGTATCAGCGCGAGACTGCAGAGCACTGCAGCTCGCCGCGTTGCTGGCTGCTGCCGCTGATCATCTGGCTCAGCCGCCGCAGCCGGAAGCTGGTGTCCGACGACCCGGAACTCGAATCATCGGTGCAGGTGCTGTTGCGACCGATCTCGTCGTGGCTGGTCGTGGTGCTCATCGGCGTGCTCTTCCTCGAGCCGCACGCGCCGATCATCCGGCACCAGTCGGCCGCTGCTGCTGGCGCTGATACCGGTGCTGCGACTGCTGCCACGCAAGGTGTTCGCGGTGCTCGGGCCCTGGCCGTACATCGCGACCGGGCTCTACCTGCTCTCGCAGCTGAGTTTCATCTTCGTGGGCGTGCCACTGCTGCACCGGCTGTACCTGCTGGCGATCGGCCTGCTCACGGTGGTGTCCGTGCTGTGGCTGCTGCTGCGACGCAATGGTCCACGAGCGCGGATGCCGGGCAGCCGAGGCAGTTCAGGACCGTCCGCGTCTTCGGCTGGCTGGCGGTTGCGGCCGTGGCGACGGCGCTGCTCGCCAACCTGCTGGGCAATGCCTCGCTGGCCGAAATGCTGACGGATGCCGTGCTGACCAGCGGCTACCTTGGCCTCGCGCTCTACGCGGGCGCCATCGGTGCTGAATGCAATCGTCTCGCTGCTGCTCGCGCGCGGCGTGCTGACGCGCATCAGCGTCGCTGAGGCGGCACGCGGGGCAGCTGCTGCATGCGCTCGGCCGGGTGCGTGAACGTTGCGTCGCCTGGTCGCCTGGGTCGTCATCACGCTTAACGTGCTCCGGGTCTACCGGCCGATCGCGCACTGGATCCAGTCGGTCCTCACGCACCCGATCGCGATCGGTGAAATATCAATGACGCTCGGCAGCGTGCTGCTGTTCGGGGTTTCGCTGTGGCTGGCGTTCTGGCTCGCGGGGACCATACGCGTCGTGCTGCGCGACGACGTGCTGCCGACGATGGAGTTGCCACGCGGCGTCGGCAACAGCGTTGCCACGCTGATCTATTACGGCGTACTGACAGCCGGAGTCATGATCGCGCTTGCTGCTTCCGGATTCCACGTGAGCGAGCTGGCCTTCGTGGTCGGCGCGCTGGGCGTCGGCATCGGCTTCGGCCTGCAGGACATCGTGAAGAACTTCGTCTCTGGCCTGGTCCTGGTGTTCGAACGCCCGATACAGCCCGGCGACGTGATCGAAGTGTCGGGCACGTCGGGCAAGGTTCTGAACATCGGCATGCGGGCGACCACGATCGGGACCTTCGAGGGCGCCGACGTCGTCGTGCCGAACGGTGCGCTACTCTCCGAGAAGCTGATCAACTGGACGCTGAGCAACACGACCCGCCGTCTCGAGGTGAGTGTCGGCGTGGCCTACGGCACCGACCCGCACCGTGTGCTGGCGCTGCTGGAAGAGGTCGCCAGCACCACTCCGGGCATCCTCAAGGATCCGTCCCCAATACCAGTCTTCGTCGGCTTCGGCGCGAGTTCACTCGACTTTGCCGTGCGCGCATGGATCAGCGATTACTTCGACTCGGTGGTGACCAGGAGCGCGCTCACGGTGCGGGTGCACGACGCGCTGAAGGACGCCGGCATCGAGATACCGTTCCCGCAGCACGACCTGCACGTGCGTAGCGTGTCGCCGGAGGCGAGCGCGCTACTGGCGTCCCGGGCGTGACCCGGCTGCGCCGCAAGCTCGGGGGCAACGCCGGCACCCGGCACGCCAGGCCCTGATGCTGGTCGAAGCAGGCCTGCTGAGCACTGGGGTGACGTTGGTGGCCGGCGCGATCGCAGTGGCGGTCGTGCTGGTCGCTGCGATCAGTGCACCCTGGCGCGTCTGGCTGGAGGACCGGGAACGGCAGTGGGTCTGGCTGTCGAGCCTCGGGTTGCTGCTCGGAATATGGTCCATGAAGGCGGGCTTCACGCCGGGATTGTCGGTGCGCTTCCTGCTGGTCACCGCGCTCACGCTGATGAACGGGTGGCAACTGGCGGTGATCGGGGCTGCACTGGTGCTGGTGGTGCTCGGCCTGGTCGGCCAGGCCGCTTGGGGGAATTTCGGCGCGAACCTGCTGTGCATGGGCATCGTGCCGGCGCTGTTCACCGCATGGCTGCACGAGCTCGTGCATGCAAAGCTACCGCACAACTATTTCATTTACTTCTTCGTCACGGTCTTCGTCGGCTCGGCGCTGGCATTCAATATCGCCGGCCTCGTCCGACTTGGACTGCTGGCAGCGAGCGGATCGCTTGAGGCAGCGCACGTCGGCACCGGAGTACTCTCGCCATGCTCCCGTTCATGAGCTTCGGGGAGGCGTTCGCCAACGGGATCGTGATGGCGATGGCGGTGGTGTACCGGCCGAGGTGGGTGATGAGTTTCGACGATCGGCTGTACCTGGCTCGGCGCGGGTAGGCAGTCCGGTACGGCCGTTCGACCGCTACTGCCTCACCACGGGTTAAGCTAGCCGTCCCGCGGACTCATCGCCGCGGCCAGCAGCGTCGAGGTTCCAGTGCATGGCCGATGTCTTCGTGTCCGTATGCCCGCAGCGACAAGTCGCGTGTCGCTCCGCTCGTCGCGGCAGTCGAAGCACAGGGCTGGTCGGTGTGGTGGGATCCGGAAATAGCACCGGGCCAGGAATTCGACGATCGCATCGAGGCCGAGCTGAAGGCGGCGAAAGTCGTGCTGGTGGTCTGGACGCCGACCTCGGTGAGCTCACGGTGGGTTCGCGGTGAGGCGCGCGAGGCGGCCGATCTCGGCAAGCTGCTGCCCGTGCGCTTTGACGACGCGCGTCTGCCAATGGACGTGAGGGCAATCCACACGACCGACCTCGACACCTGGGGCGAGGACCCGGCCAGCCCGCCTTTCCAGGCCCTGCTGCGGGCAATGGCGGCCATGATGGCGGGTCAGCCGGCGACCGGCACGGTCCTTGCCGCGCCGCCGGGCGCCCCGTGCGGCTCGGCATCTGCGTGCTTCCCTTCGCCAACATGAGCGGTGATCCCGAGCAGGAGTACTTCAGCGACGGAATCACCGAGGACATCATCACGGACCTGAGCAAGGTCTCGGCGCTCTCGGTCATCGCCCGCAACAGCGCCTTCATGTACAAGGGCCGCAACGTCGACGTGCAGAAGGTTGCGCGTGAACTCGACGTGAGCCACGTGCTCGAGGGCAGCGTGCGCAAGGCCGGCGGCCGGGTGCGCATTACCGCGCAGCTGGTGAAAGGCTCGAGCAACGACCACGTCTGGGCCGAGCGCTACGATCGGGACCTGAACGACATCTTCGCGCTGCAGGACGAGATTTCCGAAGCCATCGTCAAGGCGCTCAAGCTGAAGCTGCTGCCGGAGGAAAAGGAAGCCATCGAGCAGCGCGGCACGGAAAACGTCGCCGCGTACAACCTGTTCCTGATGGCGCGCCAGAACTACGCCACCGGGATAGAGCAGGACTCGCGACGCGCCGAGGCCAGCGTGCGGCTCTGTCGCCGCGCGGTCGAGATCGACGCCGGCTACGCGCTGGCCTGGGCGCTGATGGCGCTGGGTCAGATGCTGCTGCACTTCGCGCATGGCAAGCGTGGCGATGACGGCATGGTCGCGGCCGAGCGGGCGCTTGGCGCTGGACGCGGACCTGGCCGAGGCCCACGCCGTCAAGGCGCGGATCCTCTCGCAGTACGGTCGTCACGACGAGGGTTCTTCCGAGATCGACATTGCGCTCCGGACTGGATCCGGAGTCCTACGAGGTCAACAAGTCCGCCGCTTACCTGCGCGTGCGACAACACCGGCTGGACGAAGCCATCCGTTACTACGAGAAAGCTACCGCGCTGATGGATACGGACGTGAATTCGCCGTCCATGCTGATGACCTGTTACGCGGCGGTTGGCGATGCTGAAGGCGTGGCGCGGGTGGCCCAGATCGCCCTGACCCGCGCCGAGAAGATCCTGGCGCAGGATCCGAACAACGGCGCGGCCATGGGCTACGGCGTTGCGGCGCTCGCATCGCTCGGAAAGTCGGAGCGGGCGAAGGAGTGGATCAACCGCGCGCTGCTGATCGATCCCGACAACATGAACATGCGCTACAACTTCGCCTGCGCACTCACCATCCTCGGGGAAATCGAGCCCGCCATCGACATACTCGGCCAGGTCTTCGAGACAGCGCACATCGACCGGCTGAACCACGCCAAGGTCGACCCGGACCTCGATCCCTTCGCGACGACCCTCGCTTCGAGGCCATGGTGGCCGAGGCCGAGGCGCGGATCGGTTCGGCCGGCGAGTCCGACGCCAGCCGCGTAGCGCTTGCGAATCTCGCCGCTGCGGCTGGCATGGGCGACGTACTGCCCCTCGAGCCGCCCTGAGCGTCAGGCCGCCTTGTTCACCGTTGCGCCGCCGATCGCATTGGCCACCGCGTCGTCGACGCGCTCGAGCCACACGAACTCGACGTCCCGCTTGACGCTCGCTGGGATGTCCTCGAGGTCCTTGCGGTTGCGCGCCGGCAGCAGCACGCAGCGGATCCCGGCGCGGTGCGCCGCGACGGTCTTCTCCTTGATGCCGCCCACCGGCAGCACGAGCCCGCGCAGGCTGATCTCGCCGGTCATCGCGACGTCGTTGCGCACCGTGCGGTTGGTGAGCAGCGAGACCAGCGCCGTGTAGATCGCCACGCCGGCGCTCGGGCCGTCCTTCGGGATCGCGCCCGCCGGAACGTGCACGTGGATGTCGCTTTTCTCGAACAGCGCCGGGTCGAGCCCGAGCGCCTCGGACTGCGACTTCACCAGGCTGAGCGCGGCCTGTGCGCTTTCCTTCATCACGTCGCCGAGCTGCCCGGTGAGGATCAGCGCGCCCTTGCCCGGTACGCGGGTTGCCTCGATGAACAGGATGTCGCCGCCGACCGGTGTCCATGCGAGTCCGGTGGCCACGCCGGGCAGGCTCACGCGCATTGCCACCTCGTTTTCGAAGCGCGGCGCGCCGAGGATCTCCGCGACGTCGGCTTCATCGATCCGGACCGCGGTGGCCTTGCCCTCCGCAATCCTGACGGCAACATTGCGCAGCACGGCACCTATTTCGCGCTCGAGACTGCGGCAACCGGCTTCCCGCGTGTAATCGCGCGCGATTCGCAACAGCGCCTGGTCGGTGATCGCCGCCTGTCCACCAGCAAGCCCATTGGCCTCGAGCTGTCTTCGCACGAGATAGCGGCGCGCGATCTCGACCTTCTCTTCTTCCGTGTAGCCGGTGAGATCGATGATCTCCATGCGGTCGCGAAGTGGCCCGGGGATCGTGTCGAGCTGGTTCGCGGTTGCGATGAACAGCACCTTGGAGAGATCGAACGGTACGCCGAGGTAGTTGTCGCGGAACGTGGAGTTCTGTTCGGGATCCAGGACCTCGAGCAACGCGGATGCCGGGTCGCCCTGGATGCCCCGGCCGAGCTTGTCGATCTCGTCGAGCATCAGCACGGGATTCCGGGTGCCGGCCTTCTTGAGCGCCTGCGCGATGTTGCCCGGCAGTGCGCCGATGTAGGTGCGCCGGTGCCCCCGGATCTCGGCCTCGTCGTGCACTCCGCCCAGGCTGGTACGCTGGAACTTGAGGCCGAGCGCGCGGGCGATGCTCTGGCCCAGCGAGGTCTTGCCCACGCCCGGCGGACCCACGAAGCACAGGATGGGGCTGCGGCCCTGTGGATTCAGCTTGCGCACCGCCAGGTACTCGACGATGCGCTTCTTGATCCTGTCGAGCCCGTAGTGGTCCGCATCCAGGATGCCGCGCGCCCGCTCGATGTCGATCGACTCTTCATCGAGCTTCGACCACGGCATCGCGATCAGCGTGTCGAGGTAAGTACGCGCCATTGAGTACTCGCCGCTCGCCTCGTTCATGCGCTCGAGGCGCTTCAGTTCCTTGCGCGCATGCTCCTCGACCTCCTCCGGCATGCCGGCCTTGGTGATGGCCTCGTCCAGCTCGGTCGCGTCGCCGCCTTCGCTGTCGCCCAGCTCCTTCTGGATCTGGCGCATCTGCTCGCGAAGCAGCATTTCGCGCTGCCGGTCGTCGATCGCATCCTTGGTCTGCTGCTCGATCTGGCGTGACAGCTTCAGCACCTCGACCCGTCGGGTGAGGTGGTCGGAGACGGCTTCCAGCCGGTCGCGGACGTCGGTGATCTCCAGCAGCGACTGCTTCTGCACCGGGCCCACGTCCAGGAAGCTCGCGATCATGTCCGCGAGTGCCGAGGGCGACTCCATGGCCTGTACGGCGTTGGCCAGTTCGGCCGGCGCCTGGGGCAGCAGCGAGATCGCCTCGACCGCCTTCTGCTTGAGGTACAGGGTTCGCGCCTCCACCTCGGGGTGGTGGGACCCGGTGTCGGGCAGGTACTCGACCCGTGCGACCAGGTAGGGGAAGCCCGCGACGTGGTCGAGCACCCGGAACCGCCGTTCGCCCTGGCAGACGAGATGGCGAGTACCGTCCTGGGTGGTGACGAGCCGCACGACGGACGCAACGGTGCCGATGCGATTCAAGTCGTCGAACCCCGGGTCCTCGGTTTCCGGGGTCTTCTGCAAAAGGAAACCGACCTTGCTCTCGGCGCGCACCGCTTCCTCGGCGCCGGCGACCGTCTTCTCGCGCTTGACCGCCACCGGCAGCATCACGCCCGGGAACAGGACGAGGTTGCGCACCGGCAGGATGATCAGCATGTCCTCGGGCAGGCTTGGCGCGTCAGCGCTCGTGTCCGCAGCCGTGGATGCCGAAGTCTGTTCGCTGTCGTTCGTGGTCATCGTTGCCTCGCCCCGGGGTATCCGGCCAATGGTCCTGAAGTTGGGGCGCGAAGGGCCGGTCTCAATGCCGACGGTTACAGCGGAGTGGCCACGCGAGCTGCCGCTCGCCCTGCCATCGGCAGCCTCACGGCCAGAAGCGGCAATGGATTACGTATATGAGATTGATTAAACAGTATATTTATATAGTGAATTTATAGCTTCCATTCAGATAAACTGTTTTTCATGAAAAGAGAAAAGGACGAACGATTTGGTCCCGGGTTCTACCGGCGTCACTACTTCAATCCGCGCACCCGGGTGGTGACCAGGGCCGAGATGAAGCGACGGGCCGAGCACGTCGCGGCCTTCGTGCGCCATGGCGAACTTCCGGTCAGGTCGATCCTGGACGTGGGCTGCGGACTTGGGCTGATGCGCAGGCAGCTGCTGGAGCGGTTCCCTCGCGCCCGGTACGTGGGCCTGGAGGCCAGCAGCTATCTCTGCGAGCGGCACGGCTGGGAGCAGGGCTCCGCCGCCACATTCGACCCGGGCCGGACCTTCGACCTCGTGATCTGCTACGACGTCCTCCAGTACCTGACCGCGCGTGAGGCCGCGGCGGCCATCCGCAACCTCGGTCGGCTCTGCGCCGGTGTACTGCATTTCGGTGTGCTGACCAGCGAGGACTGGGAGCTCTACTGCGACCAGCAGACCACCGACCGCGACGTCAACCTGAGGCCCGGCGGGTGGTATCGGAAGCGGCTTGCCCGTGACTTCATCAATGCCGGCTCGGGCATGTTCGTCCGGCGAGGCGCACCGGTGCACCTGTGGGAACTGGACCATGTCGAGGTCCTGCGCTCGCGCCGCGGGTAGGTATCTCACACGTCTTGACCTGCGCAAGACGCAATTGCTGCGCCGCATCAGGAGGTCCATACAGGCAGGACAGCGATCCACGGAGGGCTGTCCATGTCCATTTCAATTCGATCCTTGCTGCTCGGCGGCGTTGTTGCAGTGCTCGCGAGCGGCCCGTCGGCGGCACAGACCTGGGAGGCGCTGCCAGCAGTGGCGCCGGCACCCGAGGACAACCCGACCTCGGTGGCGCGCGTGGACCTCGGCAGGATGCTGTACCACGATCCGCGTTTCTCGGAGACCGGGACGATTTCCTGCGCTTCCTGCCACAACCTGATGGAGGGCGGGGACGACCACCGGCCCACCAGCATCGGCGTGCACGGCATGAAAGGCGGTCGCAATGCGCCCACGGTGTTCAATTCCGCGTTTCTCACCTCGCAGTTCTGGGACGGGCGTGCCCCGACCTTGGAGGCACAGGCCAAGGGGCCAATCGTCAACCCAGTCGAGATGGGCATGAAGGACCTGGGCTCCGCGATTGACCGCATACGGCACATCCCGGGCTACGCCGCCTACTTCAACGCTGCCTTCGGTCCGGGCGACATGGTCACGATCGACAACGCCGCCATGGCCATCGCGGCGTTCGAGCGGACGCAGATCACCCCGGGCAGTCCGTATGACCGCTTCGTCGGTGGCGAGAAGTCGGCCCTTACGGACGAACAGCAGCGCGGCATGAAGGCCTTCGCGGAGACCGGTTGCCAGGCCTGTCACTCCGGGGTCGTATTTGGCGGACCTCCGCTGCCGATGGGGACGCCGTTCCTGCAGAAGTTCCCGACGCTGACCGACAACGAGTACGTCGCGAAATATGACCTGCTGGCCGACAAGGGCAGGTTCAACTTCACCAAAGACCCGGCCGACGAGCACATGTGGAGAGTCCCGCAGCTGCGGAACCTGCCATACACGGCTCCTTACCTGCACAACGGCAGCGTGAAGACCATTCCCGAGGCCGTCCGCCTGATGGCAAAGGTGCAGCTCGGGGTGGATCTCCAGGAGGCCCGTGTGGCGGAGATCTCCGCGTTCCTGGCGAGCCTGACGGGCGAGTTCCCGAAGGAGACCATGCCGCGGCTGCCTCCGACGCCCGGTGACCTGCTCGAGTAGGGTGAGCGACCGCCCAGCGGGGTTCCGCACCCGGGGGCCGGGGGCTGTACAATGCGCGCCTCCTGCATGGTCCCTCCGGTAGTACTGATGCGTCCAACCCCGCTGCGGCTGTTCCTGCCCGCGCTCTCACTGCTCGTCCTCGCGGGATGCGCGAGCACGGGTCCCTGTGGAGGCAGCGACAAGTACCTGGAGGCGCAGGAACGTCCCATGCTCAACCTCCCGCCGGGAGTGCTGGGCAGTGAACGTATCGCCCCGGTCGTCATTCCGCCGGCAGCACCGGACCCTGACAGGCTCGATCCTGAGCCGCGCTGCCTCGATTATCCGCCGCAATTCTTCGCCCTGCCGCCGTCGAAACAGGGCTCGGTGGAGACCGTGGTCCGCGACTGGGGCGCCGCCTGGGCCCAGCGCCGGCCAGATGTCGTCATGCAGGCGTATGCGCCGTCCTTCGAGGCGCCGGGCAAGGGCGGCTCGGCCGCTTTCCTCACCGAGCGCGAGCAGCAGGTGGCGACCGGCCCCGCACCATCCCCGACACTGCTCGACCTCGTGGTTACCAAGGACGGCTCGGACCGGAGGATCGTCACTTTCATACAGGTCTTTGGCGACGAGCAGGTGCATCGTGAACTTACACTCGTTCGCGAAGCCGGTTCCTGGCGCATCGAATCCGAGCGGACCCTCACCGCGCCCTGACCGGGTTGGCCTGGACCCGAGCAACGGTATTTCGTCACCGTGACAAGCAACCCCCTGCTGAACGGCATCAGCCTCGCTCCCGGCACCCTCCGGGTCGTGCTGCTCGACCGGCTGACCCGCTCGCTGGGCAAGCACCCCGACACCGCCACGCAGCGCGACATCTACGATGCGCTCTCGCTTGCCGTGCGCGAGGAACTCGCGGTTCGCTGGCTTGCGACGCAGCGTCGCGTGTCTCAGGCAGGCGTCAAGCGCGTCTGCTACCTGTCGGTCGAATTCCTGCTGGGCCGGACACTGGTGAACGGACTGTCTGCGCTCGACGGCGAACTGGTGAACGAGGCGCGCGACACGCTCGCCGAACTCGGTTTCGACCTCGATCGTGTCGCCGAGGAAGAAATCGACCCGGGCCTGGGAAACGGCGGCCTGGGGCGCCTGGCCGCGTGCTTCCTCGACTCGCTGGCCACGCTGCAGTACCCGGCCGTCGGCTACGGGATCCGCTACGACTACGGCATCTTCACGCAGGCGATCGACGAGGACGGACGGCAGCGCGAAAGCGCGTCGAGCTGGCTGCGGCAGCACAATCCCTGGGAAATCCCGCGCGACGACGCGCGCTACGTGATCCGCTTCGGCGGCCGCTGCGTCGCGACGCAGGATCCGCTCGGCAAGACCCGCTACCGCTGGATCGATACCAATAACATCTGGGCGGCGGGCTACGACCTGCTGATCCCGGGCAATCGAAGCCAGACAGTGAATCACCTGCGGCTGTGGACGGGCCGCGCGATCGCGCCGTTCGACGTCGAGACCTTCAACGCCGGCCGGCACGCGGAAGCCTCGGCCGCGAACGTCGAAGCGAAGAACGTCTCGCGGATCCTCTACCCGGACGACACGACGCCGCAGGGCAAGGAACTGCGCTTCAAGCAGCAGTACTTTTTCGTCAGTGCGAGCCTGCAGGACATGCTGGCGCAACACCTCGCGGAAGGTCGCCCGCTCGAGTCGTTGCCCGACTCGGTCGCGATCCAGTTGAACGACACCCACCCCGCGCTCGCAATTCCGGAGCTGATGCGCCTGCTGGTGGACGAGCACGAACTGGAGTGGGCGCGCGCCTGGGAACTGACGCGTCGCGTGTTTTCCTATACCAACCACACGCTGCTGCCCGAGGCCCTCGAGGTGTGGCCGGTGTCGTTCTTCGAGCGCATCCTGCCGCGCCACCTGCAGATCATCTACCTGGTGAACCGCGCGTTGCTCGACGAGATTACCGCCCGACATCCCGGCGACAACGACCGCCGCCAGCGCATGTCGTTGATCGACGAAGGCAATGGCCGGACCGTGCGGATGTCGCACCTTGCGGTCGTTGCGAGCCATACCGTCAACGGCGTGGCGAAGCTGCATTCGGAGCTGATGCAGCGGACCATATTCAGGGATTACGCGGAGTTGTATCCGGGGCGCTTCACCAACGTGACCAACGGCATCGCCGTGCGACGCTGGCTGAAGCAGTCGAACCCGGGGCTCGCGTCGCTGCTCACCGAACGCCTCGGCAATTCCTGGGAAAACGACCTCGAAGAGCTCGAACGACTGCGTTTCGCAGCCGACGACCAGGCTTTCTGCCAGAGATTCGCGGCGATCAAGGCCGAGAACAAGGTTCGGCTCGCCGAGACGATCCAGCGGCGGGTCGGGATCGAAGTGGACCCGGCTTCGCTGTTCGACGTGCAGGTGAAGCGCATCCACGAGTACAAGCGGCAGCTGCTGAACCTGCTCTACGTGGTGACACGCTACAACCGCATCCGCGCCAACCCGGGCCTGCCGGTCGTGCCGCGCACCGTGGTGTTCGCCGGCAAGGCCGCGCCCGGCTACACGATGGCGAAGGCCATCATCAAGCTGATCAACAACGTCGCGCGCGTGGTCAATAACGACCGTGCCGTCGGCGACAAGCTGAAAGTCGCGTTCCTGCCCGACTACGACGTGTCGCTCGCGCAGCGCATCATGCCGGCGGCGGATCTCTCGCAGCAGATCTCGACGGCGGGCATGGAGGCCTCGGGCACCGGCAACATGAAGCTGGCGCTGAACGGCGCGCTCACGATCGGTACCCTCGACGGTGCCAACATCGAGATTCGCGAGCAGGTGGGCGCCGACAACATTTTCATCTTCGGGCTGACGGCTGAAGAGGTGGCCGAGCAGCGCAGGCGCGGCTATTCGCCCTCGGCAATAGCAGCCGCCAATCCGGAGCTCGATAAGACCCTCTCGATGATCGATGCCGGGTTCTTCACGCCTGGCAACCTCGCCGACGGCAAGCCAGTCGTGGATCGGGTCCTCAGCGAGGGAGAGCCGTTCTTCGTCCTCGCCGACTTCGACGCCTACTGCGCCGCGCAGGATGAGGTGGACGAGCTCTACCTCCGGCCGGAGGAGTGGATTCGCCGCGCGGTGCTGAACACGGTGGGAATGGGAATATTCTCCAGCGATCGCAGCATCCGCGAATACGCGGAACGCATCTGGCGCATCAAGCCGGTGATGTAGGGGACATTCTCCTTTTCGGAGGGGACATTCTCCTTTTTCCTTCGCAGGCGACTCTCCGAGAGTCGCCGTGCGCAGAGAAAAAGGAGAATGTCCCCTCCGAAAAGGAGAATGTCCCCTTTTCCGCTAGACTGAGCGCGTGACGACCCGACAGAAGTTGACGGCCCCCGAGATCGACGCGCTGGTGCAGGCGCGGCATCCCGAGCCGCGCTCGCTGCTCGGCTACCACGAGATTGCGCGGCGCAACGACCTTCCCGTCTGCATGGTGCGGGTGCTCGAGCCCGATGCCGAGCGCATCGAGGTCCTCTGGGACGATGGCAGCGCAAACCCGCTCAAGCGCATCCACGATGCCGGGCTCTTCGAGGGCCGTGTGCCATACCGACGACCGCTGTCGCCATATCGCCTCAGGATCCGGTATCGCAACGGCGTCGAGCTCGACAAGCACGACGCCTACTACTTCTCGCCGCAACTCTCGGATTTCGACCTGCACCTGTTCGGCGAGGGCAACCACCACGCGATCTATCGCAAGCTCGGGGCGCACCCCTCCGTGCTGGACGGCCTGGCTGGAACCCTGTTCGCCGTCTGGGCGCCGAACGCCGAGCGGGTGAGCGTCGTCGGGCCGTTCAATCTCTGGGACGGACGCCGGCACGCGATGCAGATGCGCGGCAGCTCGGGGATCTGGGAACTGTTCGTTCCCGGCATCGGCCCGGGCACGGAGTACAAGTTCGAGCTGCGGGTACACGGCGGTCGCACGCTGCTCAAGTCCGATCCGTACGGTGTGGCGATGCAGCTGCGCCCCGACAACTGCTCCGTGGTCGCATCGCTGGACGGCCACGTGTGGCAGGACGACGAATGGATGGAGGCACGGCGCCAGGCGAACCACCCGACCCGGCCGATCAGCATCTACGAACTCCATCCCGGGTCCTGGCGACGCCGCCACGACCGCAATCCTCCGTTCCAGAACTGGCGCGAGCTGGCCGACGAGCTGATCCCGTACGTCCGTGACCTGGGATTCACCCACGTCGAGCTGATGGGCGTGGCCGAGCATCCATTCGACGGCTCGTGGGGCTACCAGGTGGTCGGTTACTACGCTCCGTCATCGCGATTCGGATCACCCCAGGATTTCATGCATTTCGTGGATCGCTGCCACCAGGCCGGCATCGGCGTGATCCTCGACTGGGTGCCCGCGCACTTTCCGCGCGACGAACACGGGCTGGCGGAATTCGACGGCACCGCGCTGTATGAGCACGCCGACCCGCGCCTCGGTGAGCACTCCGACTGGGGCACGAAGATCTTCAACTACGGTCGCCACGAGGTCCGCAACTTCCTGGTCGCGAACGCCCTCTACTGGCTCGACTGCTACCACGTGGATGGGCTGCGCGTGGACGCGGTGGCCTCGATGCTGTACCTCGATTACAGTCGCAAGCCCGGCGAGTGGCTGCCGAACCGCCACGGCGGACGCGAAAACCTCGAGGCCATCGACTTCCTGCGGTACCTGAACGTCGCGGTCGGCCACTATCATCCGGGCGCGATGACGATCGCCGAGGAGTCCACCGCCTTCCCCGGCGTCACGCAGCCCGCACATCTCGGCGGCCTCGGTTTCCATTTCAAGTGGAACATGGGCTGGATGAACGACACGCTGCGCTACATGGAAATGGATCCCGTGCACCGGCGCTACCAGCACCAGCTGGTGACGTTCTCGTTCATGTATGCGTGGTCGGAGAAGTTCATGCTGCCGGTTTCACACGACGAAGTCGTGCACGGCAAGGGTTCCCTGCTCGGCAAGATGCCCGGCGACGAATGGCAGAAGCGCGCGAACTACCGGCTGCTGCGCGCCTACATGACCGCGCACCCCGGCAAGAAGCTGCTGTTCATGGGTTCCGAGTTCGGCCAGCTGCGCGAGTGGCGAAACGACGATTCGATCGACTGGTACCTGCTCGACGACCCGCGGCATCGTGGCCTGATGGACCTGAACCGCGACCTGAACCGGATGTACGCGGACCTCGCCGTGCTGCATGCGGGCGACGCCGATCCCGCCGGCTTCGCATGGATCGACCTGCACAACGCGAACGAAAGCGTGTTCGCATTCCTGCGCCGTGATCCCGCGCGGCCGGGGCTTGCGCCGGTCGCGTGCGTGTTCAACGCGACGCCGGTGCCGCGCGACGACTACTGGATCGGCGTGCCCGAAGGCGGTACCTACACGAAGATCCTCGACAGCGACGCGGAGCGCTATGGCGGCGCCGGCTACAGCCGGCAGCAGCGCGTGAGCGCGGATGAATATCGGGTCAACGATCACCCGTTCCGCCTGCGGGTAAACCTGCCGCCACTGGCTGCGGTCTATTTCCGGCCTGATCGATGAGACGAGTGGTGCGCCCGCGCGCCGGAGCCTGCGGGAGGGCGTCGAGCTGATGCCCGATCTGCCGCAGGACCTTTCGCTGGAGCGGCCGGTGCTCGAGCCGGGATCCGCGCAGCCGCTCGGGGCAAGCTGGACCGGGCGCGGCACCAACTTCGCCGTGCTGTCCACGCGCGCAACGCGCGTGCAGCTATGCCTGTTCGATTCGTCCGGGCGTGAAGAGACTGCGCGCCTGCCGCTGCCATCCCGCACCGGCGACGTGTGGCACGGGTTCCTGCCCGCCCGGTACGGCGGCCCGGGCACGCTGTACGGATACCGGGTGCACGGGCCCTACGAGCCCGGGCAGGGCCATCGATTCAACCCCGCCAAGTTGCTGATCGATCCCTGTGCCGCTGCGCTCTCGGGAGAAATCCACTGGCACCCGTCGCTGAACGGAGCGCAGCCCGGCAATGACGGCGTAGCCGACAGCAATGACAGCGCGGAACATGTTCCAAAGTGCCGAGTCGTGAATCCCGCGTTCGACTGGGGCGGCGTGCGCGCGCCGAATGTCCCGTGGCGCGACACGATCATCTACGAGTTGCACGTCAAGGGATTCACGCAGCGCCATCCTGCGGTACCCGAGCACCTGCGGGGCAAGTACCTGGGGCTCGCGGAACCCGCGGTGCTCGACCACCTGAAGCGCCTTGGCGTCACGACGATCGAGTTGATGCCATGCCAGTCGTTCGTGTCGGAGCAGTTCCTGGTCCAGCGGGGCCTGTCGAACTACTGGGGGTACAACCCGATCGCCTGGTTTGCGCCGGATGCCCGCTATGCGGTGGACGACCCGGTTGCCGAGTTCAAGACCATGGTGCGTGCACTGCACGAGGCCGGCCTCGAGGTCGTGATGGACGTGGTCTTCAACCACACTGCCGAGGGCAACGAGAAGGGTCCGACGCTCAGCCTGCGTGGCTTCGACAACGCGCTCTACTACCGGCTGTTCCCGCACGAACCGGCGCACTACAAGAACTTCACCGGCTGCGGCAACACGGTGAAGTTCGACAATCCGGAAGTGCGCTCGCTGGTGCTCGACTGCCTGCGCTACTGGAGCGCCGAAATGCGCGTGGACGGTTTTCGCTTCGACCTCGCGCCGGTGGTCGGCCGGGACAGCGGCGGCTACAGCAGCAGCGCGCCTTTTTTTGCAGCGCTGCGCTCGGATCCGGTGCTCGCGTACGTAAAGCTCATCGCCGAGCCGTGGGACATTGGTCCCGGCGGTTACCAGCTTGGCCACTTTCCTGCGGGGTGGTCCGAGTGGAACGATCGCTATCGCGACACGATGCGCGCGTTCTGGCGAGGCGATCGTGGCTTGCTCGGCGCGTTCGCCGAGCGCTTCGCCGGTTCGAGCGACCTGTTCCGCCAGCACGCCCGCAAGCCCACCGCCAGCGTCAACTTCGTCGCTGCGCACGACGGGTTCACGCTCGAAGACACGGTTTCCTACAACCTGCGCCACAACGAGGCAAACCTGGAGAACGGCGCGGACGGCCATTCGCACAACCTGAGCTGGAACTGCGGCGTTGAAGGCCCGACGGACGACCCCGGCGTACGCGCCCTGCGCTCGCGACAGGCCGCAAACCTGCTCGCGACGCTGTTCCTTTCGCAGGGTGTGCCGATGCTGCTGGCCGGGGACGAATTCGGCCACACGCAGCAAGGCAACAACAACGCGTATTGCCAGGACAACGAGATTTCCTGGCTCGACTGGAGTCTTCCGCAAAAAGACGCGGGGCGATTGCGCTTCGTGCAGATGCTTATCGACCTGCGGCGGTCGCGGCTGTGGCTGCGTCGTGACACCTTCCTCAAGGGTGCCCGCCGCGGCACGCACGCGAAGGACGTCACGTGGCTGCACCCGTCCGGGCGGGAACTCACCGATGCCGACTGGCAGGATCCCGGGTTGCGCGCTATCGCCGTGCACATGAATGGAGTGCCCTCCGGTAGCAGCGATGGCGGCGACCTGCTGGTGGTGTTCAATGCCGGCGATTCCGCGATCGAGATGACCCTGCCGGCGCCGCCGGAGGGTTCCATGTGGCGCCCGGTGTTCGACACTGGCGGCGACGAGTCCGGTGGGGAGCCTGCGCTTCTTCCGGGCGGACACCTGCTGCAAGTCGCGCACAGGTCCACGGTTCTGCTCGAGTCGCAGGTGAAATAGAGGATGTCGAACCCTTGCAGCTCCAGCCTCCGTCAGGCATCGTCGCGCACCCTGCGCCTGGACCCCTGAAATGCTCGATTCCATGCTGGAAAAGCTGGCGCAGCAGTGCGGCATCGGAGACGCCTACGAGAACTATCGCGGCGAGCCGAAGTCCATTGCCGTAGCCGCGCGCAAGGCGATCCTTGCGGCAATGGGCTGCCCCACCGAGGACGTCGGGGAGATTGAATGCGTGCAGCATCAACGCGAGGCGGCACGCTGGCGTTCGCTGCTGCCGCAGGCCGCGGTGATTCATCCCGGAAGATCGTCGGTCGAAGTGGCGATGGCCGACGAGGATCTGGATCGCATGCTCGACTGGCAGATCGTCCTCGAGGGCGGGGGACAGTCATCCGGGCGCGCGCACTGCCGGGGGCTTGCGGAAATCGAACGCGGGCAGCTCGACGGCCGCGGCCACACGCGGCGTTCGCTCCCGCTGCCCACCGACATTGCGCACGGCTACCATGTGCTGCGCGCGACCCTCGACGGTGGCGCCGAAGTGGAATGTCCGCTGATCGTCGCTCCCCGGGCCTGCGTCGAGCCAGCGGCGCTGCGCGAAGGCCGGCGGCTGTGGGGAGTCGCGATGCAGCTCTACACGGTGCGTTCGAGCGACAACTGGGGCATCGGCGATTTCGCCGACCTCGAGCAGGCCGTGCGCGGATTCGCACCCGCCGGGGCGTCGTTCATCGCGCTGAATCCGCTGCATGCGCTCTTTCCGGCCAACCCGTGGCACTTCAGCCCTTACAGTCCGTCTTCACGCCACTTCCTGAACGTCTTCTACATCGCGGTCGAACGCGTGCCGGAATTCGCCGACTGCGCCGATGCGCGTGCCCGCGTGGCCGAGCCGGAATTCCAGGCCGAACTGGAGCGCCTGCGCGGCACGGCCAACGTCGACTACCCAGGCGTGGCCGCAGCCAAGCTGCCGCTGCTGAGGACGCTGTACGGCCATTTCCTGAGCGCGCATGTTGAACGCGCGTCCGGTCGGGCCAGCGAGTTCCGCCACTACCTCGCCGCGCGAGGCGAGCCACTTCGCGTTCATGCGCTTCACGATGCGATCGACGAGCACCTGCGCACTCGGGATGCAAATCGTTACTGGGGCTGGCCGGTGTGGCCGGACGAATTGCGAGACCCTGCGCAACCGGGCGCGCGCGACTTCGAGGCCGCGAATGCCCGCGAGGTTGGATTCCACGCGTGGCTGCAATGGATCGCCGAGGAGCAGCTGGGCGGCGTCCAGCGTCTCGCGCGCGAGCTCGGCATGGCCATCGGCCTCTACGGCGACTACGCCGTCGGCGTGAACCCCAGCGGATCGGAGACCTGGTCGGACCAGGCGCTGTACCGAAGGAGCGCCGGGGTGGGCGCGCCACCCGACAAGCTAGCACTGAAGGGGCAGGACTGGGGAATCCCGCCCCAGGACCCGAACGTGCTGAAGGCCGAGGGATACCGCCCGTTCCGACAGCTGATCGCGGCCAACATGCGGCATTTCGGTGCGCTGCGGCTCGACCACATCATGTCGATCTATCGCCAGTGGTGGGTCCCGGTAGGTCGAGACGCCACCGATGGCGGCTACGTGCACTATCCGCTCGATGACCTGATGTCGGTTCTCGCGCTCGAGAGCGAGCGCCGCTCGTGTCTCGTCATAGGTGAAGACCTCGGGACAGTTCCCCGCGAGGTGCGCCAGGCGATGGAAGAACGCGCGGTCTACTCCTACCGCGTGCTGCTGTTCGAGAAGGCCTGGGACGGCCGCTTCTTCCGGCCCGATGAATATCCGCGGCGCGCGATCGCGACCGTAACCACTCACGACCTGCCGACTTTTGCCGGCTTCTGGTCTGGCAACGACATCGAGCTGCGAGAGCGGCTCAAGCTCTACCCGAGCGAGGAGATCCGCCTGCAGGTAGCCGATGAGCGTGCGCATGACCGCAGGGCCCTGCTCGTCGCGCTCGAATCCGCAGGACTCGCGCCTCCCGTGACCGATGGCGGACAGGATTGCGCCGCGCTGAGCCACGCCGTCCACGTATACCTGGCGCGTAGCGCCTCCGCCCTGGTGGCGCTGCAGGTCGAAGACCTCGTCGGAATGACCGAGCCGGTGAACGTACCGGGAACCAGCAACGAGTTTCCGAACTGGCAGCGCAAGATGAGCCGTGCGCTCGCCGAGATACTTGCCGGCGATGGCGTCCGCCGCGTGCTCAGCGACGTGCAGGCAGCGCGCGCTTCGTAGCAGGCCCTTCGCGTTGCCCGTGCTGCCGGACCTCGCAACTGTCGCAGGGAGCTGCGCCGACGCCGCCGGGCCCCGCGACAGCGACCGGTTTCAGCGGCGCGTCAGGATCGGGCCCGGCGCCAGCGACCAGGTGCCATTTTCGCCTGGGCAGGCCGTTGCCCGTCCCTCGCTAAGTCCAAAGGCACCGGTGGCGATCAACCGGAACTTCCGGCACCCGTCGACCGACGCTTCGCGATCGACCGGGGTGACTCGATAGGTGACACCGCTGACCGGGTTCAGCCAGGTGACGCTCTGTCCGGGTCCCGCGAGTTCGAGGGCGTGACCAGTGCAGGCCCGGTCGGACCGATCCATGCCGCGCCCGATCTCGGCGCCGATCGCTGCCCCGATCACGGTGCCAATGGCAATCGCGACAGCGCGATTGCCGTCCGTGCCGGCCTCTGCGCCGACGGCACCGCCGGCGATACCACCGAGCAGCGCGCCGACCCGGTCGCGATCGCAGCGACCCAGGCGGATGCCGTAGTCGTTCATCCATGCCTGGCCGCTGTAACCCGTGTATGGCGCCCCGTGGTTCGCGCGCAGGCCATGCGCTGGCGCCCAGGATGGCGGGTCCGCCAGCGCAATGCAGGGCAGCGCAATGGTCGACACGAGCAGGCAGAGTAGGAAATTCGGACCGGTGCGGCGGTCGGGTCCGGATGTCGAGACGTTCATGGAAGTCTCCCTGCCATGGCGCCGCGCGTGGCGGCGACGGGGCCAAACTAGCCCGCTCGGAACATCCCTGCGCCGTCCACGACCCGGACGGTGACGCGTGTCACGAAACAGAGCCGGCGCGTTCGCGTTTCGCGGCCACCGGCGCTGCTGAAGGCAGACGGGTGAATGCCGCGGTCGCGCGGTATATTCGTGCCATGTCCAGCGCCATCAACAGCTCCGCGGCCGGCAAGATCACCATCGGCGGTGGCCTGACGGTCAATCGCCTCGGCTTCGGGGCGATGCGCATCACCGGTCCTGGTATCTGGGGTGATCCCGCCTGATCCTGCCGCGGCGTGCCGACTGCTGCGGCATGCCGTCGAACTCGGCGTGGACTTCATCGACACCGCGGACTCCTATGGTCCTGAGGTCAGCGAACGGCTGATCGCAGAGGCTCTGCACCCGTATCCAGAAGGCCTCGTGATTGCAACCAAGGGTGGAATCGTTCGGCCCGATGCAGAGCATGATTCAGGAAACATCACTATCCTCCTGTTAATAGCAGGATAGGGTAGGGCCTGCTATTAGACAAATTAATTCTTTTGTAGAGGCATTAGAAATGCTAATACTAGTTCTATGTTGGATTACAAACTGATTGAGGCTGCCGCGCAGGTTGTGGCGCTGGGCAGCTTTGAGCGGGCGGCGCGCGCGCTGCATATCACCCAGTCGGCGGTCTCGCAGCGCATCCGTGCATTGGAGCAGCAGCTGGGGCAGCCGCTGATTGTGCGCGGGCCCCCGCCGCAGCCGACTGAATGCGGACGCGCTTTGATCCGTCATTACGAGCAGGTGCGGGCCCTGCAGGGCGAGTTCGAGCAGGAGCTTGATATGCCGCGCCGCACGCCGCATTGGCAGAAGATGGCGGTTGCGCTCAACAATGACAGCCTTTACTACTGGTTTATCGATGCGCTGCTGCCGCTGTTAAAAAGCAAGCGTCTCCTGCTCGATTTGCTGGTCGCAGACGAGCAGCATACCGCTGCGCTGCTCCGTTCCGGGAAGGTCGCGGCCGCTATCAGCTGCCGGGCTGAGGCGCCTAACGGTTGCTCCTCCGAGCTGCTGGGCGGGATGGAGTATTTGTGTGTCGCCTCGCGCCGGTTTCGGAGTTACTTTGAAGCCGGCGTAACCCCGGCGGTTTTGCAGCAGGCGCCGCATATCAATTTTGACGCCAACGATACTTTGCACGGCGAGTATTTGGCGCGGCACTTTAATCTGGATGGCGCGGCCGCGCCCTGTTTTAATGCCCCGTCTGCGCGGGCTTTTTTGGCGCTCACGCTCGCGGGCGCTGCGTATGCGCTTATTCCGGCGATAGAAGCGCGGCCCTATATCCGCAGCGGGCGCTTGATTGAAGTTGCTCCGGGCAAAACCGTTTCCCGCAGCCTGTACTGGCTGAGCTGGCAGTTGAAACCGGTTCTGCACAGCGAAGTGTCGGCGGCTGTGGTAGGTCATGCCCGGTCGGTGCTGCGGCAGGGGTGAGGGCCAAGAGCGGGAAAGTCCTCCGTGCAAGAGGTGACTGATGTCTCTATTTTCTTGAGTTTCCTGTTGCCTTACCGTAAACTGCCCGGCGCTGCGGTTGGTGTCGACCGTTCGCCGAAATAAGATTGTCCTTGCCGTGCGAGATGTCCAACATGAACGTGTCCAGTGCCATATCGCTGCCGTCTGATTTCTGCTTCGATGCGCAAAATAACGGTGGAGCGTTGGCGCCAGGGTTGATGGAAGAGTTTTCTTGATTTTACGGCCTATGGTGCTGGGACTGATGGTACGCGTGTGGCCGGTATTACGCTCGACCAGTGCGCCACATTCACAAAGCGCTTGGCCGGGCTCGGAGTAAGAGCTCTATCTGCCGACACTGATATACAGCTCCGCCCGATGTGCTCGAGGCCAATTTGAAGCTGCTGGCGAGATTTCGGGAAACAGGAGAGGGGCAACACTGTCCGGGCATACACCTTGAAGGTCCATCTTTCCGGCCGATCAAAGGATACATCGGGGCACACCCCTTTCAGTATTGCGTATCCGGCCGAGATGCTTGCCATGATCTTTACCGCAGGCTGCAGGATGCGTCCGGAGGGGCGATCAAGATTCTGACAGTCGACCCGGTAGTAGATGGCATTCAGCTTACAATTGAAACAGCCGTTCGCGACGGAGCCATAGTCGCAATCGGGCACTTTGGGCCCGATCTTGACAAGGCCGGAGACGCCCAAGAGGTGGCCCGATT
>CAVTNX010000026.1:0-81495 GCA_963736205.1 uncultured Gammaproteobacteria bacterium | reverse complement strand
CTCATTCCTGGCCCGAAAACGGGCGGCGCCGTCCAATATGCAACTGCCGCTGACATGAGGGTTATTGTTAACTCCGGTGTCGGACTATATCGGTCGGCCACCGGCGGTCAAGAGTTCAACATATTCGTACACTTACGGATGGCACCTAAAGAGGGTGTTGCAATGCGCTCTGCGGCGCCCCGGCCCGCAATTGCTCGCAAATTCAAGGTGCTGAGGCACTAGCCTAGAAACACCCCGAGCAGGCGGGAAGTGTGGCGCCGTCGATGCAGTCGCTGGGCTATGTAAAGCCGAAAGCCGCCACGGTCGTGCCGGGAAGGGCGCTGCGCCTGGCTAAGTGTGACGGGCGTCACATTTCTGAATGAGAATATAAAATATCCATAAAAACAAATAAATAGGAAACATTCCAAGAGATAACATTAATAAGGACACGAGCCACAGAACCATCGCCAACCGGCAACGACAGTGCCGGACGAGCGGCGGCTCAATGCAGCGCCGAACGCTGCTCACTGGCCGTCTACGGTCGCCCCAGTGACGCGCGCCCGCGTCGACTGCCGCGCCGACGCAGTACAAAAGAAAGCGGCCGGGTCCCCTCTCGGGAATCCGGCCGCTTGGCTCCGTTTGGGGACTTGACAGTTATTCTGTTTTCTGGATTTTCGCGCTCTTGCGAAGCTCCTCCAGGTACGCCTCGATCTTCTTGCGCTGGGTCATCTGTTCGACCTGCTGCTTGACGTCGTCAAATTCCGGGATGGTCGGTGTCCGCGTGTCTTCAAGGCGAATGACGTGCCAGCCGTACTGAGTCTCAACCGGCTGCTGTGTGATCTCGCCCTTCTTGAGCGCCGCGACGGCGTCGGAGAACGGCTTCACCATCGACTGCAGGCTGAACCAACCGAGGTCGCCGCCGTTCTTCCCGCTCGGGTCCTTTGAGTCCTTGGCGGCGAGCTTGGCGAAGTCGGCACCGGCGTCGAGTTCCTTGATGATCGTCTCGGCCTGCTCCTTCGTGTCTACGAGGATGTGCTGCGCCTTGTACTCCATCGGTACGTTCGCAACCTGCGAGTCGTAGTCAGCCTTGACCTCGGTTTCAGACACCGGGTGCGTCTTGAGGTACTTCTCGGTAGTGGCCTGCGCAATGATCTGCGTGGTCAGCAGCGAGATGCGGGCCTTGGTCGCAGGCTGGTCCTGCAGGCCTTCCTTCTCTCCCGCCTGCGCCACAATCGTCATGTCGATCAACTGGTCGAGAACTTGGGACTTCTGCTCGGGCGTCGCTTCAGCAGCTGGCTTGCCGGTCACGGCCTGCAGGAAGATGTCGAAGGTCTCGGTCGGGATCTTCTGCCCGTTCACGGTCGCAACGGTGCCAGTCGCCGGCTTTGCGGCGTCGGCCGCCGGCTTCGCCGCATTGCCGGCGTCGCCGGCCGGCTTGGTGCAGCCAACCAGCAGGCTGGCTGCTGCAAGTAGTACGAGCGATATTCTTTGGGTACGCATCATTTGCCTCTGGGTTTGGAGTCTCAATCAGTCGGTTACGGCCTCGCCCGGGGCGAGGGCCTGGATGGAAAGAGCGTGAATGTCGGTGGTCATCATGTCGCCGACGGCTTCGTATACCAGTCGGTGACGCCTCAAGGTGCCTAATCCCGCAAAGCGCGGAGATGCGATGAGCACTGTGAAATGCCCGCGCCCGTCCGCTGCGCCAGCGTGTCCTGCGTGCCGGTGACTGTCGTCCACAACCTCGAGTTGTTCCGGCTCAAGGGCGCGGCTCAACCGGTCAGTCAGGCGCTCCAGCCGGGTCGCCGTCACGGGAGCACCTTCACGAAAGGCATCACTTCATATGACGCGAACACGCCCTCGGTCACGTATGGGTCGTCCGCGATCCACTCGCGGGCATCGGCGAGTGAGGGAAATTCAGCCACGATCACGCTGCCTTTGAAACCCGCCTCGCCCGGATCCGGAGAATCCGTCGCGGGGCAGGGACCGCCCAGTACGACCCGCCCGGCGTCGGAAAGTTCGCATAGCCTGTCGAGGTGTCGGGCACGGACACGAAGTCGCGTTGCCAGCGACCCCGGTGCGTCGCGGCCGATGATCACGTAGAGCACGTCAGGTCTTCTCCGCTTCTGATGGCTCGGCCTTGCGGGCGATCCAGAGGCCCTGGGCGACGGCGAACAGCAGCGTGAGCGCCGTCAGGCCGAACAACTTGAAATTCACCCAGGTCGCTTCCGGGTAGTTGTAAGCAACATATAGATTGAGTGCGCCGCTCAGTACGAAGAACACCACCCAGGCCAGGCTGAGCCGTGACCAGTCCGGCGCCTCGAGCGTCACGTTCTCCCCGAGCATCCGCTGGATGATGGTAGGCCCGGGTACGAAATGGCTGGCGAGGAACACTGCCGCGAAAATCCAGCTGGCGATCGAAGGCTTCCACTTGATGAAGTTGGCGTCGTGCAGGTAGATCGTCAGGCCCCCGAGAACGAGCACGAGCGCGGCCGTTGCGAGCAGCATGGGGCTCACCTTGCGGAAGCGGATCCAGCTCACCAGGGTCTGCACGAGCACGCCAACGATCAGCACTCCGGTCGCGGTGTAGATGCCCGCGAACTTGTAGGTGACGAAGAAGGCTATGACCGGCAGGAGGTCTACGAGAAACTGCATGCTGATGAGGGAATCGGCTGGGACGGCCCTTGGCCGGGGCGGGTATCATAGCCAACTCGACCGTCGCGCCCAATGACGGCTCGTAAAGGATCATGGCGCTGCTCCTGTCAATACACCCGACGAGCCCGCAGCCGCGGCTCATTCGCCAGGCGATAGCTGCCATTCGCGAAGGCAGTGTCGTCGCCTATCCCACCGACTCCTGCTATGCGCTGGGCTGCCTGATTGGCGACAAGGACGCGATGGAACGCATCCGGCGGATCCGCGATGCCGGCAAGGACCACAATTTCACGTTGGTGTGCAGGGACCTGTCGGAAATAGCGAAATACGCCCGCGTGGACAACGTCCAGTACCGCACATTGCGTGCCTTCACGCCGGGGCCGTATACGTTCCTGCTGGAGGCAACCCGCGAGGTTCCAAAGCGCCTGCAGAACCCGAAACGGCGCACGATCGGGCTGCGAGTTCCGGACAACCCGATCGTGCGAATGTTGCTGGCCGAACTTGGCGAGCCGATCATGAGCTCCACGCTTCTTCTGCCGGGTGACGAGATACCCATCACGGATCCGCACGAGGTCAAGGAGCGGCTCGGCCACGCTATCGACCTGGTCATTGACGGCGGGCAGGGCGGGTTTGAGCCCTCGAGCGTCGTGGACCTGACCGGCGCGGCGCCGGTCGTTGTCCGCCATGGCAAAGGCGACGTTTCAACTTTCGAGTGAACGCAGGGCAGGGCCGCTGCGTATAATCGCCGACTCACAACGATTCAAGCCTGCAGTCACCTTCAAAGTTGATCAGGAATGTCTCGTAGTACTCTGAAAATAAAGCAATTATTTTGGCGATGAATCGCAAGGGACCACGTTGAGTTCACTAGTGACGACCCCCCGGCGTGTGCTGTCGGGAATGCGCCCGACCGGCGCGCTGCACCTTGGCAACTACCACGGTGCTCTCCGCAACTGGATCGAGTTGCAGTACGAGTACGACTGCTATTTCTTCGTCGCGGACTATCACGCGCTCACGACCGGGTACGAAGACACCGGTGACCTCGAGGCCAACGCCTGGAGCATAGTCATCGACTGGCTGGCCGCAGGCGTCAATCCGTCGGTGGCGACACTGTTCATCCAGTCGAAGGTGCCCGAACATGCGGAATTGCACCTGCTGCTGTCGATGATCACCCCGCTCGGCTGGCTCGAGCGCGTCCCCACCTACAAGGACCAGCAGGAACAGCTCAAGGAAAAGGACCTGGCGACCTACGGATTCCTGGGCTATCCGCTGCTGCAGAGCGCGGACATCCTTCTGTATCGGCCTATGCACATCCCGGTGGGCGAGGACCAGGTCGCACATGTCGAAATCACACGCGAAATCGCCCGGCGTTTCAATTTCATCTACGGGCGCGAGCCGGATTTCGAGGCCAAGGCGGAGCGCGCCGTCAAGAACCTGGGCACGAAGAAGGCCGCGCTCTATCGCGACCTGCGCCGCGGCTACCAGGAGCGCGGCGAGGAGCATGCGCTGGGCGAGGCGCGGTCGCTGCTCGAGGGCAATTCGCGCCTCACGCTCGCCGACAAGGAGCGCCTGCTCGGCTACCTCGAGGGCACCGGCAGGACGATCCTGCCGGAGCCCGAGGCTCTGCTTACCGCCACTCCCAAGGTGTCCGGGCTGGATGGCCGAAAGATGTCCAAGTCCTACGGCAACACCATCGGGCTCCGCGAGGACCCCGACGCGGTCGCAGCGAAGCTCCGGACCATGCAGACCGATCCCGCCCGGATGCGCCGCACCGACCCGGGTGATCCGGAGAAATGCCCGGTCTGGGACCTTCACAAGTTGTATTCGACGGAAGAGACCCGGCGCTGGGTGGATGCGGGTTGTCGCAGTGCGGGCATCGGTTGCATCGAGTGCAAGAAGCCGCTGATCGATCGTGTGGTCGAGGACGTCACCGCCATGCGGCAGCGAGGCAGGGAATTCGAGGAAAGCCCGGACCTCGTGCGCGGCATCATCGCAGAGGGTTGTGAGAAGGCACGCGCCGTGGCGGGCCAGACACTGGACGACGTGAAGCAGGCCATGGGCCTCAGCTACCGTTGAGGAATGCGCATGAGCAAACCGGACCTTAGGCTGATCGAGGGCGGGCTGCCGAAGGCTTCGCCCGTAGCGGAGAACCACGAGCAGGCGGAAATGCCGTTTGCGGTGGTCGAGGGCGAGCCTCTTACCGTGATGCCGCGCGACCTCTACATTCCGCCGGACGCATTGCAGGTCTTCCTGGAAGCCTTCGAAGGCCCGCTGGACCTGCTGCTCTACCTGATCCGCCGGCAGAACCTCGACATCCTCGACATCCCCCTCGCGGAGATCACGCGCCAGTACATGAAGTACATCGAGGTGATGCGCGACCTGCAGTTCGAGCTTGCCGGCGAGTACATGCTGATGGCCGCGACCCTTGCCGAGATCAAGTCGCGCATGCTGCTGCCGCGACCGCAGGGCGATGCTGACCAGGACGGCGACGACCCGCGCGCCGAGCTGGTTCGTCGCCTGCAGGAATACGAGCGCTTCAAGCGCGCAGCCGAACGCATGGAGACGCTGCCGCGAGTCGATCGGGATACGTTCCCGGTGTCCGCGGAGCTGGTCGACCGCCGGGTCGTCAAGATCCTGCCGGTCGTCACGATGCAGGAAATGCTCGTCGCGCTGAAGGACGTCATGTCGCGCGGCGAGATGTTCGCGCATCACCAGGTGCAGCGCGAGCGCCTGTCGGTGCGGCAGCGCATGTCGGACGTGCTCGACGCGCTGCGCACGCAGTCGTTCGTCGAGTTCACGCAGCTTTTCCGGCCCGAAGAAGGCCGCATGGGCGTCACGGTCACGTTCTCGGCGATCCTCGAACTGCTGCGCGAAGGTCTGATCGATATCGTGCAGGCCGAACAGTTCGCGCCGATACACGTGCGCGCCGGTGCACCGCGGCACTTGGCGATCTACGCGGACAACGAACAGCCCGAGAGCGGAGAGCGGACGGAACCATGAGCGACCACCCTCTTTGCAACGTCGTCGAGGCCGTACTGATGGCGGCCGGCCGGCCGGTCACGATCGACCAGATGCTCGAATTGTTCGATGAGCACGAGCGTCCAGCCGCCGCCGACCTGCGTGACGCGCTTGCCGACCTGGATCGCCGATTCGAGGGAACCGGCATCGAGATTCGCGAGGTGTCCAGCGGCTGGCGCGTGCAGGTGCGACAGCAGTATTCGGGAACCGTGTCGCGGCTGTGGCAGGAGCGCCCGAGCCGTTATTCGCGGGCCTTGCTCGAGACGCTGTCGCTGATCGCCTACCGGCAACCCATAACGCGCGGCGAGATCGAGGACATACGCGGCGTCACGGTCGCCTCCACGATCATGCGCACCATCCAGGAGCGCGGCTGGATCCGGGTGGTCGGTCATCGCGAGGTTCCGGGCCACCCCGAGTTGCTCGGCACCACACGTGAGTTCCTCGACTACTTCGGGCTGAAGAGCCTTGACGACCTGCCGACGCTCGCGCAGTTGCAGGACCTCGAGGACATAAGCGAGCAACTGGAGCTTCCCGGTGCGCCGGAACTGCCGGTGCTGTCTGCGGCGAACGCTGACTCGGCCGAGACCGACCCGTTGCCAGGCGTGGAGCCTTCGTTCGATGGCGAGCAGTCGCCCGAGGTCGAGCCGCCGTCGGCCGAGGTTGATGTCTCGTCCGACGAACGACCGCTGCCCGGCAACGAATCACGCTAGCGCCGGCCATTGGAAGAACGCCTGCACAAGCTTCTCGCTCGACATGGCATCGGTTCCCGGCGCCAGGCAGAGTCATGGATCGCTGAAGGGCGCGTGCTGGTCAACGGCCGGCCCGCCGAGATCGGCCAGCAGGTCAAGACGGGCGACCGTGTGGTGGTCGATGGCCGGGACGTCACGAAGCGCCTCGCATTCGATCACGAACTGCAGGTCATCCTGTATCACAAGCCAGAGGGCGAGATGCTGCGCAAGCAGGCGGGCGACGAGCGCGCGGGGGTCGAGGCCCGGCTGCCGACGCTGCGCGGCGGACGCTGGCTGCCGGTCAATTCCCTTGGATTCGGCGAAGACGGCTTGCTGATCATGGCCAGCGACGGCGCATTCGTTTCGGGCGTGACGCGGCACGCGCATGAAGTGCCGGTCGAGTACCGGGTGCGCGCGCTGCGACCGCGTCAGGCCGAGGACTGGCCGAAGATGCCGAAGACGGTTAGCGCGGACGGCATCACGGTCGATTTCGCGGCCGTGGAGCGCCTCGAGGGCGGCGCGACGAATGCATGGTTCAAGGTCGCTGCGGAGCGCACGCTGCCGAAGGGCGCGATCCGCGCGCTGTTCGATTCGGCCGGACTCAAGGTCAGCCGAACCATGCTGGTTCAGTGGGGCCCCGTGGCGTTGCCTCGCGACCTGCCGCGCGGACGTTCGCGCGAACTCGAGGGTCCGGAACTCGATGCGCTGGTAGCGATGTCGGGGATTGCGCGACCGTCGCGGCCGCCCGGTCGGCGCCGACCTACTGCGCGTCGAAGCGGTGGCCGGTGACGCCGCGGCTCGCGGGTCCGAGCAGGTACAGGTAAGCCGGCATTGCCTTTGATGGGAGCGGCACGCTGTCCGCGTCCTCGCCGGGGTATGCCCTGGCGCGCATCGCCGTGCGGATCCTGCCCGGATTCACGCTGTTGACCCGGATGCTGGTCAGCGTATCGGTTTCGTCGGCCAGCACCTGCATCAGTCCCTCGAGCGCGAACTTCGAGGCGGCATACGCGCCCCAGTAGGCCCGCGCACGCTGCGAGACACCGCTGGTGGTGAATACGATCGACGCGTCCTGCGAGAGCCTCAGCAGCGGCAGCAGTGCCTGCGTCAGGATGAAGGCCGCGTTGACGTTCACGTGCATGACTCGCATCCAGGTCACGACGTCCTGGTGCTCGATCGGCGCGACTTCGCCCAGCTGGCCGGCGAGGTGTGCAAGTCCGTCGAGGCGGCCGAATTCACCGCGCACTGCATCCGACAGCGCGGCGTACTGGCTCGCGTCGGCCCGCTCGAAGTCGAGCGGTGCAATGGACGGCCTCGGGCCACCAGCCGCCAGGATCGAGTCGTAGACGGACTCGAGCTTCCGCACGTTGCGTCCCACCAGCACGACCCGGGCGCCGAACGCGGCACATGCGCGCGCCAGCTCCGCGCCGATCCCGCCGCTGGCGCCGGTCACGAGTATCACCCGGTCCCGCAGGGCGCCGGGCGCAGCAACGTAGTCCCGCGGCTCCTGGTCAGTCATCGGAGCTGTCTCCCTCGGCCGGGCGTGGCTCGCGCGCGAGCTTCTCGACAGGGAGGATTTCCTCGATCTCGCGCGCCGGCCGCAGGCCCAGTTCCGTGAACTTGCGTGCGCCGGGCAGCACCTGCCGTTCGAGGGAGCCGACCGCGCTGTTGTACGCGTCGACGCTCTGGCCGAGTGAGCGGCCGATCCTGCCCATGTGCTCGCCGAACTTCGCGAGCCTGCGGTAGAGGTCTTCTGCGAGTTCCTGGATGCGAGCGGCATTCTCCGCGAGCGCGTTCTGCCGCCATCCGTAGGCCACGGCCTTCAGCAGCGCGACGAAGCTCGTTGGCGTCGCGATGATGACGTGCTGGCGGATGGCATCCTCGAGCAGAGTCGGAACCTCGCTGATCGCGGCGCCGAGGAACTGGTCACCGGGAATGAACAGCACGACGAATTCCGGGCTCTTCTCGAACTGCTGCCAGTAGGCTTTCGAAGCCAGCTGCCGCACCCGTTCGACCACCGCCTGAGCATGTCTGCGCAGCGCGATGGCGCGCTCGTCATCCGTGGCAGCCTCGACCGCCGACAGGTAGGCATCGAGCGGCGTCTTGACGTCTACGACCAGCTGCCGTCCGTCCGGCATGTTGACGATCATGTCGGGCCGCAGCGCGCCGTCCTCGCCCTGCACCGTGACCTGCTCGGAGAAGTCGCAGTGCTCGACCATGCCCGCGAGTTCCGCGAGACGCCGCAACGTCATCTCGCCCCACTGGCCGCGCACCTCGGGCCGGCGCAGCGCGGTGACCAGGTTGCGGGTCTCGCGCTGCAGTGCCTGCTGGCCGAGCGCGACGCCCTCGATGGAACTGCGCAGTGCGCCGAAGGTCTCGGCACGCTCTTTCTCGATCCGGGCGATCTGCTGGCTGGTGCGCTCCAGCGCTTCGCGCACCGGCGCGAGCATGGATTCGACGGCCTTCTCACGTTCCGAGAAGTTGCGCTTGGCGAGTTCCTGTTGTTGCCCCATCACCTGGCCGGCGAGTTGCAGGAAGACCTCGCTGTTGCCGCGAAGTGCATCGCTCGCCACCGAGTCGAATCCGGTGCGCAGCCGGGCCAGCGCGAGATCGAGTGCCTGTTCGCGCTCGCGGGCAAGGTCGGCCGCGGAACGTACCTCGGCGCGTGAAGCGGCGAGCTCGAGTTCGACGGCGTGGGTCCTGCGGCGTGCGAGGAACCAGCCGGCGCCGAAGGCCAGGACGACCGCCAGGAAAAAGAGTGCGTAGGACGCCGCGGTCACTGCAGGTCCCCGACGGCGTACGCGAGCGTGGCATCCATCCACTCGAGCAGCTGCAGCGGCTCTGTGACCATGCCGGCCGGCTGCCACGATCGAGGATCGTCCTCGGCCGAAATGTAGCCGTAGGCAGCGACCACGGTCGTCATTCCCGCTGCGCGCCCGGCCTGGATATCCCGCTCTGCGTCCCCGGCGTACACGCAGCGTCCCGGCTCAATACCGATGACGCGTGCCGCATGCAGCAGCGGCAACGGGTGAGGCTTGCGTTCGGGCAGCGTGTCGCCGCTCACGACGCACGCGGCACGGCGACCGAGGTCCAGCGCTACGAGCAGCGGGTCGGTGAGCCAGCCCGGCTTGTTGGTCACGATGCCCCACGGCAGGCCACGGCGCTCGAGCTCGGTGAGCAGCGCTTCCGCGCCGGGGAACAAGCGCGTGCCATCGGCCAGGTTCAGCGAGTAGATGTCGAGGAATCGCAGGCGTAGCCGCTCGTACTCGTCGCCGGTCGCGCCCGGGAATCCAAGCGAGACCAGCCGCGCAGACCCGTGCGAGACAACCGGCCGAATGACCGAGGCGGGCAGGGGGCCGAGGCCGTTTTCCGCGCGCAGCCGGTTCAGTGCCCCGCCCATGTCCGGCGCGGTGTCGAGCAGCGTGCCGTCGAGGTCGAGCAGCAGTGCGGCGTGGCTGCGCGTCATGCGCCGGCTCCAGCCGGCTGCGGCTTGCGGAAATGCGCCAGGTAATTCACGCGCGCATCGCCGCTGATGCGCGCAGTGCGTGCGAACGGATCGTAATCGAGGCCCGCAACGTCCAGCAATTCGAGTCCTGCGGCCTTGCCCCAGCCCGCGAGCTCCGAAGGACGAATGAACTTGTCATAGGTGTGCGTGCCGCGTGGCAGCAGTCGCAGCAGGTACTCGGCGCCGACCACTGCGTGCAGGTAGGCGCGTGGCGTACGGTTGATCGTGGAGACGAAGACCTGCCCGCCCGGGCAAACCAGCTCCGCGAGTGCCGCGACGACTGAGCGCGGATCCGGCACGTGTTCGAGCATCTCCATGCAGGTTGCCAGGTCATAGGCGCCAGCATGCTCGATGGCGTGTTGCTCGGCGGCCTCGAGCCGGTAGTCGACGGCCACGCCGGATTCCATTGCGTGCAGCCTGGCGACCTGCAGCAGTTCGGAAGCGAGGTCGAGGCCCGTCACGCTGGCGCCCCTGGCGGCCATGGCCTCGGCCAGCAGTCCACCGCCACAGCCGACATCGACGATTTTCCGCCCGGCCAGTGCGCCACTGCGTTCCACGTACCCGAGCCTCACGGGATTCAGGTCATGCAGCGGGCGCATCTCGCCCGCCGGGTCCCACCAGCGGCTGGCCACTGCCTGGAATCGTGCGATTTCCGCAGCGTCGACGTTGACAGGCTCATTCATCAGCAGCGGCCTCCGGGCTTGCGCCGTCCATTCTGACGCGCCAGGACTCGGCGCGCTCGAGCACGGCGGCTTCGTCGAGGTATACGAGCATCCCGTCGGCGAGCAGCCGTCGTCCGGCCACCCAGGTATCGGTCACCTGCCGCGACGATGCGGCGTAGATCACTGCGGCCACGACATCGCTGACCGGCCAGCTGCGCGGACTCCTGAGGTTCATGCAACAAAGGTCGGCCCATTTCCCGGGGACCAGGCCGCCGGTCACTTCGCCCAGGCCCAGGGCACGGGCACCCTCGAGCGTGGCCATTCGCAGCAGGTCCGAGGCGGTGACGGCGCCGGGCGTCGATGAAACGCCCGAGGCGAGCAGGCCCGCGGTACGGGCTTCGCCGAGCACGTCGAGATCGTCGTTCGAGGCCGCGTCGCCCGTGCCGAGCGATACCGGCACGCCGCGGCCGAGCAGGTCGGGCAGCGGGCACACGCCCGCGCCTCGCTTCAGGTTCGACTCGGGGCAATGGACCACGCTTGCCCCGCAACCGGCCAGCAATTCAAGGTCGCTCGGCGTCACATGCACCATGTGCACGGCGACCAGCTGGGGACTCGCGAGCCCGAGACCCGCCATTCGTGCCAGCGGGCGCCTGCCGAACTTGCCTTCGCTCTGCTCGATTTCCCATGCAGTCTCGTGCAGGTGCAGTGCAACCGGCAGGTCCAGTTCGTCGGCCAGGCGCCGGACCCGCGCAAGTGTGGCATCGCTGAGCGAATGCGGGGTGACGGGTGCGAAATGGGTGCTGAGCAGCGGGTCGCCGCGGTACTGGTCGCGCAGGTGCATGCCGCGGTCGATGTGCTCGTCCGCAGTCGAAGCCCACGGGGTCGCGGCTTCGCTCACCAGCAGGCCAATGCTGGCCCGAACGTGGCATTCAGCGGCTGTCTGCGCAACCACGTCCGGCCAGTGGTGCATGTCGGAAAAGCAGGTGACGCCGGCGCGCAGCATTTCCGCAATCGCCAGCTCCGTGCCGTCACGTGCGTACTCGGGCCCGGACCAGCGCCGTTCGAGCGAGCGCACGGCGCCTGGCTGCCACGGTCCGGGACGCTGGCCCTGCACGCGGCCACGCAACAGTGTGGTCGCCGCGCGCGCCTGAGCATTGACGAATCCGGGCACCAGCACATGCGACGGCCGCTCGACGAGTTCGCGCGCCTCAAAACGCGCCTGGGCCTCGGCTGCCGGCAGCACCGCGACGACCTGGCCGCCGCGGATTGCGACCGCATGGTTCTCGAGCACGCGCCCATCGGGCTCTACCGGAACGACCCAGCGTGCGGTGATCAGCGTATCGATGGGTTCCATTGCGGGCCGGAAAAAGGGCGGGGCGCGCAGTATACCGAGCCGCCCACGGGCAGGCCGTGCGCGCCACCGCCGCTGCCGGTCGCGGCGGTCTCTTGTGGTATTATTCCGCGTCTTTGGACGGCATAAGCCGGCCGCCATCCACGACCCGAAAAACATGGCCGAAATCGCCCGCGAACTCCTGCACGTAAGCCTCGAAGACGAGATGAAACAGTCGTACCTCGATTACGCCATGAGCGTGATCGTGGGGCGTGCGTTGCCCGACGTACGCGACGGCCTGAAGCCCGTCCATCGCCGCGTTCTCTACGCGATGCGAGAACTCGGCAACGAGTGGAACAAGTCGTACAAGAAGTCCGCCCGCGTCGTCGGCGACGTGATCGGCAAGTACCACCCACACGGCGACACCGCGGTCTACGACACGATCGTCCGCATGGCGCAGCCGTTCTCCATGCGCTACCTGCTGGTGGACGGGCAGGGCAACTTCGGCTCGGTGGATGGCGACGCCCCGGCGGCGATGCGTTACACCGAAGTGCGCATGTCGCGCCTCGCCTCGGAGCTGCTGGCCGACATCGACAAGGAGACGGTGGACTTCGTCCCGAACTACGACGAGTCCGAGAGCGAGCCGTCGGTGCTGCCGACGCGCGTCCCGAACCTGCTCGTCAATGGATCCTCCGGCATTGCGGTCGGCATGGCGACCAACATTCCGCCGCACAACCTCACCGAGGTGATCGACGCCTGCGTCGCGGTGATCGACAACCCCGGGATCACGATCCCGGAGCTGATGGAAATCGTTCCGGGCCCGGACTTCCCGACCGCCGGCATCATCAACGGCGCGCGCGAGATCTACTCCGCCTACACCACGGGCCGTGGGCGCATCCAGGTGCGCGCGAAGACCGAGGTCGAGGAGATCGACACGCACGGCCGCGAGGCCATCATCGTCACCGAGCTGCCGTATCAGGTGAACAAGGCGCGCCTGCTCGAGCGCATAGCGGACCTGGTTCGCGGCAAGCTGATCGAGGGCATCTCGGAGCTGCGCGACGAGTCCGACAAGGACGGCATGCGCGTGGTCATAGAGTTGAAGCGCGGCGAAATCGCGGACGTCGTGCTTAACAACCTCTACAAGCAGACGCCGATGGAGTCGGTGTTCGGCATCAACATGGTCGCCCTGCAGGACGGCCAGCCGAAGCTGCTGAACCTGAAGCAGTTCATCGAAGCGTTCCTGCGTCACCGGCGCGAAGTGGTCACCAGGCGGACGGTATTCGAACTCCGGAAGGCCCGGGATCGCGGCCACATCCTCGAAGGCCTGGCGATCGCACTCGCCAACATCGACGAAGTGATCGCGTTGATCAAGGCATCGCAGTCTCCCGCGGAGGCGAAGGCGGGCCTGATGGGGCGCACCTGGGGTCCCGGCGCCGTGCCGGAGATGCTGGCCCGCGCGGGTTCGATCCAGACACGACCGGAAGGACTGTCGAGCGAGTACGGCCTGCAGTCGGGTGTCTATCGGCTGTCGGAAGTGCAGGCGCAGGCGATCCTGGACCTGCGGCTCCACCGGCTCACCGGGCTCGAGCAGGACAAGATCATCGCCGAGTTCGGCGAGTTACTCGAGCTGATTCGCGACCTCTCCGACATCCTTGCGCGGCCCGAACGCCTGCTCGCCGTGATCCGGGCGGAACTGCTCGAGATCCGCGAACAGTATGGCGACGCGCGGCGCACGCGCATCGACGTCGACGAGTCGGACCTGACGATCGAGGACCTGATCGCTCCGCAGGACGTGGTAGTCACGCTTTCGCATGGCGGCTACGCAAAGGCGCAACCGGTCAGCGAATACCGCGCGCAGGGTCGAGGCGGGCGCGGGAAGTCCGCGACGGCGGTCAAGGACGAGGACTTCGTCGACAGTCTCTTTATCGCCAACACGCACGACACGCTGCTGTGCTTCTCGAGCCGCGGACAGCTCTACTGGCTGAAGGTGTACCGCCTGCCCCAGGCGGGCCGGGGTTCGCGCGGCAAGCCGATCGTGAACCTGCTGCCGCTGCAGGCGGACGAGCGGATCACGGCCGTGCTGCCGATCCGCGAGTACGAGGAAGGCCGCTACGTCTTCATGGCGACGGCGTCCGGCACCGTGAAGAAGACGCCGCTCGTGGCGTTCTCCAGGCAGCGGGCTGCGGGGATCATCGCGGTCGGCCTCGACGAGGGCGATCGCCTGGTCGGTGTGGCGATCACCGACGGCACCCGCGACGTGATGCTCTGCACGTCGAACGGCAAGGCAATCCGCTTCGCCGAGGATGACGTCCGGCCCATGGGGCGGACGGCCGCGGGCGTGCGGGGCATCCGCGTGCTGCCCGGCGAGGAAGTGATCTCGCTGATCATTCCCGACCGCGACGGCCTGATCCTGACGGCGTCCGAAAACGGGTTCGGCAAGATCACCGCGGAAAGCGAATTTCCGCTGCATCGGCGCGGTGGACAAGGCGTCATCGCGATGCAGACCAGCGAGCGCAATGGGCGCCTGGTCGCCGCCACGCAGGTGGCCGTGACCAATGAGCTCATGTTCATGAGTTCCAGCGGCACGCTGGTGCGCACCAGGGCCGAGGAGATCTCGGTACTGGGGCGCAATACCCAGGGCGTGCGACTGATCCGGCTCGACGAGGGCGAGCGCCTGATCGGCGTCGAGCCTGTGGAAGCGGAGAATGGCGACGAAGCCGACGAAGCCGACGCCGCCGCGGACGGCGACGAAACCGGTGAAGCGGGTGGGCCGCCGGAAAGCAGCGCTGCGGACGCCGACAGCGGACGAACCGGGCCGCCGACGCTGAACTGAGCGCACCGCCCGGCTCAGGGTGACAGCCCGGCCAACGTCGCTGCTACACTGCGCTGCAACATCGTTGCGGAGAATTGCACCCCATGAGTCGCGTCTTCAATTTCAGCCCCGGGCCGGCCGCGTTGCCGGAGGAAGTCCTCGAGCAGTTGCGCGACGAGATGCTCGACTGGCATGGCGAGGGCATGTCGGTGATGGAAATGAGCCATCGTGGCAAGCCCTTCGGCAGTATCGCCCAGCAGGCCGAGGCCGACCTGCGTGAACTGCTGTCAATCCCGTCGAACTACAAGGTCCTGTTCCTGCAGGGCGGGGCGACTGCGCAGTTCGCCGCCATACCTTTCAACCTGACGCGGCCCGATTCGGTCGTCGACTACATCAACACCGGCGCCTGGTCGAAGAAAGCCATCGGCGAGGCGAAGCGCTACTGCAAGGTCAACGTCGCCGCCGACGCGTCTGCGGACAATTACTCGAGCATCCCGGATCGCGCGGGCTGGCGGCTGACGCCGGGCGCGACCTACGTGCACTACACGCCGAACGAGACCATCGGCGGCGTGGAATTCCTCTCCGTGCCCGACGTGGGCGACGTGCCGCTCGTTGCGGACATGTCCTCGACCATCCTGTCGCGGCCGATCGACGTGAGTCGCTTCGGCGTGATCTATGCGGGTGCGCAGAAGAACATCGGCCCGGCCGGCCTGGCAGTAGTGATCGTGCGCGACGACCTGCTCGGCCGTGCGCGGCCCGACACTCCGACCGTATTCGACTGGACAGCCATGGCCGCCGACGGCTCGATGCTCAACACACCGGCGTCGTACTCATGGTACGTCGCTGGAGCGGTATTCCAGTGGATCAAGCGCCAGGGCGGCCTCGAGGCAATGGCGCACCTGAACAGCGCAAAGGCCAAACGCCTCTACGGGGCGATCGACGAATCGGGCTTTTACCGCAATCCCGTGCGGCCGGATTGCCGGTCATGGATGAACGTCCCGTTCGTGCTGCCGTCCGCCGACCTCGACAAGCCCTTCCTCGAGGGCGCCCGGGCGGAGGGCCTCGTGGCCCTGGCAGGACACCGATCGGTCGGCGGAATGCGGGCCAGCATCTACAACGCCATGCCGATGGCGGGCGTCGAGGCACTCGTCGGGTACATGCGGGACTTCCAGCAGAAGCACGGCTGAACATCATTCATGGCTGAGGCCCCTTCATGTCATTCAAGATCCTTACGCTGAACAACATCTCGGTCCGCGGCCTCGAGCGCCTGCCGCGCGAGCGCTACGAGATTGCTTCGGAGATAGGCCACCCCGATGCGATCCTGCTTCGATCGGCGGACATGCACTCGATGGACATCCCGGCCAGCGTGATCGCGATCGCCCGGGCAGGAGCCGGCACCAACAACGTTCCGGTCGCCAGGTTGAGCGACAGCGGCATTCCGGTATTCAACGCACCGGGCGCGAATGCCAATGCGGTCAAGGAGCTGGTGCTGGCCGGGCTTTTTCTTGCGGCGCGGAACATCTGCCAGGGATGGGAATTCGTGCGCTCACTCAAGGGCGACGACGACGCGATCGAGGCGGCGATCGAGCAGGGCAAGAAGAAGTTCGTGGGCCACGAGCTTCCGACCAGGTCGCTAGGTGTCGTCGGCCTGGGTGCAATCGGCGTCGAGGTTGCGAATGCGGCGCTCGCCCTTGGAATGAAAGTGCGCGGATACGACCCGCAGATCACCGTGCAGCGCGCATGGCAGTTGTCTTCCGGAGTCGAGCAGGCGCTCAGCCTCGACGACCTGTTTGCGCGCAGCGACATGATCAGCGTGCACGTGCCGCTGAACGATTCGACGCGGGGCCTGGTGAACGAGATGCGCATCCAGCTCATGCGTCGCGGCAGCGCAGTACTCAATTTTTCGCGCGCGCAGATCGTGGACGAGACGGCGATGCTGGCCGGACTCGAGCAGGGACAGGTGGCAACCTACATCTGCGACTTCCCGACACGGGCGATCAAGGACCACCCCCGCGTGATCGCACTTCCCCACCTCGGCGCATCCACCGGGGAAGCCGAGGAAAACTGCGCGATCATGGCGGCCGAGACCCTTCGCGACTACCTCGAGAACGGAAACGTCCGCAATTCGGTGAATTTCCCGGAGGTCGTGCTGCCCAGGGTCGGCGACAACCGCATCGCGGTCGCCAACCGGAACGTGCCGAACATGGTCGGGCAGATCTCGACCTGTCTCGCGGAGGCCAGGCTCAATATCGCCGACCTTTTGAACAAGTCGCGTGGCGACCTGGCCTACACGCTGATCGACACGGATTCGCCGATCCCCGCGGAGTTGCTCGAGCGTCTGCGCGGGATCGAAGGCGTGTTGCGGGCGAGGCTCGTCTGAGCATGGCAACGCGCAAGGTACCCGGGACCGCCAGGCGATCCATAAAGGCGGGCAAGACCACGCCGTCGCACCCGGGTCCGGCCGGGATCGACGGTATCCGGGAACTCATCGACTCCGTGGATGCGCAGATCCACGAACTGATCAGCAAGCGGGCGCTGCTCGCGCAGAAGGTCGGCATTTCAAAGCACGCCTCCGGGCACACGGTCGATTTCTACCGTCCCGAGCGCGAGGCGCAGGTGCTGCGCATGGCCATCGAGCGAAATCGCAAGGCCCGTGGTCCGCTGTCGGACGAAGAGATCGCGCGCCTGTTCCGCGAGATCATGTCAGCCTGCCTGGCCCAGCAGGACCCGCTGAAGGTCGCCTTCCTCGGGCCGGAGGGCACGTTCACGCAACAGGCGGTGATGAAGCATTTCGGGCAGTCCGTGCGCGCGCTGCCGCTCACGTCGATCGAGGAAGTCTTCCGCGAGGTCGAGGCGGGCACCGCGGACTTCGGCGTGGTGCCTATCGAGAATTCCAGCGAAGGCACGGTCAACAACACGCTCGACATGTTCCTGACTTCGCCGCTCGGGGTGTGCGGCGAGGTGGAATTGCGCGTGCACCAGAACCTGATGGGTCGCATGACCTCGCTCGAGGACGTGCAGCGTATCTGTGCGCACCCGCAGGCGCTGGCGCAGTGCAGGGGGTGGCTTGCCGAGCACCTGCAGGGGGCCGAGCGCCTGCCGGTCGCGAGCAACGCGGAGGGCGCGCGCCGCGCCCGCGACGAGGAGGGTACGGCTGCGATTGCGAGCGCCGCGGCCGCCGTCGTGTACGGCCTCAACATGCTGGTTCCCGAGATCGAGGACCGGGCGGACAACACGACTCGCTTCCTGGTCATCGGCAGCAGGGCATTCGAGCCGAGCGGCACGGACAAGACCACGCTGCTGGTGTCTGCGGCCCACACCGACGCGCCGGGCGCGCTGTTCCGGCTGCTCGAGCCGCTTGCTCGCAGCAATATCAGCCTGACGCGCATCGAGTCGCGGCCGTCCCGGCGGCGCAAGTGGGATTACGTCTTTTTCATCGACCTGGAAGGCCACGCCAGGCAAGAGCCGCTCGCGTCGGCGCTCACCGAACTGAAGGCGCGGACGTCGCTGTGCCGCGTGCTCGGTTCATATCCGAAGGCCGTGCTCTGACGATGAGCCGCTACAGGGTGGCACCGTCCACCGGTATCGCAGGTGAAGCCCGCGTCCCGGGTGACAAGTCGATCTCGCACCGCGCGCTGATGCTCGGCGCGATTGCGTCCGGCACCACGCGCGTCAGCGGCTTCCTGGAGGGCGAGGATTGCCTTGCCACGATGCGTGCAGTGGCCGCACTCGGCGTGCAGGTCGACCGTCCCGGGCCGGGAGAGGTCGTGATCGAGGGCGTGGGCCTCGATGGCTTCCGGGCACCGTCTGCGCCACTGGACATGGGCAATGCCGGCACCGCAATCCGCCTCTTCATGGGGCTGCTGTGCTCGCAGGCATTCGACTCGGTGCTGGTCGGCGACGAGTCGCTGATGCGCCGGCCGATGGAACGCGTCGCGACGCCGCTGCGAGCAATGGGCGCGTCGATACAGACCAGCGGTGGGCGGCCGCCGGTGCGAATCACGGGTGGGATGCCCCTGCATGGCATCCGCTACGAGATGCCGGTCGCGAGCGCGCAACTCAAGTCAGCGCTGCTGCTCGCCGGGCTGCGCGCCGCAGGCAACACCACCGTGATCGAGCCCGCCGTCACTCGCGACCACTCCGAGCGCATGCTGCAGGCATTCGGATGCGAGGTGTCGTCGGTCGGCGGGGTCGTGACACTGAGGCCGCCAACCAGGCTCGAGGCCGCCAACGTGGAAGTCCCCGGCGATTTCTCCTCTGCCGCATTCTTCATCGTTGCCGCGTGCATCGGCGCGCACGCGCCGTTCCTGGTGCGGGGGGTCGGCGTGAACCCGACCCGCACCGGCCTGCTCGAGATGCTGGGAATGATGGGCGCGGACCTGCGCCTCGTGAACCGGCGGACCTGCGGCGCGGAGCCGGTGGCCGACATCGAGATCCGCCCCGCGCTCCTGCGCGGTATCCGCGTGCCCGAGCGGCTGGTGCCACTCGCCATCGACGAATTTCCCGCCTTCTTCATCGCAGCGGCCTGCGCGGAGGGAGAGACCCTGGTAACCGGCGCCGAGGAATTGCGGGTCAAGGAAAGCGACCGGATCGCTGTCATGGCGCGCGGTCTCGGGGTGCTCGGTATTCGCCACGAAGTGCTTCCGGGCGGATTGCGCATCGAGGGTGGCGGACTCGGCGGCGGTGTCGTCGACAGCGGCGGGGACCACCGCGTCGCGATGTCCTTCGCGATTGCGAGCCTGCGCGCGTCAGCGCCGATCGAGATCCTCGACGTCGCCAATGTCGCGACCTCGTTTCCCGGATTTGCCGAGCTTGGCCGGTCCGTGGGCCTCGGCATCGAACAAGTCGGCTGAGGCAAGCGATGGACGTTCCAGTCATTGCGATCGACGGGCCGAGCGGATCGGGCAAGGGTACCGTTGCCCGGCTGCTGGCCAGCCGGCTCGGCTGGCACCTGCTCGACAGCGGCGCGCTGTACCGGCTGGTCGCGATGGCCGGCGGGGCCCATGGACTGGTGGACGCTGACGAGGCGGGGTATGCAGCCATTGCCGGCACTCTGGACACCCGGTTCGAGACCGACGCCGACGGCAATGAGCGGGTGCTGCTCGAGGGCCGTGACGTGACGCGGAACCTGCGCACCGAATCGGCCGGTGCCGCGGCCTCGCGGGTCGCGGCGATGCCGTCGGTGCGTACCGCCTTGCTTGGGCGCCAGCGGGCTTTTGCCGCGCCTCCCGGCCTGGTCGCGGACGGCCGGGACATGGGCACGGTGGTTTTCACCGGCGCCCCGGTAAAGGTCTACCTCACGGCCAGTGCCGAGGAGCGCGCGCTGAGGCGCTATAAGCAGTTGAAAGAAAAGGGACTTACTGCTAATCTCGCCGACCTTTCCCAGGAGATCCTGGACAGGGATCGGCGTGATTCCACCCGGCCCGTGGCGCCACTGCGCCCGGCGTCGGATGCGGTCATCCTCGACTCGACCGGCATGCCGATCGATGCGGTGGTTGAACGGATTCTCGCCGTCGCCAGAAGCCGGGTCCCTGTGGCCCTTTGATCGTACCGTCGCCCGAACGGATGCGGGCGTTTTGTCGTTAACCCCTGTTGGCATGATGCCGGCGGGAATACGGGTCGCGAGACCCCTGGAAGATAACCTAAATGACCGAGAGTTTTGCCCAACTGTTCGAAGAGAGCCTGGCGAGTCAGCGCATTCGCCCGGGCCAGATCCTCACCGGCCGCGTGATCGAAATCGGTCCCGACAAGGTCGTGGTAAGTGCCGGCCTCAAGTCCGAAGCCGTGATCGACCTGAGCCAGTTCAAGAATGAGCGCGGGGAGATCGAGGTAAAAGTCGGCGACGACGTCGAGGTGGCCCTCGACAGCGTCGAGGACGGATCCGGCGAGACGCGCCTGTCGCGCGAGAAGGCCAAGCGGGCCCGCACCTGGGAGCGCCTCGAGACGGCGTTCGAGCAGGGCGAGGTCGTCACCGGCCTGATCAATGGCCGCGTAAAGGGCGGTTTCACCGTCGAGATCGATTTCGTGCGCGCCTTCCTGCCCGGCTCGCTCGTGGACGTGCGCCCGGTGCGCGACCCGAGCTACCTCGAGGGCAAGACGCTCGAGTTCAAGGTCATCAAGCTCGACCAGAAGCGCAACAACGTCGTGGTCTCGCGCCGCGCCGTCGTCGAGCAGGAGTACAGCGCCGAGCGCAGTGAACTCCTCGACAAGTTGAACGAGGGCGCCGTGATCAAGGGCGTGGTCAAGAACCTCACCGATTACGGTGCATTCGTGGACCTTGGTGGCATCGATGGACTGCTGCACATCACCGACATGGCGTGGAAGCGCGTCAAGCACCCGTCGGAAGTGGTCAACGTCGGCGACGAGATCGACGTGCGCATCCTCAAGTTCGACCGCGAGCGCCAGCGGGTCAGCCTGGGCCTCAAGCAGCTCGGCGCCGATCCGTGGCAGGACATCGCACGCCGCTATCCGGCGCAGACGCGCCTGTTCGGAAAGGTCACGAACATCGCCGACTACGGCTGCTTCGTCGAGATCGAAGAAGGCGTCGAAGGCCTGGTGCACGTCTCCGAGATGGACTGGACGAACAAGAACGTCAACCCGTCCAAGGTCGTGCACACCGGCGAGGAAGTCGAGGTCATGGTGCTCGACATCGACGAGGAGCGCCGCCGCATCTCGCTCGGCGTGAAGCAGTGCAAGCCCAATCCGTGGCGTGAGTTCGGCGACAACTACAACCGTGGCGACCACGTCACGGGGCAGATCCGCTCGATCACCGACTTCGGCCTGTTCATCGGGCTGCCCGGTGGCATCGACGGCCTGGTACACCTCTCCGACCTTTCCTGGGACGTGCCGGGCGAGGAAGCGGTGCGCAATTACCAGAAGGGCCAGGAGGTCGAGGCCATCGTGGTCGCGATCGACCCGGAGCGCGAGCGCATTTCGCTCAGCGTCAAGCAACTCGCGAAGGACCCGTTCTCGACCTGGATTGCAGAACACCCCAAGGGCAGCATCGTCCGCGGGCTGGTGCGCGAGGTGGACCCGAAGGGCGCCATCGTGGACCTCGGCGGCGGGATCGACGGCTACCTGCGTGCCTCGGAGCTGTCGCGTGACCGCGTCGAGGATGCCCGAACGCTGATCAAGGTCGGTGACGAGGTCGAGGCCAAGTTCACCGCCGTGGACCGCAAGGTCCGCACGATCGCGCTGTCGATCAAGGCCAAGGACATGGCCGAGGAACAGGAGGCGATGGAGAGCTATCGCTCGGATTCCTCGACAGGCACGAGCCTCGGTGACCTGCTCAAGGAGCAGATCTCCGGACAGTAACAAGAGCCGGGCGTGGTCCTCGCGGCGGGTTGCCGCCGCGAGGACCAACGCATCGGACAGGCAGGGATCCAGCGGGGGAGGTTCAGAGTGGACGGCGAGCGCAGCATGACCAAGTCCGAGCTCATCGAGCTCATCGCCGCCAAGCAGGGTCACCTGCCGGCCAAGGACGTGGAGCTCGCGGTCAAGCAGATCCTCGAGATCATGAGCGACGCGCTTGCCCAGGGGCAGCGCATAGAGATCCGGGGCTTCGGCAGCTTCAGCCTTCATTTCCGTCCGCCGCGGCAGGGCCGCAATCCCAAGACCGGCGAGTCGGTTGCGCTTGCCGGCAAGTACGTGCCTCATTTCAAGCCGGGCAAGGACCTGCGCGAACGGGTCAACGAGCCGGCGGTCGTCGAGGACGCGCCCGCACCCGGCCATTGACCGGCATGCACCCCAGCGGGTGCTAGACTGCCGCCAGCCAATCATTCGTCCGTTTGAAAATGCTGCGGCGAATCGCCTTAATCATCGCAATTGTCCTGCTGGTCGTCCTGGCCGTGATCTTCACTGCCTTGAACCAGCAGCATTTCGCCGTGGACTTCGCAATGGTGCGCTTCGAGGTGTCCTCGGGGCTGGCGCTGCTGATCGCGTTCTCGGCTGGCTTCCTCGGTGGTGCGCTGTGGCGCTCCAACTGGATCGCGCGGCTGCTGGCCGAGCGCGGACGCCTGCGCGAGGCATTGCGGCTGGCGGAATCGCGACGGCGGCCGCCGGAAGACGAACCACCGGAATCCGCCTGAGCCCGTGAACACGTTCTGGATGGTGTTTACCGGGACGCTCGCCACAGGCTGGGGTGCGACGGCTGCCTATGCCGAGTACCGCAGGCGCCGGCGCGTACGGCGGCGCGAACGGTATCTCGAAGGCGTTCGCTACCTGCTCGACGACAAGCCCGATCGCGCACTCGAGGTATTCCTCGGCCTGGCGGCGAGCGACGACGAGACCATCGATACGCATTTCGCACTCGGCAGCCTCTACCGGCGGCGCGGCGAGGTCGATCTCGCGATCCGGGTCCACGAGCACATCGTGGGCCGGGCAGGCCTTGACCCGCGCCATCGGAACGCCGCGCTGGTGGAGCTGGCGCGCGACTATTTCCGGGCCGGACTCTACGACCGCGCGGAGAAGCTTTTCCTGCAGCTTGCCGAGGACGGCATCGAGTCGGCCGTGGCGCTCACCCACCTGGTGCGCATCAACGAACTGCAGCACGACTGGGCGCAGGCCGCGGCCATGCACGAACGACTGCGCGCCGTCGGCGTGCCCGGCCAGCCTGGCGCAGCTGCGCACCACTGGTGCGAGCTTGCGGAGTCGGCCATCGCTCAGCGCGACCTGGACCTGGCGCGGGCGCACCTGCGCACGGCGAGGCAACAGCAGAAGGATTCAGGCCGGGTTTCGATCCTGCGTGGCGACGTCGCGCGCATGCAGGGCGATCCTGCTCTCGCGGTCCAGCTCTACCGGCGGGTCGTGCGGCTGGACTTCCACCTGCTGCCGCTGGTGTTGCCGCGTCTCGCCGAGGCCGCGCGCCAGGCGGGCGACACGGAAATGTTCGACGAGTCGTTGCGCGAACTGATGCGCAATGGCGTCGGCAATCGCTCCGAGATCGCCTACGCAGCCATCGTGAGCGGCTACTACGACAACCCGGTCATCCTCGAGTGCGTGAAGGAACTGCTCGCAACCGACAGCGACCTGCGCGACCTCTCCTGCGCTTTGCTGGCGCCTGGCGTCGAACCCGGCCCGGCCCAGCTGCTCTCGGTGGCCGCCGCCCTTCGCAACGTGGTGCTGCGCCACGCGCGCTATCGGTGCAGCGTCTGCGGCATCGACAGCTCGACGTTCCTCTGGCAGTGCCCGGGCTGCAAGTCATGGGACACCCAGCGCGCGATTGCCGCGCTCGAGTTCCTGCCGAAGGCGGCTCGCCCGGGCTCCCCCCCGGACTGAGCGCATTTCTGCGCGAACTCGCCAGCATCTCGGCGCGCGACACCGGCCGCCTTCGGCTACGTTTGCATCGACCGCACCCATTCCGGGTTTGCGGGTAGTCGAAGCCAAGGAGGCAGTCATGAAACAGGGATGCCGGACAACGATCCGGGCGCTTGTCGCGAGCCTGGTGCCGATGGTCGCGTGGAGCGGGCCGGTGAACATAAATTCGGCGGATGCGGGTACGCTGGCCCGCGAGCTCGACGGTGTCGGGCCTGCCAAGGCCCAGGCGATCGTCGAGTACCGGCAGAAGAACGGGCCGTTCAAGAGTCCCGAGGACCTGCTGAAGGTGCAGGGCATCGGTGAGAAGGTATTTGACCTTAACCGCGAAAGCATCCGGGTCGGGTCGGCGGCGCAGCCGGCGCCGCAACAGAAAGCACCGGCCAGGAAGCCCGCCGACGGTTCCTGACATGCCGCGCACGGTGGCCGGGACGCCGGTGCCGGCCACCGTGCAATGCCGCGTGGAGCCCGGGTCGGGATCCGCTATGATTCACAAGCTTCGGAGTGAATCTGCAGGACACGCGCATGGTACGAATCAGGACAGCCGTATTTCCAGTCGCGGGGCGCGGGACACGATTCCTGCCGGCCACCAAGGCCAGTCCGAAGGAAATGCTGCCGATCGTGGACAAGCCGCTGATCCAGTACGCGGCCGAGGAGGCGCTCTCGGCTGGTGCCGAAAAGCTGGTATTCATCACCGGGTCGAGCAAGCGCGCGATCGAGGATCACTTTGACACGGACCACCAGCTCGAGAAGGAACTCGAGGCACAGGGCAAGCAGGACCTGCTCGACGCGGTGCGCGGCATCGTGCCGTCCTACGCGAGCTGCATCTACATCCGCCAGTCGGCGCCGCTGGGACTCGGACACGCGGTGCTCTGCTCCCGTCCAGCCGTCGGCAACGAGCCGTTCTTCGTTCACCTGGCCGACGACCTGATTGACGCCGCCGAGCCGTGCCTGGGGCAGATGGCGAAGGCCCTGGGCGGGCGGGCGGCCAGCGTGCTCGGAGTCGAGACCGTCGAGCGTGACCAGACAGACAAGTACGGCATCGTTGCCGTCACGTCGGTCGAGGGGCGCTTGTCGCGCGTCGAGCGCATCGTGGAGAAACCGAAGCCGGAGGATGCGCCATCCACGCTCGCCGTAGTGGGACGCTACCTGCTGACGCCCGCGATCTACAGCAAGCTCGAGACCACCGGCCGTGGCGCCGGCGGTGAAATACAGCTCACCGACGGCATCGCGGCGCTGATAGCCGACGAGCCGGTCTACGCGTACGCGTTCCAGGGTCGCCGCTACGACTGCGGCTCGAAGCTCGGTTACCTGGAAGCGACGGTCGAACTCGCGCTGATGCACCCCGGCGTCGGCGAGCGGTTCGCCAGTTATCTCGACAGGCTGGCAGCCCGCCGTCGTCCAGGCTGAGCGGTTTCATTCGAACAGGCAATTTCCCGGAGAACTCATGTCGCGCAACCATGACTTGCAGCAGCGTCGTGACGCTGCATTCGCGCGCGGACTGGGCAACCAGCTTCCCGTCTACATCGAGCGCGCGCGCAACGCGGAGATGTGGGACGTAGATGGAAAGCGATACATCGACTTCGCCGCCGGCATTGCCGTGCTCAACACCGGTCACCTGCACCCGAAGGTGCAGGCCGCGGTAGCGAAGCAGCTCGATGCGTTCAGTCATACCTGCCTGATGATCACGCCCTACGAATCGGCGGTCGCGCTGGCTGAGAAGCTGATCCACCTGACGCCGGGGCCTGCGCCGAAAAAGGCGATCTTCGTCACGACCGGCGCGGAGGCGGTCGAGAACTGCATCAAGATTGCCCGTGCGCACACCGGCCGCTCGGGGGTGATCGCCTTCGGCGGCGGCTTCCACGGGCGCACGTTCATGGCGATGGCGCTCACCGGCAAGGTCACTCCGTACAAGGCCGGGTTCGGACCTTTTCCGGCCGAGGTCTATCACGCGCCGTTTCCCATCGCGTACCACGGGGTCAGCGTCGAGGACAGCCTTGCAGCGCTCGAGCACATCTTCAAGAACGACATCGAGCCCGCGCGCGTCGCGGCGATCGTCATTGAACCCGTGATGGGCGAAGGCGGTTTCTACATAGCGCCGCCGGAGTTCCTCAAGGCGCTGCGCAGGCTCTGCGACCAGCACGGAATCGTGCTGGTGATCGACGAGATCCAGACTGGTTTCGCGCGCACCGGCCGCATGTTCGCGATCGAGCACGCCGGCGTGGAACCCGACCTGATGACCATGGCCAAGAGCCTGGCCGGTGGATTTCCGCTGGCGGCGGTCGTCGGCAAGGCCGAGATCATGGATGCTCCGGGCCCGGGCGGGCTTGGCGGCACCTACGCAGGCTCACCGATAGCCTGTGCTGCCGGACTCGCAGTGCTCGAGGTGATCGAGGAGGAAAGACTGTGCGAGCGTGCCGTGGCGATCGGCAAACTCATGGTCGGTGCGTTGCGCGACCTGGCGCGCGAAATCCCGGCGATCGGCGAAGTGCGAAACCTCGGCGCGATGGTGGCGATGGAACTGGTCAGGAACCGCGATCCGCACTCGCCCGATGCCGATCTTGCCAAGGCATTGACCAGGCTCGCGGCGCAGAAGGGGCTGGTGCTGCTGTCCTGCGGCATCTATGGCAACGTGATCCGCCTGCTGGTGCCGTTGACCGCGTCGGACGCGATCGTCAGCGAGGGCATGGCTATCGTCGCGGAATCCTTGCGTGAGCTCACGGGTGCTGCTGCCAGGACAGCGGCAAACGCATGATGGGCATAGGCACCCCGATGATGTGGGGCATCTTCATCGCGTTCGTGGTGGTGGCGCTGGTCGTCGACTTCGCGGCGATGCGCGGCCAGGGTGCGCATCGGGTCGGCATGCGCGAGGCGGCGATCTGGTCGGTCATCTGGGTGCTGGTCTCCTTCGTGTTCGTCGCCTGGCTGTGGTGGAGGCTGCGCGACACCCAGGGCCTCGAGTTCGCCAACACCAAGGCGCTCGAGTTCGTCACTGGGTACCTCGTCGAGAAGGCTCTCGCGGTCGACAACATCTTCGTGTTCCTGATGGTGTTCACCTATTTCGGGATACCCGCCGAGTACCAGAAGCGTGTGCTGATGATCGGCATCATGGGTGCGATCGCGCTGCGGGCCGTGCTGATCCTGGTCGGCGCCTGGCTGCTGCAGCACTTCCACTGGCTGCTGTACGTGTTCGGGGCGTTCCTGTTGGTGACCGGCATCAAGATGTGGTGGGCCGCCGGGCAGGAGCCCAACCTGGCGGGCAACCCGGTGCTGAAGTGGATCCACAGGCGACTGAAGATCTCGCCGACCCTGGACGGCGAGAAATTCTTCACGGTGCATGACGGCGTCCGGATGGCGACCCCGCTGTTCGTGGTGATAGTGATGATCGGCGTCGTGGACGTCATCTTCGCCGTCGACTCGATTCCGGCGATATTCGCCATCACGCTCGACCCGTTCATCGTTCTAACCTCGAACGTATTCGCGATCCTCGGCCTGCGAGCGATGTACTTCCTGCTCGCGAACATGCACGAGAAGTTCCACCTGCTCTCGTACGGCCTCGCCCTGATCCTCGGGCTCATCGGCACCAAGATGCTGATGCTGGACGTCTACAAGATCCCGGTCGGGTGGTCGCTCGGCGCGACCGCACTGATCCTGGTGTCGACGATGGTGCTGTCGGTGCTGATTCCGGCCCGTTCTGCGCCCAAGCGGCCCGGTACGAGCAGCCTGGCAAGTGCGCCAGCGGCGAAGCTCCAGGCCGCACCCGAGGCCAAGCAAGGGTAAAGCGCCTGGTCGTGGCGCCCGGGTGGCCCGGGTGCGTGCCGGGCATCCGATTGCGGGTCTTTACTTATTGAGTTCGGATCCCGGCCCGGTAGCCTTCGACCGGGCCGGTCTGTGCACCATACCGTGCAAATTCGCGAAAGGAGACTGGACGTCATGGAAGCAACAAGGTCGTCGCATTCGCGCAGCGGTGTATGGCTGAGTGCCACGTTGATCGCGGGCTGGTTGCTGTCTACAAGTGGAAGCGCGATCGCCGCGGAACAGCAAGCCCGCGGCTTCTACGTCGGCGGGATGGCCGGCGTCACCAATTTCGATGATGACGGCCTCTTCAACGGCTACAAGTTCGACGATTCCGGTGTTGGTTACGCCGCATTCGGCGGCTACAAGTTCTTCAGGTACCTGTCGGTCGAAGGGCGCATTTCATACCTCGGAAGCTACAGCATCACGGATCCGTTCTTCGGCCAGAAAGAGGATTTCGATGCCACCGCGCTCTCGGCGCACGTGGTAGGCATCATTCCATTCGGGAAGAGCGGCTGGGAGATGTTCGGGCAACTCGGCATCGGCAGCTTGAAACTGGATGCCGACTGCTGCGGCGATGACAACCAGACCGTCGGAAGCGCCGGACTGGGTGTGCGGTTCTACCCGAGCCCTCACCTGGGCATCAGCCTGCAGACGGATGCGTATGCGTTCGAGGAAGACGCCTATTACGGCACCTACGACATCGGGATCGTCGCGACCCAGTTGGGAATCCAGTACATCTTCTAGGCAAACCGCGCTGCGCGGTGCGTGAATTGGCTCCGACACCTGGATTCGAACCAGGGACCCGCTGATTAACAGTCAGCTGCTCTACCGCTGAGCTATGTCGGAACTGGAGGGCGCCGAATTCTCCGGATTGAGCGCGCTTTAGTCAAGGAAGGCGGCTAACCCTCGCGCAGGACCGCGCCCATCCGCTCGAGCGCCTTCTCGAGCGTCTCCATGCTGACGGCAAATGAGAACCGGATGTGGCCCGGGGCGCCGAATCCGGTGCCCGGGACCCCGGCGACGCCGGCCTTGTCCAGCAGCAGTTCCGCGAATTCATGGTCATCAGCCAGGCCACGGCTCGCGATTGCCTGCGAGACATCGCAGAACGCGTAGAACGTGCCCGCGGCGGGCAGCACGCGGACGCCCGGCAGGGCATTCAGGCCCGCATTGAAGAAATCGTGCCGGGCCTTGAAGTGCCGGTTCATCTCGGCGACGCACGCCTGGTCGCCGTTCAGCGCCGCGACCGCGGCCTTCTGGGCGATCGAGGACGGGTTCGACGTGCTCTGGCTCTGGATCGTGGACATCGCTTCCACGATCGCCGCCGGCCCGCCACAGTAGCCGATGCGCCAGCCTGTCATCGCGTAGCTCTTCGACACGCCGTTGATCGTGATGGTGCGGTCGTATAGGTCGGGGCAGGCGGTGAGGAAACTGGCGAACGGCTCCTTCGCCCAGTAGATGTGCTCATACATGTCGTCGGTGGCGATCAGCACGTCGTGGTGTCGGCGCAGCACGGCACCGAGTGCGTGCAGTTCGGCGCTGGTGTAGGCGGCGCCGGTCGGGTTCGACGGGCTGTTCAGCATGAACAGCCGGGTCTTTGGCGTGATCGCCGCCTCGAGCTGGGCCGGCGTGATCTTGTAGCCCTGTTCGGGACCCGCGTAGGGAGTGACCGGTGTGCCTTCCGCAAGCAACGCCATGTCGGGATACGAGACCCAGTAGGGCGCGGGAATGATCACCTGGTCGCCCGGGTCGATCACCGACATGAACAGGTTGTAGATCGTCTGCTTTGCGCCGGTGGAGACCAGGATCTGTGGTCGCGCGTATTCGATGCCGTTGTCGCGCCTGAACTTCGCGATGATGGCGTCCTTGAGGTCCGGAATTCCCTCGACCGCCGTGTAACGCGTAAAGCCCTTGCGGATTGCATCGACACCCGCATCGGCGACGTGCACCGGCGTATCGAAATCGGGCTCGCCGACGCCGAGGCCGATGATGTCGCGGCCTTCGGCCTTGAGCCTGGCCACGCGGCCGGTGAGTGCGACGGTGGGCGAGGGTTTGACGCGCTTCAAGCGCTCGGCGAGGACCAGTGTCAATGGAGTCTTCCGGGAGGGGCGGGAGGGGACTGGTATTTTAGGGTAATCTGCCGTTCCTCCCAAACGCGGCTTTTCCCGCGGGACCCATGGAAGAACGACCCTTTCGACTGCGTTCGAACTACCAGCCGGCTGGCGACCAGCCGCAGGCCATCGAAAAGCTGATCGATGGCCTGCAGAACGGCCTCGCGCACCAGACGCTGCTCGGCGTAACAGGCTCGGGCAAGACGTTCACGATCGCGAACGTGATCCAGCGCCTGCAGCGGCCGACGCTGGTGATGGCGCACAACAAGACCCTCGCTGCCCAGCTCTACGGCGAGTTCCGCGAGTACTTCCCGGACAATGCGGTCGAGTACTTCGTGAGCTACTACGACTACTACCAGCCCGAGGCCTACGTCCCATCGTCGGACACCTTCATCGAAAAAGACGCCTCGGTGAACGCCCACATCGAGCAGATGCGGCTCTCGGCGACCAAGGCGCTGCTCGAGCGGCACGACTCCATCATCGTCGCGACGGTCTCCTCGATCTACGGTCTCGGCGATCCACAGGCGTACTTCGCGATGGTGCTGCACCTGGTGCGCGGCGACCGCATGGACCAGCGCAAGCTGCTGCGACGCCTGGCCGACATGCAGTACACGCGCAACGAACTCGATCTCTCGGCCGGCACCTACCGGGTGCGCGGCGACGTGATCGATATTTTCCCGGCCGAGTCCGGGCGAGAGGCGGTGCGTGTCGAGCTGTTCGACGAGGAAATCGAGGCGCTCTCCTGGTTTGACCCGCTCACCGGCGAGGTGCTGCGCAAGGTGCCGCGGCTCACCGTGTACCCGTCGTCCCACTACGTCACGCCCAAGGAGCGGGTCGACGGGGCAATCGCCGAGATCCGCGAGGAGTTGCGGGGGCGGCTGATCGAGCTGCGCGGCCTCGACAAGCTGGTCGAGGCGCAGCGGCTGGAGCAGCGCTGCACGTTCGACCTCGAGATGATGATGGAGATGGGCTACTGCTCCGGCATCGAGAATTATTCGCGATACCTTTCCGGCCGGGCGCCAGGCGAGCCGCCGCCGTGCCTGTTCGACTACCTGCCGAAGGATGCGCTTCTGGTCGTGGATGAGAGCCACGTGACCATCCCGCAGATCGGCGGCATGTACCGCGGCGACCGCTCGCGCAAGGAAACCCTGGTCGAATACGGCTTCCGCCTGCCGTCGGCGCTGGACAACCGGCCGCTGCGATTCGACGAGTGGGAGGAGATGGCGCCGCAGATGATTTTCGTCTCGGCGACGCCGGGGCCCTACGAGGCGCGCAAGTCAGGCGCTGTGATCGAGCAGGTCGTGCGCCCGACAGGCCTGGTAGACCCCGAGGTCGAGGTAAGACCGGTACGCACGCAGGTGGATGACGTGCTCTCCGAGATCCACCGCTGCGTGGCGCGCGATGAACGCGTGCTCATCACGACGCTGACAAAGCGCATGGCGGAGGACCTGACCGAGTACCTCGACGAGCATGGCGTGCGCGTGCGCTACCTGCACTCGGACATCGAGACCGTCGAGCGCGTCGAAATCATCCGCGACCTGAGGCTCGGCAAGTTCGACGTCCTGGTCGGCATCAACCTGCTGCGCGAGGGCCTGGACATGCCGGAGGTATCGCTGGTCGCGATCCTCGACGCCGACAAGGAGGGCTTCCTGCGCTCCGAGGGGTCGCTGATACAGACCATGGGCCGGGCGGCCCGCAACGAGAATGGCAAGGCCATCCTCTATGCGGACAGGATCACCGGCTCGATCGAGCGGGCAATGGCCGAGACACAGCGCCGGCGCGCGAGACAGCTCGAGTACAACGAACAGCACGGCATTACGCCACGCACCATCCGCAAGGCGGTCGGCGACGTCATGGAAGGCGCGCGCACGAGCGGCGCGAGCGGTAGCCGCACCGGCCGGTCAACCGACGACGCCACCCCGCTTGCGCCCGAGCAGGCGATCAGGAAGATCAAGAAGCTGGAGGCGGCGATGTACAAGCATGCCCGCAACCTGGAGTTCGAGGAGGCCGCGCTGGTCCGCGACCAGATCGAGCGGCTGCGGCAGATGTCCTTCGGCGCGACTGGCCAGCTGGCGGGGTAGCGGGCCAGGGGACATTCTCCTTTTCTCCGGCGCCCGGGAAGGAGACATTCTCCTTTTTGCCCCGGGAAAAGGGGAATGTCCCCGTTTGCCCTATTTGCCTCGTCGCCGGCCCCTCAGGTATCCTTCGCGGCTCGTTTGAGGGCGCATAGCTCAGCGGTAGAGCACTACCTTGACATGGTAGGGGTCCGTGGTTCGATCCCACGTGCGCCCACCAGACCCTGTCCTGCCAAGGATCCGAACATGCCCGTCATTACCCTGCCAGATGGCAGCCAACGAACCTACGCCGAGCCGGTCACGGTGGCGCAGGTTGCGGCCGATATCGGTCCTGGGCTCGCAAAGGCGGCCCTGGCGGGGAAAGTCGACGGCAGCCTCGTCGATACCTCGTTCCTGATCGAAAGCGACGCGGCTCTCGCCATCGTCACCGGCAAGGATCCCGAGGGACTGGAGGTCATCCGCCACTCGACCGCGCACCTGCTCGCTCAGGCCGTACAGGCGGTGTATCCGGACGCACAGGTCACGATCGGGCCGGTGATCGAGAACGGCTTCTACTACGACTTCGCGTTCAGTCGGCCATTCACGCCCGATGACCTCGAGAAGTTCGAAGCGAAGATGCACGAGCTGGTGAAGGCCGACCTCAAGGTCGAGCGCCGGGTGATGCCGCGCGACGCGGCCGTCGAGATGTTCAAGAAGATCGGCGAGCACTACAAGGCGGAAATCATCGCCAGCATCCCGGCCAACGAGGACATCAGCCTCTATGGGCAGGGCGACTGGTTCGACCTGTGCCGCGGGCCCCATGTGCCGGGCACCGGCAAGCTCGGCGCGTTCAAGCTGATGAAGGTCGCCGGCGCCTACTGGCGCGGCGACTCGAACAACGAGATGCTCCAGCGCATCTACGGCACGGCCTGGGCCAGCGAAAAAGACCTGAAGGCCTACCTGACCCGACTTGAAGAGGCCGAGAAGCGCGACCACCGTCGCGTCGGCCGCGAGCTCGGGCTGTTCCACACCCAGGAAGAAGCGGTCGGCAGCGTGTTCTGGCACCCGAAGGGCTGGACGCTGTGGTGCACGATCGAGCAGTACATGCGCGAGCGCCTCGCCGAGGCGGGCTATGTCGAAGTCCGCACTCCGCAGCTCGTCGACCGGGGGCTCTGGGAGAAATCAGGCCACTGGGAGAACTACGCGCCACATATGTTCATTGCCGAATCCGAAGGGCGCACGCTCGCGGTGAAGCCGATGAACTGCCCCTGTCACATCCAGATCTACAAGGTCGGCACCAAGTCCTACCGCGACCTGCCGCTGCGCATGGCCGAGTTCGGCGCCTGTCACCGCAACGAGCCATCGGGCGCGCTGCACGGGATCATGCGGGTACGCGCCTTCACCCAGGACGACGCGCACATCTTCTGCACGCCGGAGCAGGTCAATGCCGAGACGGCGAGATTCGTCGCGTTGCTGAAGAGCGTCTATGCGGATTTCGGATTCGACGAGGTCGAGATCAAGTTCTCGGACCGGCCGCCGCAGCGGGCCGGGTCGGACGAAACCTGGGACATGGCGGAGAAAGCTCTGACGGATGCCTGCGAAGCTGCCGGCCTCGAGTACACGCTGAACCCGGGCGAGGGTGCGTTCTACGGGCCAAAGCTCGAATTCGTGTTGCGTGACGCCATCGGCCGGGACTGGCAGTGCGGGACGTTCCAGCTCGACCCGATCCTGCCGGTACTGCTGGGCGCCGAGTACATCGGCGAGGACGGCGCGGCCCATACCCCGCTGATGCTCCACCGGGCCGTGCTCGGGTCCATGGAGCGCTTCATCGGCATCCTGATCGAGCACCATGCCGGGCGGTTCCCGACCTGGCTGGCCCCGGTCCAGGCGGTGGTGATGAATATCACCGACGGGCAGGCTGATTATTGCCGGAAAGCTGCTGAATTCCTGAAAAATCAGGGGCTTCGGGTCGAATTGGATTTGCGAAACGAGAAAGTCGGCTTTAAAATCCGCGAACACACCCTGCAGCGGGTCCCGTACCTGCTGGTCGCGGGCGACCGCGAGTCGGGTTCGAGTACGTTGGCCGTGCGCACGCGCAACGGCAAGGACCTCGGGGCGATGTCACTGGAGACGATCGCCGCGAAACTTGCCGATGAAATCGCGAGCCGCGGCCGAAATATTTTGGAGGTATGAAGTATCGCTGCCCCAACGACCAAGCGCGCCCGGCGCAACGACGAGATCACGGCCCCGCAGCTTCGCATCATCGGCGAAGACGGCGAGCAGGTCGGCGTGATGAGCCGGTACGACGCGCTGCAGCTCGCTGCCTCGCAGGAACTCGACCTGGTGGAGGTTTCGCCGACCGCGGAGCCGCCGGTATGCCGGATCGTCGATTACGGGAAATTCGTGTTCGAACAGAACAAGAAGACCCACGCTGCGAAGAAGAAGCAGCGGCAGATCCAGGTCAAGGAAGTGAAGTTTCGTCCCGGAACCGACGAAGGCGATTACAAGATCAAGCTCAGGAATCTGATTCGCTTTTTCGAGGAAGGTGACAAGGCCAAGGTAACCCTGAGGTTCCGTGGTCGTGAGATGGCCCACACCGACATCGGACGCCAGGTCCTGATCCGGTTGCAGAAAGACCTCGCGGACTACGCGGTGGTCGAACAGCACCCGCTGATGGAAGGCCGGCAGATGGTGATGATGATGGGGCCGAAAAAGAAGTAAGGCCGGAGCAATCCGTCCTTCGCCCTCGATCCGCAGGTTCGCCTGTGGTGAAACGGGCCATACAAACAGGAGTAGACATGCCCAAGTTGAAGACCAACAAGGGGGCGGCCAAGCGCTTTCGCAAAACGGCGAAAGGCTACAAGCGTGGCCAGTCCCAGAAACGACACATCCTCACCAAGAAGACGAGCAAGCGTAAGCGCAACCTGCGCGGCACCACCATGGTTGCCAAGCAGGACGCCGGCCGGCTCGACAAGCTTCTTCCCCACGTCTGAGAGGTGACCCATGGCTAGAGTAAAGCGTGGCGTCATCGCTGGACGCCGACACAAGAAGGTTCTCGCGAAGGCGAAGGGCTATTACAACGCGCGCCGCAAGGTGTACCGCACTGCGAAGCAGGCGGTCATCAAGGCCGGCCAGTACGCCTACCGCGACCGTCGCGCCAAGAAGCGCGACATGCGTGCGCTGTGGATCACGCGTATCAACGCGGCTGCCCGCGGGTTCGACCTGTCCTACAGCCGCCTGATGGCGGGCCTGAAGGCGGCCGGCTTCGAGGTCGACCGCAAGATGCTCGCGGACCTTGCGGTCCACGACATCGACGCGTTCGGCAAGCTTGCCGAACAGGCAAAGGCGAGCCTGGAAGCCTGAAGGCCTGGGACAGTCCCCGCAGGGGACTGTCCCAGGACGTCCGGGGACAGTGCCTGCAGGGGACTGTCCCCGGAGGGGACTGTCCCCTTCGGAGTTGGTTCGGGGACAGTCCCTTGCAGGGACAGTCCCCGAACACAGTCCCCTATGGTTGACACATGACTGACGAGTCCACCAACGACCTCGAGACACTTGCCGCAAGGGCCCGCGAGTCCGTGGACGCCTGCACGAGCCTCGCCGCCATCGAGGAACTCAAGGTCGAGTTCTTCGGCAAGAAGGGCGCGATCACCGCACTGCTGAAGACGCTGGGCTCACTTGCACCCGATGCTCGCCGCGAGGCGGGCGCACGCATCAACGCGGTGCGCGACGAAATCGGTGCACTGGTTGCCGCGCGCCAGGCCGAACTCGAGCGCGGCGAACTCGAGCGCCGGCTCGCAGCGGGCCGCGTGGACGTGACGCAGCCCGGCCGCGGCCAGCAGCCGGGAGGCCTGCACCCGATCACACGCGTGCGGCGCCGCATCGAGTCGCTGTTCCGCAATGCCGGATTCAGCGTCGAGGAAGGTCCCGAAGTCGAGGACGACTGGCACAACTTCGAGGCGCTCAACATCCCCGCCAACCACCCGGCGCGGGCGATGCACGATACGTTCTATTTCCCGGACGGACGCCTGCTGCGCACCCACACTTCGCCGGTGCAGGTCCGCGCGATGCTGCGCGACAAGCCGCCGCTGCGGATGATCATGCCAGGGCGTGTCTATCGCTGCGACTCGGACATGACCCACACGCCGATGTTCCACCAGGTCGAGGGGCTGGTGGTGGACGAGGGCGTGAGCTTCGCGCACCTCAAGTCGGTGCTGCACCATTTCGTGGAACGCTTCTTCGAGCGCAGGCTCGGCATCCGCTTCCGTCCGTCGTATTTCCCGTTTACAGAGCCTTCGGCCGAGGTGGACATCGAGTGCGTGTTCTGCAGCGGCATGGGCTGCCGTGTGTGCAAGGGCACGGGCTGGCTCGAGGTGGCCGGCTGCGGCATGGTCCATCCGAACGTGCTCGGCAACGTCGGCATCGACCCGGAGCGTTACACCGGCTACGCGTTTGGCATGGGCATCGAGCGCCTGGCCATGCTGCGCTACAACGTGAACGACATCCGCATGTATTTCGACAACGACCTGCGCTTCCTGCGCCAGTTCGGCTGAGCGGAAGGACGCGACGTGCGCATCAGCATCCAGTGGTTGAGCGAGTGGCTCGGGTCGGTGCCGGAGCCGCGCGAGCTGGCATCGCGCCTGACGATGGCGGGCCTCGAAGTCGAGGCGGTCGAGCCTGCGGCACCGCCGCTGCCCGGTGTCGTGGTCGGCGAGATCATCGAGCGCGCGAAGCATCCTGATGCGGACACGCTCAGTGTCTGCAAGGTCAGCACGGGTGCCGAGGTGGTGCAGATCGTCTGCGGCGCGCCGAACGCCAGGGCAGGCCTCAAGGCGCCGCTTGCGACCATCGGCGCAAAGCTGCCGGGCGGCATGGAAATCCGCAAGGCGAAGCTGCGCGGCGTGGAGTCGTTCGGGATGCTGTGCTCGGCCAGCGAACTCGGCCTGTCCGAGGATGCGAGCGGGCTGATGGAACTGCCCGGCGAGACGAACACCGGCGACTCGATCAGCGACGCGCTCCGGCTCGACGACACCGTCCTCGAGGTCAATCTCACCCCGAATCGCGGCGACTGCATGAGCGTGCAGGGTGTGGCGCGCGAGGCCGCGCTGCTGGCCGGTGGCGCACTTCGTGGGCCTGCATGCGCGCCGGTGCCGGCGCAGTCGACCGAGCGATTCCCGGTCGAACTCGAGGCCGGCGCCGGTTGCGCGCGCTTTGCGGCCCGTATTGTTCGAGGCTTGCGGGCCGATGCGCAGGCGCCGCTGTGGATGCGCGAGCGACTGCGGCGCGCGGGGCTCCGGCCGATCAGCGCGATCGTGGACGTCACGAACTACGTGATGCTGGAACTCGGCCAGCCGATGCATGCCTACGACCTGCGCGAACTCGACAGCGGCATCGTCGTGAGACGCGCGCGCGCGGGCGAGACGCTCAAGCTGCTCGACGGACGCGAGGTGGCGCTCGACGGTACAGTGATGGTGATCGCGGATCGTTCCAAGCCGCTGGCGCTGGCGGGCGTCATGGGTGGTGACCACTCGGGCATCTCCGCGTCCACCACCGACGTGCTGCTCGAAGTCGCGTTCTTCCTGCCGGATTCGGTGGCAGGACGCGGGCGACGCTACGGGCTCGTGACCGATGCATCGCAACGCTTCGAGCGCGGCGTGGACCCGACGCTCCAGGATCGCGCGATCGAGCGTGCGACGCAGCTGCTGCTCGAGTGCGCGGGTGGAATACCCGGTCCGGTTGAAGTGACGGAGCTGCGCGATGAGCTTCCGCAGCGGGCGCCGGTGCCGTTCCGTCCGGAGCGCGCACGCCGCGTGATCGGGGCGCCGATCGGCGACGAAACCATGGAGACGATTTTCAATCGGCTGGGAATGGCCGTGGATCGCAGCGGCGACCACTGGCAGGTGAACAGCCCGCCATGGCGCTTCGACATCGCGATCGAGGAAGACCTTGTCGAGGAGGTCGCGCGGGTTCACGGCTTCGACCAGATCCCGGAGACGGATCCGGTGGTACGCCAGGCCATGCCGGCGTTGACCGAGACACGCGTCTCCGAGGAGAGCGCTGCGAACCTGCTGGTTCAGCGTGGCTACTTCGAGGCGATTACCTACAGCTTCGTCGATCCAGCGATTCAGGCGCTCTTCTGTCCCGGGGCGACCGCACTCGAACTCGCCAATCCCATAGCGTCCGACCTGGCGTCGATGCGCGTTTCGCTCTGGCCGGGTCTGGTGCGCGCGCTCGCAGAGAATCAGCGCCGCCAGCAGTCGCGGGTCCGCCTGTTCGAGATCGGCCGCCGGTTTTCACTGGAAGACGGCTCGCTTACCGAAGTACCGGTGATCGCCGGCCTCGCGGCGGGCCCTGCGCTGCCGGAGCAGTGGGGCACTCGGTCGGAGCCGGTGGATTTCTTCGACGTGAAGTCGGACATCGAAGCGCTGCTGCGAGCCACCGGCACGAGCGGTGAATTCCGTTTCGCGGCGGACCAGAACCCGGCGCTGCATCCCGGCCAGTCAGCGCGAATCCTTCGCGATGGCCGTCCGGTTGGCTGGCTGGGGCGCCTGCACCCGGAGCTCGAGGGCGAGCTGGATCTTACATATTCCGCGCTGGTTTTCGAGATCGAGACCGGTCCGGGCCTCGCTGCCGCAGTGCCTCGGCACCGCGAGATTTCGCGGTTTCCGTCCGTGCGGCGGGACATCGCGATCGTCGTCGACGAGGCCATTCCGGTGCAGGCGCTGTTGGACAGAATCCGGGCGAGCGCCGGACCGCTGCTTACCGACCTTCTGGTGTTCGATATCTACCGCGGCCCCGGCATTACACCGGGTCGTAAAAGTGTGGCGATAGGCTTGAATTTGCAGGATATTTCCCGCACCCTAACTGACGTTGATACGGATGCCGTCGTGGCGCAGGTCGTGACCGACCTGGAGCGGGAGCACAACGCCGCGATTCGAGACAAATAAAGATGGCATTGACCAAGGCCGAAATCGCAGAAGCACTGTTCGACCAGCTCGGTCTCAACAAGCGTGAGGCGCGCGAGCTCGTGGACCTGTTCTTCGAGGAGCTGCGCTCGTCGCTGGCGATGGGTGAACAGGTCAAGCTGTCTGGCTTCGGAAATTTCGACCTGCGCAGCAAGAACCAGCGCCCGGGTCGAAATCCAAAGACTGGCGAGGAGATCCCGATCAGTGCACGTCGCGTGGTGACGTTCCGTCCAGGTCAGAAACTGAAGGCGCGCGTGGAAGCTTATGCTGGAACCCAGCAATAACGACGAACTCCCGGCCATCCCGGGAAAGCGCTACTTCACCATCGGTGAGGTGAGCGAGCTCTGCGGCGTGAAGCCGCACGTGCTGCGCTACTGGGAGCAGGAGTTCCCGCAGCTCAAGCCGGTTAAGCGTCGTGGCAACCGTCGCTACTACCAGCGCCAGGACGTCCTGGTGATCCGCCAGATCCGTGCGCTGCTCTATGACCAGGGGTTCACGATCGGCGGTGCCCGAAACCGCCTCGAGGGCGAGGAAGCCCGTGAAGACGTGACCCAGACGCAGCAGTTGTCGCGGCAACTGCGCGGTGAGCTGGAGGAAATCGCGAAGATCCTCAGGCGCTGAACCAGCAGCTCCTGGATCTACGCGTGGATTGAATCCGGGCCGGCATTGCCGGCCTTTTTCGTTTCGGCAGGCAGCCAGGCAATGGCGGCAGGCAAGTTTCGGCTATAATCCGCGCCCGGTCGGAGCGTGGCGCAGTCTGGTAGCGCACTTGCATGGGGTGCAAGGGGTCGGAGGTTCGAATCCTCTCGCTCCGACCAGTTCGAATTCCCCATATGAATCCTCAAGATATACGTCCCATCCTCACCATCGCGCTTATGGCCGCCTTTGCCGACGGCCTGAAGGACGAGCGTGAGCGTGCCGCGGTCAAGCGCGTCGCCGATGCGCTGGGAGCGGACGCCGGATTCGACCTGCCCGGTCTTTACCGCGAAGTGCTGATCGAAAAGCCCGACCTTGCGCGGGTGGCGGGAGCCCTGGGTTCGCCGGAAGCGCGGCAACTCGCGTTTGAAATGGCGTTGGGCGTTTGCGATGCGGACGGCGCGCAGAACCAGGCCGAGCGCGAATTCATCAACACGCTTTCGCGTGCACTTGGCCTGGATGCGGCGGCAGCTGCCGCCACGAGCCAGCAGGCAGACGCTGTGGCCGATGCGGCGTTCGCTGCCGGGCCGGGACAGGCGCCCACGAGCGCTTCGGCTCCAGCTGCGCGGCAACCCGGTGCCACGGCCAGCGATACGCCTGGCCTGTCGGGAACCGTGACAGGGCATTCGTCGATGACGGATACCGAGACCGACGCGTTGATCCTGAAGGCGTCGATCACGAACGCGGCACTGGAAATCCTTCCCGAGTCGCTGGCCTCGATGGCCATCATCCCGTTGCAGGTGAGGCTGGTCTACAGGATCGGCAAGGCCCACGGCTATCCGATGGACGCCAGCCAGGCCCGGGATTTCCTTGCAACGGTCGGTGTTGGCCTCACTGGCCAGTACCTTGAGCAGTTCGGGCGCAAGCTGCTGGGTGGGCTGCTGGGTGGAATCGGCGGCGGCCTGGGACGCTCGATCGGGCGGCAGGCCGCGAGTTCCGGCATGTCGTTCGCGACCACCTATGCGCTCGGGCGAGTCGCGCAGCGCTATTACGCGTCGGGTCGCAGCATCGACGCGGCGACGCTGAAGCAGGCCTTCGTTTCCATGCTGGAGGAAGCGAAAGGCATCGCCCCGCGATACCACGGCCAGATCGAGCAGATGGCGGGGCGCATCGATACACGCAACCTTGCGTCGTTGATCAAGTCGGCCTGAGGGCGCTTCCGTCTACGAATGCGTCACCGCGTGTGCGCGATCGGCGCGCTCGAGGTGAGGTACCGCATTGAATACGACCAGCCGCGTTGCCGTTCGGCCGCTTGCGATTTCACTGACCCCGGTATTGCGGGTCTGCAGGTTGAGTTGAATCGCCGCGTCGGGGCCGGCGCGCAGGATCCCGGCGATCACCCGGCCGATCACGCCGCCCGAAGTTACCACCAGTACCTTCTCGTCGCGCTCGAGTCCGTAGCAGGCGTCCGCCACGCCGGCCTCGATCCGCGCTCCAAACTGGGCCCAGGACTCCCCGCCGGGGATCGCCTCATCCCGGCGCGACCAGGCCAGCAAGGCATCGCGCATGGCCGTGAAATAGCGCGGCCGGTCGCCGGTGGCGCGCATTGCGCGCTCGTCGCCGAACTCGAACGCGCCGAGCACGCTCGCCGCGTCGTATTCATTGAAACGCGGATCGGTGATTGAGGCAGGTGCCTCCGGCAGGCAGTCGAGCATCTTCGCGAGCGTCTGCCGCTGGCGCTGCAGGCTGCCGCTGATCACGCGTGAGAACCTCAGCCCACACGCTGCAAGATGTTCGCCGAGCCAGGTCGACTGCTCCATGCCGAGTCGGGTCACGGAATCGTAGTGACCGGTGAAGTCCGGTTGTGCGTGGCGTACCAGGTAGAGGTAGGGCATGCGGTCGCGTGGCGGGAAGGGGCGGGGCAGTCTAACCTGTCACCGCCTGCGCCTTGCGGGTCCAGAGACGGGTGCCACCGGATGACATCGGGAACGCGGCCATTCAGCGCATCCGGCGTCGTGACGCTGACGACGGATTTCGGGCTCAAGGATCCGTTCGTCGGGGTGATGAAGGGCCAGGTGCTGGCGCGATACAGGGATGCGAGCATCGTGGACCTCACGCACGACGTGCTGGCGCACTGGCCCGCGGAAGCCGGTTTCTGGCTGTCCCGGTCGTTTCGGTACTTCCCCGGCGGGACCGTCCACGTGGCGGTCGTCGATCCCGGCGTCGGCAGCGAGCGGGATTTTGCGATCGTCGAGGCGGAAGGCCACGTGTTCCTGGCGCCTGACAATGGACTGCTCGCGGCCGTGGTGGACGCTGCCGATTCGCCGCTGCTGCGGCGGGTGACGGCCGACAGCCTGCGACGACTGGCTCTCGACACGCCGAGCGCGACATTTCACGGGCGCGATGTGTTCGCGCCGCTCGCGGCCGAGCTCGCGTCCGGGCGGGAGAAGCCGGCCGGCCTCGGCCCGCTGGTCGATGAATTGATCCCCGGTTGGATCGAGGACCCGGTCGTAGCCCCAGGCCAGGTCACGGGCACGGTCGTGACCGTGGACCGATTCGGAAACCTGCTCACGAACATCGACCGGCGGCACCTGCTGGGCATTGCACAGCCGGTCATCCGGGTGGCCGGCCGGGGCCTGCCGCTGCGCCGGACCTACTCGGACGTCAGGCCTGGCGAGTACCTCGCGCTGGTGAATTCGTTCGCCGTGGTAGAGGTCGCAAGGGCCGAGGGAAGTGCTGCCGAAGGCCTGGGGGTTGCCAGGGGCGCGCCGATAACGGTGTCTCGGAAGTAGTCGTAAGCGTTTGTAGTAAATGATATTTATCGAGTCCCGTCCGCCGTCCCGCTGCGCTGCAACAGCAGGCCCTTGTGAAGCCAAGTGATTCGTATATAGTTCGCAGCCCTGTGCCCGAAATTTCGGGCAGCGCGTTGAAAACTCAGGACTTTCTCAAGGTCGTCACATGGAACGGGAAGCGGAGCAGTTCGACCTGGACGGCGACTTCGTGGCAAACGCCGACGAAGAGGACTACGACCGTTTCATCGACCGCCCCGACCGGCGCAAGCAGGCGGCGGCCGTGAAACGCGGCAAGGCCGCGTGGAGCAAGCTCGAGGACGTGCTCGCCGAGAAGCGGCTGCAGAAGCAACTGAAGGACGTCTACGACGACGTCTGACGATTCCGCACAGCGGCCCCCGGCTCCGAGGCTCGGGAGCCTTCCCAAGGACCGCTCGATGACTAGCAATGCAGATTCCCACTGGGTCGTCCTCAAATTCGGCGGCACCAGCGTCTCGAGCGTAAGCAACTGGAAGAACGTGGCCGGCGTCGTGCGCGCCAGGCTGGACGAAGGGCTTAGGCCACTGGTCGTCCATTCGGCGCTTTCCGGGATCACCGACCGCCTCGAGCAGCTGCTCGACAAGGCACTGGCCGGCGACTGGGAACCGGTGATGGACCAGATCGAGCTTCGGCACGCCGACCTGTCGCGTGACCTCGGGATCGCGATCAGCCCGGAACTCGAGCGCCATTTCATCGAGCTGCGCAGGATGGCATCCGGTGTCCACCTGATCGGCGAGGTCAGCGATCGACTGCGAGCCCGGGTCATGGCGTCCGGCGAGCTGATGGCGACCCGCATCGGCGCGGATTTCCTCGCGTCCGCGGGGCTCGACGTACAGTGGGTCGATGCACGCACCATCCTGCATGCCGAAGAGCGCGTCGGTGCGACGCGTCGCGCCGGATACCTTTCCGCCACCTGCAGTTTCGAGCCGGACGTCGAGTTGCAGCGTCGACTTGCCGCAGGCGGCAGCGTGCTGCTCACGCAGGGTTTCATTGCCAGCGATGCGAAGGGCGAGACGGTGTTGCTCGGTCGCGGCGGTTCGGACACGTCCGGCAGTTATTTCGCTGCCAAGCTCCATGCCCGGCGCCTCGAGATCTGGACCGACGTGCCCGGCATGTTCACCGCGAATCCGCGTGCCGTGCCGAATGCGCGGTTGCTCAAGTCGCTCGACTACGACGAGGCGCAGGAGATCGCGAGCAGCGGTGCCAAGGTGCTGCACCCGCGATGCATCCTGCCCGCCAAGCAGTACGGGATCCAGGTGTCCATCCACGCGACCCACCAGCCGGATCTCGAGGGCACGGTCGTCACGGCGACCGGCGGAGACGGCGGTGCGAGGGTCAAGGCCGTCTGCAGCAGGAAGGGCGTCACGCTGCTCTCAATGGAAACGCTGGGCATGTGGCACCAAGTGGGTTTCCTCGGGGATGCCTTCTCGGTCTTCAAGGATCACGGCGTGTCGGTGGACCTCGTTTCCACGTCGGAGACCAGCGTCACCGTGTCGCTCGACCCGGCAGCCAACGCACTGGACGCCCGCGCGCTCGAGGCGCTGGTGAGCTCGCTCGCGAAACTGTGCCGGGTCGAGGTGATCGGGCCCTGCGCGGCAGTGAGCCTGGTCGGCCGCAGTATCCGCGCCACGCTGCACCGTCTCGGCGACGCGCTGGAACTGTTCGAGGAGCAGCGCATCTACCTGGTCACGCAGGCTGCGAACGACCTCAACATCACCTTCGTGGTGGACGAGGAGCAGGGCGACCGGCTGGTGAGCCGGCTGCACGACGTGATCGTCAGGAACGCCCCGTCCGACCACGTCCTCGGGCCAACCTGGGAGCAGATCCACGGCGTCGGCGCACCGATCCCGGTTGGCGGCCCGCCTTGGTGGCAGGGCCGGCGCGACGAACTGGTAGGCATCGCCAGGGCCGGGAACTGCGCCTATGTGTACGACCGCGCGACGCTCGAGCACACGGCCCGCCAGTTGCTGGCGATCGGCGGCGTGGAGCGGATCTTCTACGCGATCAAGGCCAATCCGCACCCGGAGATCCTGCGCGCGTTCGCCGAACTCGGGCTCGCGTTCGAGTGCGTGTCACAGGGCGAGTGTGAGCGGGTGCTCGAGACGCTGCCCGGCATCGACAGGGGCAACATCCTCTTCACGCCGAATTTCGCGCCGCGCTCGGAGTATGAGTGGGCGCTCGAGCGCGGCATTCACCTCACGCTCGACAACCTGCACGCACTACGTCACTGGCCGGAGTTGTTCCGGGGCCGAGACGTGCTGGTGCGGCTCGATACTGGATTTGGCCGCGGGCACCACGACCACGTCCGTACCGCGGGCGTGCATTCGAAGTTCGGCGTTCCACTGTTCGAGCTCGACGAACTCGAACGCCTGGTCGCGGCCGCCGGCGCCCGCATTGTCGGCCTGCACGCCCACACGGGCAGCGGTGTGTTCGACGTGCGCAACTGGCAGCAGGTCGGGCAGTTGCTCGGCGGCCTCGCTGCGCGATTTCCCGACGTCAAGGTCATCGACCTGGGCGGCGGGCTGGGCGTGCCGGAGAAGCCGGGCCAGGTGCCGGTGGACCTCGCGATGCTGCAGGGCGTGATCGAGGACATAAAGGTCCGCTGGCCGGAGCTTGCGATCTGGCTCGAGCCGGGGCGATTCCTTGTGGCCCAGGCCGGGGTGCTGCTGGCGCAGGTCACCCAGCTCAAGGGCAAGGGAACGGTACAGTACGTGGGCGTCGCGACCGGGATGAACTCGCTGCTGCGACCGGCGCTGTACGGCTCACACCATGACATCGTGAACCTGACGCGCCTCGGCGAGCCGGGCACCGAGGTCTACAACGTGGTCGGTCCGATCTGCGAATCGGCCGACTACCTCGGGCACGAGCGCCTGTTGCCGCCGACCGTGGAGGGCGACACTATCCTGATCGCGAACGCAGGAGCGTATGGTCACGTCATGAGTTCCTGGTACAACCTGCGCGAACCCGCGCGGGAACTGGTCATCTAGCGTCGACGGAGTAGAGGGTGAAGACAGGCATCGTCGGCTGGCGGGGTATGGTGGGCTCGGTCCTGATGCAACGCATGGCCGAGGAGCGTGATTTCGCCCTGTTCGAGCCGCTGTTTTTCAGCACCTCCCGGGCCGGTGGCCAGGCTCCCGACGTCGGCCGTGGCTCGGGCGTTCTCGGCGATGCCAATGACCTCGACGCGCTGGCGGCGTGTGACGTGATCCTGAGCTGCCAGGGCGGTGAATACACGAATTCAGTGCATCCGAGGCTGCGGGCCGCCGGCTGGAACGGCTACTGGATTGACGCTGCCTCGGCGCTGCGGATGAAGGACGACGCCGTCATCATCCTCGACCCCGTGAACCGCACGGTCATCGATGAGGGCTTGCGCGGAGGAGTCCGGGACTTCATCGGCGGGAACTGCACGGTATCGCTGATGCTGATGGCGTTCGGCGGACTGTTCCGCGAAGGACTGGTCGAGTGGATCACCACCATGACCTACCAGGCGGCGTCCGGTGCGGGTGCGCAGAACATGCGCGAATTGCTCGAGCAGATGGGTGCGCTGCACGCGGCAGCAGCAGGACAGCTGGCCGATCCGGGCAGCGCGATCCTCGACATCGACCGCGCCGTGACCGATGCGCTGCGAAGCCCGGGCCTGCCGACCGAGCATTTTTCGGTGCCGCTGGCCGGCAGCCTCATTCCGTGGATCGACAAGGACCTGGGCAATGGCCAGAGTCGCGAGGAATGGAAGGGCGGCGCCGAGACCAACAAGATCCTCGGTCGCGTCGTGCACGTGATCCCGGTGGACGGCGTCTGCGTGCGTGTCGGTGCGATGCGCTGCCACAGCCAGGCCGTGACCATCAAGTTGAAACGCGACCTGCCGCTCGGCGAGATCGAGCAGTTGATCGCCGACGCCAACGACTGGGTGCGACTGGTGCCCAATGATCGCGAGTCGTCGATCCGCGAGCTCACGCCGGCGCGCGTCAGCGGTACTCTCGAGGTACCGGTGGGACGAGTGCGCAAGCTGGCCATGGGAGGCGAATACCTGACCGCCTTCACGGTTGGCGACCAGTTGTTGTGGGGTGCCGCCGAGCCCCTCAGGAGGATGCTGCGCATCCTGCTCGAGCAGCCGCACTGACGAACAGGCGATGACAGCCGTGCGTTCCGCGCTGCCGCGTACGGTCGTCGTGCTCGGCCTGGTCTCGCTGCTGAACGACGCGGCGAGCGAGATGATCACGCCGCTGCTGCCGATCTTCCTGACCGCCGCGCTGGGCGCCGGGCCGGCGATCGTCGGCCTGGTCGAGGGGCTGGCAGAAGCCACGGCGAGTGTGCTGAAACTGGTCTCGGGTCGAATGGCCGACCGGGGCGTGCGCGCGAAGTCGCTGGTGCTCGGCGGCTATACGCTGTCGAACTCGATGCGACCGCTGATAGGGTTGGCCATAGGCTGGCCCGCCGTGCTGGTGCTGCGTTTCCTCGACCGCGTCGGCAAGGGCATCCGTACCGCGCCACGCGATGCGTTGATCGCGGCGGCAGCGGGGCCTGAGCAGCGCGGACGGTCCTTCGGATTCCACCGCTCCATGGACCATGCGGGCTCGGTGATCGGTCCGCTGCTCGCTTTCGCGCTTCTGTCGTCACAGGTGGACCTTAAGCACGTGTTCCTGGCATCGGCCGTGCCCGGCGTGATGGTGCTGCTGCTGCTTTATTTCGGCGTGCCCCCGGCGCAGGCGGCTGCGGTGCCGGCACCACCGAAATTCTCCTGGGGCGCGCTGCACGGCCGGCTGCGCGCAATGATCGTCGCCGCGGGCCTGCTTGCGCTTGCAAGCGTGCCGGAGGTGTTCGTCGTGCTCTGGGCGCGGCAGGCTGGATTGCAGGTGGTCTGGGTGCCGCTGGTCTGGGCCGCGGCCAGCGTGGCCAAGATGCTGATCGCAATGCCGGCCGGTATCCTCTCCGACCGCATCGGGCGCCTGCCGCTGCTGCTTGGAGGCTGGTCACTTCGAGTGCTTGTGCTGTCGCTGCTGGCCTTCGCCGGCCCGGGGAAATTGGGCGTCTGGGCGCTGTTCATCGCCTATTCGGCCACGCTTGCCATCACGGAGCCCGCAGAACGATCCGTGATCGGGGACCACGCTGCCGCCGAGCAGCGCGGCACGGCCTTCGGGTTGTATCACCTGGCGAGCGGACTGCTCGCGCTGCCCGGCGCGGTGTTGTTCGGCCTGATCTGGGAGCGTTTCGGCTCTACGACCGCATTTGCGGTGTCCGCGCTGGTGACCGCCGCGGCCGCGGTCCTGATGCTTTCGCTGGCGGCGGGCGGGAGGTCAGGGCCGCCGGTCGTGTCGCGAGCGTAATTCGGCGACCAGGTCGTCGAGCTGGAGGTTACGCGACTTCAGCAGCACGACCAGGTGATAGACGAGGTCCGCGCACTCCGACAGCAGGCCCGCGTCGTCCCTGCGTCACGGCTGCAAGCGCAGTCTCCACGCCTTCCTCGCCGATTTTCTGCGCGATCCGCCCGGGACCCTCGGCCACCAGTCGCGCGGTATAGCTGCCTTCGGGCTTCTCCGCCATGCGGTTGGCGATCGTCGTCTCGAGCACGCGCAGGAAGCCGAGCGTCTGCACGTCGGTGGGCGCGGCATCGGCAAAGCACGACTCGGTGCCATTGTGGCAGGTCGGGCCGAGCGGGTCGGCGAGCACCAGTATCGCGTCGGCGTCGCAGTCCATGCTGACGTCCACCACGTTCAGGTAGTTGCCCGAGGTTTCCCCCTTGGTCCACAGCTCGCCGCGCGAACGACTGAAGAAGACCGCGCGTCCGGTGGAGAGTGTCAGGCGGAGCGCTTCCTGGTTCATGAATGCGAGCATCAATACCTGCCCGGTGCGCGCGTGCTGCACGATCGCCGGGAGCAGGCCCGCGCCCTTGTCCCAGGCCAGTGTCCGAACCTGATCCGGCGTCACGGTCGTACCTCCACATTCGCTGCAGCCAGTTGCCGCTTGAGTTCTGGAATTGCGATCTCGCCCGAGTGGAACACGCTGGCGGCCAGCGCGCCGTCGACCCTTGCGCGCAGGAACACATCGACGAAATGCCCGGGGGCACCGGCGCCACCCGAGGCGATCAACGGCACGCGGCAGGCATCCCTGACCAGCAGCAACTGCTCGATATCGTAGCCCTCGCGCACGCCGTCGCTCGCCATGCAGTTGAGCACGATCTCGCCAGCACCGCGATCCTGCGCCTCGCGGACCCAGTCCAGGGTGCGACGCGCCGTGCTGCTGGACCGCTTCGGGTCTCCGGTGTACTGGTAGACGAGGTAGTCACGATCGACGGTCTGGCTGTCCACGCCGACCACGATGCACTGCGAGCCGAAGCGCCTGGCCAGGCGTCCGATGAGGGAAGGGTCGGCAAGCGCGGGGGAATTGACCGAGATCTTCTCGGCACCCGCGTTCAGTACCGCCTCTGCGTCGCGCACGTCGCGGATGCCACCCGCGACGCAGAATGGGATGTCGAGCTCGCGTGCGACTCGCGATACCCAGTCCCGGTCCACCGACCGGCCCTCGGGGCTCGCCGTGATGTCATAGAAGACGAGTTCATCCGCGCCCTCGGTGCGATAGCGATTCGCAAGGTCGAGGATGTCGCCGACGATGCGGTGGTCGCTGAACCGCACGCCCTTGACGACCTGGCCGTCACGCACGTCCAGGCAGGGAATTATTCGCTTCGCAAGAATGGCGCCAACTCCTCTGCCAGCATGCGTTTTTCCAGCAGCGCCCGGCCGCTCACCGCCCCGGAGACACCGGCGGAGGCGAGCGCTCGCAGGTCGTCGGCGTCGCGCACGCCTCCCGACGCCTGCCAGCAGATCCCGGGGTATCGGCGCACCGCGTCCTCGTATAGCGCCTGGTTCGGGCCGGACAGCGCACCGTCGCGTGCCACGTCGGTGCAGAGCACATGCCGCAGACCGTGCGGTTCGAAACGACCGACCGCATCCCACAGGCTGAGCGCTGTCTGGCGTTCCCAGCCGTGCGTGGCCAGCCGCGGTATTCCAGTGTCGTCGAGCGCGTACGTCGAACGCGAGCACCACGCAGTCGGGTCCGAACTCCTGCAGCCAGGATGCGACCTCCACAGGCTCGGAGACGGCCGCGCTGCCGACGACGACCCTGGCGACTCCCGCCTCGAGCAGGCGCTTGACCGTGTCGCGGTTGCGAACGCCGCCACCGACCTGCAGCGCCGCGCGTCCGGACGCAGCGAGCGCGGCGATCGCAGCAGCGTTACCCTGCGCCCCTGCACGCGCGCCGTCGAGGTCCACGACGTGCACCAGTCGCGCACCCAGTCCTGCATAGTTGTCGAGGACCGTCATCGGGTCGTCTGCGTAAATGGTCTCCGCGTCGAACCGGCCCTGCAGCAGCCGCACGACCCGGCCGTCGCGCAGGTCGATTGCCGGTATCAGTTGCATCATCCGGCCTCCAGGAAGTTCGCGAGCAGGCGGGCGCCCGTCGCCCCGGAGCGCTCGGGATGGAACTGCATGCCGACGAAATTATCCCGGCGGACGACTGCCGAGAAGGATCCGCCATAGTCTGCGGTTGCGACGGTCCACGGCCCGACGGGCGCGGCATAGCTGTGCACGAAATAGACATGGTCGCCGCGCGCGATGCCTTTGAGCAGTGGATCGGGCGAGCCGAACTCGAGCTGGTTCCAACCCATGTGCGGCACCGGGTACGCGTCGCGGTCGGCGATGCGCTCCACGCGGCCCGACAGCAATCCGAGGCAGGACGTATCACCTTCCTCGCTGGTGTCGAAGAGCAGTTGCATGCCGAGGCAGATGCCGAGCATTGGTTGCCGCAGGTTACGGATCGCCTGGACCAGGCCGAGCGACTCGAGGCGCTGCATTGCCGCCGCGGCGGCACCGACGCCTGGCAGGATCACCCGCGGCGCGGCCTCCAGCACCGCCGGATCGGCGGTCAGTCGTGCGTCGGCGCCCAGGCGCTCGAGCGCGTAGCGCAACGAGGCGATGTTCGCTCCGCCGTTGTCGATGATGGCGACGCTGCTCACGGATGCCGGCTCACAGGACGCCCTTGGTGCTGGGCAGCTCGTCGCCGCGTACCCGCACCGCGCGTCGCAGCGCGCGACCAACGCCCTTGAAGCAGGCCTCGATCATATGGTGCGTGTTCTCGCCGCGGACCTCGATGTGGATCGCCGCGCCGAGGCTGTCGGCCAGCGAGCGGAAGAAGTGCGGCACCAGTTCCGTGGGCAGCGCGCCCACGATGTCGCGCCCGAACCGTCCCGTGAACACGGCGTACGGCCGGCCCGACAGGTCGATGGCGACCTGGGCAACAGCTTCATCCATCGGCAGCACGAAGCCATAGCGCCCGATGCCACGCTTTTCTCCCAGCGCCTCGCGCAGCGCCTGGCCGAGTGCCAGCGCGCAATCCTCGACCGTATGGTGCTCGTCGACGCCTAGGTCGCCGCTACAGCTGAGCTCGAGTGAAAAGGCGCCATGGCGTGCCACCTGCTCGAGCATGTGGTCGAAGAAGCCTATGCCGGTCGAGATGGAGACCGGCGCTTCGCGGTCCAGGTTGACGGCCACCGTGATGTCGGTTTCCTTGGTGCGGCGTTCGACTCGCGCGATGCGTTCGGGCCGGCACAGGCGGGCGGCAATCTCCATCCAGGTCGCGCCACCGTCACCGTGGATGCGGATGCCGCTGACGCCGAGATTCGCGGCGAGGTCCAGGTCGGTCTGGCGGTCCCCGATCACGTAGCTTCTCGCGAGGTCGATGCTGCGGCCGGCCATGAACTCGGTGAGAAGCCCGGTCCTGGGCTTGCGACAGGCGCAGTCGTCGGCAGGGAAATGGGGGCAGAAGAACTCCGCCTCGAACTCGATACCCTGTGACGCGAAGATCTCGCGCATGAAGTCCTGCGGTTCGCGAAAGCTCGATTCCGGAAAAGACGTCGTGCCGAGGCCGTCCTGGTTGCTCACGAGGACCAGCCGATATCCGGCGCGCTTCAAGTCCAGCAGCGCGGCAATCACGCCGCGCGCGAGCCGTACTTTGGCCAGGCTGTCCACCTGCTTGTCGTCGGGTTCCTCGATCAAGGTGCCGTCGCGGTCGATGAACAGGATGCGTTCGAGGCTCATGCGCGCTCCAGCGCGGCCAGCAGCCGCTCGTTCTGTTCGGGCGTCCCGACGGAAATGCGCAGGCAACCCTCGAGTCGCGGTGCCTGGCTGAAGTCCCGGACCAGGAGTCCGGCGGACTTGCCGGCCTCCAGCGTGCTGCGTGCATTCTTGAAGCGGACCAGCAGGAAATTGGCGTCCGAGCCGAATACCCGCAGCACCGAAGGCATGTCGACCAGGCGCAGTCGCATCCGCTCACGCTCGTCGAGGATCGTACGGATGCGTTCCGCGGATATCGCCTGTTGGGGTGCCTCGGTGAGTCGCAGCACGTCCTCGACGGTGGACGACGGAATTGCGTAGGGGGGGATGATGCGCTTCAGCAGCGCGACGATCTCCTCGGCCGCGACCAGCGTGCCGCAACGCGCGCCAGCGAGTGCGTAGGCCTTGGAGAGCGTGCGCAGGATCACGAGGTTCGGATACTCACCGATCCGGCTTGCCAGGCTGGCACGCCCCGAGAACTCGAGATAGGCCTCGTCCAGGCAGACCAGCGCGCGGCCTTCGAGCGCACGGCAGATCGCGAGAATGTCCGGCTCGTCGAGCAGCCTCCCGGTAGGGTTGTTGGGGGAACACAGGAACACGATCTTCGCGCGCGCGCCGGCATCGATCACGCCGCGCATGTCGAGCAGGAAATCCTCGCCGCGCAACGGCACCTCGATCACAGCGGCACCCTGGATCCGGGCGGCGACCTTGTAGAAGCCGAAGGTCGGCGGGCAGGTCACGACGCTGTCGATACCCGCACGGCAGAAAGCTCGCACCAGCAGGTCGATCGCCTCGTCGCTGCCGCGTCCGACCAGCAGCTGGCCCGCGGGCACCCCGTACAGGCGTGCCATGCGTTCCACCAGCGCCCGCGGCTGCGGCTCAGGATAGCGGTTAAGGCCGGCGTCGCTGTTGTCGCCTTGTGCACGCCAGGGCATCTCGTTGGCATGCATGCGCTCGTGCGACGGGTCCCACGCCGCGTGCTGGTAGGGCTGCAGTTCCAGGATGTCGGGACGGGCCAGCGCAAGCACCGAGCTCATTGTTGTGTCCCGGCGGCGATGGCGTCGAGGCGGACCGTGACCGCGTTGGCGTGGCCCTCGAGTGCCTCGAGCCGGGCGAGCACGCGGGCCGTGAGCCCGAGGTCCGCGAGGCCCTCCGGCGTGACTTCCTGGACGGTCATGCGGCGGACGAAATCGAGCACGCCGAGGCCGCTGTAGGCACGGGCATGCCCGTAGGTGGGCAACACGTGGTTGGTGCCGCTGCAGTAGTCGCCCATGGTCTCGGGCGTCCAGGCGCCGAGGAACACGGAACCCGCGTTGCGGACCCGCTCGAGCCAGCGGCGCGGTGATCGCACCTGCAGTATCAGGTGCTCCGGGGCGTACAGGTTGCTCACCTCGAGCGCGGTGTCGAGGTCGGGAACCAGGATGACCCGGCTGCCGGCAATGGCACGCGCCGCGATCTCGCGCCGGGGCAGGGAGGCAAGCTGGCGCTCCACCTCGGCGATGCACTGCTCGGCGAATCCACGCGTGGTCGTGACCAGCACCACCTGCGCATCCTCGCTGTGCTCGGCCTGGGCGAGAGGTCCGCGGCGACGAACCCGGCGGTCGCCGCATCGTCGGCAATGACCAGCACCTCGGACGGTCCCGCCGGCATGTCGAGCGCGGCCCCGTCCGCGTCGGCGGCCACCAGTTGCTTGGCCGCCGTGACCCATGAGTTTCCGGGCCCGAACACCTTGTTCACCTTCGGCACGCTCTCGGTGCCGTAGGCCATGGCAGCGATCGCCTGGGCGCCGCCAACCTTGAACACGGTGTCGATTCCACAGAGCCGTGCCGCCAGCAGCACGGCAGGGTCCGCGCGACCATCCGGCCGGGGCGGCGTGCACAGCACACGCAGCGGGCATCGAGCCAGGCGCGCCGGCACTGCGAGCATGATGGCGGTGGAGGGCAGCGGCGCGGTGCCGGCCGGCACGTACAGGCCGACGGCATCGATCGGCACGAACACGCGCTCGCAGTTCACGCCGGGCGCCGTCTGGACGCGCACCGGCTCCAGCGACTGGGTCTCGTGAAAGCGCGTCACGGTCTCGATCGCGCGGCGCAGCGCGGCGAGTTGCTCGCGGGTGATGTCGGCGGCCGCTTCGTCGAACTCGGCCGCGGTCACGGCGAGCGACTCGAGCGTGACCCCGTCGAACCGCGCCGTGTACTCGCGCAGCGCCGCGTCGCCGCGACTGCGCACCTGGTCGACGATCAGCGCGGCGCTGGCGAGCAGCGTGCCCGTGTCGCGCTGCGCCGGCCGACGCAGGAGCTCCCGACGCTGCTCGTCGCCGAGGGCAGACCAGTCTATCGGTTTCAGCGTCGTGCTCATGCCAGCATCTTCTCCACCGGCAGGACCAGCACCGCGCTGGCTCCGGCCGCCTTGAGGCTCTCGAGGGTCTCCCAGAATACGTTCTCCCGGCACACGGCGTGGATCGCAACCTTGTTGCCCGGCCCCTCGAGCGGGATGACCGTCGGGGATTCGCTGCCCGGCAGCAGCTTCCGGATCTCTGCGAGCGCCGAGCGGGGCGCGTGCAGCATGATGTACTTGCTCTCGCGAACCTGCTGCACGCCGTCGATGCGCAGCAGCAACCGGCGTACCCAGTCGGCCTTTTCGTCCGGCAGGGGCACCGGCGTGCGGATCAGCGCCGCTTCGCTCTCGAGCACGGTCGTGACTTCCCGGAGGTGGTTGGCCGACAGCGTGGACCCGGTGGACACCAGGTCGCAGATGAGGTCGGCACGGCCGAGGCGCGGGGCGATTTCGACGGCCCCGGACAGGGTCACGATCTCGGCCTCGAGCGAATTCTCGCGCAGGAAGCGCGCGAGGGTATTGGGATAGGTCGTTGCGATACGCCGGCCGGCTATGCTCTGCAGGCCCTGGTACGGATAGTCGTCCGGCACCGCGATGGACAGCCTGCAGCGCCCGAAGTCCATGCGCTGCACCAGTTCGAAGCCGGGCTCGGTGCCGCGCGCCGACATCGCCAGCCGCTTCTCGTCGATGACGTTGATCCCGACGATGCCGAGGTCGCAGACGTCTTCCTGGACCAGGTCCGGGATGTCGTCGTCGCGGACGAACAGCACGTCGAGCGGCATGTTCTCCCCGTAGCACATCAGCTGGTCCTTGCCGCGGCTGTACTTGAGACCGCAACGCTCCAGCAGGTCCAGCGAGTTTTCGGTGAGCCGCCCGGACTTCTGGATCGCGATGCGCAGGCGCTGCTTGCGTTCCATTTCAGCGCTCCGACAGGCGGCGGGCCGCCAGCGCATAGCCGCCGTTGCCACCGCCCAGGTAGCGCGCGACCCGGCCGATCGTCGTGACGCTCACGCCGCTGACGCGGTGGATCTCCCGGTAGGGGATACCCTGCTGCAGGAGCCCGACTACGTTCCAGCGGTCGGTCAGCGCCTGCAGCTCGGCCGGTGTGCACAGGTCGCGGAAGAAGTCGCGACACTCCTCGATGGTGCGAAGGGTCAGCACGGCCTGGTACAGCGAGCGTTCAGCCGCGGCTTCCTGCCGCTGCGAGATGCCGCGATGGGTCTTCATGGGGTGGTCCAATGTAATAACGTGATACTACATTAATACATCGCCCTCGCCGGGGCAAGCCCCTTGTCTTGACGCTCCGAGCCGGCGCCACCTAAACTTCGCGCGCTCATCGAGACCGGCTGAGGGAATGGCCCTTTGAAGCCGGGGCAACCGTCGGGACCAACCCTCCCGAAAAGGTGCCAACTCCACGGGGACACGGTCCACCGACAGATGAGTTGCCGCGAAGCTGCCCCGGTTCGCTGCCGGGGATGTCGGTCGTGGCGACCATCGTGCTCCACGCGAGTCTCGAAGCTTGCCGGGCGGCCCCTGGACGGGTCGCCGATGGAGTACGTTCGCGACATGTCGCCCAGCGCTGCAGCCGATTCGAGTTTGCCCGTCGGGCGAGTCCCCGATGGGTACGAGTGCGTGAGCGCCGTGCAGCGGCTCGCAGCTGCGTTTCCGCTGCATTTCGGCGGCAGTCTCGAGGCTGTAGATGTCGCCTACCGCCTGGCCGGCCGGTCGGGGGCCCCGGTGGTCGCGGTCCTCGGCGGCATCTCGGCCGGGCGGTACGTATTCGGCCTGCCGGGCGAGCCCGGCGGCTGGTGGGAAGAGAGCATCGGGCCGGGCAGGGCGCTGGATACCGACCGATACCGGGTACTCGGCATCGACTTCCTCGGCGGCAGTCACTCGACCTCGGGCCCCGGGGCAGGAGAGGCCTTTCCGACCGTCAGCGCCTACGACCAGGCAGCGATGATCGTGGGCCTGTTGGGCCGGCTCGGCCTCGAGCAGCTGCACGGCTGCATCGGCGCCTCTTACGGCGGAATGGTGGCGCTGGCACTCGCCGAGCGGCATCCGGCGCGACTGCGGCACGCGGTCGTGATCAGCGCCGCTCACCGGACGCACCCGATGTCCACGGCCTGGCGCAGCGTGCAGCGCGCGTTCGTGCGCTATGCGCTCGGCCACGGCGAGGGGCAGCGCGGCCTGGCATTCGCGCGGGCTCTCGCGATGGCAACCTACCGTTCTTCACGTGAATTCGAGGAGCGATTCTCCGGTCCTCCGGAGCAGACGACGCAGGGCTTCCGCTTCCCGGTGGAGTCCTACCTCTTTGCGCGCGGTGAGGCCTATGCGGCACAGTACCGGCCCGAAGCCTTCGTCTGCCTGTCCGAGTCGATCGACCTGCACCGCGTCGACCCGGCGGCAATCAACGTGCCCGTGACCCTGGTCGCCGTGGTTGAGGACCAACTGGTGCCGCTTTCCGACATGCGCGAGCTGCGCGACCGCCTGGCAGGCAACTGCCGGCTGGTCGAGATCAGTTCGCTCTATGGCCACGACGCATTCCTGAAGGAGACCGACGTGCTGCGCGACGTTTTCGCGCAAGCCCTGGACTGAAATGAGCAAAAAAACGACGCAGAAGACCCGCACGGTGCGCGCGGCGCTGGAATCCGATACGCAGTTCGGGGCCGTGGTGCCGCCGATCCACCTGACGTCCACGTTCGCGTTCGCGGGCTTCGGCGAGAAGCGCGCCTACGACTACTCGCGGTCCGGCAACCCGACGCGCGACGCGCTTGCCGATGCGCTTGCCGACCTGGAGGGAGGGGCGGGCGCGGTCGTCACCTCCTCGGGGATGGCTGCGGTCTCGCTGGTTACCCAGCTGTTCCGGCCCGGCCAGGTGGCGGTGGTTCCGCATGATTGCTACGGCGGCACCTACCGGCTCTTCAACGCGCTCCGCGAGCGCGGCTCGCTGGACGTGCGGTTCGTCGATTTCCAGGATGCAGTTGTGCTGCAGGACGCACTGGGGTCCGGGCCGGCGCTCGTCTGGATCGAGACGCCCAGCAATCCGCTGCTCAGGATCGTGGACCTGGCCGCTGCAGCCTCCGCAGCGCACGACGCCGGCGCGCTGGTGGTCGCAGACAATACGTTCCTTTCCCCGGTGTGGCAGAGGCCGATCGCACTCGGCGCCGACGTGGTCGTGCACTCGACCACCAAGTACCTGAACGGCCACAGCGACGTGGTCGGCGGCGCCGTCGTCGCGGCCCGGCGGGATCTGCACGAGCAACTCGCGTGGTGGGCCAACTGCACCGGCGTGACAGGCGCTCCGTTCGACAGCTACCTGACGCTGCGCGGGATGCGCACCCTGCATGCCCGCATGCGCGCCCACGGCGAGAACACCGCGCAGGTCGTCGAACTGCTGTCCCGCCACCCGGCGGTATCGAAGGTCTACTATCCGGGGCTCGAGTCGCACCCTGGACACGCGATCGCCAGCGCCCAGCAGGGCGGATATGGCGCGATGGCGAGTTTCGAGTTGAAGGGCACGGTCGACAACGTCAAGGCGCTGCTTGGCTCGCTCGAGTTGTTTTCACTCGCCGAGTCGCTGGGCGGAGTGGAAAGCCTGGTCGCGCACCCGGCCAGCATGACGCACGCGGCAATGGACGCGGTGGCGCGCGAGCGTGCCGGTATCTCGGAGACCCTGCTCAGGCTTTCGATCGGCATCGAGGAAGGTGCGGACCTGGTTGCCGACCTGGAGAAGGGACTGGCAGCTGCGGGCCGCGCCGGTTGAACGCCGCGGGCAATCCTGGGGATGCCAAAAAAAAGAAAGGCCGGCAGTGATGCCGGCCTTTCGCGACAGGACAAGAGTGCCTCAGTCCTTGAGGCAATGACTAACCCGACTCAAGTCCTACACGATCGATGTTCTGGCGACTCTGTCCGGCGGTTCGGTCGGTCGGAGCCGTCTGCGGACGCGCAGTATAGCTCCGGTTTTCCGGGGCTTGCACATGGTTTTCCAGTCAGCGCCGTGCGGAGCCGGAATCTTTATCCATCTTCTGTTGATAATCTCGTAAGATATTGTTTTGTAAAGGGTTAATGTGCCGTTAAAATTCGCTCAATTATCGCGTCAGCGGCCGCTTCGGTGCCGATTGACGCCTGTCCCCTGGGGGCGATGTCGGCGGTCCGCAGCCCCGCGGACAGGGTCGACTCTACCGCAGCCTCTACCGTCGCCGCCTCGCGCTCGAGACCGAGTGAGTGACGCAGCAGCATCGCGCTGCTCAGGATCGCGCCGCAGGGATTTGCGATGCCTCGACCCGCGATGTCCGGCGCCGATCCGTGGATCGGTTCGTAGAGGCCGACTGTTCCGTCCCCGAGCGACGCAGAGGGAAGCAGCCCGAGCGACCCTGCCAGCATCGACGCCTCGTCGGTCAGGATGTCGCCGAACATGTTCTCGGTCAGAAGCACGTCGAACGAGGTCGGTCGAAGCAGCAGGTGCATGGCCGCGGCATCGACCAGCATGTGCTCAAGCGATACGTCGGGAAACTCCTCCGATATCACGCGCTCCACGACCGAGCGCCACAGCCGCGAAGTCTCCAGCACGTTCGCCTTGTCGACGGAGACGATGCGGCGCTTGCGCTGCATGGCCAGGCGGCCGGCCGTGCGGGTTACCCGTTCGATCTCGTTTGCGGAATAGGAACAGACGTCCTCGGCCTCCAGGGCGGTGCGGCTCTTGCGGCCGAAATAGATCCCGCCCGTGAGTTCGCGCACGACCATGATGTCGACGCCCGTGATGACTTCCGCCTTCAACGGCGAGACGTCGAGCACCGACTCCAGCGTCCGCACAGGGCGCAGGTTGGCGAACAGCCCCAGTGTCCGGCGCAGCTCCAGCAGACCCTGCTCGGGCCGGACCCGGGCCGCTGGGTCCGACCACTTGGGTCCGCCCACGGCGCCGAGCAGCACGGCATCGCAGCTGCGGCAGGCGTCCACGGTGCGCGGCGGCAGCGGCGAGCCGCTAGCATCGATCGCGGCCCCGCCGATCAGGGCATCGACAAACTCGAACTCGTGACCGAATGCGCCTGCCACTGATTCGAGTACGCGCACCGCCGCTGTCGTGACTTCCGGGCCGATGCCGTCGCCGGCGAGCACCGTGATGCGCGCTTTCATGTGTGCTGGCTCTCGTAGGCAGCAATCGCGCTGGCCTGGCCGAGCAGGTAGCCGAGTTCATCGACACCGTTCATCAGGCAGTAGCGGGCAAATGGCTCGATCGGAAAGGCTGTCTGCCTGCCGTCGGGAAGCCGCAGGACCGAGGCGGGCAGGTCGATCTCGACCAGGGCTCCCGGGTTGTCCAGCAGCCACTGGTGGATAGCTTCGTCCACGACGATCGGCAACAGGCCGTTCTTCAGGCTGTTGCTGCGGAAAATGTCCGCGATCTCGGTGCTGATGACCGCCTGGAAGCCGAAGTCGAGCAGGGCCCACGGCGCGTGCTCGCGCGACGAGCCGCAGCCAATGTTGCGGCCGGCCACCAGGATCCGGCAACCGCGCGACTCGGGGCGGTTCAGCACGAAGTCCGGCCGCGGGGAGCCATCGGGACCGTTGCGCAGGTCCGCGAACAACGCGGCGCCGAGCCCTTCGCGCGTGGTCGTGGTGAGGTATCGCGCCGGGATGATCTGGTCGGTGTCGATGTTGGTGGACGACATCACGACCGTCCGCGAACGGATGACTTTGATCGGATCCATGTGGCCTCAGTGAATGAATTCGCGCGGGTCGGTGACGCGGCCCCGGATCGCCGCTGCTGCGGCCGTCGCCGGGCTTGCGAGCAGGGTGCGTGAACCCGCGCCCTGGCGTCCCTCGAAGTTGCGGTTGCTGGTGCTGACGCAATAAAGACCGGGGTCAACGGTATCGCCGTTCATGCCAAGGCACATCGAGCAGCCCGATTCGCGCCATTCCGCGCCGGCATCGGTGAAGATTTTCGCGAGCCCCAGCGCCTCGGCCTCGCGCTTGATCTGCTGCGACCCGGGCACCACCAGCGCCCGCACGCCCGGTGCGACCTTGTGTCCGGCGAGTACACGGGCGGCGAGCTCGAGGTCCGACAGCCTTGCATTGGTGCAGCTGCCGATGAACACGACCTGGACCGGCCGGTCGCGCAGCGACTGGCCCGGCTCGAGGCCCATGTAGGAAAGCGCGCGAGCGAACACGGCATCGCCCGGACGGTCCGGTACCCGGCCGGAAACCGGCACCACCATGCCGGGATTGGTCCCGTAGGTGATCATGGGCTCGATCGCCCCGGCATCGATGTGCACGGTGCGGTCGAAGACCGCGCCAGGATCCGACTTGAGCGTGCGCCAGTCGGCGATCGCCCGATTCCAGTCCTCTCCCTGCGGGGCGCGCGGACGGCCTTTCAGGTACGTGAACGTGGTTTCGTCCGGGGCGACCATGCCGGCCCGTGCGCCGGCCTCGATGGACATGTTGCAGATCGTCATGCGTTCGTCCATCGACATCGCCTCGATGGCCGGTCCGCGAAATTCGATCACGTGGCCGGTGCCGCCGTTCACGCCGATCTGCCCGATGACCGCGAGCACCAGGTCCTTGGCCGTCACGCCCGGGCCGAGCCGGCCGGCAAATTCGATCGCCAGTGTCCTGGGCTTGCGCTGCAGCAGGCACTGCGTCGCGAGCACGTAGCCAACCTCCGTCGTACCTATGCCAAACGCGAGCGCGCCGAACGCACCGTGCGTGCTGGTGTGGCTGTCGCCGCACACGATGGTCTTGCCGGGTTGCGTCGCGCCAAGTTCGGGGCCGATGACGTGCACGATGCCGCGCCGTTCGTCGCGCAGGCCGATCAGGTCGAGCCCGAATTCCGCGCAGTTGATTTCCAGCTGGCGGACCTGCTTCGCCGCGGACTCGAGCGCGATCGGCACGCCACCAAATACCTGGGAGGTCTCGGTTGGCGTCGAGTGGTCCATGGTCACAAGGGTTCGATCCGGACGCCGTACCTTGAGGCTCCTGCCGCGCAGCACCGAGAACGCCTGGGGCGAGGTGACTTCGTGCGTCAGGTGCAGGTCGATGTACAGCACGGCCGGCGTGTCGGGAGTCTCCGGCACGACTTCGTGCCGCTCCCAGACCTTCTCGAACAGGGTCTTCGCGGTCATTCTGGCTCCGATGGCCGACTCGGTCAGGGGGTCGTAGCGGTGTCCACCGCCTCGGCGTTGCGCTTCTCGATTCGTTCGGCGGATGCGCGCGTGGACTCGATGCGATTGACGACCTCGAGGAAGGCGCGAACGCCCGATTCAACAATATCGGTCGTGACGCTGGAGCCGCGATAGGAACGCCCGTTGTGCTCCACCGTCACCACGGCCTCGCCCTGGGCGTCCTCGCCCATCGACACGCTGTGCACCTCGAACTTGCGCAGCGTCACCTCGACGCCGGTCGCCGCCTCGATGGCCTTGAAGGCCGCGTCCACGGGGCCGTCGCCGCCGGATTCCTGCGACAACAACCGGCCGTCGCCGTGGCGCAGGCCGACGCGTGCCATCGCAGCGCCGGCCGAGTCGCTGACCGCGTGCAGGCTCTCGAGATGCCACGGCCCGCTCTCAGCGAATTCGGCCTTGAGAACCAGCGCCTCGAGGTCGCCGTCGAACAACTCTTTCTTCTTGTCCGCGAGGGCCTTGAAGTCCTCGAAAACGCGGGCGAGTTCCGCGTCGGAGAGTTCGAAGCCGAGTTCCTTGATCCTGTCGCGCAATGCGGCGCGGCCACTGTGCTTGCCGAGCACCAGGTGCGAGCGCGTCAGGCCGACGTCCTCGGGCCGCATGATCTCGTACGTAGAGTGATGTTTCAGCATGCCGTGCTGATGGATGCCCGACTCATGCGCGAAGGCGTTCTCGCCGACCACCGCCTTGTTGCGCGGGATGGCCATGCCGGTGATGCTCGAGAGCAGGCGACTGGTGGGGAACAGGCGCCGGGTGTCGATGCCGGTGTGCAGGCCGAGCAGGGCCTCGCGCGTCTTCATCGCCATCACCAGTTCCTCGAGCGAGGCATTGCCCGCCCGTTCGCCGATGCCGTTGATCGTGCATTCGATCTGGCGCGCACCGGCCCGGACCGCGGCGAGGCTGTTGGCCACCGCCATGCCGAGGTCGTTGTGGCAGTGCACGCTGAAGGTCGCGCGCTCGGCGCCACGCACGTTCTTCAACAGGTAGTCGAAGACCTCGTGAAATTCCTCGGGCACGGTATAGCCGACCGTGTCGGGCACGTTGATGGTCGTGGCGCCGGCGTCGATCGCGGCCTCGACCACTTCGCGCAGGAACTCGAGCTCGGTGCGCGACGCGTCCTCGGGCGAGAACTCCACGTCGTCGCAGAGGCTGCGAGCGTACTTCACGCCTTCCACGGCCGTGTGGATGATCTGCTCCTTCGCCATGTTGAGCTTGTGCTCGCGATGGATGGCGCTGGTGGCGAGGAACACGTGAAGTCGCGGTCGCGCCGCCTCGCGGACCGCGCTCCAGGCCTTGTCGATGTCCTCGCGATTGCAGCGCGCGAGTCCCGCAATGACCGGCCCGCGCACCGTGCGCGCGATCTCGCGCACGGCCTCCCAGTCGCCGCGGGACGCGGCCGGGAAGCCCGCCTCGATGACGTCCACGCCAAGTTCCGCCAGCGCGCGCGCGACCCGCAGCTTCTCGGGCTGCGTCATGCTGCAGCCGGGCGACTGCTCGCCGTCACGCAGCGTGGTGTCGAAAATGATGACGCGGTTCGGGTCGCGGGGCTTGGCAGTCATGGGGTCCTCCTTCAGCCCTCGTTCAACCAGGGCATGCGTGCGCGCAGTTTCACGCCCACTTTCTCGATCGGGTGGGCAAGGTCCTTCTTCATCAGCGAGTCGTACTTCCGGCGTCCGGTCTTGTTCTCGCGGATCCAGGCCCGCGCGAACGAGCCGTCCTGGATTTCCGCCAGGATCTTCTTCATTTCCTTCTTGGTCGCCTTGTTGACGACCCGCGGGCCGCGCGTCAGGTCGCCCCACTTGGCGGTGTGCGAGATGTACCGGTGCATCTTGGCGAGGCCGCCCTCGTGCAGCAGGTCGACGATCAGTTTCAGTTCGTGCAGGCACTCGTAATAGGCGACCTCCGGCTGGTAGCCGGCTTCGACCAGGGTCTCGAAGCCCTTCAGCACCAGTTCGGTCGCGCCACCGCAGAGCACCGCCTGCTCGCCGAACAGATCGGTCTCGGTCTCCTCCTTGAACGTGGTCTCGATGACGCCGGCCCGCGTGCCGCCGATGCCATCTGCGTAGGCGAGCGCCTTGGCTTTCGCGTCGCCCGAAGCATTCTGCGCAACTGCGATCAGGCAGGGAACGCCGCGCCCCTGCTGGTACTGGCGGCGCACCAGGTCGCCGGGACCCTTGGGCGCTATCAGCACCACGTCGAGGTCCTTGCGCGGCTTGATCTGGCCGAAGTGGACGTTGAAGCCGTGCGCGAACAGCAGGGTTGCGCCCTTGTCGAGCTTCGGCAGGATCTCCTTGTAGTTCTCCGCCTGGGTCGTGTCGGGTGTCAGCAGGGCGACCAGTGCTGCGCCCTTGACCGCTTCCGCCGGCGTCTTGACGGTCAGGCCGTCTCTCTTGGCCTTTTTCCAGCTGTCGCCCTTGCGGACACCGACCACGACGTCGTAACCGGAGTCCTTGAGGTTCAGCGCGTGCGCGCGACCCTGGCTGCCGTAACCGACCACGGCGATCCGGGCGCCCTTGAGCACCTTCTTGTTCACGTCTTTTTTCGAGTACGCGCGCATTTTAAACTCCTCGAGAGACAGTCAGATGATGTTGCATGTCCAAATGAAGAACCCCGCCCGGATCATGTCCGGTGCGGGGTTCCTGGTATCCGTCTGCGCCTTTGCGCTTTCAGCCCGGGGCCCCGCACCTCCGGTGGGGAAGCAGGACGAGCAGCCCAAGCAGCAGGCCCGGCAGCCGGGGAGCCGTTTCGAGCGTGCGAGCGGTCGAAGCCTCGAGGTCCATCGTTAGCCTGCCTGGGAAGAACCGATCCGAGCCGTGATTTCGGGCCATGAATAGCAGCACAGGGTGCCGGACATTGTCAACCGCACTGCAAAAAGAAGTTCCGCTGAGTTCCGCTATAAGCTGTCGGCATGATGTTTGAAGAACACGACACGTCGGCCGCAAGGCCGCTCCTGCTGGTGACCGAGGCAGGCCTCGGGTCCTTGCTGCATGCGCAGGACGCGGCGACCCGGGCATGGCTCGCCTCCATGCGCTTCACGGCAGAACGCCATCAGGTCGCGGTGGTACCGGCCGCGGACGGTTCGATTCGTATGGCGCTGTTGGGCCTCGGCAAGCTCCAGGGCCTCGAATCAATCGAGCCATTGCACGTGGCGGGTGCCCCTGCGCGGTTGCCTCCCGGCGCCTGGCGGATCGAGACGCCGCTGCCGGCAGCTGCGGCGACCGCGGCCGCGATCGGCTGGGCCTACGGATCGTATCGGTTCGAACGCTATCGAAAGCCGGCTCCAGCGGAGAAACCGCTCGCCGCGCTGGTTCCGCCGCAACTGGCCGAGATGGTGCAGGTACGCCGTGTATCCGCGGCGCTGGCGATGGCTCGTGACCTGATCAATACGCCAGCCTGCGACCTGACGCCGCAGCGCCTGGCCGAGCAGGCGCTGGAGATGGCGACTCGGTGCGGTGCGCACGGGCACGTCGTCGCGGGAGATGCGCTGCGCGAGGGCTATCCGGCCATTCACGCGGTGGGTCGGGCCGCGGAGTCGGCACCGAGGCTGGTGGATTTTCACTGGGGCGATCCCGGCGCGCCGCGCGTGACGCTGGTCGGCAAGGGCGTGTGCTTCGATTCGGGCGGACTGGACATCAAGGCCGCGCCGGGCATGCTGCTGATGAAGAAAGACATGGGCGGCGCGGCCTGCGTGCTCGCACTTGCCCGCCTGGTGATGGAGAGTTCGCTGCCGGTCCGGCTGCGGGTCCTGTTGCCAGCGGTCGAGAACGCGATCTCGGGCGGCGCCTACCGGCCCGGTGACGTGATCGCGACGCGCAAGGGCTTGACCGTGGAAATTGGCAACACGGATGCCGAGGGCAGGCTGGTGCTCTGCGACGCTCTTGCGGCGGCCGATGTCGAGAAGCCGGACCTGCTGGTGGACCTCGCGACGCTGACCGGCTCGGCGCGGGTCGCGCTCGGCCCCGAACTGCCGGCGCTGTTCGGCAGCCGTGCGGAAACCGTGGAGGCGCTGGTGCGCCATGGCAGGCAACTCGGCGACCCGCTCTGGCCGATGCCGCTCTGGGACGGCTACGAGGATGAGTTCGCGAGCCGGGTCGGCGACATCAACAATGTATCTGCGTCGCCGTTCGCGGGATCCATCATCGCCGGACTGTTCCTGCGTCGCTTCGTGACCGAGGCGCGCGACTGGCTGCACATCGACCTTTATGCGTGGAACGGCAAGGATCGTCCGGGCCGGCCGATCGGGGCCGAGCCGCAGGCGGTGCGTGCCCTGTACGCGTTGCTGGTCGAACGCTACGGCTGACAGCCGCACAATATTGCAACCCTCAGGAGTCCACGCATGACCCGACGCAAGGTCGATCCGCGCGCCAATTCCAAGCTGGTGTTCGACGGCGTGAAGCAGACGCCGAGTCGCGCGATGCTGCGCGCAGTTGGTTATACCGATCGCGATTTCCGCCGGCCCCAGGTCGGTATCGCGTCCACCTGGAGCGACCTGACGCCGTGCAACATGCACATCGACAAGCTGGCCGATGCGGCGGCCGGCGGCGTGGATGCAGCCGGCGGCAAGAGCACGGTGTTCGGCACCATCACGGTGTCGGATGGCATCTCGATGGGCACGCCTGGCATGCGCTACTCGCTGGTGTCGCGCGAAGTGATCGCCGACTCGATAGAAACGGTGGTCGGTGCGCAGGGATTCGACGGCATCGTCGCGATCGGCGGCTGCGACAAGAACATGCCCGGCTGCATGATGGCGATCGCGCGACTCGACCGTCCGGCCGTGTTCGTCTACGGCGGCACGATCCGGCCGGGCGCCAAGCGCCGCGACATCGTGTCGGTATTCGAGGCCGTCGGCGCCCACGCCCGGGGCGCGATTACGGACCGGCAATTGCGCGAGGTCGAGCGCACCGCGATCCCCGGCGCGGGCAGCTGCGGCGGGATGTACACCGCGAATACCATGGCCTCTGCCATCGAGGCCCTTGGAATGAGTCTCGCCAACAGTTCCGCGCAGGAGGCCGTCTCGCGCAACAAGCGCCTGGATGCCCAGAGCGCGGGGCGCGCTGTGGTCAGCCTGTTGCGACGAGGAATCCGGCCATCCGACATCCTGTGTCGCGAGTCCTTCGAAAACGCCATCGTCGTGACAATCGCGCTGGCGGGATCCACCAACGCGGTGCTGCACCTGCTTGCGATCGCGCACGACGCCGGCGTACCGCTCGAGCTCGACGATTTCACGCGTATCGGCTCGCGCGTTCCGGTGCTGGCTGACCTGCGACCGAGCGGGCGTTACTCGATGTCCGAGCTGATCCGGGTCGGCGGCATCCAGCCGCTGATGAAGGAATTGCTGTCCGCGGGCCTGCTGCACGGTGACTGCCTGACCGTGACCGGGAAGACGCTCGCGCAGAACCTTAGGCGCGTGAAACCGTACCCCGCGACGCAGGACATCGTCCGGCCACTGGCAAACCCGATCAAGCCCGAGAGCCACCTTGTTGTCCTCTATGGCAACCTCGCGCCGGAAGGCGCGGTTGCCAAGATCACCGGAAAGGAAGGCCTGCTGTTCGAGGGCCGCGCGCGCGTGTTCGATGGCGAGGAGGCGGCGCTGCAGGCGATTCTCGATGGCACGGTGGTTGCAGGCGACGTCCTCGTGGTGCGATACGAGGGACCTCGCGGCGGCCCGGGAATGCGCGAAATGCTGAGTCCCACCGCCGCAATCATGGGCAAGGGGCTGGGCGACAAGGTCGCGCTGGTTACAGACGGGCGTTTCTCGGGCGGCAGCCATGGTTTCGTCGTCGGGCACGTTTCGCCCGAGGCCGCGGTCGGCGGCCCTTTGTCCCTGGTCAGGGATGGCGATGCGATCCGTATCGACGCATCCCGAAGCGCGATTTCGCTGGCGGTACCCGCCGCCGAACTCGCGCGCAGGAAGCAGGAATGGGTGGCGCCAAAGCCTTATTCGGAGCGCGGCGTATTGGCCAAGTACGCGGCGCTGGTGAGCAGCGCATCGCTTGGCGCCGTGACCGATCGCGGTCTCGGGACGCGCCGGGCGACGAAGTGAGCCTGTACCTGCGCAAGACCGTTGAGTTGGCAAATTGGGGCGGGTAGAGTGCGTCGAGTTTCCCGGGGTTGCGACCGGGGACCGGCTCTTGTAGTGTCGCGGGTCCGGGCTGGGCACCCGCCGAAATGCCCCTGAAGCATTGGCGAAAGTAGTCCCACAGCAGCGGAGGGGACGTGGCGTACGATTATTCAATCGACGATCCGGCAAGAAACAGCAAGCGATCGCTTGCGTTCGTGCTGGTCGTCATCATCCACGTCCTGTTCTTCTGGGTGCTAGCGTCCGGCCTCGGCGCCAAAGTGGTCGAAGTCGTGATGGGTCCGGTCGAGACCAAGATCATCGACGAGAAGCCGGACGAGGACAAGCCGCCCCCGCCGCCGCCGGAAATCGATACGCCGCCGCCTTTCGTTCCGCCACCTGAGATCTCGATCGAGATCGCGACAGACACGGCACCGACCACCGCGATCACCAACGTGACATCCGAGCGGCCTACTGCGCCGGTCGCGCCGCCGCCGCCGCCGAAGCCGGTCGAGCACAAGGTCGTTCGCACGCCGCCTTCGACGCAGGGCCGGGGGGCGCGGGTCGGGCAGCCGGATTATCCGCCTGCGTCGCGTCGTGCAGGCGAGGCGGGTTCCGTGACGCTGACCATCTGCGTCGACGAATCCGGACGCCCCACCGACGTCAATGTTGCCAAGTCCAGCGGCTTTGAGCGATTGGATGAAGCGGCCGCAAGCTACTCAAAGCGCAACTGGAAGCTGGTGCCTGCGAAGGAAGACGGCAAGCCCATCGCGTCATGCGGCAACTTCATGGTTACCTTCAAGCTCACCGACTGACGCCCAGTCACATCGTCGCCGCCCCGCCGCAAACGAACAGATTCGATACCGAATTTTTGGAGGAAATTCCCCATGGCCGCTGAAACGATTGCTGTAGACAACCCGTACGGAATCCAGGCTCTGTGGGCCCAGGGCGACTTCGTCGCAAAGGGCGTCATGGTGCTGCTGGTCATCATGTCCGCGTATTCGTGGTTCATCATCTTCACCAAGTGGTGGGAGCAGAAGCGGCTGCTTGGCCAGGCAAAGGAAGCCGACAAGAATTTCTGGGCTGCCGACAACATCAAGACCGGCGTCGGCAAGCTGACGGGCAAGGGCAACGTCTTCAAGGCAATAGCCTCCGAGGCGATCGACGCCGCCGAGCACCATGATTCGCGCATGACCGAGGAAGTGCCGCTGCACGAGTGGATCGACAACGTGATCGCGCGTGGCGTCGCCCGCATCGGCAACGCGCTGCAGACACAGCTGCCGTTCCTGGCGACCACCGGCTCGACGGCACCGTTCATCGGCCTGTTCGGCACGGTGTGGGGCATCTACCACGCGCTGGTCGCAATCGGAGTCGCTGGCCAGGCGAGCATCGACAAGGTGGCGGGCCCGGTCGGCGAGGCGCTGATCATGACGGCCATCGGCCTCGCGGTCGCGGTGCCGGCGGTGCTGGGCTACAACTACCTGCTCGGCCGGAACAAGGAGATCATGGAGCGCGTCAAGCTGTTCGCGTCGGACCTCGAGCAGGTGATCGTAAGCGGCTCTCGTGTCCATGGCGCCGGCGCGCGCGTCCTCGGCGGCACCCCCAAGAAGTAATCGGCTGAAACGAGCCGCCGGAGGGATTTACCATGGGCATGTCAGTTTCGACGGGCGGTGGCCCGTCAGGCGACGACAGGCCGATGTCGGAGATCAACACCACGCCCCTGGTGGACGTGATGCTGGTGCTCCTGATCATCTTCCTGATCACCGTCCCGGTGATCACGCAGTCGGTCAAGGTGGACCTGCCGAAGGCGGCCAACATCGCGACGCAGACCAAGCCGGAGAACATCAACATCGCGGTTGATGCCGACGGGAATATCTACTGGAACACGGCAATGGTGCCGAATCCGGAAGCGCTGCTGGTGAGGTTGAAGGAAGTTGCGGTAATGGATCCGCAGCCGGAAATCCACCTGCGTGGGGACAGGCAGACCAAGTGGGAGAACGTCGGCCGGGTTATCGTGCTGTGCCAGCGCAGCGGCATCCAGAAAGTCGGCTTCATCACCGAGCCGGACCGCGGCTACCGTCGCTGATGCGTCGGCCTCAAATCCTGGAGTAGTCGAATGTCAATGAGTGCAGGCGCTGACGAAGACGGGCCGATGATGGAAATGAACATGACGCCGTTGATCGACGTCCTGCTCGTGCTGCTCGTCATGTTCATCATCACCATTCCCGTGATGACCCATGCCGTGAAACTCGACATGCCGAGGGCCAGCAATGCGCCTTCGCAGGTCGAGCCGGTGGTCATCAACCTCGAGATCGACTTCGACGGAACGGTGTTGTGGAATGGCACGCCGGTCCCGGATTTCGAGACCCTGAACGACTATTTCTCCCGCGAGGCGGTGGCCGATCCGCAGCCCGAACTGCACATCTGGCCAAGTAAGCGGGTCGATTACGACGTCGTGGCCAGGGTCCTGGCGTCGGCCCAGCGCAATGGGCTGCTGAAGATCGGGTTCGTGGGCAACGAGCAGTTCATGTAGACACCGCCAGCGCGGGCCCGAGGGCCCGTCGGTGGTCCCGTCATTAACGAGGCTGCCGGGGCGATGAGTCCCGGCGGCTTTTATCTTGGAGGGGGCGTAGAGGCCCCATAGCGAGGCGACAGATGAGCAAGGCAACGTACGTACTGGGCGCCGTGCTGGCCGTGGGCAGCATGGCAGGTGGGTCTGTGGCGTTGCTCGTTCCCGTGACCGCCATGGCCGAACAGCAGGTGGGTCCGGCGGTGGGCAAGTACCTGAAGGCCGCGCAGGACGCGATCAAGAAGAAGAACTGGAATGGTGCGCTTGCGGCGATACGGCAGGCCCAGGACGTTTCCACCAAGACAGCGTTCGAGCAGTACAAGATCAACGAGCTGCTCTGGTACGTCTACCTGCAGCAGGGCCGCAACCTCGACGCGGCACGGCTGCTCGAGCAGCAGATGTCATCGGGGCAGATGCCGGCCGGCGAGAAGGTGCAGCGCACCAAGACGCTGGCGCAGCTCTACTTCCGCGGCGACAGCTACGGGAAGGCCGTCCAGTTCGCCAACCAGTACCTCAAGTCGGTGCCGGGCGACCAGGACATGCAGTTGCTCATTGCGCAGGCCTATTACCAGCAGAAGGACTACAAGAACGCAATCGCGGCCGCCGAACGCATGACCGCGGGCGGCAAGCGACCGAGCGAGGACGTGTTGCAGCTGATGCTGCGTTCGAGCTACGAGATCAACGATCCCGCCGGTACTGCAAAGGCGCTTGACCTGTTGCTCAGGTACTACCCAAGCAAGGACACCTGGCAGCGCGTGCTCGATGGCTACATCTCCCAGACCAAGCACGATGATGAACTGCTGGCGCTGTATCGCCTGGCGGAGGACGTGGGTGCGCTGACCAAGGCCCGCCAGTACACCGACATGTCGCAGGGACTCGTGGTTGCCGGCTTTGCGATCGAGGGTGAGCGCGTGATCCAGCAGGGTCTTGCAGCCGGCGTTTTCCAGGGCGAGGAACTCAACCGCGCCCAGCGCACGCTGCAGGCCGCGACCCGTCGCGCAGACGTCCAGCGGCAGGAGTTGCCCAGGGCCGATGCCATGCTCGCGGCTGCAAAGACCGGCACGCAGTTGTACGACGTAGGCAAGCTCTACTTCAGCGCGGGGGATTATGCCAAGGCGGCCCCGGTACTCGCGCAGGCCGTTGCGAAGGGCGGGCTGGAAGACCCTGACCGGGTGCAGATGCTCTACGGCATCTCGCTGTCCCGCCAGGGCAAGAACGCCGAGGCGAACAAGGCATTTGCCGCGGTCAAGGAGCCCAAGTTCGCGGAAGTAGCGAAACTCTGGATAATCAAGGGACGTTGAGCACCTGATCGGTGCGGCCGGCGGGGGATTCTTCCTGCCGCGGCCTGAGCTTCTGGCCGGAACAGGAAGGCCCCGCGGTATTGCCGCGGGGCCTTTTCATTTCCGGGGAGCGGTGATCGATCGGTCGGAATCAGCCGGCCGGCGCTTCCGTCGTGGCCGGTGCCGCGGCGCCCGCGGCCGACGAATCCAGGTAGAGCACCCAGAGTCGCGTTATCGCCGCGAGCTTCGGGTCCTTGACCGCCCCGAACGACGCGCGTGCGTCGGCAGGCTTGTCCAGACGGACCAGTGCAACGCCCAGCAGCGCGTTCGCATCGTCGGGATCCGCAACCCCGCCCTTGGCCAGGCCTTTGCGGATCGCATCGGCGGAGTTCGCGTAATCACCAGCGCTGAAATAGAGCTTGCCTATGGCAACCATGTCGTTGCCGGTCTTCGCGTTTGCCAGCGCTTTCGCCGCACCCGGCAGTTCCTTGCTGTCAGCTGCGGCACCGGCGCGGTCACGCTCCAGGTTGGTTTTTGCTCGCGAAAGCGCTTCACCGGTGAAGAGGTTGGCGGCCGTGCCGCGCTCGAGGATGCGTACGGACTCGGCCGGGAAGCCCCCGGTGAACAGCACGTTGGCCATCTCCGAATATTCGTCTGCCGTGTCCAGCGTCCTGGTCTGGTCCATCAACCGGAAGAGCATGCGCAGTTCCCGGTCGCCCTTTGTCTCGTACAGCTGGTTGGTGAGCAGATCCTCCCAGTACTTCTGGTTGGGGTAGTTGAGGATCAGGGTCTCGATGGCCTTCATCGTGCCCGGCCGGTCCTTGAGCTCGAAATTGCAGCGCAGCCCGATCAGTAGAAGCTGCTCGCTGGGCTTGGCCTGGCCCGCGGTGAGTTTCTCAACTGCGGCCCGCGCGCCCACGTAGTCCTTTTCGAGGTAGTAGCTCTGCGCCACGAGTACTCCCATGTCGCGGTCGTCCGGCGCCGTTTCCAGGTAGCGATTTCCGTACTCCACGGCTTTCGCGTAGTCCTTGGACTGGTAGTTGAGCTGCGAGAGCGCCTTCAGTCGCTGCGGCAGATCGGCTGGCGGGATGAACCCTGAATTCACGGCCGCCTCCAGGGCCACGGCTGCTCCTGCGTAGTCCTGCTTCTGCAGCAGCACGTTCCAGGTGAACTCGTCGATCATGAACGAGTCGTACGGCGTCTTGGGCTCGACCGCCCGGGCTTCCTGGAGGTGGACCAGGGCCTCGTCGAGGTTCTTGGCCGTCAACGCTTCCTGGGTCGCTTGCAGCGGCTTGACGATGCTGGAGCTGATCTTCGGGCCCTGTTCCGCAGCAATGGCGGCCGTCGGGGCCAGCGTGCCGGATGTGACGCCAGCGACGCCCGCTGCAGCAAGGGCCGCAATAAGTACCAGTTTCGATATTTTCATGTCTGTCCTCGCAGGGCTCGAACGGGTTATCGTGCGGATATTGTAGCCGGAAGGCGCGGCGTCGGGCGCGACCGCCCTGCGGCGAGCGCACCGGCGGACAAGCTGCCCGGCCCGGCGTGGAGCTCGTTGAATGCCTTCGAAGCGTTTCGTGGAAATAGTCGAAGTGGGTCCGCGAGATGGACTGCAGGGCGAGCCCGTGTTTCTCGCCACCGCGACCAAAGTGGAGTTCATCGGCAGGGCGATCGACGCGGGCTTGAAGCGGATCGAGGTTGCCAGCTTCGTCAATCCCAGCAAGGTCCCGCAGATGGCCGATGCGGAAGCGGTGCTCGGTGCCCTGCCACCCCCGCGCGGCCTCGTCTATGTCGGGCTGGTGCTGAACCGCAGGGGCTTCGAACGGGCGGCACTGGCCGGATGCAACGAGATCGGGATGGCCGTCATGGCCAGCGACACGTTCAATCGACGCAACCAGGGTGTTTCGACCGAGGACTCGATTGCCGCATGGCTCGGCATCGCGGCCGCGGCGAAGGCGGCAGGCATCCGCGCACAGGTCACCATTTCAACGGCATTCGGCTGCCCGTTCGAGGGCGAAATCCCCGTTTCGCGCGTGCTGGAACTTGTGTGCCGCGTGGCTGCGGCGGAGCCCTGCGAGATCGCGCTGGCCGATACGATCGGAGTCGGAGTCCCGGCCCAGGTCGAGGAACTCGTGGGCCGTGTGAGTGAAGCCGCGCCGGGCATCCGGCTGCGCTGCCATTTTCACAACACGCGGAACACCGGGCTCGCGAATGCCTACGCCGCGGTCCAGTCAGGGGTTGCGGCGCTGGACGCCAGCCTCGGTGGGATCGGCGGCTGCCCATTCGCACCGGCTGCGACCGGCAACATTCCCACCGAGGACCTTGTGTACATGCTGCACCGCTGCGGCTATGAAACCGGTGTTTCACTGGACGGTGCAATCGCTGCCAGCAGTTGGCTGCAGCAGCAGCTCGGCCGGCCGGTGCCGGGCATGCTGGTCAAGGCAGGCAGCTTCCCGGGATCCGTCGCGCCTGCGGCGTGAGTCTCCCGGCCTGCGCGGCTGAAGCAAGGCCAGCGGTGCATCACGTCACCGGGCGAGGGTGGCAGGGGTTTTCCGGTAAAGTGTCGGACACAAAACGTATCGAAGGGGCAACCCGGTGACCTACGCTGCCATTACCGGCTGGGGCAAATGCCTCCCGCCTGCCGTGCTGACCAACGCCGATCTCGCGACCATATTCGACACCAACGACGAGTGGATCGTCTCGCGGACCGGTATCCGCGAGCGTCGCATTTCGCACGTCAGGCTGACCGACCTCGCCTACGTGGCGTCGATGCGCGCGCTTGCGGCCGCCGGGCTCGACGGCTCCGAGGTGGACCTGATCGTCTTCGGTACCTGCAGCTTCGACGACCAGGTGCCGAACCAGGCCTCCGGGATCCAGGTCCGGATCGGCGCGAAGAATGCGGCGTCGATGGACGTCAATACCGCCTGCACCAGCTTCCTGTACGGCCTGAGCACGGCGACCGCCATGATCCGCACCGGCGTGGTACGCAATGCGCTGGTGATCGGCGGCGAACTGATCAGCGCATTCATGGACTGGAACAACCGCGGGGTCGCCGTACTGTTCGGCGACGGCTGTGCCGCCGTGGTGCTGCAGGCCACCGACCGGGAGGAGGGCCTGCTCGGCGAACGGCTGGGTTGCGACAGTGACGCGCGCAATACCCTGGTCGTCGAGGGCATGGGCACCCGCTACGCGGACCTCACCCGGCTATACGGCGACACGAACTGGATATTCGAAGGCCAGGAAATCTTCAAGCGCGCGGTCATCGGCATGTCGGGCGCCTGTGCCGACGTGCTGGCGAAAAACAACGTATCGGCCGACGACATTGACCTGGTGATCCCTCACCAGGCCAACCTGCGCATCATCGAGGCGGTTGCGAAGCGCGCAGGGATGCCGATGGAGCGGGTGTTCGTCAATGTACACCGCTACGGCAACATGTCTGCCGCGACGGTGCCCGTCGCGCTGGTCGAGGCGCTGGAGGAAGGGCGCGTGGCGCCCGGAAACCTGCTGCTGCTGCCGGCATTCGGCGCCGGGCTCACCTGGTGTGCCCACCTGGTTCGATGGGGCGATCGCGTCACGCCGCTCGGCACATCGGACGTCGCGCTCCCGCCCTGTGAAGAAACGGGATTGCAGATGGTGGCGCGCTACAGGCAGCGCAAGGCCGCGGCGACTGCGGCCTGAATGCGCGTGTGACCATGCGCCTGGCGCGGCCAGGCGCCGCGAGGAATGAACTTGTCGGCGAGGCCACCCGCACACACGGCGCTGCTGCAGATTCACTTCTGCGTCGTGCTCTGGGGCTTTACCGCGATTCTCGGCAAGCTGATCAGCCTGCCTGCGCTGCCACTGGTCTGGTGGCGCATGTTGCTGGTCGTGCTCGCGATAGCGCTGTGGCCGCCGGTCTGGCGCGCGCTTCGCGCCATTGACGGCAGGACGCTGCTGCTGTTCTCGGGAGCCGGTGTCATCGTGGCGCTGCACTGGCTCACGTTCTACGGTGCGATAAAGCTCTCCAATGCGTCGGTCGCCGCGAGTTGCATGGGTACGGCGCCGGTCTTCATGGCATTGGTCGAGCCATGGATCGCGAAGCGGTCGTTCGATCCACGCGAAATGCTGATCGGCGTTTTCGCGTTGCCGGGCGTGGCGCTGGTGGTGGGCGGGACGCCCGACTCCATGCGCGCCGGAATCCTGGTGGGTGTTTTTTCGGCGTTCCTGGTGGCAATTTTCGGATCGCTCAACAAGCGCATCGTCGAGCGAGCCGCACCACTGCTGATGACATGGGTCGAACTCGCGGCCGGTACGGCGTTCCTTGGTGTCGTGGCATTGATGATGCCGGGACCTGGTCCGGCATTCCCGCTGCCGGACGGCCGCGACTTTGCATTGCTCGCCACGCTGGCCATCGCCTGTACGTTGCTGCCCTTCACGCTTTCACTGCACGCGCTGCGACACACCAGCGCGTTTACTGCCCAGCTGGCGATCAGCCTGGAGCCGGTGTACGCGGTGCTGCTTGGCATCGTCCTGCTGGGTGAGCAGCGCGAACTCTCCGCGTCTTTCTACCTGGGCGTGGTGCTCATCGTCGGTTCGGTGCTGTTGCACACACTGATAAAGCTGCGCGGAACGGCGTCCTGATCCAGATGCCTGCCAGGCAGACTCTCAGCCCGCGCTCGCCGGTGCGACGCGTACAGCGCGCCGGGTCCACGCCCGCCGGAGTCTCCATGCCAGCAGCACTGCCAGGACAGCGGAGTACAACAGCGGCTCGCGCCAGTCGGCCTTGACCTGCCACCAGAAGTGGATGCAGCCGAGGATCGCCGCGGGATACACCAGGCGATGCAGTCGGTGCCAGCGGCGTCCAAGGCGCCTCATCCAGCCGTTGGTCGAAGTCACGGCCAGCGGCAGCAACATCAGCAGCGAGGCAAAGCCCACCGTGATGTAGGGACGTTTCGCGATATCCGCAATGATGGCGACGCCGTCGAACCAGCGGTCGAGTACCAGCCAGTTCGCGAAGTGCAGGACGATGTAAGTGAACGCGAAGAGCCCGAGCATGCGCCGCAGCCCCATGATCCACGGCATGCGCAGGGTCACGGCCAGCGGGCTGACGCATAGAGTTGCGAGCAGCAGTCGCAGCCCCCATTGCCCCAACTGGTCCTGCAGTTCGTCGACCGGATTGGCGCCCAGCCCGGTGCCGGCGATTCCGAATGCGCGGGCCGCCAGCCAGGCAAGCGGCAGCGAGCAGAGCAGGAACAGCAGGGGCTTCGCGTAGCGCCGCACGACCTAGAAGTTCTTCTCGAGGTCCATGCCGCGGTACATTCCGGCGACCTGTTCCTCGTAACCGTTGAACATCAACGTCGGCTGGCGTGGCGAAAATAGCCCGCCACCCAGGCGTCGCTCCGTGGCCTGGCTCCACCGCGGATGGTCCACCGAGGGGTTTACGTTCGCGTAGAAGCCGTACTCGCGAGGCGCCGAGCGGCTCCAGGACGTGGGTGGTTGTTTCTCGGTAAAGCGGATCTCGACGATCGACTTGATGCTCTTGAACCCGTATTTCCACGGCACGACGAGCCGCAGAGGCGCGCCGTTCTGGTTCGGCAGCACCTGGCCGTACAGGCCAACGGCGAGGATCGTGAGCGGGTGCATGGCCTCGTCCATGCGCAGTCCCTCTACGTAGGGCCACTGCAGCACCGGGAATCGCTGCCCGGGCATCTGGGATGGCCGCTCAACCGTAGTGAACGCGACGTACTTCGCCCGCGACGTCGGCTTGAACCGGCTGAGCAGGTCGCCCAGGGGAAAGCCGACCCACGGAATGACCATGGACCAGGCCTCGACGCAGCGCAGCCTGTAGATACGCTCCTCGAGCGGGTGCGGTTTCAGGATGTCTTCCAGCGAAAACGAGCCGGTGACATCCGCTTCGCCGCCGACGGTCACGCTCCAGGGCTTCGGCTTGAATGAGCCTGAACGCTGTGACGGGTCCTCCTTGCCGGTGCCGAACTCGTAGAAGTTGTTGTAGGTTGTGATCTCTTCAAATGAATTTCGAGCCTCGGATGTGCTGTAGCGCTTGTTGGTCGAGTACTTGAGCGGCGTGCCGGCTAGAGACGGGCGCGGTGCGAGTCCGCCGAGTATCGCCGCCCCGAGCCCGGCCATCAGGCGTCGGCGGTCCAGGTACACGCCCAGCGGGGTGATTTCGGAGGCAGGGATCTGGGGAATGGACGTCTTGCGCATGGTGCCTCGCTCCAGCTCGTGCAGGTGTTGCCGTAAGAATAGACCGGGGAATCGCCCATGAGGTTACAGCCGGCGACTGATCGTATACTGAGCCGTTGCGATGGCGCCGCACCCTACCGAGAAATTCTGATGCCGAGCGTATTCCTGTCGAGATCCAATTCCTGCCGCTGGACGGCCTGATATGAGCAGCTCACGCAGCGAACTGGCGCGGACCGTACTGGCGGTGATCTTCCTGGGCGGCCTGATCGGGGGGTCCCTCTGGATCCTGAAGCCGTTCCTCGGCGCGCTGATCTGGGCCGCCATGATCGTCATTGCGACGTGGCCGATCCTGGCGAAGCTGCAGTCGCTGCTCTGGCGGCAGGCGCAGCGCCGCAGTCGCGGTGATGACGACTCGCGTTGCTGGCGATACTGGTCGTTCCGCTGGTATGGGTCTCGGGTGCGTTGCTTTCGCACGCCGGCGACGTGCCGGGCCTTGCAACGAAGATCTCGCAGATGCAGCTACCGCCGCCACCGCGGTGGCTCGAGGACCTGCCCATCGTTGGCGACCGGGCGTACGGGTCCTGGTCGAGTATCTCGAGCCAGCGCGTCGAAGAACTGCTCAAGCAGGGCGGCGCCATATGCGCGCGAGGTCGCTGCCTGGTTCGGGCGTCAGGCGGGCAGCATCGGACTGGTGCTGGTGCAGTTCCTGCTCACGGTCGTGCTCTGCGCGGTCCTTTACTCCAGCGGCGAGTCATGGGCTGCCTGGGTACGCAGGTTTTCGCGTCGGCTCGCCGGCGAGCGCGGCGATCGCGTCACGGTGCTCGCTGCGCAGGCCATCCGGGGGGTCGCGCTGGGCGTGGTCGTCACGGCCCTGCTGCAGTCCGTGCTTGGTGGCATAGGACTCGCGATAGCCGGCGTGCCATTCGCGCCGGTGCTGACTGTCGTGATGTTCGTGCTGTGCATCGCGCAGATCGGGCCGATCCTGGTCCTGCTTGGCTGCCACGGCCTGGGTCTACTCGCACTCGGGCGCAGCGTGGGGGACGTTCATGCTGGTCTGGTCACTGGTCGTCGGCCTCATGGACAACGTCGTGAGGCCGGTGCTGATCCAGAAAGGTGCCGACCTGCCGTTCCTGTTGATCTTCTCCGGCGTTGTCGGCGGGCTGGTGGCGTTCGGGGTGATCGGGATCTTTGTCGGGCCCGTGGTTCTGGCGGTTGCCTACACGCTGCTCAACGACTGGGTCGCAGAAGAGCGCGACACGGCCGCGGCAACCGGGTCGGCTGGCGGGAACGACGGCGACGAGGTCGCGAAACGCTGACGCCATACCGGCGTTGTGGAACCTATTCGGTGGACGCCAGCGAAACCCGTTCGGCGAAGCTGCCGCCCAGCACCAGGTGCAGGTTCACGCGCTGGGAGAGTTCGTCGCTCCTGGCGCGCAGGTAGTTCACGCGAGCGGCCTGGACCTGTTGCTGCTGCTGCTGCACGCTGCGCATGTCCTGGCGACCAACCTTGTAGGCCTGCTGGTCGTACTCCAGGGTCTCCTGCTGGTCGCCCAGCACCTCACCAAGGATCTCCACGCGCTGGGAGAGGATCTGCGACGCAGACAATGCGTTCTCGACGTCCTCAAGGGCGCGCAGCACCTGGCTGCCATAGCGTGCGACGGCTTCCTTCTGCTCGGCGGTCTTCAGCTCGACCTGGGCCCGCAGCGCGCCACCGTGGTACAGCGGCGCAAAAAGCGTCCCGCCCGCGCCGCCGCTCGGGTTGCTGTAGTCGTCCTTCAACTGAAGCACGTCGCTGCTCAGTGCCGCCACGCTCGCATTCAGGCGAATGGTCGGCAGCTGGGCTGCCTTTGCCTCGCCGACGCGATTGAATGCCGCCGCCACGCGGCGCTCCGCCGCAATCAAGTCGGGGCGCCGTTCGAGCATGCCCAGTGGCATGCCGACCGGCACGGGTCCCGGCATCGCGGGAAGTTCGGAGGCAACCGCCAATTCCGTGGCCGGATAGCGGCCGAGAATCGTCTCGAGCGATCGTACCGCCTGCTCGTGCGCGAGCCTGGCCTGGCGCAGCGAGTCCTCCATCGCGCCGAGCCCCGCACGGGCCAGGGCGACGTCCTTTCCGCTGCCGTTGCCCACGCGCTGGCGATCCTGCGCCAGCGAGACGAGGCTGCGCGCCGAAGCGGCCATCGACTCCGCGGCATCGAGCTGCAGCCTGGTCTCGATGGCCATGAACCAGCTTCGGGCCACCTGCGCAGCCAGCGACTGCCGGGCGAACTCGAAATCCGCCTGCGCCGATGCGTAATTGTCATCCGCTGCGTTGCGCCCGTAGCGCAGCCGTCCCCAGAGATCCGGCTCCCACGAGACGCCGAGCATGGCGCCACTCAAGGCTGAGCTCAGGTCGGAACCGCCACCGGCCTTGACGCCGCCGGTGCCGAGCAGATTGAACCAGGGCAGCAACTGCGCCTGTGCAGAGCGGGCATAGGCCGCAGCCTGCTCGACCTGGGCCCCGGCTGCACGCAGGTCTGGGTTCCGGGCGATCGCCTCGTTGACCAGTGCCGTGAGCTGGGCGTCGTCGAATGTCGAGAGCCAGTTGTCGCTGATTGCGGTCGCCGTGGAGTCGGTACCCGATTCATCGGCCCTGGCCCAGGTTGCCCGAACCTCCGTGCCTTGCAGAGCGTCCTTGCGGACCTCGTCGGGTTTCGGCGGTGCCTTTACGGCGCAGGCCGCGAGCCCCGCGATGCAGGCTGCGGCGAGAACCAGGTTCCGGGAGCGTACGGTGGCCATCAATGCAACTTGAGGATCAGCCAGTCGAGCTTGGCGCCGACACGCATGAACACCTTGCGGAGGATGTGGATCATCTCGCCGCTGTTGGTGTAGACGGCCCCATTGCCGCGCGCGCCTGGCGCCAGGAACAGCTCCGCATCCTCACCGACGGGCTGCAACTTGACTGCCAGGCGTTGCTCGGGGGCGGGGCCATAGCCGGTGTTCGGCAGCATGCCGCTGATAGGCAGCTGGCCCTGCGCCGTGGCCCAGATGATCGCCTCGACTTCGGTCTTGATGATGCGCCCGGGATACGTCTTCAGCGCGATTTCCGCCTCGTTGCCCGGCTCGACCTCGCGAACCTCGTTCTGCGCAAAGAAGGCAACCACCCACTGCGCGTCCTCTACGAAAGTCATGGCGGGAAACGCCGGGAAGGGCACCGTCATGACGCCGGGCCGCAATGCCAGCGCGACAACGGTTCCGTCGGCCGGTGCGTACTGCACGGCCTCGCCGAGCTGCCACTGCGCGTCGGCGAGCTGCGCCTCGGCCTGTGCGATCTGGGCCAGTACCTGCGCCACTTCCTGCTGCACGCCGGCGGGCGTCTTTGCAGCCAGGTTCTCGCGGGCCTGGGCCACGTTGGCCTGTGCCGACTGCAGGTCGTTCTCGTACTTGGCGACGTCAGTCTGCGCCTGTTCCAGGTCGAACAGGTTACCGGCGCCAGTCTTCGCAAGCTCCTGATACTGCTCGACCCGTTTTCGTGCGAGCGCCAATTGCGTCGTCGCCACTCCCTGCTGGCTCGACGCCTGCTTGAGTTGTTCGCCCAGGTTGCGGGCATTGGCATTGGCCGACACCAGCTTGGCGCGCAGCTGCGTGAGATTTGCCTCTGCGGACTGCACCTGGATCTGGAAGGGCACCGGATCAAGCTTGAAGAGCACGTCGCCCTTCTTGACCGGCTTGTTCGGCTCGACCGGCACCTCGATCACCTTCCCAGCCACCCGCGGGTTGATCGGCACGACGTAATTCATGACCCGCACGTCCGCGGAGGACGGCGCGTCGATGTTCAGGAACAGGATCAGGATCGTGATTCCGATGATCGGGATCGTGACCGTGATCACCTGGGATGTGATGTTCCAGGGTAGCCACTTGAACTTGAAGAAGACCAGCCAGGCGAAGAACGAGTAGATCAGCAGCAGCAGGATTTCCATCAGCCTCGAGCCTCCTGGCCGGCGTGCGACTCGAGCTGCGCAAGTCGCTCGCGCAGCCTCGAAATCTCTTCACGGGTTGCGTCGGACGCCGACTCGGGGCGATCCGGCGCAGCCGCCGCGCCATGTTCGGGTTCGAGCTTGTCGGTTCCGTAGGCCATCTTGTACATCACGGGCTTCGAGTAGGCCCACAGCCAGGCAAGTGGCCAAAGCAACCCGCCGAATACCAGTGACAACAAGCACAGCACCTGTATTGCTTTCGCCTGCGGGTGACGCTTCTGCTCCGCGACCTTTTCCGGAAGGATGTGCACCAGCCAGAATGCGACGATCCCGACGATCGGGACGATCACCAGCACGATCCAGGCGAGCACGTCGGCGGCCGTGTCCAGGGCCTCGCCCTTGAACATGGAGGCATGCGAGGACATGGAGGCGAGCGTCATCGCCAGGCCAGCGACCAGCCCGATGAT
>CAVTNX010000025.1:0-63418 GCA_963736205.1 uncultured Gammaproteobacteria bacterium | reverse complement strand
AGATGTGATGCGGGACTACTCGGGACATCTGAAGTCGCCGAGGGTCGCAGCCTACTACCTCGCCGGCGATCCGAGGCCCGGCTTCACCGCGCTCGCGCGCAATGCACGCAGCGCGGTTCGCATTGCGAACGGGGTGCTGCGGCGCAGGCTCGGCAGATGACAGCAGTCTTCCCGATTTCGCTGTTGCGTTGCACGACCAGCTTGTCGGCTGGCGAGCTCGCCGCCGACGTCGCGGGCCATGAGGTGTTTTTCCGCTTTCGCGGACTGCCGATGCCGATCGAACCGTCCGGTGACCCGTTCGCTGCGGCCGGCGTGGTCAAGGCAATGGAACGCCATGCCGACATGGAACTGGGACCCGGACTGCCGATGTCCCCGGTGCTGGCCTGCGGCCTGCAGCTGTACCAGGAGCTCTATTGCCGGTGGTTCCCGGAAGACATCACGCCTGTGGCAATACACGCCGCTGAATCGATCGAGCGTAGCGCTGGCGAGGGCGTCGGCTGCTTTTTCAGTGGCGGTATCGACAGTTACTTCAGCTATATTCGCCATTCGGACCGCATATCGCACCTGGTGCTGGTCCGCGGGCTCGACATTCCCTTCGCGGAAGTTGATCGATGGAAGCGCACGCTCGCGGCTGCCGAGGCCTTTGCAGAGGCACAGTGCAAGGCCTTGCTGGTTGTCGAGACCAACGTCAAGGAAGTGCTGCAGAGCGAACTGCACGAAAATTTTGGCGCGATCCTGATCAGCACGGCGCTGGCCGCGGGCCTTCGCGAGCTGATCGTCCCGGCGTCCTATGATTTTCGAGAGACCCATCCGAGCGGCAGCCACGCCGCAACCGACCCCCTGGTCGCGACGGACCGCACAAGGGTATTTCACGACGGCGCGGTGCCCCGTGTCGCCAAGGTTGCGGCGATCGTTGCGGCGGGCATCGACCTCTCGACACTGCGGGTCTGCAATCGCCAGACAGAGTACAACTGCGGTCAATGCGAAAAGTGTCTGCGAACGCTGGTTGCGCTGGATCTGCTGGGTGCTGCCTCGAGCGCGCTGCCCGGACCGCTGGATCTGCGACAACTGGAGCGCGTGGAGGTCTGGGACGATCGAAAGTTGCCGCTATGGATCGAGAACCGCAATCTCGCGCTGTCGATCGGCCGGATTGACGTCGTCGTGGCATGTGACGCGATCCTGCGGAGAAATGCGCGACGCGCGCTGTGGCACCGGCTGGACGACCGGCTACTGGGTGGACGGATCGGCCGGCACCGGTCGACTCGGCGAGGTCGTGCCGGGTAACCGGACCGCTCGGCGGCGAGTCGCGGGCACCGGCGGACGGTTCAGTTCGCGATCGTCGCGGACCGCGCGGCCTTGAGCACCGTCTCCAGCGTCATCAGCGTCCACAGCGTCTGGTGATCACTGCGAATGTCGATTCGTTGCGCCGCTCCCCGGCCGAACAGCGCACCGATCATTGCATCTTCGGCCATGCATTCCTGCAGATATCCCGCGAGTGGTCCGGTCATCCACTCGCGCTCCGGTGACGGAAACCCGAGCTTGGTCCACTGACCGACATCCGGGCCGACCAGCTGGTCGCACAACAGGCGCAAGACCGGTTTCGAGAGACCGCGTGCCGTGTCGAACTTCGTCGCCGACGGCATGCGGGTTGCGAACTCGACGATGTCCGGTTCCATGAACGGGTACCAGTAACGCAGTCCGTTCGCCCGGGACAGGCGCTCGTTCCGGCGGTAAATCGATGTCAGGAACGTACGGCCGTGCCAAGTCTGGAAACTCTCGTAGGGTGCCTGCTCGGACTCATAGTGGGCTGCGACCAGTTCCCCGGTCGGGCGCCGGTCCGGGCCAAGACTACGCAGGCAGCCGGATGCCTGCGTACTGCGCGGAATGACATCGAAGGCCTGTATGAGCTCGTCGAGACTCGACCCGGCGATTCGCGCAAGTGAGGCGGCTCTTCGCCCAGGCAGTTGGCCCAGCACCTGCCTCAACGGGCTCCGCAGTGGCCGCGGAACGATGCCGAGCGCGCGTTGCTTCCTGGCATAGTGGCGCAGGGTATTCAGTTCACCGCTGCCAAAGAGAAGATCAGCCGCGTCGCCGGCAATGATCCAGGCGCATTCCCGGGCCATGACCTCCATGAGCCGCGCGATCGCGATGTTGTTGAAATGGCGCGGCGGCTCCTGCAGCCGACCCACCACGTGCGCGTACAGGCGCGAAACATCGGCGTCGGTGACGCGCACCAGGCGATGCTCCAGGCCCAGCATGGACGCCACATCGCTCGCCCGCTTCGGCTCCGATTTCTCGAAGCCATCCATGCTTACGGTATATGCGGTCGCATGCGGAAACGTCCGGGCCGCGAGCGCCGCCAGGATCGACGAATCCACGCCACCACTGAGCGGGACGGCCACGTGATCCATGCCTTCGTCTCGCCGTCTTGCAAATGCGGCCTCGAGCATCGGGCGAACCATGCCCGCAGTCGCTGCCACGGGAGCAATTTCGTCACGCGGCCTGAACCGAATTCGGCGGATCTCAGATTCACGCGGCTCGCCAAGACCATCAAGCGTCAGCACCGTTCCCGGCAACACCTGGCAAACGCCGCGCCAGAGCGTCCGGTGGCCCGACAGGAAGCGCAGGCTGAACACGTCCTGCAACGCAGCTCGATCAAGTGACGCCTCGCCAAGGACCGCGGCCACGGCCAACGCCTCGGTGCCGATGACAAAGCAGCCGGCCTGCGACGCGAAGAAGAGCGAATTCAGGCCGAATGGGTCGACGCATCCGTGCATCAGCCCGGTTGCAGGTTCGATGATCAGCAATGCGAAGTCGGCGCTCAACGCCGCAAGCGAGGATGGACCCGACGATCGCCAAGCATCGGCGATTTCGCCGGCCGCGAAAGGCCGCGTGGCTGCCGGATTGCCCGGCGCGACCCAGCGCGGGCTGCCGGACACGATCACGACCAGGTCGCTCTCGACACTGACGTCCGTCGCGGCGGACGCAATTGAGCAGCTCCAGCCAGGCGGTAGTCCGCCTGCGCCGGAGACGCCAGCCGCGCTGGATCCGCAGATGATGGCGTGACCACGCGCGAATGCCGCCGCGTCGTGGCCGGGCGACGCGACGAGCAGGCTCATGGGGCCACGGCTCCGGCGGCCGAGTTTCCTGCGGGATGCCGCCACCTCGCCCGCTCGATGCGTGCAAGAAACTCATCGCGACTGCCCGACACATCCTCATGCATGCCCACGCGCCGAATGTGCATCGTGTCCAGCCCGGTGTCGTTCCAGCCGTGGCTGGTCGATGCCGCGCCCTGGTAGTGCTTGCGAACCTCGTCTACTGCCTCGGGTGTGTAATCCCCGTTCGGGTAGCAGAAAAGCGTCGGCTTGCGGCCGACAAGGCGCTCGATTTCCTGCGCCGAACCTTCGATTTCGTCGACCAGGGCTTCCTGAGGGAGGCCCTCGTGCAGGCGCGTGTGACGCCGGGTATGCGAGCCGAAACGAACCAGCCCGGACTCGGCCATCGCCCCTACCTCGTCGGCATCGAGCAGGTCGCGCGTTGCGGCGCCCCCCAGGGGTGGCAGCCGGTCGAGGAACGCGTTCATTTCGGCGTCCGTAAAAGCCTTGCAGGCCACGATCGCCCGGTCGATGTCCTCGGGGCCCGGCCGCGGCGCCTGCGACTGCTGTAGCACGCCTGAAGCCGCCAGGACGCCACGCAGTCGCTCCGGCCAGTCGGTTGTCGACAGCGGCTTGTCGGTCCGGGCCAGTTGCCGGGCAAGCCGGTTCGGCCAGAACGCGTACTGTCCGCCCACCAGCCCCGAGACCAGGAAAATGGTGCCAGGCACCGAATTTTCCATAAGCACCGGAAAGGCGTGCTGGTAGTTGTCGCGCCAGCCGTCGTCGAAGGTGATGGCACAGGCGAGCCGCGGCAGGGTCCTGCCGGCCGCGCGCGACTCCAGCCAATCGTCCAGGTGCACGAGTTCGAAGTGCTCGCGCAGCGTTCGCAGGTGCATGCCCAGCGTTTCCGGACGGACGTACATCCCCGGCTGCTCGTGCGCGCGGTCGGCATGACCGTCAGGCAGCACCCGGTGATAGGTGAGCACCAGCAGCGCCGGGCCCTGCACGCGTCGCCACGCTGCTTCGGCCTTTCCTGCCAGCACCCTGGCCAGCTGCCGCCTGGCCAATGTCCGCACCATTTGCAGCATGTTGAAACCGGTACTAGTGGTCGCCGTCGCGCAGCCAACCCGACAGGTCGCGGCCGACGAGCCTGGACAGTATTGTCACATCGGGCTCGAACTGGTCGCGCAGTTCACCGAGAGTCGCTCGGTCGAGCGGTTTGCGCTGTACGTTCGCCACGTTCAGGCGCGTCACCCGGTCCATCAGGCCCCACGACTGAACCCCCGCGAGTTGTTTCAACCTGCTGTTGATCTCGAGCAGCGCTCGCGGCGTCCTGCGGGCAAAACGCGAAACCGCAGTGCTCCGCGCGCGCTTGGCCGGATTCCGGACCGTGAAGTCCACTGCGCCGAATGGCGGCAGCCCCAGCCAGGAGACTACCTCATCGTAGATTTCCTTCGGCCGCGCACGCATGTCGTCGAACACGATTACTTTCAGCTGTCCGGCTGGCACGACGGCGATCGCCCTGGACAACTGTTCGCCCAGCGCGCAGACCTTCGCATACTGCAGGAATCTTCGTTCTGCTCGCTGCCGCTGCAGCGACCACGCCCGCGCAAAGTCCTCTTCGGTCTCGATCCCGTTGTACAGCAACTGTCCGTGGAGCGACTGCGCCATCTCGACAGGGTTGCGGATCATCAACAGCACGCGCGCTGCCGGATTGAATTCCAGGACCCCCGGAATGGCGGCCTCGCTGTACAGGTACCAGGTCGACGACTCCCCGAGCACGCGGTGTTCGTCCGACGCGCTCGCGAATATCTCCAGGTACTTATCCAGCTCGTGAAAGCCGCGCGTCCCGGGCAGATCGGTGCAGAAGAAATGAGGTTCCTTCGGCGTCGACATGAATACGTTCGGGTGTGCCTTCAACCAGGACGCCATCGACGTGGTGCCGCACTTCGGCGCGCCCGCGATGAACAGGGACGGTATCCTGTCGCGCGGCATTGCTGCTAAGGCCCACCGGCTATCAGGTGCAGGTCAGCCAGTACCTGGTCCATGCGTCCGAAGCGGAACTCGTCGATCAGGCGTGCCAGCCGCGCCTCGCAGACGTCGAGGTTGGTGTAGTGCCTGAAGCGCGACTTCAGCGACGTCTCGATGCGCGGCTGCCCCGGGTCCACTTCCCATGGATGCAGGTAGAACACGAATGGGCTCGCCGCCTTGCGGTTCACCTGCCGCAGGCCGGAACTGATCAGCCAGTACGGCAGCAGCCGGAAATAGCCGCCGCCCGCGACCGGCAGGCGCATCCCCAGGTAGCTCGCGGTCGACAACGGGAACTCGACCAGCGTGCGTCCGCTCGGCGCAGTCATCAGCGACGGGCGCAGTGGCGCGTCGGGCAGGCCGTAGACGTCATGCCGGATCGGGAACACGCTCGAGTCATACTCGAAGCCTGCGTCCAGGATCACGTCCAGCGCCCAAAGCGACTGCCTGGTGACAGAGTAGCTCGCCGCGCGATAACCGCGCACCGGCGCACCGATCAGGTCCTCCAGGCGTCGCTTGGAACCGAAGGTCTCCTCGCGGAAGACTTCGGGCGTCTGCCGATAGACCAGTTCGTGCGACTCGCCGTGGCAGGCGATCTCGTGGCCGGCCGCCGCGATGCGGCGCACGAGCCCCGGCGAGCGCGCGGCCACCCAGCCCAGCACGAAGAACGTCGCGCGGATCCCACGCGACTCGAACAGCTCGAGAAGCCGGCCGGTGCTTTGCTCGGCGCGGTATTCCATCGAGTCCCAGCGACTGCGGGGGATGGATTCTGCCAGCGCGGCAACGTGGAAGTAGTCTTCCACGTCCACCGTCATGGCATTGACGATCTCCCCGGTCCCAGCTCGCACGGCATCAAAGCCGCTCTGGGGCATAGCCGAGCCACAGGAAGAAGCGTGTCTCGTTGTAGTCGGTGGCCGAGTTGTCGGCGCTGCGCGTGTCGTACTCGACGTCCAGGTCGACGTAGAATGCGCGCGCCGGCTTCCAGCTCAGGTTCGCATTGAGGCCAAGGTGGTTGTAGTCCTGGCCAGGCTCATTGGGAAACGTATAGTCGCGCCAGTAGACGCCGCCACCCACCGACAGAGTCTCGCGTAGCCTGCGCGAGGCATTGGCGCGCAGCGACACCAGGTCCTGGTCCTGGGTGTCGTTCTCCACATACCTGAGCTGGTCGTAACCGGCGCTGAACCAGAGGTCGGTACGCTGGCGGCTGATCCGCAAGATACCGTCTACGTTGTTGCGAACCGCGACGTCGCGGTTCGCCTGGATCGGGGTTTGACCGCCGCCAGGCGGCAGGTCTCCCTGGTAATCCGCCAGGAAAGTGCCGGCGTCGCCGTACTGTGAGCCCGCATTGAGCGAGACCGACGTGAAGCCGCTCAGCTTGCGCGTCAGGGCCAGCTTGACCAGCGGCCCGCTCGTGGTGGAGCCGGAACGGTCGAGCGTCCGGTAACCGAGGTTCAACAGTGCCGACGTACGCGCATTCGTCGTCTCGTAGCTGGCGAAGTACTCCTGTACGTCGAAATCGTAATCCGCCGGCTGGTCGTAATAATTCATCTTCCCGTAAGTGCCGTTCAGCGATATCGACGACTGCGCCGAGAGGGCACGCTGGAACGACAGGCCGCCGACCCAGCGCTGGCCACCGTAGGGATTCTTCTGGTAGTACGTGTCCGTCCAGCGGCCGAACACCCGCGCCTGGTAGCGTGGACCCACGGAAAACAGGAAATCCGGGCCGGTACTGAATGCGTTGACGTTCTCGATGTTGTCCGGCGTCTGCACCTGGAAAGGATCGGCCTGCGCCTGGCCGAAGTTGTCGGAAAAGGTCCACGTGAATCGGTCAGGCACGATCGCATACACGGCGTTGCCCATGGCATTGCCGACCAAATTGGCGTTGTAGGTGTTCTGCAGGTAGTCGTACCAGACGAGATCGGCATTCGCCTGCGCATCGAGGCGGGCGCCGTCATGGGAATAGTCGAACCCCGCACCGAGGCCGAGGATCGACTCGGGGATCGTGTCCGTGTCGGTGCGCGTGATGTTGTCGGAATGGCCGATGCCGGCCTTGAGGTCGTAGGTGAACTCGTCGGCCCGCGCGCCCGCGGCGACGAGCGTCAGCGCCACCGCGCACGTGATCGCCGACACCGCTGCACGGCGCCGGCCGAATGTTCGGTCAGGCCGCTCCATGGCCCGCGCGACCGTATTCGTACATGCCGCCGTAGTATCCATAGCCCACCCCCGATATCGTCTCCGAGCCGTTCAGCAGCAGGCTGACGTTCTTGCCTTCGGAAATGTGTGCGACCGCATCCGTCACTGCGCGCTGCGGAGTCTGGTTGGCCAGCACGACCAGCACCACCTGCCCCACCGCTTCGCAGATCGACTTGGCTTCGTTGGTCACCAGTAGTGGCGGCGAGTCGAGCACCACGATGGTGCTGCCGTCGTTGCCGAGCAGCCTGCGCAGGACCTCGTCCATGCGCGGGCTCGCGAGCCACTCCGCAGCCGTGATGTCCGCCGTACCGGCCGGCAACACGCACAGGCCGTGCACGTCCGTCTCGTACACCAGCGATGCCGCATCAAGGTCCGGGTTTGCGAGCGCGTCGTAGAGGCCCGGCTTGCCCTTGACGCCGAATACGCGACTGGTCTCCGGTCGCGCTGCGTCGGTATCGATCAGCAATACGCGAACGTCCTTCTCCAGCGCGATGCTGAATGCCAGGTTGATGCTGGCGAAGGTCTTGCCCTCGCCCTGCAGCGCGCTGGTGACGGCGATGCGGTTGGCGAGCGGCATTCTCTCCTGGCCACGTCCGACGGCGCGCGCGATCAGCGATCGCTTGATGTGCCGGAACTGCTCGGCGATCTCGCGCTCCTGTTCCTGCGGAGGCAGATAGCCGGCCGCGCGCAGGGCGCCCATGTCGACTTCGACGAAGTTGAGTGACCTGACGGTCGAGGTAATTTCCGGCGACGGCTCGATGATCTCATCGGCTGGCAACGCCGGCGACCTTGCGGGCGGCAGCCCAGGCTCGTCCACGGCCGGCGCGGTTGTCGGTTGAGTGGACAGCGGCTGCGGTTGCCCGGCCTGCTTGGCTTTCTTCAACGCCTGCTCGACAAGACTCATGGCGGGCTCCTATGCGAACAGGCCCTGGATCACGCGTACCGCGCGATCCTCGGCCAGCATGACCAGACCGAACACCAGCAACAACCCGGCAGCGACCATCGACACCTTCAACATCTCCTGGCGCCGCTCGGCACGGTGCCGCTCGCGCCAGGTACGGCTCACGGCGCCCAGCACCGGCAGGCCGGTGATATCGCCCAGCGACGCCGTGTTGGTGAACACCGGCCTCAACTGGTGCAGAACGAACGCGAGCGCCAGGCCCGCGGCGAGGCCGACCGCCAGCACCAGTGACAGCAACCGCGGGCGGTCGGGGGCGATCGGGTCGACGCCGACATTCGGCGGATCGATGACCTCGAAACGCACCACCCCGGTCTGCTCGGCGTCTTCCGAGATGCGTGCCCGGCCGAGTCGACCGACCAGTTCGTTGTACTGGGCCTTGGTGGTCTCATAGTCGCGGGTGAGTCGCGAGTACTCCGCCTCGACCTCCGGCGCCGTATTCATCATGCCCTTGAACTGGGCGATCTGTGCCTGGTGCACGCTCACCTGGCTCTGCGCCGCGACGACGTCGACGTTGGCCTGGTTGAGCTGGGCCTGGATCTGCTGGTAGACGGGATTGGCGCTCAGGCTGGCCATGGTCTGCGTGGAGGCCTCGCCGCGACGCAGCGCATCGATCTCGGCCTGCTGCTGGGCCTTCAACTCTTCCAGGTTCTTGCGTGCCGCGACGACGTCCGGGTGCTTGTCCGTGTAGCGCATCAGCATCGCGTCCAGCGCGCGCTGGGTCTCGCCGATGCGCTGCTCGATGTTGCCACCGGCCGCGGCTTCGGCGCCCGTCGTGGACATCCGTTTGCCGCCCTTGCCCATCGGCGTGTAGCTCGACTCGCCCCGCAGCTGGCGCTGCAGTTCGTCACGGCGCTGCAGCGCAACCTTCAGGTTGGCCTCCGCCTGCGCAAGTGCCTCGGATTCGGACTGCATGCGCGAGAAGTAGTCGCCGGACGAGCCCGGCACCAGGCCGGCATTGTTGCGCTTGAACTCTGCGAGTTGCTGCTCGGAGTCGCCCAGGCGCTTCTGGTAGTCGGCAATCTGGGCTTCGAGGAATTTCTGTGCCGCATCGGAACCGCTGCGCTTGCCGCCCAGCGAATCCTCGACGAACGAGTTGACCAGCTCCTGCACGACCTTGAGCGCCTGCTCGCGCTTCGAGTCCTGGAACGAGACCTGGTAAAGGCTGCTCGGCGCCTGCGCCTTCCGAGCGCCCCTAGCCGATGTCGTTTCGCCCCAGACGCCGATCTGCACGCGTTCGCGCAGCGAATCGATCAGTTCGTCCTTTTCCTGCGGCGTTTTCGCCTGCAGGTCGAGGTCCGTGTCGCGGGCGACCTTTTCGAGTTGCGGGCGACTCAGAAGCGCCTGCCGCACGTAGTTCAACTGCGCGGTGATGTCCTGTTCGACCGCGATGCCCTGCAGCAGCGGCCGCAGCACGGCGGAGGTGTCGACGTAGATGCGCGCCTTCGCCTCGTACACGGGCGGCAGCGTCAATACGACGATCCACCCGAGCACGCAGACGATCCACGCAACCAGCAACGCCGGGCGCCGGAAGCGCCACATGCCGCGTGCCTGGTCGAGCAACTGGCTCAGTAATTCCTGCATGGTTTCCTCACCACCGGCTCTCGGGTACGACGATCAGGTCGCCCGGCCGGACCTCGACGTTCTGCTTGATGTCGCCGTCGTTGATGATGTCGTCGAGCTTGACCTTGATCTCGACCTGCTTGCCGTTCTCGGTGCGCACGATCTTGGCGCGGTTGCCGGCCGCGAATGGCGTCATGCCACCCGCCGCGAGCACCGCGTCGAGCACGGTCATGCCGCTGCGATATGGCAGCGGCGCCGGGTGCGCCACCTGCCCCACGACCTTGACCTGGCTGAATTGGCTCTGGGGCGTCATCACGATGATGCTGACCTGCGGCGAGCGGATGTATTCACCGAGCACTGCCTCGACGTCGCGGGCAAGCTGGGTTGGCGTCTTGCCGATCGCCACCATGTCCTCGACCAGCGGCGTCGAGATCTTTCCGTCCGGCCGCACCGGCACGGAGACCGTGAGTTCCGGGTTGCGCCAGACGAAGACCTGCAGCACATCGCCCGGTCCGATCTGGTACATCGCCGCCTCGTTCTCGCTGAGCGGCGACGGCGCCGGCGCGACGACGGGTGGTGAGGTTGCCGTGGTTCCGGCCGGAGCCACGGTGGTCTCGGCGGTCTGGGCAAATGCCGCCATCGGCAGCAGGGCAAGCAACAGCAAACGCCAGGTTTTGAATGATCCGATCTTCATGCTAGTCCTCGGTCTGTTGCCAGGTGTTCCTCGGCCTGTCTGCGCGCGAAGCACCATCGGCCATGCTACCCGTGCCCAGGGGCCCAATTGGTGACTTGTCGCACATAGGCAGGTACGTCATACGGCGGTGTCTCACTTCAGCATCGCCAGTTCCTTCTCGGCCGCCACCTTCCATGCATCACCCGCCCCCGCGGCCGCGATCGCCCCCTCGAGCGCCTTGCGGCTGCCGGCCGTATCTCCCGTCCGAGCCAGCGCCACGCCCAGATGATACTGGATCTCTGGAATATTCTTCAGATTATCAGCGGCTTGGCGAATTAACTTAAGTCCCCCGGCAGTATCACCCGACTGCAGCAGGATCCAGCCGTAGGTATCGGCGATGGCCGGGGCATTGGGAGCCAGCTCGTACGCACGTTTTGCGGTCTCCGCGGCACGCTTGTCGCCTGCCTGCTGGTACAGGACAGCCAGGTTGTTGAGCGCAAAGATATTTTTCGGGGCGCCGGCCACGACGCGCTGGTACTCGTCGATCGCCTCGGCATCCCGGCCCTCAGCCTGCAACGCCTCCGCCAGCATGGACCGGATCGTGGCGTCACCCGGGTTCGCCTTGAGCCAGGTGCTGAGTGGTTCGGTGTACGGCTTCTGGTCTGCCGCACGGCGGGCACGATACTCGCCGATCGCAAGCTGCGAACTCGGCCTGGCCTTGTAGCCGGCTGCGTACGCGGCGACGGCAGCGTCGAACTTCCTGGACGCCATGTAGATGTCGCCCTCCAGCGCAAGGCCGGCAGCCGGACTCGGCAGGGCCTTCTTCAGCCGCCCGGCCAGTTCCAATGCCTCCGCGCTCTTGCCGTCCGCGACCTCGAGCTGCGCCAGGGCCGCCAGGGCCGGCGGCCAGTTCGGGTCCACGGCAAGCGCCTTCTCGAGCGAGGCGCGGGCCTCGCCGAGCTTCGAGAGCGCAGTCTGCGTCCGCGCCAGGTCGAACAGCAGGACCTTGTTGCCGGGTTCGAGCTTCAATGCAGCGTCGAGGTACTTAAGCGCCGCGTCATTCTGCCCGGCGTCGAGCAGCACGCGCGCGGCAGCGTCGGCGACCGAGACGTTCTTCGGGGACGCCGACACCGCCTGGTTCACCAGCGCCATCCCGGTAGTGGTATCGGAGTTCGCGAACGCAAGTCGTGCGAGACGCAGCGTCGCTTCCGCCGAATCCGGATCGCGCTTGCGCCACTCCTCCAGCCACTGTTTCGACCCGGCGGCGTCGCCGCGCTGGGCGGCAAGCTGCGACAGGCCGAGCAACGCGCGGCCATCGTTCGGCGCAAGGTCCAGCGCCTTCTTGAGGTAACGCTCGGCGTCCGCATATTCACCCTGGGACGCAAGCCATGCTCCGGCGAGCGTCTGGAGTTCCGCGTCCTTGGGGTTGCGATTGGCGAGCGCCTCGATCTCGAGTCGCGCGACGGCCTTGTCCTTGCCCGATGCCAGCGCCACCACCTGCAACTGGCGCTTGCGGACGCCACCCTTGTCGTCCGGCACCTGCGCGAGCAGTTCCAGCGCGCGCTGCCGGTCACCGGTCGCGAGGTAGTTCGCCGCGGCGCCGAGCTTCAGCGCGGCGCTGTCCGGTGCTGCCACCATTCCCTGCTCGAGCATGCTCTCGGCTGCGCCCTGGTCGCCTTCCATCAACTGCGCCTGGCCGACCAGTGCGTAGACGGCCGGGTCCTTGGTGTTCGCTGCGATCAACGGCTGTAGCGTCTCGAGCGCCGCCGGTGCGCGACCGGCGCGAATCTGGCTCTCGGCCAGCAGCTTGCGCGCCTCGACGTTGCCCGGCGCCGACTGCAGCACACGCTGCAGCTCCGTCTCGGCAAGCGCGGTGTTGCCCTGCTTCATGTACGCAGTGGCCAGCCACACCCGCGCGAAGCTGAATTCGGGCGCCCGCTGCACGGCTTTCTGGAACTGGTTGGCCGCGTCGTCCGCATCGCCCTCCGCGAGCGCTACACGGCCTTTCATCAGCAGCGCAACAGGAGATCCCGGCACGACCTCGAGTAGCTTGCCGGCGGATACGCCCGCGTCCGCGACCTTGTTCCCTGCAAGCTGCAGCTCTACCAGCGAGCTCAGCACGGCAACCTTGTCGCGGACGCTGACCCTGGCCTTGGCATCGTCCACAGGCACCGCCTGAAGCACCTGCTCCGCCGCGGCCACGTCGCCACGAGTGACCAGCAGCGATGACTTGAGCAAGGAGGCAGCCGGATATCCCGGCTGGACGGCCAGTACCTGGTCGAGCTCGGCCAAAGCGTCGTCGATCCTGCCGCTCGCAGCCAGCGCGCGGGCATGGTCGCTTTGCACACGCAGCGCGAGCTCACCGGCAGGCTTCAGCGCGAGCGCGTCATCCAGTGTCGCGAGTGCAGCCGCAGCGTCGCCGAGCCCGAGCTTCGCGGCGGCCAGGTAATCGAGCCGCTCGGCTTCGTCGAAGCCGGGAATCGGAGCCGCCATCGCCTCCGCGAGCGCCTGCCACTGTCCCGTCGTCTCGAGCAATTGCCCCCGCAGCGGAGCGAGATCGCCGGGCGTTGCGCCGGCCTCGCTGGCGCGCTTGATCTCCTTTTCGGCGGACTGCGTATCGCCTAGTTGCAGCGATACCTCGGCCAGCAGCAGGCGACCGCGCGCATTCCCCGGGTCCTTTTCGACCGCATTTCGCAGCTCGATCACGGCCGTGGCGTAGTCGCCCTCGGACATGTGCTGGGCCGCGCGTTCAATGCGGGTCTCGGAGCTTGCGAACAGGTCGCAGCCCGACAGCGCGAGCGTCGCGACCAGCGCGGGAACCAGCCATGACCGTTTGCGAAATGTCATCGTCTTTGACCTCTGAATTCGATAAGGCCCGCGCAACTCAGGGCGTCCGGACAGACAACGCCTGGGATACCGGTGCAAGGACCTGCTCCAGCGCCCCCGACAGTTCGGCTTCCCGGCCGGTACAGTCGGTATTGCAGCGGGCCGCGACGCCGATCACCGCCGAAGGCACCGCGCCGCCGATCGAGCGCAGGGCATAGTAGACCTGAGCAAGCGTCGGATCGGTAAAAGTCCTGCCGCCGACCGAGTATACGGACCCGATCAGCCAGCGGTTCTCCTGGCGGTCCTCAGCCGTCGTCCACGCGACGCCGTCACGGACGCCTGAGGCGATCTCGGCCAGCAGCGGGCCGGTAATGCTGTTGCGGTAGTAGCCAAGCTCCGCGCCCTGCCGCTGGCTGGCATAGACACCGACATAGACCGGCATCACCCCGTCCGCGGTCGTACCATGGAATTCCAGCGTGGCGCCTTTGAACTTCGGCTGCCAGAAATAGGTGCCCGGCACCGAATTATCGATACCGGTGCCAGGCATCGGTTTATCGTCCGTCTGCAGGAAGCCTGCAGCGAGCAGCGAACCGGCAACGTCGGGCGCGGTCGCAGCGCTGACCGCGCGGCCGGCAAGCTGTACCGAGAGGCCCAGCACGGCGAGCACGCCGATCGTCGTCGCGACGCCAGCCCACGGCAGCCCCGCGGTTGGCTGGGCTGGAGCGGTTTGCGCGGGTACTGGCTCCGCGGCCGGCAACACCCGACCCGCGATCCGTAGCGCGACAGTCATGGCGACGCCGAACAGCAGCCAGCCGAACCAGTAGTGGTCCACGCGCACCAGGAAGCTCTGCATGTCGGTCAGGTGGCCGGAAAGGATCACCGCGTAGACGCGGACCCAGTTGAGCAGGATCGCGGCGACGCCTGCGATCGCGACGATCACGAGGTGCCGACGCGGCGGGTCGCGGTGGATGTGCGAGTACAGGCTGGCCACTGCAAGCGAGACCAGGAAGTAGTGCAGGCCGCTGCAGCCGCCCACGATCTCGAAATGGCCACCGGGAATCTGGACGACATTGCCCTGGAAGTAGGCAGGCACGCCGGTGGCGCGCAGCATGAAGCGCACGGCGTAGATCGTGAGCCACTGCAGTGCCGGCGTGAGGTTGCCCCACAGCGGTATCGCAAAGTAGAAGTAGCCGAGCGGGTACGTGAATCGGCGCGCGGTGCCGGTGCCCATGGCGCCTGCGATCGCGAGCCAGGCGATCGGCGGCAGCAGGGCCAGGTGCACGATCTGCAGCCCGGCCCGGAGCGCCACCAGCCAGGCGAACCACAACACGAGCATTGCAGCGAGGCATGGCCAGCAGGACACCCCGCTCCCCTCCAGTCCGCGTGTCCGCCACAGGAGCCAGGCGACGATCGCGGCGATCAGCCAGCCGTGGGTCATGCCCATGGCGTGCGTGTCGTTCCAGTAGCGGAGCAATACCTCGAACGAGGGCCAGAATGCGGCAACGCAGGCCGCGAGGATCACGCATACGGCGACGAACGCGCGACTCATGCGATTTCCTGCGCTGGTGGAAGGCGTGCGCGTCCCGGCGGCGAAAGGAGGCATTCCCGTCGGCTCAAGGCTTCGCCGCAGTTTCGCTGGTCGCGCCTGAATCCGCGGGGCGGAGGTCGAACTTCTGGAGCAGGTCGTAGAGCGTGGGCCGGGTGATGCCGAGCAGTTCCGCCGTGCGCGAGAGGTTCGAGCCGGAGAGCGCAAGCGCCTGGGTGACCGCTTCCTTCTCGGCGCGATGGCGGACCTCGCGAAGGTTGAGCCAGTCGAGATCGGAACCCGCGATCGGCAGGCCAAGGTCCTCGACGCTCACGTACTTGCCCTCGGCCATGATAACCGCGCCGCTGATCCGGTTCTCGAGCTCGCGAATGTTGCCGGGCCAGGGATACGACTGGATCGCCGCCAGCGCGTCGGGCGCAAAGCCCTTCAGGGGACGGCCGTGCTCCCGGACGCGACGCTCGAGCAGCGACTGCGCGATGACGCCTGCATCGCCGGACCGCTCGCGCAGCGGCGGAATGCGGATCGTCACCTCGCTCACGCGGTAGAAGAGGTCCTCGCGGAACTCTCCCCGCCCGATCATCGCAGCCAGGTCCTTGTTGGTCGCGCAAACGACTCGCACGTCCACCGGTATGCTCTCGCGGCCGCCGATGCGCTCCACGACCCGGTCCTGCAGGAACCGCAGCAACTTGGCCTGGAGCGCGAGCGGCATGTCGCCGATCTCGTCGAGGAACAGCGTGCCTCGGTCGGCGAGCTCGAACTTGCCCTGCGTCTGCTTCACGGCGCCGGTGAAGGCGCCCTTCTCGTAGCCGAAGAGCTCACTCTCGAGCAGCGTGTCGGGAATCGCCGCGCAGTTGATCGCGACGAACGGCTGCTTTGCGCGCGGACTCAAGGCGTGCAGTGCGCGGGCCAGGAGCTCCTTGCCGGTGCCGCTTTCGCCAAGCAGCAGCGTGGTCGCGCTGGTGGGGCCGATCTTCTCTACCGCGCGGCAGACCTTGGTCATGGACTCGCTGGTCGCGATGACGCCGGTAAGCGGCATCACGGAGCGGTACTGGGCCAGCGCGGCGTTCTCGCACTCGAGGTCGTGGATACGAAAAGCGCGCTGCACCAGCAACTTGATCACGTCCGTATCGAGCGGCTTCTGGCAGAAATCGTAGGCGCCGAGCCCGACCGCCTTGACGGCATTCTCCTTGTCGGACTGGCCGGTGACGACGATCATCTTGGTGAACGGTGCGATGCGCAGCACCTCGGCAAGCGTCTCGAACCCCTCCGTTACACCTTCCGGATCGGGTGGCAACCCGAGGTCCTGCAGGATCACGGCCGGCTCGAAGCGCCGCACCGCCGCAATTGCCGAGCTGCGATTTTCAGCCGTAATGACCTCGTAACCGTCGAAGCACCACTTGAGCTGCTTCTGCAGCCCCGGGTCGTCCTCGACAATCAGCAGCCTGGGTTTGGACTCAGTCAATTACAGCTCCACCGCCCGCGCGAAAGATGGAGGCGCGGGCTGGGGAATCATAACCCGTCGAGGGCCTGCATTTTGTGACGCGGTTCCGGACCAACGGCCAACAGGGGACATTCTCCTTTTCAGGAGTCCCCTGCTCGGTGCCAGGCACCGGATTATCGGATCGGCCTACTTGATGGTCTTCTGGACGACGTCGGACAGTGCGGATTCGACGGCCGAGGCATTGTAGGCGACGACGCCGAAGTACCACGTGCCGGCTCCCAGGTTCTCGATGACCGCGCTCGTGACTCCCACGTTGGGGATGGTCACTACGTTGGACATTGCGTTCGACACCTGGCCGTAACGGATCCGGTAACCCTTGAGGTCAGTGAGGGCGGATCCATCGGTGTTCTCGGTCGGGGGCACCCAGCTGACCGTCGCAGCGCCGTTGCCCACCTGGTTTACCGCGATGGAGAACGCCGCGAGCGATGCGCTGACCTGGCCGTCGGTCACCGAAATCACGATATTGGAAAAGGTCCCGGCGTCGGCCGCTGCAGGCGTGCCGCTCAGCCGTCCGGTCGAGGTGCTGAATGCGGCCCACGCGGGCAGGTTCGAGACGCTGAAAGTCAGCTGCTGGCCATCCGGGTCCGAGGCGCTCGGCTGGAACGAATAAGACTGGCCGATGGTGACAGAGCCAGCGGGCGACCCGCTGATCACCGGCGGGCGGTTGGTCGATGCCGGCGTCGGATCAGACGCCGCCGTCACGGTGATGTCGAACATGCCCAGGAAGACGACCTCGATGCCATCGCTCACGGAGAGCACGACCTCGGGGTTCGTGCCGACGTTGCCAGCCCGGGGGGTTCCGGAGATGCGCCCGGTCTCGGGATTGAAGTTCGCCCAGGATGGGAGGTTCACGATCGAGAACTTGAGCAAGTCCTGGTCCGCGTCGGTCGCGTTCGGAACGAACGAATAGGCCTGCCCTGCCTTCACGGATGTCGGCGGTGTGCCCGAGATCTGTGGCGCATGGTTCACGGCCCTGGACTTGATCGTCCCGCTGAAGATCGCGACCTTGCTGATGGAGGTCGCGGCCGTGTTGCCAGTCGAGGTCTTTGAGTCAGTCCGGCAGCCGGTGGCAGCAACCGCGGCGAAACCCACGAACAGCAGCACCGCCGCCCTTCTTGCGTAGCCTGAAGCCTGTGAAAGATCCGTCATTTACCTCGTCCTGCGGTCGCTCACTTCGCGGGCCGGGGGACGGCGGATCGGAATGGATTGCGGCAGGACTCGACGCCGGCGGATGGACGTCGCGGTTCTGGCAACCCCGCTATCCGTGGCGCGTCACACCCAGGGACCGGAGGCTTTGCGTCCCCGCCTTTCAGCGGGTTTGCCCTTGATCAGTCGAGCGCGAGTATTTGACAGATGCCGGACCCGGACAATGCGGGGAAGCTCAAACTGAGCAGCGCATCAAGAAAATTCTCGGAGCCGAATCCAGGGGACATTCTCCTTTTTCGGCCAACCGAAAAAGGAGAATGTCCCCTATTCTGCGAGCGGCAACAGCAGCCTGAACTGCGTTCCTCGTCCCGGCTCGCTCTCGACCTCGACACGGCCGCCAAGCGACTGCACGTACTCGCGCACCTGATAGGCGCCGATGCCCATGCCCTTGCTGCCCTTGGTCGTGTCGAACGGCTTGAAAAGCCGCTCCTGCACGAAATCGCGCGACATGCCGGCGCCGGTGTCGCTCACGGTGAGCACGGCGTGCGGCACTCGCAATCGTGCATTGGTCTCACCGGGAGATGACCCCTGGTCGCCGGCAGCCGCGCCGTGAACCACGGCATCAGCGCCATCGGGCGAGTCGCGGGCCGGGGCAACCGTCGCCGCGCCTATGCCTACATTCAGTGTCACGGAACCGTCTTCCGGCGTCGCGTCCTGTGCGTTGCGGATCACGTGCTCGACGATGACGCCGAGTCGCTCCGGATCGCACTCGACCACGACATCCGCGGCATCGGGCTGCATCACGGGCGCGGGCATCCTCGCCGCGCAGTGCTGCGCCGCGCGCCGCGCGACCTCGGCAAGCGCGATCCGCTGCCTCACGCCCTGCATCTCGCGGCGCTGCAACTGCTCGATCAGCCGCTGCATACGGGCGGTCGAGTTCGCAATGGTACCGATCGCATCGTCCACGAACTCGGGATTGCGCTTGTGGCGCTCGGCGTTCGATACGATCAGCGAGAGCTGCGCGGCGAGGTTCTTCAGGTCGTGCATCACGAAGGCCGTGAGCCGGTGATAGGCCTCGAACTGCCGGTTCTCCCCGAGCCGGCGGTCCGCCTCGTGCTGCGCGAGGTGCGTGGCGACGTGCCGCCCCACGGTCTTCAGCAGGTCGCGGTCCTCGTAATTCGGGTTGAACGGCGGCGGGGGTGCCTCGAGCGCGACGAAACCGATCAGCGCTGGTCCATGCAGCAGCGGCAGGATCATGCGGTGCACGCCCGTCGACGCCGAATGGCGCAGGCAGCGAGATGTTGTCGTAGAGATCGGGCCCGGACGCGTGTTCCAGCACGTCCACCACCCACTGGCGCCTCGCCATGAACGATGGAAGGTCGTCGGCAACCCCGATGGGCGGGTATCGCGACAGGTCGGCGCGGCCGCGCGGCCAGGTGGCCACGGCCTCGAAGCGCTCGTCGGCGTCCCGGCGCACGTACAGCACGCCGCCCGGGCTGCGGAATATCTCGGCGATGGCGCGTACCGCGGTCTCCTGCGCGTCGGCACCCTCCTCCGCGACAGAGAGCGTGTCGATGAACCTCAGCCACTCGACCCGATAGTCGTACTTGTTGCGGTAGAAATGCTTGCTCAGGAACACGCGCAGGCGGCGTCGCAGGCTACCCGACGCGAGCAGCGTGAGCAGCACGATTCCCGCTCCCGCCAGGAACACCAGCTGCATCGCGCCGCCCCACTGGCCGCCATACAGGCGGATCGCGTAGCCGCCAAATGCCATCACGACCAGGTAGGCGCCTACCGCGAGCAGTGTCGTCGTGTAGAAGACAATCTGTCGCGACACGAAGATGTCCAGCGACCACTGCGGATTCCGCCTCGCAGCGATCGCGATCAGCGGTACCGTGAGCGTGGCGACGAACCCGCGCGAATTCCAGGTGTCCGCGTCGATGGCCCGGAGCAGTTGCGCCTGCGAGTAGAGGAAAACGTCGTAGACCCACAGCGTGCCCAGCGCGAATGCCAGGTACTTGAGCGCGAATCGGCCCTCGCCGCGCGCGTTCCGATAGACCTGCTCGAGCAGCATCAGCCCGCCGAGCGCGAGCGCAAAGCCGGTGGCCACCAGGGCCACGCCTGGCACGAAGATCGGGAACCCGGCACGCGAGACGTAGGGCGCGAGCAGCAGGTAGATCGCGGCAGCGACCCAGCCCAGGTTCAGCACCCGCGAAAGCGTCGCGGCCACGCCCGCAGACGCGGCCAGGCCGGACAGCACGAATATCCATGCGCCGTCGCGCAGGCACTCGGCAATCGCTACCGGGTACGCCGAGACTTCACCGATTACCGCCGTCACGGCCAGCAGGCCGGCCCAGGCCGAGGTCACGGCACAGGCGACGATCAGGCGGATGCCCTGGCTGCGACCTTGCCAGCCCGTGGCCAGCAATACCGCAAGCATCAGGAACGCGACAGCGGCAATGGAGTAGGAGTAGAAACCCAGCGTCGCCATGGAGCGCGGCACCCCGCTACCGGGCGCCCTTTCCCCACAGCACCACTTCCACCGTCTGCACCAGGATGGCGAGGTCGAAGATCAGGCTGCGGTTCTTCACGTAGTACAGGTCGTACTGGAGCTTCTCGAGCGCGTCCTTTTCCGTGGAACCATACGGGTAGCAGAGCTGCGCCCAGCCAGTGATTCCCGGCTTCACCGTGTGGCGCTCGCGGTAATAAGGGATCTTCTGCTCAAGGCGCTCGACGAACTCGGGCCGCTCGGGACGCGGGCCGACGAAGCTCATCTCGCCGCGCAGCACGTTCAACAGCTGCGGAAGTTCATCGATGCGCGTCTTGCGCATGACGCTGCCCACCCTGGTCACGCGCGGGTCGTTCTTTACCGCCCAGATTGCCTCGCCCTGCTCCGCGTCGACCGCCATGCTGCGGAACTTGAGCACGTCGAAGGGCCGGCCGTAACGACCCACCCGCCGCTGCCGGTAGAGTACCGGTGCTCGCCAGCCGTCTTCAATGCGAATCGCGAAGACCGCGAGCACCATGAACGGGAGCGACGACCACGAGCAGCGCGAAACTCGCCAGGATGTCGAATCCACGCTCCATCGCACGCTGCAGCGGCGAGGCGCTGAATCCGCTGCCGAAGATCAACCAGCTCGGGCTCAGCACGTCGAGGCGGACCTTGCCGGTCTCGCGTTCGAGGAAGGTCGGAAGCTCGAGTACGTCGATGCCGGCGAGCCGGCACTCCAGGAACTCGTGCATCGGGAAAGTTTCGCCGGCGGTCGTCCATCGCGACGACGATCTCGTCCACCTGGTTGTCGATCGACCAGCGGTACAGGTCGTCCGGACGCCTCGTGAGTCGGTCTTCGTCGGTCGTGACGTTGTCGCCCTCGGCGGCGATGAACGCGACGACCTGGAATCCACGCATGTCCGAGCGACGGCGCAGCTCGAGCAGGCTGGCGGCGCGCTTGCCGGCGCCGTAGACCAGCACCCGACGCTTGAAGAGGTTCTCGTCCACCACGCGCTCGAACAGGAGGCGAGCCGCGGCCAGGTCAGGCCGCCGAGGATCGCCATCAGGCCAAGGACGCCGCGACCCACCGCGATGTCCGGCAGGAAGAAGTAGACCAGGGCTGAGAGCCCGACCGCGTTCAGGACCGCCGCGAGGATTCGCACCATGACGCCGGCCGTCGTTGCCCGCTGCCGCGTCGAGTAGAGGCCGACCGCGAACAGGGACACGACGCCGAAGGACGCGAACAGCACGGCCGCCGGCAGCAGGTGTCCCGATGCGGTCGCGGCGCCATCCGCCCCGCCATCGACGAACAGGGACGCGGCCAGGTAGGTCGCGAAGACCAGCAGCGAGGCCTCGATCAGTGCCAGGAGCACGATCGGCAACTTCACATACATCCTGAAGAGTCGAATTGACACGCGAACCCCTCAGCAAGCGCCGCGGCGCTGCCCATTCGCGGGGCTACACAAGGCTACCACCCACATTCCTTTGCACCTTCTCATTTTTTCAGGAACGGCGAAGAGTTGCGAGCGCCAGGGGCCCCACGACCATCGGCACTGTAGCCGGGGGTCAGGCGGAAACCCGTGAAGTGGTTCTCACTCCGACCGGGGGGTGGGCGACTCGAACCCCGGCCCCGGGGCGCGGGTTTGACTTCCAGGGGGGCCGTCCCCCACAATTCGCGCCCTTTCGTGGGGCCATAGCTCAGCTGGGAGAGCGCCTGCATGGCATGCAGGAGGTCGACGGTTCGATCCCGTCTGGCTCCACCAAGTTTTCGGCCTGTTTCGACCGCGTCCCCATCGTCTAGAGGCCTAGGACACAACCCTTTCACGGTTGCGACCGGGGTTCGAATCCCCGTGGGGACGCCAATTCGCCTGGGCCGGTGGCGGTAAATCGCTGCCATATGTCAACTGTCACCGACAGTGTGCGTAAATTCAGCGATCATCTGAAAGCTGGGTAGATTCGTCTGCAGCCCAGTCAGATTCATCCAGGGGAAGACTCAATGGACATCAACTCTCTCAGAGTGACGGAACACACTTCGCGCATCCGGCGCATCCTCGGCTTCTGCGCGGTCGCAGGCCTGGCCATTGCGTTGTCGGCCTGCGGTGGCGGTGGCGGCGGCGGTGGCGGCGGCTCGTCGGCGCCGACCGGATCGCTGGCGGTCACGGTCACCGACGCGAACGGACTCGTGGTGTCCGGTGCAACCGTAACGGCCACCATATCGGGCAGCAGCAAGTCGGGGACTACCAACTCCAGCGGCATTGCCACGCTCACGGGCGTCAAGACCGGCAACGGCAACCTGGCCGTCAGCCGCGACACGTTCAAGCCGAAGACCGTCGCTGTCTCGGTGACGGCCAACCAGACCACCAATGTCACTGTCGCCCTGGAACGTGACACCAAGGCCACCGGTGGCCTGCTCTCGGCACGTGTCCTTTCCGGCCAAGGCACCAACACACTCGAGTTCGAGATCCAGGTGGTCGTGGTCGACGAGAACTCCAGTGCCGTCTCGGGCCTCACGGCCGGGGCATTCTCGCTGGCCTCGTGCACACCCAATGCGGCGACCGTGGACACTCCGGATTGCTTGAGCGACGGTTCGACCACATTTGACGCGCCCTATTCGGTTACCGGGCCCGGCCCGGCACCCTCCTTCGTGCAGGTGCCGGGCGGCATCGCGAAGGCCTATGCGGCGGCGCTGCTATTCGACCAGAGCCTCAGCATCAAGACCAATGACCCCACGGACGCGCGCCTGTACTCGGCGCGTGTGTTCCTGGACGGGCTCGGCGGTTCGGATCGCGCCTCGCTGTCAGCGCTGGCCTACGGGAATTCGGCCTTGATCCCCGAGAAGCCGGTGACGATCTATCCGGTCGGCAACCCGAACTTCGTCGCGGATGGCGCGATCTTCATCCCGACGCTGGAATCGCTCGCCACGCAGGAGGGCGGCCAGACACCACTGTACGAAGGTCTGTGCCGGGTGATGGATTTCGCGGCCGGTAACGCGTCGGTGGCCGGCCTCGACAAGGCCGTCATCGTATTCACGGACGGCAAGAATGACGGTAACCCCGCGGGCGCCGCCTGCACGACCGCGAATGACTCGATCGCCAAGAGCGCTGCGACCGGTGTCGCCATCTATACGGTCGGCCTGTCTGGCGACGTGGACGGGCAGACGCTCGCGGCGCTGGCCGATGGCGGCAACGGCGCGTTCATGTTCGCCGAGGACACTGCCCAGTTGGTGACCATCTACGGCTCGCTCGGCAACCTGCTGAGCGGCAGCCTGACGACCTACAAGCTGACCTACAAGATCACGACCAACGCTGCGGGCGGCTTTGCCGTCGGTCGCTCCGTGCTCGGCAGGCTCAGCGTCAACACCGGCGCCGGCGGTACAGTGACGCTGCCGATCGTCGTGCGGATTTTCTAGGTCGCGCGCGACCGCGAAAGCAAACTGACATAACGCGCACGCGACAGGCGCGTGTTACCATCAAGACCAGCCACGTTCCGCGTGGCTGGTTTTTTTTCGCTCCTCGTCGGGAATCCTTACATCACTCGTCGCGAAGTTTTCGCAAAGCCATGGTCTGCGCGGCTTTGCGCTCCTGGCACGTGGATTGCATTTTCCGTGCTGTCCCAGACATGAAAGAGTGCATCGTCCCATTATGAAAAACCGTTACTTTCCCATGGCCGCAGCGTCCATCGCGGCCCTTCTCGCGCCGGCCATCACGCTCGCTGCGAGCCTGTCATTCGATTTCACGAGCCTGGGCAGCAACAACACCAACCTCGGCGCATCGGTCACCACCGGACCGGTGAAGGCGTCGGCGTATGCAAACGGCAATGCGTCGATCCTCTGGTTGCGCGTCGGCAACGACGACAACGGACTGGGCGTCTGCTCAGAAGGCAGCAGCAGCTGCAGGAGCGGCGGCGGCGACGTCAATGAGCTCAGCAACCAGGCGAACCGCGAGCGCATCGTGCTCGAGAACCTGGTCGGCGGCAGCTGGGAATCGCTGTGGGTGTCGTCGCTCGATTCCGGCGGTACGAACCGCAACGAGTCGGGCATGGTGTTCACCGGCGACGTCATCGGGACCTCGCTCGGTTCCTTCGCCTTCAGCTTCGCGGACCTGGTGAACGACGTCGAAGGCGACGTGCTCGCGCTCGCTTCAGCTGCGGGGTTCGACCGGACGCACCGCTACGTGTGGTTCGAGAACTCTGCCAGCAACGGCACCAACAACGACTACCTGGTCTGGAAGGGCTCGATCGCAACCGAGGTGCCGGAGCCGGCGAGCCTTGGCCTGCTGGGCCTGGGCCTGCTCGGTGCCGCGTTCGCACGCCGCCGAAGGAACTGATCAGTTGCGACCGATGGAGCGCCCCGGACGGTCCGGGGCGCTTCGCCGCGAGGCCGGCGCGCGCTGAGTCACCCGATCAACGGATGCTTTCGCCCGCCCGCTGCAACCGGGCCAGCGTCGTCTCCCGCCCAAGGATCTCGAGCGTGACGTCGATCGGCGGTGAGACCGTGCCGCCCGAGACCGCTACGCGGATCGGCTGCGCGACCTTGCCGAGGCCAACGCCCTTCCCGGCCGCTACCTCCATGATCGCGACATGGATCGCCGGGGCGCGCCATTCGGGCAACGCGGCGAGCGCCACGCTCACGGCCGACAGGATCGGTGCGGTCTCGGCGGTGAGGTTCTTCGCTGCCGCCTTCTCGTCGTAGGACGTCACGTCGCTGAAGAAGAAGCGGCTGTTCCCGGCCATTTCCTTCAGCGTCTTCGCGCGCTCCTGCTGGGCCTTCGCGACTGCGGCGACCTTGCCCAAGTCATCGGCCTGCAGTCCCAGCGCCTCGAGCTGGGGCTTCAGGTAGACGGCAAGGTGCTCGGGGGTCGAGCGGAGCATGTGCTGCTGGTTGGTCCAGAGCATCTTGTCGAGGTTCAGCGCCGAGGCGGACTTGTTCACGTCCGCGATGTCGAACAGCCGGGTCATCTCCTCGATGGAGAAGATCTCCTGGTCGCCGTGCGACCAGCCCAGCCGGCCCAGGTAATTGAGCAGTCCCTCGGGCAGGAAGCCGTCGTCGCGGTACTGCAGCACGCTCACAGCGCCGTGCCGCTTCGAGAGCTTGGCGCCGTCGGGGCCCAGGATCATCGGCACGTGCGCGTACACCGGCGGCTCGACACCCATCGCACGCAGCATGTTGATCTGGCGCGGCGTGTTGTTGATGTGGTCGTCGCCACGGATCACGTGCGTGATGCGCATGTCGTAATCGTCGACCATCACGCAGAAGTTGTAGGTGGGCGTGCCGTCCGAGCGCGCGATGATCAGGTCGTCGAGCTCGGCGCTGTCGAAGGTGATCGGGCCGTGGACGACGTCGTTGACGACCACCTGCCCCTCGTCGGGATTGCGGAACCGGACCACCGGGTTCACGCCGGGAACCGGCCCGGTGCGACGGCGGCAGCGGCCGTCGTAGCGGGGCTTTTCCTTGCGGGCCATCTGCCCGGCGCGCATCTCGTCGAGCTCTTCCTTGCTGCAGTAGCAGTGATAGGCCTTGCCCTCGTCGAGGAACTGGCCGATGACCTCCTTGTACCGGTCCATGCGCTCGGTCTGGTAGAACGGGCCTTCGTCGTGGTCGAGCCCGAGCCATTTCATGCCATCCAGGATCGCCTGCACCGCCTCGGGCGTCGAACGCTCGCGGTCGGTGTCCTCGATGCGCAGGATGAAGCTGCCGCCCAGGCGGCGCGCATACAACCAGCAGAAGAGCGCAGTCCGGACGCCGCCGATGTGCAGCATGCCGGTGGGGCTGGGGGCGAAGCGGGTACGGACTGTCATGGTTCGGATCCCAAAATGACTACGCCGGCTTCGATGGCCGGCGTAGATGACTGGTGGGCGGTAGTGGGATCGAACCACTGACCCCTGCCGTGTGAAAGCAGTGCTCTACCGCTGAGCTAACCGCCCATCCAAGGGGCGCGTAGTTTAGGGGGGAGCCCCGGGCCGGTCAACGAAGGGGACATTCTCCTTTTTTTGCAGCTCAAAAAACGAGAATGTCCCCTATCGGACGGAGGGCTCCCAGACCGTCACGCGCTGGCCGACGAGGTAGCGAGCTCCAGCCTCGGCCAGCGCCACGTTTGCCTGGACGAAGAAATAGGCGATTCGCAGCGGGCCTGAACTACGCACCGCGGGGACGAAATGCGCCACGGCAACACAGGCATAACCCGCGAGCTGCAGCCCCAGCAGCCAGCGGTACAGCGGCCCATCCCAGGCCAGTGCCAGGCTGGCCAGCAGCGCCAGCACCAGGAACCACGGCACCAGCCAGCGCATCAGCTTGTGGCTCCAGACCTGGAACGCGAACCAGCCGTAACGAAGCGGATTCAAGACCTCGCGGATGCGGCCCAGCGCAGCCATGCCGCGGATCGCAGTGCGAACCTTGCGCTGGTACTCGCGCGCCGGGTCCTTGATGTCACGGTAGATGCCGCGGACGCGGGGGTCCGAGATCGCGACCATGCCCGACCGGACGGTGTTGATCGCGCTCGCGAAGTCGCTTGGTATCGCCGCATCCCAACGCGAAAGTACCGCACGGCGAACGGCGAAGAACGATCCGCTCAAGCCCACAAGGCTCCCGACGCGTGATTCCAGCCTGCGCAGCCACATTTCGTATCGAACATACAGCCCCTCGCCCACGACGGACCCGTCGGCGGAGATGAACGTGTCCTCGCTCGAGACCGCCCCGACGTGCGGGTCTTCGAAATCCTCGACGATGTGATCGATGCTGTCTGGCGGAAGGTCGGTGCCGGCGTCGGAGAACACCACGATCTCCCCAGTCGCCTGTTCGATCGCCAACCCCTGCGCATGCTCCTTGCCGCGACGCTCGGGCGAACGCGCCAGGCGAACGCCGTGCGCTGCATACGATGCGACGATTTCGTCGGACCCGTCGTCCGAGCAGTCCGACGCGACGATCAGCTCGAGCCTCGGATACCGAACCGCCAGCGCGTTGTCGAGCTTGTGTGCAATTCGCGCACGCTCATTGCGACAGGCAATGATCAGCGTGACCAGCGGCCCGCCCGGGCCGACCTCACCAACGCCGGACCCAGCCACCGGTTTCCCCCGCCTGGCCGGGAGCAGCGAAAGAACCAGCGGATAGACCGCATAGCTGTAGACGGCACCGAAAACGGAAATCCAGAAAAGCAGTTTCATGCCGAGCAAGCCACCTTCGGAGACAGTCCGCTTCTCCGGAAAACAGGGGAATGTCCCCTACCCGGGTTCGCCGCCGATCAGTGCCAGCAACTCGGCGGTCTTCTCCCTCATCAGCGCCTCGTCGCCGCGGCTTTCGACGTTGAGGCGGATCAGCGGCTCGGTGTTCGACGAGCGCAGGTTGAACCGCCAGCGCTCGAACTCGACGCTGACACCGTCGGTGTGGTCCACGTTCTTCGCGTCCGGCTGGTACCTGGCCAGCACCGCGGCGATCGTCGCCGGTGCATCCGGCACCCTGCGGTTGATCTCGCCGCTTGCAGGGAACAGCCGCATGCGCTCGCCGACCAATTGCGACAGCGTCTTGCCCGTGTCGCTCATCACCTGCGTCACGACCAGCCACGGGATCATGCCGCTGTCGCAGTAGGCGAAGTCGCGGAAATAGTGGTGCGCGCTCATCTCGCCGCCGTAGATGCCGTCCACCTCGCGCATCACCTGCTTCATGAAGGCGTGACCGGACTTGGACTGCACCGCCTTGCCGCCGCCGTTTGCGACGATGTCGAGCGTGTTCCAGGTCAGGCGCGGGTCGTGGACCACCCGGCCGCCAGGATCTCGCGCGAGAAACACGGAGGCCAGCAGGCCGACGATGTAATAGCCCTCTATGAAGGTGCCCTGCTCGTCGAACAGGAAGCAGCGGTCGTAGTCGCCGTCCCACGAGATCGCAAGGTCCGCCTTGTGACGATGCAGCGCATCGACCGGTGCCCGGTGGTTCTCGAGCAGCATCGGGTTGGGTACGCCGTTCGGGAACGTGCCGTCGGGCTCGTGGTCCACCTTGATGAACTCGAACGGCAGGTAAGGCTCGAGCTTGTCCACGATGAGCCCCGCCCCGCCGTTGCCAGCGTGCACGACCACCTTCAGCGGCTTCAGCGTCGCGCGATCGACGTACGAGAGCAGGTGCTCGATGTAGTCCGGCATGATGTCCACGGCGAACCGCTCACCGACGCGCTGAGGCGTCGTGAACCTGCCCTGCTCCGCCAGACGGCGAATGTCCTGCAGGCCGTTGTCACCGCTGATCGGCCGCGATCCCTCGCGCACGAACTTCATGCCGTTGTAGTCGGGTGGGTTGTGGCTCGCGGTCACCATGATGCCGCCGTCCATCTCGCGCGCGAAGGTCGCGTAATAGACGACCTCCGTCCCGCAGAGTCCGATGTCGTACACGTCCACGCCCGAGTCGAGCAGTCCCTGCTCGAGCGCCTTGCCGAGTTCCTCGCTCGAGAGCCGGATGTCGCGCCCGACGATCACCTTCTTCGGCTTGACGAACTCCGCGTAGGCACGCCCGACGCGGTAGGCGACATCCTCGTTCAATTCGTCGGGGATTCGGCCACGCAGGTCGTATGCCTTGAAGCCCTTGATGCTGATGGGGTTCATTTGTCCGATCCCTCGCGTCCATAACGGTCTTCGAAGCGCACGATGTCATCTTCGCCCAGGTAGGTGCCAGACTGCACCTCGACGATGTGCAGCGGCACCATGCCCGGGTTCTCGATGCGATGCCTGGTGCCCATCGGGATGTAGGTCGATTCATTCTCGCCGAGCAGGAATGTCTCCTCGCCACGCGTGATCCGCGCGGTGCCCGAGACGACGATCCAGTGCTCGGCACGGTGATGGTGCAGCTGCAGCGACATCGACGCGCCCGGCTTCACGCTCAAGCGCTTCACCTGGAAGCGGTCGCCAGAGTCCACGCTGTCGTAGCTGCCCCAGGGGCGGAACACCTCGCGGTGCAGCGAGGTCTCGTAGCGGCCCTGCGCCTTCAACTGCTGCACCAGCTGCTTGACGTCCTGCACGCGGTCGCGCGGTGCCACGAGCACCGCGTCCTTGGTCTCGACGACTACGTGGTCGCGCAGGCCGACGGCGGCGATCAGCCGGCTGGTCGAATGCAGGTAACAACCCTGTGCGTCCTCGACCAGTACGTCGCCGGCCGTGACGTTGCCCGCCTCGTCGGTCGGCAGCGCGTCGGCAAGCGCAGACCAGGAGCCCACGTCGCTCCAGCCCGCCGACAGCGGCACCACGACCGCGGAGCGGGTCTTCTCCATCACCGCGTAGTCGATCGAGTCGCTGGGACAGGCGCCGAACTCCGCTGCCGGCAGGCGCGTGAAATCGAGGTCGCGCTTTGCCGCGGCCACGGCGCGCTGGCAGGCCTCGAGCATCGCCGGCGCGTGGGCACCGAGTTCCCGAAGGTATGCGCTGGCGCGGAACATGAACATCCCGCTGTTCCAGAAATAGTCGCCCGACTCGAGGTACCTGGCCGCCGTCGCTGCGTCCGGCTTCTCGACGAACTCGGCGACCGGGTACGAAGGCCCTTTGCCGGGCTCGCGCCGGATGTAGCCGTAGCCAGTCTCAGGCCGGTCAGGCACCACGCCGAAGGTGACCAGTGCCCCGGCCTCGGCGGCGGCGCGGCCCGTCGTGACGGCAGCGCGGAACGCCTCGACGTCGCGGATCACGTGGTCGGCGGGAAGCACCAGCAGCAGCGGGTCGGGCGCCCCTGCGGGCGGGGATTGCGGTACGTCTCCGGCGCGGCGCGCCAGGCGCTTTTCGACCGTGGCGTCGGTGGCCACGCTGGCCTTTTCGAGCGCGACGAGCGCAGCCACGGCCACGGCCGGCGCGGTGTTGCGGCCCACTGGCTCGAGCACGATAGCCTGCGGCTCGGCGCCGGACTCCCTGCAGCTGCTCCGCAACCATGAAGCGGTGGCTCTCGTTGCAGACGACGACAGGAGCGCCCAGATCCGCGAGCCCCTCCACGCGGGCAGCGGTCTCCTGCAACATGGTGCGATCACCGACCAGCGGCAGCAGCTGCTTGGGGTACAACTCGCGCGACAGCGGCCAGAGCCGTGTTCCGGAACCGCCCGACAGGATGACCGGGATCAACATAGCGCTGCCTTCCTTGAGAGCCGGGCCATCCCGGCGTGCCTGCACATTACAGCAACGTACGACATCAGAGCGGCCACACTAGAACGGCCACACCCGTGGCACGATCAGCACCGTCGCGATGCCGATCACGATGCTGAGCGGGGTGCCGAACCGGATGTAGTCGATCCAGCGGTAGCCACCCGGTCCGTAGACCATCAGGTTGGTCTGGTAACCGATCGGCGTGATGAAGCCCGCGGACGCGCCGACCATGACGATCACCACATAGGGCAGGTAACTCGCGTTGGCCGCTTGCGCCACGGCCATCGCGATCGGGAACATCAGCACACCGGCCGCATTGTTGGTTATGAGCTCGGTGAGGATGACCGAGACCACGTACAGCACCACCAGCGCCCAGAACGGGTCGCCCTCGGCGATCGTGCCGATCCAGCCGGCAAGCAGGTCCGCGGCCCCCGACTCCGCAAGCGCGAACCCAAGCGCGAAAGAGGCGGCGATGCCGACCAGCACCGGGTACTCGATGCTGCGGCGCGCGACGCTGAGGGTCACGCAGCCCGTCGCGATCATCAGGCCGGCGGCGATGAACGAAGCCTGGAACAGCGGAATCCACTCGAGTGAGCCCATCACCAGCATCGCCACCAGGATCAGGAACGCGAGCGGCGCGCGCGCGAAGTCCGGCGGCGTCGAGTCCTGCAGCGAACTCACCAGCAGGAAGTCGCGGTTGTACTTGTGGCGCTCCACGAAGCCGTGGTCCGCCTCGATCAGCATCGTGTCGCCTGCGCGCAGCCGCACCTCGCCGATCTTGCCCTCGAGCCTTGCGCCATCGCGAGAGATCGAGATCACCGCCGCGTTGTAGGTGCTGCGAAAACCCGATTCACGCATGGTCTGCCCAACCATCGGCGACGACGGCGCCAGCACGATTTCCACCAGGCATCGCTGCGCATGTCGCAGGTTCAGCTGGAACGTCTGGTCCTCTGCGACGAGCAGGCCCGGGATACGCCGCAGCTCGTTGACCGCGTCCACCACGCCCACGAACGTGACCCGATCGTTGGCGAGCAGCACCTCGTCGGGCCGCACGGCAGTGAGCAGCCGCTCGCCACGGGCGATCTCGAGCACGAACGCGTACTTCATGCTGCGCAGCCCGACCTCGGCGATGCTGCGACCGACCAGCGGACCGTTCGGCGTGACACGTGCCTCGACGCTGTACTCGCGCGCGTTCTCGAGCTGCTCGACCGGGCCCTGGCGGTCTGGCAGCAGCCAGCGCGGCGCCACCAGCATGTAGACAAAACCGATGGCCGTCAGCGGCAGACCGATCCAGATCAGGCTGAACAGGCTCAATCCCGAGTCGGGGACCGTCTTGACCAGCATGCTGTTGACGATGAGGTTGGTGCTGGTGCCGATCAGCGTGCACATGCCGGCCAGGATCACCATGTGGTTCATCGGCAGCAGCAGCTTCGATATCGAGTAGCCGAAGCGCGCGGACCATTCCTGGGCCACCGGGATGAACAGCGCCACGACCGGCGTGTTGTTGATCACTGCGGACAGCACGCTGGTGACCACGTTCAGCTTGGCCTGCGCCACGACCAGCGATCGTGGCCGGCCGAGCACCCAGCGCGAGATCCACGCCATCGCCCCGGTCTCGCGCAGCCCCGCGACCACGATGTAGAGCGCCGCGATGGTCATCACGCCGCTGCTCGCGAAGCCCTGCAGCGCCTGGTCGGGCTTCAGCACGCCGCTCAGCGTGAGCGCGATCATGGCGCCGACCAGCACGACGTCGGTCTCGAGCCGGCTCGCGGTCAGCAGCACCAGCACGCCGACCACGACGGCGAGCGTAATAACTATTTCAACGGTCAAGTGTGCTGATCCCCTGCGGCGCGGTCAGGTCAGGCGACCAGCGGCTCGCCGCGGCCGATGCCATGGTAGGCGAGCCCGAAGCTCTTCACCATCGCGGGGTCGTAGATGTTGCGGCCGTCGAAGATCACCGGATGCCTGAGGCGTTCGCGGATCAGATCGAAATCAGGGCTGCGGAATTCCTGCCACTCGGTGACGATCGCGAGCGCGTCGGCGCCATCGAGCGCCTGCTCGGCATCCTTCGCGAGTACCAGGTCGCCGCGCTCGCCATAGATCCTGCCTGCCTCGCCCATCGCGACCGGGTCGTAGGCGCGCACACTGGCGCCCGCGGCCCACAGCGCTTCGAGGAGTTCGCGGGCCGGGGCCTCGCGCATGTCGTCGGTATTGGGCTTGAAGGCCAGGCCCCAGACCGCGATCGTGCGGCCCTTCAGATTGCCGTTGAAGTACGCGGAGATCTTGCGGTAGACAAGCTGCTTCTGCCGCTTGTTCACGCTCTCGACGGACTTCAGCAGCTCGGCATCGAACTGGTGCTCGCTCGCGCTGTGCACCAGCGCCTTCACGTCCTTCGGGAAACAAGAGCCGCCGTAGCCGGCGCCCGGGTAGATGAAGCTGTAGCCGATGCGCGGGTCGGAGCCGATGCCGATGCGCACCTTTTCGATGTCGGCGCCCATGCGCTCGGCCAGGTTCGCGATCTCGTTCATGAAGCTGATCTTGGTCGCGAGCATCGCATTGGCCGCGTACTTGGTCAGTTCCGCCGAACGCACGTCCATCACGATCAGGCGCTCGCGATTGCGGGTGAACGGATCGTACAGTGTCTTCAGCAGCTCTGCCGTGCGCGGGTTGTCGGTGCCGACCACCACGCGGTCCGGCTTCATGAAGTCGGCGACCGCCGCGCCCTCCTTCAGGAACTCGGGATTCGAAACCACGTCGAACTCGATCTTCGCGCCGCGCTCGCCGAGCGTCTGCTCGATGCGCTCGCGCACCTTGTCGGCCGTGCCCACCGGCACCGTGGACTTGTCGACGACGATCCGGTACTCGTCCATGTGGCGGCCGATGGTGTCGGCCACCGCGAGCACGTGCGACAGGTCGGCCGAGCCGTCTTCCTCGGGCGGCGTGCCCACGGCGATGAACTGGAAGAGCCCGTGCTCGATGCCTTCCTTCGCGTCGGTCGTGAACGTTAGGCGACCCTTCTCGAAATTGCGACGGACGATGACGTCCAGGCCCGGTTCGTGGATCGGGATCTCGCCCTGCTTGAGCCGCTCGACCTTTCCGGCGTCGATGTCCACGCAAACCACGTTGTTGCCCGCCTCAGCGAAGCACGCGCCGGTGACCAGGCCGACGTAACCCGAACCGAATACTGTAACTTTCACGCGTAAGCCTTTGCTTTGGTTAACTTATTACGGCCTGAATGCGGCGCCCGACTGGCGCAGGAGTTTACCAGAGACCGCAGCCACTCCGCGCCAGAGGGGACATTCCCCTATTTTCCAGAGGGGACATTCTCCAATTTTCCGCGGACGGAAAAGGAGAATGTCCCCTGTTGGTCAGCCGAGGTTCACGACCTTGGTCGCCGACGGTCCGCCGTCCTTGTAGTACTCCAGGTACCAGTCCACGAAGGCGCGGATGCCGCGCTCAACCGGGGTTGCCGGTGTGTAGCCGACGTCGCGGGTGAGGTCGTCTATGTCGGCCCAGGTGTCCGGGACGTCGCCCGCCTGCAGCGGCAGCATGTTCATCTGCGCCTTCCGGCCCAGGCACTGCTCGAGCACCTCGATGTAGTGCAGCAGTTCCACCGGCTGGTTGTTGCCGATGTTGTAGAGGCGGTACGGCGCGCGGCTCGAGCCCGGGTCGGGCCGGTCGCTATCCCAATCGGCATTGCCGGTCGCGATGCGGTCGCAGGCGCGCACCACGCCCTCGGCGATGTCGCCGACGTAGGTGAAGTCCCGGCGGTGGTGTCCATGATTGAACACGTCGATCGGCTTGCCTTCGAGGATGTTGCGCGTGAACAGGAACAACGCCATGTCCGGCCGGCCCCACGGACCATAGACCGTGAAGAATCGCAGTCCCGTCACCGGCAGCGAGTACAGGTGCGCATAGGTATGCGCCATCAGTTCGTTGGCCTTCTTCGTCGCCGCGTAGAAGGACAGCGGGTGATCCACGTTCTGGTGCACCGAGAACGGCATGTTGGTGTTCGCGCCGTACACGGAACTGGTGGACGCATAGACCAGGTGCCGGACGTCGTTGTGGCGGCAGCCTTCGAGCACGTTCGTCGTGCCGACGAGGTTGCTGTCCACGTAGGCCAGTGGGTTCTGGATCGAGTAGCGCACGCCCGCCTGCGCGCCGAGGTGAATCACTCGTTCGAACTTCTCGGCCGCGAAGAGTTTCACCATTCCCTCGCGATCGGCGAGATCGAGCTTCACGAAGCGGAATCCCGGCAGCTTGCCAAGCATCTCGAGCCGCGCGTGCTTGATCCTGACGTCGTAGTAGTCGTTCAGGTTGTCGAGGCCGACCACCTCGTCGCCGCGCTCGAGCAGCTTGCGAGCAGTGTGGTAACCGATGAATCCGGCGGCGCCTGTGACGAGTATCTTCATAGTCTTCCGTCCACCTCGTCAGCCTTGAACAGATACTTGATGTCGTAGAGCACGTGGTTCTTGCGGCCCAGCCCTCGGACACCGGCGATGCCCATGCGACGGAACTCGTCGTGGGCGACTCCCATCACGACCGCGTCGTAGTTGCCTGGCTTGAGCCTGCGAATGGGTCGAATCCCGTATTCGTGCAGGGCCTCGGCCGTGACGGCCCAGGGGTCGTAGACATCCACCTTGGCACCGTACTTCTCGAGCTCACGGACCACGTCGACGACCTTCGAATTCCGGATGTCGGGGCAGTTCTCCTTGAACGTGAGCCCCATGACCAGGATGCGCGCGTCCTTTACCTGGATCCGGCGGCTGATCATCAGCTGGGCGACCTGCTGCGCCACGTAAATGCCCATGTTGTCGTTGATGCGCCGACCGGCCAGGATCATCTCCGGGTGGTAGCCGATCGCCTGGGCCTTGTGCGTCAGGTAGTACGGATCGACGCCGATGCAGTGACCGCCCACCAGCCCGGGCCGGAAGGGCAGGAAGTTCCATTTGCTTCCCGCGGCCTTCAGGACTTCCTCGGTATCGATGCCGAGCCGGTTGAAGATCAGTGCCAGCTCGTTGATCAGCGCGATGTTGACGTCCCGCTGCGTGTTCTCGATCACCTTGGCCGCCTCGGCAACCCTGATGCTGGACGCCTTGTGCGTGCCCACGGTCACGATGGAGCGGTACAGTGAATCGACAAATTCCGCCACCGCCGGCGTCGAGCCGGAGGTGACCTTGCGGATGGTTGAAAGCCGATGCTCCTTGTCGCCCGGGTTGATGCGCTCCGGGCTGTAGCCTGCGAAGAAATCGCGGTTGTACCTGAGCCCCGACACCCGCTCGAGGATCGGCACGCAGACTTCCTCCGTGCAACCCGGGTACACGGTGGACTCGTAGACCACGACGTCGCCCTTCTTCAGCACCTGCCCCAGCGACTCGCTCGCCTTGACGAGGGGCGTCAGGTCTGGTCGCTTGAACTCGTCGATCGGGGTAGGCACCGTCACGACGAACACCCGACAGGCTTTCAGGTCTGAGAGCTTCGATGTGAACTCCAGTTTCGTCGCGGCGGCCAGCTCTTCTGCGTCGGTCTCCAGCGTGCTGTCGTGACCTTGACGGAGCTCGTCCACGCGCGCCGCCTTGACGTCGAAACCAACGGTCGCGAAGCGCCTGCCGAACTCGACGGCGAGCGGGAGACCGACATAGCCGAGGCCGACGACGCCGATGCGGAGATTGCGAAGGTTGAAGCGTGGCATGGGATAAGTCTTTCTGATCTATGGAAAAGTGCTGGCCGGCCGGTCTGTGGCACGGTCAATTCGGCCAAGGATGCCACAGGAGAGGACGCGTAAATGAGACAGGGGTCAAACTGCCGCGGCCGGCCTCGGTCCGTGCCGGCTACAGCATCCGCGCCGGCTACAGCAGGTGCATCACCGCCCACAGCCCCACGCCGGTCATCACCACGAAATACGGGAGAGCCATCCAGATCATGCGCGCGTAGCCCAGCCGGATCAGCGGCGCGAGCGTCGAGGTGAGCATGAACAGGAATGCCGCCTGTCCATTCGGCGTTGCGACGCTCGGGATGTTGGTGCCGGTATTGATCGCGACCGCCGCCATCTCGAACTGCTCGCGCGAGATCAGCCCCTGCATCAACGCCGCCTTCATCTCGGTGATATAGATGGACGCCACGAACACGTTGTCGCTGATCGCGGACAGCACGCCGGTGGCTGCATAGAGCATCGCTGCCTGGGTCTTTCCGTCCGCGGCAATCACCTTGCGCATCAGCGGCTCGAACAGGTGCTGCTCGTGGATCGCCGCGACGATGACGAAGAACACCACCAGCAGTGCCGTGAATGGCAACGCGGCCTCGAAAGCCTTGCCGAGGCGCTGCTCCTCCACGATGCCCGTGAAGCTGGTCGCGAGAATGATCACGACGAGACCGATCAGGCCGACCTCGGCGAGGTGGAATGCGAGGCCCAGTACCAGTGTCAACGCCACCAGCGCCTGTACGATCAGCACCTGCCGGTCGCGCGCCGTGGCACGCGACGACAGGTGTTCGGCGTGGTCGCGCAGCACCGCCCGCACCGAGTCCGGCAGTCCGGCGCCGTAGCTGAACAGCCGGAACCGGTCGATCACCCAGCAGGTCGCGAGACCTGCGAGCGCAACCGGCACCGATACGGGCGCGACATTCACGAAGAACTCCATGAACGTCCAACCGGCCTGCTCCGCGATCAGCAGGTTCTGGGGTTCGCCGACCTGGGTCATCACCCCGCCGATCGCCGTGCCGACCGCGCTGTGCATCATCAGGCCGCGCAGGAAGGCCCGGAACTGCTCGAGGTCCTCGCGATGCAGCGTATGCACGCCGTCGTCCTGGGCCGCGTCGTGGTCCGCGTCGTAATGCTTGCCCGAGGCCACGCGATGGTAGACCTCGTAGAACCCGGCGCCGACCGTGATTGCGACGGCCACCACCGTCAGGGCGTCCAGGAATGCCGAGAGCACCGCCGCAGAGGCGCAGAACAGCACCGACAACGTGGACGAGGTATGCACCTTGAGCAGCAGCCGCGCGAATACATAGAGCAGCAGGTCGCGCAGGAAGTAGATGCCGGCGACCATGAAGATCAGCAGCAGGATCACCGGGAACGCGCCGGTCACTTCCTGGTAGACGCCCTCGGGGCTCGTGAGCCCCATCAGCACGGACTGGATCGCCAGCAGGCCGCCCGGCTGCAGCGGATAGCAGCGCAGCGCCATGGCCAGCGTGAAGATGAACTCCGCAAGCAGCACCCAGCCCGTGAAGACCGGTCCCGCCATGATCAGCAGGATCGGATTCACCACCAGGAAGCCGACGATGACCAGCTTGTACCAGCCGGGTGCATTGCCAAGGAAGTTGCGCGCAAATGCCTGGGCTAGCGTGGTGTTCATCGCGCCTGCTCGAACGTCCGCCACAACGCCTGCCCGCCGCACGCCTTGTCGAGCGCCTCGAGCCGCTGTTCATGGGCGAGGAGCTCGTCCTCGCTTGCCCCGCGGACCAGCAGTGCGCCGCGCGGCCGCCTGGCGCGTTTCGCCTTCGCCCGGGTCTCCGTCACCTGCTCGTCATCGCCGAGCCCGAGCGCGCCCTGCCCGCCCGACATCGCCAGGTACACCCCGAGCAGCAGCTCTGCGTCGAGCAGGGCACCGTGCAGGTCGCGCTGCGAGTTGTCGACCGAGTAGCGTTTGCAGAGCGCATCGAGGCTGTTGCGCTGGCCGGGATGCATGCGCCGCGCCATCTGCAGCGTATCGAGCACCTCGCAATGCGTGGCGATCGTGCCGCCTTCCGGGAGGCGCCCGAGCTCGGCATCGAGGAACGCGACGTCGAACGGGGCGTTGTGGATGATCAACTCGGCCCCGCGGACGAACTCGAGAAATTCGGCTGCGATGTCCGCAAAGCGCGGCTGACCCTTGAGGAACTCGGCGGTCAGGCCGTGGACCTGCAGCGCGCCAGGATCGATGTCGCGTTCGGGACAGACGTAGCGATGGAAGTTCCGCCCGGTACGGCGACGATTGACCAGTTCGATGCAGCCGACCTCGATGATTCGATGGCCCAGTTCGGGCTCGAGGCCGGTGGTCTCGGTGTCGAGAACGACCTGGCGCATCAATCCTTCACCGCCGCCGCCAGTGCCGCCACCACGCTGGCCTGCTGCTCCTCGGCCAGGTACGGGTGCATGGGCAGACTGATGACGCGGCGCGCCGCGGCCTCCGAGACCGGGAAACTGCCGGCAGGCTGGTCGAGGTACGAGAATACCGGCTGCTCGTGCAGCGGCATCGGGTAGTGAACCGCCGTGGGTACGCCTGAGGATTTCATGCGCGTCTCGACGATGTCACGCCGATCCACTTCGACGGTGTACTGCGCGAATACGCTGGTGTTGAACGGCTCGATGTGCGGCGGGCTGACGGCGCCGCCGGCACCGAACGCCTCGATGATCAGCCGCTCGTAGACGGCGGCGACCCTGGCCCGCGCCGCGATCTCGTCGTCGAAGATCGCCATCTTCTCGAGCAGCACCGCCGCCTGGATGGTGTCGAGCCGCGCCGTCAGGCCCAGCCGCGGGTGGTGATAGCGCCGGTCCTGCCCGTGGACGCGGATCTCGCGCATCACGCGGGCCAGGTCATCGTCGTCGGTGAACAGCGCGCCCCCGTCGCCGTAGCAGCCGAGCGGCTTCGACGGGAAGAACGAGGTGACGCCGACCAGCGTCAATGCGTTGGAGCGCCGCCCCTTGTAGGTCGCGCCGAAGCTCTGCGCCGCGTCCTCGATCACCGGCAGGTTGTGACTGCAGGCGATCGCGTTGATGGCGTCGAAATCGGCGCACTGCCCGTACAGCGACACTGGCATGATCGCCCTGGTGCGGGGCGTGATGGCCGCCTCGAGCTTCGCGGGATCGAGGTTCCAGGTGCGCGGGTCGACGTCGACGAATACCGGCCGCCCGCCGATCAGCGCGATCATCTCGGCGGTGGCGAAGAAGGTAAAAGGCGCCGTTATCACCTCGTCGCCCGGGCGTATGTCGAGCGACATCAGCGCGACCAGCAGCGCATCGGTGCCGCTCGAGACCGCGACACAGTGCTTCGTCCCGCAGTAGCGCGCCAGCACTTGCTCGAGCTCGTTCACCTCGGGTCCCATCACGTACTGGCCGTGCTCGAGTACCCGCGCGATGCGCGCGTCCACCGCGGGCTTGATCCGCTTGTACTGGGTCTTGAGGTCTATGAAGTCCATGTCGGCCGGGTCCGGTCGTATTTATTCAGCCAAGGCTACCCGAAACGGGACCGGATGCGGATAGCGGATAGCCGGAAGCGACCGTGGCCGCGAGGCCGCTCGACCCATAGCTGCCCTCCGCCCTGCCCGTCACTTTCCGCTGATCTCGTCCACGCCCCGGTTCGCAAGCGCATCAGCCCGCTCGTTGCCGTCGTGGCCCGAATGCCCGCGCACCCAGTGCCAGTGCACCTCATGCCGCTCGATCTCCTGCTCGAGGCGGACCCAAAGGTCGGCGTTCTTGACCGGTTTGCGGTCGGCCGTCTTCCAGCCCCGCTTCTTCCACTGCGGCAGCCATTCGACGATGCCGTTACGCACGTACTGCGAGTCGGTGTAGAGCTGCACCCTGCAGCGGCGCTTCAGCGCCGCCAGCGCCTCGATCGCGGCGGTGAGTTCCATGCGGTTGTTGGTCGTGTGCCCCTCCCCGCCCCACAGTTCACGCTCGTGCCCGCCGGAGACGAGCCACGCACCCCAGCCGCCGGGACCGGGATTGCCACGACAGGCGCCATCGGTGTAGATCTCGACCTCGGTCACGCGGCATTCCTCGTCGTGGGCTCTGCGGCCCCGACCTTGACCACGCGTGCCCGATGCCAGACGGGCCGGATCGGCGTGAGTGCCCGCACCCGCTTGCGCGCCTTGAGCAGGTACGCGCCCGAGAGCGGCGCAAAAAGATCGGGCCCACGACGCTCGATCCAGCTGTCGGGATCTGCGCCGCCGCGCCTGCGCCAGGGAGCCACGAACAGGAAGCGCTGCGACAGTGTCACCTCGAAACCGAGCAGGCGCAGCCAGTCGCGGATGCGTCCCTCGCCGAGCAGTCGCTCCGCGTGCGGCAGGAAGTGCCCGCGCGACAGACGGTTACGCAGGCCCCATGGGCCGTACGGGTTGAAGCCGCAGATCGCGACCTGCCCCTCGCCCATCAGCACACGCTCGACCTCGCGCAGGATCTCGTGCGGATTCGCCGCGTGCTCGAGCGTATGCGGCAGCAGCACGCCCTCGATCGACCCGGACGCTATCGGCAGCGCGTCGTAGTCCGCCCGGATGGCGCCCTTGCCAGCGGCATCGGGTGCCACCAGCCAGTGATGCTGCGCACGCGCATGCGACGCGAGCCGCGTGCCCTCCCCCCAGCGACCGACCTGAAGCATCTCGAATCCGACCACGTCCGAAAGCGCCTCGGCGAGCACCCGCGACTCGAAATCGAGCAACGTGCATCCGGGCCGCGAGGCGAACCAGTCACTTGCCTGGGTATTCATCATCGGTGGCAAGGATAGCGGCAAAGCCCATGATTTCGTCCGAATTTCGTGAGACATATTCTGGATATTTCCGCCGCGAACGGTTTTAATACGCGCGCCCGGACTCATGCCCAGTCATGGCGGGGGTCGCAGATGCTCGAAGTGAGCCCGGTGCGGGCGTTTTCGGACAACTACATATGGCTGATCCGCGCGCCGGGGCAGCCGGACGCAGCAGTCGTAGTGGACCCGGGGCAGGCCCGCCCGGTGGACGAGGTACTCGAGAGGCTTGGGCTCAGGCTCGGTGCAATCCTCGTCACGCATTACCACCCCGACCACGTCGGGGGCGTCGCGGAACTCGCCGCGAATCACGGGGCAAGGGTCTTCGGACCGGCCCGCGAACGCCTGCCCTGCGAGGCGCAATTGCTCGACGATGGAGACCATGTCCGCCTTGCAGAACTCGGCCTGGATTTTCTGGTGATGGCGGTCCCCGGTCACACGCTCGGGCACATCGCTTACTACGGCCACGGAGCGCTGTTCTGTGGCGATACGCTGTTCAGTGGCGGGTGCGGGCGAATGTTCGAAGGCACGGCGGAGCAGATGCTTGGTTCACTGGATCGCATTGCCGCGCTGCCGGACGAGACGCGCATCTACTGCGCCCACGAGTACACGCTCGGCAACCTTCGGTTCGCGGCCAGCGTCGAGCCCGGCAACGCCGACGTGATCGACGCACTCGACGCGACGCGCGCGCTGCGCGAACGCGACGCCATCACGCTGCCGTCGGAACTCGGACGCGAACGCAGGATCAATCCTTTCCTGCGCTGCCGCTTGCCTGCCGTCCGGAGCGCGGCAGAAGCCCATGCGGGACGGACGCTGGCGCAGCCCAGCGAGGTGTTTGCGGCAGTGCGCTCCTGGAAGGACGGGTTCCGATGATGCGCCAGCTGGTCACGCGGCTCGCGATGCTCGCCTTGCTCGGCGCGGCGCTTGCCGGCTGCGGCACCACGAAATCGAAAGACGACTACTCGAGCCTGCCGCCATCAGGCCAGCACCCGACAGGAAAGGCCTACCCTGCCAGGCCCGGCGGCACGATCCCGGGTGGACTCGGCGCCGAAGAACTCCCGCAGGACCAGTACACCGACCTTTTCGACCGCATACGTGCCGGGTACGCCATTCCGGACATCGACCACTACGGCGTCGATCGCGAGGTCGAGAACTACCGTTCCAAGCCCGAATTCCTCGACCGCACATTCAAGCGCGGCTCGCGCTACCTCTATTTCATCGTGACCGAACTCGAGCGACGCGGCATGCCGCTCGAACTCGCGCTGCTACCGGTCGTGGAGAGCGCGTTCAACCCCGTGGCCTATTCGCGCAGCCGTGCGGCCGGCCTGTGGCAGTTCATACCGAGCACCGGCAAGCACTACGGCCTCGCGCAGAACTGGTGGATCGACGAGCGTCGCGACGTGCAGCGCTCGACCGTGGCGGCGCTCGATTACCTGCAGTACCTGAACCGCTACTTCGACGGCGACTGGTACCTGGCGATCGCTGCCTACAACGGCGGCGAAGGCACGGTGAAGACCGCGATCCGGCGCAACACCACGGCCGGGCGGCCGACCGACTTCTTCAGCCTGCAGCTGCGGGCCGAGACCCGCGACTACGTGCCGAAGCTGCTGGCGATCCGGCGCATCGTCGGCAACCCAGCCGCCTTCGGCCTGCAATTCGAACCGATCGCGAACCAGCCTTACTTTGGCGTCGTGGACCCGGGCCGCCAGATCGACCTCGGCGAGGCGGCCACGCTCGCCGGTATCTCGCGCGACGACATTTTCGCGCTGAATCCGGCATTCAATCGCATGACGACGCCTCCGGACGGCCCTTACAAGCTGCTGCTGCCGGTGCAGTCGGTCGAACCCTTCCGCGTGGCAATGCTCACGGACGCCGGCGCGGCGCAGCTCGCCGCCGCTGCTGTCGAGCCACCGCAGACGACGACCCACCAGGTCAAGCGTGGGGACACGATCAGCGCCATCGCACGCCGTTACGACATCTCGACCGGCCAGCTGCTGGAAGCGAACGGCCTCACGGACTCGACCATTCACCCGGGAGACACCTTGCAGGTCCCTGGTGCCGGACCCGCGAGCGCCACGCTCGCCGCTGCCGCGCCGCGCGAGGAGATCGCCGCGCAGTTGCCCGAGCGCCAGAAGGCCGCTCCGCAGCGCTCGTCGGGCGTGCACCTGGTCAAGCCGGGCGACACGCTGTGGGGCATCGCGCGACGTTACGGCGTCACGGTTCCGGCGCTCGCCGCGGAAAATGGCATCGATTCGAAGAGCCCGCTCACGGCGGGAGCCCGCCTGAAGATTCCAGGCGGATCGCGCGTCGCATCAACGGGTTCCGCCGAGGCGACCCGCATGACCTACCAGGTGCGTCGCGGCGACACGCTCTCGGAGATCGCGGGCAAGTTCAACGTTTCGGTGCGCCAGCTCACTACATGGAATGGACTGCGCCCGTCCTCGACGATTCGCGCCGGCCAGCGTCTGGTCGTCTACAGTGACCCGAAACGGGTCGACGGAGGTTGACCCGGTGGCATTCCTTTCCGGCAAGCGCGCCTTGATCGTCGGCCTCGCGACCGAGCGTTCCATCGCCTACGGTATCGCGGCGGCCATGCGGCGCGAAGGTGCCGAACTCGCCTTCACCTACCAGAACGACCGACTCAGGGATCGCGTGGTGGCGATGGCCACTGAGTTCGGCTCCAGCCTGGTGCTGCCGATGGACGTCGCCAGCGACGCCGAAATCGACGCTGCGTTCGCCAAGCTGCGCGAATCCTGGGACTCGCTCGACGTATTGGTGCATTCGGTGGCATTCGCGCCGCGGGAACAGCTCGCCGGCGGCTACCTCGAGAGCGTCACCCGCGAAGGCTTCCAGGTCGCGCACGACATCTCGAGCTACAGCCTGGCTGCGCTGGCCAAGGCCGCGCTGCCGATGATGCTGGGGCGCCCGGGCGCAATCGTGACGATGACCTACCTGGGCGCGGTGCGCTCGATCCCGAACTACAACGTGATGGGCGTCGCGAAGGCCAGCCTCGAGTCCAACATGCGCTTCCTTGCGGCTGATCTCGGGCCGCAGGGCATCCGGGTCAACGCGATCTCCGCGGGGCCGATCAAGACGCTCGCGGCGGCCGGCGTGGGCGGCTTCCGCAAGATGCTTGGCCACGTTGCCGCGGCCACGCCGCTCAAGCGCAACGTGACCATCGACGACGTCGGCAATGCAGCGGCATTCCTGTGCTCGGACCTCGCCGCGGGGATCACCGGCGAAGTGCTGTACGTGGATGCCGGGTACAGCCACGTAGGCATGTCGTTTCCCGAATAGCGGGCGCTTACTCGGCGAACACCTGGTCGTTGACCTTGATCTTCGCCCTGCGATCGAGTTCCTTCACGTACGCGGTGTAATCGGCCCTGGCCGACATGCCGGCCGCCTTATCCATGACCTGGGAAAGCTGCACGGCGGCGTCCGAACCCGTGGGCGCCGTGCCGGCGCGCACCGCGTTCACGACGAACACTGCAACATCGCCGCCGGCAAGCACCGCGGTCCCGCTGATGGCCTTGCCCGGGGCCGGGCGACCTGCGGCGAATACCGCCTTCAGCAGCGGGGCCGACACGTCGTCGGCGGTCCTGCCGACGGTAGTGGCCCCGACCGGCGTGGCGCCCGCCGAACCCGCAACCTCGGCGAAAGCCGCCCCGTCGTTGATCCGCTCCGCGTCGGCCAGTGCCGCGGCCTCGGCCGCCTTGCGTGCGCCCTGCTCGCGCAGCGTCGCCTCGATCTCGGTGCGCACCTCGTCGATCGGACGCGGCGTCGCCGGCTTGTGGTCGGTGACCCTGAATACGGCCACCTCGTCGTCGGTGACGTTGATGGCCGGGCTGTTCTGGCGCTCCTGCAGTACCTCATCGCTGAACACGGCATCAATGACCTTGCGATTGCCGTCGAACGGCCCGCCGCCCTCGCGGGTGAAGGCCGCGACCGTCTCGAGCGCCAGCCCGTGCTTCTGCGCGACGCTATCGAGTTCGGTCAACGCGGCGAATGCGTCGTCGGCAAGCGACTGCGATTTCTCGTAGAACTGCGCCTGCGCCTGCTCGCTGCGGTACTCGGCCTCGAGTTCGGCGCGCACCTCGTCGAAGCTGCGCTGCCGCGCCGGCTGCACTTCCTCGAGCTGGATCACGTGGTAGCCGAACTGCGTCTTCACCGGGTCGCTGATCTCGCCCACCTGCATGGCGAACAGCGCGTCCGCGAACGGCTGCACGAAGCTCTGCCGGGTCGCCCAGCCGAGTTCGCCGCCCGCGGCCCTGGAGCCCGGATCGTCGGAATACTCGCTTGCGAGCTTGCCGAAGTCCTCGCCGGCCTTCGCCTTTGCCAGCACCTCCTCGGCCTTGTTCCTTGCCGCCGCGTCATCCGTGCCTGCCTCGATGAGGATATGCCGGGCCCGGCGTCGCTCCGGGTCCTGGTAGCGCTCTGGCGCGACCTGGTCGTAGTACTCGTGCAGCGCCTCGTCGGTGACCTCGACCGTCGCCGCGACATCAGCCGCCTTGATCGCCACGTACTGCAGGGACACCGTCTCCGGAGTCACGAAGCTCGCCTTGTTGGCGTCGTAATAGGCCTGCACGTCATCCGGTGACACGGCGACCTGCGCCGCGAAAGGCGCCGCCGCGATCGTGAAGTAGTCGATGTCGCGCGTCTCGCCCTCGAGCGCCAGGCGCCGGCCCAGCTCGCCAGGCGTTGCAAACGACGAGATGGCAATCCCGTTGCGCAGCTGTGCGACCTGGATGTCGCGCCGGAAACCCTGTTCGAACTGCGCCTCGCTGCGCCCCTGCGCAGCCAGCAGCGCAGCGTAGCGATCGCGCGAGAATTTCCCTTCCACCTGCAGTTCCGGTATCGCCTCGATCTCGCGGGCGACGTCGCGGTCGCTGACGCGATAGCCCATCTTTGTCACGTGCTGGATCAGCACCTCGCGGTCGATGAACTCGTTCAGCAGTTTCGTCTGCTCCGCCTTGACGAGCGCCGCGGGCAGCTCGTCGCGTGTGGCCTGCTGCAGCTCGGTCTGGCGTTGCTGCCAGGCACGGCGAACCTGCTCGAGCGGGACGCTTTCGCCGTTCACCTTGGCGGCGGCCGCCATCGGGCCCGACTCGAAACGGATTCCCCAGAAGACGAACACCACGGCGATGGCGCCGAGGAATACCCAGGCGAACCAGCCCGAAATCTTGTCGCGAATCTGCTGCAGCATGGTGATTTGACCAGCGGTTAGCGGTTAAGAGAAAGCCCGCTGGTGCGGGCTCTCATCGTCAGCGAAAGTTGGCGGAGTGGACGGGACTCGAACCCGCGACCCCCGGCGTGACAGGCCGGTATTCTAACCAACTGAACTACCACTCCGCGTTTTTCTGGTGGGTGCTGAGGGGATCGAACCCCCGACCTACGCCGTGTAAAGGCGTCGCTCTCCCAGCTGAGCTAAGCACCCGCGCTCCCTGGGGAGCTGGCTAGTTTAGGGCATCCTTCAAGCCCTTTCCAGCCTTGAACGTCGGCGCCCGGCTGGCCGGGATCGCGATCGCCTCGCCGGTGCGCGGATTGCGGCCGGTGCGGGCGGCGCGGGACTTCGCAACGAAGCTCCCGAAACCCGAGAGAGTCACGGTATCCCCGACGCGCATGGCCTCGGTGATGGCCGCGAGCACGGCTTCAATCGCCTGCGCCGCATCGGATCGCGCGAGCCCGGTGCGCTCGCTCACAGCTTCAACCAGTTCGTTCCTGTTCATCGTTCGCTTCTCCTGTTGGCCATGTTCGGGTCGTCAGTGCGCGTGGACCGGCTTGCCCGGGCGCCGCCCCTGCCGCTTTGCCGGCTTTCCGACATCCGCTGCAGCGGGTGCGGTCGCGGGTTGCGGCATGGTCCTGAGCGCCAGTTGCAGGACCTCGTCTATCCACTTTACCGGCTTGATCTCGAGGTTGCCCTTGATGTTGTCGGGAATCTCGGCAAGGTCCTTCACGTTCTCGTCGGGAATCAGCACTGTCCGGACGCCGCCGCGGTGCGCCGCAAGCAGCTTCTCCTTGAGGCCGCCGATCGGCAGCACCTCGCCGCGCAGCGTGATCTCGCCGGTCATCGCCACGTCGCTGCGCACCGGGCTGCGGGTCAGCGCGGACACCAGCGCGGTGCACATGCCGACGCCGGCGCTCGGTCCGTCCTTCGGCGTCGCGCCCTCCGGAACGTGGATGTGCACGTCCGCCTTCTGGTAGAACTCGGGCTCGAGCCCGAGCAACGCCGCGCGACTGCGCACCACGGTCATCGCGGCCTGGATGGACTCCTGCATCACCTCGCCGAGCTGGCCCGTGTGGGTGAGCTTGCCCTTGCCGGGCATCACCGCCGCCTCGATCGTCAGCAGCTCGCCGCCGACCTCGGTCCACGCGAGACCCGTCACCTGCCCGACCTGGTCGGCGTCCTCGGCACGGCCGTAGCGGAAGCGCTTCACGCCCAGGTACTTCGACAGGTTCTTCGGCGTTACCGAGACCTGCTTTCGGTTCTTCTCGAGCAGCAGTTCCTTGACCGCCTTGCGGCAGATCTTCGACAGCTCGCGCTCGAGGTTGCGCACGCCTGCCTCGCGCGAATAGTGACGGATGATCTCCAGGATCGCCGCGTCGCTCACCTTGATCTCTTCGTCCTTCAGGCCGTTGGCCTTCACCTGCTTCGGCAGCAGGTAGCGGCGGGCGATGTTGGCCTTCTCGTCCTCCGTGTAGCCGGGCAGCCGGATGACTTCCATCCGGTCGAGCAGCGGTGCCGGGATGTTCAGGCTGTTCGCGGTGCAGACGAACATCACCTCGGAGAGGTCGAAATCGACTTCGAGGTAATGGTCGTTGAAGGTCGAGTTCTGCTCGGGATCGAGCACCTCGAGCAGCGCCGAGGATGGATCACCGCGGAAGTCCATGGACATCTTGTCCACTTCGTCGAGCAGGAACAGCGGGTTCCTGACGCCCGTTCGCGCCATGTTCTGGATGATCTTGCCGGGCATCGAGCCGATGTAGGTGCGGCGATGGCCGCGGATTTCCGCCTCGTCGCGCACGCCGCCGAGCGACATGCGCACGAACTTGCGGTTGGTCGCGCGCGCGATCGACTGGCCGAGCGAGGTCTTGCCGACGCCGGGCGGTCCCACCAGGCACAGGATCGGGCCCTTCAGCTTCTGCACGCGCTGTTGCACGGCGAGGTACTCGACGATGCGTTCCTTGACCTTCTCCAGCCCGAAGTGGTCCTCGTTCAGCACCGTCTCGGCGCCGGCCAGGTCGTGCTTGACCTTGGTGCGCCGGCGCCAGGGTGCCTTTACCACCCAGTCGATGTAATTGCGGACCACCGTCGCCTCGGCCGACATCGGTGACATCAGCTTGAGCTTCGCAAGCTCGGACTTGGCCTTCTCGCGGGCCTCCTTGGGCATGCCCGCCCGCGCGATACGCTTCTCGAGCTCGGCGATCTCGTTGGGCGCATCGTCCATCTCGCCCAGCTCCTTCTGGATCGCCTTCATCTGCTCGTTCAGGTAGTACTCGCGCTGGCTCTTCTCCATCTGCTGCTTCACGCGGCCGCGGATGCGCTTCTCGATCTGCAGCACGTCCATCTCGCCCTCGATCAGCGCGAGGATGTGCTCGAGACGGTTGCGGACATCCTGGACCTCGAGGATCCGCTGCTTGGCGTCGAGCTTCAGCGACATGTGCGCCGCCACCGTGTCGGCCAGGCGACCCGGCTGCTCGATGCCGGCCAGCGAGGTGAGGATCTCGGGAGGGACCTTGCGGTTCAGCTTCACGTACTGCTCGAACTGCGAGACCACCGAGCGCACCAGCACGTCCATCTCGCGCTCGTCGTAGGGCTCGCCGTCGCCGAGCAGGGTCACCTTCGCGACGAAGTACTCGCCCGCCTCGAGCGACTCGACCTTCGCACGATCGCCACCCTCGACCAGCACCTTGACGGTGCCATCCGGCAGCTTGAGCAACTGCAGGATGGTCGCGACGGTGCCGACGTCGTAGAGGTCCTTCGCCTCGGGGTCGTCCACGTCCGCCTGCTTCTGCGCGAGCAGCAGGATCTGCTTGGACACCTTCATCGCCTGCTCCAGGGCGAGGATGGACTTCTCGCGGCCAACGAACAGCGGGATGACCATGTGCGGATAGACCACCACGTCGCGCAGCGGCAGTACCGGAAGCGAATCGGGGGTGGTCGCGGCCGGGGTCTCGGTGGGTGCTTTCGTCACTTGTCAGGGTCTCCGGGGCGGGATACGGACAGGTGCACCGCCGGGCCACACTGGTCCGGGGCGCTGCCGCTCAGATAACGACATCTTTGGGGACGCGGCACCCAGATTCAATAGGGAATAGGGGACAATCCCCGGTTCGCATGGCATCCTGTTTCCGATCGTGCGGCACGGCGTCTGCGGCGGTCGGAAATGAAAAGGAGAATGTCCCCTCCGGAAAAAGGAGAATGTCCCCTATTCCGAGGTCAGTTGTCGGAACCGGTGCGGCGCTCTTCGACGGCCGCGATGCGTGGTTCCTCGGAGCCGTACACGAGATACGGCTTTGATTCGCCCTTGATGACGTCATCGTCTATGACGACCTTTTGCACGTTACGCATGCCCGGCAGGTCGTACATGATGTCGAGCAGCACGTTCTCGAGGATGGTGCGCAGCCCGCGTGCACCGGTCTTGCGCTGCATCGCCTTGCGCGCCACCGCCCGCAGCGACTCGTCGCGGAACTCGATCTCGACGCCTTCCATGTCGAAGAGCCGGTGGTACTGCTTGGTGAGCGCGTTGCGCGGCTCGGTGAGGATCTGCATCAGCGCCGCCTCGTCGAGTTCGTCGAGCGTCGCGACCACGGGCAGGCGGCCCACGAACTCAGGGATCAGTCCGTACTTGATCAGGTCCTCCGGCTCGACGTCGTGGAACAGGTCGCTGCCGTGCGGCCGCTCGCCCTGTTCACGGACCTCGGCCACGAATCCGATGCCGCTCTTCTGCGTGCGGTTCAGGATGATCTTCTCGAGGCCCGAGAATGCGCCGCCGCAGATGAAAAGGATGTTGCCCGTATCCACCTGCAGGAATTCCTGCTGCGGATGCTTGCGCCCGCCCTGCGGCGGAACCGACGCGATCGTGCCCTCGATCAGCTTCAGCAGCGCCTGCTGCACGCCCTCGCCGGACACGTCACGGGTGATCGACGGGTTGTCGGACTTGCGCGAGATCTTGTCGATCTCGTCGATGTAGACGATGCCGGTCTGCGCTTTCTCGACGTCGTAGTCGCACTTCTGCAGCAGCTTCTGGATGATGTTCTCGACGTCTTCGCCGACGTAGCCCGCCTCGGTGAGCGTGGTGGCGTCTGCGATCGTGAACGGCACGTTCAGCAGCCGCGCCAGCGTCTCCGCGAGCAGCGTCTTGCCGCTGCCCGTCGGGCCGATCAGCATGATGTTGCTCTTGGCGAGCTCGACCTCGTCGCGCTTGGCGCCGGGACCACGGGTCTGCAGGCGCTTGTAGTGGTTGTAGACGGCGACCGACAGGACCTTCTTGGCGCGCTCCTGGCCGATGACGTACTCGTCGAGCACGTGCTTGATCTCGTGCGGCTTCGGCAGCTTCTCGCGGGTCTTCTCGGCCTTTTCCTCGAGTTCCTCGCGGATGATGTCGTTGCAGAGCTCGACGCACTCGTCGCAAACGAACACCGACGGCCCGGCAATCAGCTTGCGGACCTCATGCTGGCTCTTGCCGCAGAACGAGCAGTAGAGAAGTTTGCCGTCGTCGCTCTTGCCGCGTGATTCGTCAGCCATGCCCTGCCCTTGCCTCTCCGCCCTTCCGGGCACCGTCGGGACCGCCGGCGGCGGACCCCTGTGGCTTATACCATGCGACTGCACCGGTCGCAAAAAACCCTGACGGGACAGCGACTTAAGTTACACCTCAAGTCGCCTGGCCCGGCTCAACCCGCGGGTACCGGGGGCGCCGGGGGCGCCGGGCCCGGCGAGACGCGCTTGCGCAGTACCTCGTCGACCAGGCCATAGGCAATCGCCTGCTCGCCGGTCATGAAGTTGTCGCGGTCGGTGTCGTGCTTGATGCGGTCCATGGTCTGGCCGGTGTGGGACGAAAGGATCCGGTTCAAGCGCTCGCGCGCGTCCAGGATCTCGCGCGCGTGGATCTCGATGTCGGTGGCCTGGCCGTGGAAGCCGCCGAGCGGCTGGTGGATCATCACGCGCGAGTGCGGCAGGCAGAAACGCTTGCCCTTCGCGCCGGCCGCGAGCAGCACCGCGCCCATGCTGGCGGCCTGGCCCACGCAGATGGTGCTGATGTCGGGCTTGATGAACTGCATGGTGTCGTAGATGGCGAGCCCCGCGCTCACCGACCCGCCGGGCGAGTTGATGTAGAGCGCGATGTCCTTCTCGGGGTTCTCCGACTCCAGGAACAGCAACTGGGCCACGATCAGGTTCGCCATGTGGTCCTCGACCTCGCCGACGGCGAAGATCACCCGCTCCTTCAACAGACGCGAGTAGATGTCGTAGGCGCGTTCGCCGCGGGCGGTCTGCTCGACCACCATGGGAACGAGATTCATGGCGCTGGGGGGCTTGAGTGGCATGACGAAGGATGACCCGTGACTGGCGATTGACGACTAGTGTAAGGCAAAGGCGCCGGGCGTATCGACCGGCGGGCCCTTGCGGCGCGGAAATGTGTCACGCGCCGAAGTTCATCACTTCCTTGAATGTTGTCGGCTGGTCGGTGACCTTTGCGTGCTCGAGCAGGTGGTCCACGACCTGGTCCTCCAGCACCATGTTCTCGACCTGGCGCATCGCGTCCGCATTCTGGCGATAGGCCTTGAGGATCGCGGTCGGATCCGGGTAGCCGCCCGCCAGGTCGGCGAGCCGGGCCTCGACACGCTCGCGGTCGATCGCGATGCCGCGGGTCTTGATCAGCTCACCGACCAGGATGCCGAGCGCGACGCGACGACGCGCGGGCTCGACGAACGAATCCGGCTGCGGCAGTTGCGAGGCATCCTTGGCGCCCATGCGGCGCGCGGTGTCGACCTGCATTTCGCGCACCTGGGCATCGACCAGGCTCTTCGGAACTTCCACCGGATTGGCCGCAAGCAGCTTGTCGAGCAACTGCTGTCGCAGGCGGGCACGCACGTTGTTTTCGAGTTCGCGGCGCATGTTGTCGGCGACCTCGCTGCGCAACTGGGCGATGCCGCCTTCCGTGACGCCATACTCGAGGCAGAAAGCGTCGTCGAGGTCGGGCAGGATCTTTTCCTCGACCTTCTTCATGTGCACATCGAACGTGGCGGTGCGACCGGCCAGCGCAGCGTTGTGATATCCGTCGGGGTAGCGCACGTCGATCTTGCGCTCGTCGCCCGCCTTCATGCCGACGATGCCAGCCTCGAACTCGGCCAGCATGCGCCCGCCGCCGAGCTGCACGACGACATCGGTGCCGTTGCTGCCTTCGAACTCGGCGCCGTCGAGCAGGCCGACGAAGTCCATCGTGACCCTGTCGCCGTTGATGCTCTCGCGCTCGACCGCGTTGAACTTCGGACGTTGTGCCCGCAGGTTCTCGACCATCGCGTCGATGTCGGCCTCGGCAACGTCGGCCACCGGCCGCGTGACTTCGAGCCCATCGACGTTTGCGAGCGTGACCTCCGGGAACACCTCGAATACGGCCCGGTATTTCAGGTCTTCGCCGGCCGCCACCGCGATCGGCTCGATGCGCGGGCCGGTTGCAGGAGTCAGCTTCTGCTGCGTGACGGCCTCGGCGAAGCTCGACTGCATCAGGTCGCCGACGACTTCCTGGCGCACCTGGGCGCCGAACTGCTGGCGGATTACCTTGAGCGGGATCTTGCCCGGGCGGAAACCTTTCAGCTTCGCCGTGCGGCTGACCTGCTGCAGGCGCTTGTCGATCGCCTGCTCGACGCGATCGCTCGGGACGCTCACTTCCATGCGGCGCTCGAGCGCCCCGGTCTGTTCGACGGAAACCTGCATGCTCATCGATCCTCGGAAGGGTCTGGGGCGCACTCGCGGCCGCCCGGGAAAGCCGTGTATTTTGCCATGGAATCGGCCCGGCGGGAGCACCGCCGGGGACTGGTGCGAAAGGAGGGACTCGAACCCTCACGGGGATTACCCACTGGAACCTAAATCCAGCGCGTCTACCAGTTCCGCCACTTTCGCCAAGCCGCCCCTGTCGGCAGCGGGGCGGATTCTATAGGGAAATCAAGATGTAAGGCGGGGAAGTGATCGACTTCGCCATTGCCAGACGGCCTTCTGCACTTCCATGACCGCCAGCAGGCTGAGTGCGGCCCCGCCTAGAACCAGCCATTCCCTTGCGCCGATCGGGCTGATGCTGAGCACCCGCTGCATCAGCGGAATGTGCATTGCAGCGACGTGCGAGAGCAGTGCGGCTTGGTTAGAGGCGGCGGCCATCGCCCTTCGATCGCGATCCAGCAGGCGCGAGGGTCCAATTGCGGCCACCATGCACAGCAGGAGGATCCCCGCGCCGAGGTTGACCACCAATCCATAATTCGAGTCCCCGACGACCAGCGCCGCCAGCATCGGCCCGGATGCGAGACCCATCTTGGAGGCGAACCCGCCCATCGCTGCCATCTGGCCGGTGCCGTCGAATTCCGCGCACATCCCCAGCAGGTACGGAATGCCGAAAGCCCAGGTCACGCCGATGATGCAGTTGGCCACCACGTACACCGCAGCCACGCCGCTGAAGTGCAGCGCCCACGTGCACACCGCGGTCACCACGATGGCCGCGGCCAGCGGCAGGGTACGGCCGCGTTTCGTCGACAGCACGATCACGAGGCCCGAGCCCAGGATGCCGATCCAGGCGGCAATCCCAAGCGAGGTGCTGACCAGCGTCGTGCCCAGGCCGGCCGCCGCGCCGAGACCGATAACGTAGGCATACACGGCCATGTTGCCCGCCTGGAACAGGAAAGTTGCGACCAGGCTCAACACGAGCGGTCCGCGGCGGATGCGCCCGTCCTGGCCGGTTCCCGGTCGGGGCGTCGAGACGACCGGATAGTCCTCGAGGAAAGCAACCATCGCGAGCGTCACGGCGCTGAAGCAGATCAGCGCCCAGAACAGGACAGACGTGCCCAGCTTCGGCACCAGCGGCGGTAGAACCATCAGCCCCAGCCCGCCGAGCCCGAACTGCACCAGCAGCAGGTATCCGAAGGTCCGGTCCGGCTCGCGCGTGCGCGCAATGATCGAGAAGCCAATGCCGACCAGCATTCCGCCGATGAAGCCATGCAGGAACCGCGCGACCAGCAACTGCTCGAAGCTGTGCAACAGCATCGACACCAGGTCCATGCAGATCAGCCCGGCCAGCAACAGGTACGCGGCGATGCGCCAGTTGATCCGCTTGACCAGGAACACGGCCACCAGCGCGCCGAGCGCCGCGCCGTAGACGTTGCTCGAGCCGACCATGCCAGCCTGCCGGTTGCTGAATCCCGCACCCTGTATCAGCCCGTCGACGAGCGCCGGCATGATATTGACGTAGAACAGTCCGGCGCTCGCAAGGAATGCAAGCAGCACCCGGGCGACCTCCCCGTGCGGCGCGGCGCGTCGCAGGCCGAGAAAGACGACATTGGACGGCCGGTCATGGCCGGCGGCGGGAAGGTTCATTGGTGCTGGTTCCCCGGTGGCTGGGGCCCGCTGGGCCCCGGTACGCAGTAAGGACGGATGTTCGCGGCCTCGCGCAGGGCCCGCATGAAGTGGAAGTCCCCGCCGTCGCTGAAATAGTAGTAGGCGACGTCGTTCGGCATCAGCACGAGGCTGATCCCGCCGTAACCGGACATGAACGGAACGAACTGGTCCGCATCGCATCCCGGCAGGCCGGCGACGCGCACGGCCCAGAAGCCGTTGTTGTACACGAGCGAGCCGTCCGTCCGATGCCCGGAGGCCTCGGTCGCCGGGATCGCGCTGCATGGCGGCCCGGTACATCGTCGGGTCGAGCAACTGCCCGGGGAGACTGCTGGTCGACTCGAAGAATCGCGCCAGCTTCGCGACGTCGTCCGGCTGGAGCAGCAATCCGTAGCCAGCGAACGGCTGCGCCACTGCGTCGCTCGTGCGACGCACGCGTCCGACTGCGCCGCCCAGACCGGCCGCGCGCCACACGCCGGGTACCAGCACATCGTCGACGATGTCGGCCTGCGCGCCCAGTTCGCGCACGCACGACGCCCGACATCGCCGCGCCGAGGATGTACGTATCGCTGGTCCGGTAGACGAAGCGCTCGCCCGGCGGCGATCGCCGCGGAAATCGATTGCAGGCGTAGTGCGATCTTCGCCGCGTGTGTCCGGGGCGCAAAGAATCCCGGGTCCACGCCGGCCTCGTTTTCGTCGGCCTGGTCAGCAGCCGACAGATAGTTGCCGCTCGCCATGTCCAGCAGGTCCTCGAGCGACACGTCCGACCAGTTGCCGCTGACGCGACACTCCGGTACGTGGTCCGCCACACGTTCGAGCCGCGTACCGGGGTGGAGCCGTTCGAGCCGCATCAGCGCCAGGGCGGCGAACATCGATTTCGCCAGCGAATAGGAAGGCAACTCGATCTGGTCGCAGAATGGGTACTCACCCGCGCGGGTCGGGCATCCGCCCGCATAATGGATTCCGCCGACCACCACGCCCCAGGTGGTGAGATCCGCGGGTTTCACGTCGTCTGGATGCGCGAAGCTGGCGAAGTCTGTGCCGGGATAGTCGCGCGCAATCTCGACGATGGGCCTGCGCGGCAGACGGCCGGCAGCCTCGATCTCGCTGGCGCGGATGATGGCGTCACGCCGCGGTACCTGTTGCGGCGTGTAGCTGGCATCGAGCAGTCCCCACAGGTCCACCTTGAGGTACGCACAGGTCTCGCTGCTCACCTGGTAGGCCGCCTTCGAGATACGACCATCCGCCCGGAACAGGAAACTCAGCACGCCGTTGTGCACGCAGTTTGCGTTCACCTCGACCAGCGCGAATGGTATCGACGCGCGTGAATAACCATCATCCGCCGATTCGCGCCACACCCGCCCGGTGCCGATGACGAACTCCCAGTACGGGTGCGACGACGGAATCGGTCCTGCGCGCGCCGGAATCAATCGGTCGCCGTATTGCACGAATTCGAGATCCAGGTCTGGCAGTCGGGGGACGGCCGCGGCGCGCGATGCAGCCGTGCGGTAATCGTCGCGCAAAACCCTGGAACCCGGCAGCCGCGCGCCGGCGCGCAGGCTGAGTCGCCCCTCGAACACGTCGGCCGCGAGACTGCCCGGATTGCGCGGCGCATAGACTCCCATCGGCAGGGGTTCTTCATAGGACCACCCGCCGAGCATTTGCACTGCGCGCAGGGAGGTGCGCGGTTCTGTCGGTCCCGGCCGTGGCGGCGCCTGGCCAACGGCAGACGCAGCGACGACCAGCAACGCGGCAACAAGGACGAGGCGAACGCGCAACGCCTTCTAGTCCGTGTCGATGCCGGCGCCGGCGAGCCGCGCCCGCAGCGGCTCGAGCTGCCTCGCGTAGTTGCGCCATCGACCCACCGAATGCGCATAGATCGGTTGGCGCACCTGCATTGCGCTGGCCGTCGTGGACGCATCGGGATTTTCATGGAATCGAAGGCAGCGATCGTCCCAGGCGAGCCCGCAATGCCCGAGCAGTCGCCTCGCCTCGCCGTCCAGGTCCGCGACCAGGTGCTCATAGCGCACGGTGTGGATGACGCCCGGCATTACCCGGTGCCAATGGCGCATCAGCTCCGTGTAGGCGACGAAGTAGCGACCAAGTTCGTCCAGGTCGTACGAGAACGGATACGCATCGCGGAACAACTGCTTGTAGATCGAGTAGCAGCTGTCCATCGGATGCCGCTCGAGGCTCACGATCCGCGCGCGCGGCAGGGCCCGGTGGATGAGGCCAGCGTACAAGTAGTTGAACGGCAGCTTGTCTATGAATCGCGCCTGCGCATCGCGGTACGGCAGCGTACTCGAGAGATAAGCCTCGCCCAGCGCCCTGAAATCGATCCTGGCGGCGCGGTCCACGAAATCGGTTCGGGACGCCGGGGCGCCACCCGGCAGCGCCTGGACCTGCCTGGTGAGCTCGACCGAGAAATTGCTGAGCTCGCCCGCCGAACAGACCCCGGGATGACTGGCGAGCACGCGCTCCACGAGGGTCGTCCCGGTCCTCGGGAGGCCAATCACGAAAATCGCGTCGCCCCCCAGGTCGCCGCCCCCGGGCCCGGCCAGCGTCTCGCTGCCGAATACCTCGCATATGCGGCGCATGATGCCGAGGTCGGTCTCAACCTCGTAGCGCATGTGACGGCGCCTGCTGTCCGCACCCTCGCCGCAGCCGCGCGAACGACGCGTCGAATTCGCCGATATCCTCCAGTTCCTTGGCGAGTGCATAGCACAACTGCGCGCGCCCAGCCGGTGAGGTCGTTGTCTCGAGCGCCGCCTCGATCTGCGCGACGTGATTGCGCTCGCGTGTCTGCGTGCGCAGCTGCGCCCGGCCATTGTAGGCCTCGTAGTCCTGGGGCCTGAGCGCGATGGCCGCGTCGAATGCGGCTTCCGCACCCTCGGCATCGCCGAGGTAGCGAAGCACCGCCGCAAGATTGTAGCGGTGCTGCGCGCTTCGCGGGTCGAGTGCGACTGCGCGTTTGTACTGCTGCAGCGCGCCGCGATGGTCCCCCAGGCGGTGAAGCAGCGTGCCGAAATCATCGTGCAGTACTGCATCGCCCAGCTCCCGGCCTGCAAGTTCTACCGTGGCGGTGCGCGCTGCCGGAAGGTCCCCACTTTCGAGCAGGCACTTGGCTCGCTGGAGCAGGTAATGGCCCGGCCTCTCGAGCGCCAGCGCACGGTCGATGGCGCGCAATGCATCCGGGTAGCTGCGCGATCTCCGCAGCAGCACGCTGGCCAGGTACCAGCCATATGCATAGTCCGGAAATCCATCGTTCAGCGCCTGGCATGCCGCGAGCCCGCCGCGCAGGTCGCCGGCGTCGATTCGCGCGGTGACCAGCTGGGCCAGTCGCTCCTGCTCCTGCGGTCTTGCCCGCTTCATGTCGGCAATTCGCATGACTCCAGCCCTTCGGTGGCCTGCATTCACGCACGCGCACCGCGGCGAGGCAAGGAGGCCGGCGGCCGGCCTCCCCGCAGGCCAGCGTCAGAACTTGTAACCGATGACCATCCCGATGGTCCTGGGCAGCGCGATGTAGTCGCGCTGGTTGCTGCCGTAGAACTGCTGCGCCGGGGACGTGTTCGAGCCGCCCGACAGGAACGTGAAAGTTCCAGTCGTGCCATCGTCGTTGAACAGGTTCTTTACGTACAGCGAGGCGTTCCAGTTTTCCCAGGTGAGGTTGCCGCTCAGGTTCCAGATCTGGAATGAATCGAGCTTCGCGTACTGCTTGGCGAACACCGAGTTCGGTGCATAGAAAGCCGACGCGGGATTGGCACTGTCGCGGCAGTTGCCGATGGCATTGAACGACGTCTGGCATTTGTCATTGCCGATGCTGTTCACCGTGCCCGACTGGTAGTAACCGCTCAGCACCGCGTTGAAGCCCACGTCGTGCCCGAACGTCGTCTCGTACATCAGCGAACCGCTCAACATGTTCTCGGCAGCGCCCGGCAGACGCCCGCCGTCCTTGCCGACCAGGTCGTCGTAGTACACGCCGGAACCGTTGAAATTCCCGGCCGGCTGGTAGACGTTTCCGGTCAGCTTTGCGTCCGTGTACGAGTAGCCGAACATGTACGAGAACTGTTCGTTGATGCGCCCCGACAGCTCGAGCTCGATGCCCTGCGTGCTGGCCGATTCGCCGTTCACCACCGCGAAGAAGCCCCAGTTCGAGGTCGCCGTATTGAGCTGCGGATCGTTCCAGTCCGTATAGAAGTACGAGATCGAGTAGTTCAGGGCGCTCGTCGCACCCTTGAACCCGACCTCGTAGTTGTCGACGGTGTCCGACTCGAATGTCAGGAAAGCGGGATTTTCCGCGTACCTGCCCGCTGGTCGGGACCGCATTCGCGCCGCCGTGGCGATAGCCCTGCGAGAACGTCGCGTACAGCATCGCGTCGTCCGTCACGTCCCAGGCGAAATTGGCGCGGAACAGGAAGTCGTTCTCGCTCTGGCTCTCCTTGGCGATGCCGGCGCTCGCGCCGGACGGATCCCAGATCGGGATATCGACCTTGGCATTCACGTCCACGGAGCTGTCGAACCAGCGGCCGCCCAGCGTCAGGTGCAGGTCATCGGTGAAATTGAAGGTCATTTCGCCGTAGAGCGCGGTCTCGTCGTACTGCTGCTTGCGTCGGAACAGGAAGTCCTGGTCGGTCTCGTATGGCGCAAGCCCGTACCAGTCGATCGCGTCGAGATACGGGATGTAGCCCACCAGGTAACTGTTCTGGCCCAGTTTGCTGTCCTGGTTGGTGTAGTAGAGGCCAGCCATCCAGTCGACGAAATGGTCGCCGTCCGATACGAGGCGCAGTTCCTCGGTGAACGCACTCTGATCGTAGAAGCGGTTCGCTTTGGCGATCGGCCGCGGCGAACTTCCGTAGTAGACGAACCAGCCGTTGCGCGCATAGACGCCCGAATTGTCACTGTTGCCTTCGCCGTTCTCACCGTAGTACGAGGTGCTCGAGGTCAGCGTCGCAAAGCCGAGGCCCACGTCCATTTCCAGGGCCGTGAGCTGGACCTCGCGGTCCGACGGCTCTTTCTGAACTGCACCGTACTGGTAGTCCTTGTACTTCTTCCCCGTCACTTCGTTGATACCGGTGGTCGTCTGGCGGCGGCCGCCGGTGTGGTCGTCCTGCCACATGTAGGACAGGCGCGCCTCGAAACTGTCGACCGGCGCCCACAGCGCCGCGGCACGCGCGTACTTCAGGTCCACGCTATCGACGTCCTTGACCAGCTTGTAGACCGGCGTGCCCGTCACGATGTCGCCGTTGGCGGGAACCGGTACGCCGTTTTCCTGCTGGTAGACGTTCGGGTAGTCGACGATACCGTCGTTGTTGATCATGCCCGCCGACACGCGAAAGGCGAGCGTGTCGCCGATCGGGACATTCAGCATCACGTCGGGATTGAAATTGTAGCCGCCCGAGCCCTCCGTGACGCCCATGTTGAGACTGGCGTAGCCACTCAGCGCGCTGATGTCCGGCTTGTTCATGATGTAGCGAACATTGCCGGCAAGCGAACCCGACCCGTAGAGCGTGCCCTGCGGGCCACGCAGCACCTCGATCCGCTCGATGTCCTTGAGCACGAAGTTGCTGTTGAGCGCCGTGTCGTCGATGTAGACGGCGACGGCGGTCGGCGCGGCCAGCGGCACATCGCCGTTAGCGGCGGTGTCGACGTTGATGCCGCGGATCACGATGCTGCCGGCCATGCCCGAGTTGCGGTAACCACGGTCGAGCATCGATACGCCGGGAAGCATGCGCAACGCCTCCACGGCGTCGCTGATGTTGCCTTCGGTCAGGACCTGGCCGCTCATGGCCGAGATGTTGAACGGAATCTCCTGCACCGACTGTTCGCGCCGGGTCGCCGTGACCACGACTTCCTCGAGTGCCGGGTCGCTGGAGGCGGCTGCAATCGCCGTGCCCATGCCGACGCACTGCAGGCCCGCCGCGGCAAATGACAAGGCGATGGCGCCACGCCGTGGACGGCTGGCAAGCAGGCACTGCCTGACAGCGGTAGCCAGCAAGCTAGCCCGACGGACCTCGTGATTGCTCATACCGAACCCCCTTCCTTTCATTTGACGTGGTCGGCGACTCCGCCGCTGTTGCAGGAAAATATTCGACGTGCGGGATGCTCCATAGATCCAGTCCGCGACGATCACTTGGTCCAGATCAACCGGATTCACCGTCGACCCGCGACGATCGGGACGGCATGACCAGCGGCCCAAGCTCGCGCAGCGACTCGGACCGGCCATGGCCCTCGACATACGGCGGGAACCTCACCGCGCTGTCACGGAAACTCTTCAGTACCTGCCCGAGCCCCAGCAGGCCGCGCTTCCTGCTGCGACGCACGAGATCGAGGTCGAGTTCAACGGGAATCACTTCGTTGCCGATGCCGGCCTGGTGAATGACGTTCCCCTCCGGCCCGACAACGATCGACCGGCCGTTGCCCAGTCGCCCGGCGCAATTGACGTCCACCACGTAGCACTGGTTCACCGCTGCGTTGGTCCGCGCAATGGCGAGTTCCAGGTCGCGGTCGATCGTGCTGGTCATCGTCGGATGGATCAGGACCTCCGCGCCCATCCACGCCAGCGTGCGGGTCGTCTCCGGGAACCACATGTCGTAGCAGATCGATACGCCGAACCTGCCCACGTCCGGCACGTCGAAGACCACGAACTCGCTTCCGGGCGTGATGCCCTTTTCGTAGGGCAGGAACGGGAACATCTTCCTGTAGCGCGCAACGACCTCGCCGCGCGGATTGATCACCGGCGTGGTGTTATGGATGCGGTCGCCATCGCGCTCATGCAGCGAACCGGGAACGAGCCACAGCCCGAGGTCGCGCGCCATCGCGCAGAGCGACTCCTCCACGGGTCCCGGCATCGGCTGCGCGTTCGCAACGTTCGGCCCGAACAGCGACAGTTCGGCCAGTACGGCCATGTCGACCCAGGGGAAGCGCAGCTTCAGCCGCTCCAGTTCGGCGCGCACCAGGTGCAGGTTGTCCTGCGCCGACAGCTCGAGTTGTATGCCAGCCACGGCGAAGTGCGACACGCGGTAGCTCCTTGGACGCGTGGGGGCCCGGGACCCCGGTCGGAGCAGGCTAGGCGAGGGGCACCGTCCGCGTAGTGCCAGCTTCAGGATGCCGCTTGGGCCAGTTGGCGCGTGGCGGTGTCTGCCCCGACCCGCGGATGGAACGTCAACGCGTCCTCGATGTGGCCGGACTCGAGGTAGAACTTGAGCTGCGAGCCGTCCAGCACCGATAGCGTACGAAGCGATCTCACCGTACGACCAGCGGTTCCACTGGCGCAGGTAGCGGTCACCTTCAATCCACCAGCGGCCGGAGTCCTGGTCCTCGCCGTTGAATCCGGCTCGTCCGGTCATGAGCCCGTCCGCGCCCCACCGGATCTCGAGCGGCTCGCCGTAGACGCGCTTGGTCGTGATCGACGCGCCCGGCAGCATCTCCCGCAGGTCTCCCGCAAGCAGGCGGCGACCGTGGCAGCGGTCAAGGTGCTCGGTGGCGCCTTCAGTGAGCTCGCGCACGACCGCGGCGAGCTCGGCTACCCCGGCACGGATGCGTTCCTCTGGAATCGCCGACACACCCAGCCGGAAGCAGTTTAGCGGCCGCCGCGACAGGGCATAGAAGTGATCCACCGGCTCGACCAGCACCCCGCGGCGCGCGGCCTCTGCCACGACCCGCGACACATCGAGCCCGGGCGACCCCTGGACCCACAGCACGGTGCCTCCGTGGCTCGGCGCAAGCGCCACCCACGGCGGCAGGTAGAAGTTCAGCGCGATGCGCAGCGCCTCCCAGCGTCGCCGGAAAGTCTCGTGCAGGCTGCGCGTCAGCGCGTCGTAGTGGCCGAGACGGATGAAGTGGGCCATGGCACGTTGGTTGTTGCGCGGCGGATGACCGACCATGAGGCCGCGCAGCTTGCGCGCTTCCGCGATGAGTTCCGGCGCGGCGACCATGAAGCCGAGGCGTAACCCCGGCGCCAGCAGCTTGGTCAGCGTCGATACGTAGATCACCCGATTCTCGCGGTCCATGCCGCGCAGTGCCGGGTGAGGGTAGCCCCTGTAGTTGCTTTCGCAGTCGAAATCGTCCTCGATGACCAGCATGTCGCGCTGCGCTGCTTTGTCCAGCAACTCCCGCCGACGGGCCAGCGACATGGTCATACCCATCGCGGCCTGGTGACTGGGCGTGACGTAGACGATTCGGCAACCGTCGAGAGTGCTGTCGACCAGCATGCCGTCGCCGTCGATCGGCTGGTGCACGATCGGCGCGCCGCGGCGATTCAGCAGGTGCCGCATCGCCGGGTAGCCCGGCTCCTCGATGGCCACCGAGACGCTGGAATCGACCAGCAGTTCGGCGACGAGATACAGCGCCTGCTGCGCGCCGACCGTGATCAGGATCTCGTCGGCCCGCGCGTTGATGCCGCGCATGGGCAGGATCTTGCTGCGCAGCTCCTCGACCAGCAGCGGATCGTCGAGGCCGGCACCTGCCGCCGACCAGGCCTCGATGTCGCTGCTGCCGAGCGCATATCGGCATGCCTCGCGCCACTCGCCCACCGGGAACAGCGCCGCGTCGAACTGCCCCTCGAGGAAGCAGAACGGATAGCTGCGCGCGTCGGCAGGTGCGGCGCGCGCCGTGTCGGGATTGGCTCGGGCCTTGAGCCATTGCTGCCATCGACCGGTGATTGCAACCCGCTCGGAAGGGTCCGCCGAACCCAGCGCTGGCCACGCCATTCGCTGCGCGACGTAAAGTCCACTGCGTGGTCGGCCGGTCAGCAGGCCCTCGGCTGCGAGCTGCTGGCAGGCCAGCACCGACCGTGTTCCGCGACACGCCAAGCTGTTCGGCCAACTTGCGGGAAGACGGCAACCGTGTGCCAGGCTTGAATACCCCGATATGAATCGCCTCGACCAGCCGGTGGCGTATCTGCGCCTGCAGGCTGAGCCTGCTGTCCGGGTCGAGATAGAGCAACCGGTCTGCCATGGGCCGGAGTATAGGCAGGCCGGACGAATTTTGGACTCCCGGGTCCGGGCCTCGACTTCCGAACCGGCTTATCGCCCGGTTGGCCTGCGTGTTTCTCCACTGCCATGCAGCCTTCTGCAGTTCCATCACGAGCAGCAGGCTGAGTGCAGCCCCCGCCCAGAACCAGCCATTCCCGTGCGCCGATCGGGCTGATGCTGAGTACCCGCTGCATCAGCGGAATGTGCATTGCAGCGACGTGCGAGAGCAGTGCGGCCGTCACGC
>CAVTNX010000024.1:0-71516 GCA_963736205.1 uncultured Gammaproteobacteria bacterium | reverse complement strand
CTCGAACCTACGACCTACTGATTAAGAGTCAGCAGCTCTACCAACTGAGCTAACGGCCCAACCTGAAAACCTGGGGTGGACGATGGGGCTCGAACCCACGACCGCCGGGACCACAACCCGGAGCTCTGCCAACTGAGCTACGTCCACCATCGTCCAGCGGAATTTCCCCAAGCGTGGCGCGCCCGGCAGGACTCGAACCTGCGACCCTCGGCTTAGAAGGCCGATGCTCTATCCAGCTGAGCTACGGGCGCATCGTCCGAGGCTGCGGTCCGGATGGTCGGGGCAGAGGGATTCGAACCCCCGACCCTCTGCTCCCAAAGCAGATGCGCTACCAGACTGCGCCATGCCCCGCCCCTGCACCGACTCGTGGTCGCCGCCTGAGCCCGATCCACCGCCGGATCGTGCCTTCACGGGAGCGCGAATCATACGGACGACTACCCCGAGCGTCAATTTCGCGAACACCCGGTCTCGTGACCTGCTCCAGCGTCATGCCAGAATGCGCGCCCCGGCAGCGAGGAACCAGGCGAATGGCTGGCAAAATCATCGATGGCAAGGCCATCGCGACAGACATTCGTCGCGAGGTGCGCGCGGAAAGTGACCGGCTCGCCGCCAGCGGCAAGCGCCGGCCCGGGCTGGCGGTGGTGCTCGTGGGCGACGACCCAGCCTCGCACGTCTACGTGCGCAACAAGCGTGCAGCCTGCGACGAATGCGGCTTCGTGTCGGTGAGCCACGACCTGCCGCACTCCGCTACCCAGACCGAGTTGCTGACCCTGATCCATCGACTGAACTCCGACCCGTCGATCGACGGCATCCTGGTGCAGGTACCGCTGCCCGACCACATCGACGAGCACGCGGTGATCGAAGCGATCGCGCCCGACAAGGACGTGGACGGATTCCATCCGTACAACGTCGGGCGGCTCGCGCTGCGAAACCCACTGATGCGGCCCTGCACGCCGTACGGCGTGGTCAGGATGCTCGACCGCTGCGGGCTTTCGACCAAGGGCCTGCACGCGGTCGTGGTCGGCGCCTCGAACCTGGTCGGGCGCCCGATGGCGCTGGAGCTGCTGCTCGACGGGGCGACCGTGACCGTCTGCCACCGTTTCACGCCGAACCTGCGCGATCACGTGGAGCGCGCGGATCTGCTGGTCGTGGCGGTCGGCAAGCCGGGGATCGTGCCCGGCGAGTGGGTGAAGCCCGGGGCGATCGTAATCGACGTCGGCATCAATCGCCTGCCGAACGGCAAGCTCGTGGGCGACGTCGACTTCGAAGCGGCGCGGGAGCGCGCCGCCTGGATCACACCGGTGCCGGGCGGCGTCGGCCCGATGACCGTCGCGATCCTGATGAAGAACACCCTCGAATCAGCGCTGCAGCGAATCTAGGGGACATTCCCCGATTTCTCTGCTTCAGGGGACATTCTCCTTTTTTCCGCGAGGAAAAAAGGAGAATGTCCCCTATTTCCGGCGCCAGAGGGTCCTGCCGCCGGGTTGGTCCTCGAGCAGGATGCCCGCCGCCGCGAGCTCGTCACGGATCCGGTCCGATTCCTTGAAGTCCTTCGACTTACGCGCCGCGGCGCGCGCCTGGATCAGCCGCTCGATGTCGGCGTCCGACCGCGATGCGTCCGCCTGCACCGGCACCTCCTGGCCAGTGATCGATAGCTCGAGCCGCCTCCGGCCGTATCACGACGTTTCGTGCCTGCTTTCTCAAGAACAGCTCGGGGTCCTGCTGCAGCAGACCGAGACGCGCGCCGAGCACCCGAAGCTCCGCAGCCGCGAGCGACGCATCCGCGCTGCGGCCCGCAGCCTTCGCGGTATTCACGCTGCGTGCCAGCGACTGCAGTTCCGCGATTGCTTCCGGCGTGTTGAAGTCGTCGTCCATCGCGGCCACGAAGCGCCCGGTCGCCGTCGGTCGCGGGCGCTGTGGCGGACGGCTCGACGCCACGCAGCGCCAGGTACAACCGGTCAAGCGCGGCCTTGGCCTGCTCGAGACTGTCCGAGGAGTAATTGATCGGGCCGCGGTAGTGGCTCGCGAGCATGAAGTAGCGCACTACTTCCGGGTCGGCGACCTGCTCGAGCACCTCGCGAACGGTGAAGAAGTTGCCGAGCGACTTCGACATCTTCTCGTCGTCCACGCGCACGAAGCCGTTGTGCATCCACAGGTTCACGAACTTCGAGTCGCAGGCCGCGCAGGTCTGCGCGATCTCGTTCTCGTGGTGCGGGAACTTGAGGTCCATGCCGCCGCCGTGGATGTCGAAGTGGGGCCCGAGCAGGTCCACCGACATCGCCGAGCACTCGATATGCCAGCCGGGACGCCCCGGCCCCCAGGGCGATTCCCACGACGGCTCGCCGGGCTTGGCAGCCTTCCACAGCACGAAATCGAGCGGATCGCGCTTGGCTTCATCCACGTCGATGCGGGCGCCAGCCCTCAGGTCCGCGAGCCGCTTGCCGGAGAGCTGCCCGTACGGCGCGAAGCTCGACACCGAGTAGTACACGTCGCCATTGTCGCCAGCGTAGGCATGTCCCTTTTCGACCAGCGTCGCGATCATCGCAATGATCTGCGGCAGGTACTGCGTCGCGCGCGGCTCATGGTCAGCGCGCGCCACGCCCAGGGCCTCGCAGTCCTCGTGGTAGGCCGCGATGAACCGCTCGGTCAGCGCCTCCATCGGCTCGCCGTTCTGTGCAGCGCGCTGGATGATCTTGTCGTCGATGTCGGTGATGTTGCGGACGAACGTGACGCGGTAGCCAGACGCCGCCAGATGCCTTCGCGCGACGTCGAAGGCGATCAGCATGCGGGCGTGGCCGAGATGGCAGTAGTCGTAGACCGTCATGCCGCAGACGTACATGCGGACTTCGCCCGGCACGATCGGCCTGAACGTTTCCTTGCGGCCGGTCAGTGAATTGTGGATCTGCAGCATCGTCCAGTGTCTCCGGAATCTCGTTCCTTCACGCCTGCGAACCTGCCCGGCGCGCGGCATCGGCCAGCATTGCAGCGACCAACTCGCGCCCCATCAGGTCGGCGAGCGGCGCGAGCTCCGGGCCGTGGGTCATGCCGGTCAGCGCTGAACGCAGCGGCAGGTAGAGCGCCGCGCCCTTGCGGCCGGTGGCGGCGCCGACCGTGCGCGTCCAGGCCTTGAAATCTCCAGAGTTCGCCATCCACTCGCCCAGCGCCCTGGCGAAGAATTCGCCGCCGGCCTCGGCGATTGCGGCTTCTGCCGCAGGCTCCAGCTGCAGGGGTGCCCCAGTGGCGACCGCAACCAGCGGCTCGGCATCGCCGGGGAACAGCAGGTTGCCGCGCACGACCGAAACGAATTCCGCCCGGCGCGCCGGATCGGCGATCGCGTCCAGCCTGGGGCCCAGCCATTCGACCAGCTCCGCGACACCGGCATTCGTTATCGCCTCACGCTGCCAATGCTTGAGCTGGGCTTCGTCGAAGTGAGCCGCCGAGCGGCTGACGCGGCCCAGGTCGAAATGCGACGGCATCGCCTCGGCCTCGAGCCAGGCATCGGTGCCGCAGGTGTGGCCGAGTCGCAGAAGGTAGTTCCTGACCGCGCCCGGCAGGTAGCCCTGTTCGCGCAGGTCATGCAGGCCGGCCGAGCCGTCGCGCTTCGAAAGAGGCGCTCCCGAGGAACCGAGCACCAGCGGCAGGTGCCCGTAACGCGGCACCGGCAAACCGAGTGCCTCCAGCAGCAGGATCTGGCGCGGCGTGTTGGCCAGGTGGTCATCGCCACGCAATACCAGCGTGACACCCATTGCCGCGTCATCCACGGCATTGCCGAGAAAGAATGCGGCGGAACCATCCGCGCGGCTGACGACGAAATCCCCGAAGTCGTCGCTCGCGAAACGCTGCGCGCCGTGGACCAGGTCCTCGAATTCGATCACGCGCCCAGCCGGGACCCGGAAGCGCATGGCATACGCCCTGCCCGCCGCGACACGCCCGGTGACCTCTTCTGCCGAGAGCGCGGCACAGGTGCCCGCGTAGCGCGGCGGACGACCGCCGGCAACCTGCGCGCGACGCGACAGCGACAGTTCCTCCGGCGTGCAGAAGCACGGGTAGGCGAGGCCCGCCGCGCGCAGCCGCGCAATCGCCCCGGCATGCAACGCACCGCGCTCGCTTTGCCGGTACGGACCGTGTGGACCACCGACGCCAGCGCCCTCGTCCCATTCGATGCCAAGCCAGCGTAGATCGGCCAGCAGGCGATCGAGGTGACGCTCTTCGCTGCGCCCGGCGTCGGTGTCTTCGACTCGAAGCACCATGCGCCCGCCGCTCGAGCGCGCGGCAAGCAGGTTGAAAAGAGCGGTCCTGGCATTGCCCACGTGCAGGCTGCCCGTCGGGCTGGGCGCGAATCGCGTGGTATGGGTGGCAGTCGACATGGCCGCGCATCTTACCGGATCGCGGGTCCGTGGCTCCGGCGCTGGCCCGCGCGCGCCCGTACGCCGTAACATCAGCCATCGCCAGACGCCCGACCACATGAGCACACTCTTCATCTCCGACCTGCACCTCGACCCCGGGTCGCCCGGGATCGCGCGGCAGTTCCTGGACTTCCTGGACGGTGAGGCTCGCTCCGCGGATGCGCTCTATGTGCTTGGAGACCTGTTCGAGGTGTGGCTGGGCGACGACGATCCCGATCCGGCCGCACGGGAAATCGTCGCTGCACTCCGGCGACTGACCGATTCCGGCGTTCCCTGCTTCGTGATGCACGGCAATCGGGACTTCCTGATCGGGCGGCGCTTCTGCGACGAGACCGGCGCCCGCCTGATCGACGACGGCACCATCGTCGAAATCCACGGTGAGCGCGTGCTGCTGATGCACGGCGACCTTCTCTGCACCGACGACACCAGCTACCAGCGCCTGAGGCGCATCGTTCGCAACCCGATCGTAAGGTGGACGCTGGCGCACCTCAGCCTGGCGCGGCGGCGGGCGCTGGCCGCGAGGATGCGCGAAGGCAGCCGCATGCACACCGGAAATACCGCCCCCGAGATCATGGACGTGAACGCGCACGCGGTCGCGAATACCTTTCGCGAGCGTGGCGTCGCGACGATGATCCACGGCCACACCCACCGTCCGGCGGTGCACGAGCAGGTCGTGGACGGCGAAGAGGTACGCCGCATCGTGCTCGGCGACTGGCACACGCAGGGCAGCGTGCTCGCGTGGTCACCGACCGGATTCGAGCTTCGTTCGCTGCCGCGCTAACCCGCGGCGTCGCGCGGCCACCAGTGCCGGTCGCGGCTGGGTCGAGCCCGGCCGGGGCGTCGCGCGGCAGGGATGCCGCGCGCGAGGCTCCAGGGACGGATTCACGCCGTCCCCGGCAGGGCTCGGGCCGGCCGCGACCGGTCATCCTCAGCCGATCGGCGTCCCCGAATGAAACCGGAACTGCGGATCCGGCGAGGTCGCGAGCTCCGCCTCCACCACCGCGAGTTGCTCGAGACGCGAGGCCGCATCGGTCCCGCGCTTGTCGGCCAGCCTCAGGTAAAGCCCCGCATGCCGCGACTCCGCCGCGGCCAGCGATGCATAGAACTCCGCCAGCGGCGCGGGCAGTCGCTCGACGAGCCCCACGAAGCGCTCATGCGAACGTGCTTCGATCAGCGCACCGCAGAGCAGCAGGTCGACGCGCCGCCCCGGCTCGGCTCGCCGCAGCACGCGCCTCAGGCCATCCGCGTAACGCGACGGGGAAAGCCGCCGGAACTCGACGCCAAGCTGCGCAATCTTCTGCTGAACGAGCTCGAAATGCCGCAGTTCCTCGCGCGCCAGCCGCGACATTCGATCGGCCAGCTCGAAGTCTTCGGGGTAGGCGAACATTATCGACAGCGCGGTCGAGGCGGCTTTCTTCTCGCAGTTGGCGTGGTCGATCAGCAGTTCGTCCACGCGCGCGACGGCAGCCTCGAACCACGCCGGGTCGGTCGGCGCGCCGAGCAGCCCGCCGGACACCGCCATCAGGCGGCCGCCAGTCCGAGCAGCTCGTCCACGCGCGCGATGATCTCGGCCGCCGAGGCCGGCCGGTCCGCCGGCCGCTTCGCAAGCAGTGCGTCAAGAAGCGGCTGCAGGTGCGCAACCGCTGGCGGCAGGCGCGGCAGCGGCTCGTTGGCGTGCATGTAGATCACGGCCAGCGGCGTTTCGGCGCGGAACGGCTTCACGCCGGTGAGCATCTCGTACAGGACGATGCCGAGACTGTAGAGGTCACTGCGCCCGTCGAGCGCGAGCCCGTGCCCCTGCTCCGGACTCATGTAGTGCGGCGTGCCGAAAATCGCGCCATTGCCGGTGATGTCGCTCTCCAGGTCGAGCTGCCGCGCCAGCCCGAAGTCTATGAACGCGGCGCTGCCGTCACCGCGCAGCAGCACGTTGCCTGGCTTCACGTCCCGGTGCAGCACGCCGATGTCGTGCAACGCGCCGAGCGCTGCCGCCAGCTGGCGCACGTACACGAGCGCATCGCGCCACGGCATGGGCCCGCCCATCCTCGAGCGCAGGTCGCCGCCGGGGAAGTACTCCATCGCGAGGTAGACGTGGTCGTCCGCCACGCCGAGGTCATGAATACGCGCGATGTTCGGGTGATCGAGGCGGGCAGCGAGGTCGAATTCGCGCAGAAAGCGATCGAACGTCGTCGTACCCTCCACTGCGTCCGGAACCTGGCGAAAAACCTTGAGGACACGCACCTCGCCAGTACATTCGACCTTCGCCAGGAACACGCTGGATGACCCGCCGACGGCGATGCGCCGCACGCAGCGATAGCCGCGGATCCGCACCGAACCGAACCGGTCGGGCGGCGGCGGCTCGAGCGCGGCTCGCGAGGTATCCGCCAGCACGTTGCGCCGTTCGACCAGCGCCTCGCGCAGCGCCGCGGCGAACTGCTCGTGATCGAACTCCAGCCGGGCCAGTACCCCCGAGGCCCCGGCGCGCATTGCGCGATCGTCACCCTGTGGCGCGAAGTAGACGATCGGTGGAAATCCTGCCCGATCGCCCAGGTCCTCGAGCCACTCGAGCCCGCGACCACCCTGAACCTCGTGGTCAAGCAACACCACGTCGTAGGCGGACCCGCGAAACGAGGCCTGCAGCCGTCCGCGCCTGGCGGGCTCGTATTCGGCCGGAAGGGCGTCCCGCCACTCGAGCGTGACATGGTGGGCGAGCAGCTGCCGGAAGTCGGGCCGATCGCTGACGATGAGTGCCCTGACCGTCATTCCGTCGCGCGGCCGTTCACGGCCCGCCGACAACCCTGAGCGGGCCACGCCCGCCGCTCGACGTGCTGCGTTCGGTCTTGGCGAGGTCGGACCGTTCGGCCTGCAGGCGGGCAAGGTACTCCGGCGTCACGTCGCCGGTCACGTACTCGCCGGAGAAGCACGAGGTGTCGAACTCGGTGACCTGTGCATCGTGGTGACGCACGGCCTGAACCAGGTCGTCGAGGTCCTGGTAGATGAGCCAGTCGGCGCCGATGATGCGCGCGACCTCCTGCTCGGTGCGGCCGGCCGCGACCAGTTCCGATGCCGCAGGCATGTCGATGCCGTAGACGTTCGGGTAGCGCACCGGCGGGGCCGCCGACGCGAAATAGACCTTGCGGGCGCCGGCCTCGCGCGCGACCTCTATGATCTGCGCGGAAGTGGTGCCGCGCACGATGGAATCGTCCACCAGCAGCACGTTACGGCCGCGAAACTCGAGGTCGATGGCGTTCAACTTGCTGCGTACCGACTTCGACCGCTGCTCCTGGCCCGGCATGATGAAGGTGCGGCCGATGTAACGGTTCTTGATGAAGCCCTCGCGGTACTTCACGCCGAGCAGCTGAGCGACCTGCAACGCGCTCGTACGGCTGGTGTCCGGAACCGGTATCACGACGTCGATGTCATGCTCGGGCCGCTCTTTCCTGATCTTTTCGGCCAGCAACTCGCCCATGCGCATGCGCGCCTTGTAGACGGAGATGTTGTCCATGATCGAGTCGGGTCGCGCGAAATAGACGTACTCGAAGATGCAGGGCGTGTGGCGTGGCGCCGCGACGCACTGCTTGCTGTGCATCTGGCCCTGTTCATCCACGAGCACCGCTTCGCCCGGCCCGACGTCGCGCAGCCGTCGGTAGCCCGCCTGGTCGAGGGCGACACTCTCGGAGGCGAGCATGTACTCACGGCCCTTGGGTCCTTCGCGCGTGCCGATCACGAGCGGACGAATGCCGTTAGGGTCGCGGAAACCGACTACCCCGTGGCCCATGATCATCGCCACGACGGCATAGCCACCACGGATGCGGCGATACACCGCGGACAGTGCCGCAAATATGTCGGCCGGCGTCGCCCGCGGCGTGCCGAAGCGCTGAAGTTCGCTCGCGAGCACGTTCAGCAGCACTTCCGAGTCCGAGCTGGTATTGAGGTGGCGCCGGTCCTCGCGGATCAGCACGTCCGCCAGCTCGGCAGCATTCGTCAGGTTGCCGTTGTGAGCCAGGCAGATGCCGAAGGGAGAATTGACGTAGAACGGTTGCGCCTCGTCCGAGCTGTCGCAACCGGCGGTCGGGTAGCGTACGTGGCCGATGCCGCTGTTGCCCTTGAGATGCAGCATGTGACGCTGCTGGAAAACGTCGCGCACCAGGCCGATGTCCTTGCGCATCGACAGCTCGCCGGCCTGCGCGGTCATGATGCCGGCCGCGTCCTGCCCGCGATGCTGGAGCACCGTCAACGCGTCGTAGATCTGCTGGTTGACCGGGGTGCTGCCGACGATGCCGACGATGCCGCACATGGTGCTGCCTCAGGTTTCGGGAAGCGCTTCTTGCAGGTAATCGCTGCCGGTCTCCACGTACCCGCGCAGCACGGTAGCCATTTCCTGGCCGAGCGGCATCAGGCGCGAAGACCGCCACCAGTCTTCCCCCTGCAGTTCCGCAGCCTGGCCCAGCATTACCGCGAAACCGACGATTACCGCACCACGGACGACGCCGAACAGCGCCCCGAGCAGCCGGTCCATCCCCAGCGTGAGGCCCGATCGCTGCACGAGGTAACTGAGCAGGCTGCCCAGCAGCCAAGCGGCAATCACGACGGCCAGCAGCACCAGTGCGCGGGCCACCCAGGGCTGCAGCAGCGTGTCCTTCATGGCGCCGCCGAGATACGGCTCGACGCGGTCCGCGTAGCGCCACGCAAGCCAGAGCCCGACCAGCCAGCCGAGCAGCGCCACCGACTCGCGCAGGAACCCGCGAATTGCGCCAAACAGGGTGGACAGGACCAGCGCCGCCACGATGATGTAATCCACTGTCGTCATGCAAATCGTATCCTGGTTCCAGGCAGCCGCTACGTGGCGCGGCAGTCTACCAGAGCACGGTCAATCGCTTGCGACCACGGTCGCGGGCAGGCCGCGGCCCTTCAGCTTTGCCGCGATGCCCTCGGCGCGCGAACGATCGGCCTCCGGCCCCACGCGGACGCGCTGCAGCGTCTTGCCCGATTTCGAAACCGGCGAGACGTACGCGCGGAAACCCGCCGATTTGAGCTCTGACGCCAGCTTGTTGGCCTTCTCCGCCGTGCTGAATGCCCCGACCTGCACGGCCCATCCACCCTGCGAAGTGCTGGCCGCGACGTCGGCCCTGGCAGCAGGTGCCGGCGTATTCACCTTCGGCTCGGGCGCTGGGCTCTGCCGCGCTGGCGCAGCGGCGGCCGCATCATGCGCTGGCGGCTGATCGGCAGTCTTCCCTTCTGGCCGGGAAGCAGGCACGGCATCCGGCGTTGCGCCCCCCGGTCCGCTTACCGGCGGCTGCTGGACGGGCGCGGTACCCGAAATCGAAGCGGACGCCGAACCCGCAGCCGGTGCCTGGTCCGGGCCGGGTCCGGCCAGTTCGATCGTGAATGTCCGGGTACCCGGTGAGGCTGCGGCCACCTCGGCCTCGGTGTCGCCAGCCTTCCTGCCCGAGAGGAGTTCCGGAATAAACAGGACCGCCAGCGCCACCAGCACTGCCGCACCGATCAGTCTCGCCTTGAGCGCCTTGTCCATGGTGAAAATTATAGCCAGACCCGCGAGTTCCCGCCGTCCAGTCGTGACTGCTGCAGATACTCGAGTGCCGGGCCGACCGTGTGAAACGACCCGAACACCACGATCCGGTCACCTTCAGCCGCATCAGCCGCGGCAAGCTCCATCGCCCCCGCCACGGTGCCGCCGTGCTCCATGGTGACACCGGCAGACGCGGCGCGGGCGGCGAGCGCGTGGTCCCACATGCCCCTTGGGCCGTCGGTGTCGGCGGCGATCCAGCGGCTGGCGCAGGCGCCCAGGATGCCGATCACGCCCTCGATGTCCTTGTCGCCGAGCATTCCGCAGATGGCGACGGTTTTCCCCGCCGCCGGGCAAGCCAACAGGTTGGCCGCCAGCGTGCGCGCCGCGTCCGGGTTGTGGGCCACATCGAGCACCCACTCGAATCCGCGTACGTCGGCGATTCGCTGGAACCTCCCGGGAAGCCTTACGCGACGCAGTCCCTCCTCCAACGCGTCTCGCTCGACAGGCAGCCGGTCCTTGAGCGCGCGCAACGTCGCCAGCGCCGTCGCTGCATTGCCAACCTGCGCGATCCCGGCCAGCGCAGGCGCCGGCAGGGCGTCGAGCTCGCCTGCGGCGTCGTGATATCGCCATGTGCCGTCCGGCTGCACGACACAGTCGAAGTCGCGCCCGCGCAGCAACAGCACCGCGCCGACCGCTTCCGCGACCTCCAGCACCGAGCGCGGCGGCGACGCCATGCCGACGATCGCGGGGCGTCCGCGCCGCAGGATGCCCGCCTTCTCACGACCGATGCTTTCGAGGTCTGGCCCCAGCCACTCCATGTGGTCGAGCCCGACCGACACGACCACCGACGCATCGGCGTCCACCAGGTTGACCGCGTCGAGTCGCCCTCCCATGCCGACTTCGAGCACGACCGCGTCGGGTCCGGCCGTCTCGAACACCAGCAGCGCCGCGAGGGCGTTGAACTCGAAGAACGTCAGCGAGTCGCTGCCGAGCGAATCGGCGATGCGTTCGAATGCGGAGATCAGCGATGCCACCGACACGGGCGTGCCGTCGATACGGATCCTCTCCCGGTAGTCGACCAGGTGCGGCGAGGTGAATGTCGCGACCCGCCGGCCCGAGGCTTGCAGCATCGACGCAAGCATCGCCACGCACGAGCCCTTGCCATTGGTCCCCCCCACCGTGATGACCGGGCAGGACGGTCGGCGCCAGCCAGTGCGCACCAGCACGCGGCGTACCCGGTCAAGGCCCAGTTCGATTGCAGAGGGATGCAGGGCCTGCTGCCAGGACAGCCAGTCGTCCAGGCCCGGAAAACGAGGGCCGGATGGCATCTCAGGCAGGCTCGGCCTGAGTCTCCAGCGGCGGCTGGCCCATCATCATCGCGAGCAGGCTCGAGATCCGGTCGCGAAGATCGCGCCGATCCAGGATCAGGTCGATCGCCCCGTGCTCGAGCAGGAACTCGCTGCGCTGGAAGCCCTCGGGCAGCGTCTCGCGCACCGTCTGCTCGATGACGCGCGGTCCGGCAAATCCGATCAGCGCGCGAGGTTCGGCGATGTTCAGGTCGCCCAGCATCGCGAGGCTCGCCGAAACGCCGCCGGTCGTCGGATCGGTGAGCACCGAGATGAACGGCAGGCGCTGCTCGGCCATGCGCGCAAGCGCCGCGCTGGTCTTGCTCATCTGCATCAACGACAGCAGGCCCTCCTGCATGCGGGCGCCCCCGCTCGCGGAGAAACACACCAGCGGCAACCGGTTCGCCAGGCAATGCTCGGCCGCGCGCACGAATCGCTCGCCGACCACCGAACCCATCGAGCCGCCCAGGAAGCGGAACTCGAATGCGCAGGCGACCAGTTCCAGTCCCTTGACCGTCCCGACCAGTACCACCAGCGCATCTTTCTCGCCGGTGAGTTTCTGCGCGGCGATCAGGCGATCGCGATATTTCTTGGTGTCGCGGAAGCGCAGCGGGTCTTCAGGCTCGACTTCGGTCGCGATCTCGCGCGGCGAACCCTCGTCGAGGAACCGCATCAATCGCTCGCGTCCGGTGATCCGCATGTGGTGCGCGCACTTCGGGCACACCTGCAGGTTTCGCTCGAGTTCCGCCCGGTACAGCACGGCGTCACAGGCCGGACACTTGATCCAGAGCCCTTCCGGCACGGAACGCGAACGTCGCTCCGTCTTGATGCGCGAGGGAATGATCTTCTCGAACCAGGTCACGTACGTCTCCAGGACGGCCGCGCGCAGTCTACCGCAAGCCCGCAGCCTCGGTCGGCAACCCCCAGTGGGGGTCGTAGGCGACGCCGGCAAAATAGAGACCCTGTGGCGGCGCCGTGACGCCACCCTGGGTCCGGTCCCGCGAGGCAAGCAGTTCCGCGACCCAGCCCGTGGGCCTGTCGCCCACGCCGACAGCGATCAGCGCGCCGGCGACATTGCGCACCATGTGGTGCAGGAATGCGTTGGCAGTGATGCGGATTTCGACACGGTCTGAATCGCGCCGCACCGCCACGGCCAGTACCCGGCGTACCGGCGTCGGCGACTGGCAACCGGCGGCCCGCAAGGCCGAGAAATCGTGCTCACCCACCAGGGACTGCGCAGCCGCATGCATCGCCTCGGCGTCCAGCGGTCGACGCAACCAGCAGGCGTGGCCGCGGTCGATGGCCGGCCGCACCGCCCTGTTGACGATCCGGTAGATGTAGCTGCGCGATTGCGCGCTGAAGCGGGCGTGGAAATCATCCGGGACCCGCCTGGCCCACAGCACGCTGACGTCCGCAGCGCATTCCGCCGAGCCGCCAAGCACCCAGGCCGACTCTGGCCTGGACGCGCTCGTGTCGAAATGGGCCACCTGCATCAGTGCATGCACGCCGGAGTCGGTTCGGCCGGCCGCCGTCAGTCGCAACTCGTGGTCCGCGACCCTCGCAAGCGCCCGCTCGAGCTCCGCCTGGACGCTCGGCGCGTGCTGCTGCAACTGCCAGCCTGAATAGGCCGAACCGTCGTATTCGACCCCGATGGCGACTCGCGCCATCCGCGGGTCAGGACGGCAGGCTCGCCATCAAGCGCTCGGCTTCCTGCTTCTGCTCCGCACTGCCTTCCTTGACCACCTCGTCGAGGATGCTGCGCGCGCCCTCGGGGTCACCCATGTCGACATAGGCCCGCGCCAGGTCGAGTTTCGTGCCGACTTCGCTAAGCGTGAAGGGTTCGTCGCCGAGGTCGAAATCGACCTCGCCGGACGGCTCTTCCGATGGCTTGCCGGGCAGGCGCGTGGTCTGGATAGTCGGCATGAGGCCGGTATCACCTTCGGCCTCCAGCGTCGGCATCTCGTTGGTCGGCTCGAGCACCGGTACGATGCCCGTCTTGCCTCCGAAAATGCCCGTCGAGCTCAGGATGTCCTCATCCTCTTCGTCGGCACCGGCCTGCGCCTGGAGGCGGGGGTTCTCGACGGTATCCTCGACGGCGGCCCTGGGCCGCTCCTTGAGCATGTCACTGAAATCGTCGGCATCGTCCAGCGTCTCGGTATCGCCCATGTCGAGTCCAAGGTCCTCGATCGCAACCTCCTGCGTGGGGTCCTCGGATCCGCTGTATCTCTGGCCGATGCGGGTCGTCTCGACCGTCGCCGCGGCTCGCGCTCGCGCTCGCGTCCGCGATGACCGTTGCATCGCTGACGTCGAAGTCGAGCCCACCGTCTCCGTCCGCGGTGCCGACGGACTCGAGGTCGACCGTCTCGCCGGATCCCTGCTCCGCCCCGAGGTCCATGTCGAGCGGACCTTCGCTGCCCTGCAGTTCCATGTCCAGGCTCGAAGCGACCGGGCTCGCGGCGGCGAACATCTCGTCATCGGGCGCGATCTGCTTGCCCATGATCACGATCTTGTCCCACTCGCCTGGCTGGGCCGCGCCCTGCGAGCCTTTCATTTCGCGCGCGATCTCGACGAAACGATCCCGGTTGCCCCAGACGAAAAAGATCTCGAGCAACTTGAGCTTGAGGTCGCGGCGCTGTGGAGCGCGCTTGATCGCAAGCTGTACGAGTTCGGCCGCCTGGTCGTACAGGCCATAGGCCATGTGGAAATCGGCCTCGGCCAGCGGATCGCCAGCCTCGACGCTGACCGGCTCCTCACCGGAGATCGTGTCATCCGTCGCGGCGGCGCCCCGTGGCGTCTCTGGCGCGCGCGACGGCTTGGCTGCCGCGGCCCCAGTTCGCATATCGGCCGGACGACGCTCTTCGACGACGATCGAATCCTCGCGCACCGCAGGGCCGCGGGCGCGCAGGTCTGTCCTGGTCCGCGCGAGGGCCTCCTGCAGGTCCACTTCCTTGTTGCCGGACTGGCCGCGGCCGCGCCGATAAAGAGTGAATGCAAGCGCCGCTGCGAGCAGCCCGAGCAGGACCCACCAGTAACCCGCAAGGCGCTCGGTCAGCGAAGGTCCCTGCTCCGCCTTAGGCTGCTGCCTGGGTTCCTTGGCCTCTGGTGCCGGTGTTGGCGCCGGCGTTGGCGCTGGCGCGACTTCAGCCACCGGCGCCTCGGCCTCACCGGGCAGTGCGCCGGCCGAGGGCGCTTCCGCGCCTTCGACTGGAGTGCCTTCCTCGGGGGTCACCAGGGTCCCTGCACCCGGCTCGCCGGCAGCCGCCGGACCCTGCAGCGTCGCGAGTTCGGCGTTCTTGACCTCGAGCAGGCGGCGCGCTTCGGCAAGCTCCGCCTCGAGTTGCTGCACGCGTGACTGGAGCTGGCTGGCCTCGGCCCCGCTTGTCGCCGATGGCTGCTCCGGGGTCGTTGCCGTAGAAGCGGCCGCCGAACCCTGCTCTGGCGAAACCAGCCGCAGGCGTCCGCCTGCAGCATCGGCGGATTCGGCTGCGGCGCTCCCGTCGCGCCACAACTTGTACTGCCGCGCTACTTCCGCGGCGGCTTCAGAGGCCGGAATGGCATCGACAGCCGAGGCTTCCGGGATCCTGAGCGTGGCGCCCGAGCGCAGCACGTTGATGTTGCTGTCGAACGCGTGCTGGTTGCTGCGGTAGATGGCCACCATCGCCCGGTTCACATCGGAGCGCGAACCCGGATATGCCTCACTCGCGATCTTCCACAGCGTGTCGTTCCTGCGCACCGGATAGTCGGACCCTGCGACGACAGTCGGTCGTGTCGTCGCCTGGCGCTCCGGGGCAGCCGAGGCGGCTGCGGGCTCCGGGCGTGCGGCCGGCGGCGGCTGGACGGCGTCGAACGCGGGGCCTGCACGACCGGGGCAGCGACGGACAACTCGCTCGCCTGGGTCGGCGGAGCGAAAACGGGCGGGTCGAGCAGGACCGTGTACTCGCGCAGCAGGCGCCCACGCGGCCAGTCGGCCGCGACGAGCATGGTGACGAAAGGTTCGGTGACCGGCCGCGGCGAGGTGACCTTGAGGTAACTCCTGCCGTCAGAGCCGCGCACGACCCTGAACGTGAAGTCCGACAGGTAGGCGGGCTTGTCGATACCGTAGCGGGCAAAGGCATCGTTCGGCGCCAGCGACGCGCGCAACGCGGAGAGGTCCTCTTCCTGCGCAGCGACAAGGTCGATGTCGGCGTCGAACGGTTGGTTCAACGCCGAATTAAGGTGAATCTCACCGAGACCAAGCGCGTACAACGCACCGGGCGACAGCAGGGCGCTTAGCAGTAGGACACGTCGAACGGCTGACTTCATCGTTGCTCCCGCCAGTTACGACATTCCGGTAGCGACGGGCGGCATGCCCGCCGGGCCGGACTCGTTGACTGTTGCGAATTGAACATAACTATAACTGACGCCCCGACCTACGCCCACAGGCGTCTATCCCCCGCTTTGTAGCGCGTTGCAGCGGCCGGGGGGTGGACATGCGGCACATTTCACATCATTCACCGCGACCGGCGCCCGCCGGTGATCACGGGTGTCGCGACCTCGACACCGGTATTCTGCGCCCGGTGCCTGAGGAAATGGTCCATCAGCACGAGCGCCATCATCGCCTCGGCTATCGGTACGGCGCGGATGCCAACGCAGGGATCGTGCCGGCCGGTCGTGCTGACCTCCACCGGGTTGCCGGCCACGTCGATGGTTCGACCAGGCAGCACGATGCTCGAGGTTGGCTTCAGGGCCAGGCTGACCACGATGTCCTGCCCGGACGAGATTCCGCCCAGCGTCCCGCCCGCGTGGTTTGAGAGGAAGCCCGAGGGAGTCAACTCGTCACGGTGCTGCGATCCGCGCTGGCCGACCACGGCAAAGCCGTCGCCGACCTCGACACCCTTGACGGCGTTGATGCTCATCATGGCGTGGGCGAGATCGGCGTCCAACCGGTCGAACACGGGCTCGCCCAGGCCGGGGGGCGCTCCGGTCGCAAGCACGTTTACCCGCGCCCCGATCGAGTCGCCCTCGCGGCGCAGCTGGTCGATGAGTGACTCAAGGTCGGGGACCCGCGCCGGGTCCGGACAGAAAAACGGATTGCGATCCACCTCGTCCAGGTCGAGCGGCTCGATGGCGAGGTCGCCCATCTGTGCGAGGTAGCCACGAATGGCAATGCCCGCCTGCTCCGCAAGGCACTTGCGCGCGATCGCACCGGCGGCCACTCGCATGACCGTTTCGCGGGCCGACGAACGCCCGCCTCCGCGGTAGTCGCGGAAACCGTACTTGTGCTGGTAGGTATAGTCGGCGTGGCCCGGCCGAAAGCGGTCCTTGATCTTTTCGTAGTCGTAGGAGCGTTGATCCTGGTTCTCGACCAGCAGCCCGATCGGGGTGCCGGTGGTGCGACCCTCGAAGACGCCGGAGAGTATGCGTACGCTGTCTGCCTCGCGTCGCTGGCTCGTGTAGCGCGAGGTGCCGGAACGCCGGCGCTCGACGTCCTGCTGGATGTCGTCCTCGGAAAGCGCGAGTCCCGGCGGGCACCCGTCGACGATGCAGCCGAGCGCAGGCCCGTGGCTTTCGCCGAAGGTCGTGACCGTGAAGAGTTGGCCGAAAGTATTGCCCGACATCGTGTGACCCTGGACGAATCCCGTTTGCTAAGCGCCGCGCGACCGCCCGGCCCCGAGTTGCGCTCTTCTTAACACGAACACGCCCCCGCCGCCGTGTTCGAATTCAACCCAGGTGAAAGGCAATCGCGGGAAAGCATGTGACAGGCGTTCGTCGCTGTCGCCGACCTCGACGAAGATCGCACCGTCCCGCTCGAGGTGGGCAGCGGCCCCTTCGAGGATGCGCCTGACCACATCGAGGCCGTCCCCCCCGGCCCTGAGCGCGAGATCGGGCTCATGCAGGTACTCCCCGGGCAGTCCCGCCATCTCATCGTCGCTCACGTACGGAGGATTGGAGACGATCAGGTCGTAGCGGCGTCCGGCCAGCGGCCCGAACACGTCGCCCAGCAGCAATTCCAGCCGGTCGCCGACCTGGTGTCGCGCGACGTTGCGCCGCGCCACCTCCAGCGCCTCGGGCGACAGCTCCACGGCGTCCACCCGAGCATCCGGAAACGCCTTCGCACAGGCGATTGCGATGCAGCCCGAGCCGGTACCAATGTCGAGGATCCTGTTGACTCGCGCCGGATCGATCCAGGGCTCGAAACGCGCGGCGACGAGCTCCGCGAATGGCGAGCGCGGCACGATCACGCGCTCGTCCACCTCGAATTCGAGGCCGGCGAACCACATGCGACCGGTAAGATAGGCCGCAGGCACGCGGCGCTCGATGCGCTCGCCGAACAGTCCAAGCACACGTTCAACCTCTTGCGGGCCGGGAACCAGCCCATAAGCCTCCGCAGCCTGCGCGTGATCCAGCCCCAGCGCGTGGAAGACGAGGGCCGCGGACTCATCCACTGCGTTGTCGGTGCCATGTCCGAACGCAAGCCCGGCATGCTCGAATTCGGCTGCGCCGAAATGGACGAGGTCCGCGACCGTCGCCGCGGCCGGCGGCAGCGATACGAACGGCGCCGGGGCAGTCATGCGCCGTCGCTCCATTGTGGGATAATTACCGCCCCGTCCGACCGGACGCAGGCCGCGTACCCCGACATGCCAGCTCGTCCCTTGAGGATTGTCATTCTTGCGATTGTAGCGTTTGCCGGCGGGCTGCTGGTCGCCCGCGCGTTGATGCCTTCGCGGGGCGAGCTGCCGCAGACCGAACGCGCGACCGTGCTGCCGGCACCGATGACGCTGCCGGCACTGGAACTCATCGGCCAGGACGGGCGCCCGCTCGGGGCCGATTTCTTCAAGGGCCACTGGACGATCGTGTTTTTCGGCTTCACGAGCTGCCCGGACATCTGTCCCACGACCCTCGCCACGCTGTCCCAAGCAACTCGGCAGCTTGCCGACCTGCCTGACCAGGAGCGGCCGCGCGTGCTGCTCGTCACCGTGGACCCCGAACGAGACGACCCGGCGCAGCTGGCTGCATACGTGCGCTTCTATGATCCTGCGTTCCTCGGCGCGACCGGCACGCCCGACGCAATCGCCGCAGCGGCCGCCGCATTCAGGGTGCCGTATGCAAAGGTTAGCCTGCCCGAGGGCGGCTACACCATGGACCATGGATCGGGCATCTTCGTCGTCGGGCCCTCGGGCGACGTCGTCGCCTACTCATCCGCACCGCATGACGCGACGATCATCGCGCACGACTACCGCAAGCTGCTCGCATTCGAAGGGGCCCGGTCGTGAGTCCCGATGAAGCCGGCGCCTCGGACCGCGCGTTTGCGCTGCTGCAGGACCTGCTGCCGAAGCACGCACTGTCCAGGCTGATGCATCGCCTTGCGCGCAGCACTACTCCGCTGGTGCGCAACACACTGATACGGTCGGTGCTTCGCGCCTACCCGCAGATCGAGATGCGCGACGCCCGGCAGCCGGATCCCCTGGCCTACCCTTCCTTCAATGCGTTCTTCACGCGTGCGCTGCGCGCGGACGCGCGCGTGATCGAGGGCGAGGCCGGTGACCTGGTATCCCCGGTGGACGGCACGATCAGCCAGCTCGGGCAGGTGGTCGCCGGCCAGCTACTGCAGGCCAAGGGCATCCACTACTCGCCGGCGGCGCTGCTGGCGGACGAGGCCGCGGCCGCGCGCTATGCGGGCGGCGCCTTCGCCTGCATCTACCTCGCGCCCTACGACTACCACCGCATCCACATGCCGCTCGCCGGGCGGCTGGTCGCGACTCGCTACGCACCCGGCGCGCTCTATAGCGTCAACGCGGCCACCGCACGCGCGATCCCGGGGCTGTTCACGCGCAATGAGCGCGTGGTCTGCGAATTCGACACCGCACTCGGTCCGCTTGCCATGGTGCTGGTGGGCGCGCTGTTCGTCGGCAGCATCGAGACGGTGTATGCGGGCGAGATCAACCCTCCGCACGCACGCGGCGGCGGCGTGCGGGATGTCACCGAGGGCCTCGGCACCGAGCTTGCCAGGGGCGCCGAACTGGGACGATTCAACATGGGCTCTACCGTCGTGGTGCTGGCCGGCAATCCCGCCATCCGCTTCGGCGGTCATCCGGGCCCGGGCGACGCGGTCCGCATGGGCCAGGCCCTCGCGCGCGTGCAATGACGACACCGGACGCTGCGGACTGGGCGCCCACGGCGTCGCTGGCCACGCTGCGTCGTCGGGCGCAGATGCTGGCGCGTGTGCGCACGCACTTCGCCGCGACCGGTGCGCTCGAGGTGGAGACACCGGTAATGGTCCAGGCCGGCGTCACCGACGTGCACCTCGAGTCGCTGGAAGTCAGGCGCGCCAACGGCAAACGGGCCGGATTCCTGCACACGTCGCCCGAATACGCGATGAAGCGCCTGCTCGTTGCCGGGGCACCCGACATTTACCAGGTGTGCCGGGTCTTTCGCGAGGGAGAGCGCGGCCGGCGGCACAACCCCGAGTTCACCATGGTCGAGTGGTACCGGCTGGGGATCGACCACCATGCGTTGATGGATGATGTGGAGCAGCTGCTGCGCGCGCTGATCGGGCCGTTTCGCGAGGTCGGCGATACGCGGCGCATCACATACTCCGACGCGTTCCAGCAGGCGCTCGGCATGGACCCGCTGGCCGCCGGGACGGTCGAACTTCACGAGGCGCTGACGTCGGCAGGCGTCAACGTGCCGGAATCGGTCGTCCGCGAGCGCGATACGCTGCTCGACCTCGCCATGGCGACGCTGGTCGCCGCGCGCTTTCCGTCGGATGCGATCACGTTCCTGTACGACTTCCCGGCGTCGCAGGCCGCGCTGGCACGGGTCCGCGGTCCGGTGGCCTCCCGTTTCGAGGCATTCTGGGGTGAGCTGGAACTCGCCAACGGCTTCCACGAGCTCGGCGATGCGGCCGAGCAGTCCGCGCGATTCGTGGCCGACCGGGCGGAGCGCGCGCGTCGCGGCCTGCCCGACAGGGAACCCGACAGCAGGTTCATAGCCGGACTCGCGGCCGGATTGCCGCCCTGCGCCGGTGTCGCGCTTGGCTTCGATCGCGTCGTCATGGTCGCGAGCGGCGCAGTCAGCCTCGACGAGGTTGTCGCCTTCCCCGTCGAGCGCGCGTGAAGGTCGGGCCGCGACTACAGCCGAATTGACACCCAGCCATCGACCCGTGCCACGATCAGGCCGGATCCGGGAGACGACACGACATGCACACGCTCGAGACGCTGCCCAAGGACGACAAACCCCGCGCATACGCCGAACTCGAGGTATCGCTGCGGGCCCTGCTGTCTGGCGAATCCGACCTGGTCGCCTGCGCGGCGAACACGGCCGCGCTGCTCTACTGGAGCCTGCCCGGACTCAACTGGGCCGGCTTCTACCTGTTGGAAAAGCGGTCGGGAGACCTGCTGGTCGGCCCTTTCCAGGGCAAGCCCGCCTGCGTGCGGATCCCGATGGGCAAGGGCGTGTGCGGGACCGCGGCCGCGCGACGTGAAACGGTCGTCGTCGCCGACGTGCACGCTTTCCCTGGCCACATCGCCTGCGACTCGGCATCGAACTCGGAAGTGGTCGTGCCGATCCTCGATGGCGACCGGCTGATCGGCGTGCTCGACCTCGACAGCCCTCTACCCGGACGCTTCGACGAGGCGGACGCGCGCGGGCTGGAAGCGCTGGCCAGGGTATTCGTCGAGGCGCTGCGCGCTCAGCCCTTGGCGCGCGAGAGGTAGCCGCCAGTCCGCGTGTCGACGCGGATCACTTCGCCCTCGTTCAGGAACAGCGGCACGCGCACGACCGCGCCGGTCTCGAGCTTGGCGGATTTCTGGCCACCGGTCGCCGTGTCGCCGCGCAGGCCGGGGTCCGTCTCGACGATCTTGAGTTCCACGTGCGCCGGCGCTTCTACTCCCAGCGGCACGCCATTCCACAGCATGACCTTGCAGTTGGTGCCGTCCTTCAGCCACATGGCGGCGTCACCCAGCGCATCCTTGCCCGCCGTGTGCTGCTCGAAGGTGTCCGGCACCATGAAGTGCCAGAAATCGCCATCGCTGTAGAGATACTGCATGTCGGTCTCGACGACATCGGCCGCCTCGACCGATTCGCCGGACCGGAAATTTCGCTCCAGCGTGCGGCCCGTCTTCAGGTTGCGGATGCGAACGCGGTTGAACGCCTGGCCTTTGCCAGGCTTCACGAACTCGTTCTCGACGATCGTGTAGGGATCCCCGTCGAGGATGATCTTGAGACCCGAGCGAAATTCGTTCGTGTTGTAGCTGGACATGGTGTTGCGACCGGATGTTGTGGGCAGAGGCGCCCGAACCGGCCCGTCTGGCCCGGCAGGAGCAAGCCGCGAATTGTACCCGCGCCGGCCCTCCCGCGTCAGCCCTTGGACGAGGGGACATTCTCCTTTTCCTGCCACCGGGAAACGGAGAATGTCCCCTCCCCCGGCCGTCAAGCGCGAGGCTGCCACCTGCGTCACGTTAGGGCCCGAAAGCCCGATGCTATAGTCCGCCCGCGTATTGCATCAGCGCGGAGCCGGTGGGCCGGCATCGCCGGGGGTTTGAGATTGCCCGACAACGGAGCCACCCCACTGCTGGTCCTGTCCCGTCAGCAGGACCCGGTGGAGATCATCAACAGCACGCTGCGCAATGCGGGGCAACCCGTTCATTGCGCATGGGCCAGGGACATCGCCGGATTCGGCGAGGCGCTGGCACAGTCGGTTCCGCAACTCATATTCGTGTGCGTCGCGGACTACGACGAGGCCCGGGCCGCGCTCGAGGTCCGCGACCGCTACGCGACCCACGTGCCGGCCATCATGGTCCGCGACTCGATTGCGGAGGCGGACCTGGTCCAGGCCTTGGAAATCGGCGCGCTGGATGTCGTGACGCTGGCCGCCAGCGCACGGCTTCAGGCAGTCGCCGCGCGCGAACTGCGCTCGGCCCGGCTCGACGGGGCACTCGCCGGCACGCTCGCTTCCGCGAAGCAGTATCGCGAACAGATGAAGGCGTTCATGTCGGGTTCTGCCGATGCGATCGCCCACGTACAGGAAGGCATCGTCGTCGACGTCAACCCGGCGTGGCTCGATCTTTTCGGCCAGCAGGACGCCGGCGCCGTGCTCGGCCAGCCGCTGATGGACCTGTTTGACCAGCGCAGCCATGCACCTCTAAAGGGCGCCCTGATTGCGGCTGCCCAGGGCCGATGGGACGACCATTCGCTCGCCTGCATCATTGCGCCGCCCGATGGCAAGGAACTCACGGTGGACATCGAGTTCGAGCGCTTCGAATTCGAGGGCGAGCCCGCCGTGCGCCTTCGGATCGCATCACAGAAGCGTGACTTGAAGTCGCTGACGGCCCAGCTCGACGACGCCCTGCGCTATGACTCGACCACGGGCCTGCTGAAGCGGACGGCGTTCCACCAGCAGGCCACTGCGCAAGCCGGACGGCCGCTGAAGGCAGGCCTGCGCGCGTTGGTGACTTTCGAGCCTGACAAGCTCGCGGCGCTGGGCGCCGAGCTCGGACCGCTGGCAGTCGAGGACGTCATGGACGAACTCGGCATGCTGCTCAGCTCGCTGCTGCAACCAGGGGACATCGCGGGCCGAGTCACGGGACAGTGTTTCGCCGTGCTGGCCGAACGCGGAAATTCGCGCGACCTGGAGGCCTGGGTGGCACAGGTCCTGCAACACGTCTCGGAGCACGTCTTCGATTCCGGCGAGCAGCATTCGGCAGCGATCACCTGCAGCGCGGGCTGCGCCCCGCTCAGTTCCCAGGGCGAGGAGCTGCGCGCGGCACTCGAGTACTCGTTGAGCACCTGCCGTGCGGCCGCAGCGAGCGGCGGCAACAGGCTGTTGCGGCCCGACGCGACTTCCGTCGATCCGACTGCCGCGGAAGCCGACCGCACCTGGGCCGGGCAGATCAAGGCCGCATTGATGGCCAACCGCTTCCGGCTCGTACAGCAGCCAATCGCGAGCCTGGTCGGCGAAGGTGAGCCGATGATCGACCTTGTCGTGCGCATGCTCGACGACAAGGGCAACGAGGTCCTGCCATCGGAATTCCTGGCTGCCGCCGAGCGCACCGACCTCATGAAGAACATCGACCGCTGGGTCATCGGCGCTGCGATGTCGTTCTGCGCCGCGCGCAAGCCGAACCGGGTCTTCGTGCGCGTGTCCCACGATTCCATGCGCGACCAGACGCTCGGTACCTGGCTGCTGCAACAGATCAAGGCCTCGGGCGTCGAGCCCGCGAGGATCGTCTTCGAGATCGGCGAGGACCTCGCGACCAAGCACCTCAAGGACGCGCGCGAACTGCGCGGACTGGTAACGCACCTGGGATTCGGGTTCGCAGTCGAGAATTTCGGTGCCAGCCGGGACTCAGCGCAGATCCTGCGCCACCTGCCGTCGAATTTCGCCAAGATCGACGGCGCGCTGATGCAGGGACTGGCGAACGACCACCGCCTGCAGGAGAAGGTCAAGTCGCTGGTGGACACTGCACGTGCCGCGAAGGCGGCCACCATCGCCGAGCGCGTCGAGGACGCGAACACGATGGCTGTGCTGTGGCAGCTCGGCGTCGAGTTCGTGCAGGGCTACTTCGTCTCGAGCCCCGAGGAAGTGGTCCTCGGCGCATGACCCCGGAAGATCTTCGCTAGCCGCTCTCGACCTCGATCCCCTCGACCTTCCTCCAGCCCCGCGGCAGCACTGCGCCGCGCTGCCCGCGTTCACCGCGATAATCATCGAGCTGGCGGAAGCTCAGGCTCATCTGCCGTCCGCCCGAGAGCACGCGCAGCACCTGTCCTGGTGCGACGACCGCCACTGCGAGCAGGGTTTCCTCGCCCGAGAGGGCCTTCTTCGTCGGGATGCCGAAGATCTTGTTGCCCTTGCCGCGCGGCAGCTCCGGCAGGTCCGCGACCGGGAACGCCAGCAGCCGCCCGTCCGAGTTGACCGCGGCGAGCAGCGCGCCCTCGCCCGCCGGCAACGGCACCGGCGCGAGCACGTCGGTCCCATCGGGTACCTTGAGCACGGCCTTGCCTGCGCGATTGCGACTGTGCAGGTCCTCGAGCTTGACGACGAAGCCATAGCCTGCCGTCCCGGCGAGCACCCAGCGCTCCGCGGGTTCCCCGATCAGCACGCCCGGGAACGTGGCCCCGTCGGGCGGGTCGAGGCGGCCGGACAACGGCTCGCCCTGGCCGCGTGCCGAGGGCAGAGTGTGTGCAGGCAGGCTGTACGCCCGGCCCGTGCTGTCGAGGAAAACGGCCAGCTGCGTGCTGCGGCCGCGCGCCATGCACCGGTATTCATCGCCGGTCTTGTATGAGAGCGTGCGCGGGTCCATCTCATGGCCCTTTGCCGCGCGCACCCAGCCGCTGCGCGACAGCACCACCGTTACCGGCTCGCTCGCAACCAGGTCGGTCTCGGCGATCGCCTGCGCGGCGGCCCGTTCGACGATGCGGCTGCGCCGGTCGTCGCCATACTTCTCCGCGTCGGCGATGATCTCGTCGCGCACCAGCCTTTTCAGTCGCGTCTTGCTGCCCAGGATCTTCGTGAGCTCGTCGCGCTCGGCGGCGAGCTTCTCCTGCTCGCCACGGATCTTCATCTCCTCGAGCTTCGCGAGGTGGCGCAGCTTGGTCTCCAGGATCGCCTCAGCCTGCGCCTCGGACAGCTCGAAGCGCGCGATCAAAGCGCCCTTCGGCTCGTCCTCGTAGCGGACGATGCGGATCACCTCATCGAGGTTCAGGTACGCGATGAGCAACCCGTCGAGGATGTGCAGGCGCGCATTGACCTTGTCGAGACGGTGCGTGAGCCGGCGCGTCACCGTGTCGAAGCGGAACGAAAGCCATTCGTCCAGCAGCGCCTTCAGGCCCATGACCCGCGGCCGGCCGTCGCGGGCGATCACGTTCATGTTCACGCGATAGCTGCGCTCGAGGTCGGTGGTCGCAAACAGGTGCGCCATCACTTGCTCGACGTCCACGCGGTTCGAGCGCGGAGTGATCACCAGCCGCGTCGGGTGCTCGTGGTCGGATTCGTCGCGCAGGTCCTCGACCATCGGCAGCTTCTTGGCGCGCATCTGCGCCGCGATCTGCTCGAGCACCTTCGAGCCCGAGACCTGGTACGGCAGCTCCGTGACGACGATCTCGCCGTCCTCCGTCTCGTAGCGCGCGCGGGCGCGGAACGTACCGTTGCCGGTTTCATAGAAGCGCGCCAGGTCCTCGCGCGAGGAGATGATCTCGGCGCCGGTCGGGAAGTCCGGGCCCTGCACGTGCTCGCAGAGCTGGGCCACGGTCGTCTTCGGGTCCTCGAGCAGGCGCACACAGGCAGCGGCCACCTCGCGCAGGTTGTGCGGCGGGATGTCGGTCGCCATGCCGACGGCGATGCCGGTCGCGCCGTTCAGCAGCACGTTGGGCAGGCGCGCCGGCAGCAGCGCGGGCTCGTCGAGCGTACCGTCGAAGTTCGGCGTCCAGTCGACCGTGCCGTCGCCGAGTTCCGAGAGCAGCAGGTCCGCGTAGCGCGTCAGCTTCGACTCCGTGTAGCGCATCGCGGCAAAGGACTTTGGATCGTCCGGGGAGCCGAAGTTGCCCTGCCCGTCCACGAGCGGATAGCGGTACGAGAACGACTGCGCCATCAGCACCAGCGCCTCGTAGCAGGCCGAATCGCCGTGCGGGTGGAACTTTCCGATCACGTCGCCGACCGTGCGCGCGGACTTCTTGTGCTTGGCGGTCGCCGCGAGCCCGAGCTCGCTCATTGCGTAGATGATCCTCCGCTGCACCGGCTTCAAGCCGTCGCCGACGTTCGGCAATGCGCGGTCGAGGATCACGTACATCGAGTATTCGAGGTACGCCTTCTCGGTGAAGGTACGCAGCGGCAGCTGTTCGACACCCTCGAAGTTCAGTTCGTTCTGGGTCGTCACGGGTACTCCAGCGGGCTCAGGGCTGAACTGCAGCCAGGTTGCCCTTGGTCTCCAGCCATTCGCGGCGGTCCGCCGCGCGCTTCTTGGCCAGCATCATGTCCATCACCTGGTCGGCCTGGTCCTTCGCCTCCACCGTGAGCTGGACGAGACGGCGGGTCTCCGGCGCCATCGTGGTCTCGCGCAACTGCAGCGCGCTCATCTCGCCCAGGCCCTTGAAGCGGGTCACGACCGGCTTCGCGCGCGGGTTTTCCGTCCGGATGCGATCGAGGACGCCGTTGCGCTCCGCTTCATCGAGCGCATATTCGACCTGCTTGCCGTAGTCGATGCGGAACAGCGGCGGCATCGCCACGAACACGTGGCCCGCCAGCACCAGCGGGCGGAAGTGCCGCAGGAACAGCGCGCACAGCAGAGTCGCGATGTGCAGGCCGTCCGAGTCGGCGTCGGCCAGGATGCAGACCTTGTGGTAGCGCAGCGCCGAAACGTCGTCGGACGCCGGGTCCACGCCGATTGCGACCGCGATGTCGTGCACTTCCTGCGAAGCCAGTATCTCGCCGGACGCCACTTCCCAGGTGTTGAGGATCTTGCCGCGCAGCGGCATCACCGCCTGGAACTCGCGATCGCGTGCCTGCTTGGCCGAACCACCGGCGGAATCACCCTCGACCAGGAACAGCTCGGTCCGCTTCGGATCCTGGCTGCTGCAGTCGGCGAGCTTGCCGGGCAGCGCGGGGCCGCTCACCACGCGTTTTCGCGCGACTTTCTGGCTGGCTTTCAGCCGCACCTGTGCATTTTCGATCGCCAGCTGCGCGATGCGCTCGCCCGCCTCGGGGTGCTGGTTCAGCCACAGGCCGAACTGGTCCTTGACGATGCCGGACACGAAGGCCGCCGGTTCGCGGGAGGTCAGGCGTTCCTTGGTCTGGCCCGCGAACTGCGGGTCGCGCATCTTGGTCGAGAGCACGTAGCTCGCGTCGTCCCACACGTCCTCGGGCGCAAGCTTCAGGCCGCGGGGCAGCAGGTTGCGGAACTCGCAGAATTCGCGGATCGCCTCGGTGAGCCCGAGGCGAAAACCGTTGACGTGCGTGCCGCCGAGCATCGTCGGGATCAGGTTGACGTAGCTTTCCTCGACGCGCGCGCCGCCGTCGGTGCGCCATGCCACTGCCCAGTCCACGCCCTCCATCTCGCCCTCGACGCTGCCGGTGAACGGCTCGTCGGGCAGCCACTCGCCGCCATCGAGCGATTCGCGCAGGTATTGCTCGAGGCCGCCAGTGTAGATCCAGGCCTCCTTCTCGCCGGTCTTCTCGACCTCGAGCCGCATCTCGAGGCCCGGGCACAACACGGCCTTTGCCTTGAGGACGTGCTTCAATTTCGGCAGCGCGATGTCCGGGCTGTCGAAATACGAGGCGTCGGGCCAGAAGCGCAGCGTGGTGCCGGTGTTGGCCTTGCCGACCTCGCCCACTACCTCGAGCTTCGACTTGATCTTCCCGTTCGCGAACGAGATGTTGTATTCCTTGCCGCCGCGCCGCACCCAGCACTCGAGGTTCTTCGACAGAGCGTTGACCACCGACACGCCGACGCCGTGCAGGCCGCCCGAGAACTTGTAGGTGCCGTCGGAGAACTTGCCGCCCGCGTGCAGCCGCGTGAGGATCAACTCGACCCCGCTCACCTTTTCCTTCGGGTGGATGTCCACGGGCATGCCGCGGCCGTCGTCACTGACCTCGACCGAACCGTCCTTGTGGACCGCGACGGATATGCGGCTGCAGTGCCCGGAGAGCGCCTCATCGACGCTGTTGTCCACCACCTCGTGGACCAGGTGGTTGGGCCGGCTGGTGTCGGTGTACATGCCCGGCCGGCGCCGGACGGGTTCGAGTCCGCTCAGGACCTCGATGTCTTGAGCGGTGTAGGTCTGCGTCATCGTTGGTGAGTTCCGCGTGCTCGCGTCGGTGAAGGCGCGCGGATTCTAGCAGCGCATGACTGCTGCCGCATCGTCGCAGCTGCCGGGTTCAACGCCGGCGAGCCGCCGGACTATTCCGGCGGGACGCCGTAAACCCATCCCTGGGGGCTCGCGCGCGGCGTCCCTGCCGCGCGACGCCCGCCGGATACGGTCACGGCGCCTCGCCAGCTGCGCAGTTGCCTGACCGGCGTCGGCCGACTGCTCACGCGAGATCTCGCACCAGCGACGCGCGCGGACGCCTCCGGCAGCGGATCGACGGCGTGGCGGTAGGCGTCGTGGTCCATGCCGATCGACAGCGCTGCGCCGGCCTTCGCAGCCTCGACCATGGCGGGCGTCAGCTCGAAGCGCATGAAGTGCACCGCCGAGGTCTTCTCGTCGTTCTCGCGCTCGAGGTCCTCATCGGCGATCGCGAACACTCGATCGTGCCCGGCCACCCGGACCCAGCAGCGATCCTCGATGCCCTTCAGCCCGCCAAGCGCAATGCGCCGCTCGTCCGCGTCCGGGTACTCGATCAGCAGCGTCGCTTTCCAGTTCGAACCGTCGGGAATCAGCGGGTTGTACGTCGCGAGTTCATCGGCAATGCCCTCGGGCTCGAAGATCTTCTCGATTCGGAGCATCTCCTGGACCTGGTACTGGACCGTGAGCCGGTCCTCGAAGCAGAAGGTCGCGTTCGGCCCGCAGTGGACCGTGCGCTCGCGCTTGTGGGCCAGCACCTTCGGCCGGAATTCGGCCCGCTGCCGCGCGTACTGCTCGAGGCTGAAGAGATCCTCCGCCCGCAACTTGCCCTTGCTCATAGTCCGTACGCCTTTCGCAGCAGTGTCAGTGGATGGGTTGGTCCCTGGCCGCCCTCGAGCGCCGACTCGATCTGGTGACCCGCCATCGGGCAGTCACTCGCGTAATGGTCGGGTTCTGCCGCCTTGACCTTGTTGAACACCGGCTTGCCGATCTTCATCGAGATGTCGCGGTACTTGCGCTTCACGCCATAGGTACCGTTGTGTCCGGAGCAGCGCTCGATCGCCTCGATCTCGGTACCGGGCACCAGCGCGAGCACGTCGCGGGTCTTGAGGCCCAGGTTCTGCACCCGCAGGTGACAGGGCACGTGGTAGCTAACCTTCCCGAGCTGGCGAACGAAGTCGGTGCGCAGCAGGCCCGCCTTGTGCCGCAGCATCAGGTACTCGAAGGGGTCGAACATCGCGGCCTTGACCTTCTGCACCAGCGGGTCGTCCGGGAACATCAGCGGCAGCTCCTGCTTGAACATCAGTACGCAGGACGGGATCGGCGCCACGATGTCATGGCCCTTGTCCACCATTGCCGCCATCGCAGGGATGTTCACGTTCTTCGCTTCCTCGATCGCGTCGAGGTCGCCGAGCTCGAGCTTCGGCATGCCGCAGCAGCGTTCCTTCGGGATCACGCTCACCGGAATGCCGTTGTGGCGGAAAACCGCCGCGAGGTCCGCGTCGATGTCCGGCTCGTTACGATTGCAATAGCAGGTCGCGAAAAGCGCAACGCGGCCGGTCGTCTCCGGCGTCGCCGTCACCTCCAGCCCGGGAGCGTCGCCGCGCGCGACGCGCTTGCGGCCGGAGGTGCTGTGGTAGTCGGGAATCGGGGCCTCGGGATGCACGCCGAGCGTCCTGTCGAGCATCTTCCGCCCGACCGCGCTCTGGTTCACCAGGTTGACGACCTGCGCGACGACCGGGACGCCAGCGATGGCACCAACCTGGTCCGTCGCGGTGAGAATGCGGTCGCGCAGCGGCGTATCGCCCTGCCTGAACTTGACCGCCTTGGCCCTGAGCATCAGGTGCGGGAAGTCGATGTTCCATGGATGCGGCGGCACGTACGGGCACTTCGTCATGTAGCACATGTCGCAGAGGTAGCAGTTGTCGACGACCTCCCAGTAGACCTTGCGCTCGACGCCATCGAGCTCGGCGGTCGGGCTCTCGTCGATCGCGTCGAACAGCAGCGGGAACGCATTGCACAGGTTGAAGCAGCGTCGGCAGCCGTGACAGTGGTCGTAGACGCGGTGCAGTTCCTTGAACAGCGACTCCTCGTTGAAGAAGTCCGGATCGCGCCAGGCGATCGGGTGCCTTGTCGGCGCCGAGAGACTGCCCTCGCGCGCAGCCGGGATGCTGGTGTCGTCCGCCATCGAATGTCTCCTGCCTGTGTGCGCCTCGCCGACGAAAAAGGGCGGACCCCGGGGGGCCCGCCCTCTCACGATTGCCGCAGGGGCCGGCCGATCAGAGGGCGTCGAGTGCCTTCTGGAAGCGATTCGCGTGCGAACGCTCGGCCTTGGCCAGCGTCTCGAACCAGTCCGCGATCTCGTCAAAGCCTTCGTCCCGAGCCGCCTTCGCCATGCCTGGGTACATGTCGGTGTACTCGTGGGTCTCGCCCGCGATGGACGCCTTCAAGTTGTCCGACGTGCCGCCGATCGGCAGCCCGGTGGCCGGGTCACCAACCTGCTCGAGATACTCGAGATGGCCGTGCGCGTGGCCAGTCTCACCTTCCGCCGTGGAACGGAATACGGCCGCGACGTCGTTGCAGCCCTCGATGTCTGCCTTCTGGGCGAAATACAGGTAGCGACGATTCGCCTGCGATTCGCCTGCGAATGCGTCTTTCAGGTTCTTTTCCGTCTTGGTGCCCTTCAATTTGCTCATTTTCTGCCTCCACCGGTATGGCTCGCCTGGGCGGCGAGCATAATTTAGACTTTGTCTAGCCGATCCCCAATCTAGGCGGCACACGGCATGAAGTCAACGCTAGCACGCGCGGCCCGGAGCAACGATTCGGACTGTCCGGTATTGCCGTTTACCCTGCGTTGACCGTCGTTACCCCCCTGTGCAAGGCTTGCCCGCCCTGGAGACCCACCGTGACAGCCAAGAAAATCAAGGCTCTCGATTTCGAACAGGCGCTGTCGGAGCTCGAGGCGGTCGTCGAGCGGCTCGAGCACGGCGAGCTGCCGCTCGAAGACGCCTTGAAGCAGTTCGAGCGAGGCATTGAACTCGCCCGCAGCTGCCAGGCCTCGCTGAAAGCGGCCGAGCAGCGGGTCGAGATCCTGCTGCGCAAGGCGCCCGACGCTGAGCCCGAGCCCTTCGAAGGGGACGAGTAGGCGTCATTGCGGATGCGGACCCTGAGTTCACGCCTGGAGCAGTGGCGCAGCCGCGTCGAGAGCGAACTCGACCGCTGGCTCCCGCCCGAAACGACGATTCCCGAGCGGCTGCACGCCGCCCAACGCTACAGCGTGCTCGGGCCCGGCAAGCGCATCCGGCCCGCGTTCGTCTACGCGACAGCTGAGACGCTGGACATTCCGCTCGAGCACGTGGATGCCGCAGCGTGCGCCGTCGAGTTGATCCACGCCTATTCACTGGTGCACGACGACCTGCCGGCCATGGACGACGACGACCTGCGTCGCGGCCGGCCGACCTGCCACAAGGCCTTCGACGAGGCGACGGCCATCCTGGCCGGCGACTCACTGCAGGTGCTGGCATTCCAGGTGCTGGCCAGGCACGGTGGTCTTCCCGGTGATGAACGCATGCGGGTGAACATGATCGCAATCCTCGCCGAGGCCAGCGGGACGGCGGGCATGGCAGGCGGCCAGGCGCTGGATCTCGCAGCCGAGGGCCGCACCCTCACGCTGCCCGAAATCGAGCAGGTCCACGCACTGAAGACCGGCGCCCTGATCCGCGCCAGTATCCTGATGGCCGCGCACGGTGCACCTGGCCTGGCACCCGGCCAGCTCGATCGCCTGGATGAATTCGGCCGCCTGGTCGGACTCGCCTTCCAGGTGCAGGACGACATCCTCGACATAGAGGGCGACGCGGCGCTGATCGGCAAGCCGGTCGGCAGTGACCTGGCGCGCTGCATGCCCACCTATCCGGCCGTCGCGGGCCTGCCCGCGGCGCGGGATCGCGTCGTGGAGCTGCATTCGGCCGCGGGCGCCATCCTGTCCACGGCGGGATGGGCCGAAAGCCCACTCGCCCTGCTGGCCGACTGGCTGCTCGCGAGGCGGCACTAGCGGGGCCCCGCCTGCCGCAGTGCGATAGAATTCGCCGCCATGTCTCCGACCGACCCCTACCCACGGCTTTCCGCGATCCAGTCGCCGGCCGACCTGCGGCGCCTGCCCGAGTCGGAACTGGCGCCGCTGGCGGGCGAACTGCGCGAGTTCCTGGTCCACACGGTGAGCCAGATGGGCGGGCATTTCGCGGCCGGGCTGGGCACGGTCGAATTGACGGTGGCGCTGCACTACGTATACGACACGCCGCACGACCGCCTGGTGTGGGACGTGGGTCACCAGGCCTATCCCCACAAGGTACTGACCGGCCGTCGTGACCGGCTGCAGACCATCAAGCTGAAGGGCGGGCTCGCCCCGTTCCCCTGCCGCGACGAGAGCGAGTACGACACCTTCGGCGTCGGCCACGCCAGCACCTCGATCGGCGCCGCGCTCGGCATGGCGCTCGCATCCGCGCGCACCGGCCCGCCGCGGCGGGTCGTGGCGGTGATCGGCGATGGCGCCATCAGCGGCGGCCAGGCATTCGAGGCGATGAACCACGCCGGCCCGCTCGATCCGGACATGCTCGTCGTGCTGAACGACAACAAGATGTCCATCTCGGAAAACGTGGGTGCGCTGGCGCTGTACTTCGCCCGCGTGCTGTCGAGCCCCGCCTACACCGCGCTCCGCGAGGGCAGCAAGCGCATCCTGAACCGCCTGCCGGCGATGAAACGGTTCGCGCGTCGCTCCGAGGAACACGTCAAGGGCATGGTGCTGCCGGGCACGCTGTTCGAGGAACTCGGCTTCAATTACAGCGGCCCGATCGACGGCCACGACGTCGGCGAACTGGTCTCGAAACTGAAGCTGCTGCGCGAGCAGCGCGGACTGCAGTTCCTGCACGTGGTGACGCAGAAGGGCAAGGGCTATGCGCCCGCAGAAGCCGACCCGATCAAGTGGCACGGTCCGGGCCCCTTCGACCCGCGCAGCGGCACGATCTTCAAGGAAAAGAATTCGGGCCCCGCGTATTCGCAGGTGTTCGGACAGTGGCTATGCGACATGGCCGAGCGCGACCCGCGGGTGGTGGGCATCACGCCAGCCATGCGCGAAGGATCCGGGCTGGTCGAATTCTCGAAGCGGTTCCCGGACCGCTATTACGACGTCGCCATCGCCGAGCAGCACGCGGTGACGCTCGCCGCGGGAATGGCTTGCGAGGGCACCAGGCCGGTCGTGGCGATCTACTCGACGTTCCTGCAGCGCGGCTACGACCAGTTGATCCACGACGTGGCGCTGCAGAAGCTGCCGGTCACTTTCGCCATCGACCGCGGCGGGCTCGTCGGCGGGGACGGCGCCACGCACCAGGGTGCCTACGACCTGAGCTTCCTGCGCTGCATTCCTAACATGACCGTGATGGCGCCGGCCGACGAGAACGAATGCCGGCAGATGCTCTACACGGCCGTCACGCTCGGCGGCCCCGCGGCCGTGCGCTATCCGCGCGGGCCGGGCCCGGGAGTGGTGCCGGTGGCCGAGATGAGCGCGCTTCCGCTGGGTCGCGCGGAGATACGACGCGAGGGTCGCTCCGGCCTGCTGCTGCTTGCCTTCGGCACGATGGTCGCGCCCTGCGTTCCGATCGCCGAGAGACTCGACGCGACGCTGGTCAACATGCGTTTCGTGAAGCCGCTGGATGTCGAACTCGTGTGCCGACTCGCCGCTGCGCACCAGTGCGTGGTGACGGTCGAGGAAAACGCGATCGCGGGCGGCGCTGGCAGCGCGGTGGACGAGTGCCTGGCCACCGCCGGCATCGAGTGCGCCACGCGGCACATCGGCATACCCGACCGCTTCATCGAGCACGGATCGCGCGAGGACTGCCTCGCACTGGCCGGCCTCGATGCCGCCGGCCTTGCGCGGCAGGTCGAGCGCATCTGGCCAGCCCGCAGCGAAGCCCTGACCGCCGTCGGCGCCCGGCCGCTGGCGGTCTGATCATGGACGACGTACAGGGTCGCGCGGATTCGCGCCAGATCCCGATCAACAAGGTCGGCATCAAGGACATCTTCCACCCGGTGCGGGTCAAGGACCGTTCGGGTGGTGAACAGCACACGATCGCCAACTTCAACATGTACGTGGCCCTGCCCCACAATTTCAAGGGCACGCACATGTCGCGCTTCGTCGAGGTGCTGCACGGGCACGAACGCGAGGTCTCGGTGGACTCCTTCCGCCAGGTGCTGGCCGAGATGACCCGCAAGCTCGACGCCACCACCGGGCACATCGAGATGAGCTTCCCTTACTTCGTGATGAAGAAGGCGCCGGTGTCGGGCGTCTCGAGCCTGATGAGTTACCAGGCCAGCCTGATCGGCGAGGTGCACGACGGACACGAGGAGATGTGGATCCGGGTGCTCGTGCCGGTCACCAGCCTGTGCCCCTGCTCGAAGAAGATCGCCGACTACGGCGCGCACAACCAGCGTTCACACATCACCATCAAGGCGCGCGTGCGCCAGCACCTGTGGATCGAGGAACTGATCGACATTGCCGAGCAGGAAGCGTCAAGCCAGTTGTACGGGATCCTGAAGCGCCCCGACGAGAAGTTCGTGACGGAGCGCGCCTACGACAACCCGAAGTTCGTCGAGGACATCGTGCGCGACGTAGCGGTGCGGCTCAACAGTGAACCGCGCGTGCTGGCCTACGTGGTCGAGGCAGAGAACTTCGAGTCGATCCACAACCACTCGGCATACGCGCTGATAGAGAAAGACAAGGAATGCGCCGGCTGACGCACGCAGCGCAGTCGACTTGCTAGCGCGCCCCCGAAGATCCCCTGCCGCCCACCAGCGACTTCAGCTTCTCCAGCAGGCCCGCCTCGGTGCGCGGCGCATTCACGGCCGGCCGCCGCGGCTGCCGACCGGGCATTGGGCGCTCGGCGCTCCTGCCGGCACTGGCGTGACCGGCTGCGTTGTCATAGGGATCGAAACCCCCGCATGATGGCGCCGGCTTGTCCGACGTGTCTTCATGTCGTTTCCGCGCGATGACCGTCGACTCGAGGCTGAGTTCATGCATCTCGAGTTTCTTCACCAGGCTGGTGCTCGCATCCCGCTGGAATTGCCCGTCGCCGGTCCGCCACTCCCACACCGCTTCGCCGCGCGGGTCGAATACCACGCGACCGGATTCCTTCTCCCTCGACGTCGAAGTGGCTGCAGCGTGACCGGACCCGCTGCCGGTGGCGCTCGCAGGAGCCTTTTTTTCTTCGCTCATGGTTGACCTGGATGCTGGGGTGGCAAATGCAGCCATGGGATCACGGTTGGGCGATTCTGGGCCCGGTAGCGGGTTTCGCACATGAAACAGCGCCGGCCGGCAGCTGAAACCGCGACACAGTAGTCGTTTTCCCGCCTAGGCGCCCTCGCCCGCCTTCCTGCCGCGTTGCAGCCGCCCGATCAGTTCGCGCAGGAATACCTTGTGGAAACGCAGCTGGCAGGAAATGGACGCCTGCTCCAGCAGCGTAGCGGAGACCTTGAGCAGCGTGAGCGGGCCCTCCGACTCAATCACCGTGTCGCGTCGCGCGCCCTCGGCAAATGCGGCCTCTCCGAAGCAACCGCCGGTCTCGACGCGCCCGGCCAGTTCGCCGAAGCGGCTCACCCTGGCGCAGCCGGAGACGACCACGTAGAAGCGGTCGTCGGTATCTCCCGGGCGCAATACGGCCTCGCCCGGCTGGCAGTCCATCCAGCAGCCGGACTTCATGACCTCGCGGATCTCCGCGTGCGAGAAATCGTGGAAGAAGCGCAGGCGACGCAACACCGCGAAGCGTTCCTCGTCGTCGATGTCCGACTGCGCGGAGCGCAGCTTCTGGTGTACCCGCGTCAGGTCGGCGGCGAACTCCGCGCCGCTGCGATAGCGATTACCGGGCTCCTTCTCCAGGGCCCGGTTCACGATCGCCTCGAGTTCCTGCGGAATCTCCGGGCGTACCTCGCGCAGCGGCTCGGGCGTGGCCTGCACGACCTGCCGCAGCAACTTGCCGAGCGCGCCGGCCCGGAACGGCCGGTGGCCGCACAGCATCTCGTACATTACGGCGCCAAGCGAATAGAGGTCGGAGCGCGGGTCGAGGTCGTGGCCCTGCACCTGCTCGGGCGACATGTACGCCGGGCTGCCCGCCACGCCCTCGAGGCGCGACACGTCGGAGTCCGAGACCAGCGCAATGCCGAAGTCGACAATGCGCACGTCGCCCTCCTGCGTAAGAAGGATGTTCGACGGCTTTATGTCCCGGTGCACGACGCCGCGCGAGTGCGCGTAGTGCAGCGCCTTCGCGCACTTGTAGACGATGCCGATCACCTGGTCCACCGGCAGCAGGCTACCGGGCCTGCAGTACGCGGAGAGCGTGCGTGCGCCATGCACGTGCTCGGTGACCACGTAGCGTCGCCCTTCTTCCTCGCCTGCGTCGAAGATCGGCACGATGTTCGGGTGCTGCAGTTTCCCGACCATGTGTGCCTCGCCGAGGAACATGCGGCGCGCGTTGCGCGACTCGGCGTCGTCGGCGTTGGAGGCGTGGTAGAACTTGATCGCAACGTCGCGCCCGTAGAACGGATCGTGCGACAGATAGACGGTGCCGGTGCTGCCGCGCCCGACCTCGTGCACCACGTAGTACTTGCCGATGCGCTCCGGCACCGACTTCAGTGGCGCGACGATCGGCTGGGTCTGCGTGCCTGCTAGCGCGTTCTGTGTAGCCATTTCTATTCGCGGACCGCCATTCGGTTTCAGCCGGGGACTTCGGGTTATGTTGCACGAAGGATAGGGACCGGGCCGCCGCCATTCCGTGACCTGCCTCGCGGATCCGCGAGCGTGCGCGGCCTGGCCGGTGGGTCCCCGGGGTGACAGTGGGGAATGCCTGGCTCAGCGTCGCTCAGGCGAAGTGGTCGTAGCCCCCGCCCGCCACCTCGACGACCAGCCCGTCGCGCTCGCAGAGCACGCCATGGCCCGTCTCGATTTCCCCGATCCGGGTGACCTGGCAGTGACGGGAGAGCGCCGCCTCGCCCCGATCGGCGTCGGCTGCAGGCAGCGTGAACAGCAGCTCGTAATCGTCGCCACCCAGCAGCACCAGGTGCTCACTGGCCTCGCGCCCGTGCGCGGCAAGCAGCAGATCGGAAACAGGCAATGAGGCCAGGTCGATCCGCGCGCAGACGCCGCTCGCGACGCACAGCTTGCCCAGGTCGCCGAGCAGGCCGTCCGACACGTCCATGGCGGCGCTCGCCCGGCCACCCAGCGCACGACCGAGGTCGATCCTGGGCTGCGCATACAGGTATCGAAGTACCAGCGGGTCGCCCGAATCCATTGGAGCCCCTCGCCGGAGCATGGCCAGGCCCGCCGCAGACTCGCCAGGCGAGCCAGATACGAATAGAACATCGCCGGGCTTGGCGCCCGAACGCCGCAGCGCCAGCGCGGGCTCGACGAAGCCGAGCACTTCCACGGTTACCACCAGCGGCCCGCGCACCGTGTCGCCACCGACGAGTTCCACGCCATGCGCATCGGCAAGCGCGTGGAAACCGAGTGCGAAGTCCTCGAGCCAGTCCTCGCGCACCTCGGGCAACGAAAGTGAAAGCAGGGCCCAGGCAGGATCCGCGCCCATCGCGGCCAGGTCGCTCAGGTTGACCGCAAGCGCCTGGTGCCCGACCGAGCGGCCGGGAGCGCCGCTCAGGAAGTGCCGTCCCTCGACCAGCGTGTCGGTCGCCGCGACCAGCGCACGGCCCGCGGGCGGCTCGAGCAGCGCCGCGTCGTCGCCCACGCCGAGCAGCACGTCGCTGCGCCGGGACGAACGCCGGAAGAAACGGTCGATCAGGTCGAATTCGCCGAGCGCCACGGCGCGCCTCGTTCAGGCGCGCGCGCGGGCCGCCGCTGACTGCTCCGCGGCGCGCAGGCTGCGCGCGGCGCGGTCCAGCACTGCATTGACGAACTTGTGCCCGTCCGTGGCGCCGAATCTCTTGGTCAGGTCCACGCCCTCGTTGATCACGACGCGGTACGGCACGTCCATCTGCGCGCGCAGCTCGTAGAGGCCGATCAGCAGTACGGCGTGCTCGACCGGGTCGAGCTGTGCGACCGGACGATCGAGCAGCGAACCGAGCTCGGCGTCGAGCGACTCGCGTTCCCCAGTCGTACCAGTCAGCAGTGCCTCGAAGTAGTCACGGTCCGCGTCGGAGAAGCCTTCCTCGGCCACGTACTGGTTCCGCAACTCGGCGCAGGACTGCCCCGTAAGCTGCCACTGGTACAAGGCCTGCATCGCGAACTTGCGCGACAGGCTCCGCGCCCGCGAGGTCCTTTCGGGGCGTTTGGCCACGGTCAGACGTCCAGCCGCCGCAGCAGGTTGGCGAGTTCGAGCGCACAGAGCGCCGCATCCGCGCCCTTGTTGCCGGCTTTCGTGCCGGCGCGCTCGATGGCCTGTTCGATGGTGTCGGTGGTGAGCACTCCGAAAGCCACCGGGACGCCGGTCTCGAGCGAGACCCGCGCGAGGCCCGCGGCACACTGTCCGGCCACATGATCGAAGTGCGGCGTCGCGCCGCGGATCACCGCACCCAGCGCCACGATCGCGTCGCAGCGCTTGCTGGCAGCGATCTTCTGCACGACCAGCGGCAGGTCGAAGGCGCCCGGCACGCGGGTGAGCTCGATCTGCTTCTCGGCTGCGCCGTGGCGCACCAGCGTATCGACCGCGGCCCGCACCAGCGAGTCCACGATCATGTCGTTGAAGCGTGCCGCGACGATCGCAAAGCGCAGGTCGCGCGCGATCAGGTCGCCGTTGATGGTGCGAATGTTGTCCATGCTGGTTCCTCAACCACCCTCGTCCACGTACTCGACCACCTCGAGCCCGAAGGCCGACAGGCCGTGCATCTGCTTCGGCGCACTCAGCACGCGCATGCGCACCACGCCGAGGTCCTGGAGTATCTGCGCTCCGATGCCGTAGGTGCGCAGCACCTGCGCCCCGTTGGCCTTCGGATTGCGCGGGGTCCGCACGTCGGCGCGGACCGCCTCGGCGATCTCGAGCGGACTCTCATGCGGCCGCAGCAGCACAATGACGCCGGAATCCTCGCGCGCAATGCGCTCCATCGCGCTGCGCAGGCTCCAGCTGCGGTCCTGCTCGTGCGCACCCACCAGGTCGCGCACTGTGTCCTTGAGGTGCACCCGCACCAGCGGCGCCGCACGACTGTCCAGCAAGCCGCGCACCAGTGCGAGATGCACGGTGCCGTTCACGTGGTCTTCGTAGCAGCAAAGCCGGAACGGACCGAAGTCGGTCGCGATCTCGCGCTCAGCGATGCGCTCGACGGAGCGCTCCTTCTCGAGGCGATAGCGGATCAGGTCGGCGATGGTGCCCATCTTGATGCCGTGCTCGCGCGCAAACTGCTCGAGTTGCGGCCGGCGGGCCATGGTGCCGTCTTCGTTCAGTATCTCGACGATCACCGCCGCCGGTTCCACTCCGGCGAGTCTCACCAGGTCGCAGCCCGCCTCCGTGTGGCCGGCACGCGTCAGCACGCCGCCCGGCTGCGCCATCAGCGGGAAGATGTGGCCGGGCTGGCGCAGGTGCTCGGGGCGCGCGTCGGGTGCCACGGCCGTGCGGATGGTATGCGCCCGGTCGTAGGCAGAGATGCCGGTGGTCACTCCCTCGGCTGCCTCGATCGACAGCGTGAAATTCGTCGTCTGGTCGGAATCGGTCTCGGTGACCATCAACGGCAGCCGCAGTTGCCGGCAGCGATCGCGCGTCAGCGTGAGGCAGATCAGGCCGCGCCCGTAGCGCGCCATGAAGTTCACGTCCTCGGGCCGTACCTTGGAGGCGGCCATGATCAGGTCGCCTTCGTTCTCGCGGTCCTCGTCGTCCATCAGGATGACCATGCGGCCGTTGCCGATGTCCTCGAGAATCTCGTCGATCGTATTTAACGAGCCCATTTAGAAAAAGCCGTAAGTATTTGTTTTAATTGCAAACGCCAGCCAGCACATGTGGCGCACCCTGGCCGGGGACGCAAGTGTAGCAGGCGGCTCGCGTACGCACCGCCCTGCCCGTCAGCGGCCGGCCTCCAGCATCCGCTCCAGGTAGCGGGCAATGATGTCCACCTCGAGGTTCACCGCGGTCCCGGGCCTGCAGTCCGCGAGGGTCGTGAGGTCAAGGGTGTGGGGCACCAGGTTCACGTCGAAGCGGCAGCCCTGGACGCCATTTACGGTCAGGCTGACGCCATCGACGCAGACCGAACCCTTGCGAGCCACATAGCGCGCGAGCTCGGCCGGCACCTCGAACTCCACGCGGACCGACCGCGCGTCGTCGTGTCGCGACACGACCCGGCCCACGCCATCGACGTGTCCGGTGACGTAGTGGCCACCCAGCGCCTGCCCCGCCGTGAGCGCCTTCTCGATGTTGACCCTGGTGCCGGCAACGGCACTGCCGAGTGTCGTGAGCGACAGCGTCTCGCGCGAGACGTCCGCTGCGAACGCGTGATCTTCGAGCTGCGTCGCGGTGAGGCAGGCACCACCAACCGCGATGCTGCCGCCGACCTGCACGTCGTCGAGCGCGACCGGGCCCGTCTCGATCCACAGCATCACATCCCCGCCGCGCGGCTCGACCGAACGAATGCGACCCACGCCCTGCACGATCCCGGTGAACATCAGCCTTACCCCTTGACTCGCGGACGCAGTGTGAGTCGAAGGTCGTCGCCGACCCGGTCCACGTCACGCCATGTGAATTCGCAGCGGTCGCACATCCGCTCCAGCTCCGGCATGTTGAACAGGCTGCGCGCCGCGCTGCCGAGTACGACCGGTGCCATGTACACCACGATCTCGTCCGTGAGACCCGCGTGCAGGAACGCGCCCGCCAGCGTCGGGCCGGCCTCGACCAGCACCTCGTTGCACTCCAGTGCCGCAAGTCGCGACAACACGGCAGCGAGGTCGAGGCCTCCATCGCCGGCCGGCACGCTCTCGACCGATGCCCCCGCTTCACGCAACTCTGCGGCGCGCTCCAACTCGGTATCCAGGGTGAGGATCAGCGTTGGCCCCGGGACGGACAGCACGTGCGCGAGCAGCGGCGTACGCAGCGAACTGTCGAGTACCACCCGGAGCGGTCGCCGCCCGCGCATCTCGAAACGCTGGTCGCGCGCGGTGAGCAGCGGGTCGTCTGCCACGACCGTGCCGCTGCCCGTGACGACGGCGGAAGCGCGTGACCGCAGTCGCTGCACGTCGGCGCGCGCGGGTTCACCGGTAATCCACTTGCTGGTGCCGTTGGCGAGCGCGGTGCGTCCGTCCAGGCTTGCACCGAGCTTCAGAGTGACCCAGGGGCGGCCGCGACTCATGCGGCTCACGAAGCCGCGGTTCAGTTCCGCGGCCTCGTCCGCCATCAGCCCGACGTCGGTCGCAATCCCGGCGGCGGCGAGGCGCGCCAGGCCGCCTCCGTCCACGGCGGGATTCGGATCGCGCATTGCGACCACGACCCGCGACACACCGGCCGCAATCAGCGCATCCACGCAGGGTGGCGTCCGGCCGTGGTGCGAACAGGGTTCCAGCGTGACGTAAGCCGTGGCACCGGCAGCCGCCGGGCCCGCGCTTTCCAGCGCCGCGATTTCAGCGTGCGCCCCGCCGGCGCGCGCATGAAAGCCCTCGCCGACGGCCTGGCCCCAACGCTCCAGCACGCAGCCGACGGCCGGGTTGGGCGGGGTCGAATACAGCCCGGCCTCGGCAAGTTCCATCGCCCGCCGCATGAAGCGCCGGTCGTCCTCGGAGAAGGCGGTCATTTTTCGTCGCTCTCCGGCTCCATGCCGGACCACAGGCCCAGTTGCAGGTCCTCGACCGTGTGCGGCCGGCGGTGGCGCAGGCGCTCGATCTCCTCGTGGAACGCGTCCACGTCCTGGAAACTGCGATAGACCGAGGCGAAGCGCACGTAGGCCACCTCATCGAGTCGGTGCAGCTCGTCCATGACGAGTTCCCCGACCAGTCTTGCCGGCACCTCGCGCTCACCGAGCGTACGCAGCTTGTGGCAGACATGGTTCACCGCCGCGTCGACCGACTCGCTCGACACCGGGCGCTTCTCCAGCGCCTTCAGCATGCCGGAGCGCAGCTTCGACTCATCGAAGGGCTCGCGCGTCGAGTCGCTCTTCACGACCCTCGGCATCACCAGTTCAGCGGACTCGAAGGTCGTGAAGCGCTCGTCGCATTTCAGGCACTCGCGACGCCGGCGCACCTGCTGGCCCTCGGCCGAGAGACGCGAGTCGATGACCTTGGTCTCATCGTGGCCGCAGAACGGGCAGTGCATGGCTGGTCCGCCCGCCCCCGATTATCCGTAGACCGGATAGCGACGGCAGATCTCGAGAACCGACTGGCGCGTTCGATCGATCACCGCCTCGTTGCCGACGTCGTCCAGCACGTCGGCAATCCAGCCGGACAGTTGCGTGACCTCCGCCTCGCGGAAGCCGCGGGTCGTGACCGCCGGGGTACCGATGCGCAGGCCGCTGGTAACGAATGGCGAGCGCGGATCGTTCGGCACGGTGTTCTTGTTGACCGTGATGTTGGCCCGTCCGAGTGCGGCATCCGCGTCCTTGCCCGTGACACCCTTCTCGACCAGGTCGACCAGGAACAGGTGGTTGTCCGTGCCACCGGACACGATCTTGTAGCCGCGGGCCACCATGCCGGCAACCATGGCCCGCGCATTCGCGACCACCTGCTTCTGGTAGCCCTCGAACTCCGGTTGCATGGCCTCGAGGAACGCCACCGCCTTGGCGGCGATCACGTGCATCAACGGGCCGCCCTGGGTGCCGGGGAAAATCAGCGAGTTGAGCTTCTTCGTGATCTCGTCGTTCGCGCGCGCGAGGATCAGGCCGCCGCGCGGGCCGCGCAGCGTCTTGTGCGTGGTGGTCGTCACGACGTCCGCGTGCGGTACGGGGTTCGGGTACACGCCCGCGGCCACCAGGCCGGCGACGTGTGCCATGTCGACCAGGAAATACGCGCCGACCGAATCCGCGATCGCGCGGAACCGGGCCCAGTCGACCACGCGCGAATAGGCCGAGAAACCGGCGATGACCAGCTTCGGCTTGTGCTCCAGGGCCAGTCGCTCGACCTGGGCGTAGTCGATCTCGCCGGTTGCGGGATCGATGCCGTACTGCACGGCGTTGAAAACCTTGCCGGAGAAGTTGACCTTGGCGCCGTGGGTCAGGTGGCCGCCGTGGTCGAGGCTCATGCCGAGGATGGTGTCGCCCGGGTTGATCAGCGCAAGGTAGGCCGCGACGTTGGCCTGCGAGCCGGAGTGCGGCTGCACGTTCGCGTAGTCGGCGCCGAACAGTTTCTTCGCGCGGTCGATCGCGAGCTGTTCGGCCACGTCCACGTACTCGCAGCCACCGTAGTAGCGCTTGCCTGGATAACCCTCGGCGTACTTGTTGGTCAGCACCGAGCCCTGGGCCTCGAGCACGCGCGGGCTCGCGTAGTTCTCGGAGGCGATCAACTCGATGTGTTCTTCCTGGCGGACGCGCTCGTGGTCGAGCGCCGCGGCGAGTTCGGGATCGAACCCGGCGATTTTCATGCTGGCGGGAAACATTGGCACTCCACGGTCGTGAACGCGCAATTGTACCGGGTCGCGGCCCCCGACTCTCGCGGCGCATCAGGTACCCGGGACCCAAGGGGCCGGGGACGCCCTGCCGCCCGTGACGCGGCGCGCCCCGAGGCCGCATAATCGCGGCCCTTTTTCCGTCTCAGCCAACCTAAGAACCCATGGCCCAGTTCATCTACACCATGAATCGCGTCGGGAAGATCGTGCCGCCGAAGCGCATGATCCTCCGCGACATTTCGCTCAGTTTCTTCCCGGGGGCCAAGATCGGCGTGCTCGGCCTGAACGGCTCGGGCAAGTCCACGTTGCTGCGCATCATGGCGGGCCTGGACAAGGAGTTCGAGGGCGAGGCCCGGCCGCAACCGGGCATCAGGATCGGCTTCCTGGAGCAGGAGCCAAAGCTCGACTCGGGCAAGGATGTCCGGGGCAACGTCGAGGTGGCGGTGAGCGAGGTCAAGGACGCGCTGGCCGGGCTCGACGCCGTCTATGCCGCGTACGCCGAACCGGACGCCGATTTCGACAAGCTCGCGGCCGAGCAGGCCAGGCTCGAGGCCATCATCCAGGCCGCCGACGGCCACAACCTCGAGCGCCAGCTCGAGGTCGCCGCCGACGCGCTGCGCCTGCCGCCCTGGGACGCCGATGTGACGAAGATCTCGGGTGGCGAGCGGCGACGCGTGGCGCTCTGCCAGCTGCTGCTCTCCAAGCCCGACATGCTGCTGCTCGACGAGCCCACCAACCACCTCGACGCGGAATCCGTGCGCTGGCTCGAGCACTACCTCGAGCAGTATCCCGGCACCGTGATCGCGGTGACCCACGACCGCTATTTCCTCGACAACGTGGCGGGCTGGATCCTCGAACTCGACCGCGGCTTCGGCATCCCGTGGCAGGGCAACTACTCCTCCTGGCTCGAGCAGAAGGAGAAGCGGCTGCAGGTCGAGGAGCAGCAGCAGGGAGCGCTGAAGAAGATGCTCGCCCGCGAACTCGAGTGGGTGCGTCAGAACCCGAAGGCCCGCCAGGCCAAGAGCAAGGCTCGCATGCAGCGATTCGAGGAACTGCAGTCGCGCGAGTTCCAGGAGCGCAACGAGACCAACGAGATCTACATCCCGCCGGGCCCGCGCCTTGGTGACCTGGTGGTCGAGGCGAAGGGCCTCTCGAAGGCCTATGGCGAGAAGATCCTGTTCGAGAACATGGATTTCAACCTGCCGCAGGGCGGCATCGTCGGGATCATCGGCCCGAACGGTGCCGGCAAGACGACGTTGTTCCGGATCATCACCGGGCAGGAGACGGCGGACTCCGGCGAGATCCGCATCGGTCCGAGCGTACAGCTTGCCTACGTGGACCAGTCGCGCCAGACGCTCGACGACAAGAAGACGGTCTGGCAGGAGATTTCGAACGGACTGGACATGATCAAGGTCGGCAACTACGAGACGCCCTCGCGCGCGTACGTGGGACGCTTCAACTTCCGCGGCTCGCAGCAGCAGCAGGTGATCGGCGAGCTCTCCGGCGGCGAGCGCAACCGGGTGCATCTCGCCAAGGTGCTGAAGGAAGGCGGCAACGTCGTCCTGCTCGACGAACCGACCAACGACCTCGACGTCGAGACGCTGCGTGCGCTCGAGGAGGCGCTGCTCTCCTTCCCGGGCTGCGCCGTGGTCATTTCGCACGACCGCTGGTTCCTCGACCGAATCGCGACCCACATCCTCGCCTTCGAGGGCAACAGCGAGGTCGTGTGGTTCGAGGGCAACTACTCCGAATACGTCGAGGACCTGCAGCGACGGCGCGGCGACGACGCCGAGCAGCCGCACCGGATGCGCTACCGCAGCCTGCACGCCTGAAGCAGCTACACTCGCGCGGGGGAAACGCATGGCCAGGACCAGACCGACGCTCGAGATAGACGGCACGCACCTCACGCTTGCCCAGCTCCGCTCGTTCGAGTCGCGGCGCCCGCGGGTAGCGCTGGCACCGGCCGCGCGCAGGCGCATGAACGCGTCGCGCGGCGCCGTGCAGCGCGCCATTGACCGCGGTGAGGTGACCTACGGCATCAACACGGGCTTTGGCGCGTTCGCGAACAAGGTCATCCCGGCGCAGAAGACGCGCAGGCTGCAATTGAACCTGGTCCGCAGCCATGCCTGCGGAACCGGGCAGCCGCTGCCCGATGCCATCGTCCGCAGGATGCTGCTGCTGAAGGCCAACAGCCTCGCGGCCGGCTATTCGGGTGCGCGACCGCTGGTTGCGGAGATGCTGCTCGCGTTCCTGAACGAGGACCTGCTGCCGGTCGTCCCGGCGCAGGGTTCGGTCGGCGCCTCGGGCGACCTCGCACCGCTGGCCCATATTGCGCTCGCGCTGGTCGGTGAAGGCGAAGCGATGCATGGTGGAGCCCTGCTCGAGGGGCCTGCCGTACCCGCCGCCATCGGGCTCGAGCCGCTGGAACTCGAGGCGAAGGAGGGTCTCGCGCTGCTCAATGGCACGCAATTGTCGCTGGCACTGGCGCTCGAGGGACTCTTCCAGGGCGAACGCCTGCTCGACGCATCGATCGCAGCAGGTGCGCTGACGGTTGAGGGACTCGCCGGCAGCCACGCCCCGTTCGATGTACGTATCCAGCAGGCGAGCCGTCTTCCAGGACAGGTGAAAGTCGCTGCGCGCCTGCGCAGCCTGCTGACGGACAGCGAAATCCTGCGCAGCCACGAGGACTGCGAACGTGTGCAGGATCCCTATGCGGTGCGCTGCATGCCGCAGGTATTCGGCGCGGTCGAGCATACGCTCGGCCACGCACGCGAAGTGCTTGGCGCAGCCATCAACGGTGTGTCGGACAATCCGCTGGTCTTTGGCGAGGACATCCTCTCGGGCGGCAATTTCCACGCCGAACCCGTCGGTTTCATCAGCGATTTTCTCGCCGTCGCGGTCGCGGAACTCGCCAGCATCTCGGAACGGCGCATCGACCTGCTTGACCGCCGGGTGAACCCCAACCTCAACATGTTCCTCGCGACCGAACCGGGCCTGGAGTCCGGATTCATGATGGCGCACGTGACGGCGGCGGCGCTGGTCTCGGAGAACAAGACCTACGCACACCCCGCCTCGGTGGACAGCCTGCCCACTTCGGCCGGGCAGGAAGACCACGTCAGCATGGCGCCCTGGGCCGGGCGCAAGCTGCTCGAGATCTGCGCCAACACCGCGACAGTGCTGGGCATCGAGCTGCTCGCCGCGGCGCACGCGATCGACGCCATGCGGCCGCTCGCCACGACGCCGGAACTGCAGCGCGTGCACGCAACGGTACGCGAGCGCGTCGCGCACCGCGCCAACGACCACCGGCTCGATCGCGACATCGCGGCCCTGGCCGCACTGGTGCGCAGCGGCGAGCTGTCGCGGTTGATCCCGTAGGCCGATCGTGCGAGGCACAGCAGTCACGCTCGCCTGCTTCGCGCTGGTTGCCGCCCTGCTCGCCTGGAGTCGCTGGCTTGCACGGCGCCGCCTGGCATCACTCGGACACGTGGCGCTTGCCGCCGCCTGCGCGGCAGCTGCGATCTTCCTGTGGTCGGCAGCCGGGGGCATGGCTGGCTACGAACCCCTGAGACCCGGCCACGCGATAGCCGAGATCCGCTTCGACCGGGTTGGCCCCGGCCGGTATCGGGCCACCCTTATCCGCCTGCCCTGGGGCCGGGTGCAGCTTTTCGAAATGACGGGTGAAAGCTGGCGCCTGGAGGCACGAACCCTGCGCTGGCATGGGCGCGCTGCGGACCTGGGCCTCAAGCCCGTCTACCGCCTCGAGCGGCTGGAGTGCGGCCCGGCCGCCGGCGACAATGCCGATCGTAGCTACGCCCTGGCAAGCGACCAGGGCATGGACGTCTGGACGCATGTTCGCAGCAGCGCCGGCTGGTCAAGGTACGCCGAGGCCGCCGTAGCGGAGGTCCCTTGGAATCCCATGAGTGACGGCGCCGAGTTTACGGTCGTCGTGACGCCAGATGGCCTGCTGGCCCAGCCCTCAGGCACGGAAATCCCGGTACTCCCGCCGCCACGGGGTTGAGCACGTGCCGGGCGCGCCAGCTTCGGCTACACTCCAGTACGTACTACCGCGGATGCAGCCAGATGTCAGTCCACGTCGACTCCAACGGCCGCCTTCACCATGACCAGGAGCGCAGCCTTGCGCTCAACTGTCCGCATTGCCAGGTCTATTCGCACATCACGGCGGTGTCGATCCCGAAGTACTCGGAACTGGTCGCGAACCGCCCGAGCCAGGTAGGAATCGTCTACCGTTGCGACTCCTGCAACGCCCCGATCTTCCTGCGCTTCGCCGTGAAGATGTACGCGGCGAACCGCGTCGAGCTTGCCAGTCATTTTGTCGAGCTCGAGCGTGCGCGCGAGAAATTCAGCTTCACCTACCTGCCGGAGGGCACCGAGAAGCTGTTTCGTGAGGCGCTTGGCTGCTACTCGGCGGGCTATTTCAATGCTTTCGCCTCGATGTGCCGGCGCACCGCGCAGCAGGTGTTCAGTGACCTCGGCGAGAACGGTCGCCTCAAGCTTTACAACCTGGTCAACGAAGCACGCGAGATGGCCGAAGTCGACACCGACACGTACGCCATCGTGAAGAAAGTGCTGTTCGGCTCGGATGCCGACTCCTCGCCCTCGCTGCCGGAGATCGGCACGTTCGAAGCGAGCGTGCTGCTCGAACTCGTCAAGGACATGCTCTACCAGACCTACGTGCGCAAGGGAAAGCTGCAGCAGGCGATGATGGTGCGGCGCTTTTTCGCCGAGGAAACGCTAAGATCACGCTCGACAATCGGTCACGCCGATCGGCCGCGCCGCCGCGCGGGGACTGACCATCCCTGAGCCCGCGACCCCCACGCCCCGCGCACGGACTGCCCGATCCCCTGTCCCTTGACGTCGCCGCTCTGGGACGCGCTTAGCCTATCCAGGCGCGCGCGTTGCGGAACATCCGCATCCAGCCGCTGTCTTCGCCCCACTCCTCTGGATGCCATGAGTTCTGCAGGGTGCGGAACACGCGCTCCGGATGGGGCATCAGTATCGTCGCGCGGCCGTCAACGCTGGTAAGGCCGGTAATGCCGCCCGGCGAGCCGTTCGGGTTGGCCGGATACGCGGCAGCCGGCCGGCCATGGTTGTCGACGAAACGCATGCTCACGAGACCGCTGGCGGTGCAGGCGTCAAGGGCAGCCGAATCTGCGAACTCCGCGCGCCCTCACCGTGTGCGACCGCGATCGGCATCACGGAGCCCGCCATGCCGCCGAGGAAGATCGACGGTGACGGCAACACCTCCACGAGCCCGAGACGGCCCTCGAACTGCTCGGAACGGTTGCGGACGAATCGCGGCCAGTGTGACGCTCCCGGCACCAGCGACTTCAGCGCCGCCATCATCTGGCAACCGTTGCAGACGCCAAGCGTGAAGCTGTCGGGTCGCGCGAAGTAGGCTTCGAATTGCGCGCGCAGTTCCGGATGGAACAGGATCGACTTGGCCCATCCCTCGCCTGCACCCAGGACGTCGCCGTAGGAAAAGCCGCCGCAGGCGACCATGCCCGCGAACTCGTCGAGCCGTACGCGGCCGGTGATCAAGTCGGTCATGTGCACGTCCACCGGGGCAAATCCTGCACGGTGGAACACTGCCGCCATCTCGACCTGGCTGTTCACGCCCTGCTCGCGCAGGATCGCGACCTGCGGCCTTGCGCCCTTCGCGATGAACGGCGCAGCTACGTCGTCGGCCGGTTCGAAGGTCATCCGCACGTGGAGACCAGGATCCGCAGGGTCGGTGGCCCGCTCGAATTCCTCGGCGGCACAAGCGGGGTTGTCGCGCATGGCCTGCATGCGGAAGCTCGTCTCGGACCAGGCACGCCGAAGTTCGGTGCGCGTCGTCTCGAAGACCTTGTTCCCATCGATGCCTACGGTGAATACGTCGCCGCTGCGCGCCCGTCCTATCGATCGCACGCACTCGCCGAGCCCCGCTTCGCGGAATACCTCGAGGGCACGTTCGGCGGCGGCAGCCTCGACCTGCAGCACCGCACCGAGCTCTTCGCAGAACAGCGCCGCCACGGCATCTGTCTCGCCCGCGGCGAGCTCGGCCTCGATGCCGCAGTGCCCTGCGAAGGCCATTTCGCATAGCGTGACGAACAGGCCGCCGTCTGATCGGTCGTGGTATGCCAGCACCAGGCCGAGATCGCGCAGCCTCACCAGCGCCGCAAAAAAGGCACGCAGCAAGGATGGGTCGTCACAGTCAGGTGCGCTTGAACCGATGCGACCGTACACCTGCGCGAGGCACGACCCGCCGAGCCGATTGCGGCCGCGGCCGAGGTCCACCAGCAGCAGGCGAGTCTCGCCGCGATCCGTGCGCAGCTGCGGCGTCAGCGTGCGACGCACGTCGCGCGCCGGTGCGAATGCCGAGATGACCAGCGACACCGGCGCGACGACCTTGCGGACGCCGTCGGCGTCCTGCCAGGCAGTCTTCATCGACAGCGAGTCCTTGCCGACCGGGATCGCGATGCCGAGTGCCGGGCACAACTCCTCGCCCACCGCGCGCACCGCGTCATACAGGTCGGCGTCCTCGCCGGGTTCGCCGCAGGCCGCCATCCAGTTCGCCGAAAGCCGGATGTCCTCGATGCGCCCTATGTCGGCTGCGGCAATGTTCGTCACGGCCTCGGCCACCGCCATTCTCGCCGCCGCCGCCGGGTCGAGCAGCGCCAGAGGCGTGCGCTCGCCCATCGCCATGGCCTCGCCGCGCGAGGAGAAATAATCGCTCAGCGTGACGGCCACGTCGCTCACCGGCACCTGCCATGGGCCGACGAACGGATCTCGGCTGATCATGCCCCCGACGGACCGGTCGCCAATCGTGACCAGGAACGACTTGTCGGCGATGGTCGGCAGGCGCAGCAGCCGGAATGCCGCCTCGCGCAGGTCCACGCCGCCGCCGTCGAATTCGTCGGACGCGCCGGGCAGCCTGCGCACGTCGCGGGTCATGCGCGGCGGCTTTCCGAGCAGCGTATCGAGCGGCATCGAGACCGGCTCATTGCCGAACAGCGGATCGCTGACCGAAAGCAGTCCGTCGTCGGTCACCTCGCCGATGACGGCGTAGGGGCAGCGCTCGCGCTCGCAGAACACAGCGAATTCCGCGAGCTGCGCCGAGGCCACGATCAGCACGTAGCGCTCCTGCGCCTCGTTGCACCAGATCTCGAGCGGCGACATGCCCGGCTCGTCGCTCTGCACCTTGCGCAGGTCCACGCGACCGCCACAGCCGTCGTGCGCGACCGACTCGGGCACCGCGTTCGACAGTCCGCCCGCACCGACGTCGTGGATCAACAGGATCGGGTTCGACTCCCCCAGGCCCCAGCACGCGTCGATCACTTCCTGCGCGCGCCGCTGGATCTCGGGATTGCCGCGCTGTACCGAGGCGAAGTCGAGGTCCGCCGAACTCGCGCCGGCACCGACCGACGACGCTGCACCGCCGCCGAGGCCGATCAGCATCGCGGGCCCGCCGAGCACCACGATCTTCGCGCCCGCGACGATCGGCGACTTCTCGACGTGCTGCCGGCGGATGTTGCCAAGTCCGCCGGCGATCATGATCGGCTTGTGGTAGCCGCGCAGTGCCGAGCGTCCTTCAGACTCGACGCGCTGCTCGAAGGTGCGGAAGTATCCGCAGATGCCCGGGCGCCCGAATTCGTTGTTGAACGATGCCGCGCCGATCGGGCCCTCCAGCATGATGGTGAGGGCGGAGACGATGCGGTCGGGCTTGCCGAGGTCCTGTTCCCACGGCTGCACGGCCCCTGGAATTCGCAGGTTCGAGACCGAGAACCCGACCAGGCCGGCCTTGGGCTTGGAACCGCGGCCGGTCGCCCCTTCGTCGCGGATTTCACCGCCCGAACCGGTCGCCGCGCCCGGGAACGGCGAAATGGCCGTCGGGTGGTTGTGGGTCTCGACCTTCATCAGGATGTCGATCGGCTCGTCGGATCCCGCATAGGGCCCGCCGCCCGGCCGGGCGAACCAGCGCCTCCCGGGCCAACCTTCGATCACCGCGGAATTGTCGCGATAGGCGGACAGCACGCCCCGGGGACTGCGGGCGTGCGTATTGCGGATCATCGCGAACAGCGACTTGTCACCGCGCAGGCCGTCCACGATCCAGTCGGCGTTGAATATCTTGTGCCGGCAGTGCTCGGAGTTGGCCTGCGCGAACATCATCAGTTCCACGTCCGCGGGATCGCGCCCCAGCGCGCCGAACGCATCGACCAGGTAATCGATTTCGTCGTCGGACAGTGCGAGCCCGAGCGTCGAGTTGGCCGATTCCAGTGCTGCGCGACCCTGCGTGGCGAGCGGCACGGTCGCGAGCGGTTTCGGCGATGCGTGCTGGAAGAGCCCGGCTGCCTCGGCGGCGTCGCGCAGCACGGCCTCGGTCATCCGGTCGTGCAGCAGGTCGGCCGCCCCGCGCCACTCTTCGTCCGTGAGCCGGCCCGGCCCGTCGAGGTAGTACGCCACGCCTCGCTCGATGCGACGCACCGCCGCGAGTTCGCAGACGTGCGCGATGTCGGTCGCCTTGCTCGACCAGGGCGAGACGGTACCGTATCGCGGAACGACCAGCAGCATTTCTCCGCGCGGGACGGTGGAAGGTGCCGCGGGTCCGTAGCACAGCAGCGATTCGAGGATGGATGCCTGTCCGGCGTCGAGGTCGCGCTCGAGGTCCACGAAGTGGATGTAGCGGGAGTCCAGGTGCTCAATCGAGCCGGACCGCTGGCGGATCGATGACAGGAGCTTCGCGAGCCGGAAGTCCGAAGCCGCGGGAGCGCCGCTGAGTATTAGCATGCCTTAGGTGCCGCAGCCGGCCTGGCAGGGGCGCGCAATGATACCGGAGCGTCCTGGCCCGAACCAGCGCGGATAGTCCACCCTAGCGGCGGTTGCCCGGATCGCCGGGCGTGTATACGGGGAATGGGAACTGAGTGACGTTCGAACCCTCGGCGGCGACGACCTTGCTCACGCCGCTCTTGCGCACCTCGTCGATGCGAATCACCGCATGCAATGGCAGGTAGGTGCGCTTCACCCCGGCAAACTCGGACTGGATGCGTTCCTCCGACGGATCCACGACCACGGCCGAGCGCTCGCCGAAAATCAGTTCCTCGACCTCGACGAAGCCGAACAACGACCCATGCCCCACCTTGCGGGCATAGATCTCGTAAACCTTGCCCTGGTTGTGAAAAACGACCTTGAAGATGTTGCTGGAGGCCATGATGTACTTGCGGATACCGGTCCGGACATATTACAAGGACCCCCATAACATGGCCATCAAGCTTAGAGTCATCAGCGACCAGTACCGCGAGCTCGGCGAGCGCCGCTCGCGCGTGTTCGGCGTGAACGGCGGTTCCATCGGCCGGGCACCGGACAATGACTGGGTGCTGCCGGACCAGAAGCGGCTGGTCTCGGGGCACCACTGCGACATTGTGTGCCGCACCGGCCAGTACTGGATCAACGACCACAGCACCAACGGTGTGTTCGTCAATGACTCCGATGAAACGGTGGCGGAGACTGGCCCGGTGGCCCTGAAGGACGGGGACCGCCTGCGCATGGGCGACTACGAGATTCTCGTCAGTGTCGACGACCGGATCGACTTCCTGCCGGCGGAATCGGAACTGCACTCCGCGGAAAAGCACCTCGATTCCGGCATCAACGCCGGCTTTGACGTCGAGAGCCTGTTCAAGCCCCGCGACACCGGCGACTCGAGTTCCATCTCGATCCGCAACGCATTCGGCCTCAAGCTGCCAAAGGATTTCCGTGAAGCGGACGCGGCGAGCGAGGAGCATGCCGAAGGCGCTGACGAATCGGAGCACGAACCGCCGTCCGAGCCGCCGAACGCATCGCCCGAGTCCGAGCATGCCTCGTCGAAGCCAGCGGACTGGGCAATGAAGACCCGGGCCGTCACGCGGCAGGAACTGGCCGACGCGCTCGCGCGGCGGCAGAGCCGGATCGAGGCGCGCCAGCACACACTGCCGTTCCACCAGCAGGCGAGTTCGTGGGCCGACCTGGGCTCGGCGGTACAGGCCTTCTGCCGCGGCGCCGGCATAGATCCAGCGGCACTGTCGCCCGAAGCCCAGTCGATGCTGCCACTGGTCGCGGGCCAACTGCTGCGCGAGGCGGTCGTCGGAGTCACCGACCTTCAGCAGGCGCGTTCGGCAGCCAACCCGTCCATTACGGCGGTGGCAACGCCGAACGCGATGAGCAACCCGCTCCGAAACTCGACCAGCGTCGAACAGGCCATCACGCGCCTGCTCGAATCGCACGGCCGCCCGATAGGCGGGCCTGTCGACGCACTGCGCGACGTGCTGCTCGATGCAAAGGAGCACGAAGCTGCCATCAATTCCGCGCTACGCGAGGGGATCGCCGCGCTGCTGGGGCAACTCGCGCCAACCAACGTCGCCGACCAGTTCGAGGACGGACGCTCGCGCACGATCGCACCGGGGCAGGATCCGCGGCCCAAGTACTGGGAACACTACGGGGAACTGTTCCGCGTCGTGACCCAGAACGGCACCGACGGCCTGCCGCATCCGTTCCTGGAAGCATTCACGACTGCATATGAGTCGGCGCGGGCCGAGATGACCACTCGACGCGGCTCACGCAACGAGAACTGAGGCCGGTGTCGGCGCGCGGGCCGGTGCCGGCGAACCAGGCACCGGCTGCTGCGCCGGGCGGAAAAGATTGGCGGAGAGGGTGGGATTCGAACCCACGTGGGGCGATTATGCCCCCATCCGATTTCGAGTCGGCGCCGTTATGACCGCTTCGGTACCTCTCCGAGGGCCGCGTATTCTATACAAACAATGAAAGCCTTGCTTGCACTGGTCGCGACGCTGGCCCTGGGCAGCTGTTCGCAGCCGCCCCCGCTGCTCACGCAGGTACTGGAGGCGGGGGAACTCCGGGTTGCGACCCGCAACAGCCCGGATGCCTACTACCTCGGCAGCCATGGACCGGAGGGACTGGCATACGAACTGGCGAGCCGCTTCGCCGAAAGCCTGGGCGTTTCGCTGCGCCTGTACACGGTGAGGACCCGCGAGGCCGCCTTGAACGAAGTGCGGGCCGGGCGCGCCCACATTGCGGCAGCCGGCATCACCACCGGCATCCAGTTGCCGGAGGGCGTCAGCTTCGGCCCGGGATATTCGCTGGTCCGCGAGCACCTGGTGCAGCGGCGCGGCGCTACCCGCCCCGCCTCGATGAAGGCGGCCGGGCGAGGCCGGATCGAGGTGGCCGCCGGCAGCGCCCACCTGCGCACGCTGGAGGACTTGAGGCTCACGGAGCCTGACCTGCCCTGGATCGAGCGTGCGGACACCGACACGGAGCAGATCCTGAACGAGGTCTCGCGAGGCACGGTCCAGTACACGCTCGCCAGTTCCACCGAGTTTGCGCTGAACCGGCCGATGCACCCCAACCTCGCGATCGCTCTGGACCTTTCGCCGGAGCGCGCTGTTGCCTGGGTCGTGAGTACGGAAAGCCACGACCCGAGCATCCTCAACCGCGTCAATGCATTCTTCATGCTGTCGCGGGCCGACGGCTCGATAGGCGTGCTGCTGGATCGCTACTACGGGAATCGCGACAGTTTCGACTACCTGCAATCACGTAATTTCATGGAGCACGTCGAAAGTCGCCTGCCGCTGTACCTGCTGTGGTTCAAGAATGCGGCGCTGCAGCACCGCATCGACTGGCGCCTGCTCGCCGCGATGGGTTACCAGGAATCCAAGTGGGATCCGTCGGCCGTTTCGTTTTCAGGCGCCCGCGGACTAATGCAGTTGACCGCGGGCACGGCGGAGATGATGCGGTATCGCGACCGCCACGATCCCCAGGCCAGCATCATCGGCGGCGCCAAGTACCTGGCCAGGGTCATGGAAATGGTGCCGACCCGCATTCCCGAGCCCGACCGGACGTGGTTCGCGGTCGCCGCGTACAACGTCGGCTACGGGCATGTCGAGGACGCACGGAAGCTCGCCCAGCAACTGGGGCGTGATCCCGACAGCTGGGAAGATGTGCGCGACACGCTGCCGCTGCTGAGCCAGGAGAAGTGGTACACGCGCACCCGCCACGGCTACGCGCGCGGCTGGGAGCCGGTTCGCTACGTGGAAAACGTGCAGGCCTACCTGGATGTACTCGAAGTGATGGGCACCGGCAGCCCGGCGCCGACAGGCGCCGAGGTCACGGCGGGCGAAGCGCGGCCCGGGACGCCGGACCCGCAGCGGGCGCCGCCGAAGCGCTGATCCTGCACCGCCGCACGCTCACCTGCGCGCGGCGAAGAAGTCCCTGAGCAGCGTGCCGCACTCCTCCGCGAGCACACCGCCGCAGCTTTCCAGCCGATGGTTGAGGGCGGGATTCTGCACCACGTTGAATACGCTTCCCGCCGCCCCGGCACGCGGGTCGGTCGCGCCGTAGACCAGCCGACGCACCCTGGCGTGCACCATGGCCCCGGCGCACATCGCGCAGGGCTCGAGCGTCACGTACAGCGTCGTGTCGATCAGCCTGTAGGTGTCGAGCGCGATACCCGCCGCGCGCAGCGCGATGATCTCGGCGTGCGCGGTCGGATCGCAGGTACCGATCGGCCTGTTCCACCCCTCGGCAACGATCGCGCCGTCCTTGACGATCACCGCACCCACCGGCACCTCGCCAGCGGCGGCGGCCTCGCGCGCGAGTTCGAGCGCGCGTGACATGAACGCGAGATCGATCGGATCTGCGGCGGCCGGGGAGCCGCCGGGCCCTTGCTCCGTCACTCCCACTCGATCGTCGCGGGCGGCTTTCCAGAGATGTCGTAGGTGACGCGCGAGATGCCCTTGACCTCGTTGATGATGCGCCGCGCGCACAGGTCGAGGAATTCGTAAGGGAGCCTTGCCCAGCGCGCCGTCATGAAGTCGACCGTTTCGACGGCGCGCAGCGCGATCACGTAGTCGTAGCGACGGCCGTCGCCCATCACCGCGACCGAACGCACTGGCAGGAACACGGCAAATGCCTGGCTCGTCTTGTCGTACAGGCCGTGCGTGCGCAGCTCGTCTATGAAGATCCTGTCGGCCTTGCGCAGCAGGTCGGCGTATTCCTGCGACACTTCGCCGAGGATTCGCACGCCCAGGCCCGGGCCGGGGAACGGATGCCGAAATACCATTTCGCGCGGCAGGCCGAGTTCCAGGCCCAGTCGGCGTACTTCGTCCTTGAACAGTTCGCGCAGCGGCTCGACCAGTCCCAGCTTCATGTGCTCGGGCAAGCCGCCGACATTGTGGTGCGACTTGATCACGTGCGCCTTGCCGGTCTTCGCGCCGGCCGACTCGATGACGTCCGGGTAGATCGTGCCCTGCGCGAGCCAGCGCACGCCTTCGAGCTTGTGCGATTCCTCGTCGAACACCTCGACGAACAGTCGCCCGATGATCTTGCGCTTCCGCTCGGGGTCCGCCTCACCCTTCAGCCCGGCGAGGAAGCGCTCGGCGGCGTTCACGCGGATCACGCGTACGCCCATGTTCTCGCCGAGCGTGTGCATCACCTGGTCGCCCTCGCCTTCGCGCAGCAGCCCGTGGTCAACGAACACGCACACCAGTTGATCGCCGATCGCGCGGTGCAGCAGCGCAGCCACCACGGACGAATCGACGCCACCCGACAACCCGAGCAGAACACGGTCGCTGCCCACCTGCTCACGCACACGGGCGATCGCATCGGCCGCGATGTTGCCCGGCTCCCAGCGCGCCTCGCAGCCGCAGATCTCGCGCACGAAACGCTCGATCAGCCGTTCGCCCTGCAGCGTGTGCGTCACCTCGGGATGAAACTGCACGGCGTAGAAGCGCCGGGTTTCGTCCGCCATCGCGGCGAGCGGCGCGCTTTGCGTTCCGGCCACGGCGACAAACCCGGGCGGCAGCGCATCGACCCGGTCGCCATGGCTCATCCACACGTCGAGCACGGCACGTCCCTCGGCGTCGGAGTGGTCACGCAGGCCGTCGAACAGGCGGCACGGCTTCGCGACGGTAACCTGCGCATAGCCGAATTCACGATGCTCGGCCGGAGTCACGCGCCCGCCGAGTTGCTGCGCCATGGTCTGCATGCCGTAGCAGATGCCGAGCACCGGGACGCCAGCCTCGAACACGCTCGCTGGCGCCCGCGGAGGCACTTCGTCCGTGACGGATTCAGGACCGCCCGAGAGGATCACGCCGCGCGGTGCGAATGCCCGAACGTCCGCATCGCTCATGTCCCAGGGATGGATCTCGCAGTAGACGCCCGACTCGCGGACGCGGCGCGCGATCAACTGCGTGTACTGAGCGCCGAAGTCGAGGATCAGGACCCGGTGCGCGTGGATGTCGGGCGGACGCACGGTCGGCTGTTCAGCGGACACGGTAGTTCGGCGCTTCCTTGGTGATGGTCACGTCGTGCACGTGGCTCTCGCGCATGCCCGCGCCGGTAATTCGCACGAACTGCGGCTGGGTGCGCATCTGGTCGATGCTGCCGCTGCCCGTGTAACCCATGGCCGCCCGCAGTCCGCCGGTGAGCTGGTGAAGGATGGCCACGATGCTGCCCTTGTAGGGCACACGGCCCTCGACACCCTCCGGCACCAGCTTCTCGAGCTCGGAGGTAGTGTCCTGGAAGTAACGGTCCCGCGAGCCGTGCGCCTGGGACATGGCGCCCAGCGAGCCCATGCCGCGATATGACTTGTAGGATGCGCCCTGGTAGAGCTCGACCTCGCCCGGCGATTCTTCCGTGCCGGCGAACAGGCCGCCGATCATCACGCTGTAGGCGCCGGCCGCGATCGCCTTGGCCACGTCACCCGAGAAACGAATGCCACCGTCGGCGATCAGCGGCACGCCATGCTCGGCAAGCGCCGCCGCGACGTTGCCCACCGCCGTGATCTGCGGCACGCCGACCCCGGCGACAACCCGGGTGGTGCAGATCGAGCCCGGGCCGATGCCGACCTTGACGGCATCGGCGCCCGCATCGACCAGCGCCAGCGCAGCCTCGCGCGTGACGATGTTGCCGCCGATGACCTGCTGCGCCGGCCACTTCGCCTTGATCTTCGCCACCATCTCGACCACGCCGCGCGAATGACCATGCGCCGTGTCCACGACGATCACGTCCACGCCCGCCTCGCGCAGCGCCGCAACCCGGTCGAGAGTGTCGGGACCGGTGCCCACAGCGGCGCCCACGCGCAGTGCGCCGCGCTCGTCCTTGCAGGCACGCGGAAACTCGGTGGCTTTCTGGAAATCCTTGACGGTGATCATGCCCTTCAAGCCGAACGCATCGTCGATCACCAGCACCTTCTCGATACGGTGCTTGTGCAGCAGCGCCAGCACGTCTTCCTTCGGCGAGTTCTCGCGCACGGTCACCAGCCGATCACGCGGCGTCATCACCGAGGACACTGGCGCGTCGAGCTTGGTCTCGAAGCGCAGGTCGCGGTGCGTGACGATGCCGACTGCCTTGCCCTCCAGCACGACCGGCACGCCGGAGATGTTCTTGGCCCGGGTGAGCTCGATCACCTCGCGGATGGTCATGTCCGGGCGCACGGTGATCGGGTCACGGATGATGCCGCTCTCGAAGCGCTTCACCCTCGCCACGTGGCGGGCCTGCGCTTCGGCGCTCATGTTCTTGTGGATGATGCCGATGCCGCCTTCCTGGGCGATGGCGATCGCGAGCCGCTGCTCGGTGACCGTGTCCATCGCCGCGGACACCAGCGGCAGGTTCAGGTGGATGCCCCGGGTGAGCTGGGTGCCGAGGCTCACCTGGTGCGGAAGCACCTCGGAAAACGCCGGAACGAGCAGGACGTCATCGAATGTGAGGGCTTCCTCTAGGATGCGCAGCATGGCCTGTCCCGGGCGTGGAAAAAGGAAGCGGGCAATTGTACCGGTCGCGGGCTCCGCGTGGAAATCGGCGAGGGTCCCTTGTGCGCCGGGCCGCGCCCGCTAAGATCACTGCCACCATGCACGATCCCCGGCTCGACGAGAGCGCCAACTCCCTGCCCCCGCGCGAGATTTTCACCGTCAGCCGCCTCAACCGGGAGGCGCGGATGCTGCTCGAGCGCGCCCTGGGCTCGGTGTGGCTCGAGGGTGAAATCTCCAACCTTTCGCGCCCCTCCTCCGGGCACTGGTATTTCTCGCTGAAGGACGAGGCGGCGCAGGTGCGCTGCGCCATGTTCAGGCAGCGCAACATGCTGGTTCGCTTCCCACTGCGCGACGGGGCCCTCGTGCTGGCCCGCGGCCGGGTCAGTGTGTACGAGGCCCGGGGCGAGTTCCAGGTCGTGATCGAGCACCTCGAGGAGGCCGGAGAAGGAGTGCTGCGTCGCCGGTTCGAGGAACTGAAGCGGAAACTCGCCGCCGAAGGCCTGTTCGACGAACGCCACAAGCAGGCCCTGCCCCGGCTGCCCGGCCGGATCGGGGTGATCACCTCGCCCACCGGCGCCGCGCTGCGCGACATCCTGCACGTGCTCGCCAGGCGTTTTCCGGCCGCCGCAGTGCTGGTCTACCCGGTACCGGTCCAGGGGGAGGCCGCCCCGCGCGAGATCGAGCAGGCGATCAGGCTCGCGGCCTCTAGGCGCGACTGCGACGTGCTGATCGTCGCGAGGGGCGGCGGATCGCTCGAGGACCTCTGGGCATTCAACGACGAGGCAGTCGCACGTGCGATGTTCGCCTGCCCGATACCGATCGTGAGCGGCGTGGGGCACGAAACCGACTTCACGATCGCCGACCTGGTGGCCGACCTGCGCGCCCCCACACCGAGCGGCGCTGCGGAGCGCGTGGTGCCGGACCGCGAGGAATGGCTGCGCGCATTCGCGGCAGCCGAGCGGCGTGTCTCGCAGTCGGCGCGCCGACGACTCGCGGACCTCGGCTCCCTGCTGCTGGTTCGCGAGCAACGGCTGGACAGGGCTCATCCGGGCGTGCGGCTGCGACAGCACGCCCAGCGCCTCGACGAACTCGACGGCCGGCTGCGCCGCGCGTTCCGCACGAAGCTGGACGACGCCCGCACCCGCGCGACGACGGCATCGACGCTGCTCTCGCGAGCCTCGCCCGTACTGCAGCTCGAGGCCGGGCAGGTGCGCCTTGCGTCCTGCCTGCGCGCGCTTGCCACCGCCGCTCGTTCGCGCGTCGCCGGCGAGCGCGGCAGGTTCGAGCTCGCAATGCGTACGCTCAATGCGGTCAGCCCGCTCGCGACGCTCGAGCGCGGCTACGCGATAGTCGCCGACGCGGAAGGACACGTGCTGCTCGATCCGGCCTCATTGGCTCCCGGAGACTCGGTGGACGCACGACTTGCGCGCGGCCGGTTCACTGCCACGGTCACCACGATCATCGAGGCACCGCACGGCGGTTCGGTAGCAGACGGATGACAGCGCACGCGCACGCCACGATGGGTCGCATCTACAGCCTCGCGTCCAGCGCGATCGCGCTCTGGGCCGGGCTTGCCGTGGCCTCGGCATCGATTGCAGCGGACCTGCCGCAGGAGCGGCGCGTGCCGGGCGGCATCGCCATCGTCAATCTCGGCCCGGCCGACACGGCTCCGGGGGAAGTGATTTTCAACGAACACCGCGCGCCGGTATTACGGACCGGCACCGACTGGGTCGCCGTGATCGGCATCCCGCTCGACACAGAGCCGGGCCTGCATTCGGCGAGCCTGGTGCCGGTGGGCGGTGCCGGCCCTGCGCAGGCCGCCGCGCCTGCTCGGCCGCTCGAGTTCACGGTCGTGGACCGGAAGTACGCCGAGCAGCGACTGCAGGTAAAAAACAAGCACCACGTGAATCCCGACGAGCAGGACATGGCGCGCATCGACCGGGAACGCATCCGCATCGACGCGGCGCTCGGCACCTATACGGCGGGCCGCGTTCCCGAATTCCACATGAGTCCACCGGTTGCCGGTGAACGCTCGAGCAGCTTTGGCCTGCGCCGCTTCTTCAACGGCGAGGCACGCAGTCCACACAGCGGCATGGACATCGCTGCGCCGACCGGAACGCCGATCGTCGCACCGGCACCCGGCCGAGTGCTCGACACGGGCGACTTCTTCTTCAATGGCAACACGGTGTTTCTCGACCACGGCGAGGGGGTCGTGAGCATCTACTGCCACCTGAGCCGCATCGACGTGAAACCCGGCCAGGAGATCGCGACCGGCGGAGTCCTCGGCCTGGTCGGGGCAACAGGCCGCGTGACCGGGCCGCACCTGCATTTCGGAGTGGCGATCAACCGCGCAATGGTCGATCCGGCACTGCTTATGACGGCCGCAAAGACGCCCGGCACGAGGTAACAGGCCGCCCGTCGACCTCAACCAGCCGTGGCGGCGCGGCCCTCGATGCCCTGCACGAACCCGCCAATCGCCGGCTCGAATCTCGCCAGGTCGGTCAGGAACGCATCGTGGCCCTGCAGTGACGGGAAGGCGTGGAATTCGACCTGCCCGCCGGCCGCACGCAGGTGATCCGCGATCTCCCGCTGCTGGGTGATCGGGAACAGCATGTCGGTCTCGACCCCGAGCACCAGCGACCGGCGCACGCCGAAACGTGCAAATGCGTCGGCGAGGCATCCGCCGCCGTGATCCGCGAGATCGAACTGGTCCATGGCTCGCGACAGGTACAGGTAGGCATTGGCGTCGAAGGCATCGGCAAACCGCAGCGCCTGGTGCTCCAGGTAGGACTCGACCTCGAACCGTGGCCGGAAATCGCCCGACAGGCCGGCGATCTCGGGCACGCGCCTGCGACCGAACCGCTGGTCCCATTCCTTCGGTGAGCGATAGGTGATGGTGCCGAGCTTGCGCGCCAGTCGCATGCCGAGGCGCGGCCCCCGCCCGGGCTGGTAGTTTCCACCGCGCCAGGACGGGTCGCCACGCACCATCTCCCGCTGCAGCGAACGCAGCGCAATTGCGAAGGGTGTCGCGTGCACCGCGCCGGAAATGCTCACGAGGCTCTCGACCTCGCCCGGAAACTGGGCGCAATACGCGAGCACGACCATGCCGCCGAGCGACGGCCCGACCACGGCGGCGAGCCGCTCGATGCCGAGCGAGCGCAGCGCGGCGCGGCCCGCGGCGGCGATGTCCTCGACAGCGATCTCGGGAAAGGTGATTCCGTAGGGCCGGCCGGTGGCGGGATCCTCGCTGGCCGGTCCCGACGACCCATACGGACTGCCGAGCGAATTGATGCAGACGACGAAGAACCGGCTGGTGTCCAGCGGACGGCCTTCGCCGATCATCGACTCCCACCAGCCCGGCCTCGGATCCTCCGCTGAGGATGCCGCGTGGGCCGAGGGCGACAGGCCGGTGAAGATCGCGATCGCGTTGTCGCGCGCGGCATTGAGCGTTCCCCAGCACTCGTAGGCGATCACCGGCTGCCCGAGCACGCCGCCACGGAACATGCGCAGCGGCTCGGCAATCCGTGCGAACCGGCGGGCCGGCAGGTCAGCGGAGGTCGAGGGCGTACGAGCTAATGCCATGGCCATGCCGGCAGTCTATGCCCGGCTCCCGGTCGAACAAGCACCAGAGGATAGCGCGTCAGAAGCGCTGGTTATCAACCCGATCGACCCGGGTCAGCGCTTGCCGGTCCCGGCGCGCTTGTTCTTGATAAGGCGCACGCGCTTGCGCTGCTGCCGCGGGGTCAGCACATTGCGCTTGCCGGAGAACGGGTTGTCGTCGGTACGGAATTCGACCCGCATCGGCGTCCCCTTCAGCCTGAAGGTCTGCCGGAAGTGGTTCTCCAGGTAGCGCCGGTAGGCATCCGGCACGTGCTGGGTCTGGTTGCCGTGTATCACGACGATCGGCGGATTGCGGCCGCCCTGGTGCGCGTAGCGCAGCTTGATCCGCCGGCCTCGGACCAGCGGCGGCTGGTGCATCGTGATGGCCTGCTCGAGCGCGCGGTTCAGGTCCTTGGTCGGCAGCTCCTTCATGGCCGCCCGGAAGGCCATGCGCACGGACCCCATCAGGTCGCCTACCCCGGTGCCGTGCCGCGCGGAGATGTAGTGCACCGGCGCGTAGGCAAGGAAATCGAGGCGCAGGCCGACGCCGTCGCGGATCGAGTCGCGCTGCGACGGATCGATGCCGTCCCATTTGTTCACCGCGATCACCAGCGCGCGTCCCTGCTCGTTTATGAGCCCGAGCAGGCTCGCGTCCTGCTCGGCGATCGTGTCGTGAGCGTCGAGCACGCCGATCACGACATGCGCGGCGTCGATGGCCTGCAGCGCCTTGACGATGCTGAACTTCTCGACCGCGTCACTGACCCGGGCACGCCGCCGGACGCCGGCCGTGTCGATCAGCGTGTAGCGCTGGCCGTCACGTTCGAACGGCACGAATACCGCGTCACGCGTCGTACCCGGCTGGTCGAAGGCGACGAGACGTTCCTCGCCGAGCAGACGGTTGATCAGCGTGGACTTGCCGACGTTCGGGCGCCCCACGACCGCAACGCGGATTTCCTCGCTGTCGGCCGTCTCGGCCTCAGGCGTCTCGGGGTCCGGCGCGATGCCATCGAGCGCACGCTCCAGCAGTTCCTCGATACCCTGGCCGTGGGCCGCCGAGACGGCCACCGGGGCGCCGAAGCCCAGCTGGTGGAAATCGACCCCCGCGATTTCCGGATCGAGCGACTCCGACTTGTTGGCCACCACCAGCACGGTCTTTCCGCCACGCCGCAGCAGGTCGGCCACGTGCAGGTCCGCGGGCACACAGCCCTCCCTCGCATCGACGATCAGCAGCACCCGATCGGCCTCTTCGACCGCTTTCAGCGTCTGCTCGGCCATCAGCCGCTCGACGCCGTGCGTGACCTCCACGAGTCCGCCGGTATCGATTACGACGCAGGGCCTGGGACCGACGCGCGCGTAACCGTACTTCCGGTCGCGGGTCAGGCCCGGCAGGTCGGCGACCAGCGCGTCGCGCGTGCGCGTCAGGCAGTTGAAGATCGTGGACTTGCCTACATTGGGGCGCCCGACCAGGGCGACGACGGGTAGCACGTCAGTTCCCCGCCGCGCTCCCGGTACGATAGGCCTTCAGGTGACCGCCTTCGTCGATGACGAAGACTTGACCCTGCATGACCAGCGGCGGCGCCGCGATGCGCTCGTCGCCCGGGCGTTCACGGGCCACGAACCTGCCCGTGCCGCGATCGAGCCAGTGGAGGTAGCCGTCGAAATCGCCGACGACCACGGCGTCACCGTCCACCGCCGGCGTGCTGAGTCCTCTTCGCGCGAGGCCCTTTTGCTGCCACACGACCACGCCATCGCTGCGTCGCATCGCCACGACGTCCCCCTCGGACGTGGAGACGTAGACCTGGTCGTCGTCGATGGCCAGCCCTCGATAGCTGGACATGTCGCGTGACCACCAGACCTGGCCGCTGTCGAGCGCCAGCATCGCCACGCGACCCTGGAAGCCCACTGCGTAGATGTCCTTGCCGGAGACGACAACCGCGGAGTCCACGTCGGCGAGGCGTTGCAGCTCTGTGCGGCCGCGAGGCGTGCTGAGTTGCGTCTGCCAGAGGATCTCGCCCTTGGCGAGCGTGACGGCCATCACCTTGCCCGTGTCGAAGCCGCACACCACGATTTCGCTGCCCACGGCAACCGGTGTCGCCGTACCACGCAGCGACAAGCGGGGAACCAGGTCTTCGACCATCCACTCTTCCTTGCCGGTGCTTGCCGACAATGAGCGCAGCCGGCCTTCGACCGAGCGGACGATCACCTGGTCGCCTTCCACCAGCGGCGGCGCCAGCATCTCGCCCGCGACGCGCGCCCTCCATCGCTGCTTGCCGTCCGTGGCATCGAGCGCCACGACGTCGCCGTCGCTGGTGCCGACCACCACCAGCCCGGAGCCCACGCCCGGTCCGGCCGAAAGCTCCAGGTCCGTGTCCGTCTGCCAGCGCCGCTTGCCGTTGGCCGCATCGAGCGCGCGGACCTTGCCATCGCGCCCTGCGGCGTAGACGGTGTCACCGGAGCCCGCCACACCGAGCGTCAGCCGCAGCACTTCGCCTCCACCGCCAAGGTTCTCGGACCACAGGCGCTGCACCTTGAGCGTGGACTTGATGTCCACCAGTTCCGCCGGCGGGTCGGCGGTCGTGTCCTTGTCGCAGGCTGCCAGCGCCCCGAGCAGCGCGAGCGCGGCGATCAGGCGTACCTGTTTCATTTTGCGGCTGCCTCGCTCGCCGTGCCTTCGGCCGGTGCCGGATCGGCCGTGGCCGCGTCGGCAACTGCCGCCGCCGGCTGCAGCGCTTCGCGCTTGAGTTCGATGTAATCCCGATCGAGACCGGTGTCGTCGACCGGCGTCGCGAGCGCCTCGTCGTACTCGCGCCGCGCCGCAGCCGCGTCGCCCTTGCCGGCGTACGCGTCGCCGCGCAGTTCGTGGTAGAGCGCAGCGTACGAGCCAGCATCTGCAGGGTCCAGCAATGCGACTGCATCGTCGTATTTCGCCTGTTCGACCATGACCCGGGCCAGCCGCGCGCGCGCCACGGCGCGGAGTTCCGGATCCTTCGACCCGTCCATCACCGTCCGTAAATGCTGGGCTGCCTCGTCGAACCTGCGCTTTTCGACCGCCGCCCTGGCCAGCACCAGGTCCGACTGGTCGGCATACGGCGACGCGGGCTGCGCATCCCGCAGCGCCTTCGCCTCGACGACGGCCTGGTCGAACTTGTCCTGCCCCAGGCTGGTGAGAACGGACTGGTAGCCGGCAAGCTCGTGCTGCGCCTGCTCCGCCTTCGTGCGTTGCCAGTACTGCCAGCCCCAGAGCATGGCGAGACCGAGCGCGATTCCGCCCAGTATCCACAGCCAGTTCTCGCTCCACCACTGCCGAATTTGTTCTTCGCGTTCGTTGTCTGTCAGGTCTTCCACTTCGAGGACTCCGTCATGCCGGCCCGGCACCTGCCTGCGCCACGCTTGTTGATGTCAACCGCGATCGCGTCCCACGACGCGACGCGCCAATTCCGTCGCGAGTTCCGCGACCGCGACCTCCGCCTGTCCCGCCTCTTCGCGCAGCGGCTTCAAGCCTGCCACGCCACGCTGCAGTTCTTCCTCGCCGAGTATCACCGCATAGTGCGCGCCGCTGCGATCGGCACGCTTGAGCTGCGACTTGAAGCTGCCGCCGCCGCAATTCGTCTCGACTCTTACGCCCGGCAGTGCATCGCGCAGCTGCTCAGCGACCTGCAGGCCGGTTGCCTCGGCCGCTGCACCGCCGAGAACCAGGTACACGTCGGCTACCGTCTCGTCGCCCGCCCGCCCCTGCAGCCGCATCAGTTCGACGATACGCTCCTCGCCCAGTGCCCAGCCGATGGCCGGAGTCGCCTCGCCGCCGAGCTGCGCCACGAGGCCGTCGTACCGCCCGCCGGAGCACACCGCGTCCTGCGACCCGAGGTCAGCGGTAACCCACTCGAAAACCGTGCGGGAATAGTAATCGAGGCCGCGCACCAGGCGGGGGTTCACGACATACTCGATGCCGGCAGCGTCGAGGCGCGCGCGCAGGCCCGAGAAGTGCGCCGCCGATTCCGGATCGAGGTGATCCGTGATCAGCGGCGCGCCCGCGATAAGTTCGCGCATCGCCGGATTCTTGCTGTCGAGTATGCGCAGCGGATTGCCGCCGAGGCGGCGACGGCTGTCGTCGTCGAGCGCCGCTTCACGGCCGCGGAAGTACTCCACCAGCTTTTCGCGGTATCCGCGCCTCGATTCCGGCGTGCCGAGCGAATTCAGGTTCAGCCTGAGCCCGGTGAGCCCGAGCCGGCGCCAGATCCGCGCCGACATCATCACCAGCTCGGCATCCACGTCGGGCCCCGGAAATCCGAGTGCCTCGGCGTCGATCTGGTGGAACTGGCGGTAACGGCCCTTCTGCGGCCGTTCGTAACGGAACATCGGGCCGGAGCACCAGACTTTCTGTCGCTGGTTGTGCAGCAGGCCATTTGAGATCGCGGCGCGAACGATGCCGGCCGTGGCCTCGGGCCGCAATGTCACGGACTCGCCGCCGCGATCGTCGAACGTGTACATCTCCTTTTCGACGATGTCGGTCATCTCGCCGATCGAGCGCTTGAAGAGCTCCGTGCGCTCGAGCAGCGGCAGGCGGATCTCGCGATAGCCGTATTCGGCGAAAGTCTCGCGCGAGACGCGCTCGAGCAGCTGCCAGGCCGCGGAGTCCCCCGGCAGCACGTCGTTCATTCCGCGGATGGCCTGGATGGTCTCGGACATGGACAGGTCCCCGCGCGCTCAGCGCTGCAGCCCGTCGGCGACCACGCCGAAGCGGGCGACCGTCTCGCCGGAGGACGGCGTCGGCACCGTGACGCGCTTTCCGTTGACGGCCAGGGAAACCCCCGGCGCATTGCCGAGCGTCACGCTGAGCGGCGCGACGCCCGCGATGGCCCGCTCCGTCCCGGCCTTGCCGAGATCGTACAGCACGGATCGTCCGGAGCCGTCGTATACCTCGATCCACGAATCCGCAGCGAAGACGAACGTGAGCGAAACCTGGCCCGGCGGAACGCCCGCAGATGCCTCGACACCCGGCGTGGCGGGATCGCCCGGCGATGCCGAACTGCCCTGCTGCGCTCCTTCGATGGAGCCGGGCACGGCGCTGGCATCCGCAGCCTCCGCAAGCTCACCGTCGGGTACCATGGATCCGGCGGCGACGCCTGTAGCGCCGCCATCGCTCGCGACCGGCAGGTGCAGGCCGAACTCACTGATGTACGCCGCAACGCCGGCGGCCACGATGAGCACCAGCGCGCCCGCGACCACCCATTGCGGGACGACGCGCCTGCGCGGCGGGGCCATCTCCGCGCGCGACTTCGGAACCAGCGTCGGCGGCGCGAGTTGCGCCCGTGACCGGTCGTAGGCTCCAAGTATCTCGTCGGCCGGCAGGCCGAGCAGGCTCGCGTACCGACGGATGTGGCCGCGCACGAACACCGGGGCGCCGAGTGCGGCGTAGTCGTCCGACTCGAGCGCCTGCACGGCGACGACATCCAGGTTCAAGCGCTCGGCGACCTGCTGTATGGCAAGGTCGGCGAGTTCGCGTTGCCGCCTGAGCCGCGCGCCCGGATCCGTGGGCAGCTCGGCAACCTCTGCCTCCGGCCTGTTCACTGCGGCGCCCGCTCCGCCTCGCGCAGCGCACTCATCTCGGACGACATCGGGAAGTCCTTCCTGATGCGCTCAGCATACAAGTTCGCCTGTGCCGTCGAGCCGAGTGCGGTCTCGATGCGATAGCCGAGCCAGAGCGAGGGAGCGGAAACCGGCGCGTTCGACGCGTAGCGCTCGAGGAAGGCGCGGGCCTGCAGGTTGTCGCCCAGTTCGAATTCAATCTGCGCCATCTGGAACAGCACGTCGGGCTGGTCGCCGTTGTAACTCAGCGCCTGCCTGAAGTACTTCTCCGCTTCAGGCAACCGCCCGGCGGAGCGGGCGCAGCGGCCGGCATTCGCGTAGGCGACGGCCGGAGCCCGGTTCAGCGGGTTGTTTGCCGCCTGTAGCAGCAGTTCCTCACCCTTGGTCGGGTCGCCCTTGAGACACAGGAACGCCGCATAGCTGTTCTGCACGTTCGGGTCGTCACGGCTCAACTTCAGCGCCTCTTCGAAATGCGCCTGCGCCTTCTTGTCCTCGCCCAGCCGGTCATAGACGAAACCGGCAGCGAGCTGCGTGGTCGCCGTATGCGAATCCTGCTCCAGCGCCTTCTCGATCTTGTCGCGCGCGGTCGTCATGTCGCCCTGGCTCATGTAGGCGATCGCGAGCTGCGCGTTTGCCTCCGCCGCCTTGCGCTTGTCGACCTGGCTGTCCGGGGCCGCCATCGCCGGCATGGCCAGCAACAGCGCCGTGAACGCGGCGGTCTTGGCAATGTGACGGATTCGATTCATGGGTGTGACACCGAGACGGGTACCAGGTTGCGTTCGCCCAGCCGCACAGTGGTGCGGTCGTTGACCCGGCCGACGAGCTGGCCGCAGGCGGCGTCGATGTCGTCGCCGCGGGTGCGCCGGATCGTGGCGATCACGCCGCCCTTGATCAACAGGTCGCGGAAACGCTCGATCGCGGCATCGGTGGAACGCCGGTAGCGCGTCCTCGGGAACGGGTTGAAGGGGATGAGGTTGACCTTGGCCGGACGACCGCGCAGCAGGCCCGCCAGCTGCCGGGCGTGCTCGGGCCGGTCGTTGACCCCGTCGAGCATCACGTATTCGAAGGTTACGTTGCGGGCGTTCTGCTTCTCGACATAGTGCCAGCAGGCCTCGAGCAGGCTCGCGATCGGGTGCCGGCGGTTGATCGGCATGAGCTCGCTGCGCAGTTCGTCGTTTGGCGCGTGCAGCGACACTGCGAGCGCGACGTTGGTCTCTTCCGCGATGCGCATCATCTGCGGCACCAGGCCGGACGTGCTGATCGTCACGCGGCGACGCGACAGGTCGAGACCGAGGTCGTCCATCATCAGCTCGGCCGCCGGCACCACGTTGCGGTAGTTCATCAGCGGCTCGCCCATGCCCATGAACACCACGTTGGTGATCACGCGATCGCCGTCCGGCGAGTAACCGAGTTCGCGATTTGCGAGCCACACCTGCCCGACGATCTCGGCCGTCGACAGGTTGCGGTTGAATCCCTGCTGGCCGGTCGAGCAGAAGCCGCAGTCCATCGTGCAGCCGATCTGGCTGGAGATGCACAGCGTGCCGCGGCCGGGCTCGGGAATGAACACCATCTCGATCGCCTGCCCGCTCTCCAGCCGCAGCAACCACTTGCGCGTGCCGTCGGCCGAAGCCTGCGAAACGATCACCTCGGGCGCGCGAATCTCGGCGATGGCGGCCAGGCGGCTGCGGAAATCCCGGCCGAGGTCGGTCATCTGCTCGAAGTCGCCGGTGGCACGCCGGTAGATCCACTTCATCAGCTGGCGTGCGCGGAACGGCTTCTCGCCCATCCCCTGGACGAACTCCTCCATGCCGGCCCGCGTGAGGCCGAGCAGGTTGGTGACGGGTGTGGTGGCTTCGTTCATGCTCGATATGGACCGGGTCGCCGTATCCGGGGTTCCCGCTCAGCGCGGGCAGAGTTCCGTTTCGGCGAAGAAATAGCCGATTTCCCGGGCTGCGTTCTCCAGGCTGTCGGAGCCGTGCACCACGTTCTGCTCGATGCTGGTGGCGAGATCGGCGCGGATCGTGCCCGGCGCGGCCTTCTTCGGGTCGGTGGCACCCATGATGTCGCGGTTCTTCGCCACGGCGTCCTCGCCCTCGAGCACCTGCACGACGACCGGACCCGAGGTCATGTAGGAGACCAGGTCGCGGAAGAACGGGCGCTCGCGATGCACAGCGTAGAAGCCCTCCGCCTCGGCCTGGGTGAGCCGCCTCATGCGAGCTGCGACGATGCGCAGGCCCGCCTGCTCAAAGCGGCGGTAGACCTCGCCAATGACGTTCTTTTCCACTCCATCGGGCTTGACGATGGACAGCGTGCGTTCGACGGCCATGCGATTCCTCTCGACGGGGCAACTGCCCCTGCTGTGTTGGTAGGGCGCCCCGGCACGTGGAACCCGCGTAGACGGGGTTTCCCAGGTGGGGGCGGCGCTCGTGATTCGAACCGCGAAGTATACCTTCGCACTGGTCAGCGGGCCAATAAATTCGGCCGTGACGGGCAGTTAGACGTTGAAGCTCTCGCCGCAACCACACTCGCCACGGACGTTTGGGTTGCGGAACTTGAACGCCTCGTTCAAGCCCTGCTTGCCGAGTGAACCTCTAAGTTACAGGTGTAGGGAGGCTGCTGCAAAATACACAGGTACACCTTCACACCTAGCATTCAACCCAACACACAGCCACCACTTCTCAGCCCTCCTCACCACTCCACAACCCAGCCTACAGCACACCCAGCAAAAGCAACAGGCAAAGGGTGAAAGGGAAGGGCAAAAAGGCAAAGGGGAAGGGAGGAGGAGGAAGGGGAGAGAGGGAAAAAGAAAGAGAAAGAAAGAAAAAAAAGAAAGAAAGAAAAAAAAAAAAAAAAAAAAAAAAAAAAAAAAAAAAAAAAAAAAAAAAAAAAAAAAAAAAAAAAAAAAAAAAAAAAAAATTTTTAGTTCTACACAGGGGAAA
>CAVTNX010000023.1:0-95138 GCA_963736205.1 uncultured Gammaproteobacteria bacterium | reverse complement strand
AGGCTTCGCCTCGCGCAGTTCGAAGGGCACTTCGGTTCCGGCACCGGCATCGACGAAGATCACCCGTTCGCGCCCCTCCAGGTCGAGTGCATTCTCGACCTGCAGCTGGAACTCGACGATTACCTCGACGCCGGGCAGCGCCGCCGCCTCGACCATCTCCGCGAGCGCCGGGCCAAGTGCGTCGTCGCCGCGGCTCGGATTGCCGACCGCCAGCACGAGCAGCGGCGCGCGCGCCGCGTTCATCCCCGGACCAGCGTGTCCACCAGCGACCCCTCCGCGTCCATGAGCTGCACGGAGAGCGGCATCTTGCCCATCGCGTGCGTGGCGCAGGACAGGCAGGGGTCGAAGGCGCGCACGGCGACCTCGATGTGGTTCAGCAGTCCTTCGGTGAGCGTGCGGCCGTCGAGGTACTTGCGCGCCACCTCGCGGATCGCGTTGTTCATCGCCTGGTTGTTGTGGGTAGTGGATACGATCAGGTTGGCACGAACCACCTGGTCGTTCTCGTCCACGCGGTAGTGGTGGATCAGCGTGCCACGCGGCGCCTCGATCACGCCGACGCCGCGCGCCTGCCGCTCACCGCCGGCCATCAGCTCGGTGCCGAGCAGGTCGTCGTCGTGCAGCAGCTCCTTGATCGCCTCGGCGGCGTGCAGCATCTCGATCATCCGCGCCCAGTGAAAGCCGAGCGTGGCCAGCGCCGCCCGCCCCTCGTCGAAGGCCATGAACTCGCGGCGCTCGCGGTCGGCAAGCGGCGTCGGGATGAAGTCGCAGCGTGTCACGCGAGTGAGCGGGCCCACGCGATACCAGCCGTCCTCCGGTCCCAGCGAACGCAGGAACGGGAACTTCATGTAGGACCAGTCCTTTACTTCCTCGGAGATCTGGTCCCAGTACCGGCAGTAGTCCACGTGGTCGAAGATCCGGCGATTGTCCGCATCACGCGCGCGCAGGCCGCCGTGATAAAGGTCGAGCGCGCCGTCGGCCCGCACCAGGCTGAGCGTGTGGGTGCGGAACGTGCCGAAGCCGCGGTACTCTTCGAGACTGGCCTCGAACAACTGCCGCACCAGCCGCACCGCGTCACGGCTCCACGCGACGACCTGGTAGATGTCGCGCTTCAGTTCATCGCGCTCGGCAATCGTCAGGCTCTTGTTTACTCCGCCCGGCACCGAACCGGTGCCGTGGATGCGCTTGCCCGCCGTGTGGCGGATGACTTCCTGCCCGTACTTGCGCAACAGCACGCCCTGCCGCGCCACGTCCGGATACGCGGCCGCGACGCCCACGATATTGCGCCGCGCGACGTCCGAGTCGAACCCGAACAGCAGGTCGGGCGACGAGAGGTGGAAGAAATGCAGCGCGTGCGACTGCAGGATCTGGCCATAGTGCATCAGCCGCCGGATTTTCTCGGCGGTCGGCGTGAGCTGCGTCGCGCCGACGACCTGGTCGAGCGCCTTCGACGCGGCGAGGTGGTGGCTCACCGGGCAGATTCCGCACAGCCGCTGCACCATCACCGGCACTTCCCAGTATGGCCGGCCCTGGATGAACTTCTCGAAGGCCCGGAACTCGACGATGTGCAGCCGCGCCTGCTGCACGTGATCGTCCTCGTCCATCAGCAGCGTCACCTTGCCGTGCCCTTCGACCCGCGAAAGCGGTTCGATGACGACGCGGCGCAGGCGTTCGGGATTTGGCGCGGTCTCGAGCGGGGCAGGGCTCATGGCGGTCGTCGTTTCCGTTCAGTCGTAGCTGATCAGGCCGTGGCCGAGCTTCGGCGTGCGGCCGGCGATCAGGTCGGTGAGGAATTTCCAGATCGCCTCGCCCGAGGGCGGACAACCCGGTATGAAGTAGTCCACGCGCACGACCTCGTGCAGCGGGTGGACCTTGTCGAGCGGCAAAGGCAGCTCCGGGTCGCTCGGAACGCGGCCGAGCCCGACACCGGGGTCGGTGACGTAGACCTCCTGCAGGCACTGCCCGAGGTCGAGGTGATTGCGCTGCGCCGGCAGCCCGCCGGTGACCGCGCAGGCGCCCATCGCGACGAGCACCTTGCAGTTGGCCCGGAACTCGCGCAGCACGTGGACGTTCTCGGCATTGCAGAGCCCGCCCTCGATGATGCCGATGTCGCAGGGGCCGCAGTGCTTGATGTCGGTGAGCGGCGAGCGGTCGAACTCGACCTGCTCGAGCAGCGTGAACAGGCGCTCATCGATGTCCAGCAGCGACATGTGGCAGCCGAAACAGCCGGCCAGCGACGTGGTTGCAATCCGCAGCTTCCGCGCGGGAATCGTGATCGGCCCGGTCGCCGGCGCCAGTGCGTCACGCATGGCTGTTGCTTCCCGGCGGACGCGGCGCGTCGTCCAGCGCCTGCTCACTGATCGGTCGCGTGTCGAAGCGCCGCTCACCGATGGGCACCGCAAAGCCGACGCGCTTGCGCAGGATCACTCCGACCGGGCAGACCTGGACCGCCACGTCCGTGAGCGCAACGTCGGTGTCCCGCAGCAGGCCGCTCTCCGAATTGACGATCAAGTGCTTGTCGAGGCCGCGGCCGGAGAACGTGAACACGCACTTGCCGTCCACGTCGCGCGATGCCCGCACGCACAGTTCGCACAACACGCAACGATTGAAGTCCAGCAGCAGCTCCGGGTGCGAAGCATCGACCGGCCGGTCCGGGTAGAGGTGGCGGAATCCCGCGGTCATGACCCCGAGGTCATAGCCGAGCGCCTGCAGGATGCAGTCGCCGCTCTTCTCGCAGCTCGGGCAGAAGTGATTGCCCTCCGCGAACAGCATCTGCACCAGCGTGCGCCGCAGGTCATTGAGCTCCTCGGTATTGCTCTCCACCTCGATTGCGGACTCAGCCGGCGTGGTGCACGACGCCACGGTGCGGCCGTTGACCTTGGCGGTGCAGACCTTGCAGCTGCCATGCGGCTTGAATTCCGGGTGGTAGCACAGGTGCGGGATATAGCGGCCGGCGGTCAGCGCCGCCTGCAGCACGGTCTGCCCCGGCGTGAACGGGACATCCTCGCCGTCGAGCAGGAAGGTCGGGCGTTCGTTCACGCGGAATTCTCCAGGTGCGCGCCAGGGTCGTCGCGGCCGGTCATCTGCCGCGCCCGGGAGAGCGCCGCATCGAGGTCAAAAGCCGGCGCGAAGTCGCGAGCGGCGAGCCGGCGCTCGTACATCGGCCGGAATTTCTTCATCGTGTCCAGGATCGGGTTGCAGGCGGTGTGGCCGAGACCGCAGTGCGCCGACATCAGCAATACCCGGTTCAGTCGCGCGATCTCGCGCAGGTCATGCAGCGTGCCGTTGCCGTCGCGGATTTTCGCCATCGAGTGCATCAGCATCGAGGTGCCTGCGCGACAGGGCGTGCAGAAGCCGCAGCTTTCGTGGGCGAAGAACTGCGTGTAGGCGTGGGCGACCTCGAACATGTCGCGACTCGCGTCGAATATCGTGAATGCCCCCGCGGTCGGCAGGTCCTCGAATGCGATGCGACGCTCGAACTCGGTCTCGTCGACGCAACTGCCCGAAGGCCCGCTGACCTGGATCGCCTGGGTGTTCGACGCGCCGCAGTCCTCGAGAACCTGTCGCAGCGTCACGCCGAACGGATATTCGTAGATGCCCGGTCGCTCGCAGTCGCCGGCGACCGAGAGGATCTTCGTGCCGGCGGACTTCAGCGTGCCGATCGAGCGGTACCAGTCGCCGCCGCGCACCGCGACCAGCGCGGCGGCACAGAGCGTCTCGACGTTGTTCACGATGGTCGGTTGCTGCAGGTAGCCCGCGGTGACCGGGAACGGCGGCCGGTTGCGCGGCACGCCGCGCTTGCCCTCGAGCGACTCGATCAGCGCAGACTCCTCGCCGCAGACATAGGATCCGGCACCGACGTGGATCTCGATGTCGAAGTCGAAGCCCGGCTGACCGCAGATCGAATCGCCGAGCAGGTTCGCGTCGCGCCGCCGCTTGAGCACTGCCTGCAGGTGATCGAGCAGGTAGCGGTACTCGCCGCGCAGGTACAGGAATCCCTGTCCGGCGCCCACCGCGTAGGCAGCGACCGTCATGCCGTCGAACAGCAGGTCGGCGTGACTCGCGAGCAGCACGCGATCCTTGAATGTCCCGGGTTCGCCCTCGTCTGCGTTGCAGATCACGTAGCGCGCGTTGCCAGTGGCGTGCCGACAGGCTTCCCACTTGATGCCCGTGGTGAATCCCGCGCCGCCGCGGCCGCGCAGGTTCGAGCGCTTCACTTCTTCGAGCACCGCCACGGGGCCAAGTGCGGCGCCGACGTAGCCTTCGCGCCACGAGCGTTCGTTCGCAGCCTGCTCGAATTGCCCCTCGACTCCACGCCGCAGCGCCGCGCGGACCGCGTCGCCCGGCTCCAGGCCGTGCCCGAGCAAGGCGTCGGGCCGCCGGACGTTGTCGTCGACGGCGAACAACTCCGCCGGCCACTCCGCCAGCGGCACACTGCCCAGGATCAATCCGCAGACCTGCTCGACCCTTTCCGAAGTGAGCCGGCCGACGGCCCGGCCATTCACCAGCATGCCGGGCCCCTGGTCGCAGAGACCGGTGCAGGACGTGGTCGCGACGCTGACCAGCCCGTCCTCGGATACCTTGCCCGGCTCGACCCAGAGGCGATGGCACATCTCGGCAAGCAGGCGCTCGCTTCCCTGCATGCGATCCGTGACGTTGTCCGAGAAAAGAACGCGGTAGTGGCCCCATGGCTCGATCGAGAGGAACGAATAGAAGCCCGCGATGCCCCGCACGCGAGCCAGCGGCTGACGCAGCAGGCGCGCGATCAGCGACAGCGCCTGCGGCGGAATGTAGTTCAGCGCCTCCTGGACCTCGCGCAGCACCTGCAGCAGGCCCGTCGGCTCACTGCGCCAGCGCGCGACGACTTTTCGCACCAACGCCTCGACGTCGGGCGCGCGCTGTGCCTCGGATGTATTCATTGCCGCGTGCCGATCCTGTTCCCTGCGCAAATGCTGCGCCGCGGCACCTACGCCGGCAATCGCGGAAAACCACTTTCCGGAGGGGACATTCTCCCTTTTTCCGCGGGAAAAAAAGGAGAATGTCCCCCTGGACCCCTGGAAAGGAGAATGCCCTGGATGCGCGCCATCTTCCTCGACTACGCGACCGTGAGCTTCAGGGGCGACCTCGACCCGGCGCCGCTGCACCGCGCGCTGCCCGGCATCGAGATTCGCGACCACACGCGGCAGCAGGATGTCGCCGCATGCATCGCGGACAGCGAGGTCGTACTGCTGAACAAGCTGCACTTGACACGCGAGATCATCACCGCGACGCCATCGTTACGGCTGATTGCACTGACCGCGACCGGCACCAACAACGTGGACCTGGCCGCCGCGTCGGAACGTGGCATCGCCGTGTGCAATCTTCGCGACTACTGCACGGCCTCGGTCGTGCAGCACGTGTTCGGAACCTTGCTGATGCTGACGCAGCGCCTTCGCGAGTACGACGGGCTGGTCAGATCAGGCGCGTGGCAACGGGGTGAACAGTTCTGCCTGCTCGATTTTCCGATCCGCGAACTCGCAGGTCGCACCCTCGGCATCGTGGGCTATGGCGCGCTCGGTCGCGGCGTCGCGCACGCGGCGACCGCTTTCGGCATGAACGTCGCAGTGGCCAGTCGTCCCGGCGGCGCGCAACAGCCCGGACGGATGGATCTCGATGAGTTACTGCCCGCCGTCGACGTGCTGAGCCTGCACTGCCCGCTCACGCCCGCGACACAGGGCCTGATCGGCGCGGCGCGGCTCGCGCGGATGAAGCCGGACGCGGTGCTGATCAACACCGCGCGCGGGGCGCTGGTGGATTCGTCGGCGCTGGCCGGCGCGCTGCGCAGTGGGCGTCTCGGCGGCGCAGCAATCGACGTGCTGGCCGAAGAGCCGCCCGTACACGGCGATCCGCTGCTTGCGGGTGATATCCCGAACCTGGTCGTGACGCCCCACATCGCGTGGGCGGCACGCGAAGCGCGGCAGCGCTGCCTGGACGAGCTGGCCGCGAACGTCGAGGACTTCAGGCGTGGCGGCAGGCGCGGCCGGGTGGTTTGAGGCCCCGCGGCCGGCGATTCACCGCTCGACCGGCAGGTTCAGGATCATCGCGGCCCACCTGAGCACCGGCTGCATGCGCGGCGAGACGAGCTTCGCGGCCTCGTCGAGACTGGCCCAGCGGAATTCTGCGTGTTCGGGCCGCCCGATTTCCGGGTTGACCGGCAATTCGACCGCGGCAGTCCGCGTGCTGCCGATGAAATACTGCGCAACCTTGCCACGGCTGTAGGGGCCGGTCTGGGTGGAATCCTGGCCCCATTCGAACACCAGGTCGGCGATGCGGGATTCCTCCTCCACCTCGCGCAGTGCCGCAGCGAGCGGCTCCTCGCCTTCCTCGACCATGCCCTTGGGAAAGTCCCAGTGATTGAATGCGCGCAGCAGCAGGAACCGCCAACCCTCAGGCGCCCGCCGCACTACGACGACGCCCGCTGACAGCCTCTGGCGGCGTACAGTCATTCCAGACCCCTGCAAGGGATCACCTGTGGGCTCGAGTCGGGGTCATCGCCCAATTATAGAGGATATCGATCGCATTCAAGGTCTATGATCACGCCATGAATCTCCGTGACCTCCGCTACCTGGTGGCACTTGCCGACGAGGGGCACTTCGGGCGTGCGGCCGTGCGTTGCCACGTGAGCCAGCCCACGCTGTCCGCCCAGGTGCGCAAGCTCGAGGAATACCTCGGCGTGCCACTCGTCGAACGCCAGCCGCGCCGCATTGCGTTGACCGAGGCCGGCGTCCGGGTGGTCGAACGTGCCCGCCGGGTGCTGCTCGAAGCTGATGCGATTGTCGAGCTCGCCCGGTCGGACCGCGATCCGCTTTCAGGTTCGCTGAAGGTCGCCCTGATCCCGACGGTGGGACCTTACCTGCTGCCCCACGTTGCCCGGCGAATTCGCCGCGACCTGCCGCGACTCAAGCTGATGCTCTACGAGTACCAGACCGAGCCGCTGCTCGAAAAGCTTCGCGCGGGCGAGATCGACGTCGGGATACTCGCACTGCCGGTGCCGCAGGACGGGCTCGATGCCTGCGTGCTCTATGAAGAGCCGTTCACCGTCGCCGTGCCGGCCGGACATCCGCTCGCGACCAGGGACCGGTTGAAACTCGAGGACCTGCGCGGCGAAACGCTGCTGCTGCTCGAGGACGGGCACTGCCTGCGCGACCAGGCGCTCGAGGTCTGCAGCCGGGTCAGGGTCCACGAGGACCAGGACTACCGCGCGACCAGCCTGGAGACACTTCGACAGATGGTGGCCGCAGGCCACGGCGTGACGCTGTTGCCGCAGCTCGCTGCCGGCTCCCACGGCAGCACGGCACGGGGCCTCAAGATCAAGTCCTTCGCGAAGCCGGCGCCGACGCGTACGATCGGCGCGGTGTGGCGCAGGTCCACCACCCGCGGCGAGGCGATCGAGGCGCTGGCCAGCGTGGTTCGCGAAGTGATGAAGGAGGAGTGACGCGGATGATGGAATCGATTCGAACGTCACGGCCGGGCCTTCTCCTGCGGGCACTACCAGGCCTCGTGATGCTGGCCTTGCCGGCGCTCGCAATGGCCGGGGCGCCGTCCGTGTCGGGCGCCTGGGCTCGTGCCACGCCGCCCGGCGTAAGCGTGGGAGCGGCCTACCTCACGATCACCGGCGGCTCGGAGAGCGATCGCCTGCTCGGGGCCGACACCGACCGCGCGTCCATGGTCCAGCTGCACACGGTCGAGGAATCCAATGGCGTCGCGGCGATGCGCCAGGTCGATGGCGTCCCGGTACCGGCCGGCGGGCAGGTCGTGCTGGCCCCCGGTGGCACGCACATCATGCTGATGGGGCTCAGCAAGCCACTGGTTGCCGGCGAGACTTTCCCGCTTCAACTCCGGTTCGAGAATGCCGGGGAGCAGGTCGTGCAGGTGACGGTCCGCGCTGCAGGCGAACCGGATCCCGCCGCCCCTGCCGCGCGCTGAGGGCTGCCAGGCGCGCACTGATGATGGACAGGCGCGCACCCCTTCCGCTGCATCGGCTGCACGACGAGGACATCGAGCAACTGCTCGTGAGCGGCGAGCGCAGGGCCGAGCTCTCCGCGCAGTTTGGCCCGCGCGGCTATCGAGAGCTCTCGGCACTTGCGAGACGCGCCAGCGAGACCCGCACCCGAGGCGGCCCGGTCGTTTACGTGCTGCCCGGACTCATGGGCTCCCGTATCGGGACGCGCGGACGGCTGCTCGACGACGTGCTCTGGCTCGACCCGATCGAGATCGTCGCGGGACACCTGACCCGGCTCGCACTGCCGCGCGGGTCGCGACTCTCGGCGCTGGGCGTGATGCTGCTCAACGCGCTCAAGCTGAAGCTGTCGCTCAGGATCGCGGGCTTCGATGCGCGCTTCCACGCCTATGACTGGCGTCTCGGCGTCGAGGCTCTCGCAGCGGAACTGAATATGCGCGTCGAAGACGACGGTGTCCGTGACGCGATGCTGGTCGGGCACAGCATGGGCGGCGTGGTCGCACGCGTCGCGCTCGCGTCGAGCTCCGGGCGCATTGCCCGTGTCGTGCAGGTTGGTGCGCCAAATGGCGGATCATTCGCGGCGGTGCTTGCACTGCGCGGCGTGTACGTGACGGTGCGCAAGCTTGCGGCACTCGACCTCAGGCACGACGCAGAGGACCTGGCGCGGCTCGTGTTCCGCAGCCTGCCATCGCTGCACGAACTGCTGCCAGACCCGACGCTGGCCGGTGGACCCGATTTCTTCGACCCGGCGACCTGGCCGCGCGACACGCTGCGCCCGGATCCACGGCTGCTGCTGGACGCGGCCGCAGCACTACGGCGCCGTCCGGCTGCAGACCCCCGTTGCCTGCATATCATCGGCGTGCGCCAGGAGACTGTCACCGGAGCCGGGCGTGGAACGAGCGGTTTCGACTTCCGCGTGACCCACGAAGGAGACGGCACCGTCCCACGCGTGCTGGCCGAAATGCCGGGCGTGCCGACCTGGTTCGTCACCGAGAAGCACGGCGGGCTCCCGAACAATGGACGCGTGATATCCGCGGTCGCGGACCTGCTGCGCGAGGGAACCACCCGGCGACTGCCCTCGGCCACGCGCCGCGCAAAGACGCCGCGTGCGCGTGTCGTCGCCGAGTCGACGCTGCGGCGAGTCGCGCCTCACAAGGTTCGCTGGCAGGATCTCTCGCCCGATGCCCGGCGACGCCTGCTCGAGCCAGTCGTTTCGCCGGAATTCCACGGGCAGGTGTCCAGGCAATCGCTGCGTGCACCGGTGCGCAGGCGAGCCGCGGCCAGGACGGGCCGGGGCGCGGGTGGAGTGCCAGGAGGCGGGGTGGCGGCTCCGTCCCGACGGCGCGTGATCGAGATCCGCCTGACCAGCGGCAGCATCGTGGACGCGAACGCACGTGCGCTGGTGCTGGGCGTGTTCAGCAACGTGGACCCCTCCGGCGCCGCCGCGGCCATCGATGCACGCCTCGGCGGCGCGGTGCGCGAGTTCACGCTGCGACGCATGTTGTCCGGCCGGCTCGGCGAGGCGTTCGTGCTGCCCTGCGCGCGCAGCCAGCTGCTTGCGGAATTCGTGCTGTTCGTCGGGCTGGGCGACTTCCCGGAGTTCGGTTCGAGCCCCCACACGTTCGCCGCCGAGAACGCAGTGCGCACGCTGACAAGAGCGCGTGCCGAGGACTTTGCAACCGTGCTGTTCGGCACCGGCTCCGGCATGCCGGTAGCGACGGCGCTCGAACACCAGCTGGGCGGATTTTTCGCCGCGCTGCGCAGCGACGACGATCACATCGTCCGCCGCATTACGATATGCGAGACGAACTCGCGAAGATATGCCTCGATCCGCCGCGCCCTGCCGCGCGTGCTCGGTAAGCTGGCCGACACGGACTTCGAAGTCGTGGTGGATGAGGCAGCGCCGGCTGCGAGTAGCGCGGGAGCGACCGTGCCGGGCCCGCCGGTCGGGGCGTACCGAACGGCACTCGCTGCGCCTGTCACCCATGCCATCTCCGCGCGTCCGTCACGACCCGCAGACGCAGTTACCGTCGCGAAAGCGGATCCTGTCTACTTGCTCGTGTCGATGTCCGAACAGGGGCGCAGTGATTACCAGTGTTCGAGCTCGCTGCTCACCGCAGGCGCAAAAGCTGCGGTGCTCAGCGGCAGGTTGGCCGTGGGGCGATCCGAGCTGCGCTCGCTGCTCTCCCGCGCCGGGCCCGACTCGCTGGCCTCGCGCGATCTTGCTCGCTACGGCGAGGAACTCACGAAGCTGCTGCTGGCCGGCACCGTGCGCGAAGGGCTCGAGGCGATGGTCCGCAGGCCGCTGGTGGTCGTCCATGATCGCGAAGCATCGCGTGTGCCGTGGGAAACGCTGCGTGTCGCCGGCGTGCATCCCGCGCTCGAGGGTGGACTCAGCCGGCGCTATACGAGCGAGGCGCTCTCCGTCGCGCGCTGGCGAGACGAGCGCGATGCGGACGGCACGATGCGCGTGCTGATGGTCGTGAATCCAACGCTGGACCTGCCGGGAGCTGCCGACGAAGGGGCTGCGCTCCGCGAGACCCTGCTCGGCGCGGGCGCCGGCGTCGAAATGGTGCAGGGCGCAGCTGCCAGTCGCGCCCGTGTGCTGCGCGAGATGGGATCCGGTCGATACGACGTGCTCCATTTCGCCGGCCACGGCTTTTTCGACGCAGACGATCCCGGCGCGAGCGGCCTGGTCTGCGCTAACGGCACCGTCCTGCGGGGCGCCGACCTCGACGGCATCGCGAGCCTGCCGGCATTGGTGTTCTTCAATGCCTGCGAGGCCGCGCGGGTTCGGCGGAGCGGGCAGGCAAATATCGGCGGTGCCGCGCGGACTCGACGTAGTGGCAGCGCCGACCCGAGGGGCATGTCTGCAAAGGCGCGCCTGTTCGGCCTGCGGCGCTCAAGCAGCCTTGCCGAGGCAATCCTGGACGGTGGCGTTGCGAACTTCGTCGGCACGCACTGGCCGGTCGGCGACGAATCAGCGCTCGCGTTCTCGAAGAGCTTCTACTCGGGCCTGCTCGGTGGTTCAGGACTTGGAGACACGATCCTCCAGGCTCGACGGGAAGTGCTCTCAGCGGGCTCGATCGACTGGGCCGACTATGTGCACTACGGCAACCCGGGGTTCCGTCTGGGACCGGAAGGAGGCTGAGCCGCCAGCCGATCGCTTCAGGCGATCAGCCCACCGCCGTCATCACCGCATGATCGGGCGCAGTTCGATTACAGCGCAAAGTGTGACGCGGTCCTGCTGCACCGGGTCCGGCCGGCGGGGCGCCTGAGCACCGCGCTCGCCCTGGGCCATGAAAACCTGGAAGCCTGCAGTGCCAGCACCGCCGGGCCCGCTATCCACCGGCGACGGGTTGCGCCGCCCGGCAGAACCGCTAAGCTGCCGCACTGCCTTACGCCACAGTGGATTCGCACGACCGTGCAACCAACCGACACGTCGAACCCGGACTATTTCCACCGGGTCGTGGACTGCCAGTGGGCCTGCCCGGCGCACACGGACGTCCCCGAGTACATCCGCCTGATCGCGCTCGGAAAATTCTCCGACGCCTACATCGTCAACCGTGAGTCGAACGTGTTCCCGGGCATCCTCGGGCGAGTCTGCGACCGGCCCTGCGAGCCCGCCTGCCGGCGCGGCCGGGTCGAGGACAAGCCGGTCGCGATCTGCCGCCTGAAGCGCGTGGCGGCCGACCACAAGGATCCGATCGATGATCGGCTGCCGGTGATTCCGACGAAGAAGAACGGCAAGCGCGTCGTCTGCATCGGCGCCGGTCCCGCGTCGCTCACGGTGGCCAACGACCTGCTGCCGCTCGGCTACGAGGTCGTGGTGCTCGAGCAGTGGGGCAAGCCGGGCGGCCTGATGCGCACCAACATCCCGGCCTTCCGCCTGCCGGAGGGCGTGATCGACGAGGAAATCGGCTACATCACCGGCATGGGCGCCGAGATCCGCTACGACTCGCGCGTGGAGAGCCTCAGGAAGCTACTCGCGACCGGCGGCTACGACGCGGTGTTCGTCGGCAGCGGCGCACCGAAGGGCAAGGAGCTGAAGCTCCCCGGCCGCGAGGAAGGCAAGGCGAACATCCATATCGGCATCGACTGGCTGGAGTCGGTGGCATTCAAGCACGTGGAGAAGATCGGCAGGCAGGTGCTGATCATCGGCGTGGGCAACACCGCGATGGACTGCTGCCGCTCGTCGTTGCGGCTCGGTGCGACGGAAGTCAAGGTGATGGCCCGCAAGCCGCGCCAGTTCTTCAAGGCCTCCGATTGGGAACTCGAGGACGCCGAGGCCGAGAACGTCGAGATCGTGGTCAACCACGCGCCGCGCAACTTCGTCGTCGAGGACGGCAGGCTGGTGGGCATGAACTTCGACAAGATGCAGTACGAGTTCGACCCGCGCGGCAACATCATCGCCGAGCGCGCGGTGGGCGTGACGTTCTTCCCGGCCGACGACGTGATCCTAGCGATCGGCCAGGAGAACGCCTTCCCCTGGATCGAGGACGACGTCGGCGTCGAGTTCGACAAGTGGCACGTGCCGGTAGTGGACAAGGTCACCTTCCAGTCCACCCGCCCCGAGGTGTTCTTCGGCGGCGACGCCGCCTTCGGACCGAAGAACATCATCTGGGCCGTCGAGCACGGCCACCAGGCCGCGATCTCGATCCACAATTTCTGCATGGGTCAGCCAGTCACCGAGCGGCTGCCGCCGACGATGAATCTCTCGTCGCGCAAGATGGGCCTGCACGAGTGGTCGTACAAGAACGACTACAACCCGGTCGAACGCCGGCTGGTGCCGCACGTGAGCCTGAAGGAGCGCTTCAAGCAGATCAGCATCGAGGTCGAGCTCGGATTCGATGCCGAGCAGACCGCCGCCGAGGTGCAGCGCTGCCTCAATTGCGACGTGCAGACCGTATTCGAGGCGAAACTCTGCATCGAGTGCGACGCCTGCATCGACATCTGCCCGACCGACTGCCTGACCATCACCAGGAACGGTGAAGAGGCCGACCTCGCGACGCGCCTCAAGGCGCCGCGCCACGAATCCGCGGCAGGCGCTCTACGTGTCCGACGCCCTCAAGCAGACCGGCCGCGTCATGGTCAAGGACGAAGACCTCTGCGTTCACTGCGGACTCTGCGCCGAGCGCTGCCCGACGGCTGCCTGGGACATGCAGAAGTCGAAGATCAACCTGCCCCACGCCAGCGATCACACATGGCCACGACCGCAAAGCCGCAAGACCGCGTAAACGACTTCGTCATCAAGCTGGCGAACGTCAACGGCACCGGTTCCGCCAGTGCCAACTCGCTGCTGATGAAGGCCATCTTCCGCATGGGCGTGCCCGTGATGGGGAAGAACTATTTCCCGTCCAACATCCAGGGCCTTCCCACCTGGTACGAGATCCGCGTGACGAAGGATGGCTACGTGGCACGTTCCGGCCGCGTGGACCTGATGGTGGCGATGAACGCCGAGACCTACCACAAGGACGTACGCGAGGTCTCCGCGGGCGGCTTCCTGCTCTTCGACTCCACGTGGCCGCGTTCGACCGTGCTGTCACGCGAGGACATCACCATCCTCGGCGTGCCGCTCGCGAAGCTGTGCAACGAGAACTTCGTCGGGGTGCGCAACCGCATCCTGATGAAGAACATCGTGTACGCAGGCGTGCTAGCCGCACTGCTCGACATCGACGTCGAGGTGATCCGCCAGCTGCTGACCGAAACCTATGCGAAGAAGCCCGCGCTGGTGGAGGCCAACATGAAGGCGGTGCAGCTGGGCCACGACTACGCGAAGGCCCACCTGCCCTGCCCGCTGCCGCTGCGGCTCGAGCGCATGGACAAGACCGCCGGCCACATCATGATCGACGGCAACACCGCGGCGGGGCTCGGCGCGGTGTATGCGGGCGCGACCGTGGGTCCCTGGTATCCGATCACGCCGTCCACCTCGCTGATGGACGCATTCAAGGGCTTCTGCGCGAAGCTGCGCGTCGACCCGGAGACCGGCAAGGCCAACTACGCGGTGATCCAGGCCGAGGACGAACTCTCGGCGATCGGCATGGTGCTCGGCGCCAACTGGAACGGCGCGCGCGCTTTCACCGCCACCAGCGGCCCGGGCATCTCGCTGATGAGCGAGTTCATCGGGCTGGCCTACTACGCCGAGATCCCTGCAGTGATCTTCGACGTGCAGCGCGTCGGTCCCTCGACCGGCATGCCGACGCGCACCCAGCAGTGCGACATCATGATGTGCGCCTATGCCTCGCACGGCGACACGAAGCACGTGCTGCTGTTCCCCTCGGACCCCGAGGAATGCTTCTACATGGCCGTCCAGGCCTTCGATCTGGCCGAGCGCCTGCAGACACCGGTGTTCGTGATGTCCGACCTCGACATCGGCATGAACGACTGGATGTGCCCCGAGCTCAAGTGGGACGACGCCTACCGGCCGGACCGCGGCAAGATGCTGACGAAGCAGCAGATCGAGGAACTGCCGAAGTTCTACCGCTACCTCGACATCGACGACGACGCGATTCCCTACCGGACGCTCCCGGGCGTGAGCCCCAGGGGGGCGTACTTCACGCGAGGGTCGGGGCACAACCAGTACGGCGGCTACACCGAGGACTCCACCGAGTACCAGGTGGTGCTCGACCGGCTGGTTCGCAAGTTCAAGCTGGCGCGGACGTACATGCCACCGCCGTTGATCGAGGGCAGTGGCAGCGAGTCGGTGGCGCTGGTGGCGGTCGGCAGCACCCACGGCGCGGTGCGCGAGGCCACCGACATGCTGGCCCGCCACGGCATCGCGGTGGACTACATGAGGATCCGCGCCTTTCCGTTCACACTGGAGGTGGAGTCGTTCCTCGCCTCGCACGAGAAGATCTTCGTCGTCGAGCAGAACCGCGACGCGCAGCTGCGATCGCTGCTCACGCTCGAGACGGACGTACCGAAATCGAAGCTGCACTCGATACTGCATTACAGCGGCCTGCCCATCACGTCACACGAGATCCTGCTGGCCGTGCTGGCGGAGCTCGGCGACGCGCAGCGCAAGGCGGCGGCGAGCGCCTGAGGACCACCACATGTCGTTCATCAACAAGCCGAAGGTTCGCCACCCGGACCTGCCGACCAACGAGCTCGGGCTCACCCGCCGCGACTACGAAGGGGCGATGTCGACGCTCTGCGCCGGCTGCGGGCACGACTCCGTCACCGCATCGATCATCGAGGCCCTGTGGGGCTTGAACATGCAGCCCGAGCAGCTGGTGAAGCTCTCGGGCATCGGCTGCTCCTCGAAGACCACCGCATATTTCGCCAGCGGCTCGCACGGCTTCAACGGCGTGCACGGCCGCATGCCCTCGGTCGCGACCGGGGCGAATGCGGCCAACAAGGACCTCTACTACATCGGCGTGTCGGGCGACGGCGACTCGCTGTCGATCGGCTTCGGCCAGTTCGCGCACGCGATCCGGCGCAACGTCAACATGCTGTATCTCTGCGAGAACAACGGCGTGTACGGCCTCACCAAGGGCCAGTTCTCGGCGTCGGCCGACATCGGGACGAAGTCGAAGAAGGGCGAGGAGAACCAGCAGTCGCCGGTCGACCCCTGCCTCGCGGCGCTGTCGCTGGGCGGCACGTTCATCGCGCGCAGCTTCTCGGGCGACAAGGAGCAGCTGGTGCCGCTGATCCGCGCCGGGCTGATGCACAAGGGCTTCGCGATGATCGACGTGATCTCGCCGTGCGTGACCTTCAACGACCACGTGGGATCGACCAAGAGCTACGCATTCACGCGCGAGCACTACCATGAAGCGGTGCACGCGGACTACATCCCGCCGCGCCGCGAGATCCTGGCCTCCTACGCCGAGGGCGAGGCACTGCCGGTGCAGATGCACGACGGCAGCCAGATCGTGCTGCGGAAGCTCGACAAGGACTATGACCCGACGCATCGCGGCAAGGCCTTCGAGTACCTGCGCACCAGGCTTCGCCAGGGCGAGCACGTCACCGGGCTGATCTTCGTCTCCTCCAGCGGCCCCGACATGCACGCGATGGCCGACACCACCGACGTCCCGCTGAACCAGGTGCCATACGAGAAGCTGCACCCGGGCGCCACCGGGCTTGCGAAGATCCTGAAGCGTTACGCCTGAGCCGGACGATGGGCAGCGGACGCGCTAACATCCGCAAGTGACCCGAGGCCGCCCCAGCTTTCGACATGCCGTTGCAATCCTGTTGCTCGGCGCAGCGCTGGCCGCACCGGCATTCGCGTCCACGGTCTACAAGTGGGTCGACGAAGACGGCACCGTGCACCTCTCCAGCACCAAGCCGCCGGCGGGCGTGGATTTCCAGGCGGTGAACGTCGGCTCGGCCCCGGGTACCGGCAACAGGAAGGCGCCCAGCGGGACCAGCAGGCCGTCAACCGCGTCCGCGGCACAGGCCGCCAGCCGCTCGGAGGTCCTCGCCAGCCTGCGCAATCGCGAATGCGTCATCGCGCTGGAGGCGCTCGACCGCCTGACCAGCGGCACCGAGCCCACCAGCCCGGCGGAAATCACCCGCCTGAAGCAGACGGCGGCGGCCAACTGCAGCAGCGACCCGGCCCGCAGGCGCGAGCAGGAGGAGATGGCCGCGCAACTGCGCATCGCGAACGGTGCAGAGTGCGTCAGCGCCCGCAACACGCTCGCGGACATGGCCGCGAGGCGAGTGCAGGCCACACCCGAGCAGCTGCGCGATCAACAGGCGTTCGTGGACGCGCACTGCATTGCCCCGGTGCAGTGAGGCAGTCGGCCCCCCATGACTGCGCCCGGGGACTGGCTCGCGATCGTCAATCCCATGTCGGGACTTTCCGGATCGCGCCACAACTGGGACCGGATCGAGGCGGCCTTGCGGGCGGCGCGGGTGCCGCTCGAGGTCGTGCGCACCTGCAAGCCGCACGAGGGCGAGTCCATCGCGCGACGCGCGATGCAGCAGGGTCGGCGACGGCTGATCGCAGCGGGCGGCGACGGCTCGGTCAACGACGTGGTGAATGGCGTGATGACTGCGGGACTCGCCGACACGCGCGCGGTAACCCTGGCCGTCGCGCCGACCGGGACCGGCAACGACTGGGCCAGGTCGCTGGGCATCGGCCGCAGGCCGGCGGAAGTGGTCGCAGCCATCATCGCGGGCCGTACGATGCTGCACGACGTCGGGATCGTGGACTATCCGGGATCGGACCAGCAGCGTCGCCGCTGGTTCATCAACGTCGCCGGTGCCGGCTACGACGCCCACATGACGGCGCGCCTGCCACGGCCGATTCCATCTGCACTCACCTACCTGCGGGTCGCAATCAGCGGCCTCGTTTCATACCGCGCCCCGCGCTTCCGCGTGGACGCCGACGGGACCAGGGTCGACGGGCGGATGCTGCTGGTATTTGCGGCCAACGCCCGGTACTGCGGCAACCGGATGCACGTCGCGCCTGTCGCCCGCATGGACGACGGCCTGCTCGACGTGGTCATGGTGCAGGAACTCGGGCTGCTCGCCGTGCTGCCGAAACTGCTGAAACTCTACCGCGGTACCATTCTCGGCGATCCTGCAGTGCGGCACGTGCGTGCGGCACGGGTGCGCATCGAAGCCGACCCGCAGACGGGGGTCCAGGTCGACGGCCAGCTGGCGGGCAGCACACCCGCTGAGTTCTCGCTGCTGGAAAAGGCGCTGCGCGTGGTAGTGGGGCCCTGATACGCAATGACGGCTGCCCGCCCGGGCTGTCCAGGATGGCGACATGAACGTGACCGACCTGATTACCCATCGTGGCAGCTGCCACTGCGGCGCGGTTGAATTCGAGTTCGAAGCTCCGGCGCGCGTCACGGTCCAGGAATGCAACTGCTCGATCTGCGCCATGACCGGCTTCCTGCATCTCATCGTTCCGCAGCGACGCTTCAGGCTGCTGCGCGGCGGCGACGTGCTCGAGACCTACGCGTTCAACACGGGAACTGCGCGGCATCTCTTCTGCCGGCGGTGTGGCATCAAGTCCTTCTACGTGCCGCGCTCGAATCCCGACGGGTACAGCATCAACCTGCGCTGCGTCGATCGCTCGGGATTCGAGCACGTGTCCATCGAGGCCTTCGACGGAAGGAACTGGGAGCAGGCGGGCGCCTCGCTTGCGCACCTCTCACGCGAAGCGGACTGAGACCGGCGCGACGGATTCATGGCACGCGCCCTGGACAGACTAGGCGACACGATCCTTGCCGACGACCCCGTCGCTCGTCCAGAGGTCCTGTTCGTCCCCGCGCGGCAGCCCGCGAACATTGGCCGAAACGACCGGCATCCGGCGTCGCCGGCGACGGGCACGCTCGCGTGCCTCGGCTGCCCGCCTGGCGGCCCTGCGTTTCACCGCAGATGCGGCGAGCAGCGCCGCGACCAGCGCGACCACGGCGACGACCACAGTACCCACGCCTGCTCCCTGGCGGCCCTCCATGGGCCATGCATCCCGGCGGCCGCGTCCTTTGCGGCCCGGCGTGATGCTCGCACGGGAGATGCGCGCCGCGACAGTCGCCAATCTGCCGATTCGCGCCGGAATCGCCGCTGGCGCGGGCCCTAGTAGTTGAGCGTGGCCCTGCCGGTCGAGAACAGGTATGTGCAGTGCGCCGGCCTTGGCGGCTGGTTTCCCCGGCGCACGGTCATGCTGATACCGTAGCCCCCCGGCAGCGAGTGGACCTTCTGCCGGCTCGCGACACGAAACCCCTGCCGCTCTGCTTCCTTCAGGCAGGCACGCTCGGCAACCGCCGGATCGACAGGTATCGCGCCGCCTCCATGGCGCACGACACGGAAATCCCCGCGACACCCGTGGTCCACCCACAGGCGATCGTTTCGCTGGCCCCAGTCGCGGTTCTCCACGCAGGATGCGTCTGACTTCTTCTTCACCAGCGTTACACGACCTTTGACCGGCAACTGGCACTCGCGATACTTGTAGTCCGGGGATGCGCAATAGAAGTCGACGCTCGTGCCGGTCTCCCTGCCGCCCCAGCCAAATCCGTTCAGGCTGACGTCGCCGCTGCGGTTCTCTACGAAGCAGGTGCCCCAGGTGACGCGACCTGTCTGGTCGCGGGCCTGCAGTTCCAGTGACCAGCCGTCCCCGTCCTTGTGGAAATTTCGCGTCGCGAGCACGGAATACCCGCGCCGCGCCGCCTCACGCCGGCATTCATCCTGCACCGAGCGCTGGTCTTTCGCGAAGGCCGGCAGCGGGGACAGCGCGCAAGCCACCAGCAGCAACAGGCATCCGGCCGTACGACCCATATGACTGCCTCCTGACGGCCTGTTCGACACTGACAGCGCTACCAGTGGATGCCGCGCATCAGCGAGGCGAAGATCATCGCCTCCCTGGTCGGGCCTCGTTGTGACCCTCCGTCCTTCTTGCCCTCGGCCGCCGCGGAGTCGGGGAACATACGGTAAGCGGAGTTCATCACGACCTCCGACATCTTCGGCATCACCAGGTGCATGATCTCCGCCATCAGGCCAAGGCGCGTCGCGATACGCTGCGGCTTGCGGATGATGGCGTCCGCGATCATGTCGGCCGCCTCCTCGGGCGTGATGATGGTCGGCATTTCCTCGTAGATCTTCGTCGGCGCAATCATCGGCGTGCGTACCAGCGGCATGTTGATGATCGTGAAGTGCACGCCCTCGTCGTGGAACTCCGAAGCGGCACAACGCGCGAACGACTCGAGCGCGGCCTTGGAGGCGACGTAGGCTGAAAATCGCGGCGCGTTGGTGAGAACGCCGATCGAGGAAACGTTGATCACGTGCCCTTCCTTGCGCGCGGTCATTGCTGGAAGCAGGTTCATGGTCAGGCGCACGCAGGCGAAATAGTTCAGCTGCATCGTGCGTTCGAAGTCATGGAAGCGATCGTAGGACAGCGCCAGCGATCGACGGATGGAACGGCCGGCGTTGTTCACCAGCACGTCCACCTGGCCGAACTCCTTCAGGATGTCCCTGGCGAGCTTGTCGTTCGCGGCGAGATCGGTGATGTCGCAGGAATAGGTCTTCACGAACCCGCCGGCTTCCGCGATCTTCTTCCTGACTTCCGAGAGCTTCTCCTCGTCGCGCGCCACGACCACGACCTTGCCGCCGGCCTCGGCGATGCGGATCGCCGCTGCCTCGCCGATGCCCGAGGACCCACCGGTAATGACCACCACCTTGCCGCGGATCGCCCCGCGCAGGCTGCGATCGATGGTGAGGTCCGGATCGAGGTGGCGTTCCCAGTAGTCCCACAGTCGCCACGCGTAGTCCTCGAGCGGAGGCAGGTGGATCCGGGATTTCTTGAGCGCCTTCTGAGTGGCCGTCGAGTCGAAGCGCGTCGGGTAGTTGATGAACTGCAGGACGCTCTTCGGCACCTGCAGGTCGCGCAGTACCTGGTCGTAGACGTTCTGTATCGGCCGGGTCCGTTGCACCGTCTTGCGCACGCTGTCCGGGACCATGTCGAAGACCTTCGAATCGAGCCGGAACGCCATTTCGGGCGCATGCGCGGCGCGCGCGAAGATGTTCAGCACGGCGCCTACGCGGCGCGGCTTCGGATCCGTCAGGTGGAAGCAGCGACCGTCGAGGCCCTTCGCGTGGGCCAGGTAATCCATCGCGTCCACGACATAGTCCACCGGCACGAGGTTGATGTAGCCGCCCTCGATGCCCACCAGCGGCATCCACCTCGGCCAGGATTCACGCAGCCTCTGCAGGGCCTTGAAGAAATAGTAGGGCCCGTCGATCTTGTCGATGAACCCGGTCTTCGAATGGCCGACCACCGCGCCGGGCCTGTAGATGCGGAACGGAACGCGTCCGTCCGCGCGCACCATGCCCTCGGAATCGTGCTTGGTGCTGTGATACGGGTGGTCGAGGTCCTCTGCCTCCTCGAACATGTCCTCGGTGAACGTACCGCGGTACAGGCCCGCCGCGGCGATCGAACTCACCAGGTGGAAGCAGCCGGCATTGACGGCGGCGGCGACATCGAGCGCACCCTGCGTACCGACGATGTTCGCCTTCTTCATCGTCTCGGCGCTCGCGTCGATGTCGTAGACGGCGCCCAGGTGGAAGAAGTGCTGCACCTTGCCCTTGAGCTTGCGAAGGTCGGCGGGCGCGATGCCCAGCTTCGGCGACCCGAGGTCGCCCTTGATGGGCACAACGCGCTTGATGCTCTCCTTGCCCCAGAATTCGCGCAGCTCGTCGAGCTTGCCGACCGATTTCGGCCGCACCAGCACGTAGATCGTGCCCTTGCCGCGCTTGAGCAGCGACTGCACCAGGTAGCGGCCGATGAAACCGGTCGCGCCGGTGACGAAATAGCTCATGGAATTCTCCCGGTCGATCTGCAACAGCAGGACCGCACGCGGTCCTGCCCCTTTTTGGGGCTACCTTAGGTGTCGAACGAGCCTAGGTCAACGTGGCACGCCGGCGGGGGCATCACCGGCAATCCCGGGCATTTCGGCAGGTCGCCCGGATCCGGTGGATGGCTATTTCCTGCCCCCGTCGGCCGCCTGCAACATGCCTGCCGATTGACGCTGCGGGGAGGCTCCAATCGGCGACAATAGTCTCCGTGAAGCTACTGGGAATCGAGACCGGAGAGGATGGCACCGGGCAGGCGCCGCGGGGCGAACTTGGCCGGCTGCTGTCGCGCAATGCCGAGCTTCGCGACGCGTTCGCGAACAACGCCGTCGCCGCGCAACGCCTTGCCGAACTGCAGCGCTGGCAGTCGCGGCGGCTGCTTCGCAGCCATGCCGACCTGCGCGCCGACCCGCGCTATCGCCGGGCCGTCGAGTTCTTCTTCGAGGACCTGTACGGCGGGTCCGACCCGCGAGGCCGTGACCGCGACCTCGCGCGCGTGCAGCGAGTGATGGAACGGCTGTTGCCCCGGCAGGCCCTGCGGGCGCTGTGCCTGGCCGTCGGCCTCGAGGTCATGTCCCAGGAACTGGACGCGGGCGTGGTCCGGGCCCTGCCCCCGGGCCCGCTCACGGTGGAGACCTACGCGGAAGGCTACCGCCGCGCCGGGCGTGCGAAGGACCGGGAGCGACAGATCGAGCTGATCGGCAGCATCGGCAACTACCTCGACAAGGTCGTGCACAAGCCCTTCGTACATGCGCTGGTCCATTTCGCCCGCGGCCCAGCGCACGCCGCGGGATTCGGGGCCCTGCAGGACCTGCTCGAACGAGGGCTTGACGCCTTCAAGGCGATGGACGGGTCGGCGGAGTTTCTGGCTATCATCCGCGAACGTGAGCTGCGTGCGATGAAGCGCATCCTGGCCAGGACACCCGATCCGTTCGAATTCGGCACACGCGATACCGTCGCCGCGACTGAATGAGCGTACGCAAACCGAAGAAGAAAAAGACTTCAGCGCTGAGAAAGCCTGCGGTCCAGGTCGAACTGCCGCTCCCACCGCCACCGGGACCGCCGCTGCCGGTGAAGGAACTGGTGCTCGCGTGGTGGCAGAAGCCAGCGGCGGTCGCGTCCCTGGCGGCAGTCGCCGTGCTGCTGCTGGTGCTGGGCGCGATTTCGCAGCTGTACGCGCGTCGCGACCGGGCGCAGGCCGCAGTGCTCGAAGCTCGCGTCAAGACCTTGACGCTGCGCGCTTCGACTGCTGCGCGTGCGCTCCGCATCACACCGAACCCGCGCAGCTGGTCAGCTGCGCCGGACGCATCGATCGACTGGCCCGAGCCGCCGCTGATGCTCGACCTGTATCTGCCTGTCGGGTACTCGCAGTTCACCGGCTTCGCGGTCACCATCGACAAGGTGGACCAGGGGCGCGTGCTGGCGGTCCAGCGCATGACCCCGGACTCCAACCACGAACTCAGGTTGTCGTTGAACAGCTCCGCGTTCGGACCGGGCGAGTATCGTATGCTGCTGCAGGGCTACGACTCGCGTGGCCAGCGCAGCGACACCGGGTGGGTGCGCTTCGTAGTGAGGCCATAGTCGGCGGATTCGGGGCCGTCCCCGCGAGGCAGCGACGATGACGCGGGATTCCGACGCTACGTTTCTCGGCCATCCCAGGGGACTCTTCTACCTCGCCTTCACCGAGGCGTGGGAGCGATTCTCGTACTACGGCATGACCGCGCTGCTGGTTCTCTACATGGTGAACCAGCTACTGTTGCCCGGTCACATCGAGCAGGTCGCGGGATTCGCGGCGTTCCGCGCCGCCATCGAGTCGGTCACCGGGCCTCTCTCCACGCAGGCGCTCGCCTCGCAGGTCTTCGGCCTGTACAGCGGCTTCGTATATTTCACGCCGATGCTGGGCGGACTGGTGGCAGACCGCTGGATCGGCCAGCGCAATGCCGTCGTGATCGGCGCGCTCGCGATGAGCGGCGGGCACCTCGCGATGGCGTTCGACCAGTCCTTCCTGCTCGCGCTGCTGCTGCTGGTCGCGGGCTCCGGATTCCTGAAGGGCAACATCTCCGCCCAGGTCGGGGCCTTGTATCCGGCCGCCGACGAGTCACGTCGCACCCGCGGCTTCGCGATCTTCAGCACCGCGATCAATTTCGGCGCGGTGGCCGGGCCCCTGGCCTGCGGCGCGCTCGCGCAGGTGTACGGCTGGCACTACGGCTTCGGCGTCGCGGCGATCTTCATGCTCGGGGGCCTGGCCACCTACCTGGTCGGCTACCGTCACCTTCCGGCCCGCGTGCCGCGGCGAACCCGTGACGCAGCGCGATTGACCGGCGCGGAATGGCGCGTGGTCCTCGCGCTGGTCGCGGTGATGGCGATCACCGTTTTCCAGTCAATCGCGTACTACCAGCTCGCCAACGTGCTGCCGGTCTGGATGCAGGATCACGTCGCTCTGCAGCTCGGCAGCATCCAGGTTCCAATTCCCTGGTACCAGTCGATCGATCCGCTTTCCAGCATCCTCGGCGTACCCTTGCTGTTCTGGATCTGGACACACCAGGCGGCAGGTCGCGGCGAACCGGGCGACCTCGCGAAGATCGGCATCGGCGCATGGCTGGCGGCCGCAAGCAACATGATCCTCGTTGCGGCGATTCTCGGCTCCGGTGGCAGGCCGGTGCACCCGGTCTGGCCAATGCTGTACTGCGCCGGGCAGGGAATTGCCTTCCTCTACTACTGGCCGACCCTGCTGGCGCTGGTCTCGCGCGCCGCCCCAGCGCGCGTGAACGCAACGATGATGGGATTCGCATTCATGAGCCTGTTCGTGGCCAACAACCTGATCGGCTGGATCGGGACCTTCTACGAGAAGATGTCGCCGGTGGAGTTCTGGTCCATGCACGCGGCGATCGGCGCGACGGGCGGCGTGATGGTGCTGTTGTTCGGCCGTGCGCTGAATCGCGTGCTGGCCGGCGGCGCCAACCAGCCGCTGCGGCCATCGGCCATGACCATCGAGGTCGAGCGCTGAACCGCCATTCCGTGGCGCTCGCCCGGCGGGAGCCTCGGCTCTATGCCTGCGCCTGCCTCAGCGTCTCCACCGGTGGCTGCGTGACGGCGGACCACGCGGCCATCACGCCGGCGAAACCGACCATCAGCGCACCCCCGGCGACGCCCGCGACCCACACCGCGGGCTCCGGAACGTAAGCAAGGTTGAATACCTCGCGCGCGAGAAAATATCCGGCCACGGATGCGCCGGCGGCGGCCAGCAAACCCGCCAGCAGCCCCAGCACCAGGAACTCGACCGCGACGCCGGCCAGCACCAGCCTGCGGCTCGCGCCCAGGGTCCGCAGGATCGCGCTCTCGAAGCGCCGCTCGTCGCGCGTCGCCTGTGCGGCCGCCAGCAACACCACCAGGCCGGCGAGCAGCGTGAATGCGAACACGTACTGCACGGCGAGCGCGGCCCGGTCCATCACGCTGCGTACCTGGGTCAGCAAGGCATCGATGTCGATGATGGTGATTTCCGGGAACGTGCGCACCAGCTCGACCAGCGCAGGCCGCTGCGCAGCCTCGACGTGCACGCTCGTGATCAGCGTGCCGGTGACGTCGTCCAGCACGCCGGGTGAAAAGACCATGAAGAAGTTCGGCTGGAACGAATCCCAGCGCACGTCGCGCAGGCTCGTGACCTTCGCGCTCACCTTCTCTCCTGCCACGTCGTAGGTGACTTCGTCACCCAGCCTGATGCCGAGTAGTTCCGCGAATTCCTGCTCGACCGACACCCTCGGTCCGCCGCCATCACCGTCCCGCCACCAGCTTCCGGCAACGAGGCGATTGTCGTCGCGCAGCGTCCTTGCCCAGGTGAGATTCGCCTCGCGCTCGACGAAACCGTTGGCGCGGTCCGACTTGAATTGAAGCTGGTCCACGGGCACGCCGTTCACGGCCGACAGCCTCGCACGCACCAGCGGCACGAGCTCGGTCCGCGGCAGCCCGCGCGCAGCGAAGAACTCGCCCACGGCGCTGCCTTCGTCCGGCCGGATGTTGATCATGAAATAATTCGGTGCGTCGGCGGGCAGGCTCGCGCGCCACTCGCGGAGCAGGTCGTTGCGAACCAGCGCGAGCAGCAGCAGCACCATGATCCCGAGCCCGAAGGCGACGACCTGCACGACACTGTCGCGGCCGCGGCGCGCGATGTTCGCGAGCCCGTATCGCCAGGCGACGCCCGCGCCGCCGCGGAACGCGCGAAGCGCGCGCACCAGCGCCCACCCTGCGAACCCGAGCGCCGCGAAGGTCGCTGCAATGCCACCTGCGACCCAGGCCACCAGCCGGGCATCGCGCACCAGCCAGAAGAGCAGTGCCAGTACCGAACCGACCGCGAGTCCGTACACGGCCGCGAAGCGCAATGGCGGTGGCTCGAGGTCGTGCCTGAGCACGCGCGCCGGCGGCACCCGTCGGAGCTGCAGCAGCGGCGGCAGTGCAAACCCGACCAGGATCGCGACGGCCGTCGCGAGGCCCAGCCAGGCTGCGTCCGGCGACGGCGGCGGCAACGCGCCCTTCATCAGGTCGCGCAGCAGCCAGGCGAGCCCGCTCTGCGCCACGTAGCCCGCGAGCGTGCCGATTGCGGCCACTGCGAGCGCGATGACGACGAGTTGCACGAGCGACTGCCGGAGAACGAATCCCTGGGAGGCTCCCATGCACTTCATCAAGGCCACGCCATCGAGGTGGCGCCGCGCATAGCGCCGCGCCGCCATCGCAACCGCGACTGCCGACAGCAGCACGCTCACCATGCTCGCGAGCGACAGGAAACGTCCCGCGCGATCGGAGGATGCGCGGACCTGCGGGCTCATGTCCGCCACCGACTGCAGGCGCTCTCCGTTGGCTTTCACCGACTCGAGCCAGCTGCCGAAATCGGCGACCTCCCGGGGGTCGCCGGCGAACAGGACCGCCCGGCTCACCCGGCTTCCCGGCTGGATCAGCTGCGTCGCGGGCACATCGGCCATGTTCACCAGCAAAGTTGCGGACAGGTCCGCAAAGCCCGCGCCCTGGTCTGGCCGGTAATCGAGTACCTGGGTGACACGCAGCGTCGCCGCGCCGACCGTGATGCTCGACCCGACCGAGGCGCCGAGCTTTGCAAGCAGGCGCGAGTCGGCCCAGGCTTCCCCGGGCCCTGGAATGCCGCGCGCGATGCGCGCCTCGCCAAAGGGCTGGTCGGCGACCTTGAGGCTGCCACGCAATGGATAGCCGTCGCTCGCCGCCCGGAGCGTAACCAGGGACGAATCCTCGCCGTGGAAGACGACGCTCGGCATGGACAGGATCCGCGCGACACGGAGTCCACGCCCCAGGGCCTCGCGGTCGTAGGCTTCATCGATTGGACGCGCCGACTCGAGCCTGAGGTCCGCCGCAAGAACCTCGCCGGCCTGCTCGGACACCGCCCGCGAGACCCTGCTCGTGAACGAACCAACCGCGGTGAGCGACGCTACCGCGACGACCAGTGCAAGGACCAGCACCGCGATCTCGCCCGACCTCAAGTCGCGGACGAGATTCCGGAGCGCGAGCCTGAGCGCCGTCATGCGGCCTGCGCGACGACGCGGCCCGCGTCGAGGCGTATCACGCGGCCACATCGCGCCGCGAGATCGCGGTCGTGCGTCACCAGAACCAGTGTCGCGCCCGCATCTGCATTCAGGCCGAAAAGGAGATCCATGATGCGCGTCCCGGTAGCCGCGTCCAGGTTGCCGGTCGGCTCGTCCGCGAACAGCACGTCCGGCCGCGTGACGAAGGCGCGGGCGATCGCGACCCTCTGCTGTTCGCCGCCGGAGAGCTGCCTCGGGTAGTGCCCGACCCGCCCTTCGAGGCCCACCTTCGCGAGGACCTCGAGCGCGACCGCGCGCGCGTCGGTACGGCCCGCGAGCTCGAGTGGCAACATCGCGTTTTCGAGTGCGGTCAGCGACGGCACCAGGTGGAACGACTGGAACACGAATCCGACGTGGCGGGCGCGCACTGCGGCACGGCCATCCTCGTCCAGCGCGGTGAGGTCATTGCCCGCAAGGCTGACCCGGCCCGAAGTAGGCTCGTCCAGGCCGGCGAGCAGCGCAAGCAGCGTGGATTTCCCCGCGCCCGACGCGCCCATGACGGCCACGGTCTCCCCGCGCGAGATCGCGATGGAAACTTCGTCGAGTATGGCTAGCGTTCCCTCGGGACTGCTAACCTGTTTGCCCAGCAGCGCTGCCTCGAGCACCACTTCATTGCGTTCAATCTGCATTCGCCTCGCCTTCCTGTGCCTGGTCCTGCTGGGACACCTCGCGCGCGCGGACGTTCCCACCATCCTTGTAATGGGAGACAGCCTGAGCGCGGCCTATGGGATGCGCGTCGAGCAGGGCTGGGTGACCCTGCTGCAGCAACGCCTCGAGTCCGAAGGTTACGGATACCGGGTAGTGAACGCCAGCGAGAGCGGCGAGACCACGGGCGGCGCACTCGCCCGCCTGCCGCGGGCGCTGGACAGGCATCGACCCGCCGTCGTGATCATCGAGCTCGGCGGCAATGACGGGCTTCGGGGCCTTCCGACGGACGGCGTGCGGGCGAACCTGGAGTCAATGGTCCGGTTGAGCCGCAAGTCCGGCGCCCGGGTGTTGCTGATAGGCATGCGGATTCCGCCGAACTACGGCCCCGCCTACACGAAGGCATTCCACGAACTGTTCGCGCAGGTCGCGACCAGTCAGCGTGTACCACTGGTGCCGTTCTTCCTGGACGGCATCGCGCTCGACGAGGGACTGATGCAGGACGATGGCCTGCATCCTAATGCAGCTGCACAACCGAAGCTGCTCGCCCAGGTCTGGCCCCTGCTCACGCCCCTGCTGAAGAAATAGGGGGCACTTCTGGGAGGGGACATTCTCCTTTTTTCGCACGCTGGCCGGGCAATGGCACGTCGCAGGTTGCGAAAAAAGGAGAATGTCCCCTCCCAGAAGTGCCCCCTATTTTCCGCGCAGGGCGCCGGTGGCGATGTAGTGCGCAGCGACATCGTCGCCGTCGCGTGCGGCGCGGCGGATCCCCTCGACGATCATCCGCTCGGCCTTGGTGTGGTCTGCCCAGCGGACGATGGTCACCCACTTTCCCTTCTCGAGGTCCTTGTAGTGCTGGAAGAAGTGCGCGATCTGGTCGGTCAGCGTCACCGGCAGGTCGCGGTATGACTTCACGCCCGAGTAGAACGGGTGCAGCTTGTCCACCGGCACCGCGATGATCTTCTCGTCGTCGCCGGCCTCGTCCTTCATCAGCAGCGCGCCGACCGGCCGCACACGGACGATCGCGCCCGGGACAACCGGGCTTGGCACGACGACGATCACGTCCACAGGGTCGCCATCACCCGAGAGCGTGTGCGGGATGAAGCCGTAGTTGCCGGGGTAGAACATCGCAGTGTTCAGGAACCGGTCCACGCGCAGTGCGCCCGAATCCTTGTCGAGCTCGTACTTCACCGGTACGCCGCCCTGCGGAATCTCGATCAGCGCGTTGACGTCGCGCGGCGGGTCTTCGCCGATACCGATCTTGCTGATGTCCATGGCGAGCGTTGCTCCTGGAATGCGGCAGCTCGTGCCGCCCTACTGGTGATAGCCGGGCGAGAGCTCGTGCACCGCGTCCACCATCGCCGCCGCATGCTCCGGCGGCACGTCGGGGTGGATGCCGTGGCCCAGGTTGAAGACGTGGCCGTGACCCTTGCCGTAGCTCGCGAGCACGCGCGCGACCTGCGCGCGGATCTCGGCCGGCGGGGCATAGAGCACGCTCGGGTCGAGGTTTCCCTGCAGCGCGACCCGGTCCTTGACCGCGCGCCGCGCGTCGGCGAGGTCGGTGGTCCAGTCCACGCCGAGCGCGTCGCAACCGGTCGAGGCCATGTCGGGCAGCCACTGGCCACCGCCCTTGGTGAACAGGATCACCGGCACCCGGCGCCCGTCGTTCTCCCGGGTGAGGCCGTCAACGATCTGCTGCATGTAGCGCAGCGAAAATTCCCTGTAGTCCGCTGGCGTCAGTGCGCCGCCCCAGGTATCGAACACCATCAGGGCCTGCGCACCGGCGGCGACCTGCGCGTTTAGATAGGCGAGCGTCGCCCGTGTGATCACCTCGAGCAGCCGGTGCAGCTCGCGCGGCGCACTGTAGAGCATGCCCTTGATGTGCTGGAAGGTCTTGCTGCTGCCTCCTTCCACCATGTACGTGCCGACCGTCCAGGGGCTGCCGGCGAAACCGATCAACGGCACCCGGCCGCCAAGCTCGCGGCGAATCAGCCGCACCGCGTCCATGACATAGCCCAGTTCGTCCTCGGGATCCGGAATCGGCAGCCGGTCGATGTCGGCCGCCGTGCGCACGGGTCGCGCGATCCTCGGACCCTCGCCGGTCTCGAACGAGAGGCCGACGTCCATCGCATGCGGGATGGTGAGGATGTCCGAGAACAGGATGGCCGCGTCGAGCCGGTAACGATCAAGCGGCTGCAACGTGACCTCGCAGGCAAGTTGCGGGTTCATGCAGAGGTCCAGGAAACTGCCCGCCTTGGCGCGCGTCGCGCGGTACTCGGGCAGGTAGCGCCCCGCCTGTCGCATCATCCAGAGCGGCGTTCGCGGGGTCGGCTCGCGCAAAAGCGCGCGCAGGAACAGGTCATTTTTCAGCGGGGCGGTCATCGCGGTGCTTCCTCGCCGAACACGCCGGCAATCGTCGACTGTATCGCGAGCGCAGCAGCGCGTGGATCCGCCGCGTCGCGTATCGGGCGCCCGACCACGATGTAGTCCGCGCCGTTCCCGAAGGCCTGCGCGACGTCCACCGTGCGCTTCTGGTCATCCACGGGCCGGTTCTCGACCGGACGGATGCCCGGCGTCACGACCAGCAGGCGGTGGTCGATGAATTCACGAAGCTTCGGCGCCTCGAGTCCCGACGACACCACGCCGTCACAGCCCGCCTCCAGTGCGCGCCGGGCGCGCGACAGCACCAGCTGCTCGACGTCACAGGCGAAGCCAAGGTCGTCCAGGTCACCGCGGTCGAGGCTGGTGAGCACCGTCACCGCGAGAATCTTCACGTCGCCCTTTGCCGCCGCAGCCGCTTCCATGATGCCCTGGTTGCCGTGCACGGTCGCGAGCGTCACGCCGCGATTGCGCAGTTGCCGGACGGCCGCACCGACCGTCGCGGGCACGTCGAAGAACTTCAGGTCAACGAATACCTTCTTCCCGCGCGCGACCATCCAGTCGAGCAGCTCGAAGTACCCCCCCGCCATGAACAGCTCGAGGCCGATCTTGTAGAACTGAACGGCGTCGCCGAGCGTCTCCGCGACGCGGCGCGCCTCGGCCGGGTCGGCAACGTCCATGGCGAAGATCAGGCGCTCGCGCGCCGGGATGTTTCTGGGGACGACGGGCATCGGTGGGCTCGGGTAATACGGAGCGGGTGATGATACCGGAGGAAGAGAGCCGGGTAGGCAATCCGGCGGTACGGACTAGTGCGGATGCAGCCCCTCAGGTCCGCTCCGACGGTTCGAACAGGCGCCTGTGCTCGAGGATCGCGAAGCGGTCCGTCATGCCGGCGATGTAGTCGGCCACGGCCCGCGCCCGGCCTGCACGCCCGTCCTCGGCCTCCATGCGTTGCGCTGCCTGCTGGTGCTCGGGTGGCATCAGGTCCACGTCCCCGAACATCGCATCGAAGAGCTCCCGGACGACCCGGCCGGCCTTGTTCGTCATGCGCAGCACCTTGTAGTGGCGGTACAGGTGCTGCCGCAGGTAGCGCTTCAGCTCGAGGTGCTCGGCCGCCACTTCCGGCCCGAAGCGCAGCAGGGGCTCCGGGCGCGCGCGCACGTCCTCGACGCCAGCGGGAGCCGCGGCTGCGATGGACGCGGCCGAGGCATCGATCAGGTCATTGACCAGGTAGTCGATCATGCGGCGCACGACTTCATGGACCAGGCGACGGACACCCAGGCCCGGATAACGGGCCGTCACGACATCGTGCTGGCGGCGGAAAATGTCCAGTTCGTTCAGCTCGTCGATCGTGATCAGCCCGGCGCGTATGCCGTCGTCGACGTCGTGGTTGTTGTACGCGATCTCGTCGGAGAGGTTCGCGAGCTGTGCCTCGAGGCTGGGCTGGTGACGCTCGAGAAAGCGCTCGCCCAGGTCGCCCAGCTGCCGCGCGTTCGCCACTGAACAGTGCTTCAGTATTCCCTCGCGGGTCTCGAAGGTCAGGTTCAGGCCGGCGAATTCTGCATAGCGCTCCTCGAGTTCGTCGACCACCCTGAGCGACTGCAGGTTGTGCTCGAACCCGCCGAACTCGCGCATGCATTCGTGCAGCGCGTCCTGCCCGGCGTGGCCAAATGGCGTGTGGCCGAGGTCGTGCGCGAGGCAGATCGCCTCCGCGAGCGGCTCATTCAAGCCGAGCGCGCGCGCCACGCTGCGCGCAATCTGCGCGACTTCCAGCGAGTGCGTGAGCCTGGTACGGAACAGGTCTCCCTCATGGTTCACGAAGACCTGTGTCTTGTAGACCAGGCGGCGGAACGCCGTCGAGTGCACGATACGGTCGCGGTCGCGCTGGTACTCGGTGCGGTGCCGTGGGGCGGGCTCCGGAAACCGGCGGCCCCGGGACGCCGCATCGTGCTGCGCGTAGGGGGCAAGCGTGCCTGCGAAAGCGTTCATGCAGTGACCCCGAAGTGCGTCGAGAGCGTCTGCTGCAGCGCCTCGACCGGGTAGTCGCCGCTGACCACGCCTTCGCCGATGCGGGCGAGCAGCACCAGCCGTATCCGGCCCGCGAGTACTTTCTTGTCCATGGCCATCAGCTCCAGCGCCCGCCCGGCGCCGATGCGAGGAGCGGTCACAGGCAGCCCCGCGCGTCGCAGCAATTCGCGAACCCGCTCCACATCCTCGCTGCCGATCCAGCCGAGGCGTTGCGACAAGTCGGCTGCGAGCAGCATTCCCACGCCGACCGCTTCGCCGTGCAGCCACTCGCCATAGCCCGCCGCCGCCTCGATCGCGTGACCGAAGGTGTGGCCGAGATTCAGCAGCGCACGGGCACCGTGTTCGCGCTCGTCCTCGGCGACGATCGCGGCCTTGATCTCGCAGCAGCGGCGCACGGCGTATTCCACGGCCGATGGTTCCAGCGCGAGCAGCTGCCCGAGATTGGATTCGAGCCAGGCGAGAAATGCCTCGTCGGCGACCAGGCCGTACTTGATCACCTCGGCGAGCCCGGCCCGGAGCTCACGGACCGGCAGCGTACCCAGTGTCCGGGTATCGGAGATCACCGCAAGCGGCTGGTGGAACGCACCGACGAGGTTCTTTCCACCTGGATGATTGACGCCGGTCTTCCCCCCTACGGACGAGTCCACCTGTGCAAGCAGCGTGGTCGGAACCTGCACGTAGCCCACTCCACGCTGGTAGCAGGCCGCGGCGAACCCGGCCACGTCGCCAATGACGCCCCCGCCCAGCGCCAGCACGCAGGCATCGCGGTTCATTCGGGCCGCGACCAGCGCGTCGAGGACCCGGCCCATGGTCTCGAGCGTCTTGTATCGCTCGCCGTCGGGTAGCAGCGCCGTCTCCACTCGCCGGTCAACGAGTGCGCGCAGCAGGCGCGCAAGGTAAAGCGGAGCCACGACGTCGTTGGTCACCACCATCACGTCGCGGGCGGGCACTACCTCGGACAGGACGTTGCCGTCTTCCAGCAGGCCCGGGCCGATCAATATCGGGTAGCTTCGCGCGCCGAGGTCTATGCTCAGCCGTTGCAAGGGCGGTCCCTCGCGGCCTCGAGGCGCTGCAGGATTTCCAGGACCACGGTCTTCACCCTGCGGCCGTCGGTGTCCACGACCAGGTCGGCGACTTCCTCGTAGAGCGGCTCCCGCAGCGACGCGAGTCGCTCGAGCGTCCCCCTCGGGTCGGTATTCATCAGCAGCGGACGCTTTGTGCTGCCGCGGGTGCGGGCGAGTTGCTGGTTCACTGAGGTCCGAAGATACACGACACAACCCCTCTCCCGCAGGCGGGAGCGAGTCCCGGGGTCCAGCACCGCGCCGCCTCCGGTAGCGACGACCCTCCGCGCCGAGCGCGTGAGCTCGTCGAGGATTTCGCTCTCCCGCGCGCGGAAGCCCGCCTCGCCCTCGCACTCGAAGATGTATGAAACATCGACGCCGGTGCGCGTCTCGATCTCGGCATCGCTGTCGACGAATACGAGGCCCAGCCGGGTCGCGAGCTGCCGTCCCACGGCGCTTTTGCCCGAGCCCATGGGGCCCACCAGGAAGATGTTCTCGGCGTTCAGCATGCCCGAAACGAATGCGGCCGCAGGATCGCTGCGGCCGCATTGTCCCACCGGATCGGGGAATCGTCAGTAGATCTCGGCGCCCTCGCGCAGGATCTTCGGTGTCACGAAGATCAGCAGTTCGTTCTTCTCGTCGCTGACCGATTTCTTGCGGAACAGCACGCCCAGGCCCGGGATGTCGCCCAGGAACGGCACCTTGCTCACGTCGTCGCGCTTGTCGGTCTCGAGGATGCCGCCCAGCACGACGGTCTGGCCGTCGTTGACCAGCACCTGGGTGGTGATCTGGCGCGTGTCGATGCTCGGCACCAGGCCGCCGGTAGCGCTCGGTACGAACTGCCCGACGCTGTCCTTGGTGACCTTCAGGTCCAGGATCAGGCGGTCGTCAGGCGTGATCTGCGGCGTGACGGTCAGCGACAGCACGGCCTTCTTGAACTGCGTGGTGGTCGCACCGCTCGATGCCGACTCCTGGTACGGAATCTCGCGGCCCTGCTCGATGTAGGCCTCCTGGCCGTTCGCGGTGATCACGCGCGGAGCCGAGACGACCTCGCCGCGGCCTTCGCGCTGCGCTGCGGTGATCTCGAGGTCGACGACGTAGTTGGAGTTCAGCAGCGTCATCGCCAGGTTCATCGCCGGGTTTGCGACCGGCAGGTTGACGATGTAGCGCTCCGGTGCGGTAGTGGTCTGCACCGGACCCTGTCCCGACGCACCCGACGTCGCCGGAGATGATCGGGCCACTGCTGCCGGAGGTGCCGCTGCCGGCGACGTTCAGGCCATTGTTGCCGAGCCAGAACATGCCGTCGTCGCCGACATTGTTCACGTAGGCGCTGCCGAAGCGCACGCCCAGCTCGCGGGCGAAGCTGTCGTTGACGATCACGATGCGCGACTCGATCAGCACCTGCTTCACGGGTATGTCCAGCGTGGAAACCAGGCGGCGGATGTCCGCGAGCCGCTCGGCCGTGTCGACCAGCAGCAGGGTGTTGGTGCGGTCGTCGACCGACACGCTGCCACGGTCGGAGAGCAGCGAGCTCTTGCCCTGCGACTTGATCAGCCCGGCGAGGTCGGAGGCCTTCGCGTAGTTGACCTGCATGTATTCCGTGCGCACGGGCGAGAGCTCGACGATCGCCTTCTGCGATTCGAGCTGCTGCTTCTCGCGAGCCTGCAGCTCGTCGGTCGGCGCGACGTAGATGACGTTGCCGTCCTGGCGCTTGTCGAGTCCCTTGGTCCTGAGCACGATGTCGAGCGCCTGGTCCCAGGGCACGTTCTGCAGGCGCAGGGTCACGTTGCCCTGCACCGAGTCGCTCACCACGATGTTCTGGCCGCTGGTCTCTGCGAGCAGCTGCAGCACCGCGCGGGTCTCGATATCCTGGAAATTCAGCGTCAGCCGCTCACCCTTGTACTCGCGCTTGCTGGGATCGACCACGGCGGCCTTCTGGCGCTGGCGAACCTCGAGCACGTAGTCGCGGTCGCTCTGGTAGGCAAGCTGCTCGTAGTCGCCGGTCGCCACCACGACGATGCGCGTGCCGTTCGGGCCGCGGGTCACGTCGAAAGAGCTGATCGGCGTGGCGAAGTCCACGACGTCGAAGCGCTTCAGGTATTCGTCAGGCACCGTGGTATTCGGGAAGTCGATGACGATGCGGCCGCCCTCCTGCTTCAGGCTGGCCTGCACACCGGCATTGCTGGTGCTCACCAGCACGCGGCCGGCACCGTCGGTGCCACGGCGGAAATCGACTTTCTGCACGGCCGACGCCGTCGCCGGGCCTGCCGTCTGTGCTGGCGGCGCGGACGCCGTGGTTGCAGCGACTGGTGCGGCGCCGCCGCCCTGCCCGATCACCACAAAAACGGTGTTGCCCGAGACGCGGGTCTGGTAAGGGAGCATCCGGTCCATGTTGAACACGAGCCTGGTGCGGCCCGAAGCCTCGGCCGCGACGATCGTGTCGACACCGCCCGTGTTGACGTCGATGCGGCGCGACGGCAGCGCAAGCGTGGCGCCCGGCAGGTCCACCGAGAGGCGCGCCGGATTGTCGACGGTGAACGTCACCGGCTGAGGCGCAGGGCCGTTCAGTACCAGCCGTACCTCGACCTGCTGGCCCGGCTGCGGCTGCACATCGACTTTTTCCAGCAGCAGGGCATCCTGTGCCAGCGCGGCGCGCGCGATGAATGCAGCGACTCCGGCCAGCGCGATGAGTGCCGCGGGCCTGCGCCGGCGGCGCGCCTGGCGCGTGCCGTCGCGGGTTCCGATCGTGTTGAACGATGCAGCGGTCATTCTCGAATCTCCTTGCAGATCAGTCGCTCAACCCAAGCGCGGCGGGACGCTCGATGAATCCGCCCATGCCGTCGGGAACGATCTCGATGAGCGAGATCTTGCCTTCTTCTATTGTCGTAATCCGGCCGTCGCTCTGGCCCAGGTGGTTGCCTGGCAGCACACGGTGCACCAGCCCGTCCTTCGTCTGCACGAGCCCGTAGACCCGGCCATTGAGGTTCAGTGTCCCGACCATGCGAAGCGTGTCGAGCGAAAACTGCTCGAGGAACTCGCGGGGCCGGTTGGAGTCGGGGCGTATGCCGTTGGCCGAGGTCGACGACGACGGCACGCCTGGCTCGAACGGCGAGCGCAGGTCGGCAGAGGGATAGGCGAAGGTCTCGTAGGGCTTCACCTCCGGCAGCGGCTCGATGCGCCCGCCGGGACGGCTCTCGATTTCCTCGATCTGGGCGCGCAGCTTGTCGGTGTCGTCGCTACATCCGCCGGCCGTCGCGAGCACGGCTGCGGCCGCGACGATGCGCAGTGCTGTGGTCATATCCGGTTGCATCTTCGCCATGGCCGCCTCATCCGCCCGCGCCGGACTTTCCGGCTTTCTTGGCCTTGCCGGCCTTGCCATCGTCGCCTGAGACCTGCTCGTCCTCGCCAAGGTAGCGATAGGTCTTGGCGGTCACATTGAGGATCAGGTCGCCTGCATCGCCGGCACCCTTGCCTGCCGGGGCGATCTCGATGTCGTGCAGCGTCACGATGCGCGGCAGCGCGGCCACGCCGGCCGCAAACGTGCCCATCTCGTGATAGTCGCCCGCCAGCCGGATGCTGATCGGCAGCTCGGCATAGAAGTCCTTGCGCACCTCGCCGCGTGGCTGGAACAGCTGCTCCTGCAGGCCGGACGCGAGGCCCGTCTGCGAAATGTCGACCAGCAGGTTGGGCACCTCGGTCTTGTCAGGCAGCTGTCGCAGCATCGCGCCGAAGGATTTCTGCATCTCCGCCAGCTGGTCCTTGTAGGCCTGCAGGTTGGCGGCCTTGCGCGCCTTGCTCTCGAGCGTGCCGATCAACTCGACTTCCTTGGCGCGTGCGTCGACCAGCAGCGGGTGTTGCGACTTCCAGACGAAGAAGTAGTAGCCGCCCGCGGCCGCAAGCACGAACAGCGTGATTGCGACGCCGAGGCGCACGGCCAGTGGCCAGCGCCCCGGGTCATTCGGATCGAGGGCGCGCAGCTGGTCGAGAATTTCCTGGAGTTTGGTCATTTGGCTGCCACCTTGGCGGCTTGCGCGTCATCCGCGGGCGGCGTCTGGCTGCGCAGCTTCGCGGACATCGTGAAGTCCGCGCCACGGCTCGAATCCCGGCCCTTGGTCTCGACGACCTGCAGCGACGGATCCGCCAGCCACTTCGAATTGTCGATGTTGCGCATGAACGCCGATACGCGCGTGCTCGACTGCGCTACTCCGCGGATCTCGAGCTTGTCGCCCTGGCCCTTCAGGTATGTCAGGTAGACGCCTTCTGGAAGCGTGCGGACGATTTCGTCGAAGACGTGGACGATCACGGGACGGCTGCGCTGCAGGGTCTCGATGATTTCCATGCGCGCGAGCAGCCTGCGCTTCTGGTTCTCGAGCCCGTTGATCTCCTCGATCTTCTTGTCGAGCTGCGCGATCGCATCGGTCAGGACCTGGTTGCGCTGCTGCTGGTGTTCGATGGCGGAACTCATCTGCCAGCGGCCGATCAGCGTGACAAGTGCCGCAGTGGCAATCGCCGCGCAGATCGACAGGATGAATTCCTGTCGCTTCTGCTTGCGCTGGGCGTCGCGCCACGGCAGGAGGTTGATTCTTGGCATGTCAGTCGAAGCTCCTCAGCGCAAGACCGCAAGCCGTCAGCAGCGCGGTCGCGTCCTTCTTCACGCCCTGCGCCAGCGCTCGCGTCGAGATCTTCATCTGGCCAAGCGGGTCGCCGCGTTCGGCGCTGATGCCCACGCGGCTGGTGATCACGTCCGCGACGCCAGGAATGTTGGCGCAACCGCCGCAGACCAGGATCTGGTCGGGCGGCGTGCGGCCGCTGCCGGACGCCAGGTAGAACTGCAGGGAGCGACTCACCTGCTGGCACATGTCGTCGATGAACGGGTCGAGTACCTCGGACTGGTAGTTCGCCGGCAGCCCGCCCTCTTTCTTGGCGCGCCCGGCCTCTTCCATGCTGAGCCCGTAGCTCCGCATGATTTCCTCGGTCAGTTGCTGACCGCCGAAGGCGAAGTCGCGGGTGTAGGTTACCTTCAGGTCGCGCAGCACCGAAAACGTCGTGCTGCTGGCGCCGAAATCCATCACCGCGATGTTGCGATCCATGCCGCCGTCCGGCATCTGGTGCGTCAGGAGCCGGCAGGCGTTCTCCAGCGCGAAGGCCTCGACGTCGACGATGCGCGTCGCGAGGCCCGCGGCGTGCACCGCCGCCTGGCGTTGCTCGACATTCTCGGAGCGGGTTGCCACGAGCAGCACGTCGAGCATTTCCGGATCTTTTTCCGACGGACCGATCACTTCGAAATCGAAGCTGACTTCCTCCATCGGGAATGGAATGTACTGGTCCGCCTGCATCTCGACCTGGGATTCGAGATCCGCCTCGCGCAGGTTGCGCGGCATCTGGATGACTTTCGTGATCGCCGCGTCGCCGCTGATGGCGACGGCGCACTCCCTGCTGCGGGCGCCAGCGCGCTTGACCGCGCGCCGAACCGCTTCGCCGACCGCCTGGGCATCAACGATCGCCTTTTCGTTGATCGCGTTGGGCGGGGAGGCCTCCGCCGAGTAAGACTCGACGCGATAGCCGTCGCCGGCCTTCGAAAGCTCGATGAGCTTGATCGACGACGTCGTGATGTCGAGTCCTATGACCGGTCGTGACCTACCCTGAAACAGCACGCGTGAGTCCTTCTAGTTCAAGAGGTTGCGCAACGATCGTGGAGTAGATTCCATGCCCCCGCCGCACTATATAACAGGCTTTCACGAAAAAGAATTGTGAGCGCCCTATCAATTTGCGGCATCCGGCAGCAAACCCCCATCTCCGCAACGAAAAAACATCGACCACGCAGGGCAGCGAAGGGCCGGTTGTCCGGGTCAGGCCACCCGGAGCGGGTTCCATGTCACGTGACGATCCCATCGGGATTGTCGTCTCGCACGCAGTCGCGAGCACGACGAAATCGTCCGGACCGGCAACCCCGCTGTCATAGGCCTGACCCTTAGACCGGTGGCTTTGCGTCCCCACCTTTCGGTGGGTTTGCCCTTGCGTCGCGAGCTACTATGCACAACCGTCCCAAGCGCGGCAAGGACTGGATCCCAGAATTCGGCATGAAGCGACCCGCCTCGAAAATACTCGCGACCTTTCTCACGGTCGCCCTGGCCGCATGCGGAGCGGTTGTCCTCGGAATCGCGGGCGCCTTCCAGTACCTGGAACCTGAACTGCCCGAGGCGGCCGACCTGCGCGACCTGCGCATGCAGCTGCCGCTCACCGTGTATTCGCGCGATGGACTGCTGATCGCCCAGATCGGTGAGCAACGCCGCATACCGGTTTCGTTTGCCGAAATCCCGCAGGTGCTGATCGACGCATTCCTGGCGGCCGAAGACGATCGCTTTTTCGAGCATCCGGGCGTGGACTGGCAGGGGCTGGTTCGAGCGCTGGCCGCGAACCTGTCGGCAGGCGGGGTTCGCGAAGGCGGCGGCACCATTACGATGCAGCTCGCGCGCAATACGCTGCTCACTTCCGAACGGACACTTCGTCGCAAGCTGAACGAGGTGTTCCTCGCGCTGCGCCTCGAGCATGAATTCACCAAGCAGGAGGTCCTGGCCCAGTACCTGAACCGGATCTTCCTGGGGCAACGGGCCTACGGCGTCGGCGCCGCTGCCGAGGTCTACTTCAACAAGCACATCGGCGACCTGACCCTGTCCGAGGCGGCGCTGATCGCCGGACTGCCGCGCTCACCCTCGCGTGACAATCCGGCCACGAGCGTCGAGAAGGCAGGCGCACGCCGCGCCTACGTGCTGCGGCGCATGGTGGAGACGGGCAAGATCGATGAGGCAGAGCGTACTGCCGCGAACGACGTACCGATTTCCAGTCGCATCTACGCTCCCGACGTCGAGCTCCAGGCGCCATACGTTGCCGAGATGGTCAGGCAGGAAATGGTCCAGCGCTACGGTGCGGCGGCGCTGACGGACGGCTACCGGGCCACCACCACGATCGACAGCGCGCTGCAGATCGCGGCGGACACGGCCGCCTGGCAGGCGATGCTCGAATACGACCGGCGCCACGGTTATCGCGGTGCGCGCGACCGTATCGATCCGGCGATCGTGCAGGACGTTGCCGCGATCAGCGCGGCACTGCACAAGAACCCGAATCGAGGCAACCTTCAGGCCGCCGTGGTCGTCATGGTCGGCGCACAGGAAGCCACGCTGCGCCTGCGCTCGGGATCGACCATCGACCTGGACTGGGAGGCCATGTCCTGGGCCCGGCCGGCGCTGGAGGGGGGCGGTGTCGGTCGCGCCCCGAAGACGGCAGCCGAGATCCTGGAAGTCGGCCAGGTCGTGTACGTGGAGCCGCTGGAGGACGGGCGCAGTCGCCTCGCGCAGATGCCCGCCGTGGGTGCCGCGCTGGTTGCCCTCGATCCGGCCAACGGCGCGATCGTCGCACTCGTGGGCGGCTTCGACTTCGACGCGAGCAAATACAACAGGGCGATACAGGCCAGGCGACAGCCCGGATCGTCGTTCAAGCCGTTCATTTACTCGGCCGCGCTCGAGCGCGGATTCACGCCGGCCACGCTCATCAATGACGCGCCCATCGTGCTGCAGGGCGGCGGTGACGCCGGTTCGGAGGAGTGGCGGCCGCAGAACAACAACAAGCGGTTCTACGGGCCGACGCCGATGCGCGAGGGCCTGGCACGGTCGCGAAACCTGGTATCGATCCGGCTGCTGCGCGGGGCCGGTATAGGACCGACGATACGGCACATCGCGGCATTCGGCTTCGGCCCCGAGGCCATGCCACCAAACCTGACGCTGGCGCTGGGCACCGGGCAGGTGACACCACTCGAAATGGCGCGCGGTTTCGCCGTCTTCGCCAACGGCGGCTGGCGCCTCACCCCGTATTTCATTGAAAAGATAGCCGATTCGTCCGGCGCCTCCGTGTTCGAGGCTGCGCCCCCGCTGGCCTGCCCGGGATGCGTGGACTCGCCGCCGGTGGATGCAGCCTCCGCGGCCGGTGTCGACGGCATGGGAGCAGGCGATACCGTCAGCGGCCACTCCAGCGACGGCGATGCCACCGCCGGCAACGCCGGTAGCGTCGTGCCGCTCGAGCGTCGCGCGCCGCGCGCCATCTCGGCAGCCAATGCATACGTGATGACCGACATGATGACGGACGTGATCCAGCGCGGCACCGGGCAGCGCGCCAAGGCGCTCGGTCGCCGCGACGTGGCCGGCAAGACAGGCACGACCAGCGATCACCGCGACGCGTGGTTCGTAGGCTTCAACGCCGACCTGGTCGCAGCCGCGTGGGTCGGTTTCGACCAGGAACGCTCGCTCGGCGACAACGAGGAAGGCGGCCGCACGGCCCTGCCGATGTGGCTTTACTTCATGCAGGTCGCACTGAAGGACCGGCCCGAGCACCGACTGCCCGAACCGCCGGGAATCATGCGCATGTGGGTGTCGCGCGAAACCGGGGCTCCAGCCAGCGCCGGCAGCCCTGGCGCAATCTTCGAGGTTTTCCTCGACCGGTTCCCGCCGCAGGCCGGGTCGTCGGGCTTCGGGGCCGAAGTGGATGCGGAGAGCGTCCAGTTGCCCGCGTCGGAAGATTCAATTTTTTGAAGGCGCGACCGATGCACCGAAGACCGAATCCGCGCGCCGAACTCCTTCGACAGGCCGTCGCGGAGGAAGCGGCCCGCATCATGCGTGAACAGGGCGTGGACGACTTCCTGCTCGCCAAGCGCAAGGCTGCCGGGCGACTGGGCGTGACGGACGCGTCGATCCTGCCGCGCAACAGGGAAATCGAGGCGGCGATGGTGGCCCACCAGAGGCTTTTCGACGCCGACCGCCACGAGAGCGACCTCGCTACGCTGCGGCGGGCCGCGCTGGAGGCGATGCGGCTGCTGTCGGACTTCGAGCCGCGCCTGGTCGGACCCGTACTCACCGGAACGGCGTCAGGCCACTCGGATATCAGCCTGCACGTATTCTCCGAGTCGGCCGAAGCAGTATGGCTGCAGCTTGCCGAGCGAGGCGTGCCGCACGAGGTGGTCGAACGGCGGATGCGCTACGAGCGCGACCGCACGGTGACCTACCCCGCTGTTCGCTTCGTCGCCGGGCACCTGGCCGTGGACACGGTCGTGTTCCCGCTGGACGGGATCAGGCAAGCCCCCGCGAGTCCCGTCGACGGACGACCGATGCGCCGGGCCGGCTTTGCCGAGGTCGAGGCGCTGCTGTAGACAGGGGACATTCTCCTTTTCGGAGGGGACATTCTCCTTTTTCTCGATGCGCTGCCAGACCTGGGCAGTGGCGAGGCCCAGAAAAAGGAGAATGTCCCCTCCGAAAAGGAGAATGTCCCCTATCCTCAGCGCTTGCCGATCTCCACGTAATCGCGTGCCGTCGGCCCCGTATAGAGCTGGCGCGGCCGGCCGATCTTCATCGCCGGGTCACCGATCATCTCCTGCCAGTGCGCAACCCAGCCCGCGGTACGCGCAATGGCGAACATCACCGTGAACATCGATCGCGGGATGCCGAGAGCGCTGTAGATCAGGCCCGAGTAGAAATCCACGTTCGGGTACAGCTTGCGGGCGATGAAGTACTCGTCCTTCAGCGCGATCTCCTCGAGCCTGAGCGCCAGCTCGAACAGCGGGTTGTCGGTGCGGCCAAGCCGCGCGAGCACCTTGTGGCACATGTCGCGAATGATCTTCGCGCGCGGGTCGAAGTTCTTGTAGACGCGGTGGCCGAAGCCCATCAGGCGCGTATGGCCATCCTTGTCCTTCACGCGCTCGAGGAACTTCGGGATGTTGTCGACGGTGCCGATGTCCTCGAGCATGGCCAGCACGGCCTCGTTCGCGCCGCCATGCGCCGGACCCCACAGCGCCGAGACGCCGGCCGAGATCGCCGCGTACGGGTTGGTGCCCGTGCTGCCGGCCAGCCGCACGGTCGAGGTGCTGGCGTTCTGCTCGTGATCGGCGTGCAGGATCAGAAGCAGGTCCAGCGCCTGCGCGGTCACCGGGTCGACCACGTAGTCCTCGGCGGGCACCGCGAAGAACATGCGCAGGATGTTGGCGCAGTAGTCCTGGTCATTGCGCGGATAGACGAACGGCTGGCCGAGCATGTGCTTGTAGGCAGCCGCCGAAATGGTCGGCATCTTTGCCAGGATACGGTGCGCGAAGATCTCGCGGTGCCGCGGGTTATTGTTGTCCATCGAGTCGTGGTAGAACGCCGCCATCGACGAGACGACCGCGGACACCATGGCCATCGGGTGCGCGTTGTAGTGGAACCCGTTGAAGAACCGCAGCAGCGATTCATTGATCATCGTGTGGTAGCGGATCGAGTGGTCGAACTGCTCGAGCTGCTTGGCGCCCGGCAGTTCGCCGTTGATGCAGCAGGTAGGACACTTCGAGGAAGCTGGACTTGGTCGCAAGCTGGTCGATCGGGTAACCCCGGTAGAGCAGTACCCCTGCGTCGCCGTCGATGTAGGTGATCTTGCTCTCGCAGGATGCGGTCGCCATGAACCCCGGATCGAAGGTGAATATCCCGTGGTCCTTGGCCAGCGGGGCGATGCCCAGGCAGTCCGGCCCGACGGTCCCGCTCATGGCCTGCAGCGTGGACTTCTTTCCCGTGTCGAGATTGACCAGTTCGTACTTGTTCGTGCTCATCGCTTTCCTACCTTTTTTCGACCGCGCTGGACGGCTCGGTGACTTCCGGCCAGCCTTGCATGACCGGGCGACCCGATCAAGACAGTATTAATTCACGACCTTCAGGACCTGGCCGGCGGTCGGCTCCTTGTCCGGATAGAGGTCGTTCAGCAGCCGGAGCTGCTCGGCCGGGTAGGGACGGACGGGTGAGGACTGCGCGAGGTCCTGGATGCGGGTCCGGGGTGTCGCCTTCACGAGCTCGATGCGGGTCGGCTCGGCCAGCGCAAATTCACTGTCCTTCAGGCGACGGAACGTCTTTATGCTCGACATGAACAATGGATCCGCGGCCGCAAACCCCGCAGCCATGCGCGTGGCGCCCCGGAAGACGTAGGCCATCCCGTTCAGGTAGACCACGGCGAACCTGGCCTGGCCGCGATTTCCCCATGGCAGCTGGACGTCGCGCGCGACGGCCGTATACCCCTGCAGGCCGTTCACCTGGAGGTTCTCCGCAGACGACAGGGTCGTGCCGCCCAGGTTCTTCACCAGGAACTCCCTGGGCGTGAGATTCGGCGGCATCGCCATCGCGTACAACTCGAGATACGCGTCCTTCTGCACCGGGTACCCAACTACCTTGCTCGGCAGGTTCTTGATGGTCCAGGCGCTCGGGAACGCCACCGTGAACGCCATGTCCGCGTGATAGAAGCGGCTGCCACGGACCATGCCCTGCGCGGCGCTCGAGCCGAAAGCCATGCCCTTGACGCGGTCCAGGTATGCGTCCCGGCCATCTGGACGCTGGGCCGCGGCATTGGGTTCCACCTTGTGGGCCGCTTTCACGACTTCCTTCAACCGGGTGTCATTGTCCGGGTGCGTGGCGAAGACGCCGTGATACACGCGGGGCTCGCGGTTCTCGACGCGAGCCTGCTGCAGCTCGAAGCTCTCCTGGTTCTTGAGCAGGCGCACGACGTCGATCATCGCGTCGGGGTCATAGCCCAGGCGGTCGAGGTACTGGGCGCCGAGGCTGTCCGCCTCGAGTTCCATGTCGCGCCCATAGCCGCTCACCAGCGCGGTGCCAGCCATGTTCGCCACCGAAGCAAGGTCCCCGCTGCCCGTCAGGATGCCTATCACGGTTGCGCCAACACCCGTGGCCATCGCGCCGGACTGCTGGCGCACCGAATGCCGCGCCGTCACATGCCCGACTTCGTGGCCGAGCACCGCAACCAGTTCCGCCTCGGAATTCAGGTAGGCCATGATCCCGCGGGTGATGTACACGTAGCCGCCCGGCAGTGCGAACGCGTTGATGTCCTGGCTGTCGAGCACCGTGAACGTGTACTGGAGCTGCGGTCGATGGCTTACCGCCGCGATGCGCTGGCCGACACGGGTCACGTAGTCCTGCAGCGCCGGGTCGTCATACCGCCCGAACTCCTGCAGGATCTTCGCGTGCTCCTCGCGGCCGAGCTGGATCTCCTGCGCCTCCGACATCATCACGACGTCGGACTTGCCGGTGACGGGATTGGTGGCGCAGCCGGCGACGGCCGTCATCGCAAGCATCGCGGAGATCATTCGGGCTGTGTGAAACGTCATGCACGGACCTCGGGGACTGGAACCCTGAGTCTAGAGTGCCTGCGCGCGTCCAGAAAGTTCCGCACCCAAACGAAACGGGGCGCCCGAAGCGCCCCGTCGACTTCCGTCCGGACGGACGCGGTTCAGCCGCGCGCGTACTTCTTGCGGAAGCGATCCACACGACCGCCCGTGTCGACGATCTTCTGCTTGCCGGTGTAGAAAGGGTGACAGCTCGAGCACACTTCGATCTGCAGGTCCTCGCCGAGCGTGGAGCGCGTCTCGAAGGTGTTACCGCAACTGCAGGTCACGGTGATGTTCTTGTAGTCGGGATGGATTCCGCTCTTCATGGCCGCGGTCCTTGGGCAGACTTTGCAAAAAGGGCGCGAAGTATAGGAGCGCCAGCCGGGGCTGACAAGGGCATTCTCATGTCGCCCCTGGACCACAGCCGGTTATCCACAAATCCTGTGGATAACTGTGTGGATGAATCGGCCTGGCTGGGTCTGTACGGGGCGCGGAATTGGGCCATTTTCGCATTGATCAAATTTTGAGCAGTCATTTTCTTATAATAAAAACAATACTTTACGGGCCGTGTCTAAGATGTCACTTCGACTACAGGCTGTAACCCGCCGAATCTTGGCCTGCCCGTGCCGGATGTGCATAACTGAGTCACTCGCTTCCGGCGCCGGTTCTCGCGCAACACCGCTGCCCGCTCGATCTCACGCGCCCGAGCCTGCTTCCGGGCCGGTCGGTGGCGCGTCCGTAAGGAACATCGCCTGCAAGTCATTGAGGAACAAGCGTCCCCGGGCGGTCGCGGCCCATTGTCCGGACCCGGTGCGCTCGAGCAGACCCCGTTCGCAGGCGGCCGCCACGCCTGCGACGGTTGCCCAGGACCGGCCGGTACGAGCCGCGAACGTCGCCTCATCGAAGCCCTCCACCAGCCGCAAAGCGTTCAGGCAGAACTCGAACGGAAGGTCACGTTCCGCGACGGCGCGCCGCAGGACGACCCGCTCTTCCGCGTGCAACGCGGCCATGTACCGCCCCGGCTGGCGGGTTCGCTCGCTGCGGATCACGAGTCCGGCCGTGGCGTCCGTGATCTTGCCGTGGGCCCCGGCTCCGATGCCGAGGTAGTCACCAAATTTCCAGTAGTTGAGGTTATGCCTGCAGCGCCGCGCAGGGCGCGCATAGGCGGAGACCTCGTACTGCCCGTACCCTGCATCGGCAAGTAATTCCTGGCAGGACGACTGCATCTCGTACACCGACTCCTCGTCCGGCAGTTTCGGCGGGCGCCGCTCGAAAACGGTTCCCGGCTCCAGCGTCAGGTTGTAGTGCGAGATGTGGGCGGGCTCGAGCGCCAGTGCACGCTCGACGTCGCGCCGCGCGCCGTCCGGCGCCTGCAGTGGAAGGCCATACATCAGGTCGAGGTTGAAATTGTCGATGCCCGCGGCACGCAGTTCCGAGACTGCGGCGACGATCTCGTCGCTCGCGTGAATGCGGCCAAGCGCCTCGAGGCAACGATCGTCGAAGCTCTGTGCGCCCAGCGACACGCGATTGACCCCCGAATCGCGATACGCAGCGAAGGCGCCGTGCTCCACCGTGCCCGGGTTCGCCTCGAGCGTAACCTCGACGTCGCCAGCAACCGGCAGCAGCTCGCGAGTCCGGGCCAGGACGGATGCTACGGCTGCTGCGGAGAACAGGCTCGGCGTCCCGCCACCGAAGAACACCGAGACGACCTCGCGCCCGCGCGCCTCGCGCGCGGCGAATTCGAGATCCGCCAGCAGCGCGTCGAGATACGCGGTCTCGGGAATTCCACCCAGCGGCGCCGCGTGGGAATTGAAGTCGCAATACGGGCACTTTCGTACGCACCAAGGCAGGTGGACGTACAGCGACAGCGGTGGCGCGATGAGCGCCGTCACGACTCGCCTGCGTCGCCACCAAGTGCCGCGACGAGCGCGCCAAGCGCCCTGCCGCGGTGACTCACGCGATTCTTCTCGCCCGCCTCGTACTCGGCGACGGTGCGCTCGCCTCCCGCGACCACGAACAGCGGGTCGTATCCGAAGCCTCCATTGCCGCGCGCCGCCGTCGCAATCCGCCCCTCCCAGCTCGCCTCGCACACGACAGGGTCTGGATCGTCCGGCCGGCTCACGAACACCATCGCGCAGCGATAACGCGCTCGGCGCTTCTGATCCGGAACGCCTGCCAATTCACGCAGCAGCTTCGCGTTGTTCGCGGCGTCCCCGGCGCCAGCCCCGGCATAGCGCGCCGAATAGATTCCCGGCGCGCCGCCGAGCGCGTCCACCTCCAGCCCGGAATCGTCGGCGATCGCGGGAATTCCGGCGGCTTTCGCCGCGAATCGCGCCTTCAGCAACGCGTTCTCCACGAAGGAGTCTCCGGTTTCCTCGGCCGCGGAGTCCGTGAATTCGGACAAGGGCAGGACCTCGACGCGCATAGGCGCGAGGATCGCCTGCAGTTCCCTGAGCTTGCCCGCGTTGCCGGTCGCGAGGACCAGCCGCGCAGGCAACTGCCTGCTCACGCGCCCGACCCCGGCGACCCACCAGGCCGCGGCTCCTGCAGGGCCGTGAGTTGCGCGGCAAACAGCTGCTGGCAGGCGACGGAAGCCAGGTCCAGAAGCTGGTCGAGTTCGTTCCTGCGGAACGCATGGCCTTCGGCCGTGCCCTGGATCTCGATGAACGCGCCGCCATTGTTCATGACCACGTTCATGTCGGTCTCCGCGCCCGAGTCCTCCGCGTAGTCGAGGTCGACCACCGCGACACCGTCCACGATGCCTACCGAAACTGCCGCGACCTGGCCGTGCAGCGGATTGCGTGCGATGCCGCGTCGGCGACAGAGAGCATCCATTGCATCGGCCAGCGCCACGTAGGCGCCGGTTATGGCGGCCGTGCGCGTGCCGCCGTCCGCCTGCAGCACGTCGCAGTCGAGCGTAACCGTGCGCTCCCCGAGCGCACGCATGTCCACGGCGGCTCGCAGCGAGCGGCCAATCAGTCTCTGGATCTCGAGTGTGCGCCCGCTCTGCTTGCCGCGCGCAGCCTCGCGGGCCGAGCGCGTATGGGTGGCGCGCGGCAGCATGCCGTACTCCGCCGTGACCCAGCCCTCGCCCTTGCCACGCATGAACGACGGCACGCCGTCCTCGACGCTGGCCGTCACCAGCACCCTCGTCTCGCCAAACTCGACCAGCACTGATCCTTCCGCGTGGCGCGTGAATCCGCGGGTCAGGCGAATGGCACGCATCTGGTCCGGCGAGCGGCCGCTTGGTCTCAATTTGATCTCCCCCGGCATTCAGATGCCGAGCCAGCGGGCCGCGGCGGCAGTTGTGTTGTCAGCGAAAGGACTGTTCGCGAGCAGCGCCCGCTCGCCCAGGGCGGCCAGCGCGTCGCGCAGGTTGCGTTCCGGATCTCCGCTCAGCGAGGCGATCTGCTCGTCTGTGATACCGGACCAGAATCCGTCGGAACAGAGCAGGACGACGTCGCCCGATTTCAGCACGTTGCGGCCGCTCAGCGTCATTTCCGGCAGTATCGGATCGCCCCCGATACAGCATTCGACGTAGTTGCGCATCGGATGGTCCTGGGCCTGCCGCTCGGTGATGCGGCCGGCGCGCAGCAGCAGTTCGACATGGCTGTGGTCACGCGTGCGCGCGATGACTGCGCCGCCGCGCAGCTGGTAGATACGGCTGTCGCCGACGTGCACCCAGTATGCGCTCGAGCCCTGCACCAGGCAGACGGCGCAGGTGGCCCGCGGCCGGATCTCCGGCGGGAGACCCCGACCGAGATCGACCACCGCGTCGTGCGCGCGGCCGACAGCGAGATGCAGGAAGCCCTCGGGATCGAATATCGGGCGGCGCGCTTCCCAGAAGTCACCGACCATCGAGCGTATCGCCGTCTCCGCGGCGCTGGCTCCGTCTGCGTGCCCGCCCATGCCGTCCACGACGGCAAGCAGTGCGGCACCGTCGCCAATCGCAACGGCGACCCGGTCCTGGTTTTCTTCGCGATTGCCGAGGAGGCTCAGATCCGCGTGCTCGATGTGCAAGTGTCGCTCCAGCACGCCTGCTTCTACTGTAGACTTTGGCGCGATTTTATAACATTCCGCGCAGCATACCGTTAAGTCGTGCGCGCGTGGCCGCGGTTTTCAAGCCCACAACTCCCGCCCGGAAGACACCATGATTCGCAGCATGACGGGCTTTGCCCGACGCGAGCGCCAGGGACCCTGGGGGACCCTGACCTGCGAACTGCGCGCCGTGAACCACCGCTATCTCGAGATCTCGACGCGACTGCCGGAAGACCTGCGCGGCCTCGAGGGCGACGTGCGCCAGTTGCTCGGCAGCAAGCTGCGCCGCGGCAAGGTCGAGGCGGGCGTCTACCTGCGCTCGACGGTCGCCTCGACACCGCAACTCGAGTTGAATCGCCCGATGGTGGAGCAGCTGCTCAGGCGCGCTGCCGACGTCGGCAGCATGCTGGGCGGCATCCCGGGACCGATGAGCGCGCTCGACATCCTGCGCTGGCCGGGCGTCATCCGTGAAGCAGAACGCGACCTGACACCGCTCGCCGGCGAGGCGCTCGCACTGCTGGGCGAAACGGTCGTGGAATTGAACGAGTCGCGCGAGCGCGAAGGCGCGCGAATACACGAACTGCTTAGCCAGCGCTGCGAGGGCCTGACCGCCGGGGTGGCGCTGGTGCGGGCGCGGCTGCCGGAGATCAGTGCGCGCATCCGGACAAAGGTAGGCGAGCGCGTCGCACAGCTCGGGACCCAGGTGGACCCGGAACGCCTCGAGCAGGAACTGGTGCTGCTGGCCTACAAGATGGACGTAGACGAGGAGCTCGAGCGCCTCGGCAGCCACGTCACCGAGACGCTGCGCGTGCTCGAAGCCGACGAGCCCGCGGGCCGGCGCCTCGACTTCCTGATGCAGGAGCTGAACCGCGAGGCGAACACGCTGTCCTCGAAGTCGCAGGACGTCGAGACGACGCGTGCCGCGGTGGACATGAAAGTCCTGATCGAGCAGATGCGCGAGCAGGTGCAGAACGTCGAGTAGCGGCGCGAGCCGCCGCCCGGCCATCCGGGCGGGGCGGCGGAGAATGGTTACGGCTGCTTGCCCGCCTTGAAAAGTTCGTCCAGGGCTATGTCGATGATGTCTTCATACGATTTGCCCATCGCCTCCAGCGAACTCTGCATCGACTGCCCGAATCCGACGACGGACTTGTCTTTCGCGTCACGCAGGTCAATGCGGAGGTCGTACAGGTACATGCGCATGTCCCATACCCACTTGTCGGTGTACGAAACGATGTAGTCGCATTGCGGCCTGGGAGCGCCGGCCTGTTCCGCCGTAGCCTTGAGGCCTCTCACTTGCATCCTCTCCGCGATCGTTGCAGCCAGGTTGCGTTCGTCTTTCGACTGGCGTTCCACGTAATAGGTGCTCTGGTCGGCGACCTGCTTCGAGATCGACAGGTTGCCGGCCTTGTTGGCCACACAACCGCCGAGCGCGACCGCAACAGCCAGGACCAGGAAACAGCGCAGCAGGGAATTGGAGTAAGTCCACATTGCAGTTACCTCCAATTGACAAGAAAAGGAAACGTTCCAATATCGATGGCGGGGACCCGCTGATCGACACCGGTAACACGGGAGTTGCCATGAAGATAGTGAGCTTGCGCAGCCTGGCCAGGCTGCTAGTGCTTGTGCCTATCCTGTTGCTCGGCGCCTGCGCCGTAGGTAACCGCTACGACTACCGTGGCGCCATCGGTGGGCTGCCGGTCTCGGGCTCTGGCGATATTGCGGTCGAAGTGGTCGACGCGCGGCCCTACGTGGTCAACGGCGACAAGAGCCCCGACTTCGTCGGCATCCAGCGCGGTGGATTCGGCAACCCGTTCGACGTACGGACGGCGAGCGGCCAGCCGCTGGCCGACGAGATGCGGACCGCCATCGCGAGCGCGATCCAGGGCAGGGGGTTCACCGTGGTGCCGCCCGGCGAGCCGGCCCCCCGCAGGCTGGAACTGCGCATCCTGGAATGGAAGACCGACGTCATGTTGCGGATGTCGGTGCAGTACGACCTGACGCTCAGCGTCTTCGACGGCCAGGGCAAGCTGCTGGCCAGCAGCACGACGAAGGGCGAGGAGGTGCTGGGCGGCGGCTTCGAGTCGGGAAACTCACTCAATGCCGCGAAGACCTTCGAACAGTGCTTCTCGACGCTGATGCACGACGAGGCGGTAAAGGCTGCGCTGGACGAACAGGGTGCCCAGTGAACCCCGGGGCACGGCCTTGATTGATCGCCCGGTCCGCGGGCGCCTGTTCGTGATCGCCGCGCCGTCAGGCGCCGGCAAGACTTCGCTGGTGCGCGCGCTGATGGAGCGCGAACCGGGGCTCCGATTCTCGGTCTCGTACACGACGCGGGCCAGGCGTCCGAACGAGATGCACGGCCGCGACTATTTCTTCGTCACCCGCAATGAATTCGACCGCATGGTCGCCGACGGCGGGTTTCTCGAGCACGCGACGGTGTTCGACAACAGCTACGGCACTGCGAAGGCGCAGGTCGAACAGTCGCTCGCCAGCGGCCAGGACCTGATCCTCGAGATCGACTGGCAGGGCGCCGCCCAGGTCCGTTCGGCCATGCCGGAGTGCGTATCCGTCTTCATCCTGCCGCCTTCGCGGGAAGAGCTGGAGCGCCGACTGCGAGGGCGCGGCACCGATGCCGAGGATGTGATCCAGCGTCGACTGCGCGATGCCTCATCCGACATGGGTCACTGGGGTGAATTCGATTTCGTGGTCGTCAACGACGACTTCGAGCAGGCGCTCACCGTATTGCAGGCGATCGTAAAAGGCCTGGATCCACTCGACGCAAGGCGCGAGCGGGCCGGGCTGGCGGAACTCGCCGCCCGGCTCACCCGCAGCTGACCCGGGAGGTCAGTTCATCTCACGCCAGCCGAGGCGGTGTGCACCCAGCCCGGTGGCCGCCTTGGCTACCCGGGTTGATTGGCTTCACCGTCGTGTCAGCAAGTGTGACGAGCGCGACCAGCTTCTTGTTCGGCAGGCGGATCATCGTCACGCCGGTGGCGAGCGAGGTACCCACCAGTTGACCCGACCTCGGCATCGGTGCCGGTCGATACACGACATGCCCGATCTGAAATCGAACGCGTACAGCCAGCTCCGGCCGCCAACCGAGCAGTAGTTGTCGTTCGGCTCGTTGGACAATGCCACCAGCGTGCCGAGCTGCAGGCGCAGGTCGACGTTCACCGTTCGCCGACCGGCAGCGTCACGTACCAGCCGTTCTTCACCTGCCAGTCCACCGATAGAGGGCTCGGAATGGTCCTCGGCGTTACCGACGAGTCGAGCGTCTGCCCAACCAGATTCGCTCCGCTCAGAGTCAGCACCCCGAGGTCGCCGCCCGTGTCCTTGACCGCGTAGATGCCCTGCGCAGACCGGCCAATGACGACGCCGTCGACGAGATGTCGCTGAACCCGAGGTAGCGACCGGTGCCGAAATACACGACCCGGTAGTACGTGCCAGACCCGTCACGTATGCGCGCCAGCTCGGGACGGACCGTGATCGGCTGGTTGCCTGTCGTCGCCGACGTCTTCCCGAGTCGCTGCGAGGTCTGGTTGTCGATATCAAAACGCCACAGCGTGCCACCCAGGTCGCCGCCGTATACGTACTGGGTCGAATTGTCGACCAGCGTGTTGATGACGAAGTTGTTCACCTTGCCGATGCCGCTCACGTTGGGATCGGTAACCGCGTTGTCGGTGATGATCTCGGACTCAATCGCGCCGGTAAACGCGTCCAGCACATACAGCCGGCCCTTGGAGTCGCCACCGTGTTGTTGTACCCGGACGTGATCAGGACCACCCACTTGCCGTCCGAGTTGCGCTTGGTGAGTATCGGGTTGCCGTAGCTGTAGCCCATGTCGCTGTCCGTCGGCGCCTGCTGAACTCCCACAGGCCCTTCGGGCTTGCCGGATCGGTGACGTCGAGGGCGTAAAGTCCCTTGCCGCCGCCCCCGAGTCCGCCGACAAGGATGGTCTTCCATGCGCTTCCATTGTAGGCATCACCCACCGTCACCTGGCCGTCCACGTAGAAACGGTGATTGGTCGCGTAGGTCGTGTCTGCCAGCTTGTACAGGCTCGGGATCAGCATGGCCGGGATGTACGCCCACTGCTCCACGCCCGTCGCTGCATCGAAGGCATGTAGCATGCCGTCGTTGGCGCCGACGTACACCATCGCCTGGCGGCCCGGGTTGACGGACGCTGCCGTCCGAGTTGAACGTCTTCGTGAGCGGGGCCTTGAAGGCCGCATAGCTGTTCTCGACATATTCGAACGGTGGCGACTGCACATACACGGGCGAAGTGTCGACGATGTCGCCCAGCGCATAGCTGCGATCACGGAACAGCCGTCTGTATTGGCCGCCTCGTCCTCGTTGCCGCTGTTCCCACGAAGGAAGTTGATCATCGCATCGTCGGTCGCGACCGTCTTCTGCGTCGTGGCTCCACGAGGCGTACTGGCTCAGCGCGCCGTTCGGATTGGTGCCGCTCGACTTGAAGTAACCCGCCGTCTTTTCGGCTACGAGATTGGCTGGCGTGAACGCCTTCAGCTTGTTGCCCGATGCCGAACTGAACGTAAAGATGTTCCGACTGCCCTCGCCAAGAGCAACGCCAACCTTGGCGACGAGCTCGTCCTTGGCGGACCAGCTCGCGGTCGACGACAGCGCGCCGGTACTGGTGTCAATGTCGCGCGCCTGCATGTCCCCGTACCAGAGGCCGGTCGTGTACTGGGCCACATACGCGTAGTTGTCTCCGGCCACGGGCTCGAGACTGCTGGTGGCCGCTGCCGCGGCCGATGCATTGATCTGTGAAATAGCCGCAAGTGTCTTGGACAGCGCACTGACCACAGTGTCCGGATTCGAGGCGCTCAGGTACTGGCCATGTCCGTTGACTGCCGCGTGCCAGAGGTCATCGATGCGGGTCGTCACCGTGTCCGAATTGCTGCCAGTCTGCGGGTCGGGCCAGTTCTTGGTGCCCTGCAGGATCTTGCCGTAGTCGCAGTCCGAATCGGAGGCGGGGCAGGTCAGGTAGTCTTCGCGATACTTCAGGTTTCCGGCCACGCCGAGGCCGATCGTGAACGTGGTCATGTGCTGCCAGGTCGCACTGTCGGCGCCCGCCGTCGGCACGTTGTCGGCGGAGACATCGAGCGGACCTGAACCGTCGTCGAGGAGCGCGCCCCAAGACGGCGACGTTGGACGGATGTCGTTACGGTAGAAGTAAGCCGCAATGTCGGCCAGCGTGTTCGAGTACGGACCGGCGTCGAGATAGGGAGCCGCGGTCGTCGTTTCCGCTACGGTGGCGGGGTTGCTGGCGGGGGTTGTAGCCGTGGCAAGCACGGCGGCGTCCCAGTCGCCGATCAGCGTCGTGTTGTTCGCCCGGTACGGACCGTAGTTCGAACTCGCGTTGCCGCCGGTCGACTCATCCGTCTTGTTCCAGTATCCGTCGGTCGTCAGGATGGTGAAATTCTGCTGGCAGGAATACTGCACCGGATCGACCTTGTTACCGCTCGAGTCCGTCAGCGTGCCGGAGTAAAGACGACCGGCCTTGGACAGCGCTCCGCGCAACGGTGTGTAGCCGGAAGCGCCGGCCTTGTAGAGCTTGTCGTAGAAACTGGTCTTCTGGGTCGTCCCGAACTTGCCCACGTTAAGGAACGATCCACCGGTGCCCGTCTCGCTGATCGTGCTGAAGCCGACCCGGTACTTGTCGTCCACCGCATTGAAGGCCCGGCCCGAAGCAGACTTCATCATCAGGATGCGCTTGCGGTAGTAGCTGTACCAGTTGGCGTAGTTGGTCTTCTCGGTGGTCGTGGACGGCACTTTCTTGGTGTAGGAGGCGTCAGAAGCGCAGGTGGCCGGCGGCGAAGTCGGGTTGGACGTGTAGTTGTAGTAAATACCTGAGGCAACCGGACTGGTTTCGACCACGTTGTTGCCGCCATTGGTCGAATCGTTCGCATTCGCCTTGGTGGACGCGGTGATCGTGTAGCTGTTGGTCGAGACGCTGGTGATCGTGTACGAACCGCTGATCGTGATGTTACGGAAGGTCTTCGATGGCGAAAAGCTCACCACGGTGCCCACTGTGAATCCGTGGTTGTTGTGCGTCACGGTCACGACGTTGCTGTTGTTGGAGACGGAGAACGGGTTGTTGCTCAATCCGAACTGAGTCTTCGAAAGGTCCACGGTTCCGGAGCTGGACGAAAACCCGTCGTCCTTGGCGGCGGTGTAGCTGGAGGGCCCGTAGTCCGTGCCATCCGCCTTCTTAGGCACTTGGTAGGTGACGTTGGGGTCGTAAAAGATCCTGTTGTAGCCGAAGTTCATGTAGCAGTTCTTTGAACTGTTGCTGCTTACACTGTCGGGCATGTACTCGCTGTCCATGCTCCCCGAGTCGTCGAGGATGAAGTAGACATTCGGCGGCACCACCTTGCTGACGCCGGATACCATCGGTACGCTGGCCAGGTCGACCGTCGCCGCAATTGCGCCCTGCAGTCCGCCCAAGCCCACCAACGCCGTCAGTGTGGCAGCATGTATGAGTACGTGAATCTTCGTTTTCATCGCGGGATCACTCCCCTCGCTCGTTTTGAGCTTCGGCTCAGATCACCACGAGCGTCTGGATATAACGGACCGTGTTGCGTGGTCCGTCAATCCGCGTCGTGATGCGGTAGTAGGTCTGGGATTCGCCGGTAAGCGGCAGGTTTCCGTATGAGCCGCCACCGCGAGTGCTGCCCTGGCTCGCTCCGGCACCGGCAGCCGAGCAGACCATGGGTGTAACCCCGTCTTCAGCGAACACCGAATTCGGATCGCCCGCGGCATTGCAGACCCGATTGATCACATAGCTCACCGTGTAATCGGCCGGAACACCGACCGGTGCCACGGCCAGGGCGTCCATGTTGCAATCTCCACCCGGGTCGGTACCGGTCCAGTTCACGTCGTCGTCGTCGTCGTTGGGGGTGCGCGATCCCGTGAGGTCGCAGCCATCGGCCGTAGTGGCGTAGTAGCCGTCATCCGCACTGTCGCTGTAGAGCGCCACCGCGGTCGCATTGGCGACCAGCCAGGCCAGGGCCGTCTCGGACCCGGCGTCGCCGGCGGCCAGCGCGGTCTTCTTGAACGCCAGGTTACCGGCCACCAGTGTTCCGGTGTCGCTGGACCGCAGCAGCGCCACGGCTGCGAAGCCGATGATGAGCAGCGCCACCAGTACGACGATCAGAGAAACACCGCGTTGCTTCATACGCCCGCCCAGATCATGTTGATCAACGGCACGACCACCGTCTGCACCCTGTAACGATAGAACCGCTCGTCATTGCTCAATGCCTTGGTGCGCGCAGTTCCGCTCACGCTTGCGTCCCAGAGTGTCAACGTAGCAGGGCTGACCATCTCGCGTTCGAGGTTGCCGCGCGTCACGATCGCGATACGCACCGCCTTGATCCGTCGCTGGTCGGCGGCACTTGGCGCGGCCCAGCCGCCCGTCGCATCGACCCAGGTATCCACGGTCTGGCTGCCAGCCGGTGCAACACCGTACTGCACCTGGAAGTCCACGACCTGCGAGGCGAGAGCCTCCGCCTCTGCGATCGTCGGATTGTTGGGCCCGGCGATCGCATCGGACGCACCGAGGATGCAGGTATTGGTGAGCGACGGCGCGGCGGCGTCGTTGCAGATGACCCGGAAGGCCCGCACACCGAACGTGCCGAGGTTGTACACGGCATCGCCAACGTCGTAGCTGGTCGGATTGGTGAAGGCGGCCGCCGGGTTGACCGGGTTGTAGTCCGAGCCCGCCGAACTGTGCGCCAGCGTCCAGTTGGTGCCCACCGGAGTGGGATTGGACGTCATCTGCATCATCGTGCAGATCTTGACGCCGTCCTGGCTGGCGGCCAGGAACAGGTCGCCGTCCCTAAGACCGACGGTGCCCTCCACCCTGATCGAAGCGTCGGGCGTAGCCATTGCCTGGGTAATGGTGCCGGGCGCTACGCCGAAGGCGGAATCGCTGCGAATCACGTCGATCCGATCGGGCGCAGCCCCGCCGTCCGTGACGCGCACGAACGGGATCGTGACTCCGTTCGCGACGGTGGCACCGTTGTAGGAGATGTTGATGCCGCCGCCGCAAAGCAGGCCGGTCGGGGAGGTGAAGCCCGCGCCCGCCATGCGCACTTCGCTCTCCACCATAAAGAGGCCAACCGCCGCGCTCATCTCCGCATCGTTACCGACGGTGACCGTGCGCCTGCGTGCCTCGTAGATGGCCAGAACCTGCAGCACGACGATGCCGGTTATCACGGCGATGGTTACCGCCACCATGAGTTCGACGATCGAGAATCCGCGATTTCGCAGGCGTACTGGCATGAGCTGTCGCATCAGTTGCTGGCCAGGGTTGCAGAGACGCTGTGCGTGCGTGCCGCGTCCGCACCAGGAGGCTGCCAATTGATGGTGACCGTGACGACGTTCCCATTCACCGTGACGGTGCGGAATCCGTTCGGCAGCCCGGCCAGCACCGCGTCCGTCTCGGCATAAGCGCCCAGGTTCCCGCGATCCACCCACATCCGGCCTACGGTCTGGTCGGCGATCGCGGCCGCCGTAGCTCGGTACTCGAGGTCACCGGCATCCCTGACGGACACGCCAAGCACGCGCAGCAGTGCAATGACGCCGACCGAGAACAACAGCACCGCTACCAGCGCTTCGATGAGCGTCGAGCCGCGCTCATGTCGCTGCAGTGCACATCATAGGCAGACCCTCGGGTCGGTCGCGTCGACGGCCGGATCGCACATTCGCGTGGCGCCGCCGGGTAATACCTGCACCTGCATCGGGCGATATCCGCTGATCGATGGAGGATTCGCAGACTCCACGTCCACCTGCGCCAAGGGCGCCGAGTTGTCGGCCGGATTGATCGCAAGCGAATGGCCGAGCGAATCAAAGGTAATGCGGTCCGCCCCGCCTGGCGTGATGGTCAACGCGACCTCGTGGCTGCTTTCTTGCCCGGTGCCAGCGTGCATCACCACGCCATCGGACACCCGGCTGACCTCCCAGCCCGTGGCAGTGCTCACGAACTGTACCTGGGTGTTGAGCCGCACCGCATCGTTTCGCGCCAGGTCTATCCCGTACTTGATGGATTCGGCGGTGGCGCGGATACGGGTATTTTCGACCACGCCGCGCATAGCCGGAACGCCGACGACCAGCAGGATGCCGGTGATCGTGATGGCGATCATCATTTCTATCAGCGTGAAGCCCGGGGCCGTCCCGCGAGGCCGGGACTGCTTCAACACGAGTCCCCCTTGCGGTGAATCCAGCAATTGCCCGACCCCCATGGGCCGGCCGTCGTTCTCGTGTCGGACTCATCGATCGTGTAGACGAAACCCGCCATGTTGCCGGACCCGGTCGCAGTGATCGTATAGGTCGTCGCGTCGGGCGCGCAGGTGATGGCGAATTGTTCGGTGCTCGTCGGACAGGGAGCGCCTGCGTAACTGCGGTTATCCAGGAAATACTGCTCCATGACGACCCGCCCGCTGCCGAGCGCGCTGATGACCTCGGCGACCGCACCGCGCCGCAGGTATTCCCGGTAGCTCGGGATCGCGACCGACAAGAGAATTGCCGCGATCGCTATCACGATCATCAGTTCAATGAGTGAGAATCCGCGGCTGCGGCCCTGTCCGAGCGTCGGCCGGAACGGTCGTTCCATCTCCATTGAAGCGCCCAATCGTGTTGCCGAGTGAAGTTTCCTCACCATGAAACATACCACCGTTCCGGGGACAGGGGCCCCGGCCCCGCAGCGATTCTGTGACAGCCATCACGGGTTCCGTGACACAGGCCCCAGTCGGGAGGCCGGCACCTTCTTTCGCGCACCGATGAACAATATATAAGGACATCGGAGCGGCCAGCGGGATGCCCGTCGCAGGATTGCACTGGGCGGGCACGGACCGCTGGCCCCGGGCCGCATCCGCCCGTTCTGCCGGCCTCGCCAGCAGCCTTGCCGCCCGGCGGCATGGCTTATGGTATGCTCACGCCCCTTGTCCCTGACTGATCGATCGACCCACCATCATGGCCCGAATTACCGTCGAAGACTGCCTGCAGAACGTTCCGAACCTGTTCCAACTGGTGCTGGTGGCGTCCAAGCGCGCGCGCAAGCTCGCCAATGGCGCCGAAGCGACGCTTGAATGGCAGAACGACAAGGCGACGGTGCTCGCTCTCCGTGAAGTGGCCGCCGGTCACGTCGGCCTCGACATCCTCGAGGAGCCAGACCAGCCGCCGCAGGAGTTCATGCCTGAACCCGAGTTCATGGGTGAGCTCCGCGCGCCGCAGATCGGTCTGGGAGACTGACCCTACCCGGAGACAGTCGTGGACGTAACGTCTTCCCTGCGCAGCCTGCTGCCGTACGGAAGACGGTCCATCGGCATCAACCAGCTGATTACCAAGCTCGAGGGCTACCTGCCCCCGGCTGAGGTCGAGCGCGTCCAGGACGCATACGACTTCGCTTTCGGCGCGCACCAGGGCCAGCGCCGGCGCTCCGGCGAACCCTACATCACGCACCCGGTCGCGGTCGCGGACCTGCTGGCCGACCTGCACCTCGATCCCCAGACGCTGATCGCCGCGATCCTCCACGACGTGATGGAGGACACCCCGACGCTGAAGAACGAGATCATCGAGCGCTTCGGCGGCGAGGTCGCCGACCTGGTCGACGGCGTGAGCAAGCTCGACCATATCCAGTTCAAGAGCCGCGCGGAAGCCCAGGCCGAGAGCTTCCGCAAGATGCTGCTCGCGATGGTGAAGGACATTCGCGTCATCATGGTCAAGCTCGCCGACCGGACGCACAACATGCGCACGCTCGGCTCGATGCCGCCGCCCAGGCGCAGGGCCATCGCCCGCGAGACGCTGGACATCTATGCGCCGATCGCAAACCGCCTCGGCATGCACGCCATCAAGGTCGAGCTCGAGGACCTCGGCTTCCGGTCGCTGTATCCGCGCCGCTACAAGGTGATCGAGACCGCGGTCCGCAGGGCGAAGGGCAACCAGAAGCAGTTCCTCGGCAAGATCGGTAATTCGCTGCGCCAAGCGCTGGCCAAGGCGGGCATCGAGGGGCTGGTCGAGGGCCGCGAGAAGGACGCCTACAGCATCTACCAGAAGATGCGCCGCAAGAAGGTGTCGCTCGGCGAGATAGTGGACGTCTACGGCATCCGCATCGTCGTGGACGAAGTGGATACCTGTTACCGCACGCTCGGCGTCGTCCACGGCGTCTACAAGCCGATGCCGGGCCGGTTCAAGGATTACATCGCCATCCCCAGGGCAAACGGCTACCAGTCGCTGCACACGACCTTGTTCGGGCCAAGCGGCACGCCGATAGAGGTGCAGATCCGCACCCGCGCGATGCACGAGGTTGCCGAGTCGGGCATTGCCGCGCACTGGCAGTACAAGGATGGCGACGATTCCGCCCGCACCTACAGCGAACGGGCCCGCGAGTGGCTGCAGCAGCTGGTCGACATCCAGCAGGGTGGCAACTCCGAGGAATTCCTCGAGAGCGTCAAGGTCGACCTGTTCCCGGACAAGGTGTACGTGTTCACGCCCAAGGGCGACATCCTGCGGCTGCCGCGCGGCTCGACCTGCGTGGACTTCGCCTACGCGGTGCACACAGACGTCGGCAACCGCTGCGTGGCCGCAAAGGTGGATCGACGACTGGTGCCGCTGCGCACTCCGGTCCGCAACGGACAGACCGTCGAGATCATCTCGGCCAAGGGCGCGACGCCGAACCCGTCATGGATCAACTTCGTCGTGACTGCCAAGGCACGCGCCTCGATCCGCCAGTACCTGAAGAACCTGAAACGTTCCGAGGCCGTCGACCTCGGCCGGCGCCTGCTGAACCAGTCGCTCGAGGAGTTCTCGCTCACGCTGCGCAAGGTCCCGGCGGAGACCATCGACGCCGTGGTGCGCGACCTCGGATTGCGCAACGAAGAAGAGCTCTACGAGAAGATCGGCCTGGGAGAGCGCGTGGCACCGTTCGTCGCGCGTCGCCTGCTGCCGCTGGACGCCGACTCCGTGCCGGACACGCATGCGGGTCCGCTCGCGATCGCCGGGACCGAGGGCCTGGTCGTCACCTACGCACGCTGCTGCTTCCCGATCCCGAACGACCCGATCCTCGCCATCCTGACGACAGGACGCGGGGTCGTGATTCACAGGGAGGCCTGTGGCAACCTCGCCACGTTCCGCAAGCAGCCGGACAAGTGGATTTCAGTGACGTGGCGCCCGGCGGTGGACCAGTTGTTCCACGTCGAGATCAAGGTGGAGGTAACCAACCGGATGGGGGTGCTGGCCCAGGTCGCCGCGGCCATCTCGGGCACGCAGACCAACATCGACCGGGTTTCGCTGGTCGAGCGCGACAGCGACAGCTCGACGCTGATCTTCGAACTGATGGTCCAGGACCGCAGGCACCTCGCGCGTGTGATCCGTGCGATCCGCGCCATGCCGGAAGTGCTGAAGGTGACACGGTCGCTGGCGTGAGACGCGCTCCGGCGCCGAAGGCCCCGCGCGGGCACGCCGGGCGCTCGATACAGCGCACCGCCCACCAGGCTTCGTCGACCTCTTACACTAGCCTCGCGCCGCAGATACCAGACACTCGCCACCCGTTCCGGAGCTCAACGTGACAAGCACGCCCATCTCTACCGCCGACGCACCCCAGGCCATCGGTACCTACTCGCAAGCCGTCCGAGCGGGCAACACCGTCTATCTTTCGGGCCAGATCCCGCTCGACCCGAAGACGGGCGAACTCGTCGCGGGCGACATGGAGGCACAGGTCCGTCGCGTGTTCGACAACCTGCGCGCCGTCGCGACCGCGTCGGGCGGCGACCTGTCGCACGTGGTCAAGCTGAACGTGTTCCTGACCGACCTCGCGCACTTCGCGCTGGTGAACCGCGTGATGGCCGAGTATTTCGAGCAGCCGTACCCGGCGCGGGCGGCCGTCGGCGTGGCCGCGCTGCCGCGCGGGTCCGCGGTCGAAATGGACGCCATCCTGGCGCTCTGACCCGACCGCATGTCTAGCGCCACGGCGCCGCAGCCGACGCTGGACGAACGACCCGTCACCAGCCTGCGTGGCGTGGGTCCGGCGCTGGCGGCGACGCTCGCGAAACTCGGGCTGCACACCGTGCAGGACCTGCTGTTCCACCTGCCGCTTCGCTACGAGGACCGCACCCGCGTGGTCCCGATCGGGTCGCTTGCGGCACGGCGACCGGGCCGTCATCGAGGGCGAGGTGCAGCTCTCCGAGGTCGCGTTCCGCGGCAGGCGCGTGCTGCTGTGCCGCCTCGCGGACGGCTCCGGGTACATCACGCTGCGCTTCTTCCACTTCTCCGGCGCGCAGCAGGCGGCGCTATCGCGCGGCACGCGTGCTGCGCTGCTTTGGCGAGGCGCGCCCGGGCCCGGCCGGCCTCGAGATCGTTCACCCCGAGTACCGCCGGGTGGTCGCCGGTGTGACACCGCCCGCGGACGAAAGCCTGACGCCCGTCTACCCGACGACCGAAGGCGTGCAGCAGGGCCGCATGCGCGTACTGACCGACCTCGCTCTCGCCCAGCTCGCCGACGGGGGCCTGCGCGACTGGGTCGCGCCTGACGTGCTCGCGTCCGCGAGGATGACTTCGCTCGAGCCGGCGTTGCGCTACGTGCATCGACCGCCGCCATCGGCAGACCTCGAACTGCTCAATGCGGGACGTCATCCGGCCCAGCGACGGCTCGCCTTCGAGGAACTGCTCGCCCACCAGATCAGCCTGCGCCTGCTGCGCGAGGCCGCGGACAAGGACGCCGCGTGGCCGCTGCCGGCGTGCTCCGACCTCGTCGCGCGCTGTCTTGGCGAGCTCGGCTTCGAGTTGACCGGGGCGCAGCAGCGGGCCTGGGCAGAGATCGCCGCCGATCTCGAGCGCGACCGGCCGATGATGCGCCTGGTGCAGGGCGACGTGGGCTCCGGCAAGACCGTGGTTGCGGCACTCGCCGCGCTACGGGCCGTCGAGAACGGCGCACAGGCCGCGGTGATGGCGCCGACCGAGCTGCTGGCCGAGCAGCATGCGCGTAATTTCCACGGCTGGCTCGAGCCACTGGGAATACGTGCGGGCCTGCTCACCGGCCGGCACACGGGCCGGGCGCGCCGGGCGCTCGAGCAGGATCTCGCGAGCGGAGCGATCCAGGTCGCGGTCGGCACCCACGCGCTGTTCCAGGAAGGCGTGGAGTTCGCGCGACTGGGGCTGGTGATCGTCGACGAACAGCATCGCTTCGGCGTGCACCAGCGCGTGCGACTGCGAGAGAAGGGCCTGGCGGAAGGTCGCTACCCGCACCAGCTCGTGATGACGGCGACGCCGATTCCGCGCACGCTGGCAATGACCGCGTATGCAGACCTCGACGTCTCCGTCATCGACGAGCTGCCGCCAGGTCGCACGCCGGTCCGCACCGTGGTCCTGCCGGAAACACGTCGCGTCGAAATCGTGCAGCGCATCGAGGCTGCATGCCAGTCCGGGCGGCAGGCGTACTGGGTCTGTCCCCTGATCGACGAGTCCGACACGGTGCGGCAGCAGGCGGCCGAGGAGACGGCCGGGACGCTGGCAGCCGCACTGCCCGGTGTGCGCATCGGCCTGGTGCACGGACGCATGCCCGGCCGCCGCAAGGACGAGGTGATGACGGCCTTCAAGCAGGGCAGCATCGACCTGCTGGTCGCGACCACGGTCATCGAGGTCGGCGTGGACGTGCCCAATGCCAGCCTGATGGTGATCGAGAACGCCGAGCGCATGGGACTCGCCCAGCTGCACCAGCTGCGCGGGCGCGTCGGGCGCGGGTCCGTCGAGAGCAGCTGCGTGCTGCTGTACCAGTCGCCACTGGCGCCGATCGCGCGGCAGAGACTCGCGGTGTTGCGGGATACGAACGACGGATTCGAGGTCGCCAGGCGCGACCTGGAGCTGCGCGGACCGGGCGAACTGCTGGGCACCCGGCAGACCGGCCTCATGCAGCTCAAGGTCGCCGACCTGCTGCGCGACTCGGACCTGCTGCCGGAGGTGCAGAAAGCAGCGGCATTGATGCTCCGCGGCCCGAGGTCCAACATGGAGGCCTTGCTGCGGCGCTGGGTGGGACAAGGCGAGCGCTTCGGCAAGGTCTGAAACGCCAACACGGGTTCCGATGGGCAACGCAGGCGACGTCGAAGAGCAGGGCGAGCGAGCGAGCGCACCGACGCTGCGCAGGTTGCGCGAGTACGCGCGGCTGATGCGCATCGACCGCCCGATCGGCATCTGGCTGCTGCTGTGGCCGGTGCTGTGGGCACTGTGGATCGCCGCGGCCGGCCGGCCGGACGAGCGACTCTTCGTGATCTTCGTTGCAGGCACGTTCGTGATGCGCTCGGCCGGATGCGTCATCAACGACTTCGCGGATCGCGAATTCGACCCGCACGTGCGGCGCACGGCAGACCGCCCGCTCGCCCGGCAGTCGGTCTCGACCGCCGAGGCGCTGGCCCTGTTTGCGGTGCTCGGGCTGATCGCGCTCGCCCTGCTGATCCCGCTCAACCGCCCGACACAGGTGCTGGCACTGATCGGCGGCGTGCTGGCCGTGACCTATCCGTTCCTGAAGCGCTTTTTCTCTCTTCCGCAGGCCTACCTGGGCGCGGCTTTTGGCTGGTCGGTGCCGATGGTGTTCGCCGCACAGACCGGTTCGGTGCCGCTACAGGCCTGGGTGATGTTCCTCTCGGTGGTGCTGTGGACCACTGCGTACGACACCATCTACGCCATGGTCGATCGCGAAGACGACCTGGTCATCGGCATCCGCTCGTCTGCGATCCTGTTCGGGCGAGCGGATCGCGCGATCGTTGCCGCGCTGCAGTTGGGCGCGCTCGCGGGGCTCGCGGTCGTGGGCCTCATGAACAGCCTTGGCCGCTGGTACTGGTACGGGCTGGTCGTGGCGGCTGCGCTTGCGGCTCACCAGCAGTGGCTGATCCGCGATCGCGACCCCGATCGCTGCTTCCGTGCTTTCCTCGGCAACAACCTGTTCGGGCTCGCGGTGTTCGCCGGCATCCTGCTCGACTACCTGTTCGCACGCTGAGGGCAGGCAGGCGCTGCGCCGGCTGCGTGAGCGCACCCCTGTCGCGCTCACGCGTCGCTGCTGCTGTCTTTCGGCAGCACGAAGTTCAGCACCAGGTAGCCCATCACCGCGGAGATCAGCGAGCCGACCAGTATTCCAAGGCGGTCGTTCTGCACTTCGCCGCCAGCGGTATTCTCGAAGGCCAGCATGCCGATGAACAGGCTCATCGTGAACCCGATGCCGCACAGCGCGGCCGCGCCGTACACCTGCTTCATTTCCACTCCCGTCGGCAGCCTCGCAATCCCGAGCTTGACCGCCACCCACGCGAACCCGAACACACCGAGTTGCTTGCCGAGCAGCAGTCCCAGCATGATTCCCAGCGGGACCGGATGCAGCAGGTCGCTCAAGCCGAGGCCCTCGAGATTCACGCCCGCATTCGAGAAGGCGAACAGCGGCAGGATGCCGAAGGCCACCCACGGATGCAGCGAATGCTCGAGCCGGCTGAGCGGCGGGTTCCCGGGATCGGCTTCATCGCGCGCAGGTATGAACAGCGCGGTCACGACGCCTGCCAGCGTGGCGTGAACACCCGACTTGAGCACACACAGCCACAGCACCGATCCCACCAGCACGTACGGCGCGATGCGGCGCACGCCCAGCCTGTTGAATGCGAACAGGACTGCTACCGCGAGGCCGGCGAACATCAGTGCCGTGATCGAGAGGTCGTTGGTATAGAACAGCGCGATGATCACGATGGCGCCGAGGTCATCGAGCACCGCGAGTGTCATCAGGAAGACCTTGAGCCCCAGCGGCACTCGCTCGCCGAACAGCGACAGCACGCCCAGCGCAAAGGCGATGTCGGTGGCCGAAGGAATCGCCCAGCCAGAGATGCCGACCGGATCGTGCCAGTTGATGGCTGCGTAGATGCCTGCCGGCACGACCATGCCACCGAGCGCCGCGACCGCGGGCAGCGCTATTCGCGAGGCGTCCGACAGTTCTCCCGTCACGACCTCGCGCTTGATCTCGAGGCCCACGAGCAGGAAGAAGACCGCCATCAACAGGTCATTGACCCAGACGACCAGCGGCTTGTCGAGCGCGAACTCGCCGAACTGCACGCTGAAGTGCGTGGCGAGCAGCGTCTCGTACCAGTCGGCCATCGGTGTGTTGGCCGCCACCATGGCCAGCGCGCCGGCCACCACCAGCAGGATGCCGCTGGCCGATTCGAGCTTCAGGAATTCCCGCAGCGCAGTCATGGGGTTACCGACGCTCGCCTGGTCGTGGTTCATGCCTTGTCCATCTCCATCCGGGGTTGCCAGTGTACCCGCTCGATCGCATCTGCTCGCGCCACGCACCAGACATCCACGGTCGCCGCACCGGCCTCGCGGACCGCGGCGGCCGCAGCGGCGACGGTGCTGCCAGTCGTGACCACGTCATCGACGACCACGATGCGACAGCCTCGCACGCGGGCCGTCGCACGGAAGGCACCCTGGATGTTCGCGTGCCGCTCCGCCGGCCCCAAGCCTACCTGCGGTTGAGTATCGCGGGTGCGGGAGAGCGCGGCCAGCATTACCGGTCGCCGGAGCGCCCGGCCCGTCCAGCGTGCGATCTCGGCGGCCTGGTTGAAGCCGCGCTCGGCGTGACGACCCGGGTGCAACGGTACCGGCAGCAACCAGTCCACGTCGAGATGCAGGCCGAGTGCCTTCACACCGTCCGCGAGCAGCGCGCCGAGCACGCGGCCGGTCGCAAGTTGCCCGCGGTACTTCAGCGAGTGAACCAGGTGATCCACCGGGAATCCGTAGGCGTAGCGGGCATAGCAGCGATCGATCGGGGCCAGGTCCGGGACCCTCGACCCGGGCCGTGCCGGGGAGTCCGGCAACGAAGCCTCGCAGTCGCGGCACAAGTCCAGGCACGGGCGCTGGCCGGGCCCGCCGCACAGGACACAGCGCGGCGGGAACAGCAGCCCACCGAGCGAGTCCACGAACCTGTCAACTGATCTGGGCATCGTTGGTTGACAGCCGCCGGCCGGCCTCTGAATACTGCCGGGCGACCGTCGCCGGCCAGATTCCGCTGCGAAGAGCCGGCCTGCAGCCCGAATTTCCACCCCGAACAGCAGGATTCGCGATGCCATCCCTGGACCTGGACCGCCTTGGCGAAGTCCGCACCGACTGGACGCTGGACGAGGCGCGTGAGCTGAATGCACTTGCCATTCAATGACCTGCTCTACCACGCGCAGCGCGTGCACCGGCTGGCGTTTGATCCTAATCGCGTGCAGGTGAGCACGCTGCTGTCGGTCAAGACCGGCGCCTGCCCGGAGGACTGCGCCTACTGCCCGCAGAGCGTGCGGCACGACACGGGGCTCGAGCGCGAAGAGGTCCTCGACGTCGCCTCCGTCGTGGCCGCCGCCGAGGCCGCCCGGGCCGGCGGCGCAACCCGCTTCTGCATGGGTGCGGCGTACCGCAGCCCCAAGCCGAAGCAGCTCGAGCAGGTGAAGGAGATGGTCCGCGCCGTAAATGCGCTGGGGCTCGAGACCTGCGCGACGCTCGGCATGCTGTCGCCGGGGCAGGCGCGCGAGCTGAAGGACGCCGGGCTCGACTACTACAACCACAACCTGGATACCTCGGAGGCGTTCTACGGCGAGATCATCACCACGCGCACCTACCAGGACCGGCTCGACACGCTCGGGGCGGTACGCGACGCCGGCCTCAAGGTCTGCTGCGGCGGCATCCTTGGAATGGGCGAGTCCGAGCTCGACAGGGTGCAGTTGCTGCACACGCTCGCCACGCTGCCCGCGCACCCGGAGAGCGTGCCGATCAACCAGCTGGTCCAGGTCAAGGGCACGCCGCTCGACGGCCTGCCGCCGCTGGATCCCCTGGACCTGGTGCGCACCGTCGCGACCGCCAGGCTGTTGATGCCACGCTCCTACGTGCGCCTGTCCGCCGGCCGCACCGAAATGAGCGACGAGGTGCAGGCGCTTTGCTTCCTCGCGGGCGCCAATTCGATCTTCTACGGCGAGCGCCTGCTGACCACGCCGAACCCGGGCAGGAATCGCGACGACCAACTCTTCGCCCGCCTCGGCCTCACGCGGGAGACGACCGCGGACGCGACCCCGGCCGCCTGAGCCGCGCCCATGCGGGCACTCGACGCAGAACTCGCCGCCGGTCTCGAGCAGCTGCGCGCAGCCGGGCGCGGGCGTAGCCGCTCCATCGTCGAGTCGCGGACCGCGGGCTCCACGCGGCTGCTGATCGGCGGCCGCGAATACCTGGCGTTCTGCAGCAATGACTACCTGGGCCTCGCGGATCACCCGGCCGTGGTGGAGGCTTTCGTCGATGCCGCGCGCCGCTGGGGTGTCGGCAGCAGTGCCTCGCACCTGGTAAGCGGCCACACCCGCGAACATCATTCGCTGGAAGAGGAACTGGCCGAATTCACCGCGCGACCCCGGGCGCTGCTCTTCTCGACCGGCTACATGGCGAACCTGGCCGTGGTCCGCGCGCTGGCCGGTCGTGGTGGCGTGGTGCACGAGGACCGCCTCAACCACGCTTCGCTGATCGACGCGGGACTCGCGAGCGGCGCGCAGCTGCGCCGCTATCCGCATCGCGACGCCGACGCACTGCGAGGGCGCCTCACGGCACCGCGCAAGGGTCGGGCGCTGGTCGCGACCGACGGCGTGTTCAGCATGGACGGCGACGTCGCCCCGCTCGGCAGTCTTGCGGCCGCCTGCAGCAAGCATGGCGCGACCCTGTTCGTCGACGACGCGCATGGCTTCGGCGTGCTGGGCGAGAACGGGCGTGGCAGCGTCGAGTTCGCCGGCCTCGGCAGCGACGAGGTGCCGGTGCTGATGTGCACGCTCGGCAAGGCCGTGGGGACATTCGGCGCGTTCGTCGCAGGCTCGTCGGAACTGGTCGAGACGCTGGCCCAGGGCGCACGCGAGTACATCTACACGACGGCCCTGCCGCCGGCGGTCGCCGCGGCAACTCGCGCCGCGCTGCGGGTGATGCAGGACGAATCCTGGCGACGCGCAGCCGTGCTGGCGCACGCGGCGAGGTTCCGTGCCGAGGCAGCCGGGCTGGGCCTGCGCCTTGCGCCTTCGATATCGCCGATCCAGCCAGTGCTGCTCGGCAGCGAGTCCGCGGCGCTCGACGCCAGCGCAGCCTTGCGCGACTCCGGCATCTTCGTCCCGGCGATCAGGCCGCCGACCGTGCCGGCCGGTACCTCCCGGTTGCGGATCACGTTCTCGGCGGCGCACACCGACTCGGACCTGGAGCACCTGCTGGCGTCCCTGTCCGAACTGGGCCGGCGCGGGCTGCTCGCATGAGCCTGCACGTCGAGGTACGCGGACAGGGTCCCGACCTGGTGCTGCTGCACGGCTGGGCGCTGCATGGCGGAATGTGGGGTCCGTGGCTGGACGAACTGGCGCTGCACGCGCACCTGCACCTGGTCGACCTGCCCGGCCATGGGCACAGCCCTTGGGCACCTGGTCTCGCGGGACTGGCGGATCTCGCGCGCGCCGTGGGCCACATCGTCCCCCAGGGAGCGGTGCTGGTCGGCTGGTCGCTGGGCGGAATGATTGCGCTCGAGCTCGCGCGGCAGCATCCGCGACGCGTGAGCGCGCTGGTGCTGCTGGCGACCACGCCAAGATTCGTGGCCGGCGGCGACTGGCCGCACGGCATGGACACCACGGTGCTTGATGAATTTGCACGAGGCCTTGGGGAAGACCATCGCGGCACGGTGCAGAACTTTCTCGCGCTTCAGGCACGCGGCGATGAGCGCGCGCTCGACACTCTGCGACTGCTCAGGCGGAACCTCGACGCCCATGGCCCGCCCGATCCGCGCGCGCTGGACGCGGGCCTCGGGATTCTGCGTACGGTTGACCTGCGCGGCATGCTCCCCGGAATCGAGCTGCCGGCGCTGGTCATCGCGGGGCAACGCGACCGGCTGACACCCGCCGCTGCGGGACGCGCACTGGCATCCATGCTGCCGAATGCACGATTCGTCGAAATAGCCCATGGCGGGCATGCGCCGTTCCTGTCGCACGGACGCCAGGTGCTCGACCAGGTTCTCGGCTTCCTGCGCCGCGGGCACGTTCCCTTGCCCACGGTGGAACCGGCATGAGCCCGCAGGGCGCCGGCGACGACGGGTTCCTGCTCGAGCGGGTCGCGGTCCGCAGGTCATTCGGGCGCGCCGCGACGACATACGATGCCTCGGCCGGACTGCAGCAGCGCGTTCGCGACGAACTGCTCGAGCGCCTGGACCTGGTGCGGATCGAGCCCGCGGCGGTGCTGGACCTGGGCACCGGCACCGGGCACGCCGCGCTGGCCCTGAAGCGCCGCTACCCGAAGAGCCTGGTGGTGGGCCTGGACCTCGCGGAGTCGATGCTGCGGGAGGCGGGGCGGCGACAGTCACTGCTGCGCCGGTTCCGACGGGTCTGCGCCGATGCTGCCGGCCTGCCGTTCAGGTCGGCGAGCTTCGACATCGTCTTCAGCAACCTGATGCTGCAGTGGTGCGACGAACCCGACCGCGTGTTCACCGAATGCCGACGGGTCCTGCGTCCGGGTGGCCTGCTCACTTTCGCCAGCTTCGGTCCCGACACCCTGCACGAGCTTCGCCACGCCTGGTCTGCGGCCGACGACCGTGTCCACGTCAGCCGCTTCATCGACATGCACGACCTCGGCGATGCGTTGCTGCGCGCAGGGCTCGCGGAGCCGGTGATGGACGTGGAGCGCCACGTGATGACCTACGCCGAGGTCAGGAACCTGATGCTGGACCTGAAGGCGATCGGTGCCCACAACGCCAGTGCCGGCAGGCCCCGAGGCCTGACGGGCAAGGCGGCGTTCGCCCGGATGACCGCGGCTTACGAAGGCTTTCGTTGCGACGGCAAGCTGCCGGCAACATACGAGGTCGTTTACGGCCACGCGTGGGCGCCGCTGGCGGATCCGCGGCGCGGGGGCCGCGGACCGGCGGGAGAGACGCTGGTGCCGGTCAGCCAGATCGGACGTCGCACGAACCCGGGCTGAGGTCGGCTCATGCCCTCACCAATATGCAGTTTTTATTTTCAATGATGCTGCGAATAGATATTTTTATCCTAATTTGAAAACCTGAGCTTTGTTTTGCCATACAACTGCAAATCGACTGGGCCGCGCGGGATCTTCGTGACCGGCACCGACACCGGCGTGGGCAAGACGATCGTCGCGGCCGGCCTCGTTCACCTGCTGGCCCAACGGGGCCAGCGGGTCGTGGGGCTGAAGCCGGTGGCCAGCGGCGCGGATGCCGGCGCCCACGGACTGCGGAACCAGGACGCACTCGCCCTCGCAGCGGCGGGCTCGGTTCCGCTGCCATATGAAATGACGAACCCGCTTTGCTTCGAACCCGCCGTTGCCCCACACCTTGCGGCCCGCGATGCCGGCATCGCCATTTCGGTCGATGAGCTTGAGCAGTGGTATGCGTGTGCTACGGCAGGCGCCGAAATTGCCATCGTCGAGGGCGCCGGCGGCTGGCGAGTGCCGCTGCACCCGGCTGGCTTCCTGAGCGATTTGCCCGAGCGCCTGGGCCTCGGGGTCATCCTCGTGGTCGGCCTGAGGCTGGGCTGCCTGAACCATGCCCGACTGACGCTCGAGGCCATCTCGGCCTCGGATCGCTGCCGATTCATCGGCTGGGTCGGCAACCACGTCGACACCGGATTCGCCCGCGCCGAGGAAAACCTCGAATCGCTGGAAATTGTCCTCGGCGCCCCGCCGTTGGCGGTCATTCCGACACTCGAGATTGCAGGGGCGGCCTCCGCTGCCGACTGGCTCGACCGACCACTGCTTCGTCAGGCAGTATTTCCTCCTGCGGTGACAGGGGGTTAAACTTCGCGACCCTCTCGCGCCTGCCCAACCGGCCATGCTCGCCCTGGAGCCTCCGGTGGGCGCGAGTGAATACCCGACCCGGGCGCCACCAGAGCGTCCGGCCGAGTGCCAGGCGCGGTCCGTGGAGGCTGCGGATTTACGACACGGGAGATGGTTTGCCCATGAAGATGGTGAAGCGTGCGCTCGCGGCCAGTGCGGCCTTCCTGATCGGGAGCACCCCGGTCATGGCGGCCTGGTCAGATCTCGACCTGCGAGTCGGGGTCACGGACCTGAGCCGGGAAATTCACGGGCTGCACACGCTGATCCTCTGGATCTGCGTGGCAATCGCCGTCGCGGTCTTCGGCGTCATGATCTATTCGATCGCGACCTTCAGGAAATCCAAGGGCGCGGTCCCCGCCACCTTCGACCACAACACCACTGCCGAAATCGTCTGGACGGTGATTCCCGTGCTTATCCTGGTCGGCATGGCCATTCCGGCCGCGCGCACCCTGGTCAAGATCGACGACGCCAGCGGCTCAGAACTGACCGTGAAGGTGACGGGCTACCAGTGGATGTGGCAGTACGAGTACGTCGGCGAAGGCGTTTCCTTCTATTCGAAGCTCGCCGAGGACAGCAACTTCGCGCGCCAGCTCGACTCCGGCATCGACCCGTATTCAGTGCAGAACTACCTGCTCGACGTGGACCAACCACTGGTCGTGCCGGAAGGCGTCAAGGTACGCGTGCTGGTCACGGCGGCGGACGTGATCCACTCCTGGTGGGTTCCGGACTTCGGCCTGAAGAAGGACGCCATTCCCGGTTACGTCAACGAACTGTGGTTCAAGGCCGACAAGGTCGGCACGTATCGCGGGCAGTGCGTCGAGCTCTGCGGCCGCGACCACGGCTTCATGCCGGTGGTGGTCGAGGTCAAGCCGCGTGCGGAGTTCGACGCGTGGCTGGAGGCCCGCAAGGCGTCCATGCAGGCCGCAAACCCGACCGCGACCAACGTGGCCATGAACAATGAAGAGCCGGCGGCCCTGCTGGTCGCAGCGGCGGAGTAATCGACGATGAGCGCAACGCATACCCACGCCCTCGGTGCGGCCCACGAGCATCACGACGACCACGGCCCGGCCAAGGGCATCAGCCGGTGGTTGTTCACGACGAACCACAAGGACATCGGCACGATGTACCTGGTGTTCAGCCTGATCATGTTCCTGGTTGGCGGCTGCATGGCGCTGGTGATCCGGGCGGAGCTCTTCATGCCCGGAATGCAGCTGGTCGATCCCGGCTTCTTCAACACCATGACCACGGTCCACGCGCTGATCATGGTGTTCGGCGCGGTGATGCCCGCGGCGGTCGGGCTGGCCAACTGGATGATCCCGATGCAGATCGGCGCGCCGGACATGGCGCTGCCGCGCATGAACAACTTCAGCTTCTGGCTGCTGGTCGCCGCGTTCACGCTCCTGATCCTGTCGTTGTTCATGCCGGGCGGCGGCCCCGCTTCAGGCTGGACGCTCTACCCGCCGCTGGTGCTGCAGACCGGCGATGCGCTGCCGCTCGCGATCTTCGCGATCCACCTGGCTGGCGCGTCCTCGATCATGGGCTCGATCAACATCATCGTGACCATCATGAACATGCGCGCGCCGGGCATGACGCTGCTGAAGATGCCGCTGTTCCCGTGGACCTGGCTGATCACCGCTTACCTGCTGATCGCCGTGATGCCGGTTTTCGCCGGCGCAGTGACCATGCTGCTCACCGACCACTTCTTCCACACGACATTCTTCGCCGCATCCGGCGGCGGCGACCCGGTGCTCTACCAGCACGTGTTCTGGTTCTTCGGGCATCCCGAGGTCTACATCATGATCCTGCCGGCCTTCGGCATCGTCTCGGAGATCATCCCGACGTTTTCCCGGAAGCCCCTGTTCGGCTACGACGCGATGGTGTTCGCGACCGCCTCGATCGCGTTCCTGTCGTTCATCGTCTGGGCACACCACATGTTCACGGTCGGCATGCCGCTGGCCGGCGAGATGTTCTTCATGCTCTCGACCATGCTGATCGCCGTGCCCACGGGCGTGAAGGTATTCAACTGGACGGCGACGATGTGGAGGGGATCGCTGAGCTTCGAGCCGCCGATGCTTTTCGCGCTGGCGTTCCTGTTCCTGTTCACGATCGGCGGCTTCTCCGGCCTGATGATGGCCATCGCCCCGGCCGACTTCCAGTACCACGACACCTATTTCATCGTGGCGCACTTCCACTACGTGCTGGTGCCGGGCGCCGTGTTCGCCATCATGGCCGGCGTGTACTACTGGCTGCCGAAGTGGACTGGCCACATGTACGACATGAAGCTCGCGAAGACGCATTTCTGGCTGTCGGCGATCTTCGTCAACGTCCTGTTCTTCCCGCAGCACTTCCTCGGGCTCGCGGGCATGCCGCGCCGCATCCCCGACTACTCGACGCAGTTCGCGGACTGGAACATGGTGTCCTCCATCGGCGCATTCGGCTTCGGGCTGTCGCAGCTGCTGCTGGTGTGGCTGGTGTGGAAGTGCGTGCGCGGCGGCGCCAAGGCCAGCGACGTCGTCTGGGACGGCGCGTTGAACCACGGCCTGGAATGGACGGTGCCCTCGCCGGCGCCTTACCACACCTTTGAAGAAGCACCCGTGGTCAAGTGAGCGGCATCAAGGTGAGCGACGGCCCCACGGAAGAGCAGCGGCGGGGAATCCGCAGGACCACGATCGTGCTGGCGCTGGTGGCGCTCGCGATATACGTGGCGTTCATCGCCTCGAGCGTGATAAAGGCGCAGCACTGACGTGGATAGACAGGCCCGCCAGAGCAACCGCTCGCTGACGCGCAGCCTGCTCGTCATGGTGGCGGGCAGTTTTGCGTTCGGCTTCGCGCTGGTGCCGCTCTACAACGTGATCTGCGAGGCGGCTGGCATACGGACCAACGACTCGCCGTCCGCCGTGCGGGCGAGCGAGGCGGGGGCCGGCCGCGAAGTCACGCTCGAGTTCATGTCGATGCTGCCGCCGGGCAGTGACTTCGAGCTCACCCCCGAGACCAGCGAACTGGTGCTCCAGCCCGGCCGGCTGTACGAAGCGAAGTTCCGCATCCGCAACAACGCCACGCAGGCGGTGGTGGCGCAGGCGGTGCCCAGCATCGCGCCGGCGACGACCGCGCAGTACCTGCAGAAGACGGAGTGCTTCTGCTTCACGCCGCAGTCGTTCGGCGCCTCGGAACAGCGGGAATTCACGGTTCGCTTCATCGTGAGCCCCGACCTGCCGGTGGACGTGGACCGGATGACGCTCGCGTACTCGATGTACACGCTGCCGGGACAGAAGCTCGCGGCACGCTGACGACGACGGAAGAACAGGGTCCGCCGGCCGCGACGCGGCGGCGGTATGGACGAACGAACAGGAGAGCTCGAGCCCATGGCCCAGGCACATGCCGCTCACGGCGGCGAAAAGTACTACATCCCGCACGGCAGCAAGTGGCCGATCATCGGGTCGGTTTCGCTGTTCACCACGATGCTGGGCGTCTCCGCCTGGCTGAACGGCTTCACCGGGCCGATGGTGTTCTACGTGGGCCTCGCGCTGGTCGCGTTCATGTTCTTCGGCTGGTTCGGCACCGTGATCCACGAGAGCCAGGCCGGCATGTACAACCAGGGCGTGGACCGTTCGTTCCGCATGGGAATGATGTGGTTCATCTTCTCCGAGGTGATGTTCTTCGCCGCGTTCTTCGGCGTGCTCTACTACACGCGGCAACTGTCCGTGCCGTGGCTGGGCGGCGAGGGCTCGAAATTCCTGACCAACGTCTTCGTGTGGAACGGCTTCGAGGCGACCTGGCCCACCAATGGCCCGGCCAACGTCGGTGGCGCATTCGAGACGATCCCGGCGTTCGGCATCCCGGCAATCAACACGGCGATACTGCTGACCTCGGGCGTCACGATCACGATCGCGCACCACGCACTGCGGGCCGGCAACCGCGCCATGCTCAAGGTGTTCCTCGCGGCGACCTTCCTGCTCGGCTTCGTGTTCGTCTACATGCAGGCACACGAGTACATGGAGGCCTACCAGGACCTCAACCTCACGCTGGGCAGCGGCGTCTATGGCTCGACGTTCTTCATGCTGACGGGCTTCCACGGGCTGCACGTGACGATGGGCGCGATCATGCTGCTGGTGATCTGGCTGCGCGTGATGAAAGGCCATTTCACGCCCACGCACCACTTCGCCTTCGAAGGCGTCGCCTGGTACTGGCACTTCGTGGACGTGGTCTGGCTTGGACTGTTCATCTTCGTGTACTGGCTGTGAGGCCCGCGGGCTGATCGCCGCCGGCCGGCAGGCGGCAGGAAACGGACGGCCGCCCCCGGGCGGCCGTTCTCATTCAGCAGGTTCGCGCGGCTTGTCTAGCGGTCGACGCCGTGGGGCGCGATCAATCCGCTCTTCCAGGCTACGAACAACAGTACGAACAGCAGTACCGAGAGGGCGATTCGCAGCGTGAGTGCGTTCACCATGCGCTTCGACTTTCCCTCGTCCTTCACGAGGTGGAACAATCCCGAGCCGAGGCTGGCGACGATGGCGACGAGGACCAGGACGATGAGCAGCTTGATCATGCGCGTGCCTGCGACGGGAAAGCGGGATTATAGATGAGGCTCCGGGTCGGCAGCCGCTGGTTCGCCCCGCGTCCCTGGGCGCTGGCGCTGACGCTCGCCCTGCTCGCGTGTTTCATGGCGCTTGGCTCGTGGCAGGTTTCCCGTTCGCGGGAAAAGCAGGCGCTGGTCCAGGCGTTCGAGCGCGGCGACACGAACACGGTGCCGCTTTCGGTCGCGCCGGTGAACCAGCTGCCCCGCTACCAGCGTGTATCGACCAGCGGCCGCTACGAGCCAGGACGCCAGGTCCTGCTCGACAACATGCCCTCGAGCACGGGTCAGGCCGGATATCGCGTACTCACGCCGTTTCGCCGGGCCGATGGCGGGCCGGTGCTGATGGTGGATCGCGGCTGGGTACCGCTCGGCCTCGATCGCAGCCGGCTTCCGGATGTGCGCGTGGACGGGGCCCTCCGCACCGTCACGGGCCGGCTCGACGGCCTGCCCGCACCTGGATTGCGGATGGGGTCGCCGCGCAGCCCGGAAGCGGTCGGCTGGCCACTGGTGCTCAATTTCCCCGTTGCGTCAGACCTGGCCGCGGCACTCGGCGAGCCGGTGGAAGATCGCATCCTGCTGCTCGACGCGGAGGCCCCCGACGGTTTCGAGCGCGCCTGGCGCCCGTCGATCGGGGCCCCGGCGGAACGTCACCTGGGCTACGCGATACAATGGTTCGCACTCGGGCTGGTGCTGCTGGTCGCTTTCGTCGCGACCAGCCTCCAGCCGGGCAATCCAGGAACTGAAGACGACAGATGACCACACCCGACCCGATGGCTGTCCGCCGCGGCCGACGGCAGTTGCTGCTGCTCGCGGCGCTGTTTTTCGTGCCGCTCGCGCTCGCGTTCTGGCTTTACTACGGGCCCGGCGACGCGAATCCGGGCGCAATCGGTACCAACAAGGGCGACCTGCTCGACCCGGCACGCCCGCTGCCGCCGGCCGATCTCCCGATCGCCGGCGGCTCGCCGGTCCGCGACGAGTTGCTGCGCGGCAAGTGGTCGCTGGTCTACGTCGGCGAAGGTTATTGCGATGAGCGCTGCCGCAAGGCGCTGTACCTGACGCGCCAGACGCGCATCGCGCTCAACAAGGACGCCGGCCGCGTGGAGCGTGTATTCCTGGCCATCGGCAACTGCTGCGACAACGAGTTCCTCGAGAACGAGCACCCGGACCTGGTCGTCGCGATCGCCGGCAGCCCACAGGCCGGTGCCCTGCTCGCGCAGTTCCCCACCTACGACGATGGCCCGGTCGAGAGCGCCGGACGCATCTACGTCGTGGACCCGCTCGGCAACCTGCTGCTGAGCTACTCCGCGAGCGCGCCGGACAAGGCGCTGCTCACGGACCTCAAGAAACTGCTCCGTCTTTCGCACATCGGGTAACGCCGTGGGTCTCACCTGGTTTCGTCGCCTGTGCCTGTTCGGCGTCGTGCTCGCGCTCGGCGTCATCTGGCTCGGCGCGTGGACGCGGCTTGGAGACGCAGGCCTCGGCTGCCCCGACTGGCCCGGCTGCTACGGTCACCTGACGGTCGGGCAGGCGCTCGAGAACGCCGAACAGGCCAACGCCGCATTTCCCGACCGGCCGCTCGAGGCGGACAAGGCCTTCAAGGAGATGTTGCACCGCTATTTCGCCACCTCGCTCGGGCTCGTGATCCTCGTCATCGCGATCGTTGCCTTCGCCAGGCGGCGCGACCCGGCCCAACCGATGCGCCTGCCGGCGCTGCTGGTGTTGCTGGTGGTGTTCCAGGGCCTGCTCGGGATGTGGACCGTGACGCTGCTGCTGAAGCCGCTGATCGTATCCGCGCACCTGGTCGGCGGATTCACCACGTTGTCGGTCCTATGGTGGCTCGCCCTCGGTCCCGGCGATCCGTCCCGGCCGCAATCCCCGCCGGGGCTGCTGCGGCTCGCGCTGCTCGGCCTCGTGGTACTCGCGCTGCAGATCATGCTGGGCGGCTGGGTAAGCTCGAACTACGCCGCAATCGCCTGCCCGGACTTTCCGACCTGCCAGGCCTCTTACTGGCCGCACATGGATTTCAAGGACGCGTTCGTGCTCTGGCGCGGCCTCGGCATCGACTACGAGGGAGGGGTGCTCGACCATCCGGCACGCGTGGCAATCCATTTCACCCACAGGCTGGGCGCGGTCGTTGCGGCGCTGGTGCTCGGATTCCTGGCCTGGAAGGCGATCCGCACCGGCGGGTCGCGCGCGGTGCGGCGAGCCGGGGCAGCACTCGCCGTCGTGCTCGCGACCCAGCTGGTACTCGGGCCGGTGATGGTCATCGAGACCTTCCCGTTGTCGCTCGCCACCGCGCATAACGTGGTCGCCGCGCTGCTGCTGCTCTGCGTGGTCGGGTTGCTGCGCCTGCTGTGGCGGCCGTCGACCGGCGCTCCCGGGCGCAAATGAATTCCTCCGCCACACGTTACGACGACACGGCCCGCGCCACCTGGCGCGACTACTACGAACTCGGCAAGCCGAAGGTCGTGGCGCTGATCGTGTTCACGGCCGTGGTGGGCATGTTCCTCGCGGTACCAGGGCTGCCGCCGATGAACGCGCTGGTGTTCGGCACGCTCGGCATCGGGCTCGCGGCCTCGAGCGCCGCCGCCATCAACCATGTCGTCGACCGCAGCTTCGACCAGAAGATGGCGCGCACCATGCTGCGGCCGATCCCGACCGGTCACCTGACCACCGCACAGGCGCTCGCCTACGCTGCAGTCCTCTGCGTGGCGTCCATGACGATGCTTTGGTGGCTGGTGAATCCGCTGACCGCGGTGCTCACGTTCGCGTCGCTGATCGGCTACGCGGTGCTCTACACGGTCTGGCTCAAGCACATCACGCCGCAGAACATCGTCATCGGCGGTGCCGCGGGCGCCGCGCCGCCGGTGCTCGGATGGACCGCGGTGACCGGGCATGCCGACCCGTACTCGCTGCTGCTGTTCCTGATCATATTCGCGTGGACCCCGCCGCACTTCTGGGCGCTGGCGATCGCGCGGCGCGAGGAATACGCGAAAGCCGGAATCCCGATGCTGCCGGTCGCCTACGGGGTCGAGTTCACGCGACTGCACATCCTGCTCTACACGATCCTGCTGTTCATCGTGACGCTGCTGCCCTGGCTCACCGGGATGGCGGGACTCGCGTATCTAGCCGCTGCCGTGATCCTCGGCGGGCAATTCCTGCGGCACGCGATTCAACTCAAGCGCACCGACGCGCCGGCCCACCTTCCAATGGGCGTGTTCCGATATTCGATCACCTACCTGATGCTGCTGTTCGCGGCACTGCTGGTCGATCACTACCTGCCGCGCTGGCCCTGACGATCGCCGATGGCCAGTCGATCGCATTTCGCCGCCCCGCTGCTGCTTGCGGTAGTCGCGGCATTGATCGTCTATGTGTCGCTGTACCCGTTCCACTTTGCGGCGGACGGTCCGTCGCTCGTCGGCGCGCTCGACCAGCTCACCTGGGCACGCGCCGGGCGTGGCGAAATGCTGAACAACGTGCTGCTTTACCTCCCGTTGGGGTTCTGCGTCGCACTGCTGGTCGAGCCTCGCTACGGGCGCGCTGCTGGCGTCATCGCCGCGGTCGTGGTCGGAACACTGCTGTCGCTGTACATGGAGCTGCTGCAGGCGTCGGTGCCTTCGCGTGTCACGAGCCTGAAGGACCTGTCGCTGAACGCCGTTGGCGCGCTCGCCGGCGCAGTATTGGGCTCCACGTGGCACATGCTGGGCGCGCGCATGGCGCCGCAGTCGACGACCCAGGGGCGCTCACGCGGCGTGGTCGTGGCCATCCTCGTAATGTGGTTGCTGGCCCGGCTCTGGCCGCTGATGCCGGACGTGAGCCTGCGGCAGTTGAAGGGCGCAGTACGACCGCTGTTCTCGCCGCACATCGAGTTCGCTGACCTCGCGACCCTGTTCGTCGGCTGGCTGGTGGCGGCCCAGGCCGTGTTCAGCCTGTCGCGCAGGCAGGGGGCGGTCGATGCGTTCCTGCTCGTGATCGCCGTGGTGCTGGTCGGACGCACGATCACGGCGGGCAATACGCTCGTTGCCGCCGAGCTTGCTGCCATCGCGCTGCTGTTGCCGGTGCTCGTGATGTCCAGCCGGCTGCCGGAGGGGACGCGCGCGATGCTGGTCGCCGCCACGCTTGGAGCCTGGCTCGCCTGGACGGCGGTGAAGCCCGCCCTGGGCGGTGCGGCCGGTGGCACCGTGAGCCTGCCGGCGCTTGCGGATTTCATCGGGCGCAACCCACCGCCGCCCGGCCATCTCGCCGAGAAGGGCTTCAGCTACGTGGCGCTCGCCTGGCTGCTCGCAGTCGCGGGCCTGGTGCCGCACGTGGCCGCGGGCGTCACGATCCTGTTCGTTGTCATCCTCTGCCTGCTGCAGCTCGGGTCTTCAGCTCCGGCCTTCGGCTGGGTGGACGTCGTGATAGCGGCGATCGCGGGCATCATGGTTGCCCGCTGGATGCCACGAAAATAGGGATAGTCCCCTATGGGGACATTCTCCTTTTCCGTAACGGGATAGTGGGCCGTTGGGCCATCAGGCCGCGGGAAAAGGAGAATGTCCCCTCCCGGCTACAAAGGATCCCCGGCATCGTCGCCCAGCATCAGCCTGCGCACCATCGGCAGCGGCGGGCCGCCGTAGGACAGGAACTGGTCGTGGAATGCCTTCCACGCCTTGCGGTCACCGCGCGTGGCGACCCAGTCGCCACGAAGCTTCATGATCATCAACTTGCCGAGCGTGTAGTTGAGATAAGCCGGATCGTAGGTCCCGCGCAGGGCCTGCTGGCGCGCGTTGCCCGGGTCGAGGAACGCTCCGTCCAGGAACAGCTTCTCCGACTGCGCGACCGTCATGCCGCGCGTATGAAGGCCGATCGCCGACAGGTAGCGCGCGTTGCGCTTCAGAGCCTGGACGATCTGGCCGATGTGCGCCGCGGGCTTGCCGGCGTCGAGCCCCGCGTCCCACATCATCTCCTCGGTGTAATGCGCCCAGCCCTCTGCGTAGGCGTAGCCCACGAACAGTTGCCCGACGCGTGACTTCGAGGCATTGGAATGCAGGAACTGCAGGAAGTGACCGGGCCAGACCTCGTGCACCGAAGTGAACAACAGGTCGTCCACGCCAGGACGTACTTTTCCTGCTCCTCGCGCGACCAGCGCGGGTCCGGCGGCGCGATGTAGTACACGGCGGGCAGGTTCTTTTCGTAGGGCCCGGGCGTGATGATGTAGGCAAAGTTCTGTGCGTTGTAGGGCGGTGCCTGTTCGACCAGCGCCTGCTCCTGGCTCGGAATGGAGACGAGGTCGTGCTGCACGACAAAGCTGCGCAGCTCCGGCAGCTGGCGGCGCGCCTCGGCGACCGGCCCATCCGCCGCCTTCCTGCCCGAGACCCTTTCCACGCACGCGTGCAGGTCAACGCCGGGCGCGAATTCCTCGCAGGCCACGCGCAGAGCCGCCAGGTTGCGATCCATGTCCGCGCGGCCGATGGCTTCCAGCCGGTCCAGAGGCACCGTCACCTGCTCGGTCGCCGCGAGCATCCGCGCGAAAAGCTGCGGCCCCATCGCGTAGTCCTGCGTGGCGGTCGCGCGCTGCGCCGCCAGCCAGTCCGCGAGTTCGCGTGCAGCGTCGGACGCTCGCTTCAAGGCGGCCGCCAGCTCGGCCTGCAGCTTGGCGTCCTTTACCTGTGCATAGACCTTCGACGCGTCGCCGGCAAAGAAGTCCGCGTAACCGCCGAATGCGTTGACGCCGTAGTCGATGATCGGCGCCGCGAGCGGCGGACGCAGGTTGGCACGGATCTGCTCGGTCGCCCGCGGCAGGGCGTTGGCATAGTTGATGAAGGCCCGCATGCGGGTCTCTGGCGGCGCGTACGCCTTGCTCAGGTAGATTTCCGGGTCGATCGCGCCCAGGTACCAGCTCGGGTTGCGCTCGGGCCATTTCGCCTCGACCTGCCAGAACAGGTTGCCGTCTATGACCGAAAGGAGGTACTCGCGCTCGATGCGGCGACCGGCGTCGAGCCCGGAGGGGTCGAATGCGGCGGTGGCCTTGCGGGAGGCCTCCAGTCTCGCGGCTTCGGCCGACAGGGCCTTGGCGCTGAAGTCCGGAAGGCGGCCGTCGAATTCGTGCCGCCCGGCATAGACGGCAAAGCTCGGGTTCGCGGCAAACCAGGACTCGATGTAGCTGGTGACGTGGGTGTCCCAGGCAGCGTCCAGCGGCTCAGCCACGGCCGCCGCGGAGAACACCAGCAGCAGCATCGTCGCGGCGATTCGGAACCTGGTCATGCGCATTCGCCTTTGCAGTTCGAGTGGCGCCGGATCATACCGGGAACAGGGGACATTCTCCGTTTCGGAGGGGACATTCTCCTTTTTCCGCTTCTAATGCCTTTCCGAATCTGACATCGCGCTGAGGGAAAAAGGAGAATGTCCCCTCCGAAACGGAGAATGTCCCCATTTTCCGCTAGAATCCGCGCCCTCCCATGGATGTATCAAGTCTCCTCGATCCGCTGAATGACGCGCAGCGGCAGGCGGTCGCCGCACCGCTTGCACCGACGCTCGTGCTCGCCGGCGCGGGCAGCGGCAAGACGCGCGTGCTGACCCACCGCGTGGCATGGCTGGTCGAGGTCGAGAACGTCTCCCCTCACGGGATCCTGGCGGTCACCTTCACCAACAAGGCCGCGGGCGAGATGCGGGCGCGCATCGAGGCCCAGCTCGGGCTGCCTTCCGCGCCACTGTGGATCGGCACCTTCCATGGCATCGCCCACCGGCTGCTGCGCACGCACTGGCGAGAGGCCGGGCTGCCGCAGGGATTCTCGATCCTCGACTCCGAGGACCAGCAGCGACTGGTCAAGCGCATCATCCGGGGCGCGGGCCTGGACGAGACGCGCTGGGTGCCGCGCGAGGTGACCTGGTTCATCAACGCCCAGAAGGACGAGGGCCTGCGCCCGAAGCACCTGAAGGACGATGGCGACCCGACGCGGCGCCAGATGATCCGCCTCTACGAGGCCTACGAGGAAGCCTGCCGTCGCAATGGAGTCGTGGACTTCGCGGAACTGCTGCTGCGCAGCCACGAGATCTGGCGCGACGTACCCGGACTGGTCGAGCACTATCGCGCACGGTTCGGCCACGTGCTGGTGGATGAGTTCCAGGACACCAACACCATCCAGTACGCATGGATGAGGATGCTGGCAGGCTCGACCAGCATCCCGTTCGTGGTCGGCGACGACGACCAGTCCATCTACCGATGGCGCGGCGCGCGGGTCGAGAACCTGCAGCAGTTCCGCCGCGACTTCCACGGCGTGCAGGTATTCAAGCTGGAGCAGAACTACCGCTCCACAGGAAACATCCTGGCCGCGGCAAACGCGATCATCACCAACAACAGCGGCCGCATCGGCAAGAAGCTCTGGACCAGCGGGGAGCGCGGCGAGCCGATCCGGCTGTACCGCGCCTACAACGAGCGCGACGAAGCGGAATTCGTCGTGAACGGCATCCGCGACTGGGTCGCGCACGGCGGCAACCGCCGCGACACGGCCATCCTCTACCGCTCGAACGCGCAGTCACGGGTGTTCGAGGAATACCTGCTTGCGGCGCGCGTCCCCTATCGTGTCTACGGCGGCCTTCGTTTCTTCGAGCGCCAGGAGATCAAGGATGCGCTCGCCTACCTGCGACTGATCTCGAACCGTGACGACGACGCGTCTTTCGAGCGTGTTGTCAACCTGCCGACACGCGGCATCGGCGCACGTACGATGGAAGTGCTGCGGGCCCACGCGCGGGCAAACTCGATTTCGCTGTGGCAGTCATGCGCGCCCTGCGCCGGGGAACTCGGCGCGCGCGGCGCGGCCGCGCTGCAGGCGTTCATCGAACTCATCGGGAAACTCGATGCCGACACGAGCGACCTGCCGCTGCACGAGCAGGTCGACCACGTGATCCAGGCGAGCGGGCTCGCGGGCCACTACAAGAAGGACAAGGCCGACAAGGGCGAGGCGCGTCTCGAGAACCTCGAGGAACTCGTGAGTGCGGCGCGCGGCTTCGAGCCCGAGGACGGCGACATGCCGCCGCTGATGGCGTTCCTCTCTCATGCGGTGCTCGAGTCGGGCGAGGGCCAGGCCGAGGAGTGGGAGGACTGCGTGCAGATGATGACGCTGCATTCGGCCAAGGGACTGGAATTCCCGGTGGTGTTCCTGTGCGGGCTCGAGGACGGCCTGTTCCCGCACCAGCGCTCGATCGCCGACGTCCATGGGCTCGAGGAGGAACGTCGGCTCTGCTACGTGGGCACGACCCGCGCCATGCGCCACCTGTACCTCACCTACGCGGAGCAGCGCCGCATGCACGGGGTCGACAACTACGGCGCTCCGTCGCGCTTCATCGCCGAAATCCCGCCCGACCTGCTCGAGGAGGTCCGTCCGAAAGTGCAGGTCTCGCGGCCCGCCTACGGTGCGGCCCGCGGCCATGCCCCGTCGCGCCCGGCCCAGTCGAACCGACCGCAGCGCTACACCGACGACGCGCCCGGCAGCCTCAGGCTCGGACAGCGGGTGCGGCACCAGAAGTTCGGCGACGGCGTGGTCCTCAGCGTCGAAGGCCAGGGATCCAATGCCCGGGTGCAGGTAAATTTCGAGCGCCAGGGCACCAAGTGGCTGATGATGGGCTACGCCAACCTGGAAGCGGTCTAGCGCTACAATGCCGCGGTGAAAATAATCATACTCGGGGCCGGCCAGGTGGGACGCACCGCGGCCCAGCACCTCGCGCGTGAAGAGGCAAACGACGTCACCGTGGTGGACACGGACGACGAACTGCTTCGCGACCTGCAGGACCGCATAGACATCCGCACCGTACAGGGCAACGCGGCCAGCCCACGGACACTGGAACTCGCGGGCGCCGGCGACGCGGACATGATCGTCGCGTTGACCAACAGCGACGAAGTGAACATGGTCGCCTGCCAGGTCGCATGGACCCTGTTCGGCACCACGACCAAGATCGCGCGCATCCGCTCACAGGCCTACACGCAGCGTCCCGAGATCTTCGTTTCCACCGAGGACGAGCCGCCGACACAGCTGTCCGGCTTCGCGGTCGACATGTACCTGAGCCCGGAGGAGTCGGTCACCGCGTACATCGAGCGCCTGGTGCGCTATCCCGGCGCGCTGCAGGTCGTGGACTTCGCCGATTCGCGAGTGCGGCTCGTCGGGCTGCGCGCGGTCAAGGGCGGCCTGCTGGTGGGCCAGCCGATACGCGCGATCCGGCAGCACATCCCCCAGGTGGATGCCCGTGTCGCCGCCATCTACCGCGCCGGCCACAGCATCGACCCGGACGGCGACACCGTGATCGAGCACAACGACGAGGTCTTCTTCATCGCGGCCACCGAGGACATCCGCAACGTAATGAGCGAGATGCGCAAGGCCGAGGACCCGGTCAAGCGGGTGGTGATCGCTGGCGGCGGCAACATCGGCCTGCGCCTGGCGCAGAAGCTCGAGGAAGGCAATCACCAGGTCAAGGTCATCGAGCGCAGCAACGCGCGGGCGCGCGAGGTTGCCGAGAAGCTCCGCAACACGATCGTGCTGAACGGCGATGCCGCGGACGAGGAACTGCTGGTCGAGGAGAACATCGACAGCGCCGACGTGTTCTGCGCGCTCACCAATTCCGAGGAAGCGAACATCCTCTCGGCGCTGCTGGCCAAGCGCCTCGGTGCGCACCGGGTGATGGCCCTGATCACGCGGCCGGCGTACGCGGAGCTTATGCAGGCCGGGCCCATCGACGTGGCGATTTCGCCGCAGACGGTGACGATCGGGTCGCTGCTCGCGTACGTGAGGCGCGGCGACGTGGTCATGGTGCATTCGCTGCGCGGCGGCACCGCGGAGGCGATGGAGACGGTTGCCCACGGCGCCCGCGGGGGCAAGGTCGTCGGCCGCGCCGTGGAGGACATCAAGCTGCCGGAGGGCGCGCGGATCATCACGCTGGTGCGCGGCAGCCGGGTGATCATGGCGCACCACGACACAGTGATCGAGACCGACGACCACGTGATCCTCTTCCTCGCCGACCGACGCCACGTCGAGCAGGTCGAGCGGCTCTTCCAGTCCTGAACCGATGCTTGCGGTCGTCCACGTCCTGGGTTCGATGCTGATGCTGTTCAGCGTCACCTACGTGCTGCCGGTGGCGACATCGGTCATTTACGCCGACGGGATGCTGCTCGACTTCATCGTAGCCTCCCTCATCTGCCTCGGCGCCGGCGGACTTCTGTGGGTGATCACGAAGAGCAACAAACGCGAGCTCCGATCCAGGGACGGATTCCTGCTGGTCAGCCTGGGCTGGACGCTAATGTCGGCGATCGCGACCGTCCCACTGCTGCTGGCGCTGCCCGGAATCACGTTCACGGACGCGTTCTTCGAAACGATGTCGGGCCTGAGCACTACCGGCGCGACCGTGCTCACCGGCCTCGAGGACCTGCCGCCATCGGTCAATCTCTGGCGTCATGCGCTCAACTGGTATGGCGGCATGGGGATCATCGTGCTGGTGGTCGCGATCCTGCCGCTGCTCGGCGTCGGCGGCATGCAGCTCTACAAGGCAGAGGCGCCCGGCCCCGTCAAGAACGAGAAGCTCACTCCGCGCATCACACAGACAGCGAAGGCGCTGTGGTTCATCTATTTCCTGTTCACGGTCGCCTGCATCGTGGCGCTCAAAGTGGCTGGCATGGGATGGTTCGACGCCGTCTGTCACGCCTTCTCCGTAATGGCGCTGGGCGGTTTCTCGACCTATGACGCGAGCATCGGGCATTTCGATTCGGTGCCGATCGAGATCGTGACGATCGTGTTCATGCTCATCGCTGCAATGAATTTCGCGCGACACTTCATGGCCTGGCAGCAGAAGAGCCTGCGCACCTATGCGACCGACTCCGAGGCGAAGGTGATGCTGGGTGTCATCGGGATCAGCATCCTCGGGGTTGCCTTATACATCTGGCAGCGGGGCGTCTATGAATCGTTCCCGGAGTCCCTGCGCTACGTCGCGTTCAACCTGGTATCGATCGCGACGGATTGCGGCCTGGTGAACCAGGACTATGCCGCCTGGCCCGTGTTTGCACCGATGTGGATCCTCATGCTGTCCTGCTACTGCGCCAACACGGGCTCGACCGGCGGTGGCATCAAGATGTCCCGCACGCTGGTGCTGTTCCGGCAGGCGGGCCGCGAGTTGCTGCTCCTGGTTCATCCGCAGGCCGTCCGTCCGGTGAAGATCGGCGGACACGTGGTTCAGAACCAGATTGTTTTCGCGGTGCTCGCTTACGTCGTGCTGTACTTCGGCGCCGTCGTGGTGCTGACCTTCTCGCTGCTCGCAAGCGGGCTCGATTTCGTCAGCTCGTTTTCCGCCATCATCGCCTGCATCAACAATGCGGGCCCCGGTCTCGGCATCGTCGGCCCCGCCAACAACTACCAGTCGCTGAACGATTTCCAGACCTGGGTGTGTGCCTTCGCCATGCTGCTCGGCCGACTGGAGATCTTCAGCGTGCTCGTACTGTTCACCCCGTCGTTCTGGCGCAAGTAATGGCCAGGCGGAAAAAGTTCAAGGCGAAGACCCGGAAGAAGATCCAGCGCGGCTTCGCGCTGCTGGCCCTGCTGCTGCTCGTGCTCGTGATCGGCGTGGTGGCGGTGCTCGATCATCGCGTTACGCGCCAGTTCGAGGGCCGCCGCTGGACTCTGCCGGCCCGTGTCTACGCTCAGCCGATCGAGTTGTACGTCGGCGTGCCGTTGTCGGCGAAACGAGCCACCGCGGAACTCAACCGACTCGGTTACCTCGCTGGCGCGCGCGCCGACCGGCCGGGCACCTACTCGCGGCGCGGCGACGTCATCAGCCTGTACCTGCGCGCATTCCGCTTTCCCGACGGGATGCAGGAGGCGCGCCCGCTCGAGATCGGGTTTGCCGGCGACACCCTGGTCTCACTCCGGGACGCGAGCGAGGCGGACGTGCCGGTGATCAGGCTCGACCCCCTGTTGATCGGCAGCATCTTTCCGACGCACGGCGAGGACCGCATCGTCGTTTCGCCGGCGGAGGTGCCGAAGCTGCTTCCCGAGGCGCTCAAGGCCGTCGAGGATCGGAAGTTCGACACGCACCACGGCGTGAGCCCGCTCGCCATCCTGCGTGCGGCGTTCGTCAACGTGCGCGCGGGCCAGGTCGAGCAGGGCGGCAGCACGCTGACGCAGCAACTGGTGAAGAGCTATTTCCTCGACAGCCGCCGCACCCTCGGCCGCAAGGCTGAAGAGGCCGTGATGGCCGTCATCCTCGAGGCGAGATTCGAGAAGGCGGACATCATGAACGCCTACATCAACGAGATTTACCTGGGCCAGGACGGCCAGCGCGCGGTCCACGGCTTCGGACTCGCGAGCCAGTTCTATTTCGGCAAGCCGCTGGCGGAACTGGACCTTCCCGAGATCGCGTTGCTGGTGGCGATCGTGCGCGGCCCCTCGTACTACGACCCGCGCCGGCACGCCGACCGGGCGCTTGCCCGGCGGAACCTGGTGCTGCGTGTGCTCGCGGAGCGCGGGGTCGTGAGCGAGGCGGACGCCACGCGTGCGGCCGCTCGACCGCTCGGCGTCGCAAAGCCCGGGCAGAAGAGCGCGGTGTTCTTCCCGGCCTTCCTCGACCTGGTGCGGCGCCAGCTGCGGACGGACTACAAGGAAGACGACCTGACCGAGTCGGGGCTCGTGGTATTCACGACGCTCGAGCCGCTGCTGCAGGAGAAGGCCGAGGCCGCACTCGCATCGGAGCTCGTCCGCCAGGACGCCGCGCCGCGCAAGGTCTCGCACGGCCTCGAGGGCGTGATGGTCGTCACGACGCCGCAGACCGGCGAGGTGGTTGCGATCGTCGGGGGCCGGCGCGCGTCGTTCGACGGCTTCAACCGGGCGCTCGACGCCCGTCGGCCGATCGGCTCGCTGGCGAAGCCACTCGTCTACCTCTCGGCGCTGGAGACCGGCAGGTATACACCGGCCACGATCGTCCACGACGAGCCGGTCACGGTGAAACTCCCGAACGGCCAGACATGGAAACCCGCGAATTACGACCGGCAGGTCCGCGGCGACATGCCCGCGGTGCGCGCACTGACCCAGTCGCTCAACCTGCCAACCGTGAACCTCGGCCTCGAGGTCGGGCTGCCGCGGGTCGCGCATAGCTTCGTCCAGCTCGGGCTCGACGAAGAGCCGGATGCTTACCCGTCGATGCTGCTCGGCGCCACCAACCTGAGCCCCTACAACGTCGCGCAGATGTACAACACGCTGGCCAACGGCGGCTTCCGCTCCCCGCTGCGGGCCGTGCGCGCGGTGCTGTCGGAATCCGGCAAGCAGCTGAAGTCGCCACAGCTCGAGATCGCTGAAGCGGCTGCGCCCGGCACCGTGTACATGCTCGACCGGATGCTCATCGAGGTGATGGAGCGGGGCACCGGGCGAGCAGCCCGCAGGACCCTTCCGGCCGGACTCGTGGTCGCGGGGAAGACCGGCACCTCGAATGACTACCGCGACAGCTGGTTCGCCGGTTTCTCCGGCTCGCACCTGGCCGTGGTGTGGATGGGTCACGACGACAACTCGGAGACCGGGCTCACCGGCACGACGGGCGCGCTCGCGGCCTGGTCGAAGTTCATGTCCACGATCACGACGACGTCTTTCGATCCGCTGATGCCTGAGGGACTGGACGACCGCTGGATCGACTACTACTCGGGGCTGGAGACGTCACGTTTCTGCGATGAAGACGCGGTCAACCTCCCGTTCCGCTATGGCACGGTATTGCCGGCGAGCCTGGAATGCCCGCCGGGCGCCGTCGGCATACCTGACGCCACGATGTTGGAGCCCGACGCCGGCGGTCAAATCCCGCCTTGATCTGTCGCGGCCGCGGGCCGGACAATCGACCGCCATGCTCAGTCGAACCCTCGTCCTGTCTTTCTGCCTGGCGCTCGGTGCGTCGGGCTGTGCCCTCAATCCGTTCAAGACCGAGAAATCGACCCCGACAACCCGCGGCGGCGGGGATGCACGGGGCGGGTCTGGTCCGATCCTCAGTTCGCCACCTGTCATCGCCGCGCCGGGCTCCGGCAGTGAACCGGTTATTGACGCGCCCACCCCGACGCCACTGCCACGGGAGCGACCCAGGACACCACCGGCGACCCTGGGTCCCGCGAGCAGCGCGCTGGTCGCCCAGGCGCGGGTGCAACGCAGCAAGGGGGACCTTCCCGGCGCCACGGTGACACTGGAACGCGCGCTGCGCATCGAGCCCAACAATCCGCTGCTGTGGATCGAACTGGGCCGGCTCAGGATGGACCAGCACAATTTCGCACAGGCAGAGGGCATGGGCCGCAAGGCGCTGGCCATGTCGGTGGGCGATGACCGGACCCAGAGCCAGGCTTGGCGCCTGATTGCGGACTCCCAGCGCGCCCGCGGCAAAAATGCCGAGGCGCAGATCTCCATGGAGCATGCGAGCGAGCTGTCGGCAAACTGATATATATCCCACTATTTGTTAATTTATTCGCTATTTGTAGATTTCTAAAAATATAACAATAGCAATTTGGCTTTAATCATCTGGCTTATGCCCCACTCTGTCAGAAATTCCGGCGATTTTATATGATGGTGTGCACCGTAACTGGCAAATCAATACATATGTGGGCTGGTAAATCATTTTTGTGGATGATTATTGGCAGATTACATGACTGTGGTTGGTGACTCATGACATTTCAAAAACCAATGTGGGATGCGAATAGTCGTATCGACTGTCGATGATTGCGTTGCTGCAGCGAGTCACCGAGGGCCGCGTCGAGGTCGACGGGGCGGTGATCGGCCAGATCGGGGCCGGCCTGCTGGTATTGCTGGCCGTGGAGCGAATGGACACCGGGGCGCAGGCGGATCGCATGGTCGACCGGTTGCTGGGCTACAGGGTCTTTGAGGATCCTGCGGGCCGAATGAACCTCAGCCTCGTCGACACCGGGGGCAGCCTGCTGCTGGTTCCCCAGTTCACGCTGGCAGCCGACACGACCAAGGGCATGAGGCCGAGTTTCACCGCTGCGGCCACCCCGGGCCTCGGGCGAACGCTCTTCGACCACGTGGTGCGCCGCGCGCACGCGACACTGGGCGACCGCGTGGCAACGGGACGGTTTGGCGCGAACATGCAAGTCAGCCTGACGAACGACGGCCCGGTCACGTTCTGGCTCAGGACCGCTGTCGAGGCTGCCGGGACCTGATCCCGATTCGCGTATCATTGCCGTCCGCCATATCGGCCCCGGAGACCTGCAATGGGAATCGGCTTTCGCGAACTGATCATCATCCTCCTGATCGCACTCGTGCTGTTCGGCGCGAAGAAGCTGCGCAACGTCGGCTCCGACCTGGGAGCGGCGGTACGCAACTTCAAGAAATCCGTGAACGAGGGCGACGACGAGCAGACCAGGCAATTGAGCGACGACTCCAACAAGGACGCGGGCTTCAACGAGCGCGCCGGCGCGGCGAAGTCGGACAGCAAGCCGAACGCCTGACGAGATGTTCGAAGTCGGGTTCACTGAAATCCTGCTGATCTGCGGGATCGCACTGCTGGTACTGGGTCCCGAGCGGCTGCCCAAGCTCGCCTCGGATCTCGGGCGCTGGGCAGGACGCGCACGGGCCATGGCCCGGCAGTTGCGCACGCAACTCGAGCAGGAAGTGCAATACGACCCGCTGAAGGAGACGCCGCGGCCCGCCCCGACGATTCACACGCCGACACCGGCCGCCGCGGAGACTGCCGGGAAGACTCCTGCAACCGCGGCCACCGCGACGGCGGCGGCGGACCCGGGCGCGCAGGATCGCGCGGCAGCGGAAAGCAAGGCTACGGAAGACCCCGCGCCGGAAGCGAACCCGGGCGCCGTGGCGGCGGCAGGCGAACAAGATGAATCAAAGCCCGCCTGAGAAGGAAGCGCTTGCCGAAGGGACGCTGGTCTCGCACCTGCTCGAGCTGCGCACCCGCCTGCTGCGCTCGACGGTCGCCGTCTGCATCGTGTTCATCCCGTTCGCCTTCTTCGCGAACGAACTGTTCACGCTGGTAGCGCAGCCGCTTATCGAGAAGCTGCCCGAGGGAACCTCGCTGATCGCGACGAGCGTCGTCTCTCCATTCATGGCACCGCTGAAGCTCTCCCTGATTGCGTCGGTCTTCGTCGCGATGCCCTACATCCTCTACCAGGTGTGGGGCTTCGTCGCGCCGGGCCTGTACCGTCACGAGCGACGGTTCGCGTTGCCGCTGTTCCTGACCAGCGTCGTGCTGTTCTACGTCGGCGTCGCGTTCGCGTACTTCATTGTCTTTCCGCTCATGTTCGCCTTCCTTACGTCGACCGCGCCGATTGGCGTGCGGATGATGACGGACATCGCGAGCTACCTCGATTTCGTGATCCTGCTGTTCTTCGCATTCGGCATTGCGTTCGAGATGCCGGTGGCCGTCGTGCTGCTGGCCGCGACCGGCATGGTCAAGGTCGAGTCATTGAAGAAGCAGCGCGGCTACGTGTTGCTGGGAATCTTCATCGTCGCGGCCTTCCTCACCCCGCCGGACGCGGTCTCGCAGACCTTCATGGCCGTGCCGATGTACGCGCTGTTCGAGATCGGCATCGTGCTCGCCCAGTACCTGGTGCGGCAGCGCGCGGCCGACAAGGCCCAACACGAAGCATCACGGCCCGCTGAGTAGCGCCACCGCCGGTTTCCTACCCTGGTAACTGTCGTTCCGCGCTTGCTCTTGCACCGCAATTTCGCGGAGACTGCCGGCCTCGCGCACCTTCGCGCAAACACTTGAAGCAGAAGTAAAAACCAATGTCCAACTCGATCCTGCCCGCGGTGACGCGTGACACGTGGCTTGGCCACCCGAAAGGACTCTTCCTGCTGTTCGCCACGGAAATGTGGGAGCGGTTCAGCTACTACGGCATGCGCGCACTGCTGGTGCTGTCGCTGATCGCCGGAGTCGAGGTCGCCAATCCCGGCTTCGGCTGGTCGCAATCCGAGGCGCTGAAGCTCTACGGCCTGTTCACGGGCTTCGTGTACTTCACCCCGCTGATCGGCGGCTGGCTGGCGGACAACTACCTGGGCCAGCGCAAGTCCGTGATCATCGGCGGGCTGCTGATGGCGATCGGGCAGTTCACGCTGGCCTCGGCGATTCCCGGCAACCTGAGCCTTTTCTACGTCGGCCTCGTCATCCTGGTGCTGGGCAACGGCTTCTTCAAGCCCAACATCTCGACGATGGTGGGCGACCTGTACGAGGAAGGCGACGCACGCCGCGACGGCGCATTCACGATCTTCTACATGGGCATCAACGCCGGCGCCTTCATCGCGCCGCTGGTCTGCTCGACGCTGGGCGAAGACCCGACCTACGGCTGGCGTGCGGGCTATTTCGCCGCGGGCGTCGGCATGGTGCTCTCCGTGATCATCCAGTTGCTGTTCGCCAGGCGCTACCTCGACACCATCGGAATCGAGCCGGCCGCGAAGCGCTCGCTGGCGCAGTCCGGCGGCAAGCACGCGCCGCTCACGCCCGACGAGGTGGACCGCCTGCGCGTGATCTTCATGCTGTTCATCTTCGTGGTGTTGTTCTGGGCGGCATTCGAACAGGCCGGCGGCCTGATGAACATCTATGCGAACGACAAGACCGATCGCATGGTCGGCAGCTTCGAAGTGCCGGCCGGATGGTTCCAGTCGCTGAATCCGTTGTTCATCGTGCTGCTTGCCCCGATCTTCTCCGCGGCGTGGAGCAAGCTCGGCGCCGTCGGCCGGAACCCGGCCACGCCGCGCAAGATGGTGCTGGGCCTGGTTCTTACCGGCATCGGCTTCCTGGCGATGGTCGCGGCGGCGCTGAGAGTCGGAAGGCGGCGGAAAGGCAGCGATGTCGTGGCTGGTGATCGCGTACTTCTTCCACACCACCGGCGAACTGTGCATTTCCCCGGTCGGCCTCTCGATGGTGACCAAGCTCGCGCCGCTCAGGCTCGCCTCCCTGATGATGGGCGTCTGGTTCCTGATCAACTTCGTCGCCAACTGGCTCGCCGGGATCATCGGTTCCTACGCCGAGAGCCTCGGCGAGATCACCATCTTCGGCGGCCTCGCCGCGACACTGTTCGTTTTCGCCGTCGTGCTGTGGATGCTGTCCGGGACGCTCGTGCGCTGGATGCACGGCGCCGAGACCATCCGGCACGCCTGATGCCCTCATCGCCGCCGCGGAACCACGCGGCGGCGCCTTTCCCCAGGAGCACCCCGAGGTCCCAATGATCGGAAATGCCCTTCGACGCGTTCGCCTGTCGAGCGCGGCCATTGCCCTTTCAATGTCGGTCATGCCCGTCGCCATCGCCGCGGCTGAGACCGCCGACGAATTCGTCGCGCGGCTGAATCGCGAGCTGGCGGCGACCGCGCTGGAGCTGAACGCCGCAGCCTGGACGCAGGCCACGTACATCACGGTGGACACGCAGTTCCTGACCGCCAAGGCGAATGAGCGCCTGCTGGCCGATTTCAGCCGCCTCGTCGCCGAATCGAAGGCCTTCGACGGGAAGCCGATGAGCCCGGCGTCAAGGCGCACG
>CAVTNX010000022.1:0-22132 GCA_963736205.1 uncultured Gammaproteobacteria bacterium | reverse complement strand
GAAATAGCTCACGATCGCCACGGTCGTGCTGATGTTGAAGGTCTCGGCGCCAACGCCGTACAGGAGCCGGCCGGCAGCCATCGTGTTGATGCCGAGTCCATACGCGGTCAACGCAGCGCCTGCCAGGCAGATGGCTGCGGTCCATACCGTCATGCGGCTCGCGCCGAAGCGATCGACCAGCACGCCGCCCACCAGGATCAGCAGGACGTTCGGCAGGCTGTAAATCGCGTTGAGAAGCCCGATCTGCGTGTCGCTGAATCCGCGCTGCCGCTGCAGCAGGTCGGCTACCGGACCGATCGAGTCGTACACGTAGAAGTTGCCGAACATTGCAACTGCGACGAGCACGAATACCAGCCAGGCTACGCCGCGCCCTCTTTCAAGCTGCACCATGGATCGCATTCTCCCGCGGGCACCGCGCGGCAATCGTTGGAATTCAAGGAACAGTCACGACGCGGGCGCCGCAAGCTAGCACGTAGCAGTGCTTCAAAGCCATAAGCCGGCTTTCCGCGGCCGGCGTATAGTCTGGATCCACGCCAGCGGAGCAGCAGGGCGGGTCGGCCTGACGCGCGCTGGTGGTTGCCTGACATCAATACCAGGGGAGAACCACAATGACTTCTTGCCGAACGTCACGTGTCCTGTTGATGATGTTGTCGATTGCCGTGCTTGGCTCGAGTCTCACGGCGCACGCCGTCGAGCTGGACGGCCTCAAGGGGCTGGAGGGCATTTTCGGGCGATACGCGCCCGGCGGTGACTGCAAGCGGCAGCCGCAGGTGGTAGTGGACGCCACCGGGCTGACGTTCGAGGTGGGCGGCAAGAAAGAGACGGTCACTAATCCGGAGCAGGCGCTCGGTTACATGGGACCGGACTACACGGGCCCGGATATCTGGCTGTTCCCGTTCCGGCTCAAGGACGGATACGCGATCCTGATGACCTTCAACGAGAATGCGCAACTCGGCACGATGACCATAGCCCCGCAGGACGAAGGCTATCCCGGCGGCCCGAAGCTCGGTCCGCGCAACCAGGCGCTGGTAAGCGGATCTCCATACAAGCGGTGCAAGTGAAGAGGCGCGCGAAGCGATGCAGAAGACCATCCTGATCACCGGCTGTTCCAGCGGCATCGGCGCCGCGCTTGCGCGCGAGTTCGCCAGGCGCGGCCACCGGGTATACGCGACGGCCCGACGCCTCGAGTCGCTGGCCGCACTGCAGGCCGACGGCATCAAGGCGCTCCAGCTCGACGTCAACGACGATGCGTCCATCGCCCGGGCGCTCGAAGCGGTGAAGGCGCAGGCGGGCCACCTCGACCTGCTGGTCAATAACGCCGGGTTTTCGCAGGTGGGCGCCGTGGTGGACCTGAGCCGTGACGATCTGCGGCGCCAGTACGAGACAAACGTCATTGCGCCGGTCGCGGTGACCAGCCTTGCGGTGCCTTTGCTGCGAGCGGCCGTGGCCGGTAATGGCAGTGCGTCGGTGGCCATCGTCGGCAGCATCGTCGGTCTATTCACGACGCCGTTCGCCGCGGCGTACTGCTCGAGCAAGGCGGCAGTGCACTCGCTGACCGACGCGCTGCGCATGGAATTGAAGCCTTTTGGCATCCATGTCATTTCGATACAGCCGGGCGGCGTGCGCTCCAGTTTCGGCGAGCACGCCGAGGAAGCGATCAGCCTGCCGCAGGGCTCGATCTACGGCGCGGCGGAGCGCGGCATTCGTGCGCGCGCCCAGGCCGGACAGCAGGACGCGATGCCGGCCGACGAGTTCGTGGTGCCAGTCGCGGCTTCGCTGTTGCGCGACCCGCCTCCGCGCGTCATCCGGGGTGGTACCAACAGTGTCCGCCTGCCACTGCTGAAGAAGCTGCTCCCGGCGGCGATGTTCGACGCCAAGCTCTCGAAGGTCTTCGGGCTCGACGCGCTGCGCTGATCTGCGGAGCCTGCGAACCAGCGAGCCTGCGAATCTGCCGTCGGCAGGGCCAGCTTGGTAATTTCCCGCATTGCGGGCCGTTGCGACATGTCGCAGCCTGGCCGTCTCGCGCGGCCGGGGCGGGTGCTGGCGGCGCGCGGTATACCAGCGGACGGGGGAGATTCGGCTGTTGGATGTCGAGCAGGAAACCGACCTTCGACGAACCTACACGATGGTTGCGAGGCTGGCACACCAGGGCGTGAGCCAGGATCAGCTCGAGCGCGTGCTCCGCGAGATCTACCGTGACGGCAACGACACCATGCGGTCCGCGCTCCTCGACTCCAACGAAGCGCTGAGCGCGCTCGGCTATGGAATGATCAGCTACCCCGATTCGCCTGCTGACTGAAAGCCCGTTTTCTCTTACTCACAGGTCACTCGGCTTCCCAGCGGCTTGCATTTGTCGGGCCAACCGATCTCGCGCCAGAACTGAACGAGCCCGATGTCGCGCATTATCGCAGCGAATCGCGGATCCCGACGCATTTGGGTGGACTCCGGCATCCACCAGTCGGCACGCAGGACGCTGCCGATGCCATCGCCTCCACGGGATCGAGCGGGTCCACCGGAACCATCCAACTTGAGCAGTGAAGCCGGATCCAGTGTGCCCTGGATCGTCGCCAGGCTGCCGTCCACGTCCCCGCTCATGCCCTGTACGGCGAAGCGCCCGATACCGGGTGGGCCATAGGGCGCAAGCGTCGCAAGCATGCGTGCGGTCTCGGCATCGACATGGTGACTCCGGACGGCCTTGACCGACATACGGATCTGCTCGGCGCGTTGTGGCAGCGCCTGGATCCACAAGGCCTCAGCGCGATCAATATCGCCGCGTTCGCCGGCCGCGCCTCCCTCGAGTGCGAGCGGTTCGGGACCTTCCCAGCCATTCTCACGCGCCTTGGCTGTGTATGTATCGATCACGTCGGGCCGGCCCAGGATCAGCGCCGAGTACCCTACGTGCCATGCGATCAATGGCGACAAGGGATCGAGTTCGCCTGCTCGCTGGCGCTCGGCCCAGCCCGCCTGTAGATAGCCGGCGTCGAGCAGGAAGCCGCCATACCAGTTGTGCAGTTCAGGATTCGATGGCGCACGAGCAACGGCTTCCTGGAAATTTCGATACGCGTCCGCATACTGATTGTGGGCCTGTGCAAACAGTGCCCGTACCGCGTACGGCTCGCCAAGGCCGGGATCGAGCTCCAGTGCCCGATTCGCCGCGACCATCGCCTCGGACCATGCCGCCTCGCGCTCGCCCGTTTCCTGGCCGGGATCGTTGGTGCGGTGCGCCTCGAACTCAGCAAAACCCGGCTTCCACGACGGCCGCAACAGCAGTATCAGCGCGCGCAGGGAGTGGGCACGGGCAAAGCCGGGGTCCCGGGCGATGGCGGAATCGACCAGGACCAGTGCGTCGTCGAGGTCGTTGACGGACCTGCGGTTGCGCAGCTTGTAACGAGCCTGCAGGAACCGCTGCCAGGACTCGATATCGGCAGTCGGGCGCTGGCCGATCGATGCCATGTCTTCGGCGCCGAGGGCGATCTTCAGTGCCCTGGCGATGTGCGCTGCGATATCTGCCTGAATGGCGAATACGTCGTCGACCTGTCGCTCGTAGGTCTCAGACCAGAGGTGCGTGTCCGACTCTACGTCGATCAACTGCGCAGTGACCCGCACGCGATCGCCGTCCCGTCGCACGCTGCCCTCGACGATGTGACTGACGCCGAGCTTCCGGGCGATCGTCGGAAGGTCGACCGTCTGTCCCTGGAAGGAGAACGACGAAGTCCTCGAGGTGACCCGAAGGCCATCCACGTTGGCCAGCAGGTTCAGGATCTCCTCGGTGATTCCGTCGGAGAAGAATTCCTGCTCGGAATCGGAGCTCATATTGGTGAACGGGAGAACCGCGATACCGGTGACCGATCGGGCGGACGCGGGGTTTGCGACAGGAGTCGTTGCCCGGGCGGTGCCGACACCCTCGCTGGTGGCTGCAGGTCCAGGGGCGTCTGCCGCGGGCACCAGCCTGTCCAGCGCCACGGTCAGGATTGCAAGGACGGCGACGATCAGCGTGATTACGTTGATGCGGTGTGCATTGCTTGCCCGACTCGACTCGGTACGCGGGACGGCGCGGTCCCGCTTCAGGCCGTCTGGAGTCAATTCGTACGCCCAGGAGATGCCCAGAGCAACCGGCATGCCCAGGCCCAGGCCTAGCAGGGCCAGCTTTCCTACCCAGGTCGGAAGCTCGAGCAGCGAGCCTAGCGTCTCAATGAACTGCAGGATCAGCCAGCTGGCCGCAAGATAGAGCGCCGCCACCCTGACGACATTCCGGCGCTGCAATTCCCTCAAGAACGACATACGTCGGGAATGACTCGGCGGGCATGAGCCCGACGGCGACATCCTGAGGTTGTTCCTGAGTGGATGCAACTGACCCTGCGCCGCCGCGCGCCGCCGTGTGGGACGGCGGGGCGGACCCTGACCCTCCGGCAGACCTTGCGCCCCGTCACAGTATTGGCGCCCGCCGGTTTCACTTATGTCACCTGCGCACTTAGGCTCCGCTGAGTACCAGAGCCATCCGTGGCGAGGGCGTTGCGGGCAATGCTTCGAACAAGACCAATCAAGTCCCGGCTTGCAGAGCGCAGCGATCTGCTGTTCAGGTCGCTGTCGAAGTTCCTCGGCGGGGTCCTCGCGCGCCGGCCGTCGCTGCGTGCTTTCCGCGTCCATTTCGAGTCTCTGTCACTGAGTGACCAGCTGAGGGTGACGGCGGTGGCCGCTGTCACGCTGGCGCTGCTGGCCGCGCAGGTCCTCGCAACAAGCTGGGATGCGTGGGCGACGCGTCACCGGGACCAGAAACTTGCTGCGGGCCTGGCGGAATCAATCTCGGCACAGGTCGAACAGCGCGGCGCATACAATGCGCTGGCTCCGCTGGCCCGTCATCCCGTGATCCTCGGCGCCGACCTGCACCTCGACTCTGGCGAGGTGCTCGAACTGTACGAAGCCAAGGCACCTGTCCCGATCGTGCATGGCGGCGATCCGTCCCACCTGCTCAAGCCGGTGCCGCACGGCAAGGCTTTCCTGAAGCAGGTAATGCGCTTCTTCTGGCTGATACCCGACTACGAGGAATATCCCGTCGAGATCAGCGGCCGTGGACCCGGAGTGCTGGCCATCGTCATCGACCATCAGGCGCCCTGGATTGCCATTGCAGCGCGCGTCGTCCAGACACCCTTCGTGCTGGTGTTCGGCCTCCTGATCGGCCTGTTTGCGGCAAACAGCCTGCGGCGCCAGGTCGTCGAGCCGCTGGCGCAGTTCGTCCGCTCTACTCGCCGCGGTGAAGCGCTGGAAGGGAAAGATGTCGACGACGACGGCGCCCGCGGCAACGAGCTCACGCAGCTCGCGGCGAACTTCAACACGCTGTCGGACAAGCTCGCAAAGTACGAGCGCGACATGACCACGCTGCGCGTGTCTGCACGGCAGGAGGTCGTCGATCGCACGCGGGAAATCGAGCAGCGTCTGCGTGAATCCGATGTGCAGATGCGGGCGAAGGACGAGTTCCTCGCCAACATGAGCCACGAGATCCGCACGCCCATGAATGGTGTGCTCGGCATGGCCGAACTGCTCACCGGGACCGACCTGGACAAGCGACAGCGCCGCTACGTGGAATCGATGCGTACCGCCGCCGACACGATGATGCAGATCATCAACGACATTCTCGACGATTCGAAGATCGCGGCCGGCAAGATGGAACTGGTACGGGAGGTGTTCGACGTCCGCGAATTTGCCGAACAGGTCGGTGAAGTGTTCGCGGCTCGTGCCGAGAGCAAGAAGCTCGAGCTCGTCTGTCGCGTCGAGCCCACGGTGCCCGCCGCGGTGATCGGCGATGCGCTGCGCCTGAAGCAGGTGCTCGGAAACCTGCTGTCGAATGCGGTCAAGTACACGGAGCGGGGCGAGATCCAGATACGGATTGGGCTCGACAATCTATCCGGCGAGGATTGCCGGCTGTATTTCAGCGTGTCAGACACCGGCCCGGGCATCGAGGCGGCCAACCAGGCTGCGGTATTCGAGGCGTTCAGCCAGCTTGGCAACGCGCAGCGCGTCGGCGGAACGGGTCTGGGGCTTTCGATCGCATCGCGCCTGGTGAACCTGCTCGGTGGCGGGAGCATCGAGCTGCGCAGCGAACCGGGCAAGGGCAGTTCGTTCTCGTTCGTGCTGCCGTTCAAGGTCGAAGCTGCAGCGCCCGCTCCCGACCGGGCCATCGACGAATTTTCCGGCATGCGCGTCATGGTGGTCGACGACAGCCCGACGACATACATGTATCTCGACGAAACACTGTCGAACTGGTCGGTTGACGTCACGGTGCTGAATTACGGCCGGTTGCTCGGTGAACGCCTCGGCGAAGCGGTCGCGCGCGGTCGTCCGTACGAGGTGGTGCTGCTCGACCATGCGCTGCCCGACGCCACGACCGAGGAGTTGTTGCGCACGATCCGGCTCGATCCGTCACTGGCCGGCGCCTGGGTGGTGCTGCTGAGTGCATTTGATTTCGATCCATCGCACGAAGGCGAACGTGAGATCAGGCCGGACATGTGTATCGCAAAGCCGGTACGACAGTCGCTGCTGAAAGGCGCGCTGCGGGCAGCCCGCGAGCCGCGGGAGCCCCGGGAGGCCGGGGGGGCGCGGGTTCCGGAGGCACGCGATGCCGCGCCGCAGACCGGCGGCCTGCTGTCGCTCGGTCTCGATGTGCTGGTAGCCGACGACAACGTGATCAACCGCGAGGTCGCGCAGGCGATGCTGGAGCGGGTGGGCTGCAGCGTCACCGTTGCCGACGACGGGAATGCGGCGCTCGACCAGGCGAAACTCAGGACCTTCGATGCAATCCTGATGGACTGCCAGATGCCTGGCATGGACGGGTACGCCGCGACGACCGCTATCCGTCGGATCGAGGCCGAATGCGGGGCAAAGGCGACGCCGATCGTCGCGCTGACTGCCAACGTGCTGGCCCGTGACCGCAACCGCTGCATGGAAGCAGGCATGAATCACTTCCTCTCCAAGCCCTTTACCCAGGACCAGATGGTCGCGGTGCTGCGCCCGATTGCCCAGGAACTCGGGAAGCTGGTGGTGCAATCGCCGGTGGCCGAGGCGGCGAAGGTGACCCGGCCAGCCCGGCCTTCCGGGGTGGCTGATGCGACGCGCTCAACCGGCGACGCCCGGGCACCCCGACCGGTCGACCGGGCTCGTCCGGAACGGCCCGCCGTTGAAGCTCGACCGGGCCAGTTCGCGGCAACCTCACGTCCGAGCCAGCCCTCGGCGCCGCCGCAGTCCAGGTTTACAGCCCTTGACCCGGACGCGGACCTCATGCAGCTCGATTTCCAGGCAGATAACGACAGCGCGCAGCCGATGCTCGGCGAGACGGTTGCGTCGGCCATCGTGCCCGACGAGCCCCTGCTGTCGGAGACCGCGGTATTCAAAATCCTCGAGGATCCTGCTGCCCAGGGTGACGGGCTCGATTCGGTGCCGCTGCTCGACGCGGAACAGGTTGCAGCCATCCGTGGACTTGGCAGGCCGCAGGTATTCGAACGCCTCTGCCAGCTGCTGTACACGACGGCTCCCGAGTCACTGAAGCGGCTGGAGGCTGCACTCGAAGCGGGCGACCTGGACGCGATCGCATCGGCGGCCCACTCGCTCAAGTCACCGGTGAATAGCCTCGGCGGGCGCCGCCTGGCCGCGCAGCTCGAACGTTGCGAGCTGGCTGCGCTCGAAGCCCGCGATGCGAATGAGGCACGCCGTGCTGCCCACGGCGTGCAGCAGAACTACGCGAACCTCGAAGCGGCCCTCAAGGTCGAGTCGAGTCGCGCAACCGGAACCTGAGGCCGTACAGAATGAGCGAGACGCGCAGCGCGATGATCCTGATGGCCGACGACGATCCGGCGCAGATCATCCTTTCCGAGGCGTCGCTGGCCGGTGCGGGTTTCGTGGTGCACTCGGTCGGTGACGGTGCCGACGCCGTCGAACAGTTCGATGAGGTGAAGCCCGACCTGGTGATACTGGACGTCAACATGCCGAGAATGTCCGGCATCGATGCTTGTCGGGCGATCCGGGAAAAGGCCGGTGGCCGTGAACTGCCGATCCTGATGCTGACAGGTCGCAACGACCTGGCCTCGATCAGCGACGCATTCTCGGCCGGAGCCAGCGATTTTGCGCAGAAGGGCATCAATCCACGCTTGCTGGTGGAACGCGTGCGCTTCCTGCTCCGCGACCGCGAACTGCAGGAGGCACTGCGGACCAGTCGCTCGAAGCTGCTGCTCGCGCAGCGGATTGCGCGTGTCGGTCACTGGGAGCTGACGCTCGAAGGCCGCACGCTGCACGTTTCGCCGATGGTCGGCGAGGTGCTCGGGGTCGATCCGGGTTCGCTCAGGAGCCTCGAGGACTTCGTCCGGATGCTCGGCAAGTCCGAGCAGTTTGCATTGCGGCAGGCTTTCCTGGCCTGCGCCACCGGGCACGGTCGCTGCAGCTTCGACCACGACCTGCGCACGCCCTCGGGAACCGGTGTCTGCGTTCATCTCGAGGCGGAGCTGGTCGGCGAGCCAGGCCAGGCCCAGGAGGGGATGGTCATCGTCACGCTCCAGGACCTGACCAGGCTGCGTCGCGCCGAGGAGGCAGTGCGAACGCTTTCCTACTCCGACCCGGCCACCGGGCTGCCGAACCGCGTGCACTTGTCGGAGCAGGTCACGGTTGCCCTGCGGGACTCGGCTGGAATGCAGGCGACCGGTGTAGTGGCCTTCCGCATCCACAACCTCGATCACGTCGTGCAGGCGCAGGGGCTCGAAGCCGCCAGCAAGCTGGTGGTGCGTGTCGCCGGACGCCTGGAGGCGGAGCTGGCGAACCTCAGCGACGGTGCAACCGTACCCTGGCGAGCCTCGTCTGCGGCTGTCTGCCGCACGGCGGAAGCCGAACTCGCCATGGTGCTCCGCAGCCGCATATCGTCCGACCACCTGGTGGAGCTTGCGCGCACGGTGCTGCGATCCCTCGCGAGCCGTCCGGGGGGTGGCGACTCGGAGTACCTGCCGGGAATCAGCGCCGGCATCGCGATCGCCGGTGAGGGTGGCGACGCGGAGCAGTTGCTGCAGCACGCGCATGCTGCCGTCGAACAGGCTGCGGGCCCGTGGGACTTCGAGACGTTCTCGACGGCTCCCCAGGTGCGCTCGCGCCGACGATTGAAGCTGGAGTCGATCCTGCGCGGCGCCATCGAGCGAGGCGACCTGACGCTCGCATTCCAGCCACGCATCGCCATCGACGACTTCACGCTCAAGGGCGTCGAGTGCCTCGCGCGCCTGTACGACCCCGAGCTTGGCGAAATCGAGCCTTCCGAGTTCATACCGGTGGCCGAAAGCGCCGGGCTCATTGACGGCATTGGTCGCTGGGTCGTCGGCGAGGCCTGCCGGCAGCTGGCGGCCTGGCGCAAGGAATTCGAACAGGAATTCTTCGTATCCGTGAACCTCTCCGCGCACCAGCTGCGCGATCCTGGCCTGCCGCGCATCGTCAGCGAATCGCTGGCGGCGCACGGACTGCCGGGCAATGCGCTCGAACTGGAAATTGCCGAGGCCGGAGTGGTCGAATTTCCGGCCGAGACCCGCAGCATGCTCGACAAGCTGCGCGCCACCGGCGTGCATGTCGCGCTGGACGACTTCGGCACCGTCTACTCGTCGTTCAGCCAGATCCGGCGGTTGAAGTTCGACAGCATGAAGCTGGATCGTTCGCTGATGGCCGACCTGTACACCGACCTCGGTGCTCAGGGCGTCACCTCCGCCGTAATCTCGATGGCCCGCACCATGCGCGTGCGCTCGGTTGCCGTCGGAATCGAGGACGCCGATACGCTCGAGATGGTGCGCGCCCTCGGCTGCGACGAGGTCCAGGGCAAATATGTCTCGCCCCCGCTTGGCCCCGGCGATTTCGAGTCGTGGCTCACAAACGGCGGAGCCGCTGGCCTGGCCCGCGAGGGCACGCTCGAGGTGATCGACGCACTCGAGGCTGTCGAGAAGCGCATGCGCGGTTCGGGCGGCTGATCGCCGTCCCGGTTGGAGCGCCGACCCGCCCGCGCAGGATCACCGGCAGCGGCTCAGCCCATCGCGCGGACGTGATGCGCGATATGGTCCGCGACGAAGCTCGCGATGAAATAGTAGCTGTGGTCGTAGCCCGCGTGGCGCCGCAGCGTCAGCGTCTGCCCCGCGTCGTTGCAGGCGGACTCGAACCGCTCCGGCAGCAGTTGTGCTTGCGCGAGGAACTTGTCGCCCAGGCCCTGGTCGATGAGGATGTTGTCGAATAGCGGCGCGCCGCGATTCCGCATGAGCTGCGTCGCATCGTATTCGGCCCACGCGGCGCGATTCTCGCCCAGGTATCGTGGCAGTGCCTTCAAGCCCCAGGCACACTCGGAAGGCGCGCAGATCGGCGCGAAGGCACTTACCGAGCGGTAGACGCCGGGATTGCGCAGCGCCAGCACCAGTGCGCCGTGCCCACCCATCGAGTGCCCGAAGATGCCGATGCGGCTGGCATCGGCAGGGAATTGCTCGAGCACGACAGCATGCAGTTCGTTCAGGACGTAGTCATACATGCGGAAATGCTTCGACCACGGCGATTGAGTGGCGTCGAGGTAGAAGCCCGCGCCGCTGCCGAATTCCCAGTCGTCGGCCTCGCCCGGGATGCCGGTGTTTCGCGGGCTGGTATCGCAGCTGACGATCATCACGCCGTGTTCCGCTGCCAGGCGCTGCGCGCCCGCCTTGATCATGAAGGTCTCTTCGGTACAGGTCAGGCCTGCCAGGTAGAACAGCACCGGCACCGTACCGCGCGCCGCCTGGGGGGGCTGGTACACCGCGAAGCGCATCGGCAGGCCGACGGCCCGCGATTCATGCCTGTAGAAACCCTGCAGGCCCTCGAAGCACGGATGGACGGCGAGTGTTTCGATCAAATGCAGCCCGCCGTTCAATAGACGACCACGGTGCGGATCGATTCGCCACGCGCCATCAGGTCGAATCCCTCGTTGATGCGCTCGAGCGGGAGCACGTGGGTGATCAGGTCGTCGATGTTGATCTTCCGGTCCATGTACCAGTCGACGATCCGCGGCACGTCGGTGCGGCCGCGTGCGCCGCCGAAGGCGCTGCCCTTCCAGACACGTCCGGTCACCAGTTGGAACGGCCGCGTGCTGATTTCCTGCCCCGCAGCCGCGACGCCGATGATGATGCTCTGGCCCCAGCCGCGATGGCAGCATTCGAGTGCCTGGCGCATCACCTGCGTGTTGCCGATGCATTCGAAGCTGTAGTCGGCGCCGCCACGGGTCAGCTCCACCAGGTGCGCCACGAGGTCGTCCTTCACTTCATTGGGATTCACGAAGTGCGTCATGCCGAACTTGCGCGCCAGGTGTTCGCGTGCCGGATTCACGTCCACGCCGACAATCATGTCCGCGCCTGCCATCTTCGCGCCCTGGATGACGTTCAGGCCGATGCCGCCGAGCCCGAACACCACCACGTTTGCGCCCGGTTCGACCTTCGCGGTGAAGATCACGGCGCCGATGCCGGTGGTCACGCCACAGCCGATGTAGCAGACCTTGTCGAACGGGGCGTCCTCGCGGATCTTCGCCAGTGCGATCTCGGGCATCACGGTGTAATTGGCGAAGGTCGAGCAGCCCATGTAGTGATGTATGGGCTTGCCCCGGTACGAGAACCGGCTGGTGCCATCCGGCATCAGTCCCTTGCCCTGCGTGGCGCGGATCGCGGTGCACAGGTTGGTCTTGCGCGAGGTGCAGCTCTTGCACTCGCGGCACTCGGGCGTGTACAGAGGGATGACGTGGTCGCCCGCCTTCAGCGAGCGGACGCCGGGCCCGACCTCCACCACGATGCCCGCGCCTTCGTGTCCGAGGATCGAAGGGAACAATCCCTCCGGGTCGGCACCGGACAGCGTGTACTTGTCGGTATGGCAGATGCCGGTGGCCTTGACCTCGACCAGCACCTCGCCGGCCTTCGGGCCCTCGAGCTGTACGGTGTCGATCACCAGCGGCTGACCCGCTTCGAGTGCTAACGCTGCCCTGACGTCCATGGGTGCCTCCTCGTATACCTGGCAGTGATGATGTTACGACGATTGCTGGGCGGCGTAGATCTTCACCAGTTCGTAGAGAAATTCACGTCCGTCGTAGAGGGACTGCACGCGGATGCGCTCGTTGAGGCCGTGGATACCGCCGAGATCCGATTCGAAGAACAGCACGCCGATACCATAGGTCGGGATACCGGCCGCGCCGAGGAACTGGCCGTCGGTCGCGCCCGCCTGGAAGAGCGGCAGCAGCGGCACGCCCGGGTAGATCCGGGCCGCGACCTGCTCGATCGGTTTCATGATCCCGGGCGTCAGCGGAGGGGCCATCGCGGCGGGTCCGCGACTCTTGAGCGTCGTGACCTCGATCGCCGGATCGCCGGCAACGCGCGCCAGCGCCTGGCGTATCTCCTCGAATGTCTCCCCCGGGTAAATGCGGCAGTTGACGATGGCGCTGGCACGCTGCGGCAACGCATTCGTCGCGTGGCCCGCTTCCATCATCGTCGCTACGCAGGTTGTGCGCAGCATTGCGTTCCAGGTTGGGTCCCGCGTGATCTCGGCGACCGCTCTTGCGTCCGCCGGATCTTTCACCAGGGCGCGCATCGCCTCCCCGGTCTCGCCGCCCTTGAGATCGGCCATGCGCGTGAAGTATTCACGGCTCGCGTCGTTCAGGTGAATCGGGAAATCGTACTGGCTCAGCCGGGTGAGCCCAGCCGCCAGCCGATAGATCGCGTTGTCCTTGACCGGCCGCGAGCTGTGGCCGCCCGGGTTGCGAACCTCGAGCCGGTAGTCCTGGGCGGCCTTCTCGCCGGCCTGGACCGTGACCATGATGCGCCGACCTTGTTCGTCCAGCGTGCCCCAGGCGCCTTCGTTGAGCGCGAAGGCCGCGTCGATCAAGTCGCGCTGCTGTGTCGAAAGGTACTCGGCACCGTTGAAGGCGCCGATCGTTTCCTCACCGCAGGTGAGTGCCAGCTTCAACGTCCGGCGCGGCTTGTAGCCGTCCTGCAGGAAGCGCACCAGCGTGTCTACCCAGATCGACGCCATGGCCTTGTCGTCGGCAACGCCGCGTGCGTAGAAGTAACCGTTTTCCTCGACCAGCGTGAAAGGATCCCTTGTCCAGTCTTCGCGCTTCGCTTCCACCACGTCCAGGTGGGCGAGCAACAGCATCGGCTGCGTCGCCGGGTCGCTGCCGGGAAGTATCGCGACCAGCCCGCCTTCCTTCGGGTGTTCGGGTACGTCAAACAAGTGGATGTCCTGCTCCGGCATTCCAGCCTTGCGAAGGTGCGCGGCCATCCTGCGGGCAGCCTCGGTGCAGTCGCCGGCGGACAGCGTCGTGTTGGTCTCGACGAGCTCGCGGAACAGTTCCCTGTACGCGGCCTGGTCCGGTCGGAGCGGGTCGCTGGCACTCGCCGTCATGGCGCCGACGGAGAGACCCGCGGCAAGGGCGACATACGAAAGGGCTCGAATCCTGGGCACGATGGGTCCTCGAAGGAAGCGGAAGGGTTTGATCGGGTGTCGCATCGTAGCAGGGGAGGAGCCGGGCCCACGGCCTGCTGTCGCCGGTACCCGGAGACAACGACGCCGCCCAAAGGCGGCGTCGTCGGGCACCGAGGCGGGAGCCGCGGTCAGTCCATCGTGATCTTGACTCCGTTCGCCGAGCCGATGTTCAGCTGCAGGCCCTGGTTGCGCGAGATGAGCTTCATCACGACGCCGTTTTCGTTCTTCATGTACAGCGCGCCCGCGCCGCCACCAAGCGTCGCACTGGCGTCCCACTGCGTGTAGGTGCCCGGAAACTTGGAAATGTCCGTCAGGTCGTAGACCTCGCCGGCCGCGTCGATCTTGGTGACGCCGACATTGCCGCCCACGGTGAGTCCCTTGAGCTTGAACGCGTGCTTCTTGCCATTGAAGGTAAGCGTACCGCCACCTGTGCTCCCGCCGACGACCAGCGCGAACTGGGTCGAGTCGATCGCGACCGTGCCATCAGGCTTCTTGGCGTCTTCGGCAACCGCGAGGTTGCCTGCAAGAAATGCGGCCATCAGGGCCAGTGCGCCTAAAGTCTTTCGAAAATTCTTCATGGATCAGGGTACTCCGGAAAACGTGGACTGGAAGTGGGGCGGTTACGTAAAGCCTCGAGGGAACTTTACCATTCCGTGTGCGGTTGGGAACAGCTTCTGCCGTATGATCGCCGCATGACAACCGACACCCAGGCCGCCACGGCCGCATACATCGACGGACTCGGTGCCGACACGTTGGCGAAGGCCGCGGCCTACACGACCGGGGCCCACTGGCTGCTGCTGTGGGCGCTCGTCGCAAGCGCAGTCGTCACCCTGGTCATCGTGCGCTGGGGCGTGCTCGACCGGGTCGAGGCGAAGCTCGCCCGCCGCGGCCCGAATCTTCGGGCATTCGTGGTAGGGGTCGTCTACTTCCTGGTGTCCGCCGCGCTGATGCTGCCCTGGTCGCTGTACGAGCAATGGTGGAGAGAAACTAGCTACGGGCGCACCAGCCAGCCGCTGGGTGACTTCCTGGGACAGGGGCTGCTGTCGATCGTGATCTCGGCGCTGCTCGGCGCGCTGTTCTTCGTCGGCGTCTATGCGCTCATTCGGCGCACCGGGCGAGCCTGGTGGGCCTGGTCGGCCGGGCTCACCGCGGCGGCATTGTCGGCTTTGCTGCTCGCTGCACCCGTCGTCATCGAGCCGCTGTTCAACGATTTCAAGCCGGTGCCGGCCGGCGAGGTGCGCGATGCGCTGGTGGTGATGGCAGATCGCGCGGGCGTCCCCGAGGACCGCATCTTCGTCTACGACGGCTCACGCCAGTCCAACAACTTCACGGCGAATGCGGGTGGCGTCGGCGGCACCGCCCGCATCGCGATTTCCGACGTCGCCTTCAAGGGCGCCTCGCTGGACGAAGTCAAGGCAGTGACGGCCCACGAGATCGGCCATTACGTGCTCGGCCACACCTGGCGACTGGTCATCGTATTCTCGGGTCTCGCGATCCTGTTCTTCTTCCTGGCCGACAGGCTGTTCCCGCGCTTCGCGCGCGCCTTCGGCAGCCGGGCATCGCTTGCCGACCCGGCCGGCCTGCCGGTGCTGCTGTTCATGGCATCGTTGTTCGGGCTGCTGGCCGGGCCGGTGTCAAATGGCCTGAGCCGGGTTGCAGAGAACCAGGCCGACCAGTACTCGCTCGAGGCCGTGAACCTGCCTGACGCGCTGGCCACGGCGCTGGTCAAGACGGCGGAATACCGCAATCCGCGGCCGACGCAACTCGAGGAGTGGCTGTTCTACAGCCACCCGTCGGTCGAGCGGCGCGTGCAGCGGGCGATGGAGTGGAAGGCTTCGCACGAAGCCCGGTGAGTCGATTGTCCTCCTCGCGCACTGCGCATGCCGCTCGGCGGCACGTTCGCTCGACGCCTGTGCCGCGTGAGCTCCAGTCACGGCCGCGCATCGCAATCGTCGGCGCCAATTTCGCCGGGCTCTCCGCCGCGCAACGGCTGGGCTCCGGCTACGCGGTAACGGTGATCGACGGATCGCCCTGGTTCGAGTGGCGCCCGGGCATCCACGAGCTCGTATCCGGAACGTCTCGTGCAGCGGACCTGCGCCTGTCGCTGGCACGCCTCGTATCGCGTGCCGGTCATCGATTAGTGCACGGCACGGTCACCGACATCGACGCGCGCGCCGGCTGCCTCACGACATCCGACGATCGGCAGGTGGAGTTCGACACCTGCATCGTCGCGGTCGGTGGCGTGGTGAACACGTTCGGTGTCGAAGGTGCCGACAGGTACGCGATGCCGCTGAAGACCGTCGAAGATGGCGTGGCCATCGGGGGCAGGCTCGCGAAGCTGGCCAGTGGAAAGGGCAGGAAATCGGTCGTCATCGTCGGAGGCGGATTCGAAGGCATCGAGGTCCTCGGCGAGATCCTGCGCAGGTACCGTGGCCGGCAGTCACTGCACATCAGCGTGATCGAGGCGGGTTCGCGACTGATGCCGGGCAGTCCGCGAGCACTCGACCGGGCAGTGCGCGCGCATTGCGCGAGTCTCGACGTGGATCTACTGGCCCGGACCGCCGTCGCGAAAGTGACCCGAAGCCGGGTACAGCTTGCCGCCGGTGGCTCGCTGCGCTCGGACCTGACGATCTGGACTGCTGGCGCAACCGCGCCGGACCTGCTCCGCGTCGCCAGGCTCTCGCGCGGCACGGAAACCTGGGCGCCAGTCCGAAAGACTCTGCAGAGCCGCAATTTCGACAACGTTTTCGTTGCAGGCGACGCGAGCGTCCCGCGTCCCCGGCTCGCGAAGCAGGCGTACTACGCGATGCAGATGGGGCAGTTCGCGGCGGTCAACGCCATGCGCGCCCTGGCCGGCCGCCGGCTGCGCGAGTTCATCCCCGTCCCGAAACCGATGCTGGTTGCATTCGGTGATCTCGACACGTTCCTGGTCTCCGGCCGCTCGGTCATTGCCTCGCCGACGCTTGCGGCAGCCAAGGAAGCAGTGTTCCAGCTGACCATGGCGCAGATCGACCCGCCAATCGGTGCGGCGCAGTTGCGGGCCCTGACCGGCCGCGTCGCGCGAGTGGTGAGACCCTAGTCGGCGGCGACCGACACCTGCTCCGGCAGCGCGAACGCGCCCTTCGACTCGAAGCGGTGCGTATTGAACAGCCCGCCGTTCAGCTTGCCGCTCATCTCGTAGCGGACCTGGTCCACTGGCTGGCCGTCGAGCATGCCGACCACCTGGCGCACTGCGCGTAGCGCGGAAACGGTCACCGGGACGGCGACCACTGTCTCGCCGAACCCGGGCACCACGCCGCTCTCGTCGCTCACGCCGGTTGCGAAGGTCTTGTCCATCACGTCGAGCTGCACGTAGACCCCGGCGAACTCGATCGGCGTCTCGTTGGGGTTCTGTACCCGCAGCTTGACCAGCATGCGCATTTCCATGCCTTCGCCAGGCAGTCCGTCGACGCCGGCCACCGTGACCTGCAGCGGGTCCGAGTGAGGCATGCTGGCGCAGCCGGTCATCGAGAGGGCGGCAACAAGCAGCGCGAACAGGCGTCTATTGGTCATGGCACAAACCTCGGCAAAATCACACTGCCGAGACTACAGCGTGGATCCCGCGGCGAAAGGCCAAAACTGTCGCAGCCTGGAGACAGGCAGACTACATGCTGCCCAGGCGCTCGCGGATGATCGCCTCGGCTTCGCCCATGATGCGGTCCACGAGTTCGCGGCAGCTTGGTACGTCGTGGATCAGGCCGGCCACCATGCCGCACGACCAGGCGCCCGACTCCATGTCGCCCTGCTGCATCACCTTGACGTAGGCGCCCGCGACGTACTCGCGGATGTCGTCGATCGTGGTCGCAGCGCCCTTGGCCTTCTCGATCTCGACGACCTTGTCGACGGCGGAATTACGCAGCACGCGCTCGGTGTTGCGCAGCGACCGCATGATCAGGCGGGTGTCGAGTTCCGTGGCCCGCACCAGCGCCTGCTTGACGTTGTCGTGCACCGGCGCCTCTTTCGTCGCGATGAAGCGCGTGCCCATGTTCATGCCGTCCGCACCGAGCGCCAGTGCCGCGACCAGGCTGCGGCCGTCGGCCATGCCGCCCGAGGCGACGAACGGGATCTTCAGCGCCTCGGCCGCAAGCGGCAGCAGGATGAAGTTCGGAACGTCGTCCTCGCCCGGATGCCCGCCGCACTCGAAGCCATCGACGCTGACCGCGTCGCAACCGATGCGCTCGGCCTTGAGCGAATGCCGCACCGAGGTGCACTTGTGGATGACCTTGACGCCGTGCTGCTTCAGCACCGGCATGTACTGTTCCGGGCTGCGGCCGGCAGTTTCGACGATACGCACGCCGCCCTCGACGATCGCCTGGATCAATTCGGGGTAGGGCGGCTTCGCGAAAGTGGGCAGGAATGTCAGGTTCACGCCGAACGGCTTGTCGGTCATTTCGCGGCAACGCGCGATGGCCGCCGCGAGCTTCTCCGGCGTACCGAGCGTGAGCCCGGTGATCATGCCCAGCCCGCCGGCATTGGAGACCGCGGACGCCAGCTCGGGCAGCCCGACGAAATGCATGCCACCCTGGATGATCGGGTGCTGGATTCCGAACAGCTCGGTGATGCGGGTCTTCATGCGTGTTCCATGGTGGCGAAAGGCGCGGCGTCCACGCCGGGACGCACGACCCATGATGTCGCCGCCACGGCGCCACGTCCAGCGGGCGAAGCTGCCGTGGTCAGTCGCGTGCCAGCAGCACCTGCACGTCGCCGAGCGCATGCTCGGCAAATCCCGCCTCGCAGTAGCAGAGGTAGAACTCCCACATCCGCGTGAACGTCTCGGGATAACCCATCGCGAACACCGTGCCGATGTTGGAGAGGAAGTTCCTGCGCCAGCGGGCCAGCGTGGTGGCGTAATGCGGGCCGATGTCCTCGAGGTGAACGATGCGCAGGTCGCTCGACTCCGCCATCGCCTGGGCCAGCGCGCTGACCGCGGGAATGCAGCTGCCAGGGAAGATGTAGCGCTTGATGAAGTCCACTTCGTCGCGTGCGCGCGCGTAGTTCCGGTCGGCGATCGTGATCGACTGCAGCAGCATCCGCCCGCCGGGGGCGAGGCGCGCCGCACATTGACGGAAGAACTCGCCGAACTGCTGGTGGCCGATGGCCTCGATCATCTCGATCGAGACGAGCTTGGTGTAGCTGCCGCCGAGGTCCCGGTAATCCTCGAGCAGCACGGTGATCCGGTCCTCGAGGCCGGCGGCCCGGACGCGCTGCTGCGCGAACTCGAACTGGCTGCGGGAAATCGTCGTGGTCGTGACGCGGCAGCCATGGCGCGTCGGCTGCATGAAGCGCGAAACCGCCCCAGCCCGTGCCGATCTCGAGCACGTGGTCGTCGGGGCCGAGGTCGAGCTTGCGGCACACCGCCTCGAGCTTCGCGGTGGACGCTTCGGCAAGCGTCATGTCCGGGCGCTCGAACAGCGCGCACGAGTACATCATCGTCTTGTCGAGCATCAGCCGGAAGAACTCGTTGCCGAGGTCGTAGTGGGCCGAGATGTTGCGGCGGCTTCCGGCGCGGGTGTTCCGGTGCAGCCAGTGAGCCGCGACGCGCAGCGGCGCCGAGGCGCGCGCGAGGCCGGTCTCCATCGCGTCGAGCGCGGGGCGGTTGCGCAGCATCAGGCGCATCAGGTCGGTGAGGTTGTCGGCCCGCCAGTGGCCGAGCATGTACGATTCGCCCGCGCCTACCGACCCGCCGAAAGCGATGTCGGCGTAGAACGCAGGGTCGAGCACCGTGATGGTGGCGGACGGGCCGGTGCCCGGCGCGCCAAACGTCCAGGCCTCGCTGCCCTCGCGGACGCGCAGGCACCCGTCGCGGATCCCCGTGAGCTGCCGCAGCACCAGGCGGCGGGCCAGTGCGCCCAGCGGGCTCGAGCGCTGTTCGCGCCTCGACAGTTCGATCAGTGTCGTGTCGCTCATGTTGCTTTCTCTCCAGTCCGCGTGGCCGGATGGTCGTGAAATGGGATGCGCTTCAGCCACAGTCGAAGCGCCTGCCAGTAGATCGCGCCGACCACCTGCATCGTCGCGAACGGGTAGCCCGCGAGTGCGCTGGCCAGGTTCGCGCCGGTCATCTCCCGTCGTTCGAGCGACAGTGTCGCGTCGAACAGCGTCTCGCCCGCCTTGCGGTTGCGCATGTGCACCGCGAGCCGCTCACCCGGCCGCGAGAAGCGCCAGTCGTAGTCGAGGTCCATCGGCATGAACGGCGAGACGTGGAACGACTTGCCGAAGCGGAAGCGCATCGAGTTGCCGGCCGCCTGCCCGGGCTCGACCGGCAGCACGTAGGCGTGACGCTCGTTCCACGGGGTGTTGGTGATCTCGGCGACGATCGCCTCGAGGCTCTCGCCGGCCGTGTCGTAGCAGTAGTAGAAGCTCACCGGGTTGAAGCAGTGGCCGAAGGTCCGCAGGTGCGTGAGCAGGCGCACCGGGCCCGTGGGTCGCCGCCCGGTCTCGATCTCGACGCGGTCCCGCACGGCCTGGTCGAGCGGCGTCCCGGCGTCGCCGAGATAGTCCGAGCGCCGCAGCCAGGCGAGCGCAGGCCGCCGCGTGGACCACAGCCAGCGGCCGCGGAACACCTCGTCGAGTTCCGCGAGGTCCAGCCACGCCATGCACATGCGGTAGGAGAACGCATGCGGCGTGGGCAGGTGCCGGTGGTGGCTAAGCCGACCGGTATAGAGTGCGCTGTGCATGGTCCTGCTCGAAGTGCGTGACGGCATCGAGTGCGCTCACGACCCCGTCTTCGTGGAAACCGTTGCGCCACCACGCCCCGCAGAAATAGGTCTGCTGCGCGCCGTTCAGCTCGCGATGCCTTGCCTGCGCCGCGACCGACGCAGGCGTGTAGAGCGGGTGCTGGTAGGCGATACGCTTGATTACGCGCGCCGGATCGATCTCGTCGCCGCGATTCAGCGTCACGAGGAACGGGGTCGGCGTGTCGAGCCGCTGCAGGCAGCTCATGTCGTAGGTCAGCGCCGCCGGCCCGCCGCCGCCCTTCGGCAGGTGGTAGTTCCACGCCGCCCAGGCGAGCCGTCGCCGTGGCATCAGGCGTGTGTCGGTGTGCAGCACCGCCTCGTTGCGCTGGTACGGGATCGCGCCCAGCACCTCGCGCTCGGGAGCGGTCGGGTCGGCCAGCATCGCGAGCGCCTGGTCGCTGTGGCAGGCGAGGAACACCGCGTCGTAGCGCTCGGCCTCGAGGCCGCGGGGCTTCAAGATCACGCCGCCCGTGACGCGCCGTACCGATTCCACCGGCGTGGCGAGCCGCACGCGATGGCGGAAGGGCGCAGAGAGCTTCTCGACGTAACGTGCCGATCCGCCGACTATCGTGCGCCAGGTGGGGCGGTCGTTGACGGTGAGCATCCCGTGGTTGTGCAGGAAGCGCACGAAGAACCGGGCGGGGAAGGTGAGCATCGACGCCGGATCGGTCGACCAGATGGCCGCTCCCATCGGCACGATGTAGTGCTCGATGAACGCGCGGCCGTAGCGCCCGCGCTCCAGCAGCTCGCCGAGCGGCATCTCACCGCCGGGCTCGTCGAGCAGCGCCGGTGCCTCGCGGTTGAAGCGCAGGATGTCGCGAATCATCGCCGAGGAATCGCGGGCGAAGCAGGTTGCGTCGCTGCGCGAACAGCGAATTCAGGCTGGTGCCGTTGTATTCCAGGCCGCTCGCCTCGTCGCGCACCGAGAAGCTCATGCTGCTCTGCTGGGAGGCGACGCCCAGTTCCTCCAGCAGCCGGATGAAATTCGGGTAGGTCCGGTCGTTGAAGACGATGAATCCGGTGTCAACCTGCCAGCTGCGGCCGGCCTGCTCGACGGTGTGCGTGTGCGTATGACCGCCGAGGTGGCTCGCGGCCTCGTAGAGCGTGATGTCGTGCTCGCGGTGCAGCCGGTGCGCGACAACGTTGCCGGCAATGCCGCCGCCGATGATTGCGACTTTCATGCCGGCGTTCCCGCGGCGCGAACCGCGTGCCGCTCGCGTATCGCGACCGGCACCGGTCGCAGGTCCCAGACCACGCCGAGCGCGGCCAGCAGTCGCAGGGCGTAGTAACTGGCGTCGATCTCCCACCAGTAGAAGCCCTGGCGTGCGGCGCTCGGGTAATGATGGTGGTTGTTGTGCCAGCCCTCGCCGAGCGTGAGCAGCGCGAGCCACGGGTTGTTGCGCGAGTCGTCGCGCGTGGCGTAGCGCCTGCTGCCGTAGCGGTGTGCCAGAGAGTTGATCGTGAATGTCACGTGATAGACGGCGACGGTCGAAATGCAGAAGCCCCACACCAGCAGCTGCGCGCCCGCTGGTGCCGAGCGCGGGCGCCCAGTGCTCCAGCCCGGCGCCGAGGGCGTACAGCATCACGGCGAGCACCGCGGGCACGGCTGCGTCATAGCGGTCCAGCCAGCGTAGTTCCGGATAACGGACCAGGTCGGGGACCAGCGACGCCTTGGCCGGGAAGTTCTCGGTGGCGAGAAACCAGCCGACATGGCTCCACAGGAAGCCGTGCTGCCGGGGCGAGTGGCTGTCGACCGGGCGGTCCGAGTGTCGGTGGTGGTGCCGGTGGTGCGATGCCCACCAGATCGGTCCACGCTGCACCGCCGAGGCGCCGAGCAATGCGAACGCGAACTGCGCGGCACGGGAAGTGCC
>CAVTNX010000021.1:0-79315 GCA_963736205.1 uncultured Gammaproteobacteria bacterium | reverse complement strand
GCATTCGACCAGTCGAGCGACGATGCTGCCGCGGACCCGCCGCCCAGGTCGGCGGGGATGTCGGTGAGCGTGATCTCGCGTCCGGCCGCGAGCACCGTGAGGCGTCGGCAAGCGTTGACCACCTGGCGGACGTTTCCGGGCCAGTCGAACGCCGCCAGCGCTGCGGCCGCATCCTCGGCCAGGCTCTTGGGCGCGACGCCGAGCTCCATCGCCGCGACATCGAGGTAATGCTGCAGCAGTTCCGGTATGTCCTCGCGCCGGTTGCGCAGCGGGGGCACGCCGATGCGGATGACGTTCAACCGGTGCAGCAGGTCTTCGCGGAACAGGCCTTCCTTCACCCGCGCCTCGAGATCCTGGTGCGTCGCCGCAATGACGCGCACGTCGACCTTGACGGGCAACTGGCCGCCCACCCGGTAGAACTCGCCCTCGGCCAGCACCCTCAGCAGTCGCGTCTGCAACTGCGGCGACATGTCGCCGATCTCGTCCAGGAACAATGTTCCGCCATCCGCCTGCTCGAAGCGGCCGCGCCTCAACTCTGTCGCGCCGGTGAACGCTCCCTTCTCGTGACCAAAGAGCTCCGACTCGAGCAGGTCGGCCGTGAAGGCGGAGGTATTGAGCGCGATGATCGGCTTCGCGGCTCGCGGGCTGTGCCGGTGGAGCGCACGGGCCACCAGCTCCTTGCCGGTTCCTGACTCGCCGGTGATGAGCACGGTCATGCTGGAGCGCGACAGGCGCCCTATCGCCCGGAACACCTCCTGCATCGCCGGCGCGTGGCCGAGCATTTCGGGGATGCGCCGCGACTCGACTGTCGATGCTGCCGAGCGATGGGTCTGCTCGGCCGCACGCCGCACGAGTTCGACCGCCTGGTCGATGTCGAACGGCTTGGGCAGGTACTCGAAGGCACCACCCTGGTAGGCGGCGACCGCGCTCTCGAGGTCCGAATGCGCGGTCATCACGATGACCGGCAGTCGCGGCCGCTGGTTGCGTATCTCCTCGAGCAGGTCGAGTCCGCTGCGCCCGGGCATGCGGATATCCGTCACGAGCACGTCCGGTTCCTCGCGGGCCAGCGCGGCAAGCACCGACTCGGCATCCTCGAAGGCGGTCGTCCGCATGCCTCCCTGCTCGAGCGCGCGCTCGAGGACCCAGCGAATGGAGGCATCGTCGTCGACGAGCCAGACGTCAAGTGTTTTCGCTGGGTTCATGGCTGTCGAGAGGAAGCAGGATGGTGAAAATAGTGCGACCCGGGCGGCTGTCGAATTCGATCAGGCCGTCGTGCCGCCCGACCAGGTCCTGTGCCACGGCGAGGCCAAGTCCCGTGCCCCCCTGCCGTCCGGTGACCAGCGGATAGAACACGGTGTCCTTCAGTTCCGTGGGCACGCCGGGACCGTCGTCCTCGACCTGGATGCTCGCGACGACGCGATAGCGGCGGCTGCCGATGCTCGCATTGGTCAGTGCACGCGTGCGCAGCACTATCCGGCCGTGCGAGCCCACCGCCTGGATCGCATTGCGCCCGAGGTTCAGCAGCGCCTGTATCACATGGTTTCGGTCGAGCCTGAGCCGCGGGAGGCTCGGATCGTAGTCGCGCTCGATCGCCACGCCGGTCGGCGCCTCTGCAGCAAGCAGGTGGCCGACGTGCTGGACGAGCTCGTGGATGTTCACCGGCTCCTTGCGCGGCGGCTGGCCCGGTCCGAGCAACGCGTCGACCAGCGCAGCCAGCCGGTCGGCCTCGCTGATGATGACGGTCGTGTACTCGTGCAGCGCTGGGTCCTTCAGCTGCCGCTCGAGCAGTTGCGCGGCACCGCGCAGGCCGCCAAGCGGATTCTTGATCTCGTGGGCGAGCTGCCGGACCATCGCTCGACTGCCGCCGAGCTGCGTGAGCAGTGCGTTCTCGCGGAGTATCCGCTGGTGCTGCGTGACATCGGCGAACTCGACGATGACGCCGCCGATCCGGCCCGGCGAGTCGAACGGGGTCACCGTAACGTCGAGATTGCGATGGGCCGCGCCCGGCCCCGCTTCGAACGGCAGCTCGCGTTGCGAGTACTGCGCACCGACTGCGCGAGCGCGTGCAATCACACCGTCGAGTTCGACATTGGCCTTGAGCAGGTCGCGGATGCTGCGACCCATGGCATTGCCGCGGCTGACTCCGAACAGGTCCTCCGCGGGCTCGTTCAGGTGCAGCACCGCGCCGTCTCCATCGAGCCAGATGACGCTCGTGGCGATGGCATCGAGTACTTCGCAGAGCGCGGCCTGCGCAGGTGGAACTGTCGTGCGGAGATCGGCCGCCACTACGCCACCCAGGGGCGGCCCGCGGCACGACGCGGGGAAGTCGGCCGCGAGTTCGCGGCAGCGTTGCGAGGCCCGACTAGCCGCCGCCCCTCGGGGTCGGACGCGTCGGTCGACCGCCGGGCTTTGACGGCACGTTCGGGCCCACGGCCGCCGGCGAGTTGATCGTCGGCTGCTTCATGTAGAACGTAACCGGCTGGCTGCGAATCTTTTCGTTCCCCTGCCCGTCGTAAATCGCGGAAGCGAGCGTGTGCTGGCCGCGAACCACGTTCTGCAGCGAGTAACCAAGTGCAGTGTCGGAGTCGCCGACTCGCGCGCCGTCCAGGTACAGGTAGACACGGTCCCCGGCTGCAAGCGCGGGATTGGGGCTGATCTGGACAGTAACGACGGAATCCGCCTCGAAATACGAGGCCTCGTTCTCCGGCTTCACGATCTCGAGCGAGGTATAGACTTGATCCGACGCCGGTGAGGCACCGTCGCGCGTACCATCGTCCCCGCCCTCGCCCTCGCTCTCGCCGTAGCCTGTGTTGCGCACCGGCGGCGCCGAACCCGGCTGGCCCTGCGGGACACTCAACCCCACCTGGACAGCGCCCGGCGCTGGGACGTCGGAGTAGTGGACGACGCCGTTCGCGTCGGTCCATTTCCACATCTGCACCTTGGTTTCCTGGGCCTGTGCGGCAAACGCCAGCAGGCAACACGCCAATAGCGGATATCGGGCTTTCATGACGATCGAGCATAGCTCCCGGGCCTGCAGCTGGCAAAGGGGCGGTCCCAATCCGCGACGCGCGTCATGGGACGGTCTGAAGGAGCGCCGGGCGGTCGCTACCGCCCGGCGCGAGGACCTCCAGGCCGGTCAGACGCTGTAGTAGAGCTCCAGCTCCACAGGGTGCGTCGACATCCGCAACCGCGTGACTTCCTGCATCTTGAGGGAGATGTAGGCGTCGATCACGTCGTCGGTGAAAACGCCGCCTTCCTTGAGGAAGCCGCGATCCTTGTCCAGCGCCTCGAGCGCCATGTCCAGCGAGTGGCACACGGTCGGGATCTGCTTCGCCTCTTCGGGTTCGAGGTCGTAGAGGTCCTTGTCCGACGGGTCACCCGGGTGAATCTTGTTCTTCACGCCGTCGAGGCCCGCCATCAGCATGGCCGCAAAGCACAGGTACGGGTTCGCGGTGGAATCCGCGAAGCGCACTTCGATGCGGCGACCCTTCGGGTTCATGACGTGCGGGATGCGGATCGACGCCGAGCGGTTGCGCGCGGAATAGGCCAGCATCACCGGCGCTTCGAAACCCGGCACCAGGCGCTTGTAGCTGTTGGTGCTCGCGTTGGCGATCGCATTCAGCGCCCTGGCATGCTTGATGATGCCGCCGATGTAGTAGATCGCGATCTCCGAGAGGCCACCGTACTTGTCACCGCCGAATATGTTCTTGCCGTCCTTCGACAGCGACTGGTTCACGTGCATGCCGTTGCCGTTGTCGCCGACCAGTGGCTTCGGCATGAACGTCGCGGTCTTGCCGTAGCTCGCGGCGACGTTGTGGATGGCGTACTTGAGGATCTGCACCTCGTCGGCCTTCTTCACCAGCGTGTTAGCCGAAACGTTGATCTCGGCCTGGCCGGCGGTGGCAACCTCCGAGTGATGCACCTCGACCTTGAGGCCGAGTTCTTCCATCGCCATGCACATCGCGGTGCGCAGGTCCTGGTAGGCGTCGACCGGCGGCACCGGGAAGTAACCGCCCTTGATGCCCGGCCGGTGGCCCAGGTTGCCGCCTTCCATGGTCGCGCCGGAGTTCCACGCACCCTGCGCGGAATCAACTTCGTAGTAGCAGCCGTTCATCGAGCTGCCGTGGCGCACGTTGTCGAAGATGAAGAATTCGTTTTCGGGACCCCAGATCGAGGCGTCCGCGATTCCGGTGGACTTTAGGTAAGCCTCCGCGCGCCTCGCAACCGAACGCGGGCAGCGCTCGTAACCCTGCATGTTCGACGGCTCGACGATATCGCAGCGCAGGTTTAGCGTAGTCTCCTCGAAGAACGGATCGAGCACTGCCGTCGTCGGATCCGGCATCAGGATCATGTCGGACTCCTGGATGCCCTTCCAACCGGCGATCGACGAACCGTCGAAGCCCTTGCCATCTTCGAAGAAGGACTCGTCGACGACACGGTCCGGAACAGTGACGTGCTGTTCCTTGCCCTTGGTGTCGGTGAAACGGAGGTCGATGAACTTGACCTCCTTTTCCTTGATCATCTTGAGAACGTCGGCAGCTGTGGTCATGGGCTCTCCTCACGGATGCAGCGAAATCGGGTGCCCGGGGTCGCTCGCCGCAACGACACCGGAACGGGTGTTTGGGATGGGTAACGGATGCAGATAGTATGCCAGCGCACCGGTCTGGCGCATAGTCGGAGGTTAAAGTTGCGCAGGCGGCGCTACCGGATGAAAAACGCCCCACAACAGTGCGTCGTGAAATATGTGCGCATCATTTCAGCGCACCGTTGCGCCAGCTCTTTACCGCAACGCAACTTGCCATAAGTGCTGGAGATTGCTGACACTTGGCAGTTCGGCAGTCGTTCCCATTGTCCGCGCGCCCGGAGCCCTCAAACATGGATTTTCTTTCTACTCGCAGCCGGTGGCATTCGCCGGCGACGTTGGTCGGTATCGCCTTCCTGGTAGTGGCCTGCGGCTCGAAGGAACCGCCGCCCGACGCGTCGAACGTCCCCGCACAACAGACCGCGGCGCCGGATGGCGCGGACCAGGCAGCCGCGATCCCGGCCTCGGGAGTAACGAGCTGGTCGCCGGAGGCGCTCGAGGAACTGCTCGCGCCCATCGCGTTGTACCCGGATCCGATCCTGTCGCAGGTGCTGATCGCCTCGACGAATCCGCAGGAAGTGCTCGACGCGGGAAACTGGTTGCTCGAGAACCAGAATCTCTCGGGCAAGGCACTCGACGATGCAACGACCAAGATCGGCTTCACGCCCCCCATTCGTGCGCTGGTCAATTTCCCGGACACACTGGACATGATGTGCCGCGAGCTGGATTGGACCACCCAGCTTGGCGAGGCGTTCACGGCCGACCAGGCGGGCGTGCTCGACGCCATTCAGCGCCTGCGCAAGCAGGCCGAGTCGGTCGGCACCCTGCAGACGTCGCCGCAGATGACAGTCGACAATGAAACGCAGGACGGCAAGGAAGTCATCGTGCTGAAGCCCGCGGCGAATGGCGAAATCTACGTCCCGTCGTACGATCCGGTGGCCGTATATGCGCCGCCGCCGGCCACCGCCGTTGCGCCCGCGACCACTACGACCACCACGACTACCGAGTCGACGGGCCACAGTACCGGGACGCTCATCACGACCGGGCTGCTCGCATTCGGCGCAGGCATGCTCGTCAACGAACTCTTCGACGACGACGATGATTACTACAAATACAAGTACCCGAAATACGGCTACGGCAGCATGCCGTACTACCCGCCGTATCCGTACCGACCGGCCTACGGCAACGGCTACTACCCGTCCCACGGCTACCGGCCGCCGTCTAACTATGGCGGCCGCTACGGCGGTAACTACGTGAACAACGGCAATGTCGTCATCAACACTGGTGGCAACGATTACTTCAATCGCTACGACGGCAAAGGCAAGGGAAATAACTACGGGCAGAATGGCAAGGCCAGGAGCCCGATCACCCAGGCGCGCCCGAACCGCCCCGAGCTCAACGACCTGAACAAGCGCCAGCCGAGGTCGATGCCGGCCGACGTGCAGCGACCGTCTTCGAAGGCAACCGCCTCCGACTATAAGGGCAAGAACTCCTATGGTGGCGCGAAGACGCCTGCGGCCTCGAACCGGTCGGCCAAGACAAACGCAGGGCCGTCCGGGCAGGCGCAGCGACCGGCGCCCAAGGTGCAGGGCTCGTACAAGGGTGGCTCCTCGGCCGGCAATCGCGAGGCGGCCCGTCCATCCACCGGCGCGACACCGAGCGTGAATCGCGGTTCGGCAGGCCCGTCGACCTACCAGGGCAACAAGGCAGGCGGCGCTGACCGCGGCTACCAGCAGCAGGCGCGACAGCAGCCGGCCGCGAAGCAACAGACCGCGAAGCAACAGACCGCGAAGCAGCAGGCGCCGCGACCACAACAGCAGCAGCCGAGCCGCCCAACGCCATCGCAGCAGCCTGCGCGGCAGGGAGGCAGCCACAGCACCGCGATGTCGGGTGCCAACCGTGGCTCCGCTGACCGCCAGGCGAGCAACCGCGGCAAGCAGAGCATGCCGCAGGGCGCGCACAGCAAGGGCGGTGGCGGGAAAGGTGGCAAGAGCGGCGGCGGCAAGAAGCGCTAGGAGACACAAATGAAGAACATCAACATGCGACTCACTCGCACCGGTCTGGCGCTCCTGCTTTCCTGCGCGCTCGTTGTCGTTGCTTCCTGCGCCAAGGTGGAGAAGCACGCGTCATTCAAGACGCCCCAGGACGCGGTCGACGCATTCGTCACCGCGCTGCAGAAGGACGACACCGCCGAGCTCGCGAAGCTGCTCGGCCCGGAGGTTGACGACCTGCTGTCGTCCGGCGACCCGGTGCAGGACAAGGCGGGCCGCCAGAATTTCCTCGCCCTTTACAACGCGAAGCATTCGCTCAGCGAGGAAGCCGACGGCTCGATGGTACTGGTCGTCGGTGATGACGACTGGCCGTTCCCGATCCCTATCGTCGAACACAAGGGCAAGTGGCGGCTCGACGGCCAGGCTGGTGCGGATGAGCTGGTCTACCGTCGCGTTGGTGCGAACGAGCTGGGCGCAATCGCCGTCTGTCGTGGATTCGTCGATGCACAGAAAGAGTACGCGTCAGAGGGACGAGACGGCGATCCCGCCGGCATTTACGCGCTCAAGCTGATGAGTGACGAAGGAATGCATAACGGCCTGTACTGGCCGGTGGAAGAAGGCGAGGCGCCAAGCCCGGCGGGACCGTTCCTCGCATTGGCGACGGGCCAGGGTTATACCTTTGGGGCGGAGCGGGTCCCATACCATGGCTACTATTACCGCCTGCTCTACGCGCAGGGCCCGAACGCACAGGGCGGGGCGAAGGACTACTTCGCGGACGGCCTGATGACGCAGGGTTTCGCGCTGGTCGCGTGGCCGGCCGACTACGGCGCCAGCGGCGTGCAGACCTTCATCGTCAACCAGGACGGCGTCGTCTACCAGAAGGACCTGGGCGAAGACACTGCGACCGCCGTCCAGGCGATCGAGACCTTCGACCCGGACGCTTCGTGGACCGCGGTTACCGATGCGGAGACGACGCCCGCAGGCTGACACCACGCGTCAGCCTTGAGCAGGCTACAAACCGTGGCCGGCCCGGCCTGCATCACGCAGGTCGCGCCGGCCACTTTCGTTTCGGCAGGCCCTGATTCGACACGCGCGCGATGAGGCTACCGTGTCCGGCACGCAGTAAGCGCCGACGGACAGAATTGGCTGCATCAATCCCGGAGACACGCATGACCACGCCTTGCCCGCAGCGCATGACCCCCTCCGAGGCCCTGGTCGAGACCCTCGCGGCGAACGGTGTCACGGACGTGTTCGGGATCGTGGGTTCGGCCTACATGGATGCGCTCGACATCTTCCCCGCGGCGGGCATCCGTTTCATCCCGGTGGCCCACGAGCAGGGCGCTGCACACATGGCCGACGGCTACGCGCGCGCGTCCGGTCGCCACGGTGTCTGCATCGCGCAGAATGGTCCGGGCATCACCAATTTCGTCACTGCGATCGCGGCAGCCTACTGGGCCCATTCACCGGTCGTGTTCATCACGCCGGAGACTGGCTCGACCACGATGGGACTAGGTGGATTCCAGGAGACGGAGCAGCTGCCGATCTTCTCGAAGATCACGAAGTACCAGGGGCACGTGGGTAACCCGAAGCGCATGGCGGAAATCGCCGGTCGCTGCTTCGACCGCGCGATGCTCGAGATGGGACCGTGCCAGCTGAACATTCCGCGTGACTATTTCTACGGCGACATCGACGCCGTGATCCATCCCCCGATGCGCGTCGGCCGTGGACCCGGCGACGGCGCGGCGCTGGACCACGCGGCCGAAATGCTCGCGGCCGCACAGTTCCCGGTCATCCTCTCGGGCGGCGGCGTAATACTCTCCGACGGCGTCGCGGAAGCGATCCAGCTCGCGGACCTGCTGCACGCACCTGTCTGCAACAGTTACCTGCACAACGACAGCTTTCCGTCGTCACACCCGTTGTGGTGCGGCCCGCTCGGCTACCAGGGCTCGAAGGCGGCGATGAAACTGATCTCGCAGGCCGACGTGGTGCTTGCGCTCGGCACGCGGCTTGGGCCGTTCGGAACGCTGCCGCAATACGGCATGGAATACTGGCCCGCGAACGCGAAGATCATCCAGGTCGACGTCGACGCCAAGGTGCTGGGCCTGGTGAAGAGCATCAGCATCGGCATCAACGGTGACGCGAAATCGGCGGCCGCCGCGTTGATCGAACGCCTTGATGGCCATTCCCTTGCCTGCGATGCGAACCGGGCCGCCCGCAAGACGCGCATCGAGACCGAGAAGGCAGCCTGGGAGTCGGAGCTCTCCGGGTGGACGCACGAGCGTGATGCGTACTCGATCGAGGTCGCCAAGGACTCGAAGCTTATGCATCCGCGGCAGATGCTGCGCGAGCTCGAGAAGGCGATGCCGCGGCACGCAATGGTTTCGACCGACATCGGCAACATCTGCTCGGTGTCGAATTCCTACCTGCGCTTCGAGCAGCCGCGCTCGATGTTCGCGGCAATGAGTTTCGGCAACTGCGGCTACGCGTTCCCGGTAGCCTGCGGCGCGAAACTCGCGAACCCTGGCCGCCCGGCGATCGCATATGTTGGCGACGGTGCATTCGGCATCAGCCTGAACGAGCTGTTGACCTGCGCAAGAGAGAAGATCGGCGTCACGGTCGTCGTGTTCAACAACGGCCAGTGGGGAGCCGAGAAGAAAAACCACGTGGACTTCTACTCGCGTCGTTTCCAGGCGGTGGACCTGGCAAGCCCAAGCTGGGCTGCAATCGCCAGGGCCTTCGGTTGCGAGGGCGTGACCGTGGACAAGCTCGCCGACGTGCAACCTGCGCTGCAGGCCTCCGTCAAGGCGCAGGCGGAAGGCCGCGCGACCGTAATCGAGATGATGGTCACGCGCGAGCTCGGAGACCCGTTCCGCCGCGACGCGCTGTCGAAGCCGGTGCGCCACCTCGACAAGTACAAGGCATACGTCTAGCCTCGGGTTCGCCTTCCCTTCGACGCGGGGTTCGGAGCACTGCATGGCGCTGGATGAAACCCGATACGAGTACGTCGGATTCTGGGCGCGCGTCCTGGCGTCGCTGGTTGACAGTGTACTGGTGTGCCTGCTCATCTGGCCGCTGCTCACGATGATCTACGGCAGCGAGTACTGGGCGGAGTACTTCGCTCCGCTCACCGCTGTGCTCGGCGGGTCACTCGACGTGATCGCGTCGGCGCCCAGTCGCGGCCCGGCGGACGTTATCGTTTCCTACGTACTGCCGGCGGTCGTCATCATCGTCTTCTGGCTCGCCCGACAGGCCACACCCGGCAAGATGTTGATCCGCGCGAAGATCGTCGACGCGGAGACGGGCGGGCCGATCACGCGACGGCAGGCCATCGTCCGATATCTCGGCTACTACGTTTCGCTGTTCGGCCTCGGACTTGGGTTCTTCTGGGTCGGCTGGGACCGGCGCAAGCAGGGCTGGCACGACAAGCTGGCCGGGACCGTCGTGGTTCGCGCTCGTCGGCGAAGCTGAGGACCCTGCAGGAGTCCATGTCGGCAGCGGGCGCGGGATCGCCCTCCAATTCGTGCAGCAGAAGAACGCTGCCGCCTCGGGGCTGGTTCCCCTGCTCGACCTCGCCCGGAGCCGCGTCAGCGCTTATGCGGTGCAAATGCCTTCATCGTGAGGTCCCTGACCATCTGCGTCGCCTTCGGATTGGGTACACCGTAACGAGCAAAGAGTTTCAGGTGGCGACCCATTTCCCGGGCCGCCTCCGACGGCGAATTGGCACTCTTGCAGCATTCCTTCAAGCGCCCGTTCAGGTCGATAGCCACCGCGGAAAGCGGGCGCTTGCGCTCGTCTTCGCCGTGCTCCTTCGGGTGAGAGATGCCCCAGTCGGCTGCCGTCGCTGAAACGTGGTCGAGTCTATGGGTTGGGTGCGTCATCATTTTCCCCGGTCCAGGGCCTGCTGGCTATCAATCTTATCCTTTCGCGGCCGTCGCATCCGTGTGGCGAGTACGGCACGCGGGCAAGCGATCCGAATCGGAAGTCCTCCTTCGTGGGCTCGCTGCCATGCCGACATGAATGCGTTATATTTTTCGCACGATTGGTCGTTACGCACCAGAAAGTTGGTAATCGCCATGCCTGCACACGAGAAAATCAACTACGTTGAATTCCCCGCCAATGATCTTGAACGAACGAAAGCCTTCTTTGAGGCTGCATTCGGTTGGTCATTTGTCGACTATGGGCCTGATTACGCGGCGTTCTCCGATCAGGGGCTCGACGGAGGCTTCTATAAGTCGGAGTTGAAGGCGACAACCGATCGTGGAAGCGCACTCATCGTCCTCTTCAGTCTGTCACTGGAGGAAACCCAGGCCAAGGTGATCAGTGCTGGGGGTCGAATCGCCAGGCCCATCTTTCCTTTTCCTGGCGGGCGGCGATTTCACTTCATTGAGCCCAGCGGGAACGAATTCGCAGTCTGGGGCAAGGCCCGATCCTAGCCCCTCACTCAGCCGGAGTTCGGTCCACCGCCAGAGACGGCGCCGACGCGGCCGTCAGCATGACGGCCGCCCTCCCGTAGCGCGTCCGGTTGAGCCGCGTGCCAGGCACGGCAGAACCAGATGTCGGGCCTGAATTCACTCCTGCCTGACTATATCGACCGAGATCTCCACCGCCGGAATCGTTCCTCGGTTCTCAAGCCAATGCGTGGTGTTCCTGTCCTCTGGCCAGCCAACTCCCGGACCATAGTCCGTAGCGACCCCATTTCGATGGTCGGTGATCGTGCCTTGCAGTATGTATACGGTGCCCGGCCTGTCTTTATGGTCGTGAACCGGGCCGAAGACGCCTCCGGGCTCGATGGTCACCATGCGCATTCGAAGCTGGCGCCCTGCCATGCCCTCGATCTCAGGGCCAAGGTCAACCGTTGCAAGCAACCTCACAGCAACGCCTTTCGTCTCAGGTGCGACCTTCTCGTTGCTCATCGCAGTCTCCTCTTCTCTGGTTCAGAGCCGCCCTCGGGCGGGCCAGGTGCGCTTCCGCCTGCTCACCCCTCCTCGAGGTCCACCCTGTGTCCCTTTCGACCCGTCAGGTGCAGCATGATCGCGAGCACCGCCATTGCCCACACGATCACTGCGCTCGACGGCAGGTCGGTCAGCACCGACGCGGCGAGTCCCACCAGGTAACTCGCGACAGCGAGCACGTAGCCGAGCGTCAGCTGCCGGTTTGCCGCATGTCGATAAGTCGCGACGGCCGGCACGATCAGCGTCGTGAACACCAGGTAAACGCCGACCAGCTGCACTGACATCGTCACCATCACGGCGAAGATGACGTAGAACCCTACGTGGCCCATGCGCTGCCGCCAGCGCGCCCAGATCACGAGGAACAGCGCGGTCAGCACGGCGGCGCGGACCAGTTGCTCCGTCGAGACCCACAGGATCTGCCCGGCCAGCAGGTCTTTCAGCTCCTCGCCGCCGTGCGGGTTGTTCGCGAGCAGCAGGATCTGCGCAGTGGATGCCAGCACGAAGAGGATGCCGATCAGCGCCTCCTGCACCTCGGGACGCTTGCGCTCGGTCCAGGTCATCAGCAGCGCGCCCAGCAGCGCCGCCGCCACCGCTGCCACCTGCGTCATCCATCCCGTGAGCTCGAGCCCGGCGGAGTGCGAGACGATCACGCCGAGCGCGGCCACCTGGGCGATCGCGAGGTCGATGAACACGATGCCGCGCCTGAGGACCTGCTGGCCGAGCGGCACGTGGGACAGCGATACGAGCATCCCGGCGATCAGCGCCGGCCAGAGCAGGCCGAAGTACGTGGAGATGTCGCTCATTTGTTCGCCGCCAGCAGCCGATTGATGGTGTCGTCGAACAAGCCGAACAGGTCCTTCGCCTCCGGCGTGCCGCCGACCGAAAACGGCAGCAGCACCACCTGCACGTCGATCTTCTGCGACAGCCACTCGACGGCCTTGGGATCGTTGTAAGCGTTGCGCAGGATCATCCTGGGCTTGTCGGCGGTCAGCTTGCTGACCAGTTCGGCGAGATAGCCAGCGCTCGGCGGCACGCCCGGCTTCGGCTCGATGGCCGCCACCTCGTCGAGGCCGATCCAGCGGCAGAGGTAGCGCTGGTCGGAGTGGATCACCACCACCTTGACGCCCTTCAGCGGCGCCGCCTCCGTAGCCCAGCGCGCCATGGCCTGCTTCCAGCGCGCAAGGAAGTCCGCGCCGCGCGCCTGGTAGTAGGCGGCGTTGGCCGGGTCGACCTGTGCCAGGCGGGCCGCGAGCGCCTTGGCCACGACGGCCACGTAGCGCGGGTCGAGCTGGATGTGCGGATTGCCGAGAGGGTGGACGTCGCCCTGCGAGCGATCGACCGCCGACGGGATGTCCATCAGTCGTACCGTGCTCGTAGCCTCGAAGAAGCCGGGCGTGCCCGGCTGGATCTTCGGGTTACCGGATTCCTGCAGCAGCACCGGCAGCCAGCCGATCTCGAGGTCGGCGCCGTTCGCGACCACGAGGTCGGCGGTTCGCGCGCGCGCGACCAGGCTCGGTTTGGCGTTCGACCTGGTGCACGTCCTGCAGCGCGCTGGTCGCGGTGTAGACGTCGACCTTGTCGCCGCCGAGTTCGGTCGTCAGTGAACCCCAGTCGGCGGTCGTGGCAAGCACCCGGAGCGCGGCCTGCGCGGGCGTCGCAATGAACAGCACTGCCATCAGGCAGGCGCCAGGTATTTTTAAGTTCATCTGCATGCTCCTAGAACTTGTGGGCGCCGTGGGCACCCATTGCGTAAATGTATTGCAGGAAGAATTGTTCATCCGTCGGGCCTGCCGAGGCGTCGTCCCAGGCGTACTGCGCGCGGATGCGCGAGAACTCGCTTGGGTTCCAGTCGAACATGATCGTGGTGCGGGTGGGCGAGCCGGGCAGCAGCAGAGAGAAGTCGTCTGCCGGCAGGATGCCCTGCTTGACCAACCCGATCCTCGTGTTGCCGGAATCGAGCGAGTCGTAGCGCGCCCCGAATCGCCAGCGGGGCAGGAACTGGTAGACGCCCTGCACGTACCAGCCGGACTGGTCGCTCGAGTAGCTCCCGTTGAGGTCGGAGTCCGCATACAGATAGGAGAGGTGACCGTCCTCCTTGCGCTGCATGTACTCGCCCTGGATCTTCAGGTACTGGCGCCGCGGGTCGCCGATCGGCGTCCACTTGAACTCGGCGTCCGCGATCCAGGTGGTCGATGAGCCCGTGAAGGCATTGGTCGCGGCTTCGCCTTCAGCATTCGGGTCCTCGAACGTGCGGTCCTGGGCGTGCAGGTCCACGTATGAAAGTCCCGTACGCCACGCGATCGCGTCGCCGATGTCGCCGCCCACGTGGGTGTAGGCGACGTAGCCGTTCAGTCCGTTGCGGGAGAGGCGCGTGCCCGGATAGTAGTCGCCGTTGCCGCTCTCGACGCCAAACTCGAGCAGCAGATCGAGCGGCGCGATCCACTTGGCCTGCGCACCCTGCACGGCCATCTGGCCCCCGAAGAACGCCTGGTACACGAGCGGCTGGTCGGTGAAATCCCAGGCGTGGGCATGGATGTCGTTCAGGTATCCGAGGCTCGAGAAGAACTGCCCGCCCTTGATCGTGGCGCCGTAGGGCAGCGCGGTCGTACGGAAGTACGCCTCCTCGACCGATATCTCGTTGTCGCCGCTGATGGCGGCTGTGAGATTGCCCATGAAGTAGGGGTCGACGCTTGCAGCGATGGTCAGCTCCGACTCCCCAAGATTAAAGCTGCGGTCGCCCGGCCCGATCTCGTCGCCTCCCGGGATGAAGCCCTGGATCGCGTAGTCGTCCGGGTTGTTCGAAAGATTGGAGTAGTTGCCTGCCAGGATCAGCGATATGGCCGGATTGAATGCCGTCGACTTGCCCGCGGCCGGAGCAGATCTCGCATCGGGCCGCCCGGTCGACGCTACGGATCCCGTGGATCCATCGCTGGCACCGGTCGCGGCGACGGCTTCGATCGATTCGTCGATTGCGTCCGGTGCTGCCTCGCCGGCGTTGGTCGACGCCAGGGACGATGCATCGACGGCCTGGTTGACGGCCGCCGTCGCTCCAACGTCGGGCTCGGGCTGCAATTGCTGGATCTGCGCCTCCAGCGCCGAGAGGCGCTGGGCATACTCGGCCTTCACTTTCGCGAGTTCGGTCCGCAGAGCCTGGACCTCGGCATCGGTGGCGGCACCGGCGACGGATGGCAGTAACACCGCGGCGCACGCGGCCACGGCTGCATGGAAAGGGGCGTTGCCCATTGAGAATCTCCTCGAATGACACGATCGACCGGCCTCGGGGGCCGGCAGCAGTTGGGGCTTGATCGGTCAGCGAGGGGGTGCGCGCGCCTGGAAGGCCGCGCGAAGGGGACGAACGACGGCGGCGCGTTCTGTCGAGAGTACGAATGTATCGATGCCGAGCGCGGCAACCGCCAGCGCCGTGGCCATGCAGCCATGCGCCGACGCAAGCGGTGCGAACGATGCGCACTCGAGACAGATCTGTGTGTGCACACCGGGTATGTCGGTCCGGTCCCCGCCGAGACGCAGGTGCCGCGCAGCGTGCGAGCCGGCCGCGGCCTGCGCGACCAGCAGGGCGATCAACGACAGGATCGCGATGGGTCGCTTCAGGAAATGGAGGTGGCCGTGCCTGCGCATCGGTGCGGATGTTAGCCCAACTGGCGACCACTGCGAGACAGGCAGAGACCGCCAGCGCAGGCACCGTCCGCCTCCAAGCCGATGCCGCACGGCATGACGGAACCACCCCGGCCGGGCAGCAAGAGGCGTGAATCATTGGCTAGCCAATATTGCGACTGCCCTGGTAAATAGATGATTTTTAGCTTGGCTGTATATCCTGGCTACATGATTGGCTGGCGAGCCCCATCGAGCCAAAAAGCCGCTATCGCTCCCGGTACCCGAGCACGACCAGCAGGCAACTGCCATCTGCGATCACGTTGATACCGGCCTTGCGGCAGGCTTCGACGGACGCCACGCTTTCGGCGCCCGGCTGCATCCAGACATTCTCGATGCCCTTGCGGATGGCGTCCTGCACGACACGCTCGGTCACCGCCGGCGGGGTGATCACCGAGATGCTCTTCACGTCATCGGGCAGGTCCAGCACGCTCGCAACACAGGCGACACCCTCGACCTCGGGCTCGTGCGGGTTCACCGGGATCACCCGACGACCGTTCTGCTGGTAGCAACGCAGCACCTTGTTGCCGTACTTGTGGCGATGCCGCGATGCCCCGACGACGCCATACGCGCGGGACTCGAGGAATCGTTCAATCGGATCGACTGTCTGTGTCATGCGGTGCCTCCATGCCGAATCGTGCCACGAACCAGGACGACCCGCATTTGGCAGGCGCGCTGGGACAGGGTGTCCGTTCGCTATACTTCGCCGACTCGCAGCAGTTCAACCGGACTACCAGTAGATGCCCAAGAAGGCCCCGACGCCGCCACGCACTTTCCAGGACCTGCTGCTGACGCTGCAGCGTTACTGGGCGGACCGTGGTTGCGTGATCCTGCAGCCCTACGACATGGAGATGGGCGCGGGTACGTTTCACACGGCCACGTTCCTGCGGGCACTGGGCCCCGAGCCCTGGAGCGCCGCGTATGTGCAGCCGTCGCGGCGGCCGACCGACGGCCGCTACGGCGACAACCCATTCCGACTGCAGCACTACTACCAGTACCAGGTTGTCATCAAGCCGTCGCCGCCGGACATCATCGAGCTCTACCTCGGCTCGCTGCGTGCCGTGGGCATCGACCCGCTGGTGCACGACATCCGCCTGGTCGAGGACAACTGGGAGTCGCCAACGCTCGGCGCCTGGGGCCTGGGCTGGGAAATCTGGCTGAACGGCATGGAGGTCACCCAGTTCACCTACTTCCAGCAGGTGGGCGGGCTGGACTGCCGGCCCGTGATGGGCGAGATCACCTACGGTCTCGAGCGCCTGGCCATGTACCTGCAGGGCGTCGAGAGCGTCTTCGACCTGGTTTGGACCGACGGACCGCTGGGACGGGTCACGTACGGCGACGTGTATCACCAGAATGAAGTCGAGCAGTCGAAGTACAACTTCGAGCATGCCGACGTAGAGGAACTCCTCCGCCAGTTCGACGCGCATGAAAAAGAGTGCCTGCGGCTGCTCGAGCTAAAGCTGCCGCTCCCGGCCTACGAGCGCATGCTGAAGAGTTCGCACACCTTCAACCTGCTCGACGCCCGCAAGGCCATCTCGGTGACCGAACGCCAGCGCTACATCCTGCGCGTGAGGACGCTGGCCCGCGGCGTGGCAGAAGCCTACTACTTGAGCCGCGAGGCGCTCGGCTTCCCGATGCTGCGGGAAGAGGGGACATTCTCCTTTTCCGCTCGGACGGAAAAGGAGAATGTCCCCTCTTCTCCGCCGGAGGTCGCCTGATGGCCAAGCGCGACTTCCTGGTCGAGATCGGCACCGAGGAACTGCCGCCAAAGTCCCTGCCGACGCTTGCGACTGCCTTCGCAGACGGCATCGCGAAAGGACTCGATGGCGCCGGCCTCGTGCACGGGGCCGTCGAGCGCTACGCCACGCCGCGACGCCTTGCGGTGCGCGTGCGGCGGCTGGTCGAACAACAGCCCGACCGGGCGATCGAGCGGCGCGGTCCACCGCTGAAGGCCGCATTCGATGCACAGGGCGCGCCCACCCAGGCTGCGCTCGCCTTCGCGCGCAGCTGCGGCACCGAGGTGTCCAAGCTTGAAAAGCTCGAGACTCCCAAGGGAGTCTGGATGGTGCACCGGGGGACCGAAACCGGCGCCAGCACCGTGAGCCTGATGCCAGCCATTGTCCAGGCAGCACTGGACGGGCTGCCCATCGCCAAGCGCATGCGCTGGGGTGCGGGCGAGGCCGAGTTCGTGCGGCCGGTCCACTGGGTGCTGATGATCTTTGGCCGCGACGTAGTGCCCTGCGAGATCCTGGGGGTTCGCTCCGGCAACCTGACCTACGGCCACCGGTTCATGGCCCCTAAGGCGATTCGCATCGCGAGCCCGGGGACATACGTCGGCGCACTGCAGAAACGCGGCCGGGTGATGGTCGACATAGACGAACGACGCGAGACCATCCGCAAGGGTGTGGCCTCCGTCGCAGCCGGCCTCAATGGCGCGGCGGTCATCGAAGACGAGTTGCTCGACGAAGTGACGGCGCTGGTCGAGTGGCCGGTACCGCTTGCCGGTCGCTTCGATGCGAAGTTCCTGGAACTGCCGGCGGAAGTCCCGATCGCGACCATGCAGGATCACCAGCGCTACTTCCCGGTGCGCGACGCCGGCGGGCGGCTGATGCCATGGTTCATCACCGTATCGAACATCGAAAGCTCGGACCCTGCGCAAGTGATCGCCGGCAACGAGCGGGTAGTTCGCCCGCGACTGAGCGACGCGGCTTTCTTCTGGGCCTCGGACCGCAAGCACCGCCTGGACTCGCACCGTGAAGCGCTCAAGCGCGTGACCTTCCAGACCCAGCTTGGCTCGCTTTACGACAAGTCCGAGCGAGTCGGCGCGCTGGCCACGGACATCGCGGCGGCGAGTCGGCGGAGACTCAGCGCTCGCAGGCCGCGCCGCCGACATCTGCAAGTGCGATCTGCTGACCGCGATGGTCGGCGAGTTTCCGGAACTTCAGGGCCTGATGGGGCGTTACTACGCCGAGCTCGATGGCGAGGCGACCGAGGTCTGCGCGGCCATGCGCGAGCAGTACCTGCCGCGCTTCGCCGGCGACGCATTGCCCGCAACCAGGACCGGCATGGCGATTGCCATCGCGGACAGGCTCGACACCGTCGCGGGCATCTTCGCGATAGGGCAGAAGCCGACCGGCACGCGCGACCCGTTCGGGCTGCGCCGCGCGGCACTTGGCCTGCTGCGGATCGCCGTGGAGCGCGGGCTCGAGCTGGACCTGCCGCGGCTGATCCGCGATGCGCTCGCGGCACTGCCGTTCGCCGCGCCGGAGAACACCGCCGCCGAGGTCTACGACTACGTTATCGAGCGGCTGCGCGCCTACTACCTTGAAGGCGACGCCGGCCTCGAGATCACGACTGAGATGTTCGACGCAGTCCTCGCGATGCGACCGGCATCACCCCTGGATTTCGACTCCAGGCTGCGTGCGCTCGCTGAATTCCTGCGCCTGCCCGACGCACAAAGCCTGGCCGCGGCCAACAAGCGCATCGCCAACATCCTGCGCAAGGCGCCCGGGCCGGTCGGGGAAACCATCGACGAGGACCTGCTTCGCGACCCGGCTGAGCAGATCCTGAGCGAGCAACTGACCGCGATCGCGCGCATGGTCGAGCCCAAGTTCCAGGCCCGGAACTACACCGAGGCCCTGCAGGACCTCGCGGTACTGCGCGGTGCCGTGGACGAGTTCTTCGATTCGGTGATGGTGATGGCCGACGATCCGGCGCTACGCGCCAACAGGCTCGCCCTGCTCGGGCGGCTGCGGTCGCTGTTCATGCACGCCGCGGATCTCTCGAGGCTTACCGGCTAGGACGCCAGACATGCAGGCCATAAGGTCGCTGGTCTACACGACCCTGTTCATCCTGGTCACCGCGTTCTTCGGTGTCGTGGTCCTCATCTCGGCGCTGCTGCCGCTCAGCATCGAGCAGCGCTACGTGATCCCTCGTACCTGGGGACTGTTCCTGACCTGGCTGGCCGGTGTCGTATGCGGCCTCAAGTACGTGGTCGAGGGGCAGGAAAATCTCCCGAAGCAGCCGTTCATCTCACTGTGGAAGCACTCCTCTTCCTGGGACACGCTCGCGCAGATGTTCGTGGTACCGCCGGCGGCGTGGAGCCTGAAGCGCGAGGTGATCTGGATCCCGATCGTTGGCTGGGCCGTGCGCACCTACAACCCGATCGCCATCAATCGCAGCGCCGGGCACTCTGCGGTCAACCAGGTCATCAGCCAGGGCCGGGAGCGGCTTGCATCCGGCATGGGCATCGTCGTATACCCGGAAGGCACTCGCGTGCTGCCTGGGCAGACCCGTAAGTACGGAATCAGCGGAGCGCTGCTCGCAACGAAGACCGGGGCACCGGTCGTACCCATCGCGCACAACTCCGGTTACTTCTGGAAGCGCCGTGCGTGGATGAAATACCCGGGCACCATCCGCGTGGTGATCGGCCCGCCAATCGATCCGACGGGTCTCGATCCACGAGAGATCAACGCCCGCGCTCAGCAGTGGATCGAAGCCAAGATCGCCGAGATCGTGGCCCAGCCTGGCGGTAAGCCAGAATAGATAATCGCTCTACAAGAAAACGCCGGCACGAGGCCGGCGTGAATACAGTATTCATAATCAAGCGGCGCCGGCTGGAGCCGGCGCCGCCCTTCGTTTGCTCAGTTCGACTTGCCGGTGGTCACCGCTTCCATCACGCGGTCGAGGTTGAAGCTGCCGGGCTTCTGCCGTGGCGGGAACTCCTTGAAGCTCTGCAGCCACTGCCCGACGTAGGCGCCCGCAGGCGCGATCATGAACATGTGGTCCAGGTACCAGCGCTGGTAGCCCATCGCGTTTTCCTCCTCGGCACGCTCGAAAGGATCCATGCGCAGGTTGGTCAGGGTCGGTGCGCGCAATTCCTCGAACGGCTGCTGCCAGACCTTGAGTCCCAGGGCCTCCTGCTTCAGGAAGGTGATCTTCCAGTTGTCGTAGCGCAGCGCCGCCACACTGCCGTCATCGGTCCAGTAGATGAACTCGCGACGCGGCCACGGCGCCTCACCCTTCAGCGCAGGCAACAGGTTGTAGCCGTCGAGGTGAACCTTGTAGGTCGTGCCGCCGACCTTCTCGCCCTTGAACAGGTCTCTCCTTGACGGTCGTGTCGCCGGTCGCGGCCAGCAGCGTGGTCAGCATGTCCTCGTGCGCAGCCGACGTCGTTGATCACCGTGCCCGGCTTGATGACACCCGGCCAGCGGATCATCGTCGGCACGCGGTAGCCACCCTCCCAGTTGGTGTTCTTCTCGCCGCGGAACATGGTCGTGCCGCCGTCCGGCCAGGTGAAAGTCTCGGCGCCGTTGTCGGTCGAGTACATCACGATGGTGTTGTCCTCGATGCCCAGTTCCTTGAGCTTGGCGAGCAGCTCTCCAACCATCGCGTCGTGCTCGACCATGCCGTCGGCATAGATACCGAGCCCGGTCTTGCCCTCGGAGCCCGGCTTCAGGTGCGTGAAAATATGCATGCGGGTGGAGTTCCACCAGACGAAGAACGGCTTGTCGGCCTTCTTCGCCTCCTCCATGAATTCCAGCGCCCGCTTGGTGACTTCCTCGTCCACGGTTTCCATGCGCTTCCTGGTCAGCGGGCCCGTGTCCGTGATGCGGCCGTCGTCGTAGCTGTGGATGACGCCGCGCGGCCCGAACTGCTTTCTCAGGGCCGGGTTCTTGAAATAGTCGACGTTCTCCGGCTCCTCTTCGGCGTTCAGGTGATAAAGGTTGCCGAAGAACTCGTGGAAGCCGTGATTCGTCGGCAGCATGTCGTCGCGATCGCCGAGGTGGTTCTTGCCGAACTGCCCGGTCATGTAGCCCTGCGCCTTCAGCAGCGTGGCGATCGTCGGGTCTTCCTTCTTCATGCCCTCGGGCGCGCCCGGCAGCCCGACCTTGGTGAGTCCGGTGCGGATCGGCGACTGCCCGGTGATGAAGGCCGCACGGCCGGCGGTGCAGCTCTGCTGGCCGTACCAGTCCGTGAACAGCGCGCCTTCGCGGGCGATGCTGTCGATGTTCGGCGTCTTGTAACCCATCACGCCCTGGTTGTAGGCGCTGATGTTGAAGCCGCCGATGTCGTCACCCCAGATGATCAGGATGTTCGGCTTGCGAGCCTGCGGCCTGCGCGGCGCTCCCCAGGGTCACCAGCGCGGCAAAAAGCGCGGTGCCCAGCACACGGATGGGCTGCAGAGTCATGATTCTCCCCTTCGACTGGTCGATGGATGTTGGTGGCGGCGGGCGGCCGGTCCACAGCGCCCGGTTTCACCCACTTTGATCCGATCGGCGTCATGTATCAAATGCATATTGCGCATGGTTGATATATGTTTCCTGCATGCCCATAGAGCTGAAGCAGTTGCGCCAGATCGTTGCGCTGGCGGAGCACGGCAGTTTCGTGCGCGCGGCGGCCGCGCTGCACATCAGCCAGCCGGCACTGTCCCGCAGCATCCAGAACCTCGAGGCGCAGTTCGGCAGCGAGCTGTTCCTGCGCTCGAGCGGCGGCGCCGTGCCCAGTGATCTTGGGCACCTGTACATCGAGCGAGCCCGCGACCTGATCCGGCTGGCGGACGAGCTCGACCGCGAGGCGGTCAGCCACGGCAACCTCCGGACCGGCCGCGTCGCCGTTGGCGGCGGTCCCTATCCTGCCGAGGCGGTTCTGGCTCCCGCCGCCGCGAAATTCACGCGGCAGTTTCCGGGCATCAGCGTGCAGCTGCATTCCCGGGTCTGGGATGAGCTGGCACGCCAGCTGCGCAGCCGCGAACTGGATTTCTTCGTCGCGGAGACCAGCACGCTGCAGCGCGAGCCGGACTTCGAGATTGAGCCGATGAAGTCGCCGCATCCGCTGTATTTCGTCGCGCGCGCTGGGCACCCACTCGCGGTGCAGGCAGGCGGCGCGAGCGTGGAAGATGCGCTCGCCTGGCCCATCGTCGCGCCCAGCAGGGTGCCGCCCAGGGTCCTCGACCCGATGCTGGCAACACAGCGGCGGGCTGCATCCCGCGCCGCGGCTGCGGCGCAGCCTGCGGCCATTCACCCGTTCCCGGCGATCGAGTGCAACGCGCTAGCCCCCGCGAAGCGCATCGTCCTGCAGTCCGACACAATCACCGCTTCGATTCCGTCCTGCGTCGCGACTGAGCTCGAGAGCGGGCTGCTGGTATTGCTGACGCGCGAGCCGTGGATGCACCTGCATTACGGAATCGTCCGCCTAAAGGGCCGGCCGCACACGCAGGTCGCCGAGAAGTTCCTCGATTACGTACTCGAGGCAGAGCGCGACTCGCGGGGGCCGCTGCGCCGACGCTCGCGCGCCGGAAGAGACGCGACTGGTTGCGCGATTTGCGCCGAAGCACGCGACGCGCGCGCCGAGTCCGCCGACTCGTGAACGCGCTACCACCAGCGGCGGCCAGCCGCGCACGATCCAGCTCAGCTGGCCGACAGTGCAGTTGACTGTCATGTCAGGCCCACTCAGGACAGCACGAACACCTTGACCAGGATGTCGCCGATGCCGACCAGCGCGGCGCCGGCGATCAGTCCGGCGCAGATGGGATCGCGGGATTCGACCCAGATGGCGTGCGCCCGCGTTCCCGGCTGGGCGTGCAGCCGCCGTTGCGCGACCCAGAAGAACGCTGCGCCGCAGAACATCATGAACGAGGATTCCGGCGGAATGACCACGCCAAGACCAATCGCAAGCGGCGACAACGGGAAACGGCCCTGCGTGCGGATCTTCGTCACTTCCATCAAGAGCGCCGCGAAGGCGCCGATCACGATTGACCAGGTAATGGATGACGTGAGCAGCTTGCCCGCCTCCGGGCCGCCAAATACCGCCGTGACGAGGTCGGACACGCCCTTCCACTGCAGCGCCCCGGGAAACGGGAATTTCTCGCTGACCATCGTCTCGGCCACGCTCCTGCCGGCCGACGGATCGAATCGGTCGAGACCAAACAACACGAAAAACAAGGGCGTGGCGGCAAGTGCGCCTGCCACGATGCCGATCACATGGCCGATTGCCTGCTGGCGCGGCTTTGCACCGAGCATGTAGCCCGGCTTGATGTCCATCAGCAGGTTCGATGCGTTGCTTGCCACCTCCGAGGCCATGACCGCCGTCATCAGGTTGGGCGCAGGAGTGCGCGGATCCAACGCACCGAACGTGAACTGCGGAATCTTCGACAGCGAGCCCGACGGCGTGATGCTCGTCAGTGCCGTGCTGCTGGCAGCGATCAACGCGAGCACCAGGATCATCGGGATCGCGAGCGCACCGATCACCCAGCTGACGCCGAACCAGGCATGCAGCATCCATACGCCGATCGCGCCGATCACCGGCACGCCGATCCACGACACGATCAGCGGCAACTCGATGTTGCCGAGCACGTCTTCGCGCACGGCCTCGCCCTTGTTGCGCCGGCGCAGCCCGCGGAATGCCTCGACGAACACGTCGGGCCGCGCAAACAACGCGACCAGCGACGCGACGACCATCATCGTGATGCCGTACCAGAGCGCCCAGCTGTTCAGGATGTGCGTGCGGCCGAACAGCGCGGTGCCGGCCTCGATCGTGCCCGAGCGCGGCTGGATTTCGCCGATGGAAATCATGGCGGGCGCGACAATCGCAAAGTTGATCAATGCACCGATCAGCAGGCTCGACGCCACGCGGATGCCCATCAGGCCGCCCGCACCGATCATCGCGAAATCTACGGTCGGAGTCAGCGCGAGCTGCCGGATGTCGACGCCGGCGATCTTCGGCAACGGCGCGTAGCCGCGTTCGACGAGCGAGTAGTACCAGCCGTCAAGATTCATGGGCAGGTGCCAGGACGAGCTGAAGCCCAGCCAGCGCTCCTGGATCAGCTTCATGTAGCTCTCGCCGGCGAAAAAGCTGGTCAGGCCGGCAACCGCGGCCGCGGCGGCCAGCACCTTTGCCTGCAGCATGCCTCGCGCTGCCGCCGCGCTGTGGTACAGCGCGTCGAGCACCACGCCGCAGGCGCGGCCCTCTGGAAACGGGTGCTGCTCGTCGTTGATGAAGCGACGTTTCATCGGGAACGCGACCAGCACGCCGAGAATCGACAGCACGATCGTGAACACGACGATCTGCCACATCGGCAGCACCTCGTTGGTCGCCCACATGTAGGCGGCAAGCCCGGAGGTCAGCGGCATGGTCATGTAGCCGGCGGCCGTCGCGATCGACTGCACGCAGTTGTTCTCGAGGATGGTCATGTCGCGCGCGCCGAGCCGCATGAATGCCCGGTACAGCGCGAACGTCAGGATCACCGACGTGAGCCCGACGCCGAGCGTCCAGCCAGTCTTGGCGCCGACGTACAGGTTGGTTGCGCTGAGCAGGCCGCCGAGCACGAACCCGGTCAGAGCGGAACGCAGCGTGAGCTGCGCCATGTCGCCGCGATAGACATTCGTGAACCACCAGCGGTCCTTCTGCTCGCGGGTCCAGGTGCGGATCTGTTCCGGGGAGAGTTGCAGCAGGGCCATGAATGCATCGGGTCGAGCACGAAAGCCGACAAGATTACCCTGTTCTCCGGAGATCGGCTGCTTGCGCTGACCACGCTGATCGCGGCGTACGGGCCCGCCCGCGGCCTCCGTGTCGCGGGGAAGACTACTGCGCCGGGGCTCGCGGTTGGCGCCATTGGATCCGAGTCGCGTTCGCGGAAATTTTTCGTGGCAAGGGCATAATCCCCACGCACCTGCGCTGCATCAAAGGTCTGGGCGGCCGCGCCCGGCGGGGGGACGGACCATGCGACTCTCGGAACGAAGCCTGCGCAACCCGGCCGCCGTCGCGGCCGCTGCCGCCATCGTCGTCCTGTTCGGCGTGCTCGCGCTGCTGCGACTGCCGATCCAGCTCCTGCCCGACACGCGGCAGCCGGAGCTCTTTGTCAACGCTTCCTGGCGCGAAGCGGCGCCGAACGAGCTCGAGGAGGCGCTCATCGAACCCATCGAGGAGGCCATGCGGGGCCTGCCCGGGCTCGTCGAGATGCGTTCCGAGGCGAACCGCGGGCGGGGCGGCGTGGGCCTCACTTTCGAGGTCGGCACCGACATGACGCGGGTGATGCTCGACGTGGTTTCACGGCTCAACACGCTGCCCCCGCTGCCACCCGACGCGGACGAACCGCAGGTGTTCGGCGGTGACAACTGGCAGTCGGAGAACGCGGCCTCGTTGCTGGTGCGGCCGGTCCCCGGCCACACCATCCCCGACATCGCGGTCGAGTACCAGCAGTTCATCGAGGAGGTCGTCGAGCCTCGCCTCGCGCGCGTGCCCGGCGTTTCGCGTGTCAACCTCGAGGGCGGGCGGCCGCGCGAGGTTCACGTCACCTTCGACCCGCACCGGCTCGCCGCGCTCGGGCTCACGCCGCAGCGGCTCGCCCAGACCGTGATCGCGGCGCGCGACGTCTCGGCCGGATTCGCGGACGTCGGCCGGCGGCAGTTCACGGTGCGCGTCACGGGGCGCGAGCCGGTGGCGGACCTGGGCGACCTCGTGGTCGGCTGGAGCGAGGACCGGCCGCTCTACCTGCGCGACGTAGCCGACGTGCGCACCGAGCACGTGGAGGCGCGCTGGTTCTCGTACCGCAGCGGCGTGCCTGCGTACTACATCACGCTCAACAGGACGTCGGACTCGAACACCGTCGAGCTGATCGACGGCCTCAAAGTGGCGCTCGAGGAGCTGAACGCCGGGCCGCTCGCCAACGAGCAGTTGATGATCGAGATCTCCTGGGACGCGAGCGTCTACGTGCGTCGCGCGATCGGCTTCGTCGAGGAGAGCCTCGCGATCGGCATCCTGCTCGCGGTCGGCGGGCTCTGGTACTTCCTGCGCGGGCCACGTGCACTGCTGGTGATCGGCGCCTCGATACCGATCTCGCTGTTCTTCGCGGTGATCACGCTGCACATGCTCGGCCGCACGCTGAACGTCGTCTCGCTCGCCGGCCTCGCGTTCTCGACCGGCATCGTGGTTGACGCGGCGCTCATCGTGCAGGGCAACGTGCTGCGCTTCATGCAGGAAGGGCGCGATGCGTGGACCGCCACCGTCGAGGGCGCGGCCGAGGTCATGCCAGCGCTCATCGCCTCGATGCTCACCAGCGTGGCGATCTTCCTGCCGATCCTGTTCATGGAGGGGCTCGAGGGCCAGCTGTTCAAGGACCTCGCGATCACCATGTCGGTGTCGCACGCGGCGTCGCTGCTGGTGGCGGCCACGGTCATCCCGGCGGCGAACCGCTGGGCGCTGGCCAGGGGCGTTCCCGCCGACCAGCACCTGCACTGGTGGCACGCGATGGCGGCGTTCGCGATGCGGCTCACGGAGCGGCCGGCCGCCCGGTTCGGCTGGATCGCAGGCATCACGGCGGCGAGCGTGCTGGTGGTGCTGTCGCTGGCGCCCAAGTTCGACTACCTGCCGGTCGCGCAGACCGACATGATCTGGAACAACTTCCGCCTGCCGCCCGGCGGCAACATCGAGACGGCGCGCCGCGAGATGGCCCCGGTCGTCATCGAGCGCCTGCAGCCGCACCTCGACGGCACAAAGGCGCCGGCGGTGAAGTACTACAACTTCTCCGCCTGGGGCGGCTTCGGCGGCACGGCCGTGGTGTATCCGGCCGACCCGCGCGACATCCAGGAGATGGTGCGCGTGCTGCGCGACGAGATCATGGTTGGGTTCCCCGACACCAACGTGTACATCCAGCGCGGCTCGCTGCTGAATGTCGACGGCGGCAATGCCCGCGAGATCCGGCTGGACTTCCAGGGCGCCGACCTGCCGGCCCTGATGGCCGCCGCGCGCGTCGCCGTCGACGAAGTGCCGAAGGCCATCCCGGAGACCCAGCCGCAGGCGTTCCCGGGACTCGAGATGAACCAGCCCGAGCTGCAGCTCGTGCCGGACGAGTGGCGGGTCGCGCGCTCCGGGCTGACACGCACCGAAGTGGCCGCGGCGATCCGCGCCATGACCGGCGGGCTGTGGGCCGGCGAGTACTTCGACGGCGACGACCGGCTCGACATCATCGTCAAGTCGGAGGAATGGCGTTCGCCCGAGGATCTGGCCGAACTGCCGATCATGACGCCGCTGGCCGGGGTGCAGACGGTCGGCGAGCTCACGTCGATGCGCCAGACCGTGGGCCCTTCGCAGCTGGTGCGCATCAACGGGCGCCGCACCGTGAGCGTGAATTTCGAGCCGCCGGAGGACATGACGCTCGACGAGGCGCTCGAGACGCTCAAGACGCAGGTCGAGCCGAAAGTGCGCGCCGCGATGGCGCCCAAGGTGCAGCTGACCTACGCCGGATCCGCCAACGACCTGCACGAGGCTCTCGGGGCGATGGGGCGGAATTTCCTGCTGGCGCTCGTGATCCTGTTCGCCCTGATGGCCGCGCTGTTCCGCTCGGTACGCGACAGCCTGCTCGTCATGGTGGTCATCCCGGTTTCCGTGGCCGGGGGCATCCTCGCGCTGCGCGTCGTGGGCCTGTTCGGTTTCCAGGCGCTCGACCTGCTCACCATGATCGGTTTCATCATCTTGCTTGGACTGGTGGTGAACGCCGCGATCCTGCTGGTCGACCAGACCCGCGCCCGCGAGCGCAATGGCGTGGCGCGCCGGCAGGCCGTGATCGAGGCACTCGAGACCCGCGCGCGGCCGATCGTGCTCTCCACGCTCACGGCCGTGCTCGGCATGGCTCCGCTGATGTTCATGCCGGGGCTCGGCGCGGAGATCTACCGCGGGCTCGCGGCCGTCGTGGCCGGCGGCATGATCGTCGGCACGATCTTCACCTGGGTGCTGATGCCTGCGCTGCTTCGCTTGGGCGAGGAACGCGCGGCACAGGTGGCGCCCGCCCCACACCCGGCCCTGAACGAGGAGCCTGCTCGATGACCCGTCTCCACTGTCTCCGTCGTGCCATGCAGGCCGGCACCCTTGCGCTCGTGGCGCTCGCCGGCGCGGCCGGCGCGCAGGACCGCCCTCCCGCGTCGGTCCAGGTGGCCCGGGCCCAGGTTCGCGAGCTCGCCCCGTCGGTACGCGCCGCCGGCCTGGTGCGGTCGCGCGCGTCGGCAGATCTCGCCGCCGCGGTGACCGGACGCCTGCAGTGGATTGCCGAGCCGGGCACGGCGGTCGCGGCCGGGGCGATCGTGGCGCGGATCGACACGCGTGAGCTGGCACTCGCGCGCGCCGAGCAGGCGGCGCGCGTCAACCGCGCTGCGGTGAACCTGACGAGCCTGGAGCGCGAACTGGAACGGCTGCGGGCGTCGGGCGGCGCGGTGTCGCGCTTCAACGTCGACCAGGCGCAGTCGAACCGCGACCTCGCGGCGGCCGATCTCGAGGTGGCGCGGGCGCTGCTGGCGCAGACCGACGACCAGCTTGCGCGCTCGCGGATCACGGCGCCGTTCGCGGGCGTGGTGTCGGACCGGGTGCGCCGCGCGGGCGAGGAAGTCGCACGTGGCGAGGTCGTGGCGCGGCTCGTGAATCCCGACGAGCTCGAGATCCGGCTGTTCGTTCCGCTGCGCCACGTGCGGGCCATCCAGCCGGGCCACGTGGTCGACATCACCGCGGACGGCCGCCACTTCACGGCAGCAGTGCACAGCATCGTGCCGGCCGGCGATCCGCGCTCGCAGTCGTTCGAGGTGCTGGTAAAGGCGCCGCCGGTCGAGGGGCTGCTCGCGCCGGGCAACACGGTGCAGGTCGTCCTGCCGCTCGGCGCGCCGCAGCGCAGGCTCGCCGTGCCGCGCGACGCGCTGATAATCCGCGCCGACGGACTCTACGTGTTTCGCGTGACCGCCGAGCTCACGGCCGAGCGCGTCGCGGTGAAATCCGGCACGGCCGACGGCGACTGGATCGCAGTGGACGGCAAGCTGGCCGCGGGCGATACCATCGTGGTGCGCGGCGGCGAGCTGCTGCGAGGCAACGAGAAAGTGCAGATCGTCGGCGTGTTCGAGGACGACGCGGCGCCGCAGCGCGTGGCGGCGCCCTGAGCGCGATCGTCGCCTGGTTTGAATACGGGGCCGCCGACTGCAAAACCGTGCCACGGCGGCGCAGGTTCGTGCCGCCGGCCCGGTGTCCGTCACATCGATCTCGACAGCGACCGGCCCGGCTCGCATCCTGAGGCCCGTCCCGACCAACAGCGACGCCATGCGACCTCCCATGACCCAGCGCGCCTGGACAGTGACCGCGGACGGCGTTGCCCTGGCTGCGCTCGTGTGCCTGGCGCTGTCCGTGCAGTTCCTGTTCCAGCGCGACCTGTATGCACAGTGGTCGATGGGCCAGGTGCTCGCCGGCTGGCTCGTTCACCTCGCGTTGCTCGGGACCGCGGCCGCGGTACTGACGCTGGCGATCGCTGCCGCCGGCCGGTTGCCGCTGAAGCGACCGGTCGCGAAGCTGGCCGCGTTCGCCGTCGCGCTGGTCGGCGGCGCCTTCCTCGGCGAGTGGATCGTGCTGTGGGTCCAGTGGGGCGACTGGCCAGCTGCCGACATCGAGGCCCTGCTGCCGCGCGCGATGCGATGGGCGCCGATCGGCGCGGCCGTCGCGGTGATCGTTCGCCTGCGCAAGCACGCCAGCGACCTCGCGGTCCGGCTGCACGATGCTGAGGTGACGCGGCTACGGCTCGAGCAGCAACAGGTCGAGGTGCAGCTGCAGGTGCTGCAATCGCAGATCGAGCCGCACTTCCTGTTCAACACGCTGGCCACCGTGCGCCGCTTGCACCAGACCGACCCGCCGCGCGGGCGCGAGACTCTGTCGGTCTTCATCCACTATTTGCGCGCGTCGCTGCCGGAGATGCGCCAGCGCGAAACCACGCTGGGCAGGGAGCTGGACCTGATCGTGGCATACCTCGACGTGTTGCGAGTGCGTATGGGCGAACGACTCAAGGTCGTGATTGATGTTCCAGCGCAACTGCGGAACCGGCGCGTCCCGCCGCTGTCGCTGGCGACACTGGTCGAGAATTCCATCAAGCACGGCCTCGCGAGCCTGCCTGACGGCGGCACCATCGTGATCCGCGCCTGGCTCGACAGCGACCTGCTCAAGGTGCAGGTCGCCGACACCGGCGTCGGCCTCACCGCGACCGGCGGGAGCGGCATGGGGCTCGCGAACCTGCGGGTGCGGCTGCGCGGGCTGTACGGCGACCGCGGCGTGCTGCGGCTGCAACCGAACGCGCCGCAAGGCCTTGCGGCCACGCTCGAGCTGCCGAGCGCAAGCGCGGACAGGCGTGACGATGACGCCGCCTGACCTCGAAATCGACGGCGAGTCGGCGCTCGTATGGACGCGCGCGAGGCGCAACCTGGTCGGCGCGCTGGTCGGCGGCCTGCTGATCGCAACCATCGAGTTCGGCGCAACGCGCGCCGCTGTCGACTACTCGGTCGCCGAGCAACTCGGCTGGCTGCTGCGCCTTGCTGTGCACTGGGCATTCGCCGCGCTGCCGCTCGGCGTCGCGCTAGAGGTCGCCGAACGCCGTGCGACGGGAGGCGTGCCGTCGCGACTCGGCTACGCGATCGCGGTCATGGCTGGTACCGCCGCCGGCGCACTGGTGATGGCGTTGCATGGCAAGTACCTCGACACGGCCATCAGCCGGACTGCGGTCGGGATCGACCTCGCGCTGCCGGACCGCTTCCTGTACGGCTTCTCGCAACTCGGCTTCTGGGGCACCGTCGGCGCCGTGCTGCATGCCGCCGACCAGCGGCGACGGCGCAGCACGGCAGCGCTGCGCGCCGAGCAAATCGCACGGCTGCGCGGCGAAACTCGGCTCGCCGACGCGCGCCTCGAGGCGCTGCACGCACAAGTCGAGCCGCAGTTTCTGCTCGCGACGCTTGGGCGGGTCGAGCGGCTGTACGAATCGGATCCAGCGGCGGCCGACCGGGTCCTCGATGCGCTGATCCGCTTCCTGCGCGAGGCGATTCCGGTACTGCGCCGCCAGCACTCGACGCTCGGCGAGGAGTGCCGGTTACTGACGGAGTTCCTCGGTGTCACCGGCACCGGCGACCTGCAGGTCGCCGGCCTCGACGCCGCGACCGGAACCGTGTCGATGCCGCCCGGGCTACTGGTGTCGCTGGCGCAGAAGATGCTGGAACTCGCGCGGAAAAGCGACCCCCGCTTCGAACTGGCGGCTGCACGAACCGCCGGGACTGTCACCGTGGACCTGTCGGCGTCAGCCGGGCCTGTGGCCGACGATGCTGTGCTGCAGGAGGCAGCCGCCCAGGCGAGCCGTCGCCTGGCGGCGACGCACGTCTCCGGCGGCTCGATCACGCTCCAGCACGACCGGCCGGGCCGGAATACACTTCGGATCACGCGGGTCGATCCCGGGGGGGACTGACGATGACGGACGCCACCGCTATCGATCGTCGTCGACTACTGCAGTTGGGCGTAGTCGCGATGCTCGCCGACCTGATCGCGTCGGACGCACTGGCGCAGGACGCCGCAACCACCGAGCCTGGCTCCTATCGCGTCGTGTTCGAGAACGCGCAGGTCCGCGTGCTCGAGTTCATTAGCCGGCCGCGCAGCTGGCTGTGCGGAGTCGGCAAGCACTCGCACCCTGCGCACCTTACCGTCGCGCTCAGCGACGCCCAGGTTCGGGTCACGCTGCCCGACGGCAAGAAGATCGAGGCAGCCAACCGGCTCGGCGACGTATTCTGGAGCGAGGCCGAGACTCACACCGTCGAGAACATCGGCGCCGGCCCGGTTCGCGCGCTGATCATAGAGATCAAGGAGCCGGCGGCGCGGGCGTAGCCGCGCGCCCGCAGCCCTAAGAATCGCCATGACAGCGCCCCGTGCAGTCATCGCCGAGGACGAGGCCGTGCTGCGCGAGGAACTGCAGGCCCACGTCGCGGCGCTCTGGCCCGAGCTCGAGATCGCGGCCGCGGTCGCCGACGGCGAGCAGGCGCTCAAGGCGCTAGTCGAGCACCATCCGCAGGTGCTGTTCCTAGATGTGCAGATGCCGGGGCTCACCGGCCTCGAGGTGGCGCGCGCCGCAAGCGGGCTCTGCCACGTGGTGTTCGTCACCGCGCACGACGAGTATGCGGTCGCCGCGTTCGAGCAGGGCGCGGTCGACTACGTGATGAAGCCGTTCGCGCTCGAGCGGTTGCGGGTCGCGATCGAGCGGCTGCGTACCCGGCTCGCCTCTCCGCCGGCGAGCCTCGAGGGACTGCTGGCCGCGCTGGCGGAGCAGGTCGGGCGCCCGCGCTCCCACCTTCGCTGGATCAACGCGTCGGTCGGCAACGACCTCCGCTTGATCACCGTCGACGAAGTCTGCTACTTCCGCTCCGACGCCAAGTACACGCGGATCGTCACCGAGCAACAGGAGTCGCTGATCCGCAAACCGGTCCGTGAGCTCGCGCTCGAGCTCGACCCCGAGCGGTTCTGGCAGGTGCATCGCTCGATCATCGTCAACGTGGCCGAGATCGCGCGCGTGAGGCGCGACTTCCGCGGCCGCATCGAACTGCACCTGAAGCGCCGCCCGGAGACGCTGCCGGTCAGTCAGCCCTACGCGGGACTGTTCCGGCAGATGTAGGCGGTCGCCATCGCCGTCACCGTCGCCCGCCTTGGCGAACGCGGTACCGCAAACGGCGTCCGCACCTCGCCCGGCCGCGCAGGTCGCGCCTGGGCACTCCAACTCGTTCCGGCGGGACACCGGTTCGTGCGGCGGATCGGCCGGTTCGTCGCACGAACCGGCAACCGGCGCGGGAGGCTCGCAGACTCTCTCCAGGCAAGCGGCCGCACTCCGCGGCCCGGGGGAGTTAGCGATGAACACCAGCAGCAGATTCGGTTCAGTTGCGGGATGGGCTCTGTGCGCCGGCGCCGTGTTCGCCTGTGTCGCCGATGCGGCCGAGTTTCCGCCACCCGCCGCCGCGGCTCGCGGCGTCCAGGTCCAGGTGGTCGCGCGCGACCTGCAGGACCCGCGCGGCCTGGCGTTCGGGCCCGGTGGAGCGCTGTACGTCGCCGAGGCTGGCACCACCGTCGGCGCGTTCGTACCCCCTCCGCCTCCGGCGCCGGTCGAGCCGCCAACCCGCACCCGCTGCGAGGTGTACTGGCCGGTCGGGCCGAAGACGCCCGGCTACACCGGCCGCGTCACGCGGATCGGTCACCGCGGCTACCAGCAGGTCGTCGTCGACGGTCTGCCGTCGACCGCCTCGAACCGTCTGATCGGCGGCGACCGCATGGGCGCCGCGGCAATCGGCTTCCGCGACGGCCGGCTGTACGTAATGGTGAACGGCGGCGGCTGCGCGCAGGGACACCCGAGCGAGCCGAACGGTCTGTATGGCGCTCTCGGCGGCGGCGCCTGGACGCCGCGGGTCGACCTCAGCAACCTGCTGCGGGCGAACGAAGACTCGAAGAGTCCACTAGACGGCGACTTCGAGCCGGATGGCGTCTGGTTCAACCTGTTGCGCGCGTTCGGCGCGTTCTACACCACCGAGCCGAACCACGGGCTGCTGGTCCGGATCGACGACGACGGCAGCGCCGCGGTAACAGCCGATCTCATCGGCGCGGTGCGCGCGCAGGACGGCGACGGCGACTACACGTACTCGGCACTCGCGCGTCGCGGCAAACAATTCTACGTTGGCACGCTCGGGCGCATCGACCAGGACTTCGCCGGCTCGATCTACCGCGTTTCGCGCGACGGAACCGAGGTGGCCCGCGTGGCGTCCGGGCTGCGCGGCGTGCTCGGCGTCGCGTTCGACGTCCGCGGCCGCATGTACGCACTCGAGACCACCGCAGCCGGAGTCGCGCCGCCGCTGTCCGATCCCGGCGCCGGCCGGCTGGTACGCGTCGAGCGTGACGGCTCGCTCACGCCGCTGGTGACCGGGCTCGCGTTCCCTACCGCACTGGTCGCCGGTCCTGACGGCGCGTTCTACGTGTCGAACTGCGGGTATCACTGCGACGACCTCGAGAGCGGCAACTCGCTCGGGGCCGGCCAGGTGCTGCGCGTGTCGATTCGCGGCGTACACGCGGATTACTGGAACTGAGCCCTGTCAACCGCAAGGAGATGCGACCATGACGACGCACCGAATGACTGATCGCCCGGCCGGTTGGCTGCTGGTGATCGCGAGCCTCGGCCTCGTCGGCTGCAGCAGCGGCGGCGGGAACGGCGGCGACGACAGCCCCCGCTACTCCCTGGGCGGCACCGTGACCGGCCTGGCCGGCACACTTCTGCTCCTCTCCAACCAGGGCGAAATTCTTACGGTTCGTGGCGACGGCGGCTTCAGTTTCACGGCGACATATCGCGACGGCGAGAAGTACCGCGTGTCCCTGTTGTCGGCGCCGCCGACCCAGGCCTGCTCAATCAACAACGGCAGCGGGTCGATGCCTGCGGCTGACGTGGCCAGCATCGACATCCGGTGCGTCGACGACCCCGGCGCGTCTGCCAGCATCGGCGGCACCATCCAGGGCCTTGTCGGCGAGGTGACGCTGCGCTGGTTTGCATACTCGGACGAGCAAACGTTCACGAGCAACGGCACGTTCAAGTTCGACGAACTGAGCGCGCTCACCAATCGGTACGAAGTCGAGGTGGTGAGGCAACCCGACAACCAGGTGTGCTCGGTTCGGGGCGGCTTCGGTACCGTTCACGGACCGGTCACCGACATCGTCGTCAGCTGCGTCGATGCGAATGCCCGGTTCGCGCTGCGCGGCGTCATCTCCGGACTGAAGGGCACGGGACTGCAGATCGAAGCCGGATCCGGCAACGCGGTCGGGCCGGCGCCCGGCGCGACCACGTTCGCGCTGCCGGTCGGGCTCGCGAACACGGCCGCCTACGACGTCGGCGTCTCGGTCCAGCCGGCGGGCCAGACCTGTATCGCCCTCGGCGCGAGTGGCCGCATCGACGCAGCCGACGTCGAAGACATCTCCGTGCAGTGCATCGACAACGACACTGACCCACTGTCGGGGACCTATGTGGCGCCGGGGCTGCAACCGGGCAGCTACGTGTACGTCACGCTATTCCCGGATGGCGTGTACCTGTACGGGTCGATCGAGGACAACAGCAACTGCAATTCCTACACGAACGGCCAGGGAAACGGCGTCGAGTACGGCGCGTACCGCTACGATGCGACCACGCACGCGTTCGCGTTCCTGAGCCCGGCGGTGGACACCAACGGACTCTGCGGTGTCTGGGACGACGACATGGGTCAGGCCCGTTACGACGGCACGCTGACGGTGGCGGGCTCCGGCTCGTCGACCGTGCTGACATTGACGCCGGCCGGCGGCGGCGCGGCGATCGACCTGGTGCCGGTACCGTCGGTCGACGATGAGATCGTCGGCAGCTGGGTCGCACCGTACCAGAAGAACGTCGCGGTGTTCCTGCCGGCTGGCGGAACCTGGCTGCACTACCTGATGACCGAAACGCAAACCGATCTTTCGTCGGTGCGGACCGGTGCATTGGCTGGAATCGAGTATGCGTGCGCGCTGGCCGACACGCTCGCCGGCGGACGACTGCAGCCCGACTTCTCGGCCGATTGCGACGCGCCTACGCCGACGACGCCCGGTGCGCGCGACCTGAACGGACGGTCCGGTTTGTGGCCGCTGTACGGCCTCGGCTCGTTCAGCGTGACCGGTGACACGATGACGCTGGACGGCGTCGCGTACCGGAGGGTGCGCCCGTAGTGACCGCGGCCGCTGCGGGGCCGGTGCGTGCGACAGGCGCACCGGCTCCGGGCCTCCGGTACGGTACGCTTCGCGGCGCGCGCCAGACCCTCAGACGTCGATGTTGGTCGCGTACAGCGCGTTTTGCTCGATGAACTCGCGGCGCGGCTCGACCTGGTCACCCATCAGGGTCGAGAAGATGTCGTCAGCGCCCAGGGCATCCTCGATCTTCACCTGCACCAGGCGTCTCGTTTCTGGGTTGATGGTGGTGTCCCAGAGCTGCTCGGGGTTCATCTCGCCGAGGCCCTTGTAGCGCTGGATGGTCTGGCCTTTGCGCGCCTGTTCCAGCATCCACGTCATCGCCTCGCGAAAATTCGACACCTCCTGCGTGGCCTCGCCCTTGCGGATGTATGCGCCCGGCCCGAACAATCCCGACAGCGTGCGGGAAATCTCCGCGATGCGTCGATATTCGATGGAACTGAAGAACTCGCGATGCAGGTGCCGGTCCACAGTCACGCTGTGCTCGGTGCGACTCACCAGCAGGTGCGGCGGTGTCCCGGGCTGCAGCGCCACGGTGTACCGCCGGCCTGCCGGCTGGCCGGCGTTCAGGGCGAGCTCGAGTTGCGAGCCCCATGCTGCCAGCTTGTCCGGGTCCTCACGATCGCTGGTGCTCAGCTCCGGCAACTGCAGCATTTTCTCCAGCAGGTGCATGTCGTGGCGGCGCGGTGATCGGCGCGCGCCTTCCTGGAATTCCATGTAGCGACGGGCGAGCGTGTCGAGCGCGCTCGCGGGCATCGCCTCGGCGCCGGCCGTCACGTGCAGCGCAGCTTCTTCGAGCGCCGTGCGAAGCAGCATCTGGTTCAGCTCGGCGTCGTCCTTCACGTAGTTCTCGGACTTGCCCTTCTTCACTTTGTACAGCGGCGGCTGCGCGATGTAGATGTGTCCGCGCTCGAGCAGCAGCGGAATCTGCCGGTAGAAGAAAGTCAGCAGCAGCGTGCGGATGTGCGAGCCGTCGACGTCGGCGTCGGTCATGATGATGATGCGGTGATAGCGCAACTTGTCGATGTCGAACTCGTCCTTGCCGATCCCGCAGCCGAGCGCCGTGATCAGCGTGCCGACCTCCGCCGACGACAGCATCTTGTCGAAACGTGCGCGTTCGACGTTCAGGATCTTGCCCTTGAGTGGCAGGATCGCCTGGGTTCGCCGGTCGCGGCCCTGCTTGGCGGAACCGCCTGCCGAGTCCCCCTCGACGATGAAGAGTTCGGACAGTGCCGGATCCTTCTCCTGGCAGTCCGCCAGTTTTCCGGGAAGGCCCGCGATGTCCAGCGCACCCTTGCGGCGCGTCAGTTCACGCGCCTTGCGCGCGGCTTCGCGCGCGCGCGCCGCGTCGATGATCTTGTTGACGATCGCCTTGGCCTGCGACGGATTCTCGAGCAGGAACTCTCCGAGCTTCTCGGCAACCAGCGACTCGACCACGCCCTTGACCTCGGACGAGACCAGCTTGTCCTTGGTCTGCGAGGAGAACTTCGGATCGCCGAGCTTCACCGACAGCACGGCGGTCAGTCCCTCTCGGGAATCGTCCCCGGTCGTCGGTGTCCGGTCCTTCTTGTTCGCGAGTTCCCGTTCGATGTAGTCATTCAGCGTCCGGGTCAACGCCGCCCGGAAACCCGCCAGGTGGGTACCACCATCCTTCTGGGGAATGTTGTTCGTGTAGCAGGACATGGTCTCCGCATACGAGTCATTCCATTGCAGCGCGAGTTCGACGACGATGCCGTCACGTTCGCCGCGGAACCAGACAATTGCTCTCGTGTATCGCGGTTCGGCTGCGGTTCAGGTAGCGAACGAATTCGCGAATTCCGCCTTCGTAGTGAAAGTTCTTCGCGACGCTCGTCGCGCTCGTCAATCAGCTCGATCCGGACACCGGAATTCAGGAACGACAGCTCCCGCAGGCGCTTCTGAAGGATCTCGAACTTGAAATCAATGTTGGTAAAGATCGTGTCGCTCGGCTTGAAGCGGATCGTGGTGCCGCGCTTTTCGCTGGGCCCGGTGACCACCAGCGGCGAAACAGGCACGCCGAGGTGGTATTCCTGTTGGTGCGCCTTGCCGTCGCGGTCGACCTTGAGCTGCAGGGTCTCCGACAGCGCGTTGACGACCGAGACGCCGACGCCGTGCAGACCACCGGAGACCTTGTAGGACGAGTCGTCGAACTTACCGCCGGAGTGCAGCACCGTGAGGATGACTTCGGCCGCCGAGCGACCTTCCTCCTCGTGGATATCCACAGGAATTCCACGGCCGTTGTCGGTGACGGTGACGGACTGGTCCTCATGGATCGTGACGGTGATGTCTGTGCAGTAGCCAGCCAGGGACTCGTCGATTGCGTTGTCGACGACTTCAAACACCATGTGGTGCAGGCCCGTCCCGTCATCGGTGTCACCGATGTACATTCCCGGCCGCTTTCGGACCGCGTCGAGACCCTTTAAGACCTTGATTTTACTGGAGTCGTAGACGTCGGTGCCGCTCATGGGAAACCTGGATGAAAAAGATTTCGGATTATAACAGACCGGTCACGGTGCCATGTTCCACGTGGAACCGCCGGCCGTCTGGCAGGTTGCGAAGGACTGGGTTCGTTGGGTCCAGTGACGTGACGAACAACTGCGCCGGCAGACTCATGACTTCCCGCAGCAGGCGCTCAAGGTGATTTGAATCCAGCTCAGCGGCTGGGTCATCCACAAGCAGGGTTGCTACGCCGGACCCCAGGCCCGCGTCATGCTCGAGCTGCCCCAATAGCATTGCAGCGGCCAGCAGTTTCTGCTGGCCCCGGGACACCCGGTCGCGCGCGGTCTCGCCAGCGACCTTCACCGAGAGATCCGCTCGGTGTGGACCCGCGTGTGTAATTCCCCGCTCCCGGTCTCGGGGGAACGAGTGCTCCAGTGCCGCGGCCAGGCCGCGCTCCGCTGACCAGCCCTGGTAGAGGCCAAGCTCGACCTCGGCGCCGAGTAGCCGCTGGCCGACTTCACGCACGCTGGTCCGAAGCCCGGCGACATAGCGCTGCCGATATTTGACAACTTCTTCCCCCGCTTCGATCAGCTCGGGGTCCCAGGCATGGATCATTGCCGGCGCCTGGCCGGCCTTGAGTGCCGCGTTGCGCTGCCGAAGGGCTCGCTGGTACCGACGCCAGTGGTCGACAAATGTTGGTTCCACGTGGAACACACCCCAGTCGAGGTACCGACGCCGCTCCTGGGGCCCACCGTCGACCAGACGATGTACCTCCGGATCGATAGCCTGCACCGGGAGGCGGGTGGCCAACTCCGCCAGACCCGTGACCGGGCGGCCCGCGTATCGTGCCTCGATCCCGCCCGCTCCCAGCCTCATGCCCAGCGGTTGTGAGCCGCCGCCCTGGGATATCCGGCCAACCAGACTGAACTGGCCGGCTCCTGTCCTGATCAGCGAATCATTTCGCGTAGACCGGAATGAACGCCCACGACCCAGGAAGAAGATCGCTTCGAGCAAGCTGGTCTTGCCAGAAGCGTTTTCGCCGGTGATCAGGTTGCAGCGGCTGTCGAATACCAGCTCCGCCCGTTCAACGCAGCGGAAATTCTCGATCGCGAGCCTCTCGAGGCTCATCGAGTCGCAGCCATGGGATAGCCGCGTTTACAGGCGCATCGGCATGACAACGAAGCGCGCACCGGCATCAGCGCTCGAATGGATCAGGCAACTGCTGTTGCCGTCCGTCAGGCCAATTTCGACCTCCGGTCCTTCGATCGCTGCCAGCGCATCGAGCAGGTAATTAACGTTAAAGCCGATGTCGAGCTCCGGGCCGTCGTAGACGACCTCGAGCTGCTCCTCGGCTTCTTCCTGCTCCGGATTGTGCGACTGGATGACGAGTGCTGCGGGCTTCACCGCGAAGCGAATACCCCGGTACTTCTCATTCGAGAGGATGGCTGCACGTTGAAGCGCCTGGCGAAGTTCTTCGCGTCCGGCAACGACGGCGTAGCCTGGATTGCTGGGAATTACCCGGCTGTACTCCGGAAAACGCCCATCAATCAGTTTTGAAGTGAAGCGAATGTCGCCGATCTGGACGCGAACGTGGTTGCTTCCGATGCCAACTTCGAGAATCTGGTCTTCGCTTCCCAGAATTCGCTGCAATTCGAGTACGCCTTTCCGAGGAACGATGACCTGCTGCCCTGATTTTGCACCTTCCGACAGCTCAACTTCACACAAAGCGAGTCGATGGCCGTCAGTCGCGACAGATCGAAGCATTTTCGCCGAAGTTTCGAGCAACATTCCGTTCAGATAGTAGCGAACGTCCTGTTGGGCCATCGAGAAGTGCGTCTTCTCCAGCAATCGCTTGAAATCCTTCTGGGGGAGCTTCAGCGTCTGCTGCGCGTCGATCTCATCAACCGTGGGGAACTCGGACGCCGGCAGTGTCGACAGCGTGAAGCGGCTCTTCCGAGCCCGGACAAGCATCCGCTCGCCTTCCTGCGTCAGCGTTATTTCTGCTCCGTCCGGCAGCGCGCGGCAGATGTCGAGGAGCTTGCGGCCCGGAACAGTGACGTCGCCAGCTCGCTGCACGTCCACCTCCGAACTGGCGACCAACTCGACTTCCAGGTCAGTCGCCGTTACGGACAGGCGGCCACCCTTGGCCGACAGCAGGACGTTGGCGAGAATCGGCATGGTCTGCCGACGCTCCACCACGCCTATCACCGACTGAAGGGGTCCGAGGATCGCTTCGCGCTTGGCAATGATCTTCATCGTGGTATGTCCGGAAATATTATCTGTATTTTTAGAATATCTATTACTACTGTTATTAGGGCGACCGCAAGCCGTGTACAACAGCTTTTTCTTCAATAAACACGGCAGCTTGCGTCAGGCGTAAACCAGCTGTGCAACCGCGGTCGAGCCTGTCCGCAGCCTGTGGACGAAATGTGGGCTTCTTCCGAACCAGCTTTGTCCACAGGATGCACACATCAACCTGTCAGGGTTCTCAACAGGTTCTGGTAATCCTCGTTCATGCGCGTCTGTGATGCACGCAGTTCCTTGATGACCCGACAGGCATGCAGCACGGTCGTGTGATCCCGGCCACCAAACGCGTCGCCGATCTCTGGGAGGCTGTGGTTGGTGAGTTCCTTCGAGAGCGCCATTGCAACCTGCCTGGGGCGCGTGATCGAACGGCTGCGGCGCTTCGAGAGCAGGTCTGCAACGCGGATCTTGAAGTACTCCGCGACCGTCTTCTGGATGTTCTCGATCGTAACCAGCCGTTCCTGTAACGCAAGCAGGTCCTTGAGCGCTTCCTTGGCGAAATCCAGTGTGATCGGCCGACCCGTGAACTGGGAGTTCGCGATTACGCGACGCAGCGCACCCTCGAGTTCGCGCACGTTCGAACGAATTCGCTTCGCGACGAAAAAAGCGACTTCTTCCGGCAATTCCACCGACGCAGCAGAGGCCTTGCTCATCAGGATCGCGACGCAGGTCTCCAGCTCCGGCGGTTCGATTGAAACGGTGAGGCCCCAGCCGAAACGGGACTTCAGGCGTTCCTCCAGGCCGGTGACTTCCTTGGGATAGCGGTCGCAGGTGAGTATCACCTGCTGCTGGCCTTCGAGCAGCGCGTTGAACGTGTGGAAGAACTCTTCCTGCGAGCGTTCCTTGCCGGCGAAGAACTGGATGTCGTCGATCAGCAGCGCGTCGAGCGAGCGGTACGCCGTCTTGAACTCGTTGATGGTGTTGTGCTGCAGCGCGCGGACCATGTCCCCGACAAACCTCTCCGAATGCACGTAGGAGATGCGAGCGTCCTTGTTGCGTGCGCGAATCAGGTTACCGACCGCATGCATCAAGTGCGTCTTGCCGAGGCCGACGCCACCGTAGATGAACAGCGGGTTGTAGGCGCGGCCGGGATTCTCGGCCACCTGTATCGCCGCGGCGCGCGCGAGCTGGTTGCTCTTGCCCTCGACGAAGTTGCTGAACGAGAAATCCGGATTCAGGCGCCCACCGATCTGTGGCAGTGCCACGGCTCGCTTCTGGCGTAATTCCGTGGCCCTGGGCTGCACCGTGTCGCCGGTCTCGACCCGGCGTGTCCCGACCTCCACCACGATCTCGGGGGCCGGCGCAGGCACCAGTTCGTCGACCAGCTCCACGATCCTCTGGGCGCAATTCTGGTTGACCCAGTCCACCACATAACGATTGGGCGCCAGCAACCGCAGGCAGCCGCCATCGTCCACCGCCTGCAGCGGGCGGATCCAGGTGTTGAAGTGCTGGGCCGGGAGTTCCTCTTCGAGGCGGCGCAGGCACTGGTTCCAAAGAGTCGCTTCCACGACCGGCAGCCCCAGGAATGACGGCGATACAGCGCGTAGACGGGAAAGGGGCCGGAGTGTATACCGCCGCGGCACCTGTGGATATCTTTGCAGGGCCGGTGGCGGTGCGTCCGGAAGGGGCCAGCGCTGCCCCGGGATCACCCCCGGCAATGTTGACGCTCGGGGCTTCCCTGCGTATGCTTTCCGGCTCTTTTATCGGGCCAGAGCATGTCGTTGTTCCTGGTCTAGTTTACGGCAGACACGGAGCCGCACATGAAGCGCACTTATCAACCGAGCAACCTCCACCGCAAGAGGACCCACGGCTTCCGTGCGCGCATGGCCACCCGGAGCGGACGCCTCGTGCTGGCCCGTCGCCGCGCCAAGGGCCGCAAGCGTCTGTCGGTCTGACCACCGGGCCTGAATTTCCCGGACCGCCTCCCGCAGCCTTCAGCCTGCCGCGGGAGCATCGCCTCACCGACAAGCCGCAGTTCGATGCCGTGCACCGCGCCGGCGTCCGCGCCTCGGATCCATTATTCATGGTGATTGCACGGCCCAACGGTCTCCAATTCCCGCGCCTCGGCCTCGCCGTCGGTGTCAAGGCAGCCGGAGGCGCCGTCAACCGCAACCGAATCAAGCGCCTGGTACGGGAGTCGTTCCGCGGCCGGCAACTCGACCTGCCAGCGGTGGACCTCGTCGTCAACGCCCGCCCTGCGGCCGGCAAGGCAGCCAATTCCGAGATCTCGGAGAGCATCGCCGTGCTCTGGAACAGGATCGCCCAGCGATGCGCAAGATCCTGATCGGCCTCATACAACTGTACCGGTGGTTCCTGAGCCCGTTGCTCGGCCCGAACTGCCGCTTCTACCCATCCTGTTCCTGCTATGCACAGGAGTCGCTGCAGCGCCACGGCGCGCTGCAGGGCACGTGGCTCGCGATTCGTCGCATCGGCCGATGTCATCCGTGGCATCCGGGCGGCTACGATCCCGTGCCCGATTCACTGCCGCCAATATTCAAGCGACCTTCTCATGGATAACCCACGCCTCTACCTGTGGATCGGCCTGGCGCTGCTGGCCTGGATGAACGTCATCCAGTGGAACCGCGACTACGGAGCCGTGGCGACTTCGCCGCCCGACGTCTCGGTGCCCGTCGCTGGCGACGTCACGCCCGCCGCGGATTCGGCCGCGGGCCAGCTGCCCGCGCTGCCGACAGACACCGCTACTCCTGCGGCAGCGGCCGACGCTGCACCAGCCGCGTTGCCTTCAACGGCCAGCGCCGCGGAACAGCCCAGCGTTCGCGTCGTGACAGACGTGCTCGACATGGAAGTGAGCCGGCGGGGCGGCACTCTGGTCCGCGCCGACCTGCTGCAGTATCCGCAGGCCAAGACGAAGGACAGTCCACCGGTACGTCTTCTGACGACGGCCGACGGCGGGTACGAAATCGTGCGCAGCGGATTGCGCGCCGTCGGCGGCGGCGCCGAACCCACCCACCTTGCGACTTTCTCGGCTGCAGCCCGGGAATTCCGGCTCGCGCCCGGCGCAGAGGAGCTTCGCGTACCGCTCAGCTGGACCGACGGACAGGGCGTCGTCGTCACGAAGACCTACACGTTCAAGCGCGGCAGCTACGAAATCGTGCTCAGCTACGACGTCAACAACGGGTCGGCAAGCGACTGGAAGGCTGCCTCGTACGTGCAGTTCGTCCGGCACATGTACACGCAGAAGCGCTCGATGTTCGATGTCGAGAGCTACGCCTACCGTGGGCCGGCGATCTACAACGGCCAGAAATTCAGCAAGCTCGACGTCAACGACAAGGAAGACGCGCAGTTCTCAGAGGCGTTCGCGGGCGGCTGGATGGCGGAGATGCAACATCACTTCGTGACCGCCGCCGTGCCGCCGGTGGCGGAGACCTTCGACTACACCCTTGGCAGCGAAGACACGCATTCCGTGCTCGGGTTCCGCGGACCGCTGAAGAGCATTCCAGCCGGCACGACGGCGCAATTCACCGACAAGATCTGGGTCGGGCCGAAGCTGCAGGAGCAACTGAAGGCCGTGGGACCGCGGCTCGAGCTGACGGCGGACTACGGCAAGCTGACGATCATCTCGCAGCCGCTGTTCTGGGTGCTGTCGAAAGTGCACGGCTTCGTCGGCAACTGGGGCTGGTCGATCATCATCGTGACCATCCTGCTGAAGCTGCTGTTCTACAAGCTGACCGAGACCAGCGGCCGCTCGATGGCCAAGATGCGCACCATTGCCCCGCGCATCAAGAGCATCCAGGAGCGCTACAAGGACGACCGCGAGCAGCTCGCCAAGCAGACGATGGAGCTCTACAAGCGGGAGAAGATCAACCCGGTCGCCGGGTGCCTGCCGATCGTGGTGCAGATCCCGGTGTTCCTTGCGTTCTACTGGGTGCTGCTCGAGAGCGTCGAGATGCGCCAGGCGCCTTTCATGCTGTGGATCCAGGATCTCTCGGCGAAGGATCCTTACTTCATCCTGCCGGCGATCATGGGCGTGGCGATGTACGGGCAGTTCAAGCTCAACCCGGCGCCGCCCGATCCGATGCAGGCCAAGGTGTTCGCGTTCATGCCGCTGGTCATGACGGTGATGATGGCGTGGTTCCCGGCGGGCCTGGTGCTCTACTGGATCACGAATACCGCGCTGTCGATCGCGCAGCAGTGGAACATCAACCGCGTCGTCGCGGCGGAGGCCAAGAAGCCCTGACCTGCGCGAGGCAGGCACCAGTGGCGCAGGGGCAGCGGGTGCGCAGGGGACATTCTCCGTAAAGGAGAATGTCCCTATGTCCCCCGCGTGTCGCCATCGTGTCGCCAGTGCCTGCGGCATACTTCGCCGACCATGACGCGCAACGAGACCGACACGATCGCCGCGATCGCCACGCCTCCAGGCCGGGGCGGCATCGGCATCGTCCGCGTCTCGGGTCCGGCCTGCGGGCCGATCGCCTCGGCGCTGCTGGGCGACCTGCCGCCACCGCGCCTGGCCGCGTTGCGGGATTTCCTCGACGCCGGGGGCGACCCGATCGACCAGGGCCTGTCGCTCTACTTTCCCGCGCCGCATTCGCTGACCGGTGAAGACGTGCTTGAGCTTCAGGGCCACGGCGGACCGGTGGTGCTCGACGTCCTGTTGCGGCGCGTTCTCGAACTCGGCGCCCGGCAGGCCGGACCTGGCGAATTCACGCAGCGAGCATTCCTGAACGACAGGATCGACCTGGCGCAGGCCGAGGCCGTCGCGGACCTGATCGACAGCGGCTCGGCCCAGGCAGCGCGAGCGGCGCTGCGCTCCCTGCAGGGCGAGTTCTCGGCGCAGGTGCACGAACTCGTCGAAGCCCTGCTCGAACTCAGGATGTGGGTAGAGGCCGCGATCGACTTCCCGGAAGAGGAGGTCGACTTCCTGGCCGACCGGGCGCTCGGCGAACGCATGAACGGCATTCGCAGGCGTTTTGCGGAACTGTCAGAAAGTGCGCGACAGGGCACGTTGCTGCGCGACGGGATGACGCTGGTGATTGCGGGCCGGCCGAACGCCGGCAAGTCGAGCCTGTTGAACCGCCTCGCGGGCTACGACGCGGCGATCGTGACTGCGACGCCCGGCACCACGCGCGACGTGCTGCGCGAGCGCATTGAAATCGACGGACTGCCGCTGCACATCATCGACACAGCGGGCCTGCGTGACTCGCCCGACGAGATCGAGGCCGAGGGCATCCGCCGTGCGCAGCGCGAAATCGCCCTGGCCGACCGGGTGCTGTTCGTCGTCGACGCGTCGGACGAGGAGGCGATGACGGGGCTCGACGCCGACCTCGCGGCCCTTCCCACCCAGGTGCCGTGCACGGTCGTGTTGAACAAGATCGACCGTGTATCAGCGGCGCCGGGAGCAGAAGATCCAGGCGCGTCCGGCCCGGTCCGGATCCGGCTCAGCGCGACGACCGGCGTGGGTCTCGAGCTGCTCCGGGAGCACTTGAAGAACTGTGTCGGCTTCCACCCGTCAGAGGGCGGGGCGATGTCCGCGAGGACCCGGCACCTGGATGCGCTGCGGCGAGCGAGGGCGCACGTCGAGGAAGCGCACCGTTTGCTCGTCGAGCGTCATGCGGGCGAACTGGTGGCACAGGAACTCACCGATGCGCAGCGCGAGCTGGGCGAGATCACCGGCGAGGTGACCAGCGAAGACCTGCTGGGGCGGATCTTCGGCAGTTTCTGCATCGGAAAGTAGTCATGAAGACCGGGACGGCCCTGCAGCCGCCCCGGTCGTTCTCACTCACTCACAACGCCGGATAGTGCACTTGCCGATGCGCTCCACCGGCTTGTAGCGCGGCGCCGAGCGGGCCTTCGTGCTCCGCAGGGTCGGCTCGGTCGTAACGCCGGCATCGGTGCCGGAGTTGTCGACCGCGATCGAAGCCACCGGCCGGGTGGAGGCAAGCCTCACCTCCGTGGCAGGTTCTGCCGCAACTTCCTGCGCCTCAGCCGGCGGCATCGCCAATGCGAAGAGGAACCCGACCGATGCGGCGGCCGGCAGCATCACTTCTCGAAACAGACTTCCCATGATTTTCTCCTGCGACGTGTGTCAAAGGGAATCAGGCTGCGGCCCGCGCCGGTCGGCCGACTCCGGCCCGCTGGGCGACCTCGGCCTCGGCTGCGGATTCGAGCGCCCGCTGCGATTCCGCGCCGAGGCCGGCAGCGGCGAGCGCGCGGGCGGTCAGCCTCCAGTTGAACGGGCTCGACGGCTTCACGCCGACCCGCTCGGCCGCAAGGGCGCGCGCCAGCGACGTCCGCTCGCCCCGCAATGCGGCCTCGACCATCGTCAGGTGCACGACGTCGCGCTGCGCGTGACTCCCGCCGAAGCGGTTCACATGCGACCGCACCGGGAGCAGCTCATCGATGGTTGTGTCGTAGCGGTCGCGACCGAATGCTGCGAGCGCGCGCGCCACCGGCAGCCCGACCTCCCGCGATATCATTGCGTTGGTACCGCGGCCCGCCGCGGCACGCTCGAGGCCGTCGATCACCGTGTCGACCTCCGGCCACCGCCCGGCCCCGACCAGTGCCATCACCGCGTGGACGTCGTTGAAGGCGTAGAAGCCATCGCGCGCCGGCGGATGCCAGGCGTCGGCGAGTGGCTGCCAGCGATCGCCGACGTCGACGCCGCGCAGCATCAGGCGCCACAGCATCGCGGAGGCGTCCACCATTTCGAGCGCGACGGAACTCTGCGCGGGACGGATCCTCGTGTCGTACAACGCAAGCGCGAGATCCTGCTCGCCGAGCTCGAGGTGGTAGAGCGCGAGGTGCCACCAGTTGTGAAAGGCCAACCCGTTGTCCACGGACCAGTCGGCAACCCGGCCCTGGAGCCACTCGATGCCGTCGGCAATCCGGCCCTGCATCTCCATCACATGCGCCACCGCGTGCACGGCCCATGGATCGCGGCGGTTCAGGTCCAGCGCCCGCCGGCCGGTCTCCTCGGCATGAGCGTAGAGCGCGGTCTCCTCCAGGCCGAAGGCATGCATGCCGAGCACGTAGCCGTAGCCAGGCACGTCGGCATTCCAGTGCGGCAGGACCTGCGCCACGCGGTCGCGCAGCAGCGTCGATTGGCCGAGGAAGAAGTCGACGACGTGCGCGGTCTGCAGCGCGACCAGGTCGCGCGGGTACTCGACGACGATGTCGCCGTACAGCCGCAGCGAGTGCTGGAAGTCACCCTCGAGCCACGCGCGCGCGGCGGCGGCGTGCATGCGCTCGCGCTCGTTGGCGCCCGCCCCGAGCGCCTCGATGGACGCGACACTCTCCTCAAGCATCGGCAACGCGCCGCGCTCGCTCGACATGACGGCGAGGGCGGCGCGCAGGCAATGCCCTGCAGCGAAGGCCGGGTCGACCTCAAGCGCCTCGCTGATGGTGGCGAGCGGGTCGACGAAGTACGAGGCGGTGAGCTCTGTTGCCTGCTCGAGCCTCTTCAGCGAGGCCCGGTCGGTGGATGAAATCGCGATGCCGCGGCAGTCGTAAAGGGTCATGGTCGTATCCTCCTGCGTTGTGGGGCCCGGATGCTGGCAAGGGCGGCCTCCGGTCTGGCGTGAAAGCTACGGACACACCGTCAAGGACCTGTCTCGACAGGCGTGAAAAAACCGTGAAAAATTCCCTTCGGGGATGTCAGGAGCCGCGGGCCGGCGCCGGCCCGCCGCAGGGGGCGATGATGGAGCTGGTCGTCGAGCTGTTCGGCGGGATGCGAGTGTTTTCCGCCGACGGCCGGGAAATCCGCATCTCGTCGCGCAAGGCGCAGGCCCTGCTGGCCTGCCTCGCGCTGCGTCCGGGTACCCCTTTCGCACGCGATCGACTGGCCAGCCTGCTGTGGGACGGCTCGGACTCGGAGCTCGGTCGCGCGAGCCTGCGGCAGGCCCTGGCGGCGTTGCGCCGCAGCCTGTCCGGAGCAGCGGCGCGCGCGCTGCGCAGCGACGCGAGTTCGGTCGTGCTCGACGCCACTTTCGCCTCGAGCGACGTGCAGCGGCTCCGCGACCTTGTGCGCGACGGTTCGCCACACTCCCTTGCCCAGGCCGCCGAGACCTACGCGGGGGAACTGCTGCACGGATTCGATGCACGCTCGCCGGCTTTCGAGATCTGGATCGACGAGCATCGCCGCGCACTGCGTCTCGAGTGGCTGCAGGTCCTGCAGCGGTTCGCGACGCAATGCCTGGCGACCGGCGACCTTGGCGGCGCGATCCAGGCGTTGTCGCGGTTGGTGGCGGTGGAGCCCGCGAACGAGGCCGCGCAACGTGACTTGATGAACGTTTACGCGCGTCGGGGCCAGTACACGGAGGCGCTGCGGCAATTCCGCGCGTGCCGCGAGGTGTTGCGACGGGACCTCGACGTCGCCCCGGAGCCGGCGACCGAAGCGCTGCATCGCGACGTTCTGCGTCGCCGGCGCGCAGCCGCGACCAGTGACGACGAACCCGCGCAATCGATCCCCGCGACGATTGGCCCGGCGGTGGCCGGCCTCGAGGAGTCGCAGCGCGAACCCGCGCCGCTTGCGGCTACGCCGATCGCGACGCTGAGAGAAGTGGTCGTGCTCGTCGCACGTATCGGTCGCTGGCACGGCCCGGCGGACGAAGATCCCGAGACGGTTCGCGACCGATGGTCGGTTGCCGAGCGGCGCGTCCGGGAGTTCGTCGAGCGCCTGGGCGGCGTCGTGGACCGGCCGAGCCAGGGAGCCCTGGTCGCCGCTTTCGGATTGGCGGCGTCGACCGGCAATGAGCTCGATCGGGCAATGCGCGCCGCGGAGATGCTCACTGCCGCCGCCGACGAAGGCACGCCCCGCTTCGCGCTCGGCCTCGCTCGCGGCCTCGTGCTGCCCGCGGGGGGTGACGTGCCGTTTCCGATCGCCGGCCAGGCGGTCGTAGTCGCGCAGTCGCTGGCGCAGGCGGCCGAGCCCGACTCGCTGGTCGTGGCACCGGACATCGCGGCGCAGCTGTCGGATCGCTACGTACTGGCGTCGGCACCCGTCGGCGCACCGGCCGGGTCGAGTGTCCTCGTGCTCGCAGCGGGCCACCCGTCGGATCGCCGCGACCCGATGCTCGCCGGGCGTCGCGCCGAGCTCGCGCTGCTCGAGACGCTGTTCGACCGGGTTGTGGCCTCGGGACGGGGCCGCGCGGTGATCGTTCGAGGCGACCCGGGCATCGGCAAGTCGTCGCTGCTGGAGGCACTGGCCGAACGTGTCGCCGATCGCGCCGCGGTGCACGTCGTGCACGTGCTGGATTTCGGGCAGCCGGCGGACGAGCGTCCGGGCCCGGCGCTCGCCCGTCGGTTGATCGAGGACGTGACGGGCGCGGCGCCGGGCCGCGATGCCATCGAGCGGGCGATCCGCAGCGGGCGCCTTGAGTCCGACGACGCGATGGCTGCTGCCGACCTGCTCGCGCTCGAGCCCGTTGGACCGTCGGCTCCGCGGCTCGCAGCGATGGATCCTGTGGCTCGCGAGCGCGCCCGCGCGAGGATCCTCGGTGTGCTGCTCGCGGCTGCAACGGCAGACAGACCGCTGCTCGTGATCGTCGAGGACGCCCACTGGGCCGACGGGACGGAGATCGCCGCGCTCGGCGACCTGGCGAGTGAGGTCGCAAAGCGGCCCGTGCTGCTGGCGTTGTCCTCGCGGATCGAGGGCGATCCGTTCCCGGCTGCGTGGCGCGCGCGGGCGCGCGGTTGCCCCGTCACCACGCTCGACCTCGCGCCGCTCGCGGATGACGAGGCGCGTGAGCTCGCCGCGACGTACGGCGGGCTGGCCGACGACGTCCTGGAGCGCTGCATCGAGACCGCGGCCGGGCACCCCATGTTCCTCGTCCAGTTGCTGCGCAGTGCGCAGGCGGGCCAGACCGCGCTGCCGGGATCGGTGCGTGCCGTGCTGCTGGCACGGGTCGAGCGGCTGCCGGCGGACGTGCAACGCCTGCTGCACGCGGCGGCGACGCTCGGTGCGCGGTTCGGCCTGGAGGCGCTGCGCTACGTCGCAGGCTCGCCCGCCTGCGATCCGACAGCCATGGAGGCCAGCGGCCTGCTCGACTGCAACGACACCGAGTGCCGCTTCACGCATGCCCTGATTCGCGCGGCGATCTACGATGCGCTGCTGCGCTCGACGCGCAGGGCACTGCACCTGCGGGCCGCGAACTGGTACGAAGGCCGCGATCCCGCGCTTCACGCCGAGCACCTTGCCGCGGCCGAGGATCCGGGCGCGGCGGCCGCGCACCTGCGCGTGGCCGCGCTCGAGCAACGCGCCTGTCGCTTCGACCGTGCCCTCGTTCACGCCGCGCGCGCCCGGGCGCTCGCCACCGCGGACGCGGATCGATGCGATGCCAGTGCCGAGCTCGGCGACATCCATCTCGCGCGCGGCCGGACCGAGGAGGCGATCGACGCGTATCGCGAAAGCGCCGCGCTTGCGGCTGCGCCCGGCGCGCGCGCCCGCGCCGGACTCGGGCTCGCGACCAGCTTGCGCGTCCTCGACCGTCACGCAGAGGCCCTCGCCACGCTGAGCGAGGCCGAACGCGACGCGATGGACGAGGGCGATCCGCGTCGTCTGGCACGCGTCTGGACCCTGCGCGGCAACCTGCACTTTCCGCGCGGCGAGCTCGACCAGTGCCTGCGGGCCCACGAGCGGGCGCTCGATCTCGCGCAGAAGGCTCGTTCGCCGGACGACATTGCGCGGGCGCTGGGCGGACTGGGCGACGCGCAGTACCAGCGCGGTCGCATGCGGACGGCGCTGGCGTACGTGCTGCGCTGCCTGGAGCTGAGCGAACGGCACGAACTGGAGTCCTTGCGCCTCGCCTACCTGCCGATGGCCGCCGCGTGTCGCGGCTACTGCGGCGAGATCGCACCGGCGATCGAAAGCGTCAGGCAGGCGGCGACGGATGCACACCGGGCCGGCGACGTGCGCGCCGAACTGCTGGCCCGGAGCGTCGGCGCGTCGCTCGAGTTCTATCGGGGCGGCTACGCGGCCGGGTTGGAAGGGAGCAGGCGCAGCACGGTGCTGGCGCGGGAGCTCGGAGCGCGTCGCTTCGAGATCGAAGGCACGCTGCACCAGGGACTGGCACTGCACGGTCTGGGGAATGTCGAGGAGGCCGTGGCGGTCCTCGGGCAGGTCGCCGAATGGGCACGGGAGGAAGCGCCCACCTACTGCGGGCCCTGGGCACTGGCGGGCCTCGCCTACGTGCGAGGCGACGCGGCACGTGGGCGCGCCCTGCTCGAGGAGGGCGAGCAGTTGCTGGCGCGCGGCTCGGTCAGCCACAACCACTTCGAGTTCCGCATGCTCGCCATCGAGTTCCTGCTCGCCGTCGGGGACGGGCCGGCCGCGCGGCACCACGCGGCGGCGCTGGCGGAGTACACCCGCGAGGAGCCGCTGCCGTGGTCCGATCTCGTGATCGCGCGGGCCGAGGCGGTGGCGGCGGCGGGGAAGACGGCGCGCCGCAAGGTGAACGTCGGCCGCCTTCAGGAGCTGCAGCAGCAGGCGGAGCAAATGGGCTTCATGACGATGGTGCCCGGCCTTCGGAACGCGCTCCAGCGATCGGGTTGATCGCCCTGAGCACTCTTCCCCGAACCTTCACCGAAGCTTCCCCTGATCTTCATGCAGCCCGGCTGGGCCGGGACCAGCCTCGGCCCAGCGTGCCGAACTCAACGCCGCGCTCGTCGCCCACCCCTGCGGCAACACGGCCCCCCGGTGGACGCGCCGCCCGCCCGGCAGTAGTCTCACCGACCCCACGCACACGGACCGCAGCGCATAGCGCGGCGCATAACCACCATGAAACAACTCTCCGGCGCCGACGCGATGTTCCTGCAGTTCGAGCACGGCAGCAATTTCATGCATGTCGCGTCGCTCGCGATCTACGACCCGTCCACCGCGCCGGGCGGCGGCGTGCGGTTCAAGGACGTGCTGAAGTTCTTCGCCTCGCGGCTCGAGCAGTTCCCGCCATTCCGGCGTCGGCTGGTGACGGTGCCGATGTCGCTGGACCGCCCGTACTGGATCGAGGACCCGGGCTTCGACGTCGAGTTCCACGTGCGGCACATCGCGCTGCCGCAGCCCGGCGACTGGCGCCAGCTCTGTATCCAGGTGGCGCGGCTCCACTCCCGGCCGCTGGATCGCAGCAGGCCCTTGTGGGAGGCCTACGTGATCGAGGGGCTGCACAACATCGCGGGCGTGCCGAAGGGCAGCTTCGCCCTCTACAGCAAGATGCACCACGCCCTGGTCGACGGCGAGTCGGGCACCGAACTGCTCAAGGCGCTGCACTCGGTAACGGCCGACCCGCTGGATTTCGATGCCGAGCCGGAGCAGCAGCGCTTCCACGTGGATCGCGAACCGACGGCCATCGAGCTGTATTCCCGCGCGCTGGTGCACCAGGTCGAGCGCGTGCCCGGACTGGCGAAATTCTCCTTCGACTCCGCGCGCCGGCTCGGAGCGCTCGGGGTCGAAGCCGTCACCAGGCTCGCGGGCGAGGGTGCCTTCAGCATGCAGGGCCTGCGCGACCTGTTGTCGGGCGACCTGGGGTCGCTGTTGCCGAAGATGCCGCCACAGACGCGATTCAGCGGTGACGTCTCCGCTCACCGCGTGTTCGAGGCGGTGGGCCTGCCGCTCTCCGATTTCAAGGCGGTCCGCCAGCAGGTTGGCGACGTGACCATCAACGACATGTTCCTGTGCATCGTCGGTGGCGCGCTGCGCATCTACCTGCAGGGCAAGAAGGAACTTCCCGCAACGACCATGTCGGCGATGGTGCCAATTTCACTTCGTGGTGCCGACAAGGGTGGTGACCGGGGCAACCAGGTTGGCATGACCGTCATGTCGGTGGGTACCGATGTTGCGGACCCCGTGGAGCGGCTGCGCGCGATCCGCGACGGCGCCAGGACGTCGAAGGCGCTGACCGATGCGATCGGCAAGGAGTTCGCCCGCGACCTGATGGAGTACGTGCCGAACATCGTTTCGCAGGCACTCGCCCGCTATGTTCATCCACCACGCATCGGGCTCATCGTTTCAAACGTCCGCGGACCGGACGTGCCGCTCTACATGGCGGGCGCTCGGCTGGTGAATTACTCGCCGATCAGCATCCCGACCCACGGCTTGGGCCTCAACGTCACCGGCTTCAGCTATGCGGGGACGATGTGGATCTGCGCAGTGTCCTGCCGCGAGATGCTTCCCGACCCGGCTTTGTTCGCCGACTGCATGCGCGAGAGCTTCGAGGAACTGAAGGCTGCGGCTGCCCGGGTTGGACACGCCGCTTCACCGCCGGCCGGGCCGGGCACCACGCGCGGCAGGGCCCGCAAGACTGCCAGGCCCAGCAAGACCGGAAAGGCACGCAAGGTCGCGAAGAAGCGCAGCGCGAAGCAGAAATCGAATCGAAAGACGGCGTGAGCGCGCGCATGACCGTCGCCCACGCTCCATTGCTGCCGCCGTCATGACCCGCACGCGCGAGGTCCTTTCCGCCGCGCAGTGCATGGCGCTCGAGCGGCTGCTCGGCGCCCCGGTGGACGACGTCGTGCTTGTCGAGAATTCCCTGTATGCGCGGCTGCACCTTGGTGCGCGCGCGACCACGCGACGCAACCGCATCCTGCTGGCGGGGTCGGCCAGCGCATTCTCGGCCGACCCGGCGCTGATCCTGCATGAGTATTACCACGTGATGCGGCAATGGAACCGCGGTCGCCTGACCACCTGGCGATACCTGGTCGAGTGGCTGCGACGGGGATACGTCGAGAATCGCTACGAGCGGCATGCCCGTCGCTTTGCGGCCTCGAGGCTTTCCGCCTTCCAGCGGATGACTTCCGGCGCTGCGGCCAGCCAGGCGTACGCCAGCATCGGCCCGGCGCATACAATGAGCGCCCTTCCTGGAAGCGCCTCATGAATCCGGCGGAAAGCTTTGACGTCATCGTGGTCGGCGGCGGCCACGCCGGAACCGAGGCGGCACTTGCCGCCGCGCGGATGGGTTGCCGCACGCTGCTGGTGACGCAGAGCATCGAGTCGCTGGGCCAGATGAGCTGCAACCCTGCAGTCGGCGGTATCGGCAAGGGACACCTGGTGCGCGAGATCGACGCGCTGGGCGGCGCGATGGCCCGCGCGACCGACCGTGCCGGCATACAGTTCCGCACGCTGAACGCGAGCAAGGGACCAGCCGTACGAGCAACCCGGGCGCAGGCCGATCGGCAGCTTTACAAGCGCGCGATTCGCAGCCTCATCGAGAACCAGCCGAACTTGAGCCTGTTCCAGCAGGAGGTGTCGGACCTGCGCATCGAGGGTGACCGGGTCACGGGCGTGGCGACGCAGGTCGGCGTGGAATTCAAGGCGCGCGCAGTCGTGCTGACCGTGGGCACGTTCCTGGGCGGACGCATCCACGTGGGGCTCGACCAGTACGCGGGCGGCCGCGCGGGCGACCCGCCGTCGAATCGCCTGGCCGAGAAACTCCGGGCCATGCCGTTTCGCGTCGGACGCCTGAAGACCGGCACGCCGCCGCGCATCGACGGACGCAGCATCGACTACTCGGAGCTCGTCGTGCAGCACGGCGACGAGCCGCGTCCGGTATTTTCGTTCCTCGGCCTGCGCGCCGATCACCCGCGACAGGCGCCTTGCTACATCACCGCAACCAACGAACGCACCCACGAGATCATTCGCGCGGGCACCGACCGTTCGCCGATGTTCACGGGGGTGATCGAGGGCGTGGGTCCCCGCTACTGCCCGTCGGTCGAGGACAAGGTCGTGCGCTTCGCGGAGCGAGGGTCGCACCAGGTCTTCATAGAACCCGAGGGGCTCGACACGCACGAGATATACCCTAACGGCATCTCTACCAGCCTGCCGTTCGACGTGCAGGTGGACTTTGTCCGTAGCATCCGTGGCTTTGAGCGGGCGCGGATAACGCGCCCCGGCTACGCGATCGAATACGACTTCTTCGACCCGCGCGACCTTCGCCCCACGCTGGAGACCCGGCACCTCCAGGGCCTCTATTTTGCGGGACAGATCAACGGCACGACCGGCTACGAGGAAGCGGCGGCGCAGGGACTCGTCGCGGGTACCAATGCCGCGCTCGCCGTGCTCGGGCGCGGGCCCTGGTGGCCGGGACGCGGCGACGCCTATATCGGCGTGATGATCGACGACCTGATCACCCGCGGCGCGCCGGAGCCTTACCGCATGTTCACCAGCCGTGCGGAATACCGTCTCACGCTGCGCGAGGACAACGCAGACCTGCGGCTCACGCCGGCCGGGCGCGAGCTCGGCCTGGTGGAGGACGAGCGCTGGCGGTTCTTCGAGCGCAAGCGCGAGGCCGTGGACCGGGAACTGGCGCGCCTGAATGCTGCCTGGGTGCGTCCCGGCACGGTCGAGGCCGATCGCGCCGAGCCGTACGTCGGGCAACTGGTCCGCGAGCAGCGTGCGTTCGAGCTGCTGCGGCGCCCGGGGGTAAGTCACGAAGCCGTAAGCTTGATCGTCGGCCGGGGCGACGGTGACTGGCACGAGGACGAGCGCCTCGCGGCACAGGTTCCGCTCGCCGTGGATGTGCAGGCGAAGTACACCGGCTACATCGACCGTCAGGCCGACGAGATCGAGCGGCAGAGGCGTAACGAGCAGACGATCCTGCCCGAGGACCTGGACTACGCGGAGGTTCGCGGGCTGTCGAACGAAGTGCGACAGCGCCTGCTCGAGCATCGACCGGCCACGCTGGGACAAGCGGCGCGAATTCCAGGCGTCACGCCGGCCGCGACCTCGCTGCTGCTCATCCATCTCAAGCGCCACGCCGACCGGCTGGCCGGGTCACCACGCGCGATGGGCTTGCGCTGAGTGGCCGCGCGACCGGTCCGCTCGCCATCGCTTACCATCGTGCCACGATGCGAAACCCCCTCCAGCTGATCGGCCGCGGCCTGCAGGCGGTATTCGTCTCGGCTGCACTGCTCGGGCTTGCCGCTTGCGGCGGTGGCGACGGGAAGTCGCAGCCCGCCGGCACGGCACCGACAGCGACCGCTGCGGGCATGCTCACGCGCGGCAACGGGCCGGAGCCGGACACGCTCGATCCGCAGAAGGCCCGCACCGACGGGGCCTTCAACATCCTGCGTGATGCATTCGAAGGCCTCACCGCCGTGGGGCCGGACGGCGGCGCGCTGCCAGCCGCGGCCGACGGCTGGACGGTCACCGACGACGGACTCGAGTACCGGTTCCACCTTCGCGACGGGCTGAAATGGTCGAACGGCGATCCGGTGGTCGCGCGTGACTACGTGGCGGGAATGCGCCGCCTCGTCGACCCGGCGACGGCTTCGCCCTACGCGCAGATCCTCGAGCCAGTCGTGAATGCCGTCGAGATCACTCGCGGCGAGCAACCTGCGACAGAGCTCGGCGTCAGCGCCCCCGACGACCGCACGGTAGCGATCCGGCTGCGGAATCCCGCGCCGTACCTGCTCGGGCTGCTTGCGCAGCCGGGCACGTTTCCGGTGCACGGTCCATCGCTCGAGAAGTTCGGCGGCTCGTACGCGAAGCCGGGCAACCTGGTCTCGAACGGGGCGTTCGTCCTCGCAGACTGGGTCATCGGCTCGCAGGTTGACCTCACCCGCAACCGTCACTACTGGAACGACGCGGCGACCCGCGTAGAGCGTGTCCGGTTCGTCCACCAGGCGGACGCGAGCGCGGAATTCCGCCTGTACCGCGCCGGTCAGCTCGACGTCACCTACGTCGTTCCGCAGCAGCAGTTCGCGTGGATCCGCGAGAACCTGCCGGGCGAGCTGCACATCTCGCCGCAGCTGAGCGTGTATTACTACGGTTTCAATGTGACCCGCCCGCCGTTCAAGGACCAGCCTGGCCTGCGCCGGGCCTTGTCGCTGGTGATCGACCGCGACCGGCTCGCCACGTCCGTGACGGGCCTTGGCGAGGCGCCGGCCTACGGGTGGGTGCCGCGAGGCGTTGCGGACTACACGCCGCAGCAGTTCGACTATGCATCTTGGCCCTATGCAGAGCGCGTAGCCGAGGCGCGTGAGCTTTACCGCAAGGCGGGCTATTCGGACTCGAATCCGCTCGAGGTCGAGATCCGCTACAACACCGGCGAGGTTCACAATCGCCTGGCCGTCGCGGTCGCCGCCATGTGGAAAGAAGCGCTGGGCGTGAAGACCACGCTGTATGCGGAGGAATTCCGCGCGTTGCTGCAGACGATCCAGGCTCGCAAGGACACGGAGGTGTTCCGTTCGAGCTGGGTCGGCGACTACAACGACGCCTACTCATTCCTGCAGCTGCTCCAGACCGGCTTCGGGATAAACCTCACCGGCTATTCCAATCCGCGGTACGACGAACTGCTGGCCGAGGCAACCCGCCAGCCGGACCCGGCCCGCCGCCGGGCGCTGCTCGAGGAATCCGAGCGGGTGATGCTGGCCGACACGCCGGTCCTGCCGCTCTATTTTTACGTCAACAAGCACCTGGTGAAGCCGTACATTCACGGTTGGCATGACAACGTCATGAACGTCCAGTACAGCAAGGACATGAGCCGCCTCGAGGCCGAATGAGCGCCGCGTCACAGATCGTCGATTGCCGCACCGGGTTGAGTTGAGGTCGGCGAGTACCGCAGGCACGATTGCCGAAACAATTCGTCGAAGCACCCTATGGCCTGGTTCGTACTCTTCGCCTCGACGGTCCTCGCACTGTATTTCTGGCGTGAGTACCGGATCCAGCAACGCGACCTGCAGAGCTCAATGGCTCCGCACAGGGTCGGCCAGCGCTACATCGGCCAGGTGCTGACCCTTGCCGGTGCCATCCATGAAGGCCAGGGCCGCGCGAAGCTCGGCGGACGCCGCTGGAACCTCCGCGGGCCAGACACGCCGGCTGGCGCGAAGGTCCGAGTCACCGGGGTCGACGGCACGGTGCTGATCGTGGATCGCCTGCCCGGTTGATGCAGGTACTCGGGGCCAGCCGGCCTCGAACCCCAGCCCACGCTCCAATCGCTACCACGACCGCTGTCTGCCGGTTTTCGCGTTGCCGTGGCCGTCGTTCCTCACATCATTTGAATTTGAGTGTCAGCCTCAAAATGTCAGCACTCATTTACTGTTTATCAACTTAGAGTTTATTTTCCAGCGGCCAGTTCGTACTCTGCGGAGACGCGCGCCGTGAAAGTCATGTCGCCAGCCTGGTATGTCGACTCAGGCGCCGGTGCGCCGGCCGGCATGTCCGCCGCCGCCATGCGGTACATGGGCATCTGGGGCGGCGACGAGGAGGCATTCAGCGCGCGCACCGCGCCGAGTTGCGCACCGGCTGCGCGGGCCAGTGTCTCCGCGTTCAGGCGCGCATCCTGGACGGCAAGAGCCATCGCCTGGCGCTCGAGTTCCTTGCGGCGGGTCGAGTCGAGCGACGCGCCGCCGACCTGGTTGGCTCCCGCGCTGACCGCACGTTCCATCAGCGTGCCCAGCTTTTCGAGATCGCGCAGCTCCACTTCGACCTGGCGGCTGACCACGTAGCCCAGCAACTCCTGCTTTCGTGTCTGCTGGTCCCAGGTGTAATCGGGCTGTACCTGCAGGGCGGTGGCGTTGACGTATTTCGGGTCGATGCCAAGTTCCCTGGTCAGCGCCAGCAGGCGGTCTATGGCTGCGGTGACCGTCGTGCGTGCATCGGGCAAGCCCGGGCGGCGGGCCTCGACGCCCAGCGTCACACGGGCCATGTCTGGCTGGGCAGTTACCTCGCCCTCGCCACTGACAGCAACCATGCCCGGGCGCTCGTTTTCGGCCAGCGCCGACCCGGTCGGGATCGCCGTCGCTGCCAGCAGGCCGTACAGAATTACCGCGCGCATCGTCATGGCTCGCTCCTTTTGGATCAGGTTCCAGGATCGTCCCTGAGACTAAGACATTCGCGCAGGGCATTCATCTCTTCCGGGCGCCATTCGACTACGCAAACGCTTTTGATTAACATGCCGGCCCTTCGGCCCGGGGGAGGCCGACTGCCGCACGGAGCTTAAAATGATCTCGAGATCGGCCTGGCTCACACTGAGCCTGACCATCGTGGCGCTGATCGCACCCGCCCTGGCTTCAGCCGCGGATGCGGCACGCGGCGCCAAGTTGGCCTACACCTGCCAGGGTTGCCACGGCATCCCGAACTACAAGAACGCCTATCCGGTCTACAGCGTGCCGAAGCTCGGCGGGCAGCATGCCGCGTACCTGGTCGTGGCGCTCAAGGAATACGCCTCCCAGGATCGTCCGCATGCCACGATGCACGCCCAGGCCATCACGATGTCGGACCAGGACATGCAGGACATGGCCGCCTACCTCAGTGGCCAGGAGCTCAAGCCCGGCGGTCACGCGGTCGGCACGGCGCCCAAGGCCGGCCAGACCTGCGTCGCCTGCCATGGCGGTGACGGCATCGGCATCTTGCCGGAGTACCCGAACCTCGCCGGACAGCACGCCGACTACATCGAGCAGGCTCTGAAGGCCTACCGCGCGGGCCAGCGCAAGAATCCCGTAATGGGTGGCATGGCGACCTCGCTGACCGACGCCGACATCGCGGCGCTAGCGCGTTACTACTCCAGCCAGCGCCCGAGCCTCTGTTCTACGGACGAGATCCGCAAGGCCGGAAAGTGCCCGGGCACCTGAGACAGGACAACCTCCTGGGATGACAACAGAAGGCCGGGTCTGCCCGGCCTTCTTGTTTTCGCAGCATCGAGACCGCAGTCTTACCTGCTGGAACCAGAGTGCCCGCGCCGTAGCCGATGTCCAGAGTGCCAGCCACGCCCAGCCCCGCTCCCCTCGCCGTCCCGCTCGGAGACGGCGTCTACCTGATCGATACCCTCTACGTGCGACCCGGACTCGCCGCGAGTCACCTGGTCGTGGACGGGGGTCGCGCGGCATTCGTGGATACCGGTGCCGCCCCAGCGGCACCGCGGCTGCTCAGCGCGCTCGACGAGCTCGGGATTGCGCGAGAACAGGTGGACTACGTATTCCTGACGCACGTGCACCTCGACCATGCGGGTGGCGCCGGACAATTGATCGCGGCGCTGCCCAACGCAATGGCGGTGCTGCATCCGCGCGGCGCACCGCACCTGATCGACCCCACCAGGCTGATTGCCGGATCCATCGAAGTCTACGGCGAGGCGAAGTACCGTGAGCTTTACGGCGAGCTGCTGCCGATTCCGGCGGCGCGCGTGCTCGTAACCGAGGATCGGCAGCGTATCCGCCTTGGCGGCAGGACCTTCGAGTTCTTCGACGCACCCGGTCACGCAAGACATCACCACTGCCCGGTTGACCTCGACTACCGCGCCGTCTTCGCCGGCGACAATTTCGGAATCTGTTACCGTGAACTCGACACGGAATCGGGTCCGTTCATGCTGCCGACGACCACGCCGGTGCAATTCGACCCCGATGCCCTGCATGCGACCATACGGCGGCTGATGTCCTATGGTCCCCGGCGCGTTTTCCAGACGCACTTCGGGCCGGTGGACCAGCTCGAGCGCCTCGAGCGCGACCTGCACGACAACATCGACGCGCTGGTTCGTATCGCCCGCCAGCATTCCGCGGCGCCGGATCGCGGCGCCCGGATCGCGGCCGACATGTATGCGTATTTCGACGCCCGGCTGGACGCCCACGGCTGCCGGTTGAGCGAACGGAGCAACGACACCTGCTGATCGACGACGACGTGCGGCTGAACACCGCCGGGCTGGAGGTCTGGCTGGATCGCTGCGGCGGCATGCCGCAGGGGCCCCGGTCGCAATAACCCGTCACGCTTCGCCGCACTTACCACCATGACGCATTCCGCAAAGCCCAAACCCGCCGGACACCAGCCATGACATCATTTCGCGCCTTCCGCATCCACGAGATCGACCGCGGCATCGTCGCGCGCTTCGACGAAATCACCCTCGACGACCTGGGTCCGGGTGAGGTCGTGGTGCGCGTCAGCCACTCCGACATCAACTTCAAGGACGCGCTCGCCGCGACCGGCAAGGGCCGCATACTGCGTCGCTACCCGCTGGTCGGCGGCATCGACCTTGCCGGCGAGGTCGTGAGCTCGACCGACTCGCGGTTCGCGCCGGGGCAGCAGGTGCTGGTGACGGGCTGCGGTCTTTCCGAGACCCGGGACGGTGGATACGCGGAATTCGCGCGCCTGCCGGGCGACTGCGTGATCCCGCTACCTGCGGGCATCAGCGCGCTCGACGCGATGAAGCTCGGCACGGCGGGGTTCACCGCAGCACTCGCCGTGCACCGCATGGAGCAGAACGGCCAGCAGCCTGCGAACGGCCCGGTCGTGGTGACCGGCGCCACTGGCGGCGTTGGCAGCATTGCGACCAGTATGCTGGCTGGCCGGGGCTACGAAGTCGTCGCGGTGAGCGGCAAGGCGGAGGCCGATCCGTACCTGCGCGACATAGGCGCGGCGCGCGTGCTGCGTCGGCAGGACATCGACCTGGGCTCGAAGCCGATGGAAAAGGCGCTCTGGGCGGGCGCGGTCGACAACGTCGGCGGCCCGTTGCTTACCTGGCTCACGCGCACGGTGGACCAGTGGGGAAACATCGCCAGCGTCGGGCTTGCGGGCAGTGCCGAACTTGTGACGACCGTCATGCCTTTCATCCTGCGCGGCGTTAACCTGCTCGGGATCAATTCCGTGCTGACGCCCCGGGAGCTCCGGCTCGAGGTCTGGCAGCGCATCGCGACCGACCTGCGGCCGGCAGCGCTCGACCGGATCTGCACGAAGATCGTGGGCTTCGACGAGTTGCCCGCTCAGTTCGACGATTACATCCAGGGCCGTGTGACCGGCCGAACCGTGGTGAGAATTCCGTGACCAGCACCGAGACGAAAGACCTGCCAACGCGCACGCTCACGCACCTCGAGCGCCTCGAGGCCGAGGCAATCGAGATCATGCGCGAGGTGGTCGCGGAGTGCAGCAAGCCGGTGATGCTGTACTCCATCGGCAAGGACAGCGCCGCGATGCTGCACGTGGCGATGAAGGCGTTCTACCCGGCCAAGCCGCCTTTCCCGCTGCTGCACGTCGACACGCGCTGGAAGTTCCGGGAGATGTACGCGTTCCGCGAGCGCATGATGAACGAGCACGGTTTCGAGCTGATTGCGTACACCAACCCTGACGGCGTAGAAAAAGGCATAAACCCATTCACGCACGGCTCGGCGATCCATACCGACGTGATGAAGACCCAGGCCCTGAAGCAGGCGCTCGACCTCTACGGCTTCGATGCCGCCTTTGGCGGTGCGCGCCGCGACGAGGAGAAGAGCCGCGCCAAGGAGCGGATCTTCTCGTTCCGCTCGGCGCAGCATCGCTGGGACCCGAAGAACCAGCGACCCGAGCTCTGGCGCATATACAACACGCGCATGCACAAGGGTGAGTCGATCCGCGTGTTTCCGATGTCGAACTGGACCGAGCTCGACATCTGGCAGTACATCTACCTGCACGACATCCCGATCGTGCCGCTGTACTTCGCGGCCGAGCGCCCGGTGGTGGAGCGCGACGGTACGCTGATCATGGTGGACGACGATCGCATGCCGTTGCACCCGGGCGAGAAGCCGATGCTGCGGAAAGTGCGATTCCGCACGCTCGGCTGCTACCCGCTTACCGGGGCGATCGAGAGCGACGCCGACACGCTGCCGGCGATCATCCAGGAAATGCTGCTCACGCACGAGCTCGGAGCGCCAGGGTCGTGTCATCGACCACGACCAGTCGGCGTCGATGGAGAAGAAGAAGCAGGAGGGGTACTTCTGATGGCACACGTCTCCGACCTCGATCGGGCAGGACATCGAGGCCTACCTGCACCAGCACGAACACAAGAGCCTGCTGCGGTTCATCACCTGCGGCAGCGTCGACGACGGCAAGTCGACGCTGATCGGCCGGCTGCTCTACGACTCGAAAATGATCTTCGAGGACCAGCTCACGGCGCTCGAGGCGGACTCGAAGAAAGTCGGGACCCAGGGCGGCGAACTCGATTTCGCGCTGCTGGTCGACGGCCTCGCGGCCGAACGCGAGCAGGGCATCACGATCGACGTGGCCTACCGCTTCTTTTCGACCGACAAGCGCAAGTTCATCGTCGCCGACACGCCGGGACACGAGCAGTACACACGCAACATGGTCACCGGCGCGTCCACGGCCGACCTCGCCGTGATCCTGATCGACGCGCGCAAGGGCGTGTTGACCCAGACCCGGCGCCACAGCTACCTGGTGTCGTTGCTCGGCATCCGCAAGGTGGTGCTGGCGATCAACAAGATGGACCTGGTTGGCTACTCGCAGGAAACCTTCGACAGGATCGTCGCTGAGTATCGCGAGTTCGCGCGACAGATCGACCTCACCGACGTGGTCGCGATCCCGGTGTCCGGACTCAAGGGCGACAACATCAAGGACCCGAGCGAGCACATGGCCTGGTACCACGGGCCGACGCTGATGGGATACCTGGAAGCCGTCGAGATCGAGGATCGCGTGCAGCACCTGCCATTCCGCCTGCCGGTGCAGTGGGTCAACCGTCCGAACCTCGATTTCCGCGGCTTTGCCGGCACGATCGTCGAGCGGCACGCCTGTCGCAGGGCGAGAAGCTGCGCGTGCTGCCCTCCGGACGCGAAAGCAGCGTCGCCCGGATCGTCACGCTGGACGGCGATCTGCAGAGCGCGGTGGCCGGCCAGGCCGTCACCATTACACTCGAGGACGAGATCGACGTAAGCCGCGGCGACGTGCTTGCGACCACCAAGGCGCCGCCAGGAGTTGCCGACCAGTTCGAGGTCGACCGTGATCTGGATGTCCGACGAGCCGATGCTGCCCGGACGTCCCTACTGGATGAAGATCGGCACAGGCAGGTGACGGCGACGATCACCGAGCCCAAGTACAAGGTCAACGTCAACACGCTCGAGCATCTCGGCGGCGCAAGACGCTGGAACTCAACGAGATCGGCGTCTGCAATCTTTCGCTCGACCAGTCGGTGCGCGTTCGATCCGTACGCCGAGAACCGCGACACCGGCGGCTTCATCCTGATCGACCGGCTTACGAACGCGACGATCGGCGCCGGCCTGATCCACTTCGCGCTGCGTCGCTCGCAGAACATCCACTGGCAGGCGGTTGACGTCAACAAGGCTGCGCGCGCCGCCCAGAAAGGCCAGAAGCCCTGCGTGCTGTGGCTCACCGGACTTTCCGGGTGCCGGCAAGTCGACGATCGCGAACCTGGTCGAGAAGCAGCTGCTGACGCTCGGGAAGCACACCTACCTGCTCGACGGTGACAACGTGCGCCACGGGCTCAACCGCGACCTCGGATTCACCGACGCCGACCGCGTCGAGAACATCCGCCGCGTCGCGGAAGTCGCGAAGCTGATGGCCGATGCAGGCCTGATCGTGATGGTGTCGTTCATCTCCCCGTTCCGTGCCGAGCGCCGCATGGCGCGCGGCCTGTTCGAGCCGGGCGAGTTCTTCGAGGTGCACGTGGACACGCCGCTCGCGGTGGCCGAGGCCCGCGACGTCAAGGGCCTCTACGGCAAGGCGCGCCGCGGAGAGCTGAAGAACTTCACCGGCATCGACTCGCCGTACGAGCCGCCGGAAAGCCCGGAGATCTACATCGACACGACGCACGCGGCGGCCGAGGAATCGGCGACCGCGATCGTCGAGGAACTGCGCAAGGCGGGCATGCTGGGGTCGGCGTAAACGGTTTGGTATCCGCCCGTCAAGTTGTTACGCTCGGGCCCACTCAATACAGTGAGGCGCCCCGTTGTCCCTGATCGCCGAACTCAAGCGCCGTAACGTATTCCGGGTCGCGGTCGCCTACCTGGCGCTGGGCTGGATCGTCACGGAAGTCACGGCGACCGTGGCGCCGATGCTGCACCTGCCGGAGTGGGTGGGGCCTGTGGTCCTCTGGATCGGCGTGATCGGCTTCCCGTTCGTGGTGATGTTCTCGTGGATCTACGAGCTCACGCCAGAGGGCCTCAAGCGCGAAACCGACATCGAGCCATCGGCATCCGTCACGCAGCACACCGCCCGTCGCCTCGACTACGTGATCATCGGCCTGCTGCTGGTGGTGATCGGGCTCTATGCATACCAGGCGTTCCGGCCGGCCGCCGAATCGCACAAGACGGTGATCGCGAGGGCGACACCCGGCGGGGAACCCGGCACGACAGCTCCCGGATCCGTCGAGGATCGTTCTGTCGCCGTGCTGCCGTTCGTGGACATGAGCGAGGCCCGGGACCAGGAATACTTCGCCGACGGGATTTCAGAGGAGCTGTTGAACCTGCTGGCGAAAGTGCCGCAGCTGCGCGTGATCGCCCGCACCTCGTCGTTCTCGTTCAAGGGCAAGGAAGTGGACATCGCCGAGATCGCTCAGAAGCTCAACGTCGCCAACGTGCTCGAAGGAAGCGTGCGGAAGTCCGGCGACACGCTGCGCATCACCGCGCAGCTCATCCGGGCATCGGACAGTTCGCACGTCTGGTCGCAGACCTACGACCGCAAGCTGACCGACGTGTTCGCGGTGCAGGACGAGATTGCTGCGGCTGTCGTGGAGCAACTGAAGGTGACGCTGCTTGGCGACGCACCGAAGACGCGCGCCACGGACCCGGAGGCGTATGCGCTCTTCCTGCAGGCGCGCGAGGTCGGACGCCAGGCCAGCCCCGCGGCCTATGAGCAGGCGATCGCCTTGTTCAAGCAGGCGCTGGCGATCGATCCGTCCTACGCGCCCGCATGGGCCGCCCTGGCAATTGCCTACTTCGGGCAGATGGACCTCGGCCAGATCTCGATGGACCAGGGGCTTGCGCTGGGCCATGCGGCGATCGGCAAAGCCCTCGAATACGACCCATCCTATGCGCTGGCGTATGCGTACATGGCGAGTTTCGAAGGGATCATCGAGCGGGATTACGCGGCAGCGGCCCGGCACCTCGAAAAGGCCCTGGCGCTCGATCCGGCCAACGTCGAAATCATCGGCATAGCCTCGGGGATTGCCCGGCGCCTGGGACGGCTGGATCTGGCCGTATCGCTCGCCGAATACAAGGTTGCGCAGGATCCGCTGAGCGTCAATGGTTACGCCGGCCTCGGGCTCGCGTACCGCTACACGGGCCAGCTGGACAAGTCGATTGAGGCCTACCGCAAATTGCTGAGCATTGCGCCGGATGCGGGGTGGGAGCACACGGCGCTCGGAAATGTGCTGCTGCAGAAGGGCGATGCGGATGCAGCGCTCGCGGAGTTCCAGAAGGAGCCGGTCGAGGTGTTCCGCCTCAGCGGCCTCGCGATGGCGTACCAGGCCCTTGGTCGGAACGGCCGAGTCAGATGCCGCATTCGCGGAGCTGACCAGGAAGTACTCCGGATACGAAGCTGTTTTCGCATGGCGGCCGTGCTGGCGGAACGCGGCGACTTCGACGGGGCCTTCGCGACGCTGGACAAGGCCGACGCATGCAGCATGATCTCGATCTTGGCGCGATCGCCGTCTTTCCGTCCTTTGCCCCGATGCACGACGATCCGCGCTGGCTGCCGCTGCTGCGCAGGCTGGGAATGGCGCCGGAGCAGCTCGCGGCGATCAGGTTCGACGTCAGCGTTCCGAAGCAGTAGGCGCGCTGAACGCGCGCTCAAGCCGGATTGAGCCCATCGCGCGAGGTCATTCCGCCGGCCGCGTCTTGACCATCATCAACGAACGGAGCTTCAGCACCACCGTGCCGTGCTGGTTGGCCAGCACCCCGTCGAAGGTCACGAGCCCGCGGTCCGGCTTCGATTCCGAGGCCGCTTGTCGACGCAGGTCATCGTCAGCGTGAGCCGGTCGCCAGGCCGCGCGGGGTTCGGCAGCTCGAGCTCGTGCTTGATCGAGGCGATGCCCGCCGTGGGTTCCATCCTGTTCAGCAGCAGCGCCGCAACGGCGTAACTGTGGACGCTCGACGCCGTCAGGCCATTCATCGGCGAGCGCTCGGCCGCCTGCGGGTCGACGTGCCAGGGCTGGGGATCCCACTGCCGCGCGAACGCGATGATGTCCCCGGCGTGGAGTTCGTGGGTTCCCGCCGTCTGTGCGGAACCGATCGTGATGTCTTCAAAGTAGCGCATGGCTCCCCCGCTCGCATGCTAACTGGTGCGTGAGTCCGATCACCGTCGCCGATGACGGCCCAGCCGGCCTGGCGCCGGGCTACCGTCAGCAGCGCCCGGCCCGGCCAGCGACCTCGTGGCCTGCTACTCTCGTCGAAGGGGCCGCCCGCGGCGGCTGCGTTATCATCCCAAGTCCACACCGTGCCGAAAAAGGGCCAACCATGACCGCACCCGCCTCCGCCGGAGCCCGGCTCCGGGCCGCACTGGCCGCCGAACGTCCCCTGCAGGTCGTCGGTACGGTCAACGCCTTCAGCGCGCTGCTCGCCGAGCGGGCCGGGTTCAGGGCGCTGTACCTTTCGGGGGCCGGCGTGGCGAACACGTCGTTCGGCCTTCCCGACCTCGGCATCACCAGCCTGAACGACGTCTGCGAGGACGTGCGACGGATCTGCTCCGCCACCGACCTGCCGTTGCTGGTGGACGCCGACACCGGCTGGGGCGCCGCATTCAACATCTCCCGCACCATTTCGGACCTGATCCGCTCAGGCGCGGCCGGGTGCCACCTCGAGGACCAGGTGCAGACCAAGCGCTGCGGTCACCGACCGGGCAAGGCGCTGGTGACCGGCGAGGAGATGGCGGACCGCATCAAGGCTGCGGTGGACGGCCGCACCGACGCGCAGTTCGTCATCATGGCGCGCACCGACGCGCACGCGGTCGAGGGACAGCAGGCGGCGATCGACCGGGCCTGCAGGTACGTCGAAGCAGGGGCCGACATGATTTTCGCCGAGGCGCTGAACACGCTCGACGAATACCGTCAGTTCACGGCCAAGGTAAAAGTGCCGGTGCTGGCCAACATCACCGAGTTCGGCAAGACGCCGCTGTTCACGGTCACGGAACTGGACGGTGCCGGCGTGCAGCTGGTGCTGTATCCGCTCTCCGCGTTCCGCGCCATGTCCAAGGCTGCAGAAGCAGTGTACGGCGCGATCCGCCGCGACGGCACGCAGAAGAGCGTGCTCGGCATGATGCAGACGCGCGCCGAGCTCTACGAGGTACTCGGCTACCACGAGTACGAGCGCAAGCTCGATGAACTCTTCAGCCGCGAGGGCTCGGAAAAGTAGCGATTCGCGCGACGCACGACCGACAGGCTTCGGCACACGACATTCACACACACCACATGGACCGCGATGAGGAGCCAACAATGAGCAGCAAAACCACCGCCACTGGCTTCAAGCCCAAGAAATCCGTCGCCCTGTCCGGCGTGACTGCCGGCAATACCGCGCTCTGCACCGTTGGCCGCAGCGGCAATGACCTCCACTACCGCGGCTATGACATCCTCGACCTCGCGGAAGGCTGCGAATTCGAGGAAGTGTCCTACCTGCTGGTGCACGGCAAGTTGCCCAGCAAGGCCGAGCTCGCCGGCTACAAGTCGAAGTTGAAGCGGCTGCGCGGCCTCCCGAAAGCCGTGCGCGAGGCGCTGGAGGCGCTGCCCGCCGCGAGCCACCCGATGGACGTGATGCGCACCGGCGCCTCGGTGCTCGGCTGCGCGCTGCCCGAGAAGGACGACCACGGTACCGCAGGCGCGCGCGACATCGCCGACCGTCTGATCGCCAGCTTCGGCTCGATGCTGTGCTACTGGTATCACTACAGCCACTCCGGCCAGCGCATCAACGTCGAGACCGACGACGACAGCGTCGGCGGGCACTTCCTGCACCTGCTGCACCGCCGGCCGCCGCCGGATTCCTGGGTGAAGGCGATGCACGTGTCGCTGAATCTCTACGCCGAGCATGAGTTCAACGCCTCCACGTTCACGGCGCGAGTGATAGCGGGCACGGGCTCCGACATGTATTCGTGCATCACCGGAGCGATAGGCGCGCTGCGCGGCCCGAAACACGGCGGCGCGAACGAAGTCGCATTCGAGGTGCAGAAACGCTACGAGAATCCCGACGAGGCCGAGGCCGACATCCGCCAGCGCGTCGAGGCCAAGCAGGTGGTCATCGGTTTCGGCCACCCGGTCTACACGATCGGCGATCCGCGCAACAAGGTGATCAAGGACGTCGCGCGCAACCTGTCCAAGGAAGCCGGCGACATGAAGATGTTCAACATCGCCGAGCGGCTCGAGAGCGTGATGTGGGACATCAAGAAGATGTTCCCGAACCTCGACTGGTTCAGCGCCGTCTCGTACCACATGATGGGCGTGCCCACGGCCATGTTCACGCCGCTGTTCGTGATCTCGCGCACAACCGGCTGGGCCGCACACGTGATCGAGCAGCGCATCGACGGCAAGATCATCCGTCCGAGCGCGAACTACACGGGCCCCGAGGATCGCAAGTTCGTGCCGATCTCGAAGCGCAGCTGACGGACATGAACAAGGCGTACCGCAAGCCGCTGCCTGGAACGACGCTCGATTACTTCGACGCGCGTGAAGCCGTCGATGCAATCAAGGCCGGCGCCTGGGACCGGTTGCCGTACACCTCGCGCGTGCTGGCCGAGAACCTGGTGCGGCGCTGCGATCCGGCCGCGCTGGAGGCTTCGCTGCGCCAGCTGATCGAGCGCCGACGCGACCTGGACTTCCCGTGGTTCCCGGCGCGCGTCGTCTGCCACGACATCCTCGGGCAGACGGCGCTCGTCGACCTCGCGGGGCTCCGCGACGCGATCGCCGAGCAGGGCGGCGATCCCGCGAAGGTCAATCCGGTGGTGCCGGTGCAACTGATCGTCGATCACTCGCTGGCGGTCGAGCACGCCGGGTTCGAGAAGGACGCGTTCGCGAAGAATCGCGCGATCGAGGATCGTCGCAACGAGGACCGCTTCCACTTCATCGAGTGGACCCGCAAGGCATTCAGGAACATCGACGTGATCCCGCCGGGCAACGGCATCATGCACCAGATCAACCTGGAGCGGATGTCACCGGTGATACACGCGAAGGACGGCGTCGCGTTCCCGGACACGCTGGTCGGCACCGACAGCCACACCCCGCACGTGGACGCGCTCGGCGTGATCGCGATCGGCGTCGGCGGCCTGGAGGCGGAGAGCGTGATGCTCGGCCGGGCCTCGTGGATGCGGCTGCCGGACATCGTCGGCGTGGAGCTTTCCGGCAGGCCCGCGCCCGGCATCACCGCCACCGACGTGGTGCTCGCACTGACCGAGTTCCTGCGCAGGGAAAAAGTGGTCGGGGCATATCTTGAATTCTTCGGTGAGGGCGCATCGGTGCTCACGCTCGGAGACCGCGCGACGATTTCCAACATGGCACCGGAATACGGCGCCACGGCGGCGATGTTCTTCATCGACCGGCAGACGATCGACTACCTGAAGCTCACCGGCCGCGCCGACGAGCAGGTGACGCTGGTCGAGCGATATGCAACGGAAACCGGTCTGTGGGCAGACGCGCTGGCGACCGCGGAATACGAGCGAGTGCTCAGGTTCGACCTGTCCACCGTGGTCCGCAACATGGCGGGCCCTTCGAATCCACACAGGCGCCTGCCGACCTCTGATCTCGCCGCGCGCGGCGTCGCGGGCGAGTGGGATGTGAAACCGGGCCAGATGCCAGACGGCGCGGTCATCATCGCAGCAATCACCTCGTGCACGAATACCAGCAACCCGCGCAACGTGATTGCCGCAGGCCTGCTGGCGCGCAACGCCAATGCCCGTGGACTGACCCGCAAGCCCTGGGTGAAGTCGTCGCTTGCGCCCGGTTCCAGGGCCGTGCAGCTGTATCTCGAGGAAGCGAAGCTGCTTCCGGAGCTCGAGAAGCTCGGTTTCGGCATCGTGGCCTTCGCCTGCACCACCTGCAACGGCATGAGTGGCGCGCTGGATCCGAAGATCCAGCAGGAGATCATCGACCGCGACCTCTATGCGACGGCGGTGCTGTCCGGCAACCGCAATTTCGACGGCCGCATCCATCCCTACGCCAAGCAGGCGTTCCTGGCCTCGCCGCCGCTGGTCGTTGCCTATGCGATTGCGGGCACGATCCGCTTCGACATCGAGAAGGATGTGCTCGGCATCGACACGCAAGGCAAGCCGGTGACGCTGAAGGACATCTGGCCGAGCGACATCGAGATCGACGCCGTGGTCGCCTCCAGCGTCAAGCCGGAGCAGTTCCGGAAAGTCTACGAGCCGATGTTCAAGGTCCAGGTCGCCAGCGGGGAGAAGATCAGTCCCCTGTACGACTGGCGCCCGATGAGCACCTACATCCGTCGTCCTCCTTACTGGGAAGGCGCGCTGGCCGGGGAGCGCACGCTCAAGGGAATGCGACCTCTGGCGGTGGTCGGCGACAACATCACCACCGACCACCTCTCTCCGTCGAACGCGATCATGCTGGACAGCGCCGCGGGCGCGTACCTGGCAAAAATGGGCCTGCCGGAAGAGGACTTCAATTCCTACGCGACGCACCGCGGCGATCACCTGACCGCGCAGCGCGCGACGTTCGCCAATCCGACTCTGATCAACGAGATGGCGGTGGTCGATGGCCAGGTGAAGAAAGGTTCGCTCGCGCGCGTCGAGCCGGACGGCAAGGTCATGCGAATGTGGGAAGCGATCGAAACCTACATGGAGCGCAGGCAGCCGCTGATCATCGTCGCAGGGGCCGACTACGGCCAGGGCTCGTCGCGTGACTGGGCGGCCAAGGGCGTGCGGCTCGCCGGCGTCGAGGCCATCGTGGCCGAGGGATTCGAGCGCATCCACCGCACGAACCTGATCGGGATGGGCGTGCTGCCGCTGGAGTTCAAGGCAGGCGTGAACCGCAGGACTTTGAATATTGATGGCACCGAGACCTTCGACGTGACGGGCGAGCGCAAGCCGGGCGCAACACTTTCGCTCTCGATCACCCGCAGGAACGGCGAGCGCGTGGACGTGCCGGTGACCTGCCGGCTCGACACCGCAGAGGAAGTCTCGATCTACGAGGCGGGCGGTGTGCTGCAGCGTTTCGCGAAGGACTTCCTCGAATCGGCTGAGGCAAGCTAGGGGACATTCTCCTTTTCCATTCCGAAGGAAAAGGAGAATGTCCCCTCCGGAGCAGGACGACATCGAATGGCCCAGGCCCCACAGATCAGGATCCCGGCCACCTACATGCGCGGTGGCACCAGCAAGGGTGTGTTTTTCCGCCTGCAGGACCTGCCCGAGGCGGCGCGGGTAGCGGGTGCAGCGCGTGACGCACTTCTGCTGCGCGTGATCGGAAGCCCCGACCCCTACGGCAAGCAGATCGACGGCATGGGTGGCGCGACCTCCAGCACCAGCAAGACCGTCATCCTGTCGAAGAGCAGCAGGCCGGATCACGACGTCGACTACCTGTTCGGCCAGGTCTCGATCGACAAGCCATTCGTCGACTGGAGCGGCAACTGCGGCAATCTTTCCGCGGCCGTCGGACCATTCGCAATCGCGAATGGCCTCGTTGACGCCGCCCGGGTGCCGAAGGACGGAATCGCAGTCGTTCGAATCTGGCAGTCGAACATCGGCAAGACCATAGTCGCGCATGTGCCCGTGACGAACGGGGCAGTGCAGGAGACCGGCGATTTCGATCTCGACGGCGTGACCTTTTCCGCTGCGGAAATCCAGGTCGAATTCATGAATCCGTCCGATGACGGCGAAGGCGACAGCGGTGGCTCGATGTTCCCCACCGGCAACCTGGTGGACGAGCTCGATGTGCCGGGCCTGGGCACGATCAAGGTCACGATGATCAACGCCGGCATCCCGACGATCTTCGTGAACGCGGATTCGGTCGGCTACACCGGCACCGAGCTGCAGGACGCGATCAACAGTGACGCGAAGGCGCTCGCGATGTTCGAGGACATTCGCGCGCACGGCGCTCTTCGCATGGGCCTGATCAAGCGGATCGAGGACGCAGCGACGCGCCAGCACACCCCGAAAGTCGCGTTCGTGGCGAAACGCGCCGGCTACGTTTCGTCGAGCGGCAAGCGGGTCGAGGCCGAAGACATCGACGTGCTGGTGCGCGCGCTTTCCATGGGCAAGCTGCACCACGCGATGATGGGCACGGCGGCCGTGGCCATCGGCACCGCCGCCGCGATCCCCGGCACGCTGGTCAATCTTGCGGCCGGCGGCGGCGCGCGCGAGGTGGTGCGCTTCGGCCACCCGTCGGGCACATTGCGGGTCGGCGCGGAAGCGCGCCAGGTTGACGGCCAGTGGACCGTGACCAAGGCCATCATGAGCCGCAGCGCCCGGGTGCTGATGGAAGGCTGGGTCCGCGTTCCCGGCTGATTTGTGGCGCTTTCCGGCGCCGGATCCGTGAAAATAGAGAATGTCCCCCATTGCCGAAGGCGCCCGCCAGCTCGGCGTCGAACTGACGTCGGAGCAGGCCGCGAAGCTCATCGCCCATCTCGACCTGATGGACGAGTGGGGCCAGCGCATGAATCTCACGGCCATTCGCGATCGAGAGCAGCAGCTGACGAAGCACGTACTCGACAGCCTGAGCGTGATTCCCTACCTGCGCGGCCGACGTATTGCCGACGTCGGCAGCGGGGCCGGGTTTCCGGGAATCCCGCTCGCGATCGTGATGCCCGGCGCACAGTTCGCGCTGATCGAGTCCACCGGCAAGAAATGCCGTTTCCTCGAGCACGTGCGCGACACGCTCGAGCTCGCCAACGTCGAAGTCGTCCAGGCGCGTGCCGAGGCCTGGAAGCCGGCGGTTCGTTACGACACGGTGCTTGCGCGGGCGGTCGGTCCGCTGGCTGACCTGGTGAAAAACGCCGGGGCGCTGGTTGCCGGCAACGGGCGCCTGCTCGCGATGAAGGGCCGGTTCCCGGAAGAGGAACTGGCGAAGAAGGCGAGCGGCTGGAAGGTCGCGGCCGTGCACAAGCTCGCGGTGCCCGGGCTCGCAGAAGAGCGCCACGTCGTGGAACTCTGCCGGTCGCACGACAAAGCCGCCTGATCGCGGCTATCCTCGCCCCATGAAACGCGTCATCGCCGTAGCGAACCAGAAAGGCGGGGTCGGCAAGACCACCACCGCCGTCAATCTTGCCGCGTCGCTGGCTGCGACGAAGCGCAAGGTGCTGCTGGTCGACAGCGACCCCCAGGGCAACGCGACCATGGGCTGCGGCGTGGACAAGGGCAACCTCCGCTACTCGATGACCGAGGTGCTGCTCGGAGACTGTGAAATGGCCGCCGCCCTGATGCCGGTCGAGCCTGGCGGCTTTGCTGTCGTGCCCGGCAACCAGGACCTCGTTGCGGCCGAAGTGCAGCTGATGAGCAAGATCGGCCGGGAAGCCAGGCTCCGCAGCGCGCTGCGGCCGATGCGCGGTCTCTACGACGTGATCATCATCGACTGCCCGCCGGCGCTGAACCTGCTGACGCTGAATGCACTGGTTGCAGCCGACACCGTGCTGGTGCCGATGCAGTGCGAGTACTACGCGCTCGAGGGGCTGTCGGCGCTGATGGGCACCATCGAGCAGATCCGCGCCAGCGTTAACCCGGAGCTCAGGCTCGAGGGCATCCTGCGCACGATGTTCGATCCGCGGAACAACCTCTCGAACGAGGTCTCCGCGCAGCTGATCATGCACTTCGGCGAAAAGGTCTTCCGCACGGTCATCCCGCGCAACGTGCGCCTCGCCGAGGCGCCGAGTTTCGGCAAGGCCGCCATGTTCCACGACAAGGATTCGCGGGGCGCGCTCGCCTACCTTGCGCTCGCCGGCGAGCTGATCCGCCGCGACGAGGAAGGGCCGCCGGCCGACGACGAGGAAGGGGTGCCGGCTGACGACGATGAAGCGTCGGTGAGCGGTGACGACCTGCCGTCGCCGGACCACGCCGGCTGACCGGCCGCGAGGGGACCGCGTGCCAACGGTCCTCAATGCGCCCGCGTGGCGCCTAATTCCCAGCGAGTCGCGAGTTTCGATCCGCTAGACTGCCGGGACTATGGCAAGCAAGCGACCCTCGCTTGGCAGGGGCCTCGAAGCCCTGCTCGGCAAACCCAGCACGACCCCGGGACAGGAGGAGTCGGTCGCGCCCAAGCCGCGCGCCGAGGAAGAACTGGCCCACATTCCCGTGGACCTGCTGCAGCGAGGCCGCTACCAGCCGCGGCTGGACATGCGGCCCGAGAGCCTGCAGGAACTCGCCGATTCGATCCGCGCCCAGGGCGTCGTGCAGCCGATCGTGGTGCGCCCCGTGGCCGCGCAGCGAGCAGGCGAAGAACAGCGCTACGAGATCATTGCCGGCGAACGACGTTGGCGTGCCGCGCAGATGGCTGGCTTGCACCAAATCGCGGCCGTGATCCGCCATGTGCCGGACGAGGCCGCGGTGGCGATGTCGCTGATCGAGAACATCCAGCGGGAGAACCTGAATCCGCTCGAGGAGGCCCGCGCGCTCGACCGGCTGATCCGCGAATTCGAGATGACCCACCAGAGCGCGGCGGACGCGGTCGGCCGGTCGCGGGCGGCCGTGAGCAACCTGCTGCGCCTGCTCGAGCTGGCGGACGAGGTGAAGGCACTGGTCGAGCAGCGGCAGATCGAGATGGGCCACGCCCGCGCGTTGCTGGGCCTGGCCGCCGCTCGCCAGCAGGTCGAGGTCGCAGCGCTGGTGGCACGCAAAGGGCTGTCGGTGCGCGAGACGGAGGCGCTGGTGCGCCGGATGCTTGCGCCCAAGGGCGCGGACTCGGAGCGCGATACCCAACGCAGGGACCCGAACGTGGACAAGCTCGAACGAGACCTTGCGGGCAAGCTGGGCGCGAAGGTGCAGCTGCAACACACGGGCAAGGGCCGCGGCAAGCTCGTCATCAGCTATAACAGCCTGGATGAACTCGACGGGATTCTCGAGCACATACAGTAGCCGACTCGTCGTGGCCGACCCGCCGGCCTCCTGCAGGCACGCGGGCCTGCGGCAAGCAATGGAGCGTAGATCCGGCGCTTAATAATTACGACCAGCTACTTACAGAATTTACAGACCATTGTATTTGAGCCAGTATTAGTTCTTATTATCAATAGTTAATACAATATAAAGGCCGTCCTCAGCAACCCGGTCACCCACGTCCCAGTGCGCCCGGTCGGCTTGGCGGTCAGGCCTCCTGCAGGACACCGGCTGCGACGAGCCAGTGCAGCCGCGATGCTGCAGGTGGATTAGCCCGCAGGACAGAAACGAATCCTCGCGACTCGGCAAGCCTCGGTTATCCGCAGCCCCGCACTCGATTGAAGCACTGCAAAAAGACCAGATATAATCGTCGGCCTTCCGGACGCCGCACCACGGGGTGTGGCCCGCCCGGGTAACGGTATGAATTGCCACCCGTGGCCGGAGCGCCCGGCACATGATGTGGCTTTTTTGTTGCCCGGAGATATTGGTGAAGGCGTGAGCAACGTCGACGTCCAGGTGGGCCGGCGCCAGGCGCTTGCCGTGGTGCTCGGCCAGGTCGCGCTGGGGGCGCTGATGTCGATCGCCTGCCTGGTCGGGTGGGGCCCGCGGGCGGCAGGTTCGGCGCTTGCAGGTGCCGCGATCGGCACGGTTGCCACGGCACTGATGGCCTTCGCAATGCTTCGCCACGGCGAAGGGGCAGGTCTCGGACGGGTTACCCTGAGTTTCTTCTCGGGCTGGCTCGTTAAGGTGGGGTTCACGATCGCGGCACTGGTGGTGGCGCTGCGGTCGCCGCAGGTCGATGCGGTACCGCTGATAGCAGCGTATGTGGCGACCTTCGTCGGGTACTGGATTGCAGCCGCCCGGGTGGGTGGTCGAACAACGAAACGAACGGTTGGAATGGCGGACTGACAATGGCCAGCGAAGCTTCCCAGAGCAGCACCGAATACATCACCCATCACCTGACCCACGAGACGGTCGGACAGGGCTTCTGGACCTGGAACGTGGATTCGCTGTTCATGTCCATCATGCTGGGCGTCGTGACGATCGCGCTGTTCTACTCGGTCGCGCGTAAGGCGACGTCGGGGGTCCCGGGCCGCTGGCAGGCTTTCGTCGAGATGATCGTCGAGTTCATCGACACGACCGTCAAGGAAGTATTCCATCTCGACCGCAGCTTCCTCGCGCCGCTGGCGCTCACGATTTTCGTCTGGGTGTTCCTGATGAACGCCATGGACCTGCTGCCGCTGGACGTGCCGGGCACGATCGCGGGCTGGTTCGGTCTTCATCACTGGCGAGCGGTGCCGACTGCCGACCTGAACACTACATTCGCCATGTCGCTGACGGTGCTTCTTCCTGGTCATCTTCTACAGCATCAAGGCCAAGGGCGCCGGTGGCTATGCCCACGAGTTGTTTACCGCGCCGTTCGGCGCACATCCGCTGCTGTGGATCCCGAACCTGCTTCTCAACATCGTCGAGCTGCTGTCGAAGCCCGTATCGCTCGCGATGCGACTGTTCGGAAACATGTACGCCGGCGAGCTCGTTTTCATGCTGATCGCGCTGCTCGGCGCAAGCTGGGCCGGCTTCACGATCGCGAGCAGCACCTCGATGCTCGGCCACTTCCTGATGGGGGCTGGCTGGGCGATCTTCCACATCCTGATCATCACGCTGCAAGCGTTCATCTTCATGGTGCTGACCGTCGTGTACTGCGCGATGGCCACCGAGCATCACTGACCCGTATTCACGTTCAAGCAACCGCACTTCCGCCAGGAGACGACAGATGGAAAACCTCGCCCTCATTGCACAGGTCCAGGGCTACACCGCGATCGCGCTCGGCCTGATCATCGGCCTCGGCGCGATCGGCGCCTGCATCGGCATCGGCATCATGGGTTCGAAGTTCCTCGAGGCGGCAGCGCGCCAGCCCGAGCTGATCCCCACTCTCCAGGGACGTATGTTTCTACTGGCTGGCCTGATCGACGCCGCGTTCCTGATCGGTGTAGCGCTCGCGATGTTCTTCGCGTTCGCGAACCCGCTGCTCGCGCGTTTCGGCTGATCGGCAACTGACGAGAGGTCGTCGCCATGAACATCAATGCGACGCTATTCGGGCAGGCAGTCGTTTTCGCGATCCTGATCTGGTTCACGGTCAAGTTCATCTGGCCGCCCCTTCTGCAGGCGATCGAAGATCGCCAGAAGAAGATCGCAGACGGCCTCGCGGCCGCCGAGCGCGGGCAGAAGGAGCTGCAGCAGTCGCACGGCGACGCAGCGGAGATCGTGAACGAGGCGCGCGAGAAGGCGCTGAAGATCGTCGACCAGGCGAGCCGCCGTTCGAACGAGATCATCGACGAGGCACGGGTCACCGCCATTGCCGAGGGCCAGCGACTGGTCGGCGATGCGCGGCAGGAAGTGCAGCTCGAGCAGACTCGTGCGCGCGATGCGCTCCGCAAGGACGTGGCGCGGCTCGCGGTTGCCGGGGCTTCCCGCTTGCTCGAGCGCGAGATCGATCCCAAGGCGCATGCCGACCTGATCGAGAAGCTCGCCACCGAGATCGAGGGCGCCAAGGCCTGACGGCCGGGGCACCCGCCAGGAGTAACGACTGATGGCCGAAAGAGCCACCATAGCGAGACCTTACGCGAGGGCAGCGTTCGCGCATGCGAGCGAGACCGGACGCGTGGCGGAATGGTCCGGCTGGCTTGCGATCGCGCGCAGCGTCGTGGTCAGCGAAGAGTTCCAGAAGCTCGAACGCAGCCCTGGCATCACCGGCGAGGACCTGGCCGGGCTCGTGACCGGCATCTGCGGCGATGCGCTCGACTCGCACTCGAAGGCATTCGTGGCGCTGCTGTCGGAGAACGGCCGCCTCGATTTCCTGCCGGAGATCGCCTCGCATTTCGAGGAACTGAAGGCCGAGGCCGAAAACGTCGTCGACGCCGAGGTTTGTTCCGCGGCCGATCTCGACGAGCGGCAGCGCGAACGGCTCGCGGCGGCGTTGCGCAAGCGCCTCGGCCGCGACGTGCGCCTGCATTGCAGCGTCGACCCGTCACTGGTGGGCGGTGCGATCGTGCGTTCCGGCGACCTCCTGATAGACGGCTCGCTGAAGGGCCGGCTCGAGCGGCTCGAAACCGAATTGACCGGCTGAGAATCAATCCAGGCCCGGCCG
>CAVTNX010000020.1:0-122149 GCA_963736205.1 uncultured Gammaproteobacteria bacterium | reverse complement strand
GCCGGAGGCATCGTGGCCTACTACCCGAGCCGGGTGCCGCTGCATCGGCCAGCCCAACAGTTGGGCGGCCGCGACCTGTTCGGCGAGCTGTGCCGCGCGGCGCACGAGGATGGTCTCGTCGTCTTCGCGCGGATGGACTCCAATCGCGCCCACGAGGAGTTCTACCGGGCGCATCCGGACTGGTTTGCCGTGGACGCCGAGGGGCGGCCGCACAAGGCCGGCGAGTTGTTCGTCACCTGTGTCAACAGCCCGTACTACGACGAGCACATTCCGGCGATCCTGCGCGAAATCGCCGAGCGGTATCACCCGGAGGGATTCACCGACAACAGTTGGAGCGGCTTGGGCCGCGGCACCATCTGCTACTGCGACAACTGCCGCAGGAAGTTCCGCGAGCGCAGCGGCAAGGACATCCCGCGGGTGAAGGACTGGAACGATCCGGCCTATCGCGAGTGGATTCGCTGGAACTACGACCGGCGGCTCGAGATCTGGGACCTGAACAACCGCACCACGAAAGCCGCCGGCGGGCCGGACTGCATCTGGGCCGGCATGAACAGCGGCAGCATCAGCGGCCAATGCCAGAGCTTCCGGGACTACAAGGCCATTTGCGAACGCGCGGACATCCTCATGCTGGACCATCAGGCGCGCAGCGATGCCAGTGGGTTTCAGCACAACGGCGAGGCGGGCAAGCTCATCCACGGCCTGCTGGGCTGGGACAAACTGATCCCGGAGAGCATGGCGATGTATCAGGCAGGGCGGCCCACCTTCCGGCTGGCCAGCAAGCCGGCGGCCGGAAGCGCGGATGTGGATGCTGGATGGCATCGCGGGAGGCTTGCAGCCGTGGTGGCATCACGTCGGCGCCTACCACGAAGACCGGCGCATGTACCGGACGGCCGAACCCATTTATCGCTGGCACAAGAACCACGAGGAGTACCTGGTGAACCGCCGCCCCATCGCCACGGTCGGCGTCGTGTGGTCGCAGCAGAACACGGACTTCTACGGACGGGACGACGCGGACTTGTTGGTCGAGCTGCCCTGGCGCGGCATCACGCAGGCGCTGATTCGGGCGCGCATTCCCTATCTGCCGGTCCACGCCGACCACATCGAGCGGGATGCCGGTCAGTTCGCCGTCCTGGTCCTGCCGAATCTGGGCGCGATGTCGGACGCGCAGGTAGATGCCGCTCTCGCGGGAAATGTAGATGCGCACGGCCATCAGCGATTCCGCCATTCTGCAAGGATCGCCGCGAGTCGCTCGGGCGTCACGCGACCGTAGAGCTTTTCGTCGACCATCACCGTCGGAGCAGCCGCACAGTTGCCGAGGCAATAGGCCGCTTCGAGCGTGAACAGGCCGTCGGCGCTCGTGCCGCCGTAGTCGACACCAAGTTCGCGCCTGGCGTGCCGCTCGGTCTTCTCGCCCTGCATGGCCTGGCACGCCTCCGCGCGGCACACGTGCACCACGTGACGGCCCGGTTCGTGCTGGCGAAAGTAGTGATAGAAACTGACGACGCCGTGGACTTCGGCGCGTGAAAGATTGAGAGCCTTGGCAATGCGTGCCACGTGCGCGGGGCTGATGTGCCCGAACGTGTCCTGCACGGCGTGGAGGATCGGCAGCGAAAGAGCCGACCATGCCGGCGTGTTCCGCCAGGATGCGCTCGAGGTTCGCATCGTTGTCGAGCTCAGTCGCGACCATGCACCAAAGTCTCCAGTGCCGCCAGGTGGCGGCCGTGGGCCGATGGTAAGGCCTGCAGAATCAGAGGGCTACAGGACGGCGATGCATTTTGAACCGGCCCCTCGGCCGACGCGGAGCCATCACATTTCGGCATGGGGCCGGCCGGCTCAGAGCTTGGCGCTCGGACGCACCGCCATGCGCTCCCGCCAGTCGGCCAGGTGCTTCAGGCCGGCATCGGCAGGACGGAACTTCACGAGCCGCGCGAATTCGAGGCCGCAGAATGCCGTGATGTCCGCAATCGTGAACCGGTCGCCGGAACCCGGGCGCGGTCGCGCCGACGATGCTGGAAAATCTCCGCGCGAACGCCGACCGGGTGGCCGAGGAAAGCGGCAAGAGTTCCTATGCGGAGATGCTGAAACGCGACGATGCGGTGGAGCGACTGCTGGACGGCGACTGGAAGATGGAGTGGAGCAGCGAATTCCTGTTCGTGTCCGACGATCCGCTCAAGGCGCTGAAGGACGAGGGCCTCGACAAGTCCGACGTGCTGAGCGTGCTGGTACCGGTGCTCAAGTCGGCGCAGCACTCCGAGACATTGATCTCGCCGTATTTCGTGCCCGGAAAAAAGGAACCGAGTTCTTCGTTGCGCGGGCGCAGGACGGCAAGCAGGTGCGGATCCTGACCAACTCGCTGGCCGCAAATGACGTGGCGGCCGTACACGGCGGATACTCGCAGTACCGCGAGGACTTGCTCGAGGGCGGTGTCAAGCTGTGGGAACTCAAGCCGCTTCCGGGTTCGAAGACAAAGGCCAGCTTGTTCGGCTCGAGCGGCGCCAGTCTGCACACCAAGGCCCTGGTGGTCGATGGCGAGCGACTCTTTGTCGGCAGCTACAACCTCGATCCGCGTTCCACGTCGCTCAATTGCGAGCAGGGCGTGCTGGTGACGAACGCCATGCTTGGCGCACAGTTCCAGGCGATATTCGACCAGCAGTCGGACGGCGCCCGGGCCTGGCATGTGACGCTGGTCGGTCGCGACCTGAGCTGGACCGACGGCACGAAAACCTACGACAGCGAGCCGATGGCCACGGCGGGACAGAAGTTCCAGGCGTGGCTGGCTGGAGTGCTGCCGGTCCAGTCGCAACTCTAGCCGGATGGTCGGCGTGGTCGGCGTCGCCCGTCGGTACCGTTCGATTGTATCGGCCCGAGCTACGGCTGCCGGCCGCTTTGGTCAGAGGCCCCCGCCCCAGCGGTACTGCCATGCAAGACCGACCAGGTCGTAGTTGTTTCCAGTTCGGGCCGACACCCCGCTGCTGGCGTATGCCTTGATGGAGTTGTAGGCGTTCACCGGGAACGCCAAGGTTCCGCCGACGCGCCAGTTCTGCTGCAGGTCGTTGTTCAACTCCCCATTCAGCGTCGTGCGCCCGCCGGCGAAGTACGTGCCGTCGAGCGATGCCCAGATACCCGACCTGAAGCTGTAGATCACGCTCGTCCCAAGTGAATACAGGGGGTCCTGCGACCTGGAGTTGCCTCCGTAGAAGTCGTTGTTGTCCGTATATAGAGTGACCGCTGCGGTTCCCTCCAGTGTCCATCTGCCGAGGGCCTTCGATACTCCCACCTGCGGCTTGAACGACCAGCGGTTGGTGCCGAGGTTGACGATCCTCGTATCGTCATACTGGCCGAGCGGTGCAGTTACCCGCAGGCTGGCGCCGACGATCAAGTCCTGCTGGTACTTTCCGAACTCCTTCAGCGAGAGCGCCGGGGCACCGTAGAGGTTGACCGAGAGGCGAAATCCAGGATCCATGAACCCGGAGACACTGCGCCGTATCGGTTGGCCGTCGTAGTCCGCGGAGCCGGAAAGCCAGCTGAACGGGACGCTGAGGTCGAACTTGGCGGACTTGCCCCAGAGATCGAGCACCCGCGCGTAACCAACAAGGGCGTTGGACGTCGACAGCCTGGGGTCGGTTAGGGGCAGGGAGCTGTCGAATGACAGGCCGCCGTCCGTGTATGCATATCCACCGACCAGGAAATTAACGCCCACCGGCGCGTTGGAGTAGGCGCGCGGCTCGATGTCCTGGGCATGTGCAGCGGAGGTGAACGCCAACAGCGCACACACGCTCATCGTAGCGATCGCAAACACCTTGAGCCGCGACCAGACCACGTACGGCCGGACAATTACCTGGAACATGCGGACCGGATTCTACAGCGGCCTGGTACCCGTACGCGGGAGACTGTCAGCTGCGGCTCTTTCGCTGCGCCTTCGGGCCGCTCTTGCCTGGTGGCGCCGTCGGTACCCTCGGCAGTCCCGTGTGCTGGGTCTTGAATGGAGTGGTCTTCCCTGCCTTGCCACCGGCTGACGCCTTCCTGCCCGTGGGAGCCTTTGACACTGGCGCCTTGCGCCTGCCCTCGTGTGCCCGACCGGTGCCGATGGGCTGGTAGGTCGGAACCAGTTGCTGCCTGCCGTTACCGATCAGGTCGGCGCGGCCCATGCGGCGCAGGGCCTCGCGCAGCAGCGGCCAGTTGTTGGCATCGTGATAGCGCAGCAATGCCTTGTGCAGCCTGCGCACGCGAATGCCCTTCGGGATGTGGACTTCTTCGGAGCTACGCGTGACCTTGTGCAGCGGGTTCTTTCCGGAGTGATACATGGCAGTCGCTGTCGCCATCGGCGAGGGCAGAAAGGCCTGTACCTGGTCGGCGCGGAAGCCATTGCGCTTCAGCCACAGCGCGAGCTCGAGCATGTCTTCGTCGGTCGTGCCCGGATGTGCTGCGATGAAGTAGGGAATCAGGTACTGCTCTTTCCCGGCTTCCTTCGAGTACTTGTCGAACAGCGCCTTGAATCGATCGTAGGTGCCGACCCCGGGCTTCATCATCTTCGACAGCGGACCCTCGGCAATCGCCTCCGGCGCGATCTTGAGGTATCCGCCGACGTGGTGCTGGGCGAGTTCCTTTACGTAGTCGGGGGACTCGATCGCCAGGTCGTAGCGCACCCCGGACGCGATCAGTACCTTCTTGATGCCGGGCAGCTCGCGTGCCCGGCGATACAGCCTGATCAGCGCCGAGTGGTCGGTATTGAGGTTCGGGCAGATGCCCGGGTAAACGCACGATGGCCTGCGGCAGGCCGCCTCGATTTCACGCGACTTGCAGGCGATGCGGTACATGTTCGCGGTGGGTCCGCCGAGGTCCGAGATCACGCCCGTGAATCCAGGCACGGTGTCGCGGATCGCCTCGATCTCGCGGATCACCGAGTCCTCGGACCGGTTCTGGATGATGCGGCCCTCGTGCTCGGTGATCGAGCAGAAGGTGCAGCCTCCGAAGCAGCCTCGCTGGATCGCGATCGAATGGCGGATCATCTCGTACGCCGGAATTTTCGCATCGCCGTACGACGGATGCGGCAGGCGTCGGTAGGGAAGTTCGTAGATCGCGTCCATTTCCTTCGTCGTGAGCGGAATGGGCGGCGGGTTCAGCCAGACGTCCTGGTCGCCGTGCCGCTGCACCAGGCAGCGGGCATTGCCCGGGTTCGACTCGGCGTGCAGGATCCGCGACGCGTGCGCGTACAGCACCGGGTCGTCTGCGACCTGCTCGTAAGACGGCATACGGATCACGCTGCGCTCGCGGTCGGCGTTCGGCACCTTGCGTTCGAAGCGCACGACGTGGGGGACATTCTCCGTTTCTTTTCCAGAAGAAACGGAGAATGTCCCCTTCCCGCCGGGCGCGAACGCATAAGGGTCGATCGCAGGCCCGACCGGCCCCGGCGTGTCGATGCTGGTGGAATCGATCTCGGTCCAGCCGCCGGGCATCGCGCGGCGCACGAATGCGGTGCCGCGCAGGTCGTCGATCTCATCGATGCGCTTGCCCGATGCCAGGCGGTGCGCGATCTCGCAGATCTGGCGCTCCGCGTTGCCGTAGACGAGCAGATCTGCCTTTGCGTCGAGCAGCACCGAGCGGCGCACCTTTTCCGACCAGTAGTCGAAGTGCGCGATGCGGCGCAGCGAAGCCTCGATGCCGCCCACCACCAGCGGCACGTCCTTGTAAGCCTCGCGCACGCGCTGCGAGTACACGATCACGCAGCGATCCGGACGGGCTCCTCCGGCCCCGTGCGGCGTGTAGGCGTCGTCGCTGCGGACGCGGCGATCCGACGTGTAGCGGTTCACCATCGAATCCATGTTTCCGCCGGTCACGCCGAAGAACAGGTTCGGGCGGCCGAGCGCCATGAAATCGCGCGTCGAATGCCAGTCCGGCTGGGCGATGATGCCGACACGGAATCCCTGCGCCTCGAGCACGCGACCGACGATGGCCATGCCGAAGCTCGGCAGGTCGACGTACGCGTCGCCGGTCACGAGGATCACGTCGCAGGAATCCCAGCCGAGCTCGTCCATCTCCGCCCGCGACATGGGCAGGAACGGTGCCGGGCCGAAGCGGTGGGCCCAGTGTTTCCGGTACGAGAAAAGGTCGCGCGCGGCTTGCATGGGGCGCAGTTTAGACGGCTTGTGCCGGCGCTGTACCGGCGCGCGTGGAACCGACCGGTTTCGACACGATCCAGTGCCCTGTCGACGTGCTAGGCCTTCGAGCGCACCGTCGCGTCCCACCGGGCCACGTCCACGCCCTTCACGACCAGCCACAGCGCAAGGCCGAGTTCCGCGACCAGGACCGGCAGGAAGATGGCGGGGAACAGCGCGCTCGACAGCGCAGGCGCGAGGAACGACGCAAAACTGTCCACCAGGTAGCACACGCCAGCAATGCCAAGCAGGACGCCCAGAGCCTTGGGAAGGTAGCCCGCGCGAAACACCAGGTGCCCCAGCGCGAGGCACGCAAATCCGAAGAACACCAGGCTGATCGCATAGGCGCTGCCGTGCAGCTTCAGCGCCAGCAACGCGAGTGATTGCAGCTGCCCGGGCTCGAAACTCGACAGGTAGCCGGTGTTTTCCAGCAGCCGCAATGCCGCGAGGTGACTCAAGCTCGCGACGGCCAGGACGACGTCGCTCGCCAGCCGCATGAAAGCTGCGAGCAGTGCGATGTTCCGGTTTACCGGCCGCAGCAGCACGTACAGCAATACCGCGACCGCGACGTCGCAGGCCAGGTGCAGCAGCTCGCCGGAGAAGGCCAGGCGGAAAAGCGACTCATTGGCCATGATGTTCCGGGCGGTGGCCGCTGCATCCGCGGACACGATCAGCTTCGACCGGACCGATTCGGCAAAGATGCCTGCGATGATGATGTACAGGTAAAGCACGCCGCAGATCCGGGCGTAGACCTGGGGTGAATTATCGGAAGTTCGATCGGTCATCGGGGTCCCCCCTGCGCCCTTGCGGTAGCCTCCAATGCGGCAGCCACTCCTGCCGCGCCGCGGGCAAACGGTCGCCGGATGCCCTCAGGCGAGGGTGTGGTACACCTTCTGCACATCCTCGTCCTGCTCGAGCTTGTCGATCAACTCGAGCACCTCGGTTGCCTGTTCTTCGGGCAACTCGGTCGGTGCCTGGCAGATGTACTCGTGCTCGGCCGAGATCGGCGTGATGCCGCGGTCCTCGAGGGCCTTCTGCAGGGTGCCGAAGTCCTCGAACGCGCAGCGCGCGACCAGTTGAGGCTCATCCTTCTCGCCCGTGCTTTCGCCGAATTCCTCGAGGCCGTGGTCGATCAGGTACAGCTCGAGATCGTCCTGGTCGATGCCTTCGGGGCTGAGGCGGAACACGCCCATGCGCTTGAACTGGAACGCGACGCTGCCGGTGGTGGCCAGGTTGCCGCCGTTCTTGCTGAAGGCATTTCGAACGCTCGCGACGGTGCGGGTAGGGTTGTCGGTCGCGCACTCGACCAGCACCGCGACGCCGTGAGGGGCGTAGCCTTCGTAGAGCAGCTCTTCGAAATTGGCGGCGTCGCGGCCCGAGGCGCGCTTGATCGCAGCCTCGATCTTGTCCTTTGGCATGTTGACGGCACGGGCATTCTGGATCACACGCCGCAGCGCCGGGTTCGAGTTCGGGTCGGGGCCGCCCGCCTTGACCGCGATGGTGATTTCCTTGCCGATGCGCGCGAACTGCTTGGCCATGCGGTTCCAGCGCGCGAACATCGTGTGCTTGCGGACTTCGAAAATTCGACCCATGGGAACTCGACTTTCCTTGAAGGGCGCGCAATCTACCTGAGCGCGCGACGCGGGCCAATCCACTCGCCCGGGCATCATAACAACTGGCAAAATGAATCGACCGAAATTACTCACTTGAGCAGTACTATTGTCAACATTCTATGAATTCACGATTCCCGGGTGGATCAGACCTGAGCCACCATCCGACGCGCGTCGCGATGAGCGTCGCAGGAGCGGCCCGGCATGAGCTTCTATCGCCACTACGTCTTCCCGAAATTCCTCGACCTGGCGATGTCCAGTCGCGCCTATCGCAGGGCGCGCATCCGGACACTGGCGCCTGCCAGCGGCAGGATCCTGGAGATCGGTTTTGGTACGGGCGCGAATCTCCAACACTATCCGCCCGGCGTGCGGCGCATCGAGGCAATCGATCCCGATCCGTTCCTCGACCGGTATTCGCAACCGAGGATCGATGCGTCGCGTGTCGAGGTGGACTTCCATCACCTCGATGCCGAGCACCTGCCGTTCGAGGACGAGCGCTTCGACACGGTCGTGAGCACGCTCACCTTATGCTCGATTCCCGATGTCATGCATGCGCTGGCGGAGATCCGCCGGGTGCTGAGGCCCGGCGGACAGTTCCTGTTCATGGAACACGGTCGCGACCCCCGTCCCGCGGCCGCCCGCTGGCAGGATCGACTCACGCCACTTTGGAAACCGCTTGCCGGCGGCTGCTGCCTCAATCGACCGATGCTTGAACTGATCGAGAGTGCCGGCCTGGCGCGTGAATCGGTGCAGTCTGGCTACCTGCGCGGCGTGCCCACGTTGCTGGGCTACGTGACCGAAGGCGTCGCGCGCAGGCCCGGAACGATGCAGCGCGCGGCCGCCATGCCTTAGACTGGCCGTGATGGCCTGCAAACCGGCGTGCGTCCGTTGATCCGGGTGCCGCCTGCAAGGAGTTGGCAATGAAAACCTTCGCGCCGTTTGCGGTGCTCGCAGCCATCGTTGCGCTGGCCGGCAGTGGCTGTTCAATCGAGATCAACGACGATGACGCCGGCGTCAGCCAGCAGTTCGGCACGGATTATTTTGGCGCGGGCGGACTGCTGAGTCTCACGGATCCGGTGGAAGGCGACGCCTTCCTGGCCGGCGGCCAGGTTGCCACGGCCACCGAGGTGAACGGCGACCTGGTAGCTGCAGGCGGCGAGGTGTCTGTCGGTGGCAGCGTCGGCGACGACGTGTATGCGGCAGGCGGCGACGTGAAGGTGGACGCGATCATCCACGGAAACGTGCGTGTCGGCGGTGGTGACGTGGCCGTCGGACCGGCGACCGTCATTGCCGGTGCCACGACCCTGACCGGTGGCAGGGTGGACTTCGAGGGCAATTCCCACGGACTACTGAAAATCTCCGGCGGAACGGTCACCCTGGCCGGGCAGGCGCTTGGTGATGTCGACGTGCGGGCCGAGGAGCTGTTGATCCGGCCGGAAACTCGGATCGGCGGGCGGCTCGTGTACCGGGGCCCCGCCGAGCCAGTCGTCCCGGAGGGTGCCGTAATCGCCGGCGGCGTCGAGTTCCACCAGTTCGGCCATGGAAAATTCATGCATGACGAGGGCGGTCCGGTGCGCGAGGCCGTGCACTGGGTCGGATCGGTCCTCTGGTTCGCGGGCGTGTTCTTCGTCGGCGCGCTGTTCCTGGTGCTCTTCCCGGGGCTGTCCGCGCGAGCCGCGGAAACCATCAGGCGCGATCCATGGCAGTCGGTCGGCCTGGGTTTTGCCATCCTGGCCTGTGTTCCCATTGTCGCAGTGGTGTTGCTGGTGACCATCGTCGGCATTCCGCTGGCGTTGCTGCTGGTGCCCCTGTACCTGCTGCTGATGTTCCTCGGCTGGATCGTCGCAGCGCTTTTCATCGGGCAGCGCGGACTGGCCATGGTTCGCGGCACGGCCCCCGCATCCACCGGGTGGCGCCTGCTCGCGCTGCTGCTGGCCCTGCTGGCCCTTTCGTTGGTGCGTCACGTGCCGTTCATAGGGGGCATCGTCGTGTTCGTGACGCTGATCGCCGGCATCGGCGGGCTGGTTTCACAGGGCTGGGCGCGGCGCGACGGCGTGGCGACGGCCACCGGCCGGCCGCTGTGAACTACTGGCCGCACCTGGTCGCCGTACTGGTCGGCGCGGGGCTCACCGTGCAGGTGGGCATGAACGCGACCGTGCGCGCGGTGATCGGCTCCCCGGTCATTGCGACCATCGTCAATTTCGCGATCGGCCTGGCCGCGCTGGCGGTGGTCGCGCTGGCGAGCGGTGCGCGTGTCGTGCCGGGTTCCACGGCGGCGGTGCCTGCCTGGGCCTGGCTCGGTGGCCTGCTGGGCGCGGTCTATGTTGCTTCCACGACCGTGCTCGGTCCCAGGCTCGGCGCCGCTGCGCTGCTCGCTTTTACGCTCGCCGGGCAGATGGTCGCGGCGCTGGTCGTGGACCAGTACGGTGTCATCGGGTTCCCGCAGAGTCCCGTGACGCCCGCGCGATTGCTCGGCGCCGTGCTGGTAATCGCGGGGGCGCTGCTGATCATTCGTCGCTGAGGAGATCGCCGTGGCCAGGACGCCTTCCACCATGCTTGCGCTCGGCACGCCGGCGCCGGCGTTCGACCTGCCGGACTTCGACGGCAAGCGCCATGCACTCGCGGACTTCGCGGCTTCCCGCGCGCTGCTGGTCGCTTTCACCTGCGAGCACTGCCCCTTCGCCAGGCACATCCGGGCCGGATTCGCGCGTTTCGCGGCCGAGTACGTTCCGCGTGGCCTTGCCGTCGTGGCGGTAAATTCGAACGACATCGCCGCCTATCCGCAGGACGGGCCCGATGCGATGCGCGAGGAGGCACGCTCGGCAGGCTACGTCTTTCCCTACCTGCTCGACGCGGACCAGTCAGTAGCGAAGGCGTTCCGTGCGGCCTGTACGCCGGACTTCTTCCTGTTCGACGCCGACCGGCGGCTCGTTTATCGAGGCCAGTTCGACGACAGCCGGCCCGGCGACGCGCGGCCGGTGACCGGGGCGGACCTGCGGCGCGCGGTCGATGCAGTGCTGGCGGGAAAGGCCGTGGATCCGGAGCAGCGCCCGAGCGTCGGCTGCAACATCAAGTGGCAGCCGGGCGCGGAGCCCGACTACTTCGCTCATTGAGTGTGGCCGCGGCGGCGGTCTGGAAACGGGCGTCGCGGACAAGTCACCGGCTGGCGCTGCGCGCCGGGAACGTCTCGATGATGGCGGCGGCCATCTCCTCGGCCGTCCGAATGGCCTGCTCCGATGAAGCACTGCGAGTCTCTTCCGATATCGCGCCGCGCCAGATTATCTGGCCGGTCGCCGGGTCGTCCACGAACACGATCACCGACCCCTCGGTCACGCGGCGCTCGCGTGGCAGCTCGGATGCGGCGGGCGGTTGCGGATTGCTGGTCATCAGCACGTCATCCGGGCTGGGCGCATTGAACCTCGGAGATTTCGGTGTCTCGTATTTTCTAGTGCCGGCGACCTGGTAGCTCACCAGCATCTGTGCCGATTTTGCATCGGCGACCTCCTGGTAGCCTTTTTTCACGAGTCCTGCGACCACTGCCTGGCGGATGTGCTGGTCGGCGTCGGCAACCACGGACGGCTTGATCTCCACCGCCGCTCCCACTTTGCCTCCCGTCCAGGCAAACGTCGGCCGCGACGTAATGTCGGCTCCCGGTGCCTGGTAGCTGTCCACCTGCCAGGTCGTGGCGCAGCCGGCGGCGAGCGCGAGCAGAAGTACCGCGTAGTGTCGATGCGATCCCATGGCCGTCTCCCTGTCTGCTGGTCCAAGTCTATTAGGATTTGCGGCGGCCGTCCGTCTGCCGCGCTTGCCACATTCCACCATTGCGCCCGGCCCCTGCCCGGCGCAACGTAGGCATGAGCCCCAACGCAGGGGAGGTTGACATGAGCAAGTACCGAATCCTGGTCGCCGATCAGGCCGAAGCCATTTTCTACGATGCCGCGACGTTGAATGGAGCCCCGAGGGAAGTGGGTCGGATCAGTGATCCGCAGGCCCGTCTCCATGACCGCGACCTCGCGAGCGACCGTCCCGGGCGGAGCTACGAGAGCGTGGGCGGGGCCCGCCATTCGGTCCAGCGCGAGGAAACACCACGCCGGACGGAGGCAGTGCGATTCGCGCGCCGGATAGCCCGCAGGCTCGATGACGCCCGCAGGAAGGACGAGTTCGACCAGCTGGTCGTTGTGGCCGGTCCGCCATTCCTCGGGCTGGTGCGTCAGCAGCTGTCCCGGCCGACGCGTGCGCTGGTCGCCCGGGAGATCGGCAAGGACCTGGTGCACAGTGCACCCGAGGTACTGGCGCGGCAGCTGGCCGCGACCGCGAACCCGTAGCGGACCGACTCCCGGCCCGGGCATTCTGTGATCCGCGTCCCGATGCGGCCGCGCCTGTTGGTGTGCGCGCTGCGGCGGGGCATACTGGATGCGGTATAAAGGACAGCATGACGGGGCGGCGCATGCATCGACCGGACAGCTGGGCGCCAGACGCAGAAGGTTTTGTGCGCCTATGAGTTCCATTCTTCTTGTCTACGAGCGTGACCAGGACCATTCGGCTCTGGAAACGCTGCTGCAGTCCCGAGGCCACCACGTGGCCAAGGCGCGAACCGGGCTCGAGGCGCTGGACCTTGCGCGTAACGATCCACCGCATGCAGTCGTCAGCGACGTGCTTTTGCCGCTGTTGGACGGCTTCGCGCTATGCCGCCGGCTCAAGGAGGATCCGGCAACGCAGTACCTGCCCGTGTTCCTGCTGTCGTTCCGTGTCGAGGGCCCCAAGTACGAGGCATTTGCAGCGGAGGTTGGCGCCCAGCGATTTTTCCCGCGCGGCTCGACGCTCGAGGAACTTGCTGCGGCCATCGACGGACTGAAGTCGCACTCCGACACGATGCGTATTCCGGCGCTGGTGCCGGAACTCCTCGACCGGCAGCAGCACGATCGCCGCCACGTGGCGGACCTCGAGCGGCAGCTACGCGAACTCCAGTATACGAACAGGCTGCTCGCGGCAGCGGAACGCGCCGCCCGTAGCAAGATCGAGCGCGACGCGAAGGATCGGGCGAGCCACGCGGCCACTGAATCGGACAACGCGAGGGAACTCCAGCAGCGCGTGGACGAGCTCGAGGCAAAGCTCAAGGATCAGGCTGCGACGGCATCAGAGGCCACGGATGCTGCCGAGCAGGTCCGGGCGAGCAGCGCGCGCGCGGAGGCGCTCGAGTCGCGACTCGAGGAGCTGCAGTCCAGCCGGGCGAAGGCGCAGGCCGCTTCGGCGGATGCAGAGCGCGCCTTCAGCGCCCAGCCCCTGCCCACGCTGCTGTCGGACATGGAGAGCCACGAGATCCGGGTTGCGAGCGATTCGGCCGCTGCCCTGCTCGGCGTTGCGCCGCGCGAGTTGGCCGGCAGGTCGCTGAAGGACCTTCTGCCGGGTTGCGTGCCCAGCGAGGACAAGGTTTTTCCGCAGGACGTCAACGTCGTCAAGCCGGACGGCACGCACGCGGTTCTCGAACCGAGACGCACATCGATTTCATTCGCCGGGCGCGCCTGCTGGCTCACGACCCTCGTGGACGTCACGGCGGAACGCGAGCTTCGCGAGACGCAGAGGCTGGCGCAGGAACGGGCGGCCGCGCTCGACGCATCTCCGGTTGCCACCTGCCTGGTGGACGAGCACGGCCAGCTGACCCATGCGAACCCGGCGTTCTGCGCGCTCATGTCGCTCGACACCAACCGTATCGACGGCATTTCCCTGGCAGGGTTCGAGGACCAGGCGGGTGGCTCGTCCCCGGCGGACCCGGCAGCGATGGCTGCGGGAGCCACGCCACGACTCGCCCGGTGGCGCAGGCCTGACGGCAGCGAGTTCGACGCCGAAATTTCCAATGCAGCGCTGCCGGATCTTCCCGGCGCGCGCATCGTCACCGTGCGCGACGTGACCGACAGTCGTCGCGCAGGCGACCGCACCGACCGCGAAAGACAGCTGCACGAGGGCCTGCTCGACCTGGCGCAGCACACCCACATGCTCACCGAGACCGAGGTCCCGGCCCGCGCGCTCGAACTGGTGCGCCGGCTCACGGGCAGTGAGCAGGGTTACGTATTCCTGGCCACGCCGGACGTGGCGCACCTGGAGCTTGCGGCGCGCAGCACTGCCGCGGCGGATGCAGGGCAGGCGCTCCCGGTGCGCTGGCGCGGCAAGCCGCCCACCGAATCGGCGCTGATGGAGTGTCTGAAATCGCTGCAGGTCGCGCATCGCGAGGCCGCGGAGGGCACCGGAGTGCTGCGACAGGCCGGGTTGCCGGCGTCGCTCGAGCGCCAGCTGGCGACGCCGATCCTTGATGGCGGCCGGCTGGTCGGCGTGCTGCTGCTTGCGGACAAGCCGGCGGCGTTCGACGAAGAGGATCGCGACAGCGCAGCACGGGTCGCGGATGCGCTGTGGAAGGCGCTGCGTCGCAGGCGCTCGGACGCCGAGATCGTCAGCGCCATGGATCACATGGAACGCGTGATGCTGGGTGCAATCGAGGCGATCGGCACGCTCACGGAATCGCAGGACGGCTGCAAGACCGGTCGCGCGAGGCGTGTCGCGGATCTCGCGGCCGGCATCGGCACGGCCATGGGCCTGCCGGGGCACAGCGTCCGGGGGTTGCGCGTGATCGGCCAGCTGATCGACGTCGGCATGCTGCACATTCCGCGCGAGATCCTCTGGCGACCGGCACCGCTCGACCCAGTGGAGTTCGAACTCGTCAGGACGCACGTGGACCGCGGCTATGAATCGCTGCGCCGCATCGATTTTCCTTGGCCAGTCGCGGAGGCGGTGCGCCAGCATCACGAGCGGCTCGACGGCTCGGGCTATCCCCGCGGACTCAAGGGCGACGAGATCCTGCTCGAGGCGCGCATCGCCGCGGTATCCGATGCCGTGGATGCGATGTTGTCGCCACGGCCGCAGCGCCAGGCGCTGTCGATGCAGGCCTGTATCGAAGAGCTGCAGGCACAGTCCGGCCGCCGGTACGACGCAGCGGTGGTGAAGGCCTGCGTGCGGCTGCTTCGCGAGCGACAGGAACCGGAGGCGCAGGCCGGAAAGCGGATCGCCTGAGGCGTCGATGCACCTCCAGTTCTTCGGTGCTGCCGGGGAAGTCACCGGGTCCTGTCACATCCTGGAGGTCGGCCGCCATCGCATCCTTCTCGACTGCGGGCTCATCCAGGGTGGTGCGACGCGCGGCGAGAGAAACCGCGAACCGTTTCCGTTCGACGCCGCGCAGATTGACGCGGTCATCCTGAGCCACGCCCACATCGATCACAGCGGTCGATTGCCGCTGCTGCACAAGCGCGGTTTTCGCGGACCTGTTTTTGCGACTGCAGCCTGCCGCGACCTTGCACGTGTCCTGCTGCTGGACTGCGCCGCGCTTGCCGCGCACGACGCCGCGCGTGCGGCACGCAGGCGCCGGCGCAATGGCGGCCAGGGCGCGGTCGAGCCACTTTTCACCGAGGCAGACGCGGAAGCAGTGCTGGGGATGTTCCGCAGCGTGCGCTACGGGCAGCCCTTCCAGGTGCTGCCCGGCGTCGAACTCACCTTCCGGGATGCGGGGCACATCCTGGGATCGGCCTGCGTCTGCCTGCGCCTGGTCGAGGGCGACCTCGAACGGCGGCTGGTCTTCAGCGGCGATCTCGGCCAGTACGACTCGCCCATCCTGCGGGACCCGGAAGCCGGCATCGCGGCTGACCTGGTGCTGATGGAAAGCACCTACGGCGGACGCCTGCACCGCGATCGCGAGGCCACGCTGGCCGAGTTCGGCGAGATACTGCTGCGCGCGCGGCACGACGGCGGCAACGTGCTGATTCCCGCTTTTGCGGTAGGCCGCAGCCAGGAAGTCCTGTATCAGCTCGGCACCCACTACGACGAGTGGCAGCTCGCTGACTGGCAGGTGTTCCTCGACAGTCCGATGGCAATCGAGGCGTCGGAAGTCTACTGGCGGCATTCGGAACTCTTCGACGAGGAGGCACGCGAACTGCACCGGCGCGAAGAATCGATGCCGACGCTGCCGAATCTCCAGCTTTGCAGGACGGCCGAAGAGTCGATGGCGATCAACCGCATCACCAACGGCGCGATCGTGATCGCCGGCAGCGGCATGTGCACCGGTGGACGCATCGTGCACCACCTGAAGCACAACCTGCCGCGCAGCGAGTGCGACCTGGTCTTCACCGGCTACCAGGCGGTCGGAACGCTCGGCCGCGCTCTGGTCGAGGGTTGCGACGAGGTCCGCATCCTCGGCTCGGTGGTGCCGGTGAATGCCCGGGTGCATACCCTGGGTGGATTCTCGGCGCACGGCGACCAGGCCGACCTGCTGCGCTGGTACTCTGGAATCGCGGGCCGGCCGCCAGTGTGGCTGGTGCATGGCGAGCGGGACGCGTCGAGCGCGCTGCGCGATGTGCTGTCGCAGTCGGGCGTTCAGGCGGGCATCGCGGAACCCGGCCTGCGACTTGATCTCGGAACTCTGACGGAGACGGCGTCGGGCTGATGCCCGGTGCGTGCGACCGGGTACTCAGCGGTCGACGTTGAATCGCAACGTGGCCGTCGCGCGGTGGGCTACCGGCTGGCCGTTGGCGATGCGCGGCTTGTACCGCCAGGATGCGAGCGCCTCCATTGCCGCCGATTCGAAAACGCCAGCGGGCGCGGAATCCACGACCTCCATGTCGCGCACGGCACCCGATTCCGTGATCGTGAAACTGAGCTCCACCCAGCCCTCGACGCCGTCGCGCAGGGCGGCGGCCGGGTACACGGGGTCGGTCGACGACACGCGGCCCAGCTCATCGGCCGGCATCGCGAGCATGGCCGCAATGGCCGGGTCCGCACGGGGCGCGGACTTGTCCGGCGCGGGTGGCTCCGGCGTGGGCGTACGCACGTAGCCCGCGGTAGGAAGCTGGCTGGCGGAGCGCGCTGTGGACGCCGGCGCCGGCCGCGGCGCCCGGCGTGCCCTCAGTGTGGCGGCACGAATTTCGTCGGCGTTCACGACCGTGGGTGCGAGCGGATCGGGCGTGACGGTCGCGCGCCTTGTGGTCGTGGTCGGCTGGCCGGCCGGAGGCGGGGCCTGGAATCGAGTGGCTGGCGGGCGGATGGTCACGGGCGGCACGGATGCGACTGCGGCGCCTGAGTCGATTGACCGCCGAGGCGCCGGGGGCGACGCAAGCCGGGGACGCCCGGTCGTTACCGGCTGGGTCACCGCCGCGGTCGTCGGCGCCGGCGTCAATTTCATCACCGGTGCCGGTTCCGGTTCCGGTTCCGGTTGGGTCGGCGTTGCCAGGAACTCCGCCAATGCCGTGACTGCGGGATTGGCCGCGTCCGCGGATTGCAATCGGGCCAGCAGCCGCCGGGCCTCGGTCCGGTTCCCGTCGGCTTCAGCCTGCCGCGCGACACCGACAAGGTGCTCGACAGTGCGGTCGAGTCCCGCGCGCGCCTCGGCCTGGTCAGGCCTCGACAACAGCACGGCGGCATACAGGTCCAGGGCATTTCGTCCCGACGGAGCCTCGAACCGGCCCGCCACGAAAGCGGCCCTCGCGCGCGAGAGCACCGGATCGGCCAGCGGCTGGGCGGTCGGCTCGATCAACCGGGGCGCCGGTGCGGGAGCGGGCGGGTCGGTAAGCTGCTTCAAGCCGCCGCCCAGGAACAGCCAGAGCAGCGCCAGGAATATCGCCAGGCCCCCGGTCACGAACAGCCATTTCGATGGATCGAAGCGGCCGGGGATCATCGTCGCCAGCGGCAGCAGCGGCTGCGTCGAGTGCGCCCCGCGTAGCTCGGCATGGCGGCGTACCGCCGCGTTCAGGAACATGCCGGCGCGCTTAGCCGTGAGCGGCTTGTGCATGAACCGATAGACGCACCCGTTGCTGATCAACCGGGCGAGCAGCGCCTCGTCCTCGAGGCGGCCGGCGACGACCACCACGACATCCGGGAACTGCGCGACGATCTCCGTGATGAGCGTCGCGGGCATCGTCGACACGGCTGCCATGTCGACCAGCAGCACCCCGCACCGGCCAGTGAGCAGGAGGTCGACCGATTCCTCCGCCGAGCGCGCCCGCCACACGGGGTTGCGTTCACCGATCGCGCCGCGGATGGCATCGAACAGCAACAGGTCCTCGGACAGGACCAGCACGTCCACCAGCAACCCCGGATCGCGAGTCTCGGAAGCGGGCAGGGGCTGGCGCTGTGGGGCGGAATTCGGCACTGTCGCATTCCGCAGTACCCGGGCCGAAACGTCTATCGTTTGCGTGCAAAAACCCGAGGCAATTCAAAGTTCAGCAACGCCGGCCCGCACACTCTGGACCGGGTCCGGGCAGCCGTGCGGGGGCCGCGGCGAAACGCGGCATCGACCACTCGACACGGGCCGGCCTCGCGAGCATGATCGCGCAACGTCACCACAGAAGACCGGTACACCGGTCCAGTCGGAGTATGAGGACGCCGGTCAGGTACATGTCGCGAATCGCGGCGGAACATCGCTCGTCACTCGAGCGCCTGCTGTTTTTCAATGGCTGCCAGGATCGCGTCGCGCAGGGTATCGTGGATGCGATCGACAAGTTCGGCCCACCCGAGATCCGCGAGTCCGAAGGGTGGCTGCGCGTCGGCGTGGCCGGCCTGGCCGATGCGCAGTCGCTGTTCGTCGTCGATGACGAGACTGGCGAGCCATTCGGTGTCGCGGTTTACACCCGTCCGGACCTCGAGCACATCACCGTGCTGCACATCGGCATCGGCGAGGAGTACTGTGCGGGTGGAAAGCGCGAAGGCCTGAACCTGCTTCTGCGACTCATGCAGGAAATACGGCGCTCGGCGAAACGGGTCAAGGGATTCCGTCGCATGAGCGTGCACTATGGCATGCAGCGAGTTCGTGCCCAGGCCTGAGCGAAGCGCGCGCGACAATTTCCTGATCGCAGCGCGTGCGCTGCTCGCTGCGCTCGGCGCCGCGACACTGCTGGCGCTCGCTGCCGGTCTTGGCTGGCCCTTCGAACTGTTCGTTCACTTCCGCATCCAGTACGCGGTGGCCGGCCTCGCGCTCGCGGCGGCGATGCTGGCGGCTGGAAGTCCGCGCGCGACGCTGCTCGCGATATTGATTGCGGCGTTCAACGCGCTGCCGGTGATGCAGCGCGTCCAGGCGGGCCAGCCCGGCTTCGCATGCGCCGGCCTGCGGTTCGCGGTGGTCACCGCCAACGTCCAGTACGTCAATTCCGACCGAAGCCGGTTCCTCGAGTGGCTCGGCTCGCACCCGGCGGACCTGGTCGTGGTGCAGGAATTGACCGCGGCCTGGGCCCGCGACCTGTCCCGGCTTCCGGCCTACCCATACCGCGCGATGCTGCCGCGTGAGGACGCCTATGGCATCGGTGTCCTGAGCCGCTGGCCGCTGGTTCCGGTCGAGTCGGAAGACTTTGCCGGCGACGGCCTTCCATCGCTCGCCGGGCAAGTGCAGATCGCGCATCGGCCAGTGCGTTTCCTGGCCCTGCACACTCGCTGGCCTGTCACGCCAGGGCTCGCGCGCGCGCGCGATGCCTCGCTCGAAGCTGCCGCGAGATCGATCGCGGCAGGCTCCGGTCCGGCGATCGTGCTTGGAGACCTGAATGCCACGCCGTGGTCACCGGCCTATGCTGCTTTCCTGACGGCGTCCGGGATGCAGGACGCGGCGAATGGGTCAGGCTGGCAGCCGACATGGTTGCCCGGCTTCTGGCCGCTGGCGCTGCGGATCGACCACGTGTTCGTGTCGCCGGGCCTGTGCGCCGAGGACACCGAACTCGGCCCGGCCGTTGGCTCGGACCACAGGCCGCTGCTCGCAAGGCTGCGGTTCGCGGGCTGATCACTCCGCCGCGAGCGTCTCCCCGGTCGGCGGCGCAAACTCGCGGCAGCATTCGACCAGCCACGCGCGGAAACGCACCACCTTGGGCAGCGAGAAGCTCTCCGGCGGCGCGACGAGATGCCAGGCATTGCGCTGCTGGACGCTTGGCATCATCGGGCGCACCAGCCGGCCTGCGGCAAGATCCGCGGCGACCAGCGACCAGCGCGCGAGCGCGACGCCCTTGCCCTTCTCAACCGCAGCAAGCGTCGCCACCGAGTCTTCGGCCATCGGCACGCTCTCGGCGCGCGTCGTGTCACCCCCGACGCGGCGCAACCAGTCGACCCAGGGTTCCGCCCGGCTGTGCACCAGCGGGTAGCGCGAAAAATCATTCAGTGTCTCGATGGGACCCAGTTCCGCGAGCAGGGCGGGGCTGCAGACCGGGAACACCCACTCCTCCAGCAGCCGTTCGGACTTGAGCCCGGGCCACGAGCCCGCGCCGTAGATGATGGCCGCGTGGAAGTCGTCGCGGCTGAAGTCCAGGAGTGCCCTCGCAGGTCCGAAGCGCACCTCGATCTCCGGGTGCTGGCGCGTGAACTCGCCCAGGCGCGGCAGCAACCACCTTTGCAGGAACTCGCTCGGCACGCTCAGGTTCAGCATGCCGCCGACGCGCTCGCGGCGGATCCGGTCCACGCCCCTGCGCAGTTCATCGAGACCTCGTCGCACGCCGGGCAGCAGCTCGGCACCCTCCTGTGTCAGGGCGACCGCGCGGGTGTGACGACGAAAAAGTGGTACACCAATGTCGGCTTCCAGCGACTTGATCTGGGCACTGACCGCGGCGGTCGTGACCCCGAGTTCCTTCGCTGCAGCGGTGAAGCTCAGGTGCGTCGCCACGGCCTCGAAGACGCGCAGCGCATTCAGTGGGAGCCGGCCGGGATCTGCCGCCATGGTCGCCGCCTCGAGTAAACTATGGGTTAACAATACTGGCGAACTCGCCTGATCGCAAGGCACTGAGCCAATGTCTGTCGAATGAATCTGAAGAAAGGAGCCTGGATGAAAGAACGTGTCAACTACTCGACCGGCACCCCCTGGGAGCCGGTGGTCGGCTACTCACGGGCCGTGCGGATCGGGCCATTCGTATGGGTCGCGGGCACGACCGCCACGGGGCCTGGCGGGCGTATCGTCGCGCCCGGCGACGCCGCCGGCCAGACGAGACAGGCGCTGGACAATATCCGTACGGCCCTCGAGCGCGCGGGCGCCAGGCTGGATCACGTGGTTCGGTCCCGGATGTATGTTCGCGACGTGAATGACTGGGAGGCGGTCGGCCGCGTGCACGGCGAGTACTTCGGTTCCATTCGCCCCGCCGCGACGATGGTCGAGGTCAGCGGCCTGGTGGATCCGGACATGCTGGTCGAAATCGAGGTGGATGCCTGCGTCACCGATTGAACGCGTGTGCAAGCGCGGGGTCAAAGCCAGGGACAGGATTCAAATGGGGATGCACATGATTCGCAGGAGCTTGCTCGGTCTGCTCGGTATGCTGGCGGCTTGGCCGGTGTTCGCCCAGTCACCGCCGGTGCCCCAGGCTGCACCGGCCCCGACGGCTGCATCGGTGCAGCCCGCCACCCCGTCGGTGCAGCTGGCCCAGGTTTCCCAGGATGCGCTGGTCAAGATGCAGGCCGACAAAGGCAGCGAGGTCTTCGTCCTCGATGTGCGCACGCCGAAGGAGTTCGCGGAGGGGCACGTGCCCGGAGCGGTCAACATTCCCTACGACCAGGTTGCATCGCGCCTCGGCGAAATCCCGAAGGACGACGAGATCGTCCTCTATTGCCACTCCGGGCGGCGTGCGGGGCTCGCAGCCGAGACACTCGCGGCCAACGGGTACACGCAGCTCGCACACCTGGAGGGCGACATGCGGGGATGGCAGCAGGCGGGTCGCCCGGTCCAGGCATCGGCTGAACCAGCGAACTAGCCCGCGATCCACGGGGCCGACGAGCGCGACCGGCGGCGCGCCTGCGGCGTGGGCCTCAGCTGCCCGTGCCGAGCGCCTGGTCCAGGTCGGCGACCAGGTCCGAGACGTTTTCGACGCCGATCGAGAGTCGCAGCAGGTTCTGTGGCGTCTGGCTGTGAGGACCTTCCATCGAGGCCCGGTGCTCGATCAGGCTCTCAACTCCACCCAGGCTGGTCGCTCGAGTGAACAGCTGCGCGCGCGCGGCCACCGTCATTGCCTGCGCCGCACCGCCGGGCACCTGGAATGACACCACCGAGCCGAATCCGTCCGGCATCTGCCGCGCGGCCAGCGCGTGCCCGCTGTGGCTCTCGAGGCCCGGATAGTGCACGCGCTCGACCCGGCGGTCGGCATCGAGGAAGCGCGCGATCGCCGCCGCATTGGCCGACTGCTCGCGGACACGCAGCGGCAACGTTGCCAGGCTGCGCAGCACCAGCCAGCAGTCGAACGGCGACGGGACCCCGCCAGTCGTCGACTGGAAGTCGCGCAGGCGCTCCAGCGTCGACCCCTTTTCCCGGGCGACGAGCACGCCACCTAGCACGTCGCTGTGACCGCCCAGGTACTTCGTCGTGCTGTGCATGACGAGGTCCGCGCCGAAATCGAAAGGGCGCTGCAGCACGGGGCTTGAAAACGTGTTGTCGCAGGCGAGCAGCGCGCCGCACTGGTGTGCGAGGCTGGACAGCGCCGCGATGTCGCTCACCTTGAGCAGCGGGTTCGATGGCGTCTCGACCCAGAGCAGCGTTGCTGGCGCCTCGAGTGCCCGGGCGACAGCCGCGGTATCCGACGTATCGACGAATTCCGCGCTGATCCCGAAGTCGGCCAGCAGCCCGCGAAGCTGTTTCGCCGTGCCGTGGTAGCAATCGGCCGAGCACACGATCCGGCCCCCGGGAGCGGCCAGCGAAAACGCGGCGAGTGTTGCTGCAGACCCGGACGCGAACGCAACCGCTTCAGCGCCGCCTTCGAGCGCCGTGATCGCCCGTTCGAGCGAGTTGCGGTTCGGGTTGCTGTTGCGCGTGTAGTTGTGGCCCTGCGGGTAGCCGCCGTCCGCGGTGCGCTCGAAGGTCGTCGAGAGGTGGATGGGCTCGCGCAGCGCGCCCGTTGCCGGGTCGGTTTCACGCCCCGCGTGGACCGCGAGTGTCTCGATCTTCATGGCTGGCGCTCAGTCGTGGGTCAGCAGGTAGCTGCGGCCCTGGTACTCGAGCACCACGCCCGCCGGGGTGATCTGGCTGACCACGGGCCCTTCCTGCAGTGTTTCGCCTTCGCGGTACTTGCGCGCATTGATGAACACCAGTCGCTGCGCCGGTACGGTCGCGTATACGTGCAGGTCGAGATTGAGGGCTGGTATACCCGTTGCAGCGAGTTGGTCCGCCGACGGAAGTCCTGCTCCCGCGCCGGAAGGCTGGCGGCTTGCGGCTGGCTGCGGCGTGCTTGAATCACCGCCAACCGTTGCGGAGTCCGGCAGCGACTCGTAGACGACCGACCCGCGCCGCGCAGGCACGCGCGTCACCGCCGCCGGGCCCTCGGGCACGGCCGCGGCCTGTGCCGACATCTGCGGATCGAGCCCCGGCGGGCCACCGGCCGTTTCCGCTTCGAGCGGATTTCGGCCCTGGCGGACCGGGGCCGTCAACGGTTCCGCCGGGCGCAGCATCGCCGGTGGCGGGATCGCAGCAGTTGCGGGATTCCCCGTCGTGATCGCGGGCGATGGATTCAGCGGGCCGCTGGGCGCGCCGCCGGCGGGTTCCGGTGTGCCATCGATGACCGCGCCTGCGGCTGCGGCTGCGGCCGGCGGGGCCGCGGGCTCACTCGCCGATTTCCGCAACAGCCACACTCCGACGACCACGAGATTCACCAGCAACAGCGCAATTGCGATGGGAGCCCACACGTTGCTGCGCGGGCGCGGTGCCGCGACGGGCACTTCTGCAAGGGCGGGACCGGTGGTTCGCTGCCGCTCGTGCTCTGATTTTCGCAAGGCGTCGAGGATGAACGACATCGCTCAGCTCTCCGCCGGTCGGGAAACGATCGTCGGGGACCCGGTCGCGCGGATCACAGTGTCGAGCACGATCTGGGTCTGCACGCCTGCGACACCGTCGACCACGAGCCGGTGCTCCCGCTGGAATTCCTGCACCTCGCTGGTGAGCTGCGCGTCGTAGACGTCGCTGCCCCCCGGTGCCGGGGGCAGGCCCTGGGCGGCACGAAGGCTTTCACGCAGCCACTTGACGTCCGCGCCGCGTGAGCCAGGACCGAGGGACTTCGGCACGGCCAACGGTGGTCGCCACAGGAGCAGGAAGTCGCCAAACCAGTAGCGCGAGGCCTCGGCAATCGGCACGGTACTCACCTGGTCGCCGATGGCGAAGGACGCTGTTTCGTCGGTCAGGCCCTTGAGCACGACCTGGTGTGTCCGTCCGGCTTCGTCGGTCAGCGTGAGTATCGCCGGTCGGTCAAGCGTCTGGAGCTGCGCCCACGAGCCTTTCTGGAACAGGCACTCGAGGCCCTGGCTCGCCGCCTGTTCGCAACCGGTGCCCCTGGACGGATCGTAGCTCGCACCCCAGGCCTTGAAGAGTCGGCTGAGTGCGGCTTCAGTTGTCGTGTCGCCGGCGTTGGCCGCGAGCAGGGCATCGAGTTGTACCGGCTCGACCGCGGCAGCCGGCGTCACCGGGTCGGCCGTTGCGGCTGCGGTCGGAATCGCGGTCGCCGGCAATGATTCGACGACCTCGGCAGCGGCGGGAGCAGGCGCCTGCTGGTTCTTCGACCACAGGCTTACGAGACCCACCGCCACCAGCGCGACGGCGGCCGCGGCGGCTGCAGCCGTGGCCCACTTGAGCCAGGGCGCGGGAATCGGGCGTCCATAGACCTCGGAGGCTGCCTGCCGGACCAACGCCCCGCCGACACGGTGTTCCTCGCGCGTGAAGCCGCCGAGCAATGCACGGTCGCAGACCACGTTGATGACGCGCGGCACGCCGTGGCTCAGGCGCTGGATCTCACGCAGTGCCGACGGCGTGAACACCTCGGCAGTCGCGCCGGCGACTCGCATTCGGTGGCGGACATAGCCCGCCGATTCTTCGGCCGAGAGAGGATCGAGGTGGTAGCGGCCGGTGATGCGCTGCGCGAGCTGCCTCAGTTCCGGACGGTCGAGCAGGTCGCGAAGCTCGGGCTGGCCGATCAGGATGATCTGCAGCAGCTTGGTGGTCGCGGTCTCGAGGTTGGTCAGCAGCCGTACCTGTTCGAGCGTCTCGGTGCTCAGGTTCTGCGCCTCGTCCACGATCAGCACCACGCGACGGCCGCGTGCGTGCGTGTCGAGCAGATGCCGCCCGAGCAGGTCCATCAGTGTCTTGGTGCTGCCTCGTCCCTGCTCCGGCACCGGGATGTGCAGCTCCTCGCAGATGGTCAGCAGGAATTCTGCCGGCGTGATGCGCGGGTTCAGGATCAGTGCGACGTCCGCGTGGCCGGGCAGCTGCTCGAGCAGGCTGCGGATCACGGTGGTCTTGCCGGTTCCGACCTCGCCCGTGAGCTGTATGAACCCGCCGGACTCGTTAATCCCATAGAGCAGGTGCGCGAGCGCCTCCGCATGACGGCCGCTCAGGTAGAGATAGCGCGGGTCAGGAGTAATCGCGAACGGCTTTTCCTGGAGCCCGAAAAAGCTCGTGTACATGCGGAGTTAGCTTCGGCAATGGCCCTTGGGTCGGGTCGCCAATGATGCCTGCATGGGAGGGGTGTGGCTAGCGCCTGCGCACACGCACGGCATGGCGGACGCACTGCGACGGGCCTTGCCGCCTGCACGGCGGTGCGGAAGCCTGCCATGCTGCTAATCTGCTGCTCCGGGTCTCCAGGGGGGTCGGCCAATGTCGTTGCGACAGCTGCTGGTGTTGCTGGCGTTCAGCCCTGCGGTTGCCACCCATGCCGCCGAACCGCCGCTGCCGCGCCAGCGCCCGCTGACCGACGTGAGGTTCGAGGCAAGCGCGGAGCGGCTGGACCGCGGCCGCTACCTGGCCGAGCACCTGCTGCAGTGCTTCATTTGCCATTCCGAGCGCGACTGGGACAAGCCCGGTGCCCCGCCGATCCCGGGGCGCAAGGGCGCGGGCGTCGTGCTGAGCGAGCGCGGCGAGCGGAGGATCGTCGCGCCCAACATCACGCCGGATGTCGAGACCGGCGCCGGCGGCTGGACCGACGACATGCTCGCGCGTGCAATCCGCGAGGGCATCGGGCACGACGGCCGCGCGCTCTACTGGGGCATGTGGTACCAGTCGTTCGCGATCCTGTCGGATGAGGACCTTGCATCCGTCGTCGTGTACCTGCGCTCGATCCCGCCTGCGCGAAACGCGCTGCCCGCGACGCGCCTGTTGCCCGATGAGCTGGCGGAGAACGCCGCGGCTCCGGCGCCGATCACCGCACCGATCAGCGGCCCGCCGCCCGGTGACCGGATGGCGCGCGGGCGGTACCTGGTCGGGCTGGCCGACTGCGTCGGCTGTCACACCTCATGGTATTCGCCGCGAATGCCGGGCCTGCTTGCCGGCGGCAACCAGATCGAGCGGAGCGGTCGCTCTGCGTACAGCAGCAATATCACGCCGCATGCGTCCGGCACCGGCTATCCAACCGACACGTTCATCACGGTGATGCGCACCGGCAAGGGCGGGTCGCTGAGCGGTATCATGCCGTGGACAGTGTTCGGCGGACTCACCGACGAAGACCTTGCGGCCATCCACGAGGTCCTGGGCAGCGTGCAAGCGGTCGCGCATTACATCGGCAATGTCGGTACGCCTCGGCATTGTTCCGTCTGCGGGCAGGACCATCCGCTCGGTGAATTCAATCACCTTGAAGCACCGGCGGCAGTCGCGCTTGCTCCGACGCTGCTCGAGCGGCTCGCCGGCCGATACCGTTCCGACGAGCTGGACGTCACGCTGACGATCCGTCGCGACGGCAGCCGGCTGTTCGGGCGCGAGAACGACGACCCGGAAATCGAGCTGTTCGCGCAGTCGGAAGCACGCTTCCTGGCGCCGGGCTGGCTGGTGCCGATCGAGTTCGTCATAGGCGAAGACGGGAAAACGCAGCGAGTGTATTCGATGGAGTTCGAACCGCTGGCCTTCGATCGAATTCACTGATCGTCGGGCCCGGTAATCGCGCGGCCGCTCCGCTTTCACGATGCGGCGCGGGCCAGCAGTTGCGTTCTTCTCACAGCTTGGGCTCGGGCTCGAGCGAACTTGCGGGTTTCAGCGCGACCTTGCCGAACTTCTCGCGAATGCGATCCACGGCGGCGTCGAGCTGCCGGTTGCGTCCAGTTTCCGGCGCAATAAAGAGGTCCATCTGCACCGCGGGTGCGAGCGCGCTTGCGCCGACACCGAGCAGGCGGAGTCGAGCCCGCGGTTGTTCGACCAGCCACCCGCGCAACAGCTCGAGGGCGACTGCCGTGATGACCCGGGTCTCCTGGGTCGGGGGTTCGAAATGCCTCTGTCGGGTGAACGTCGTGAAGTCAGCGCGGCGTATCTTCACCGTCACGCAGCCGGCGGTCAGCCCATTTGCCCGCAAGCGACCGCAGGTCCGGTCGGCCAGTCGTACGATCTCAGACGCGAGCTTCGCGTGGTCCGAGACGTCGGTCTCGAATGTTTCCTCGGCGCTGACCTGCTTCTCCTCGACGTCGGGGTTGACCGGTCGCTCGTCGATGCCTGCTGCCCGCTCGATCACTCGTTCTGCGTAGCGGCCGAAGACCGGCCGGAGCTGGGCCGGGCTGGCGCGCCGCAGCTCGCCCAGCGTGCGAATGCCGAGCGCCTCGACCCTGGGGGCCGTCTTTTCGCCGAGGCCGAACAGCCGGCGAACAGGCAGCGGATCGAGCAGTGCCTGCACTGCGTCCGGTGGCACGACCACCAGGCCGTCCGGCTTCCTGAGGTCCGAGGCGATTTTCGCGACCAGCTTGTTCGAGGCGACGCCAACCGACGCCGTAAGCCCGGTGCGCTCGTGGATCCGCCGCTTGATCTCCCGTGCGATGTCCTCGGCCGGCCCGAACGCGGCGATGCTGCCGGTGATGTCGAGGAAGGCTTCGTCCAGCGACAGGCCCTGGACCAGCGGAGTGAATTCGTGGAAGACCGCGAAGATCTTCTTCGACTCGGCAGCGTAATGCGAGATGCGCGGCGCGACGCAGATCGCTGCCGGGCAGCGACGCAGCGCCTCGCGCACCGGCATCGCCGAGTGCACGCCGAATTTCCGCACCTCGTAGCTGGCCGCCGCCACGACTCCGCGCCCGCCGGTCCCGCCGACGATCACCGGCCTGCCGCGCAGCGACGGATCGTCGCGCTGCTCGACCGACGCGTAGAACGCGTCCATGTCCACGTGCAGGATCCAGCGTGCGTCGCGGGTTGGAATGGACACGGGTGTGAGCGCTGTGCTGCCGTTCAGAGCGTGAGTGCCGTGTATATGAGCAGGCCCGCCAGCGTGATCGCCACGCACACCGTGTACGCGATGCCAAGCGCAGAGTACTTGAGGAACGTGACGATGCGACCCTGGCCATACACGCGCCGCATCGCGAGGTACAGGTAAACCGGCACGTAGATCGTGAACGCGGCCGTGAGGAACTTCCCGGTGACCTCTCCGCCGGTCGCCAACCACGTGCCGGGTGCCAGCCAGGCCATACGTTCCACGAGCAGTATCACCAGTCCACCGAAGAAAAAGAACGCGTGGAAGTGCACGACGAACAGCAGGTGCTCGACGTAGTAGCGCCCGGAGCCGATGTACAGCACGTACATCACGACGGCAATCAGCGGCAGGAAGATGAACATCATCTTCGGGATGTTCTGGAACAGCGCCCGGCCGAAGCTTCGGTGTGTCGCTCCAGATCTTCCGGCAGGCCTGCCGCAGGCTGGGCTCGTACTGCTTGCCCCACGGCACGTCCACCTTCAAGTTCTCGTGGCTGCAGGGGTCCTGCATCAGCCCGTGACCTTGTCGAGGTCCGCGGCAGGTACCTCGGCCACCTCGCGGGTCAGTTCCGCGCGGACCTTCGCCCGGTCCTCCTCGGGCAAGCGCTTCACGACGGCGTCGATGAGGCTGGTCGTCTCCGCATCCAGCGTCGGTGGCGGGGCCGTTGCCTGCCCGGCGCTGCGAAGACCGCGCTGCCGGCCGGGGCTGCACGCTTCCGGGCGCGAGCTGCCGGTGACGGCCGGGTGCTCGGTCGCCCTGCTGTCGGATTGTCGCGCGTCCGTCGTCACCGCGATCTGCAGGTTGGCGCCACCCTTGCTGTCGAGCTGAAGTGCACCGCAGAGCCGGGGTCGCTGCCCATCGTAGCGACGACGAAGAATGCGACGCTGAGAAGCACGTACATCCTGAAAGGCGGCGTGTAGCTCGCGCGGCGCCCGCGCAGATAGTCCTGGGTAAGCCTGCCGGGGCTGAATGCGAGCGGTCGCAGCGTGCGCCAGATGCGCGAGTCCCAGTCGAGCATGTCGCCGAGCAGGTCGCGGGTCATGCCCCACAGCGACAGCACCCGGACCTTCGCCCTCTGCCCGCAGTGCGCACAATGCTGTCCGGTGAACACCTCGCCGCAGTTCAAGCAGTTCTCGGTCGAAACCGCGCCGCGTATGAATTCCTCGCGGTGCGCGAGCATGCGGTGGGTGGCCGCGAAGCGATCGCCGAGCAGCGCCGTTCCCTGCGCCTCGAGCCGCGTTGCGTGGTTCTCGAGATAGCCATCCAGTGCCGCGCGGTCGCGCAGGCGATACTGGACCGTGCGCCGGATTCGATCGCCCGGCGCGACGGGCGCTGCAAGGATCTCCGCCGACAGGAAACCCGGGAACTGCAGCACGTCCGCGATGTGGTCGCGCAGCCAGGTATCGAACGGGCCCTCGATGGCCGGGTCGGCGTCGAAGTCCACTTCGTAGATGATGTCGCCGACGCTCGGCAGGATTTCGCTCACGGGCGCAAGCGTACCAAATGAGCGGTGTCGCCGGTCGGGCTGCCGTTAGGCGGGATTCGCCCGCAGGACTACCGGCAGGATCACCAGCTCGATGCCCCGCTCGTTGAGCATTCGCTGCATGGCAAGCGGCGTGTGGCTGTGCAGCCAGCTGTTCCACCAGTGTTCGTGCTCGAGAACCACGCGGCTCGAGAAGAACACGCTGTTCGGATACGCGGCACGGACCTCCATCGCGATCCGCTCGAGCTCGACGCGGCGGTCGCTCGCGTAGCCGTCATACCACCTCGATCCCTTGCCCAGGCACTGCGAGTGGTTGACAAGAGCATCCAGCGTGGCGCGCGTCTCGTATTGCAAGGTGCGCAGCGCATGCTCGCTGCCGTAGGATTCGGTGTCCACGGTGCCTACGCTGATGAACAGGTGATTCCGGAAGTGGCCCGGCCACAGCGCCTCGACCCGCTCGACCGTGTGCAGACCAAGGCCGCGATTTGCGCTCACCAGGAACACGGCCGTAGGTGCCGTCGGGTCCAGCCGGGGTGGCGTGCCGGCGATCGGCTTGAACCGCCAGTGCTGTTGGCGGCCAATCGCGTCGGTCAGTTCCCGGACGCCGGCGTAATGCCGCCGGATGAGAATTCCCGTGACAATGACGCAGGACGTGATTCCGAGCGTGACGATGCCGCCCTGCAGGAATCGTTCGACGACGATGATGACGAGGATCGCCGACGTGACCAGCAGCGCGAACGCAGATAGCAGCAGGCGCCGCCCGGCCCCGTCGACGTCGCGGCGCTGTCGCCACCAGAACCGCGTCATGCCTGCGAGCGACAGCGTGAAGGTGATGAACACGTTTACCGTGTAGAGCACGACGAGCAGTCCCACATATCCGCGAGTCCACAGCAGGATGGCGAGTGCCGAGATACCCATGAGCAGGACGCCGTTCCGGGTCACGAGGCGCGAGGACAGCGCGCTGAACTGGTTCGGCGCCCAGCGGTCCACTGCCATGTTGGCAAGCACCGCCGGGCCGCCCAGGAATCCAGTATTCGCGGCCACGAACAGCAGCGCCCCCTCCAGCGCCAGCGTGAGGATCAGCAGTCCTTTCGACACGCCAGCCGTGAGCCCGATGCTGGAGATGATCTCCCGGAACACCACGGCATTCAGTGTTTCGCTGGTCTGGACCGGGGCGATGTCCCACAGCAGGTAGAGCAGGATGATGCCGCCTGCCGTGACCGACAGCGAAAGCGCCATCATGAACATGGTCAATTTGCCGGTGCGGACCCTGGGCTCCTTCAGCATGTTGACGTTGTTCGAGACCGCCTCGATGCCTGTGTAGGTTCCGCCGCCGAGCGAGTACGCTTTCAGCATCACCGCGATCACGAAGAACCAGCCGACCTGTCCGCCAAACTCGCCGGTTTCGCGGATGGATTGCGCGATCTCATCGTGCAGTTCGTAGCCGTGGCTCGCGATGCCGTACACGATCAGCGCCAGGTGAGTCACGACGAACCCGATGAATATCGGCGCCAGTACCTTGATCGATTCGCGACTGCCGCGCAGGTTCAGGTAGATGAGCAGCACCAGGACGCCAACCTCGACCTCGAGCTTGACGGCGTGGTCGGCGCGGCCCTGCCGCCGCGCCGCCCGGTGCGTCGATCAGATCAGGTCCTTGACGCCCTCGCGCTCCTCGAGCAGTTCCTTGTAGGTCGCGTCCATTTTGCCGCGGCTGAAGTCGCTGATGGCCAGGCCCTGGACGACCTGGTAGTCGCCATTCCTGCAGGTGACCGGATAGCCGTAGATGACGCCCTTGGGAACGCCGTAGCTGCCGTCGGACGGCACGCCCATGCTGACCCAGTCGCCGTCCGGCGTGCCCGTCACCCAGGTGTGCATGTGATCGATGGCTGCCGACGCGGCGGACGCGGCCGAAGACGCGCCGCGCGCCTTGATGATCGCGGCGCCGCGCTGCTGCACCGTGGGGATGAACGTCTCCTTGTACCAGGCGTCGTCCACCAGCGAGAGCGCGGGCTTTCCGGCGACCGTCGCGTGATGCAGGTCGGGGTACTGCGTGGCCGAGTGATTACCCCAGATGATCACCTTGCGCAGGTCCGTGGTGTGCTTGCCTGTCTTCTCTGCGAGCTGCGACAGGGCGCGGTTGTGATCGAGGCGCACCATCGCGGTGAAATTGCGCGGGTTCAGGTTGGGCGCGTTGCGCTGGGCAATCAACGAGTTGGTGTTGGCCGGGTTCCCGACGACCAGCACGCGCACGTTGCGGTCGGCGACTGCGTCGAGCGCCTTTCCCTGCACGGAGAAGATCTGTGCGTTCGCGAGCAGCAGGTCCTTGCGCTCCATGCCGGGTCCACGTGGGCGCGCGCCGACCAGCAGTGCAAACTGGCAGTCCTTGAAGGCAACCGACGCGTCGTCTGTCGCGACGATGCGGTTCAACGTCGGGAATGCGCAGTCGTTCAGCTCCATCACGACGCCCTGCAGGGCACCCAGCGCCGGCGTGATCTCGAGCAGGTGCAGGTTGACGGGCTGGTCCTGGCCCAGCATCTGGCCGGAAGCGATACGGAACGCCAGGGCGTAGCCGATCTGGCCTGCTGCACCGGTGATTGCGACGTTGACTGGGGTCTTCATGAGGTCTCTCCGCTGGTGATCCGATGGCCACAGGCCGGCGAGGGCCCCATTGCTGGGTCCGGCGTCCGGCGGGACCGGAATATTAGCGCGTGGTCGCTGGCAGCCTGATACGTGTCTGCCGTCACGAAATTCGGGCTTGCAAAGATTTTGGTGTTGTAGTTAACTACAACACCAGATCAAGTTATTGCACGGGACATACGAGTAATGAGCGCAGGGAGCAGGCTACTGGCGACGATCTTTGCAGGCATCGTCTGGGCAGTTGCCGGATTCACGGTCGCGTCGGGGTCGTTGGTGACGAAGGCCATCACGCCAACGGTCCTCGACGCGACTGCGAATTCCTCGGTCAAGGCGGGCGACTGACAACCGGAGGTCGGTGATCAGTGTTCTGCTACAGTAGTTCAGGACAGCACCGAGCCCCCGCCGAATGGACTCAAACTGGAACGACGGCCAACCGATCTACCGCCAGCTCCGCGACAAGGTCGTGGCGATGATTCTCGAAGGGGCGCTCGCCGACGGCGACGCGTTGCCATCGGTCAGGAGCGTGGCCGCGGAGTTCTCGCTCAATCCGCTCACGGTCCTGAAGGGCTACCAGCAACTGGTTGACGAACGACTCGTCGAGAAGCGACGAGGGCGGGGCATGTTCGTGACGGAAGGTGCTCGGACGCAACTGCTGAAGGGTGAGCGGCAGCGTTTCCTGGAGCACGAATGGCCAAGGGTCGTCGCCACCATCGAGCGGCTCGGATTCGACGCGACAGACCTGCTCGACGGCAGGAAGGAAAAAAGCGAATAAAGCCGGGCAGGGCGGTCGCGCGAAGCATCCGCCCGACGAGGCCCACTCGCCCGCGTGCCGCTATTCGCCTTCCTGGATCGTCACGCCCGCAGGCCACTTCGTCGTGATCGCAGGCGGCAGCAACTTGTACATCACCGGTGTCGCCAGCCGACCAAGCAGCGTCGACGAGAGCAGTCCGCCAATGATCACGATCGCGAGCGGCGAATAGAGTCCCGATCCCTGCACGGCCAGCGGCAGCAATCCGCCGATCGCGGTCGCGGAGGTGAGCAGGATAGGCAGGAACCGAACCTCGCCGGCTCGCTCGATCGCCTCGTCCAGCGGCACGCCCTGCCCGCGCAACTGATTGGTGAAGTCCACCAGCAGTATCGAATTCTTGATCTCGATGCCGATCAGCGCGATCAGGCCGATCGTCGCGGTGAACGACAGCGTGTAACCGGTCGCCAGCAGTGCCAGCAGCCCACCGGCGACGCCGAGCGGTATTACGCCGGCGACGATCAGCATGGAGCGGAAGCTGCCGAATTCCAGGATCAGCACCGCAAGTATCCCGAACACGGCGACCAGCACGGCCGTGCCCATTCCGCCAAAACTCTCCTGCTGGGCTTCCGCCTCACCCCCGGCCCGCAATGAATAACCCGAGGGCAGCTCGAGCTCTTCGAGCCGCTCGAACACGGCCCGCGTCACGTTGCTGGTGTTGTAGCCCGCGGCCGGGTAGGCGCTCAGTACCACCTGCCGTTCACGGTCATGACGCTCTATCAGGCTCACGTCCGACGTGAACTCCGGCGACGACAACTGCCTCAGCGGGACCGGCCGGCCCGACGCGGACGCCACCTCGATCCGGTTCAAGGCGTCCAGCGTCTGTCGATCGTCCATCGGCAGCCTGAGCGTGATGTCGTACTCGTCCCCGTCCGCCTCGCGGAACTTGCCGGCACCAAGTCCCGCGACCGCGGCACGCACGGTTCGATCCGCTTCCGCCGGCGCGACGCCGAGCAACGCGGCTTTCTGCGTGTCGATGCGCAGGTCCAGGTCGGTGCGCAGGCGCCGCATCGGATTCTCCACGTCGCGCGTGCCCGGCGTGGACTCGATAAGTGCCGCGGTCTTTTCCGACAGCTCGCGCAACTGGCCGAGGTCGGGACCCGAGATCGCGACTTCGATCGGTGCGTTGATGGGCGGCCCGTTCCTGTACGACTCCACCAGGATTCGCGCACCCGGGAAATCCGCGAACCTGCCACGCAGCTCCTCGTAGAGCACGGGGCTGCGGCGCGGGTCGAACTCGTCGAGTTCGACGAACACCTCGGCGACGTTCGCGTTGGTTTCCTCGGGGAAAATGTTGTAGTAGACGCGCGGGTTCCCGCGGCCGAGGTTGGCGAACCAGTGCTTGATTTCGGGACGGGTGGCCAGCTCCTCCTCCACGAACCTGAGCGCACGATCTGTGTCCTCGAGGCTTGCGCCGTTGGAAGCCTCGATCGTTATGCGGAACTGCGGGATGTCGGCAGGCGGGAAAAGGCTCACTCCGATCAGCGGTACCAGCGCGAGCGATGCCGCCACGAATGCCAGTGCCGCGAGCAGCGTGCGGCGCGGATTTGCGAGGGCCACCCGGAGGGCCGGGGAATAGACGCGATGTATGACCGACATCAGCGCCTTCAAGGCGCGGTTGCCCTCGCCGGCCTCGCCCTCGGGTCGCAGGATGCGGCTGGCGAGAAATGGGATGACGGTCAGTGCGACGAACAGCGACGCGAGCACCGTGTAGAGGACCGCGGCAGGCAATGAACGTATGAACTTGCCGGCGCCCTCCGGCAGGAACAACAACGGAAGAAACGCGAAGAGCAGCGTTGCGGTGCAGCCGAGCACCGCGAGCGCGATCTGGTCGGTGGCCGCGATCGCAGCCTCGAATCGCGTATGACCCGCGCGCAGGAAGCGCGCGATGTTCTCCACGACCACGATCGAGTCGTCCACCAGCAGTCCCAGCGCAAGCACGAATCCGGCGATCGAGAGCTGGTTCAGCGAGAACCCGGTGAAGTAGAGCACCGACAGGCCGATCGACAGCGACAGCGGTATAGAAATCATCACTACCGTGGCGGCGCGCAGGCCAAGCGGCAGCAGTGTCAGCGACACGAGGGCAATCGCGATGGCGAAGTCGATTCCGAGCCGGGTCAGGCGGTGACTGACGTTGCGGCTCTGGTCGAAACCGCGCTCGATGGTGATGCCGTCCGGCAGTCGCTGTTCGAACGCTTCCACCTTCGAGTAGATCCCGTCGCGAACGTCGAAGACGTTGACCGCATCCTTTGCATTGGCCGTCACGAATACGGCCCGCCGGCCATTGAACCGACCGACGTAGCGCTGCTCGGTGTCTTCCCAGCTGACCTCTGCCACGTCGCGCAGTTTCACGACCCGGCCGTCGCGGCTGGCGACGATGGTCTCCGCGATTTCGTCGAGCGAGTCGTAGCCACCCGAGGTCTTGAGGTTGTACTTGCGCAGGCCGACGTCCACGGCGCCGCCCGGCACCGTGGCATTGCCGCCGCGCACCGACTGCTCGACCTGCGCGAGCGTCACGCCCGAGCGGCCCATGCGCTCGAGGTCGATTGCGATGCGCACCTCCGGTTCCGGAACGGCCCAGAATTCGCTGCGGCGTACGCCGGGCACGGTCTCGATCGAATCGCTAAGGTCCTTGGCGAGCCGGTACAGTTCGCGGTAGCCGGCGTCCTCGCTCACCAGCGCGAACTGAACGATGTTCACCAGGCCCGAACCCGCCTTGCGAACCTCCAGTGACGCGAGACCGGCGGGCAGGTCGGCACGGATGCGGTTCACCTCCCGCACGACCTCGTCGTATTTCTCGTCGGGGTCGGTGTCCCAGCTGAATTCGGGCTGGATGACACCGACGCCGTCCATCGAGCGACTGTCGATCTTCTTGATGTCGTCGAGCTCGTTGATTGCATCCTCGATCGGCTGCACCACGAGCCTCTCCATGTCCACCGGATCGGCACCGGGGTATACGGCGACGACGGTCGGGATCGGCACATGGAATTCCGGGTCTTCGGAACGCGGTATGTTCAGCAGAGAATTGACGCCGACCGCGGCCAGCAGTCCGAACAACACCAGCGTGAACTGCCAGCGCCGGACGCAGAATGCCCAGATGCGCATGCAGCGTCAGCCCGGCTGACCGACCACGCGAACCGGCTCGCCATCGGTGAGCCAGGCCGCCCCGTCGCTGATGACCAGTTCCCCGTCCTGAAGTCCCGCGGCAATGACCACGCGGTCCCCTGCGATCGAGCCGACCGTGACTTCCCTGCGATGCGCGACGCCCTGCTGCGGATCGAGCACGTACACGATGGCCTGCTTGCCGTTCGCCTCGACGATCGCGGTGAGCGGCACCACTGTCCGGAGCTTCGACTGGGCAGAGTCCCTCACGGCAAGCGACACCCGGCCGACCAGACCCCGTGCAAACCTGGCGCCGTCCGGCATCACCTCGATCTCGACGTCAAACGTGCCGGTGTGCGGATCGGCGCTCGAGCCGATGCGCGTTACGCGGCCGGTGAAATCGCGGTCCGGGAACGCATCGAACGAAATCACCGCGACATCGCCCGCGTTGACCCGTACTGCATCGCGATCCGCGAGCGCAGTGCGAACCAGCCAGCCTCCCGACGTGCCGCCAAGCAGCAGCACGGGCTGCCCGGGCTGTACCAGCTCGCTGGGATCGGCAAGCCGCTGCAGCACGACCGCATCCTGCGGAGCCTCGATCCTGGCGTAGCGCGCGTTGAATCGGGCAGCATCGAGGTTCGAGCGCGCAACGCTGTAAGCGGTGGCCAGGTCCTGCACCTGCTCCTCGGTCGCGACCTCGTCGGCCTTCAACCTCCGCCCGCGCTCGAGGTCGCGCCGCGCCTTCTCGGCCGCCTCGCTCGCCTGGTTCATCGCGGCGTCGACTTCCGCGCGCTTGATGGTAGCGAGCAGTTGCCCGCGCCGGACGCGGTCGCCGACGTCGACGCTTACCGTATCGACCACGCCGCCGACCTTGAAGGAAAGCCGGATCTCGTCGCGCGGCTCCAGCACCCCGACCGATCTCACCGTACCCTGCAGCTGGACGCTCTCGACAGGTGCGGTGCGGACCGGCGCGGCGCTACTCGGTGCCGCTGGCTGCGACGGGGACTCGGGGCCGCAGGCCGTGAGCAGCAGGCCGGCGACCGCCAGCGGAACGATGATCCTGGTCACTGGTAGTCCTCGTCGGCCGCGTGCGGGTCGCCGATTGCAAATTCGAGTTCCGCGAGGCGTCCGAGGAACTCGGTGCGCACCCGGTTGAGGTTGAGCTGGGCGTCAGTGAGCGTGCGGCGGGAGTCTATGAAATCAGCCTGGTTGATCTGGCCCAGGTCGCGCTTTCTGGCGGCGATGCGGAACCCTGCTTCGGCAGCCTGCGCGCGCTTCTCGGCCGTGCCGATGGACGCGTCCGCGACCTGGAGCCGCTCCAGTGCACGCTGCACTTCGAGTTGCACCTGCTGCGCTGCCAGGTCGCGAGTGGCGCGCAGTTGCTCGGTCAGCGCGCGCGCCTCGTCGAGCGCAGCCTGGTCGGCACCGCCACGGAACGCGTTCCATCGCAGCACGATCGACGCGAGCACGTAGCGTTCGTCCGGTCCGAAGCCGTAGTCCTCTCCCTGGATGCCGGCCTCGGCGCCGACTGCCAGCGTCGGCTTGAACGCGGCGCGTGCGAGATCCTGCTCTGCAAGGCTGCCCGCGATGGCGGCGTCGAGGCTCTGGATCTCGGCGCGACGCTCGGTGGCGACCTGCTGCATGACCGGGACTTCGAGCGGTCGGCCGGCCAGGCGCCGGATCGCACGGCTACGGAAACGCTCGACCGTCGCCTGGTCGATGTTCGCCTCCGGCACTGGCGCCGGGAGCGGGTAGTTGCGCAACAGGTTGACGTAGCTGCGCGCGACCGCAACGCGGCTCACGGCGGCGAGGCGGTTCTGCTCGATTTCAAGCAGGTCTGCCTCGGCACGGTAGACGAGATCGCGCGTGATACGCCCGTTGCGATACAGGCTTTCGTTGGCCGCAAGGTTTGCCCTCGCGAGTTCGAGCGTCGCGTCGAAGACCAGCGCCTGCTGCTGGGCCGCGAGCCACTCGTAATACGCGACCTTGGTGTCGCGGATCACGCGGGTTCGCAGACCGGACAAGTCCGCCTCGGCGCGATTCAGGTTCTGCCGGTTCCCCTCGACGGCCGGTGCGAGACGCGGCTCGTAGAGCGGCTGCGCGAGTACCACGCGCGTGTTCTGCTCCTGCGGCCGCAGCAGGCTGATCTGCTGGTTCTTCACCCGCGGGAAGGAAGCAGGCTGCCCGGACTGGACCAGAAGGTCGTCGAGGGTCTCGTAGACCGGGTTCAGCAGGTCCCCGACCGGGAATTCGATGGTTCGGCCGCCGTCGGCGACCGAATAGCGCGCATCGAAGTCGAGCACGGGCAAGTAGCGCGCGCGCGCACGGTCGAGCGCAGCCACGCGCTGCTGAACGCCGGCAGTTCCGGCGCGCAGTTCGAGGTTCGCAGCAAGCGCGTCGTCGAGCACCTGCCGCAGGCCGTCTTCGACCGTTCCGGCCGGCCGCGTGTCCGGTGTTGCGGGCGCCAGTGGTGTCATGGCCGCGAGCGCGTCGGCGGCTACCACCGACGGTGGCGGCACGGGTGCGACCTGCGCCTGCGCAATGCTGGCAGCCGACACTGCCAGGGCAGCCACGCGCCAGCGGACCGGCCTCGGCAGGCTCGCGGGACGACAGGCAGACAGGAGCGGCATTGCCATGGTTCGTCCAGGACTCAGGGACGCAGCGCGCCGAGAACCAGCGCGAACGAATGATCGATGAACTGCTGGACAGGTATGCCCTCGTGCTCGATCTGCCCACGCTTGCTCGATGCGATCTGGATCACTCCATGCGTGAATGCCCACAGCCCGAGTGCGGTCACGTACTGTTCGCCCAGGTCGGCGCGGACCGAGCCATCCGCGACGCCGCGGTTCAGCGAATCGACAATCGTCTCGTGCACACGATGCCCTGCCTGCATGCACGCGGCTTCATTCGGCGGAACGGTGGCAGCGGCGCACTCTTCACCACAGGCGTGGGACTGGTAGCGTGAGCACGCGTCGTAGTAGTGCGGCATCTCGTGCGAGAAGGCGACGTATGCCCGGCCAATGGCCTCGATTTCGTCGAGCCCGCAGGCCCTGCCGGTGCGTGCCGCATCAAACCGCGTCCTGAGCGTGTCGAGCGCACGCTCGACCAGCGCCAGGTGCAGGTCGGACTTGTCCTTGAAATAGACGTAGACCAGCGCGCGGCTGAGGCGCGCGCGCCGGGCCACCTGTTCCATCGTTATCGTGTCCCAGCCGGCCTCCGCATACAGCGCGTCGGCGGCATCAACGATCTCGGTACGGCGCCGGTCGCGCTCTTCGAGACGGCGTTCGCTGATGTAGGACATGGCGCTATCATCAGCACCTGTTGACGTAGTGTCAATAAATAAACGACTGTATATGCCAGCGGAAGAACCGCCCGATCCGGACTCGCCCCTGCGGGATTCCACGAGGCACCAAGTGTTGTAAATCTTTGTTTTATATGAGTTTAAAGATCACGTCCCGCCCGGGACGTGTCGCTCGACCACGACTGGCCGGCCGGTCAGCCCATCAGCAGCCGGCGCTCTTCCTGCTCGAGGCGCTCCGGTGTCCCCCACAGGATGACCACATCGCCCTCGCGAAACTTGGTGTCCGGATCCGGATTCCTGCCCACGATGCCGTCGCGGCGAAGCCCGTTGATGCGCACTTCGCCCTCGTCCAGCTTCAGTTCCCTGATGGTCCGGCCGACGGCCCGCGCCCCGGGCGGCAGGATGACGGTGCGCAGCTGCTGCCGCAGCGGGTGGTCTTCGTCGAGATGCCTGGCATCGTGCTTGCGGAACACGCTGCGCAGGATCGAATAACGGTCATGGCGGATGTTCTCGGTCACCTCGAGGACCTCCTGCGCGGGCACCTTGAGGCACAGCAGCACGTGGGAAACGAGCGACAAACTGGTCTCGAACGTTGCCGGGATCACTTCGGTCGCGCCCGCGGCCTGCAGCACGTCGAGCTTCGCGTCGTCCTCGGTGCGCACCAGGACGGGCAGGTCGGCGCGCAATCGACGTACCCTGCGCACGATCCTGAGCGCGGTCTCCGGGCTGTCGAATGAAATGACCAGCACGCTGGCCCGGTCGAGCCCCAGCGAGCGCAGCACTTCGGTTTCGGCGGTGTCGCCGTACACGACCGGGTCGCCTGCCTGGCGCGCGTCGCGCACCCGGAACGGGTCCTGGTCGATCGCGATGTACTCCAGGCCCCGTTGTTCGAGCACGCGCGCGAGGTTCTGGCCGACGCGCCCGAACCCGCAGATGATCACGTGGTCACGCTGGGCGAGCTGCCGGGTTGCGACGGTCTCCAGCACGGCTTCGGAGGGTTCGACGGACTGGCGACGCAGGATGAAGTCGGCAATGCGCCCGTTGTAGCGGACCAGCAGCGGACCGACCAGCATGCTGAGCGCCACGGCAGTGAGCAGCGGCTGGACGATCTCCGCATCGACCATGCGGCCCTTGAGCAGCAGGGTCAGCAATGCGAAGCCGAACTCGCCGCCCATCGCAACCACGATCGCGGTGCGCAGCGCCTTGCGCGCATTGGGTACGAACCGCCGCACGATCAGCGTGACGATCGCCGCCTTCAGCAGCAGCAGGCCGATCAGCAGCGCGAGGATCAGCGGCAGCTGGGCCAGCAGCAGCCGGAGATTGAGCAGCATGCCCACCGAGACGAAGAACAGGCCGAGCAGGATGTCCTGGAACGGCTTGATGACCGCCTCGGTCTGGTACCTGAACTCGGTCTCGGCGAGCAGCATGCCCGCAAGGAACGCGCCTAGTGCCATCGAGAGCCCCAGTGCGTGGGTCGCCCACGCCCCGCCCAGCGCCACGAACAGCACGGTCAACGTGAAGGTCTCGCTGCTGCGGTGCCTGGCAATCTCGTGGAACAGCGGGCGCAGTACCCAGCGTCCGGCCACCAGCACCACCACCAGCGCGGCGACCGCACGCCCGGCCATGTTCAGGAACCATGCCGGGCCCACGACCTGGTCCGCCTCGCCAAGCGACGTCGCGAGCGCGAGCAGCGGAGCGAACGCCAGGTCTTGGAACAGCAGGATCCCGACCGCGAGCCGTGAATGGGTCCGGTTGATCTCGAGTTCCTCGCCCAGTTGCCGGACGATGATGGCGGTGGACGACATGGCAAGCGCGCCACCCACCACGATGGCCGCGACCGGCTCCAGCCCGAACGCCCACGCGCAGCTACCGGTCGCTGCGGTCACCAGCAGCACCTGCAGGCCGCCGATGCCCAGCACCTCGGATTTCATCGCGATCATGCGCGCCAGCGAAAACTCGAGGCCGAGCATGAAGACCAGGAACACGACGCCGAACTCGGCGAGCATCGCCACGGACTCGTCGTCCGAGGCCAGGCCGAGCGCGTGCGGGCCGAGCAGCATTCCAACCAGCAGGTACCCCAGTATCGGGGGCAGGGCAAAGCGCCGCACCATGCTCAGCACCAGCACCGAGCCTGCGAGAAGAATAAGGATCTGCGAAAGTACGTTGCCCGCCATCGACCTCACCACGTTCGTCCGCCGATGCTAGCATTCAATGACCGCGCCGGATCGCGAGGGAAAAGTGAAATTCCAGGCAGTCCTGGGCGAAGCGTTCGACCGCCTGCAACTGTCGGGCGATTGCCGGATGAGCGACCTGCCGCAGCTGGAAATGCGGTTGCGCGCCGTCGAGGCCGCGGCGCCACACGAGTTGACCGTGGACCTTGCCGGCGCCGGTGCGTTCGACATCGGGCCTGCGTGGCTGCTGCACCGCCTGCTCGAACGCCTGGCCGCGAGCGGCGCCCGTGTTTCCCTTGAGGGGGCGGTGCCCGGGCACTTCGCGTACCTCGAAGGCCTTTCAAAATCGGAGCCCACGCCGGAGCCAGCCAGCGCAAGTCCTGCCGTGGTCCGCTGGCTCGCCGGCCTCGGTCGGGGAGGGGAAGCGCGCATGCGGGCCTGGTACGCCGCATTCATTTTCGGCGGACAGGTGCTTGCAACCGCGGGATCGCGCTGGACCAGTCTCCGGGGACTTCGGCTGCCGTCAATCGTCCGCCATGTCTACGAGACCGGCGTGCGTGCCGTGCCGGTGGTCGCGCTCATCGCTTTCCTGATCAGCGTCATTGCCGCCTACATCGGTGCGCAGCAGTTGCAGCCGTTCGGTGCGGAGATCTACACCGTTGACCTGGTGGCGATCGGCGTGCTGCGCGAGCTGGGTGTACTGCTCACTGCCATCATGGTGGCGGGCCGGACCGGCAGCGCTTTCGCTGCCGAGCTCGGCGTCATGAAGCTCAACGACGAGGTGGACGCGCTCGAATCGATGGGCCTGAATCCGCTCGAACTGCTGGTGCTGCCCAGGGTGCTCGGGCTGGTGATCGCGATGCCGCTGCTTACTGTCGTGGCCGATGCCATGGGGCTCGCGGGCGGCGCGGTGCTTACGCGCTATCTCTTCGACCTGCCGTGGCCGCAGTTCGTAACCAGGCTCGACGACGCCATCTCCAACACTACATTCTGGGCGGGCATGGTCAAGGCACCGGTATTCGGGCTCGTCATTGCGCTGACCGGCACCCTGCGCGGCCTGCAGGTGCGCGAATCCTCGCGCGAACTCGGTCGGCTGACGACGGTCGCGGTGGTGCAGTCCATCTTCCTGGTGATCCTGGTGGACGCGTTGTTCGCTATCCTTTTCCTCGAGATCGACTTCTGATGGCGGCCGTGGCACCGATCGTCTCGGTTCGGGGAATCGTCAACAGGTTCGGCACGCAGGTCGTGCACGACGGAATCGACTTCGACGTCAACGAGGGCGAGGTGTTCGGCATCGTCGGAGGATCCGGCAGCGGCAAGTCCGTGCTGCTCAGGACCCTGCTCGGACTGCAGCACCCCGACGCCGGGACCGTGCTCATGGAAGGGCACGAGATCACGGCGATGGGCGACCGGGAGCTTCGCGAAGTAAAGCGACGCTACGGCGTGACCTTCCAGCATGGCGCGCTGTTTACCTCGCTCACCGTGGCGGGAAACATCTCCCTTCCCGTTTTCGAGGCAATGGAACTGCCGCAGCAGGCGGTGACCAGCCTGGTCGAGTTGCGGCTGCGCATGGTCGGGCTGCCGCCGGACTCGGCAGCCAAGTTTCCGGCCCAGTTGTCCGGCGGAATGATCAAGCGCGTCGCGCTGGCGAGGGCCCTGGCGCTGGACCCGAAGCTGCTGTTCCTCGATGAACCCACCGCCGGGCTGGACCCGATTGCCGCTGCGGCCTTCGACGAACTGCTGCTGTACCTGCGAAAGGCGCTCGGCCTGACGGTCGTGATGGTGACCCACGATCTGGACACCCTCGTGCGTACATGCGACCGTGTCGCCGTGCTCGTGGACGGAAAAGTCATCGTGGACACGCTGCAGGGAATCGTCGCCAATGATCACCCGTGGATCCGCCAGTACTTCCACGGTGAACGCGGCCGCGCGGCACTGAGCGAGCAGGAGGCCGGCCGTGGATCGTGATGCGAAATACGCGGCCGTTGCACTGTTCGCGCTGCTTGCGATCGTCGCGGCAGTCGCGTTCGTGCTGTGGTACTCCGGCGCGAGCGAGCGGCGCGAGTACGTGCGCTACGAGATTTACTTCGATGGCTCCGTCAGCGGACTCGACCGTGGCAGCCCGGTTCGTTATCTCGGCGTGGACGTGGGCCGGGTGCGAAGCCTGTCGGTCGACCTGGTGAATCCGGGCCGTGTAAAGGTGCTGGCGGAAGTGGACTCGCGGGCACCGATTTCCGGCGCGACGCAGGCCCGGCTGGGACTGCTCGGCCTGACCGGCCTGCTGTACATCGACCTTCAGAAGGATCCGGCTGGAGACCCGCAGCGCCCCCTCGTCAAAGGCGAGAGGTACGACGTGATCCCGTCGCGCCCGGGTGAGATCGAGGCATTCCTCGCGAAGTTGCCCGACCTGCTCGCGCGCGCCGCGGGCCTGGCGGAACGCCTCGAGTTGCTGCTGGCCGACAGCAATCTCGAGGCCGTGTCCGAGACCCTGAAGAACATGCAGGTAGCATCCCGGGACCTGCCGGTAGTGACACGCGAGGCAGCATCGCTCGCCGGCGACCTGCGCAGGACCTCGAACGAGGTGAGTGAACTTGCGGCCAGCATGCGTGGCGTTGCCGACAATGCGGCGCCGAAGCTCGAGGAAACGCTGGTCGCCTCGCGCGCCGCGATGGAAAAGCTCGGCCGCGCAGCCGACAGCCTCGACCGGATCGTGTCGGGCAACGAGGCGACGCTCGCACAGTTCGCGGGCAGCGGCGTGGCTGACCTGCAGCAGCTGATAATCGACCTGCAGGGAACCAGCGACGAAATGCGCGCGCTGGCGCGCAGCCTGCGTGAAAACCCGTCGGGCCTCCTGATCGAGCGCAAGGAATCCGGCATGGAGATCCCACCGTGAGACGCATCGCGACCCTGCTTGCAGTGGCATGCCTCAGTACGGCCTGCGTCGGTTCAATATTGCGCTCCGATGCGGACGCGCCCGCACGGTATCGGCTGGATGGTCCTGCAGTCGAGCCCGGGGGCACCAGGCTTCCGCTCGCCATTACCGTGGCGCGGCCGCGCAGTCCCCTGTCGCTGGACACCGACCGGATAGCGGTCACCACACCCGGTCTCGGCTTCGACTACCTGGCCGGGGCCCGCTGGGCGGATCCGGCGCCGCAGATGCTGCAGCAACTGCTCGTGGATACGCTTGCGCGTGACGCGCGCTTTGCCACTGTCGTTGCGGCGCCGAGCCGGGTGCCGACCACGCTGATGCTCGACGCCGAGATTGGCCGCTTCGAAGCAGCGTATGCAAACGTGGATGCACCGCCGACTGTCATGGTCGAGTTCGGCGTCAATCTGGTGGACGTCCGCAGCGGCCGGATCGTGACGAGCTTTCGCGTCGCCGCGACGGCCGAGGCTGCGCGCAATGACCGAGGATCAGTGGTGGCGGCTTTCGAGCGGGCGACCGACCAGGCCCTGCGGGACGCTGCGAACCGCATAGCGGCCGGCGCAATACAAAAGTCCTGAGGCGCCTCAACCGGCGACCGCGGCGCTCCCGGAGCCTCGGAAGAACAGCAATGCCGGCAGCAGGCTGAGCAGCGTGACCAGGGCCGCGACGATGAATGTTGCCGCGTAGCCGAACTGCTCGGCAAAAGCACCGCCCGCCATTGCGGCCGCGCCGGTCGACATGGTCATCAGCGATGCCTGCAGCGAGTAGTCGGTCCCCGGGGAGTGCGCGCGGCAGCGATCCATCATCATCGTAAACAGAGCGACCGTCGAGAGCCCGTCTGCGAACTGCTCGAAACACACGATGGTGCCGAGTCCGTAGAGGTTGCGCATGCCGGCAACGACCAGCAGGTAACCGGCGAGCCCGATCGCCTGCAGCACGCCGAAGCCGATCAGGGCCTGGCGGTGCCCGAGGCGCAGCAGGGTCGTGCCGCCGATGAATGCTCCGAGCACGCCCAGCGTCGCACCGGCAATCCCGCTGATCACGCCGATCTGCGCCAGCGAATACCCGCTGTCGGTGAGCAGCGGGCCCGTCATGCGCGAGGCAAGCGAGTCGCCGAACTTGTAGAGGGCGACCGTCACAAGCCACCAGCCAAGCCCGGGACGCTCGATGAATTCGCCGAACAGTCGTCCGTATCCGCGGAGACCCTGCCATTGTGCGTGTGTCCGGGACAGGCTCGCGGAGCCCCGTTCACCGTCCATGAAAAGTACCGGCAAGATGACTGCCAGCATCAGGCAGGCGAGGCTGGTGTAGCTCGCGTGCCAGCCGTATCGCGCAACCAGCCACAGCAACAGGCTGCTGCCGGTAAGCATTCCGAGCTTGTAGCCAACGACCTGGATGCTGTTGCCGAGGCCGCGCCACTCGGGCTTCAGCCTGCTGACCGCGTGGCCGTCGGTGGCGATGTCCTGGGTGGCGGCGATGAAGTTCAGGCAGAACAGCAACGACAGGAACAGCGGCAGGATGTCGACCCAGGCGGCGAAGTCGCGGGATGCCACGACCAGCATCAGCATCATGCTCAGCGCGTTCAGTGCCAGCAGCCACTGTTTGCGCGAACCGTAGCGATCGACGATGGGTGCCCAGAGAAATTTCAGCGCCCATGGCAGGGCAAGCAGGCTGGTGAGGCCGATCACCGACAGCGACACACCCTGCTCGCGCAGCAACGGCGGCAACGCCTTGGCCAGCAGCCCGGACGGGAGTCCCTGGGCGAAATACAGGACCATCAGCAGCGCAAATAGCGGCAGGCCGCGCGCAACGGGAGCAGCACGATGCCGCGGGGAGGTCGGGCCTGTCATCGGGGTTGATGGGAAGGGCAGGTGACCGCTCGTGTCAAGTTGTGTGCACAAATCGGGCCGGTACACAGGATTCGAGGTGGCGAAGTCCAGCCGATCCGATCGCGGCACGATCGGTATGATGCCGATCGGCTTCCCTCGTCAACCGCCTCATGACCCAAGGCTCGCGATCCGCCCTGCTGCTTGCCGCACTCGGTGCGGTGCTCTTCTCGGCAAAGGCAGTGGTGGTGAAGCTCTGCTATCGCCATGGTGCCGACACCGAGACGGTGCTCGCGCTCCGCATGCTGTTTTCACTGCCGTTCTTCTGGTCCGCCGTCTGGTGGCATACGGTAAGCCGGCGGCCGGAACCGATGCTTCGCCAGGACCGGATCAAGGTGCTGCTGCTCGGGTTCGTCGGCTATTACCTGTCCAGCTACCTGGATTTCCTCGGCCTGCAGCACGTGTCGGTCGGACTCGAACGAATCATCCTGTACCTGAACCCGACGATGGTGCTGGTGCTGTCGGCCATCGTGCTCGGCAAGCGCATCGACGCCCGGCAGTGGCTGGCGATGGCCGTGGCCTACGCGGGCGTGCTGCTGGTATTCCTGCACGACGTGCGCGTCGACGGCGAAAATACCTTGCTCGGAAGCAGTTTCGTGTTCCTGGGCGCGTTCACCTATGCGATCTACCTTATCTTTGCCGGCGAGATCGTCAACCGTGTCGGCAGTCTTCGCCTGGTCGCGTACGCCAGCGCCTCCTCGACGTTTTTCTGCGTGCTTCAGGCGCTCGTCAGGAACCCGCTCGGCATCATCAGCCAGGTGCCGCAGGTGTATGGCCTGAGCCTGCTGAACGCCAGCGTCTGCACTTTCGTGCCCATGCTGTTGATCATGGCTGCAGTAAAGCGGGTGGGCTCCGGACTGGCGGCCCAGGCAGGGGTGATCGGGCCGGTCGCCACGGTGTTCCTCGGCTGGTACTTCCTCGGCGAGCCGGTCGGACCGCTGCAGGCGCTCGGTGTGGCCATCGTGCTCGTGAGCATGGGCATGCTGTGGAACCTGACGCGCACAAGCCTCGCAGCCCATGCGGCCCGATAGCAGACCGGCGGGCCTACGGCCTCGCGATTGCATTCACCACCCCGCTTGCTACGCTCGCGGCGGATGACCATCGACTACGATCCCATCACCCCTCCGGGCAGGCTCGACGCACTGCGTGAGCTTCGCCTTCCCATCGACGCGCTTCGGTGGGCCCCGTCGTGGCTCGCGATGAAATCGGGCAGGTCCGCGATGCCGCGCACCGTCATCCTGTTGCCGGGATTCGGCGCAGGGCCGAGGTCGATGCAGGTCGTGAAGTCTTTCCTCGGGCGTCGAGGTCATCGAGCGCTCGACTGGGGACTGGGAATCAACACCGGCGACGTGCGCAAGTTCCGCGCAAAGCTCACGAGCGTCGTCGCCGCGGCAATCGAGGCACACGAACAACCCGTGGTGCTGGTCGGCTGGAGCCTGGGCGGTTACATCGCCCGGGAATACGCCCGCGATCACCAGCGCGAGATCCGCAAGGTCATCACGCTCGGCAGCCCTGTCATCGGCGGTCCGCGCTACACGGCCACGGCCGAACGCTATCGGTCGCAGGGCCACGACCTGCACGAGATCGAGCGCGCCGTTGCGGAGCGTTACGCGACGCCGCTCCGCGTGCCGGTGACCGCGATATATTCCAGGCGTGACGGCATCGTTGCCTGGCAAGCATGCATCGACCAGTGGTCGCCGCGAGTGCGCCATGTGGAGGTCAGCGAGACACACGTCGGCCTGGTACTTGCGCCCCGCGTGATGGCGATCGTTGCGGAGGAAATGGAGCGGGACTGATACCCGCGACCGCGCCGACCGCTCGCGGTCCAGAACCAGTGCGCGCGCGATTCCGGCCGGGTCTGCGGACCGCTGCGCTGTCCTACCGACGGGAAATGACGAAATTGCCGAAGGCAACCCCGAGGTCCCAACCGGTTCCCGTGCCGCTCAACGCGAGCGACACCTCGCCCTTGGTAACCACCTGGGCTTTCGCCGATTCCACCGCACCCGCGTGGGCTTCCGCAGATACGTAGGTACCGAGCAGTTCGTTGATGTTGCCGACGCCGGAGAAATCGCCATGGCCGTCGTCGATCGTCGACTTGCCGACGGTCAGCCCGCCGCCCTGGGCTCGCAGCTTTACGGCCATCGACTGGCCGTTCGAACACCTGATCGTCCCGGTGCCGCTCGACTCCTTGTAGAAGACCGACCAGCCTGACATCTGGAAACTCAGTTTGCACTTGACCTTGCCTCCCGCGGTCGCCACCGCCGGCACGGCCAGCAAAGCGAGCGCGCAGGGGATCATTCGATGAACGAGTCGGCGCATGCGACCTCCTGTATCAGCGTCTGTCGACACGGCCCGGGCGCGGCCCGGCGGCTGGCCTCAGGGCCTTGCGTACCACGCCTTCACGCCCGGGTGATCGCGCACCGCGTCGTGAACCGTGAGGAGCCTGGGGTAGCCGGCAAAGATCGAGGCAGGTATGTGATCGACCTTGCCACCAATGAACCAGCGCACGGCCATGTGCAGCTTCAGGTCGACGACCTGCAGCTGGTCGCCGCCGAAGAACGGGCTGTTCACGATGTTTCTCTCGGCCGCCTGCGCCCAGGCCGGCAGGAAGTCCGCCACCAGTGACTCGCGCGCGGCCTTCTTCTCGGCTTCCGGCATGCGCAGCGTCGGCGAGACGACCGCGCGCAGTGTCTCCACGTGCTGCATCATTCCCTCGTGGCGTGCCGCCTCGAAGTCATCGGCCGGATGCAGTCCATGGCGGCGACCGATCAGCACCAGGATGGCATTGGTGTGCGCGAGTGCAGGCTTTCCAGGTAGTTCGAGAACCGGCAGCCCGCCGTAGGGCATCTGTGCCTTCATGGCGGGCCATTCGGCCGGCTTGATACGCACGTCTTCGAAGTCGACGCCGCCGAGGTGCAGCGCGAGACGACATTCCTCGCCGCGACTGACCGGGGCGTCGAAATAGAGCAGCCTTGGCTTCTTCATGGTGAAAAAAGAGTACCACGCCCGCCGATGGGCGTGCCGCGCGTGCGTCGATGTTCATGCCGGCAGCCGCAGGACGGGGTGCTGGCCCGTTGCCTGCCGGAGCATGGTGTCGATGAAATCGTCGGCCGTCATGGGATCGCCGAACAGCCGACCCTGTCCGTACTGGCAGCCGCTGTGCAGCAGGAACGCCCGCTGTTCCTCGGTCTCGATGCCCTCGGCCAGTACCTGCAGCCCGAGGCTGCGACCCATCTCGATGATGGTGCGCACGATCGTTGCATCGTCCGGGTCTGTCGCCGCGTTGCGGACGAAAGACTGGTCGATCTTGAGCGTCCCGATCGGGAACTGCTGCAGCGCGCTCAAGCTCGAATAACCGGTGCCGAAGTCGTCAATGGAAAGGTGCACGCCCATGGCGCGCAACTCGTCGAGCAGCGGCAGCGTGCGCGCGGCATCCAACATCAGCGTGGTCTCGGTGATCTCGAGTTCCACGCGACTGGGCGACACGCCGTGCTTCTCGAACACCGAACGGCAGCGCGGGATGAAGCTCGCCTGGTTCAGTTCCTTGAGCGACAGGTTGATCGCAACCAGGCCAGGGTCCGCCACGCGCTTCTGCCATCCTGCATAGTCGCTGCACACCTGGTTCAGCACCCAGGCGCCAATGTCGAGGATCAGGCGTGATTCCTCGGCAAGCGGTATGAACTGTGCGGGTGCGATCTCGCCGTGGCCCGGCAGCCGCCAGCGAAGCAGGGCCTCCGCGCCGATGACCTGGCCGCCCGCGAGGTCCATCTTGGGCTGGTAACGCACGTTGGAACTCTTCTCGGACCAGCGCCATCCTGAGCTTGGCCTTGAGCAGCAATCGCTCGACGGCCGCGGCGTTCATCTCCGGGGCGTAGAAGACCTGGCAATTACGGCCGGCGCGTTTCGCGTGGTACATGGCTGCGTCGGCATTGCGGATCAGGTCGATGACGTTGTCGCCGTCCTCCGGGCACGCGGCAATGCCGATGCTCGCGGTGACCTCGAGCTCGTGCCCACCCACGTGCTGCGGCCGCGCGATCTCGGTCAGCAGCAGCCGGGCCAGCGACGCGGCCTGTTCGTGGCGATCGCCCTTCCTGGCCGTGGTCTCGGCAAATATCGCGAATTCGTCCCCGGCAAGGCGACCGACCACGGACTCCTGCGGCAGGATGCGGCTGAGGCGCTCGCTCAGCGTCTCGAGAACACGGTCACCTGCGTCGTGGCCGAAGGTGTCGTTGATTTCCTTGAAGTTGTCCAGGTCCAGGTACAGCAGGGCGAGCGATCGGCCTTGTCGCAGCGACCTGGCGATCGCCTGTTGCAGCAGGTGCTGGAACTGCATGCGATTCGGCATCTTGGTCAGCGCGTCGAAGCGCGCCAGGTAACGGATGCGCCGCTCCGCCCGCTTGCGATCGGTGATGTCGCGCAGGACGTAGATGTTGCCCTTGAACCGGGGGTCGTCGCTCGAGATTGCCGACGCGGTAACCGACACCGGAATGGTCTGGCCGCGGGCCGTGCTCACGACGGTCTCGCCCGGTGCCTCGAGGATGCGGACCGGGTCGAAGGCCGCGCGGTGCTCCTCCGCGATCAGCGACGCGAGGTCGAGGCCGGCGAGCTGCCCGGGCTCGTGTCCGAGCAGGACCTCTGCCGCGCGATTGGCGGTGCGTACGCGCCCGTCGGGGGCCATCACCAGCACGGCGTCGCTCATGCTGTTCAGCAGGATACCGAGGTAGTCGCGGGATATCGTCGTGCTGGCCAGTGCCTCGCGCATTCGCTCCAGTGCATCCTCGATCGGCGCAATCTCGCGAACGCCACTTGACGCGACCGGGTCCGCGTAGTGCCCGCTGCCGATCCGCTCCGCACTGCGCACCAGCGACTCGATCGCACGGTCGATACGTGCGATCAGTCGCCACGCGATCCATCCAGCGACAAGCGACAGGACCAGCCCCGCGGCAATCACCAGCTTGAGCCTGCCCCCCGACACGACCATCGCCCCCGTGAATGCCGCGGTCAGCAGTACGCCGACCACGACGATCAGGAGAACGTATCGATACCTGAGACCCATCGCGCTCATGTGTCGCCTGGAAATCCCGCTGGTCGATGCCAGCCTGGATTGCTTCTAATTTGCCCCCGGCGGACATCATAGACTCGGCAAAGGCTCGGGGCGACCCCGGCGGCGACGCCAAGCGCCTGAAGAAATGGAAAATATTCCGACACTGCCGTGCGGCCGTGGCGCGGCCCGGCAGTCCGGTATGCTTGGAACCCGGGGACGTAGCTCATGAATGAACTCGAACTGACTGGCCGCGCCAGGACCCACGTGGTGGAACTCGAACGTCCACGATGTGTGTTGCACGCCGAGGTCGTAACGTCTTTTCTTGCGATGCGGGACGCTGCCGCGCAGGCCGGCGTGGACCTCGTCGCCGCATCGAGCTTCCGGGACTTCGACCGCCAGGTGTACCTGTGGAACCGGAAGTGGAGCGGCGAGCAGCCGTTGCTCGACCGCAGCGGGCAACACATCGATCCGGCGTCGGTCGACGACGCGCGCAGGGTGGACGCGATCCTCTGCTGGTCGGCCATACCCGGCGGCAGCCGACATCACTGGGGTTCCGACGTCGACTTGATCGACGCCGCTGCCATGCCGGACGGGTACAAGGTGCAACTGGTGCCAGCTGAATACGCGGCCGACGGAGTGTTCGGCAAGCTCGGCGCCTGGCTCGATGCAAACATGACACGATTCGGGTTCTACCGACCCTATGCCTCGACCGGCTGCGGCGCCGGCGTCGAGCCCTGGCACCTGAGCTACTGGCCGGTGTCCTCGGCTGCGCTCGAATCACTCAGCCTGCCGGTGTTGCGCGCTGCGGTCGCGGCCAGCGACATGCTTGGAAAGGCGCAGGTGCTGGAGCGCCTTCCGGAAATCTACACGAGCTTCGTGCTCGCGGTGGAGCGGCATCCACCAGGCGGGACGCAGGGCAGCAGCACGGCTGCGCGCGAAAGCGGGCGCATGGGAGAGCTGCAGGAGACAGGGCGGCCCGCAACATGAACCAGGCGGACTATCTGTCCCTCGGCGTGGTCAGCGCGTCCACGCTGCTGCTGGTGGTCATCTGTGTGTTGATTCACTACGAGGGCCTTTCACAACTGACCACCCGGCTGAAGCGCATTCGCATCCAGCCACGGCCGCGCATCCTGGTCATGATCTTTACGATCCTGCTGATTCACGTGATCGAGATCTGGATCTTCGGCCTTGGGTACTACGCGCTGGCCCACAATGCGGAGCACGGGCAGTTGCTGGCGTCGCACGCCGTCGGCCTTTTCGACTACGTCTACTTTTCAGCCACCTGCTACACGACGCTGGGACTGGGCGATCTGACGCCCGTCGGCAACATCCGCTTCCTGACCGGGATGGAGAGTCTTGCGGGTTTCGTGCTGATCGGCTGGTCGGTGTCGTTCACCTATCTCGAGATGGATCGATTCTGGCGGGGTTAACCCGCTACGATGAGCGTCATGCGCAAGGTACACACCGCAGAATCGGCGATCGAGATTGCCCACCTGCGCAACATCCTCGAGTCCGAGGGAATCGCCTGCATCGTCCGGAACGACAGGCTGTCCGGCGTGGTAGGCGAGATTCCGTTCGTGGAGTGCTGGCCCGAACTGTGGGTCCGCGAACCAGGCCAGGAACTGCGCGCACGCGGCCTGATCGACGTGGCGCTTCATTCGCAGCCGAGTGGCGACGCATGGACCTGCGGGCGCTGCGGCGAGCGGATCGAGGCGCAGTTCTCCGAGTGCTGGAATTGCTCAGCGTCGGCCGGGGCCCCGCCGGAGGGCATTTGAACACTCTCAAGCTTGACCGCCGCTACAACGGCCCGCCGGCGTCCGCGAACGGTGGCTATGCCTGCGGCGCGTTCGTCGTCGCGGCCGGTAGCGACATGAAGGTCCGGTTGCTGGCGCCGCCTCCGCTCGATGCCGAGCTCAGCGTGTCGCAGCTTGAGAACGGTGACTTCGAGCTTGCCTCCGCTTCAGGGCCGGTCGCGATCGGCCGGCCCTCGAGACTCGAACTCGAGGTACCGCCGCCGCCGCCGTACGTGCAGGCTGTCTGGGCATCGCAGCACTATCCGGGATTCAATCATCACGCATTTCCGGACTGCTTCGTGTGCGGGCCGCATCGCCGGCGCGGCGACGGAATGCGGATATTTCCCGGCATGCTGGAGACCGGCATCGTCGCGGCGCCGTGGCTGCCGGCCGATGATCTCGACGCCGGCGACGGCAAGGTCGCCGTCGAATTCCACTGGGCGGCGCTCGACTGCCCCGGCTACTTCGCGCTTTGCGCGGGCCGCCGCACGATGCTGCTCGGCGAGATGCACGCGCACGTCGATCGTTGCGTCCGCGTCGGCGAGTCGTGCACGGTCATAGGCTGGAAGCTCGGCGCAGACGGACGCAAGCACTACGCCGGAACGGCGATCTTCGACCAGGAAGGCGAGCTCTGCGCGCGTGCGCGCGCGACGTGGATCGAGTTGAAGACGGCCGAACCCGGATAGCCGGCCGCTTCACATGCGGCGCGCCAGCAGGGTTCCCAGCAGTCCTGCCGCGCAGAGAGCCGCGCCGGGCCATGGCGAGATCCCGATCGCGAGCCAGACGAATCCGCCGAGCAGCGTCGTGGCCGCAACGATGGTCATGTCTCGTCGTCGCGCGCTCGCACGGATTTCCTCGCGCAACTGCTCGATGCCGGGTTGCTCGACCTTGAGGCGGAAGTTGCCTTCCGATGCCTGTTGCACGAACTGCTGCAGCACCTGTGGCAGCATGCGCAACGCCTCGCCAAGCTCCGGCAACTGGCGGCGCAGCTGCTCGGCGACGTTGCGGCCGCTCAACCGGTCGGCGGCCCAGCTCTTGAAGACGGGCTGCGCGGTCTTCCACAGGTCGAGCTGCGGATAGAGTTCCCGGCCAAGCCCCTCGATCTGCAGCATGGTTTTCTGCAGCAGGATCAGTTGTGGCTGCACCTTCATCTGGAAGCGACGCGCGGTCTCGAACAGGCGCAGCAGCACCTGTGCGAACGAGATCTCCGAGATCGGCTTCTGGAAGATCGGCTCGCACACCGTCCGCACCGCGGCCTCGAGCTCGTCGACGCGCGTGTCCGGCGGCACCCAGCCCGACTCCACGTGCAGCCGTGCCACGCGGTTGTAGTCCCGGTCGAAGAACGCCATGAAATTCTCGGCGATGTAGTGCTGGTCGCGCGCGTCGAGCGATCCCACGATGCCGAAGTCGACGGCCGCGTACTTCGGATGCTCGGGGTCGTCCACCTGGACGAAGATGTTGCCGGGGTGCATGTCGGCGTGGAAGAAGTTGTGGCGCAGTACCTGCGTGAAGAAGATCTCGACCCCGTTCTCGGCCAGGCGCTGGATGTTGGTTCCGCGGCGGCGCAGTTCGTCGTGGTCGCTGACCAGCACGCCGTGGATGCGCTCCATCACCATGACTTCGGGGCGACAGTAGTCCCAATAGATCGCCGGGACGTACAGCAGCTCCGAGCCCTCGAAATTCCGCTTCAGCTGCGCGGCGTTTCCCGCCTCGCGCATCAGGTCCAGCTCGTCGTAGATGGTCTTCTCGTACTCGCGCACCACTTCAACCGGGCGCAGCCGGTGGCCCTCGGAAGAGTAGGCCAGCGCCAGGCGCGCCAGCACGTACATCACCTCGATGTCGCGCTCGATCCGCTCGCGCACGCCCGGACGAATCACCTTGAAGACGACGTCCTCGCCGCTGCGCAGGCGTGCCACGTGCACCTGCGCCACGGACGCAGCGGCGAGTGGCTGTTCGTCGAAGTCCTCGAACACCTCGCTGAGCGGGCGGCCGTAGGCGCGCTCCGCGATCGCGCGCGCCTCCGCGCCCGGGAACGGCGGAACACGGTCCTGCAGCTTTTCGAGCTCATCGGCGATGTCCGCCGGCAGCAGGTCGCGACGCGTCGACAGCGCCTGGCCGAATTTCACGAAGATCGGCCCGAGCTCCTCCAGCGCGAGACGGATACGTTCCCCGCGCGACCCGCCGCGGCTGCGCTGGAACCACGTCGCCGGCGAAAGGTAGAAAACATATCGCAGCGGCCGGAACAGGTGGGTCGCAAGCACGATCTCGTCGAGCCCGTGACGGACCAGGACCCGCTGGATCTGGAGCAGGCGGCCTATGACTCGGAGACGCATTGCGATGTGACCGGTGGCCTGGGGTGGTGATCTGCGCGGGGCGCCGCGGCGCTATTTATCCAGCCGGCGGCGCTTCACGCCGCCCTTCCCGGCGGGCGAACCCATGGCGCGCGAGCCTGGCCTCGAAGCGCTCGACGTCGTCACGCAGGCGGTCCACGTCGGCCAGGAATTCTTCCGCCTCGGTCCGCGTGGGCAGGTCGCGGCCTTCCTCCTGCAGGTATTCCGACACGTTGCCTGCGAGTGAGCGGCCCGCCTTGCGGCCGAAATCGAGGAATCCGCGCGCGAGATTGGCGATGTTGCGCGCGGCAACGTCACCGACGACGCGCGCGAGCTCTTCCTCGACGTCGGGCTGCGCATGCTCGAGCAGTTCGCGGAATTTCTGCGCAACCTCGGCGTCGCCCTCGATGCGCACCCCGCCGCCGCGCAGCGCGCCCTCGGCGCGTGGTCCGGCGAGCGAGAGCAGCGAGATCGGCGATCCCGACAGCGAGGCGTCCGCCGCGGCGCCCTCGTTCTTCGGCGACAGCGACAGCCGGCCATCCCGCGCGCTGGCGAAGAATTCGAGCGGGGTTCCGGTCACGGCGAGCGAGACGACCCGCCCGTCGAGCTGGCGGCACAGCGCCTGCGCCTTGCGCGACTCGGCGACATTGCGGTTCAGGGCTTCCTCGAGGCGCTCGAGCAGCATGTCAGTAGCGGAAGCCGCGGTGCAGAGCGACGATCCCGCCGCTCAGGTCGTTGTGGCGGCAGTCTTCCAGGCCGGCTTCGCGCATCATCGTGAGCAGCGCCTGCTGGTCGGGAAAGCGGCGGATCGACTCGGCCAGGTACTGGTAGCTGTCCGAGTCCCCGGCCACCCGGCGACCGAGCCAGGGCAACACGCTGAATGAATAGACGTCGTATATCTTCTTCAGGCCCGGCAGCGTGGGTTTCGAGAACTCCAGCACCAGCAGGCGTCCGCCCGGCTTGAGCACGCGCCGCATGGACTCGAGTGCCGCGGCCTTGTCGGTCACGTTGCGCAGCCCGAAGGCGATGGTCACGCAGTCGAAGCTCTCGTCGGCGAACGGCAGGCACTCCGCATTGGCGAGCGCGAAGCGCACGTTGCGCATCAGGCCGCGGTCGAGCAGCCGGTCGCGGCCCACGCCCAGCATCGCGGCGTTGATGTCCGAGAGGACCACGAGGCCGTCCTCGCCCACCTGCGCGGCCATGCCGGCCGAGATGTCGCCGGTGCCGCCAGCGACGTCGAGCGCCGACTGGCCCGGCCGCAGGCCGGTCTGCGACAACATGAACCGCTTCCACAGGCGATGCACGCCCGCGGACATCAGGTCGTTCATCAGGTCGTACTTGTCCGCGACCGAATCGAAAACTTCGCGGACACGGACCGCCTTCTCGGCAGCCGGAACCTGCCGGTAGCCGAAGTCCACGGAGCCGGGCGCGCCCGGAGCGGGCTTTGTAGGGTCTGCTTCGCTCATGAGCACGCCATTCTACGCGGTGGAGTGCAATGCCGTCGGGTGAGTGCTGTAGCACCCTCCCGGGGACGCCGTGAACCCGTCCCTGGGGGCTCGCGCGCGGCGTCCATGCCGCGCGACGCCCCGGGAGGGTGCTACGGCACTCGCCCGGCTCATTCAGCCACGGGATTTGGGCGGTGCCGGCGTGGGGTACGGAAGTCCCAGCTGCGCGACCCGGTCGAGGTAACGCTGCCACTTCTCGGCGTGCGTGCGGCCGAGTTCCTGCAGGTAGCCCCAGGTGTAGAGCCCGGAGTCGTGGCCGTCGTCGAACACGATGCGCACCGCGTAGTTGCCGACCGGCTCGACCGCCTTGACCCCGACCTCGTGCTTGCCGAGCTGCAGCGTCTCCTGGCCGGGCCCGTGACCGAGCACCTCGGCCGACGGGGAATACACACGCAGGTACTCGAACGGCAACTCGTGGCGCTCGCCGTCGTCGAAGGCGACTTCGAGCACCCGCGAGCGGGTGCGCAGCTTGATGTCCGTCGGTCGTGGGTCGTTCATGGTGCGCCTCGCCTCAAAGAATGTAGCGCGCGAGATCCTGGTCGCGGGCAAGTTCGCCGACATTCAGGTCGACATATCCGGCGTCAACGACGACGGTCGCGCCCGACCGGTCCGAGGCCTCGAAGGACAGCCCCTCGAGAAGCCGTTCCATGATCGTGTGCAGCCGGCGCGCGCCGATGTTCTCGGTGCGCTGGTTCACGTCGCAGGCCACCTCGGCAAGCCTGCGCACGCCCTCCGGCGTGAACTCTATTCCAACACCCTCGGTCTCGAGCAGGGCGGTGTACTGGCGGCAGAGCGACGCATCCGGCTCGCGTGAGGATGCGCACGAAATCCTCGACGCCGAGCGCATTGAGCTCAACGCGAATCGGCAGTCGCCCCTGCAGTTCCGGGATCAGGTCCGAAGGCTTCGACATGTGGAACGCGCCCGACGCGATAAACAGCATGTGGTCGGTCTTCACCATGCCGTACTTGGTGTTGACCGTGCAGCCCTCGACCAGCGGCAGCAGGTCGCGTTGCACGCCCTCGCGCGAGACGTCGGCGCCGGAGGTCTCCTGCCGGCGCGCGATCTTGTCGATCTCGTCGATGAACACGATGCCGTTCTGCTCTGCGTTGCGCAGCGCCTGGACTTTCAGTTCCTCCTCGTTGACGAGCTTCGCCGCCTCTTCGTCGGTCAGCAGCTTGAAGGCCTCGCGCACCTTGACCTTGCGGGTCCGGGTGCGGTCGCCGCCGAGGTTCGAGAACATGCCCTGCAGCTGCTGCGACAGCTCTTCCATGCCTGGCGGCGCCATGATCTCGACGCCCATCGGCACCGCGCGCAGCTCGATCTCGATGTCGCGGTCGTCGAGCGCACCCTCGCGCAGCATCTTGCGGAAACGCTGGCGTGTATCGCCATCGCGCTCCGGCTCGGGTTCGTTGCCGAATCCCACGGGCCTTGGCCGCGGCAGCAGTACGTCGAGGACCCGTTCCTCGGCCGCGTCCATGGCGCGGTGCCGTACCTTCTCGACTTCGGATTCGCGTGTCATCTTGACCGCGACGTCCACCAGGTCTTTCACGATCGAATCGACTTCGCGACCGACATAGCCGACTTCGGTGAACTTGGTCGCCTCGACCTTGACGAACGGCGCGCCCGCGAGCCGGGCGAGGCGTCGCGCGATCTCGGTCTTGCCCACGCCCGTGGGCCCGATCATCAGGATGTTCTTCGGAGTGATCTCGGCGCGCAGGCGTTCGTCCACCTGCATGCGCCGCCAGCGGTTCCTGAGCGCGATGGCCACCGCGCGCTTGGCGGCACCCTGCCCGACGATGTGCTTGTCGAGTTCCTGGACGATTTCACGGGGTGTCATGGAGGACATGGGCGTTGGCGATGGCGTTGGATGGCGGGGACGGGCTCGAACTACGCGCCGGATGCTTCCCCGAGCGTCTCGATCGTGAAGCTGCGGTTGGTGTAGATGCAGATGTCCGCGGCAATGCCGAGCGCCTTTTCGACGATCGTCCGTGCGTCGAGACTGGTGTTGGTGAGCAGCGCGATCGCGGCAGCATGCGCAAACGGTCCGCCGGAGCCGACCGCCATCAGGTCGTGTTCGGGCTCGATCACGTCGCCGTTGCCGGAAATCACGAACGAGTGCTTCGAGTCCGCCACGCAAAGCAATGCCTCGAGGCGCCGCAGGCTGCGGTCGCTGCGCCAGTCCTTGGCGAGCTCTATCGCGGCGCGGGTCAGGTTCCCGTACTGCTGCAGCTTGCCTTCGAAGCGTTCGAACAGCGTGAATGCGTCGGCGGTGCCGCCCGCGAACCCGGCAATGACCTGGCCTTCGTGCAGGCGGCGTACCTTGCGGGCGTTGCCTTTCATGATGGTGTTGCCGACCGTCACCTGGCCGTCGCCGCCCATCGCCAGCAGGCCGTTGCGCCTGACGCAGAGGATGGTGGTGCCGTGGGGATCGAAACTGCTCATGGGGATCGCTCGCCGGGGCCTGGGGGACATTCTCCTTTTTCCGAAAAGGAGAATGTCCCCTATTTGCGTCTCGCCCGGGGGTGGGCCTGGTCGTATATCCGGGCAAGGTGCTGGAAATCAAGGTGCGTGTACACCTGCGTGGTGCTGATGTTGGCGTGCCCCAGCAGTTCCTGCACCGCCCTCAGGTCGCCGGAGGACTCGAGCAGGTGGGAGGCGAACGAGTGACGGAACATGTGCGGGTGCACGTGCTCCGGCAGGCCCTGCAGCCGCGCCCACCGCGCGATGCGTCGCTGCACGATGCGCGGGCCGAGCCGCTTGCCGTTGACCCCGACGAACACCGCGGTCTCCCCGACTGCCGCGAATCCCGTCCGCTCGCCGAGCCAGCGCGACAGCGCCGTAGCCGCATGCTTGCCCACTGGCACGATGCGCGTCTTGCGGCCCTTGCCGAGCACCCGCACCGTGCGATCGCGCAGGTCCAGGTCGGTGAGGTCGAGGCCGAGCAGTTCCGCGAGCCGCAGGCCAGACGAATAGAAGAGCTCCATGATCGCCTTGTCCCTGAAGCCAAGGCGATCGTCGGCGCGGAACTCGAGCAGCCGGGCCATCGTGTCGGCGTCGAGTGTCACGGGCAGGCGCTTGCGGGCCTTCGGAGCCTGCACGTCGGCGGCGGGGTCGCGGCTCAGCTTTCCCTCGCGCGCCAGGTAGCGGAACAGGCTGCGCGCCGCCGACAGGCGGCGCTGGATGCTGCGCGGCGCCAGGCCGCGACGATGACACTGCGCTGCGAAATTCCGCACGTGCTGGGGATCGAGGCCGTCCCAGCAGGGAATTCCCTGTGTGTCGCAATACTCCACCAGTGTGGCGAGGTCGCGCGCGTACGCGGACTCGGTGTGCGGCGACAATCGCCGCTCGTCGCGAAGGCTCCGCAGGAAACGGTTGACGTCGCCTGCGAGCGCCTCGCTCATGCGGCGCGGGCGGTGATCGCCTCGGTGACGATCTCGCCGATGCGGACCAGGAAGTCCGTGCTCATGGTCGGCAGGTAGCGCTCGGTGTCGTTGCTCGCGATCGCGAGCAGCCCGAGCGATGCTCGGTCGCCCAGCGGGACCAGCACCGTCGAGCCCACCGGCCCGGCGTCGTTGCCGAAAAGGTAGTCGCGCTGGGCATCGCGGATCTGGCCGCTGCGCGGGCGGCCCGACTCGAAGAAGGTCTCGAAGACCTTGAGTTCGGCGCTGCCGCGGGCAACGACGCGCACGTGCGGGTTCTGGTGTCCCGTGAGTCCCGGCAGCGACGTGTCCGTCAGCAGCACCAGCCAGCGCGAGGCGCCGAATTCCTCCCTGAGCGAGGTCTCGAGCCCGATCAGCGTGGATTCGAGGTCACGCGCGCGCAGCAGCCGGCGCGTCAGACGGTGCATGCGGTCGGCAATGGCGTCGTTGGCACGGCCATTCTCGATCAGCTCATGGAGCTTCTGTTCCAGTGCACCGTGCTTGTCGCGCAGCACCAGCACCTGCCGCTCGACCAGCGACACGGCAGCGCTGCCGCGCTGGTGCGGCAGACGAAGCCTTGCGAGCACGCCCGGATGACGCTCGAAAAACTCCGGGTGCGCGAGAAGGTAGTCGCCGACCTGGCCCTCGGCGATGGAATCCAGCTGGGTTCCGCGAACGGGTTGCTTGCTCAAGTTCATCTCCCTTGTTCGGGTTCCGGGACGTCCACATGGCCTTCGAATGCCGTTTCCGCCGGGCCGGTCAGCCAGATCGGCCGGCCCTGCCCCGGCCACTGCACCGTGAGCCGCCCGCCCGGCAGGTCGACGCGGACGTCCTCCGCCAGCGGCCCATGCCTTCTAGCGACGGCAACCGCCGCGCAAGCCCCGGTACCGCAGGCCCGCGTTTCGCCGGCACCGCGTTCGAACACGCGCAGCCGCACATGGTCGGGAGCCACGATCTCGAGGAATCCGACGTTCACGCGCCGCGGAAAGCGAGCGTGATTCTCCATTGCAGGTCCCACGCTGTCCACCGGGGCGTCGTCCACGGAGCGCACGCGTATCACCACGTGCGGATTTCCGATGGAAACCGCGCCGAATTCCACTGGACCGCCCGGCAGCTCGATGCGGTAGCTCGATTCCTCGTGATCCGCCAGGAAGGGCAGCGAGGCCGGCGCGAAGTCCGGCACGCCCATCGCGACCGCGACCTGGCCGTCGCGCCGCAACCGGGCCTCGACCACGCCGCCCGGGCTTTCCATCAGCAGTGGCTGGTCCTGGCGCGATGCGCGGGTCGCGACCAGGCGTGCGATGCAGCGCGCACCGTTGCCGCACTGCTCGACCTCCGACCCATCGGCATTGAAGATCCGGTAGTAGACGTCCGTGCCCGCGCGCCGCGGCGGTTCGAGCACCAGTGCCTGGTCGAAGCCGATGCCGGTGCGCCGGTCCGCGAGGCGGCGCAGCGTTTCGGCGCAGGGTAGTCCATGCTTCCCGTCGGCGTCGAAGACGATGAAGTCGTTTCCGAGTCCATGCATCTTCGTGAAGGCGAGTCGCATGACCCAAGGATAGCCGACGCTCAGCGCCGCCGCGCGCGCATTTCCCTGAGACTGGCCGCGATTCCGGATTCGAGGTTCGCATGGCGCGGAACCACGCCGAGTTCCTCGCGCATGCGCGTGGTGTCGACGCGGCGCGATTCGACGAGGAACTCCAGCATTCCGGGGCTCACCTGATCTTGCGCCTCGGCAAGCGACACGAGCCGTGGCGGCTGGAGCCCGGCGAGCGACGCGGTCCGCAACAGGAATTCGGTCGTGCTCGCGTGGTCGCCATCGCCCACGTTGAACACTCCGCTCACGGGCTTCTCGACGGCTGCGATGCAGGCCGAGACCAGGTCGTCGACATGGATGCGGTTGCCGGGGCCGGCATCCTCGGGCCTGATCGTGGGCTCGCCGCGGCCGAGTCGCTCGAGCGGCAGGCGGTCCGGCCCGTAGATGCCCGGCACGCGCAGCACGACGCAGCGTGTGCCCCGTGCCCCGCACCAGGCCTGCACGGCGCACTCCGCCGCGAGCCTGCGTCGGGACCGGTCGTTGCCCGGCGCGGCCGGGCTGGTCTCGTCTACCGTCGCACCGCCGGTGTCGCCGTAGACGCCCGTCGTGCTCATGTAAAGGAACACCAGCGGCCGTGCGTCGCCGAGCGCCGCAAGGAATCGCTCGAGGCGCGGATCGGTGACGCCGGTCCCGGGCGGTGGTGCCAGGAAGGCCGCGGCCGTGCCGTCGACGGCAGGGCCGGGCATCGGCAATTCGGTGAGCGCGTCGAGGTCGGCGAAATGCGCCTCGATACCCATCGCCTGGAGATCCGCGAGGGTTGCGGGCGACCTGGCAATGGCGATGACCTGCCAGGACCCCTTGAGGCGTTCTGCCAGCCGGCGGCCGACGTAGCCGCATCCCGCGATCAGGAACCCTCGGTCCATGCTGCCAAGCATACCTGCGGCCGACGGCGCCGCGTGTCGGCGTCCTTCATGGCATCCTGCGCGCATGGCGCAGGTCACGCTCATCCCGTCGGGCCAGGATTTCACCGTCGAGCACGGCGAACCCGTACTCGCTGGCGCGCTGCGAGCAGGCCTCAACCTGCCGCACAGCTGCAAGGGTGGGCACTGCGCGTCCTGCATGGCGCGGATCGTGAGCGGGGAGATCGCCTACCCGGGAGGGCGGCCGGTCGGTATCACGGCGGAGGAGGTGGCGGCAGGGTTTGCCTTGCTTTGCCAGGCTCGTGCGCTGACGGACCTGCAGGTCGAGGCACGCGAGGTCAGGCCGGCGCCGGACGTCGAAGTGAAGAGCCTGCCGTGCCGCATCGAGCGCAAGGATCGGCTCGCCCCGGACGTGATGGCGGTATTCCTGCGATTGCCCGCAGTCGAGGACCTTCACTACCGGGCGGGGCAGTACCTGGACATCATGCTGTCGGAGGGTCGTCGTCGCAGTTTCTCGATCGCGAGCGCACCGGCCGACGGCAGGCTGCTCGAACTGCACGTCCGCCGCGCATCGACCACCGGGTTCACGGCGCAACTCTTCGAGAGCCTGCGTCCCGGCTCGCTGCTGCGCATCGAAGCCCCGCTCGGACAATTCTGGTTGCGAGTCGAATCCCCGAGGCCGGCGCTGATGATCGGCGGCGGCACGGGCTATGCGCCGCTTCGCGCCATGCTGCGGCAGCTGGTCGCCACCGGCGACCGACGGCAGGTGACGCTGTACTGGGGCGCTCGCGACAAGGATGGACTTTACGAGCATGAGTGGCTGCGCGCGCTGGAGAGCGAGCGGCCCGGCTTCCGCTATTGCCCGGTGCTGTCTGGCGCGGGCGCACCTGCAGCCGGCCTCGGCGCCGGCCTGGTCCACGAGGCGATGCTCGCCGATCATCCGGAGCTTGCGGGCTTCGATGTTTATGCGAGTGGTCCGCCGGCGATGATCGAGACCATCCGGACGCGATCGGCAGCCGCCGGATTGCCGCGCGAGCAGCTGCATTTCGACTCGTTCGATTACGCGCCGGACACGCTCGCCAAGCTGGGCGCGCAGGCCGAAAGAACCTGACGCGGAATCAGTAGCGCCTGAGCCGCACTCGCGGCACGTTTGGCCGGCGGCCGACGGAGCGGGCGACCGCCTCGCGCAGGCACGCCGCACTGTTCGCGTGTTCGCCGATCTGCTCGAGCAGGTCGGCGAGGATCAGGCTGTTCTCCGAGCTCGGCCGCCGCGCGAGACTGGCCTCCAGGTAGCTCCGCGCCTTGCCGACCAGCTGGGCCCGCAGGCAGAGGCGCGCGCAGCTCGCGAGCAGTTCCGGGTCCTCGGGTCGCCTGCGCAACCAGGCTTCCGCCCGGTCCAACGGCGCGAGTGGATCGGGGAGCACGATGTCGCCATATAGACGGATGGCTGCCGTGTCGGCTTGCTGGTCGATCAGTTCGCGCAGGACCTTTTCGGCCGTCGGATGGTCCTTGCAGGCCATCGCGGCCCGCGCATAGGTCACGATCGATTTCGGCAGCTTTCGCACGCCGCGCGGCAGCTCGGACCACTTCTTCTCCAGGCGCGACTGGTCGCCCGATTCGCCGGCGGCGCGCACTTCCTCCAGCTGCACCTGCGCAAGCAGTTCACTCACCTGTGATTCGGGCAGTTCCTTGGCGCTCTTCAGGCGTGGGCCGAGAGCCAGCAGCTTGTCGCCGCGACCGAGCTTGGGATACAGGCGCGCAAGCAGTTCGAGGCCGCGGGAATTCAAGTCGCCCGACGCGTCGAGTTGCTCGAGCGTCTGTACGGCAGCCGCGTCCTGTCCACGCCGAAGCTGCATCTCGGCCAGCGTGACCAGCGCCGCCGCCCGCTCGCCGGGCGCATTTTCCTGGGCCTGGGCCAGCCAGGCGTCGCGCCGATCGACGGCGTCCTGCAGGTCTGCGGCGCGTGCCGCGACGAGATAGTTGGCCGCCGGCGAGTCCGCGTCGGCCGCGGTCCGGGTCAGCAGTTCTTCGGCCCGGCGCCAGTTGCCCGCAGCGAGGTCGAGCAATCCGCGTTGCGTGTCTTCACGGGCGCGTCGGCGGCGTCGCTCCGCCCGCAGCGACGCGAGGCGCCGGCGCGCACCCACCGCGTTGGCGACGCCGCGCACCGCAAAATAGGCCCCGACGAGCAGCAGCAGAAAAACGGGAAGCGTCGTCTCGACGAGCGAGCGGCCCAAGCGGATGGCAGCGTAGCCGGGGTCGCCGAGCAGCAACTGGGCGAGCAGTCCACCGCCGACCAGCGCCAGCGCCACGAGCGTGGCACCCTTCATGGCGTGCTCGCGTCCGGGACCATCAGGCGCTGCAGCTGACGGGCTGCTGCGCCGATCTTCGGTTGATCCGGCTCGACGTTTACGCCGCGCAAGGCCTCGATTTCGGCCAGCGCCGCGGTGACGCCTGCCGAGGAGGTGTCGAAGAACTGCGTGAGCCAGGTGGATGCGGCCTCGAGCGACTGTGCGTAGGCCGTGCCGTCGGGTTGCATGGCCGCGACGCGTGCTGCGAACAGCAGCAGCTCCAGGTGCTGGCGTCGCAGCGACTGTTCCTGCTGCGTGACCAGCCGCGAAGTGGATGGATCCACTCGCTTCAATGTCACCATGCTGCTGAGCGCCCGGCCGATCCGATGCATCGCGCGGTGCCACTTGCCCTTTGGTTCCGGTTCCTGGTCGGCACTCGAGTCGCGGGTGACGGGCACGCCGAGCACGGCAAGTGTCGGCACGGAATCCTCCAGTGCCGCGATCCTGGCCAGCGTCGCGCCGAGGTTCGGCAGCGGCACTGCGCGGAGCGCCGCCAGGTCCTGTGCCAGCAGGCGACGGACCTCGGTCGTTGCCGGATCGTTGAAGGACGCGAGCCGCGCATCCGCGGCTTCCATCGCCGCGATCGCCGTTCGCACGTCGCGATCCAGGTTGAGCTGGCGTTCGGCCAGGTCGAGCAGGTACATCGCCTCGGCTCGCGCCCATGCGCGTTGCGGCGCCTCGGTGCGGGCCCTGAGTTCCTCGACGCCCCGTCCGAGCACGGCGATCTGGGCAGGCAGCTCGTGCAGGTTGCGCAGCTCCGTGCGCAGCGCACGCTGCGAGGTCTCCATGCGGGTGTTCAAGGTCGAGATCTGGCCCGACAGCCGGTCCTGCGCGGCGCGTAGCTCGAGTACCTGGCCGCGCACCCGGTCGATGCGGTTGTCGAACTGTCCGATGCGCCAGTGCGCGTAGATCGCGAGCAGCAGGCCCAGGACGGCCAGCGCGAGCAGCATGGGATTGGTCCCATTGCCGCCGGGTCGGCGGGAATTCATGTCATTGGAAAGGGATTCGATTTCAGCGGACATTGGCTTCGCGCTGCTGCGCCGGGAACTGTCCCGGATCGTATCATGCAGGCGCGGCCGGGCCGTTCCCGGCCGACCAGGACCGCAGCGCGGCCAGCATCGTTTCGTCCTCCGCGCTGCCTGCAACCAGCAGCGGGCCGCGCCACCGGAGCCTGCGCGCCTCGGCGGCGACACGGTCGCCGGGTACCAGCAGCGGGGCGTCGCGCAACCATGGGTAGTGCTCCGAGGGTGCCATCTCCAGCAGCGACTCGAGCACCTCGGAACTGGTGACCGTTGCGACCACGGTACCGGCCTCGCTTGCGCGGCCAAGCTCGTCCAGCGCCTGCCTGGACGGTGTGGGCCGGATGCGCCTGTAGACGTCGGCTGTGCTCACGTCGGCGCCCCGGGCCGCGAGCCCGGCGCGAAGCGCATCCCGCCCGCCGACGCCCTTGACGATGAGGATGCGTCGCACTCGAGGCCCGGTCAGCCCGGGGTGTGCGAGCAGACCCTCGGAGTCCGATGCCGACCCTGGTTCCGGTACCGCATCCACGGTGATACCTGCGTCGGCAAGTGCCCGGGCGGTGGCGCGCCCGATCGCGCCGACGCGGGACTTACCGGGTCGGCCGAGCTGCGGGATCGACTGCTCCACGGCATTCGCGCTGGTGTAGATGATCCAGTCGAAGGCGTCGAGCATGCATGCTCGCCTTTGCATGTCGTCGAGCGTCACCGGTTCGATCGCAAGCGTGGGAAAAGCTATGGCGGTTGCGCCGTGGTCCTGGAGCAGCCGGACGAAATGCTCTGCCTGGCGCGCGGGCCGCGTCACGATGACGGCCAGGCCCGCGAGCGATCGGGTCACGATGGCGGGACCGCCTCGCTGCGCAGGCGGTCGAGCAATGGCCCGGCGCCGGCGGCCTGCATGCGCCCGGCCAATGCCAGCCCGAGGCCTTCGGCGTCGGCGGCGTGACCCGATATTCCGTCGCGATACACTTCGCTGCCGTCGGGCGCACCTACGAATCCGCGCAGCGCGAGGGCGCCGGCGTCGAGCGTCGCGTGCGCTGCGATCGGCGAGTGGCAACTTCCACCGAGCGCCCGGGCAAATGCCCGTTCCGCGGAAAGTCGTACGAAGGATTCTTCGTGGTGCAGCGCGACCAGCAGGCCGGCCGCGCGCGCATCGTCGTCACGACACTCGATACCGATCACGCCCTGGCCGACGGCGGGCACGCAGAAATCGGCGTCCAGAACCTCGGTGATGCGCCGACCGAGTCCCAGTCTCTCGAGCCCGGCGCAGGCCAGCAGGATCGCGTCGAGGCTGCCCTCCTCCAGGCGGCGCAGGCGTGTCTCGACGTTGCCACGCAGCAGTTCGAGCACGAGGTCCGGTCGCGCAGCGCTCAACTGGGCCTGTCGCCGCGGGCTCGACGTGCCGACACGCGCGGCCTGCGGCAGGTCGGCGAACCGCCGGTATTTCAGCGAAATGAATGCGTCGTGCGGATTGGCGCGGGGCAGCGCGGCCACTATCCGGAAGCCCGGCGGCAACTCGCTCGGCACGTCCTTCATCGAGTGCACTGCGATGTCGGCACGGCCATCCTGCATCGCGACCTCGAGTTCCTTCACGAACAGGCCCTTGCCGCCGACCTCCGCAAGCGCGCGGTCCAGCACGCGATCGCCCTGCGTGCTCATGGGCACCAGTTCGACCGGGACCTGGGGATGCGCGGCGCGAAGCAGCGCCATGACGTGCTCGGCCTGCCATAGCGCAAGCGTGCTGCGACGGGTTGCAATGCGTATCGGGTTCGACAAGCCGGACTCCAGTGCGTTTGCTGTCAGGTGGCGCGGCTCGCGGCCTCGCGCTCCTCGTTCTCGAATCGGAACAATGCGACGAGCAGGCCGAGCACGATGGGGCCTATGAACAGGCCGATGAAACCAAAGGCCGACAGTCCGCCCACCACGCCGATGAAGACCGCGAGGGTAGGCAATTCAGCGCGGCCTGAAATCAGCATTGGCCGCAGGAAGTTGTCCACCGATCCCACGACGATGATGCTCCACGCGGCGAGGAATATCGCATGTCCGTAATCAGCATGGAGCGCGAGAAATGCTACGCCAGGCACCCAGACGAGCGCCGTACCGACCAGCGGGATCAGCGCGCACAGTGCGCCGAGCACGCCGAATACCAGTGGGCTCGGCAGGCCTGCAATCCAGAAACCGATGCCGACCAGGATGCCCTGCACCAGTGCGGTGAGGCCGATGCCCATGAACACCGCGCGTGTTACCTCGACCAGGTGGAGCCAGAGGCGCGAGCGGCGCCGCACCTCGATCGGCAGCATGCGCACGACCTTCTGGGCCAGCGCAGGGCCGTCCCGCAGCACGAAGAACAGCACGAACAGCATCAGACCGAAGCTGACCACTGTGCCGAGCGCGCCCAGCACGAAGTTGCCGCCGGTCGACGCCAGCGACTGCAGTACCCGCTTCGACTCCATCACGATCCAGGCCTGCATCTGCTCAACCGTGACCGACGTGTGGCTGCCGATCCACTCGAGCGGACCGGAAAGCAGGGGAATGCTGGCGAGGTCCAGCGAGCTGCTGGTGAGCTGCGGGGCATGCTCGTTCAGCCGGCTGAGCAACTGCGCGGACTGCGCGGCTACGGTTCCGGCGACGATCGCGACTGGCAGCAGGAACAGCAGCACCGTCGCCAGCGTAGTGATCGCGCTCGCAAGACGCGCCCTGCCGCCGAGGCGATCGCTGAGCCGCGAGTTCAGCGGCGCTAGCAGCGATCCGAGCAGCACGGCCCAAACCAGCGGCTGCCAGAGCGGCTCGACGATGCGCCACACGACGTATGCGAGCAGCGCCAGCAGCAACACGCCGCCGAGGCGGGCATAGAAGCCGCCAGTGACTCCAGGGGCCTCGTCATCGGGCCTGGACGCCGGTTCGCTGCCGTCGGTCACTTGTCGGTGCCCGCGGGGTCCTGCGCGAACAGCTCGTCCTTGAAGCGGAAAACGGTCGAGATGTCCTCGTCGCCGTGACCCTGCTCGATCAACCGGCGATAGTGCTCGAGCGTCGTCTCGACCACCGGCAGCTCGACGCCATGGCGTGCCGCCATGTCGCGGCAGATACGCAGGTCCTTCTCGTGCAGTCGCACACGAAATCCAGCCGGGTAGGCGCCCTTGACCATGTTCGGCGCGCGATTCACGAAGTACCAGCTCGAGCCGGCTCCCTTGCCGAGCGTGTCGATCAGCTTCTCGAGCGGCAACGCCTCCGCCTTCGCAAATGCCATCGCCTCCGCGACCGCCTGGATGATGCCGGCGCACATGATCTGGTTCGTGGCCTTGGCCGCCTGCCCGGCGCCGTTCGGCCCAAAGTGCGTCACGGTGCGCCCCATCGCTGCGAGCACCGGTCCGGCCTGTGCGAAGGTCTCGGGCGAACCGCCGACCATGATCGCGAGCGTGCCGTCCCGCGCGCCCTCGACTCCGCCGCTCACCGGCGCATCCAGGAATCCGCCGCCACGACCTTCAATGCGAGCTGCCGCGGTGCGGGCGGTACCTGCGCTTACCGTCGAGCAGTCGATGACGATCGCGCCTGGTCGAAGGCCTGGCAGGAGCGCGTCCACCACCTCGAGCACGTCCGCGTCCGCCGCGACGCAGAGCACGATGACGTCGCATGCCGCGGCCAGGTCTGCCGGGCTGCCGGCTACGTCTATTCCCAGGCTCTTCGCGAGCTCGGTCGCGACGGCAGGGCTGCGGTTCCAGACGGACTTGAGCAGTCCGGCGCGGTGCAGATTGCGCGCCATGCCCAGGCCCATGGCGCCAAGGCCGACGAACCCAACGGCCATGGTCACGTCACTGGCCAGAACAGAACTGGTCCATGACTTCCTTTGCGTTCGCACGTGTCTTGTCGATCTGTTCACTCGTCAGGTAAGTGCGCTCGCCGTCCGGGCCCTCTTCGTAGAGCCTGCGTGAATTCATCACGCCCTGGTATTGCTGCCTGGCCTCCGTGCAGCGCTTGGCGCGGTCCGCAGCCGAGTCCTGGGCAGCCTGCTTAGCCTCGGCCTGCTGGGCCTGGGTTTTCTCGTAGGCCTGGTCCTGCGCCTTCAATCGCTGCATCTCGGATGAACCCTGCTGCGCAGCGGCGGGTTGGCTGCTGCCCTGGCCCTGGACCGTCACTTTCTCCGCGGGCAGCGTCTGTGGCGTGTCCGTATAGATCGTGTTGCCCTTCGCGTCCTTGGTGACGTAGACGTCTCCTGCGTGGGCGGCGCCCACGACCAGGAAAGCTGTCAGAACCACTGCAATCTGTTTCATGCCGGATGTCTCCATGACCGCGCGGCAAGTGTATCAGGCCGGCCCCCGGGGGCAGCGTGAGGTCGCTCGCATCCCGGGCCCTGCACGCTCGCCACGGGGGTCGAAGCGCCCATTATGTGAAGCGTCGGGGCGGCCGTCGCTCGCGACGGCGACCAGCCCGATGAAAAAGGGCGGCCGGGTCATCCCGGCCGCCCCTTGTTTGCAGCTCCCCGGCGCCCGCGCACCGGGGAAGTACCTCAGCTGTAGGCGCGCTCCCCGTGAGACACGGTGTCGAGTCCTTCGCGCTCCTGGTCTTCCGCGACCCTGAGCCCGATCACGACGTCCACGATCTTGAACGATACCGCGGCAACCACGCCTGACCAGACCAGGCTCACCAGTACCGCGATCGCCTGCGACTTCAACTGGGCGAGGATCGAGTAGTCAGCGACGGCGTTTGCCACGTAGTCATACACGCCGGTTCCGCCGAGCGAGGGTGCACAGAACACCGCGGTCAGCAGCGCGCCGAGGATGCCGCCCACGCAGTGCACACCGAACACGTCGAGCGAGTCGTCGTAGCCAAGCTTCTGCTTCAGGCTCGCCACCGCCCAGAGGCACACGAGGCCGGCGCTGAGGCCGATCGCAATCGCGCCCATCGGGCCCACCCAGCCGCAGGCCGGCGTTATTGCGACCAGGCCGGCGACGGCACCGGAGGCCGCGCCGAGCATGGTCGGCGTGCCTCTGTGCGCCCACTCGGCAAACGACCAGGCCAGCGCGGCCGCAGCGGTCGCAAGCACTGTGTTTGCGAACACCTGGCCGGCGAAGGCCGAGGCCTCGAGGTTCGAGCCCACGTTGAACCCGAGCCAGCCCACCCACAGCAGCGAGGTGCCGATCATCACCATCGGTACGTTGTGCGGCGCCATCGAAGCGCTGCCGTAGCCGATGCGCTTGCCGAGCATCAGCGCGCCCACCAGGCCTGCGATGCCGGCGTTGATGTGCACGACCGTGCCGCCTGCGAAATCGAGCGCTCCCTGCTGGAACAGGAATCCGGCAGTTGCGGTGGCCGCGTCACCGGCCGCGGCGTCGGTGTAGGCGTCCGGGCCGGCCCAGAACCACACCATGTGCGCGATCGGAAGGTACGAGAACGTGAACCAGAGCACGACGAAAAGCAGCACGGCGCCGAACTTGATGCGCTCGGCGAACGCGCCGACGATCAGCGCGGGCGTGATGCACGCGAAGGTCATCTGGAATACGAAGTACACGTACTCGGGAATGTAGACGCCCTTGCTGAACGTCGCCGCCATCGACGCCGGAGTGAGCCCCTGCATGAACAGCCGGTCGAACCCGCCGAAGAAGGCGTTGCCGGACGTGAACGCGATGCTGTAGCCGTATACGGCCCACAGGATCGAGACCATGCAGAAGATCATGAACACCTGCATCAGCAGCGACAGCACGTTCTTCGAGCGGACCATTCCGCCGTAGAAGAGTGCGAGGCCCGGGATCGTCATCAGGATCACCAGCATCGTGGACGTCATCATCCAGGCCGTGTCGCCCTTGTCGGGCACCGGGTCATCCGCGAATCCGAGCGTGGGCGCGAGCATGGCGCCCAGGGCGAGCGCGATGGCCCAGGGGCGGCTACGCGCGGCAGTCAGCGTGTTCACTGGCGTTCTCCTGTCAGTCTCTCTGAATGAAATTCCATTCGGGTGGCCTTGGCTCAGACGGCCGCGGCTCCGCTTTCGCCCGTGCGGATACGCACGGCCTGGTCGAGCGCAGTCACGAAGATCTTCCCGTCGCCGATTTTTCCGGTGCGGGCCACGTTGCACACTGCTTCGATCACCTGTTCCGCGACGTCGTCGTCCACGGCGATCTCGAGCCGGGTCTTCGGCAGGAAATCGATGCTGTACTCGGCGCCGCGATAGAGCTCCGTGTGACCGCGTTGCCGGCCGAAGCCCTGCACCTCCGTGACGGTCACGCCCTGCACCCCGATGTCGGCAATGGCCTGCCGCACTTCATCGAGCTTGTACGGCTTGATGATGGCGGTGATGAGCTTCATCGGCGGCGGTCCTCTGGCGGTGGCAATTGGCTGCGGGGACCTCGATGCAGGAAGCGTGCCACCAGCGGACCGGGTCGAGTCCGGCGGCATATCGAGCGCCTGGCGGGGGCAGGCAGCGCGGCTTGCACCATCCTGGGGCGCGCGTCAGCCTGCGCGCCTCGCGAGGGAGCGCCGGCCGTGGGGACTTCCCGGCGACCGGCTGTCTGATGCTCGCCATCGGTCGGCTTCCTTCTAAACTAGCGCCTGTACTCAGTCACGAGCCGCTCCCAACATGGCCTTCGACCCCCGACTCATCGACGATCTTGCCCAGCGCCTGGCCGGATCCGTGCCCGAGAGCGTCGCAGCGCTGCGCCGCGACCTGGAACAGAATTTCAAGGGCGTGCTGGCCGGGGGGCTTGCGAAGCTCGACCTGGTGACGCGCGAGGAGTTCGACGTCCAGGCCGCGGTATTGAAGCGCACGCGCGCCAAGCTCACTGCGCTCGAGAAGCGGCTCGCCGAGCTGGAAGGGAAGGAGTAGCGCGCGGTGGCAGCGCGTGGCGACACTGCGCCCGTGCTGGTCATCGGCCACTACCTTTCGCCGTATGTGCGCAAGGTGCTGGCGGCCCTGGAACTGAAGGGTCTGCGTTACGAGATAGATCCCGTCGTGCCCTTCATGGGCGACGACCGCTTCACCGCGCTGAGTCCGCTGCGACGCGTCCCGGTGCTCATCGACGACCGGGTGACACTCGCGGACTCAACTGTGATCTGTGAGTACCTCGAGGACCGGTATCCGTCACCGCCGATCTATCCGACGGACGTGGTCGATCGTGCCCGCGCGAGGTGGCTCGAGGAATACGCCGACTCCCGAATGGGCGATGTCTTCATCTGGGGCCTGTACAACGAGGCCGTAATCCGCCCGGTAATCTGGGGCTCCCCGCGCGACCTGGCCGCGATCGAGCGGACCGTGACCGAGGACATCCCGCCGATCCTCGACTACCTCGAGGCGCTGTTGCCCGCATCGGGCTGGTTGTTCGGCTCGCTGGGGATTGCCGACATTTCCATTGCAGTCTTCTTCCGCAATGCAGCCTTCGCGCGATTCCGTGTGGATCCCGAGCGCTGGCCGGTCACCGCGTCGTTCGTCGACCGGGTGCTCGCCCAGGACTGCCTCGCCCGGCTGCAGGCGCATGAGAGCATGATGCTGCGTACGCCGATTGCGCAGCAGCGTGATGCGCTGCGGGCCGCCGGCGCGCCGATTGCCGACGAGACCTGCGGCGGCGGCGTCCCACGTCCCGGGGTAATGGGCACAGGTAGCCTGCAATGAAAATCGCTCCGGGCCTGCTGCTCGCATTCGTACTCGCGATTCTTGGCAACTTCATCGCCGACTGGCTCGCGCTCTCGCTGGGTCTGGGCCCGGGCGCGATCAGCGGCATCATGGTCGCGATCCTGCTCGGCCTCGCGTGCGCCAACCTTCTCGAGCTGCCAGCCGCGCTGAAGCCTGGCATCGATTTCTCCGTGGAACGGGTGCTCCGTATCGGTATCGTGCTGCTCGGCCTGAAGCTGAGCATCGTCGAGGTCGGGGCCATCGGGCTCAAGTCGTTGCCCGTCATCCTGGTGACGATTCCCGCGGCGATCCTGATCGTCACGTTTCTCGGCCGGCGACTCGGCCTGCCAGACCGGCTCGCGACATTGATCGCGGTCGGGACCGGAATCTGCGGCAATACGGCCATCGTCGCGGTGTCGCCCGCCATCGGGGCCAGGGAGGAGGAGACCAGTTACGCGGTTGCCTGCATCACTGTGTTCGGACTGTTCGCGATGATTGCCTATCCGTTCGTGGCGCACTGGCTTTTTGACGGTGATCCGTTCCGCGCCGGGCTGTTCCTCGGCTCCGCCGTGCACGACACCTCGCAGGTGGCGGGAGCCGGCCTGGTGTACCAGGACTACTACCACGCGCCGGAAGCTTTGAATGTCGCGACCGTGACCAAGCTCGAGCGCAATCTGTCGATGCTGGTCGTGATACCGCTGATGTCGATCCTGTACCACCGCCGTTCTTCCGAGGGTGCCGCGCCGCCGGCGTGGTGGACCATGGTTCCGCTTTTCGTCATCGCGTTCGGCTGCATGAGCGCGCTTCGCAGCATCGGCGACATGGGCCTGCGCCCGTTCGGACTGCTCACGCCGGAACTTTGGCACGACCTGCTCCATTTTGCCGCACAGGCGTCATCCTTCTGCCTTGGCGTGGCGATGGCAGGCGTCGGCCTCGGTACCAGCATCAAGGGACTCAGGAGCATTGGATTCAATCCGCTCGGCCTGGGCCTCGTCTCGGCATTGATCGTGGGAATCATCAGCACGCTGCTGATCAAGTCGCTGTATTGATGCGAGCCTCGATCACTCGGCCCGGCGACCCGGCGACCCGGCGACCCGGCGACCCGGCGAGTCAGCCGAGCAGTCGCCGCGCCACGTCAACAGCGATGAACATTCCCATCACGACCAGGAATCCGCCGAACAGTCTTCGCACCACCGCCTGAGGGAGTCTTCGTCCGATCCGATGGCCGACAAAGCTGCCGATGACACCCACGCCGGCGATGACCAGCAGTATGGGCAGGTCGAGCGCGAGGCCCTGGTGTTCGAGGACCACCACATACTTGGCAAAGCCGGTGAAGGAATTCAGTGCGATGACGGCCAGGCTGGTGCCCACGGCGCTCAGCATCGGTACGCCAGCGAGCAGCACGAGGGCTGGAACGATCAGGAAGCCACCGCCGACCCCGACGAGCCCGCTCAGCACGCCGACTCCGAAACCGCCGCCAATGACAGCCGACGCGCGCGGTTCGTGGTCGGCCGCGGCCACGGTCGCGCCTCGCAGCATCCGCCAGGCGGCCAGCAGCATCACGCCGGCGAACAGGGCCAGTTGCGCAACCCCGGGAACCCAGTGCGCCAGCGTGGCCCCGATCCAGGCGCCGGCCATGCCCGGCAACCCGAACCGCACCGCATTGCGCCAGTCCACCTGCCGGTGCAGCGCGTAGGGTATGCAACCCGCCGTCGCGATCAGGCCGACGACCAGCAGGGAGCCGGCGATCGCGAGCTTGTCGGGCTGGCCGACAAGGTAGTGAAGGACCGGAACCGTAAGGATTGATCCGCCCGAGCCCAGCAAACCCAGGCTGAGTCCGATCGCGAGTGCTCCAATCAGTGCAAGGAGCAAGTCCTGGTCCGCCGGGTCAGCTCTTGCAGGGCGCGCGGCGTGTGCGCCGGACGGCGATCGGCCCGGCGAGTGGCTCCGTGGAGCAGTAGATGTCCTGCAGCACCGCCATGACCCTCATCACCGGCCCGGCGGGCAGCGAATAGTGGATGGACCGCGCATTGCGCCGTGTCTCGACGAGACCACCCTCGCGCAGCAGGGCCAGGTGCTGCGAGAGCGCGGACTGGCTGAGTGCCACTCGGGCGTTGAGTTCACCCACCGACATCGGTCCTTCCAGCAGGTTGCACAGGATGAGCAGCCGCTGCTCGTTGCCCAGGGCCTTCATCAGGCGCGCGGCATCGGAGGCGTGGGCCTTCATCTCTTCTGCTGCCATGGGGATTTCGGGGCGGCGGCGGGTAGCGGGTGGCATGACCGGTCCGTTGCGTGGATCCGATCAGTATAATTCAGCATTGACTACATTAGCAATAGCTAATACGATGCCCGGCACGATCCTGCCAGGACTTGATCCATGCGACCCACGGTTTCGCCATTCCGCCACGAGCCCTCGGGCACGTGGACCTACGTCGTCACAGACGAACGCACGCGCGACGCGGTCGTCATCGACCCTGTCCTCGACTATGACTCACGTTCGGCGCGGACCGGCACCGGATCGGCGGAGCTCGTCGCGGTCCACTGCGAGAAGGCTGGCCTCAAGGTCCACTGGATCCTCGAGACCCATGCACACGCCGACCACATTTCATCCGCGCCGTACCTGAAGGGCCGGCTCGGCGGCGGCGTCGCGATCGGCCAGGGCATCCGCAAGGTGCAGGCCACGTTCAAGCAGATCTTCGGCCTCGGTGAGGATTTCGCCGTCGACGGCGGCCAGTTCGACCGGCTGCTAGACGACGGGGACACGGTCGACGCAGGCTCGCTGCGGGGGCGCGTCATGGCAACGCCCGGCCACACCAACGACAGCGTCGCCTACCTGTTCGGCGACGCATTGTTCGTGGGCGACACCTTGTTCATGCCTGACAGCGGCTCCGCACGCTGCGATTTCCCGGGCGGCGATGCCGCCGAGCTGTATCGCTCGATCCAGCGCATGTTCGCGCTGCCCGAAGCGACCAGGGTATTCGTCTGCCACGACTACTGCCCGGACGGTCGCGAGGCGCGCTGCGAGACGACCATCCGCGAGCAGCGGGACGCGAACATCCACGTGCGTGATGGCGTGAGTGAGCAGGAATTCGTCGGAATGCGCCGAGCGCGCGACGCAACGCTCGACGTACCGAACCTGCTGATCCCGTCCGTGCAGCTGAACATCCGGGCCGGCACGTTTCCACCGGCGGACGTGGACGGCGTGAGCTACCTCAGGGTTCCACTGAACGTGCTCGGTCGCCCACTGTGACCACTGCCTCTTCCTACAACCCCGTTGCCTCTTCCCCCAACGAAGGATAACCATTCAATGACCCACCACGCCCAGGTCATCGACGCCACGCCCGAGCAGGTCGATGCATGGCTGAAGGCCGGCGAAATCATGCTCGTCGACGTCCGTGAGGCGAACGAGTACGCATTCGAGCGAATCCATGGGGCATTGCTTTATCCGCTGTCGACGTTCGACGCGGCAATGCTCCCGACGGACGGTCGGCGGCTGGTACTGCATTGCGCCGGTGGCCGGCGTTCGCTGACCGCCGCCCACAAGCTCCAGGCCGCCGGGCATCGCGAGGTCACGCACCTTGCGGGCGGGCTGCAGGCATGGAAGACGGCGGGCCTGCCGCTGATACGCGTCGACCCACAGACCGGCCGCGTCATAGACGACGGCCGGCGTTGATCAAGACCAACGGAGATTACGCATGAGCATCGATCGAGTCGTCCTCGCTTTCGCCGGCGCCATGATCCTGGTGAGCCTGATCCTCGGGATCTACGTGAGTCCGTACTGGTTCTGGTTCACGGCCTTCGTCGGCGCGAACCTGTTCCAGTCGGCCTTTACGGGCTTCTGCCCGCTGGCTGTCATCCTGCGCAAGCTGGGCGTGCAGCCCGGCGCCGCCTTTCGCTGAAAGGAAGAGCGTCATGAGGCCAGCCGCGATGCCTACCCGCGCACTTGCGTCACTGTGCATGCTTGCGGCACTCGCATCGACGGTGGCTGAAGCCGCTGGCGACGCGCCGGCAACGGTCCCGCCGGCGCTCGCGACCTTCACGGTCACGGCTTCGGCGGTCCCGTCCGAGCGCATGCTCGACGGCACGGTCGAGGCCATCCACCAGGCAACGCTGTCGGCGCAGACCGCCGGTCGCATTGCCGCGATCGACTTCGACGTGGACGACCGCGTACCGGCCGGCGCGGTCATCGTCCGCATCCGCAGCACCGAGCAGGTCGCGGGCCTCGCGCAGGCGCAGGCCGCGTTGAAGGAAGCGACCGCACGCGAAGCGGAGGCGCAGGCGAACTACCGTCGCATCTCGGACATGTACCAGCGCAAGGTCGTCGCGCGCGCCACTTTCGACGAGGCGACCACCGCTCGCGACGCAGCGGTCGCACGGCTCGCTGCCGCCAGGGCTGGCGTCGACGCCGCGCGGGAGGGTGTCGCGTACACCGAGATCCGCACACCCTACGCCGGTGTGGTGACGCGCAAGCTCACGCAGGTCGGCGAATCCGTTGCTCCCGGCATGCCGCTGATGATCGTCGCGTCGCTCGACGCACTGCGGGTAGTCGCGGAAGTCCCGCAGAGCGTGGTGGCGCAGGTTCGCAAGGCGCGCGAGGCGGTCGTCTATGCGGACGGCAGGCGCATCGAGTCGACCGGGCTCACGCTCTACCCATCCGCCCGACCCGAAACCAACACCTTCGGTATCCGCGTCGACCTGCCCAAAGACGCATCGGGGCTCGCGCCGGGCATGTTCGTGAAGCTCGGGCTCGTCACCGGCGAGTCGGACCTGCTGCTCGTGCCGCGCAGCGCGCTCGTCGAGCGCAGCGAGATGCGCGCCGTGTACGTCGTCGCGCCGGACGGACGCGTGTCGCTGCGACAGGTCCGCCTCGGACGTCCGCGCGGTGAGAGCATCGAGATACTCGCCGGCCTGGTGGCGGGCGAAACAATCGCGGTGAACCCCGCGGCCGCCGCGGCGCGGATCCGCCAGCAGGCGGTTGCGCATGACTGAAAAGCTCGGCTTCAGCGGGCGGGTTGCGCGGCTGTTCCAGGACAGCGAGCTCACGCCGCTGCTGGGGCTGACGGCGCTGCTGCTCGGCATGTTCGCGGTGCTGGTGACTCCGCGCGAGGAAGAGCCGCAGATCAACGTGACGATGGCAAACGTCATCGTGCCGTTCCCGGGAGCGAGCGTCCAGCAGGTGGAGAACCTGGTCGCCACGCCGATGGAGAAGGTGCTGGCCGAGATCTCCGGCGTGAAGCACATTTACTCCGTCTCTCGGCCGGGGGCCGCCGTGATCACGGTGCAGTTCGAGGTCGGGCAGGAGCGCACCGCTGCGATCGTGCGCCTCTACAATGCCATCTACTCCAACCAGGACTGGCGCCCGCCCGGGCTCGGCGTGATGCAGCCGCTGGTGAAGCCGAAGGGCATCGACGACGTACCGATCCTGAGCCTGACGCTGTGGACGAAGGATCCGGCGCGCGGGGCGCACGAGCTGCGGCAGGTCGCGCACGCGATCGAGCCGGAACTGCAGCGCGTGCCGGGCACGCGCAACGTCTATTCGATCGGCGGTCCGGACGAGACCGTGCACGTGACACTGGATCCGCAGCGGCTCGCCGGCCATGGCCTGACGCTGACCGAGCTCGCGGGCGCGCTGCAGGCGGCCAACCTGGTCGAGCAGGCCGGATCGCTGGTCGCCGACGGCGCGGACGTCCCGGTGCAGGCCGGTGAGTTCCTGGCCAACCGGGACGAGGTTGCCGGACTCGTGGTCGCGCTGCACGAAGGGCGACCGGTATACCTGCAGGACGTCGCCACCGTGAGCGAAGGCCCGGACCAGCCCGAGCAGTACGTGAGCTTCGGCGCCGGCCCCGCTGCCGCGCAGAAGGGCATCGAGCTTGCGGGCACCGCGCCGGCCGTCACGATCGCGATCTCGAAGAAGCCCGGCGAAAACGCCATCGACGTCACCCGCTCGGTGATCGACCGCGTCGGGCAGCTGCGCGGCACGTTCATCCCCGACGGCGTCGAGGTGACGGTGACGCGCGACTACGGCGTGACCGCCAACGACAAGGCGCAGAAGCTCATCCAGAAGCTCGCCTTCGCGACGGCTTCCGTCGTGCTGCTGGTATGGCTCACGGTCGGCTGGCGCGAGGCTGCGGTGGTCGGTGCCGCGGTCGTCATCACGCTGGCGGCGACGCTGTTCGCGTCCTGGGCGTGGGGCTTCACGATCAACCGGGTGTCGCTGTTCGCGCTGATCTTCGCGATCGGCATCCTGGTGGACGATGCCATCGTGATCGTCGAGAACATCCACCGGCACATGGCCTTCGGGCAGGGCGGGCTCGCAGAGATCATTCCCCGCGCGGTCGACGAAGTGGGCGGCCCGACGATCCTGGCGACGTTCACCGTGATCGCGGCGTTGCTGCCGATGGCGTTCGTGTCCGGGCTGATGGGACCCTACATGAGCCCCATCCCGATCAACGCGAGCATGGGCATGCTGATCTCGCTCGCGATCGCGCTCAGCTTCACGCCGTGGCTGTCGAAGCGGATGCTGTCGCACTCTCACGCGGTACCGGGCGACGCCGCGGGCGGCACGCGCCTGCTCCGGTTCTTCGAGCGCGTCATGTCGCGGTTCCTGCGCGGCGACGATGCCCGGCGCAACCGGCACAGGCTCTACCTGGGGACGTTGGTGGCGATCGTGCTCGCCGTATCGCTGGTGGTCGTGCAGTGGGTCGTCATGAAGATGCTGCCCTTCGACAACAAGTCGGAGTTCCAGGTGGTCGTGGACATGCCCGAGGGCACCGCGCTCGAGGACACCGTGCGGGTCCTGGACGAGCTCGCGACGAGGATCGCAGAACTGCCCGAGGTCACCGACTACCAGGTCTACGCGGGCACGTCGGCGCCGATCAATTTCAACGGCCTGGTGCGGCAGTACTACCTGCGCAGCGGTCCCGAGCTCGGCGACATCCAGGTAAACCTGGTCGACAAGCACCACCGCGACCGGAAGAGCCACGAGATCGCGCTCGCGATCCGGCCGGCAATGGCCGAGATCGGGCGCAGTCACGGCGCGGCGGTGAAAGTCGTCGAAGTACCGCCCGGACCGCCGGTCCAGGCGCCGCTGGTGGCGGAGATCTACGGGCCGTTCCGCGACGTCCAGCAGCAGCTGACGCGGCTCGTGCGCGAGAAATTCGACGCCGAGCCCGACATCGTGGACGTAGACGACAGTCTCGTGTCCTCGAGCACGCGCCTGGTCGTGGCGATCGACCGCCAGAAGGCGGCGCTGCTCGGTGTCGACCAGGCCGAGGCGGTCAGGGTCCTGGCCGCCGGTCTCGGCGGCCTCGATGCGACCTATATCAAGGCCGGGCACGAGACCGACCCTATCCCGGTGAGGCTGGAACTCGACGTGCCGGAGAAGGCGCGGTTATCCGATGTGCTGGCCCTGCAGGTGCGGTCGAGGAGCGGCTCGCGGATCCAGCTCTCCGAGATCGCGACAGTGGAGGCCAAGCCGTGGGACGGCCCGGTCTACCACAAGGACCTGCTGCCGCTCACCTGGGTCAGCGCAGATGCGGTCGGCAGCACCGACAGCCCGCTCTACGGGATGTTCGAGGTGGTGGGTGAGCTGAAAAAGGGCCTGCCCGACGGCCTCGAGCTCGAGCAACGCTTCTTCAGCGCGCCGGACGATCCGTACACGCCGACGCTGAAATGGGACGGCGAATGGCAGATCACCTTCGAGACCTTCCGCGACATGGGGCTCGCTTACTCGGTCGGGCTCGTGCTGATCTACCTGCTGGTCGTCGCGCAGTTCCGGTCGTACGCGGTGCCGCTGGTGATCATGGCGCCGATTCCGCTCACCATCATCGGCGTGATGCCGGGCCACGCACTGCTCGGCGCACAGTTCACGGCCACCTCGATGATCGGGATGATCGCGCTTGCCGGCATCATCGTGCGCAACTCGATCCTGCTCGTCGACTTCATCAACGTCGAGATCGCGCGGGGTCGAAGCCTGGCCGACGCGGTTATCGGCGCGGCAGCAGTGCGCGCGCGCCCGATCGCGCTGACCGCGGTGGCCGCCATGACCGGGGCGTTCTTCATACTCGACGATCCCATCTTCAACGGGCTCGCGGTATCGCTGATCTTCGGCATCCTGGTCTCGACCGTACTGACACTGGTGCTGATCCCGATCCTTTACTTCAGCTATCGACACAGAAAGCAGCCCGCCTGACGGCGGCGGAGGGGGTAGACATGACGAACATAGTGGTGATGGGTGCGGGCCTCGGCGGCGTCGCCTGCGCGTACGAGATGAAGAAGAAAGTCGGCAAGGCCCACAGGGTCACGCTGGTTGGCAGCAGCCCGTATTTCGAGTTCACGCCGTCCAACCCCTGGATGCTGGTGGGTTGGCGCACGGCACCGCAGACGCGCGTCGATCTCGCGAAGCCACTCGCCGCCAAGGACATCGCGTTCGTGCCGAAGATGGTTCAGGCCATCGACGCGCCGGGCTCGTCGTTGACCCTCGACGACGGATCCACGCTCGCCTACGACTACCTGGTCATCAGCACCGGACCGAAGCTCGCGTTCGAGGAAGTGCCGGGACTGGGGCCGAAGGGCTACACGCAATCGGTCTGCACCCACGGCCACTCGCTGCAGGCCTGGGAGAAGCTACCAGCAGTTCGTGAAGGAACCCGGGCCGATCATCGTAGGCGCCGCTGCCGGTGCGAGCTGCTTCGGTCCGGGCTACGAGACGGCGATGATCCTGGATACCGACCTGCGCAGGCGCAAGATCCGCGACCGCGTGCCGATGACCTACGTGACGCCCGAGCCCTACATCGGCCACATGGGGCTCGGCGGCGTGGGCGACAGCAAGGGGCTGATGGAGTCCGAGCTGCGCCAGCGGCACATCAACTGGATCACGAACGCGAAGGTGACCGGTGTCGAGGACGGAATGATGACGGTCGCCGAGCACAACGAGGACGGAACCGTGAAGAAGGAGCACAAGCTGCCCTTCAAGTTCTCGATGGTGCTGCCGGCATTCAAGGGCGTGGACCCGGTCGCGGCCGTGCCGGAGCTCTGCAATCCGCGCGGCTTCGTGCTGATCGACGAGCACCAGCGTTCGAAGAAGTACCGCAACATCTTCTCGGCCGGCGTGTGCGTGGCCATCCCGCCGGTCGAGGTGACGCCGGTCGGTACCGGCGCACCGAAGACCGGTTACATGATCGAGTCGATGGTCAGCGCGATCTGCGAGAACGTCGCGGCGGACATCGCCGGCAAGCCGGCCACCGCACGTGGCACCTGGAACGCGATCTGCCTTGCCGACTTCGGCGACACGGGCGCGGCCTTCGTGGCGCTGCCGCAGATACCGCCACGCAACGTCACCTGGGCGAAGCAGGGCAAGTGGGTGCACGTCGCCAAGGTGGCGTTCGAGAAGTACTTCCTGCGCAAGGTGAAGACGGGTTCGGTCGCGCCGATCTACGAGAAGTATGTGTTGAGCACCATCGGCATCGAGTCGCTGAAGCAGTAACGGAGGTGCGCGGATGAGCCGGGCAGACTGGAGCATCGGGTTGGTGGCGGCGGGGGCGCTGGCCTTCGCGCACGCTGCGGCAGCGGAAACGCTGGCCGAGGCCTGGGCACTGGCCGACGCGCAGGACAACGGCCTCGCGGCGGTTCGCAGCCAGGCAGAAGCTGCCGGCCTCGACGCCGAGGCGGCGCGTGCCCAGCGCTGGCCGTCACTCGCGGTCGGCGGCGCGTACACGCGGCTCGATGATGCGCCGGCCTTCGATTTCGGCTTCACGGGGCTCCCGATCGCGCCGCCGGAGCTGTTCGGTGGCGATGATTTCTGGATGGGAGCCGCCACGCTGACGGTGCCGCTCTTCACCAGCGGGCGGATCTCGTCGAGCATTGCGGCGGCAGAGGCGCGTGGACGAGGCGCGGGTGCGCAGGCCCGTGGCGCACAGGAGGACGTGAAGCTCGCAGTGGCCGAAGCCTACGTCGGCGTGCTCAGGGCGCGCAAGGCGCTCGCGGTCGCCGAGAGCAACGTCAGGACGCTCGAGTCCATGGAAGGCGACGTGAGCGCGATGTTCGAGCGCGAGCTGGTGCCGAAGAACGACCTGCTGGCAGTTCAGGTTGCGCTTGCAGATGCCAGGCAGGGCCGGCTCAAGGCAGCCAACGCGGTCGAGCTTGCGGTGGCCTCTTACAACCGCCGTCTGGGAGAGCCCTTGTCCCGTCCGGTCGATCTCGACGAGCAGTTGCCGGTTCCGCAGGGGCTGCCGGGCGCGCTGGACGAACTGGTCCAGGAGGCCGTCGAGCGGCGCGCCGAATTGAAGGCACTGGACGAACAGGCAATCGCTTACGGTCAACTCGCGAAGGCCGAGCGTGCTCGTGCGCTGCCGCAGTTCAACGTCACGGGCGCCTACAACTACCTCGAGAACACCTTCCTGGATGACCAGGACTTCGCATCGGTGGGAATCGGCGTGCAATGGTCGGTGTTCGACGGTGGCCAGACGCGCAAGCGTGCCGCGGCGCTCGACAGGACGCGACGTGCGGCCGAGCAGCACCGTGCCGACGCGGCATCGATGATCGAGCTGCAGGTGCGCCAGACCTGGCTGGACGTCGGTGAGACCCGCGAGCGCGTTGTCGTGGCGACCGACGCCGTCGAACAGGCCGAGGAAAACCTCCGCATTGCCCGCGAGCGCTATGGCGCGGGGCTCGGTACGCAGACGCAACTGCTCGAGGCGGAGACGCTGCGGGTCCAGGCGCTGCGCAACCGGGACGACGCCGGGCTCGACGCGGGGCTCGCGAAGCTCAGGTTGGCGAGGGCGGTGGGGGCGCTGTAAGCGCGCGCCCGAGCTTGCGGTTGCCGAGCGCCGGCGTGAAATCCCGCCCGTTCCAGACCTCTTCGCCTGCGATGAAGACGGCGCTCACGACACCGTCAGAACGGTTCACGAGCTGCTCGTGCTCGAAGATGTCGCGGCGGATCATCCGCCGGTTCGCGTCGGTGTCGTAGCGCTTCAGCGCCTCGGGGTCGACCAGCACGAGATCGGCCTGCGCACCCGGGTCGAGACGCCCGGCATCGATGCCGAAGAACTCCGCCGGTTCGCGAGTCAGGCGCTGGACTGCGCGCGCCACGAGCGCGACGGAATCCCGTGCGGCCAACTGCAGCGTGAGCAGGTTGCCGTCGAAGAACGCGAGATTGATCAGGTGCGCTCCGCTGTCGTTGAACCCGGGCAGCATGTGCTCATGGAACAGCAGGCGCTTCAGGATCTCGGGCCGGTCATTCGCGACCACGAACCACCAGCGGAGCTCGCGGTCGTAGCGGCGCAAAAGGTGCAGCAGGAACTCGCCGTCGCAGCCAATGGGGCTCGGGAACGATGCGAGCGCCGCAGACTCTTCAGAGCTGCGGGCTGCATCGGCGCGACCGGACTGGACCTCCCGCAGTCGTCGCAGGATCGCGCCGAAGCTCTCTCCGCACCACGCAGGCACCGGGCAGCGCTCCACGCGAAGCGCGTCCAGGTTTCGATTGAACGTCGCGACTGCGCCCGAGTCGTGCCACTCGTGAACGAAGAGCTTGCCGAACTCGTCCGTCGCCATGATCGCGCGGCGCCCGGCCGTGTCCTCGATGTCGAGCGACATCAGCTGGCGCGTCGAGGCGAACTCCTCGAAGATCGGGCAAATGGCGCCTTCGGCGTACATCCGGAACGGCGTGCCGAGCACCTGGAAGTGGAAGCGGCCATTGACGAGCCGCGAGTTCAGCAGGTTCGCGATCGCTGGGAAAAGTTTCCATGTTCGCCGCTCGTGCGGCAGGTCGACGGCCGTAAGTGCCGAGGTGCGCAGCGGCGCCCCGTACAGGCGTCCACTGGTGAAGAAGAAGCGCAGGAAGGTCCTGAGCCGGTTTGCGATGTCGGGCGTGCACTGCCAGACACGGTCATGGCGTCGCACGATGTCGAGCAGCGATCGGAGTTCCGACCGCGTCGCGTTCTGGGTCGGGATGCGCCTGTCGGTGTGCGGCGCGTTCGCGAGGTAGTGGAACGGGATCGCGTCGGTAGAGAAGCCCGCGTAGCCCTGCTGCATTGCGGACTCGAGCAGCTCCTGCATGCGTCGGAGTTCGGCGACCGTCGGCGGGCGGCTTACGGCCGCCGCCGTGCCCATCACCTCGATACGCAGCATCGAGTGAGGGACCAGCGGGACCACGTTCGGGCCTAGCGGCAGCGAGTCGAGGTGCGCGAGGTAGCCGGCGGTGGTGTTCCAGTCCATGCGGTCCACGACCTTGCCGAGTACCGATTTCGGTACATTCTCGACGCGCGCGAAGCAGTCGAGGATCGGGTCGTCGCCGTTCCGGCGCTGTGATCCGAAGGCGGTGCCCAGGCTGCAGTTGCCCACGACCACGGTCGTCGTGCCGTGGCGAACCGACTCCGGCAGGCCGGGTGCGAGTTCAAGCTCGAGGTCCAGGTGCGTGTGGATGTCGAGCAGCCCCGGCATCAGCCAAAGGCCGCTGGCGTCAACGACGCGTTCGGCGCCCGACGCATCGAGGGCGGGGCCGCGCGCCGCGATTCGACCATCGAGGATTGCGACGTCCTCCTGTGTCGGCGGGACCCCGGTGCCGTCGAAGACGAGCGCATTGCGGATCAGGACGCTGCATCGATCATTCATTGGTGTCTCGCGAACGCGCTACTGCAAGTCGAGTCCCGTACAGCCTGCGGCCAGCCGGCCGGCCGCCTCGAAGAATGCCCGGCCCAGCGCCTCGACCTGCTCATCGGTCGTCACGGGGCTCACCAGCATCATGTTGTGGAACGGGGCAATCAGGCAGCCACGGTTGAGCAGCGCGAGGTGCATCGCACGCTCGAGCGCCGGGGCATGCGCGGCCTCGGCCTCGGTGCCGTTACGGAGCGGCCCGGGTGCGCAGACGAACTCGACCCGCGCGCCGACGCGCGATACGTGCCACGGCAGGCTGTGTCGCCTGATGGCCGCCTCGAGTCCGGATGCGAGCATCGCCGCCAGCCTGTCCATGTGCGCGTACGCCTCCGCGGTCATCACCTGCTCCAGCGTGGCCCGTATCGCGGCGAGCGAGAGCGCGTTGGCCGACAGCGTCGTGCCCATGCCCGAGTGTCCAGGTGGCATTTCGGAGCGTGTCGCATCGAGCCGGTGCGCGACCTCGTCCGTGAATCCCCAGGCGCTGGCCGGGACGCCACCCGCTATAGGCTTGCCGACCACGAACAGGTCCGGTTCGAGCCCGTGCGCACGCGTGTAGCCGCCGGGACCGGTCGAGATCGTGTGAGTTTCGTCGATCAGCAGCAGTGTTCCCGTGTCGCGCGTCAGGCGTCGCAAACCCGCGTGGAAGCCGGGTTCGGGCAGGACCATGCACGAGTTCGTGAGCACGGGTTCGGTGATCACACAGGCCACGTCGCGGTGCGCAAGTTCCGCTTCCAGCGCCGGCAGGTCGTTGAATTCGACGACCCGCGCGAGCTGCGTGAGATCCACTACCTGCCCGAGCAATCCCGGACGATTGACCGCGCGCCCGTCGACGAGCCTGACGAAGGTCTCGTCCACGGTGCCGTGGTAGCAGCCGTTGAACACCAGGATCTTCGGTCGCCCGGTCACCGCCCTAGCGACCCTCAGCGCGAAGCGATTCGCGTCGGTGGCAGTGGTCGCAACCTGCCATTGAGGTAGCCCGAAGCGCTCACCGAGCAGCCGTCCGACGGCGATCGCGTCGTCGGTGGGCAGCATGTAGGTGAGCCCGCGGCTAGCCTGGCGCGCGATGGCCTCGGCGACCGCAGGCGGCGAGTGGCCGAACATCGAGCCCGTGTCGCCCAGGCAGAAGTCCGCGTACTCGTTGCCATCCACGTCGCGTAGCGTCGCGCCACGGGCTTCCGCTACGAGAAATGGGAAGGGCATCGGCCAGTCCCTCATCCAGTGCATCGGCACGCCACCGTAGAACCCGGCGATGCCTGCGCCCACCCGGTGCAGGGACAGCGGGTGTTTCCTCAGGTAGGTGTCCTGCTCCGAGGCGAAGACCTCGGCGATCCGTTGGGGCGGGATGCCGCCCATGGCTGGTTGCGACACGCGGCTGGTCCGTGACTTGCGACGACCCGTGATTCTAGGCCGTGAACCGTCCGGTCGCCTCCGCCCGGCCAACTGCAGCTTTCATGGTGGCTCGGGGGCCCTCTGGCACCACCGGCCCTTCCTTGACGGTCCCCGGTCGCCCGTGGATACTGCGCTGCGACATGAATACGCGCCCGGACAATACGCTCGACCGCCTCTGGTGGTGGCGCCACTCCTAGGAGTGGGCCCGGACGCGCACGTTTCGTTCGCAGGAATCCAGGACCCATCTCCGCAAGCAAGCCGGGGATGGGTTTTTTTGTGCGTCCCCGGGTCCTCGCGACAGAGGAACCGCAAGTGACGACCGCAATGTTCGACATCGCCGCCGACCTGGACACGCCAGTGTCGGCCTACCTGAAGCTCAAGCCGTTCCGGCCGCGCTTCCTGCTCGAGAGCGTCGAGGGCGGGGAGCGCCTCGCCCGCTATTCCTTCATAGGCTTCGGTGACTGCCTCGAGTTCCGGCTCGACGCCTCGGGCCTGCGGCTGGGTCAGGAACTGCTGTCCCGGCCTGAAAACCAGGCCGACCTGCTCGCCGCGCTGCGCCGCGCGCTTGCCGCTGCGCCGCACGCGGAAGCGGCCGACCGGGGATTTCCTCTGCTCGGCGGCCTGGTCGGCGTAGCGAGCTACGATCTCGTGCGGTATTTCGAGCGCCTGCCGTCGCTCGCCCGTGCCGACGACGATTGCCCCGATGCCCATTACGTCGCGCCGCGCTCGCTGCTGGTATTCGATCACCTGACGCGCCGAGCCGCGCTGCTGCACGCGGGACCGGAGCACGAGCGGCAGGGCCTGCGCCGCGAGGTCATTCGCGCGCTGCGCGGCGGCCTGCCCGGGCCGGCCTGGGCCGCGAAGTTCAGTCCGCCCGAGGCCAGCCTGTCCGAGGACGACTTTCTCGCGCGCGTGGCGCGAACCAAGGAATACATCGCCGCGGGCGACGTCTACCAGCTGGTGCTGTCGGTGCGCTTCTCGGGCCGCTGCGACCTCGATCCCTTCGAGGCCTATCGCGCGCTGCGACTGCTGAATCCATCGCCCTACATGTACTACTGCGAACTCGGCGACCGCGTGGTGGTCGGCTCCTCGCCCGAGGCGCTGGTGAAGCTGAATGGCCGCCAGGCCGAGATGCGGCCGATCGCCGGCACGCGTCCGCGCGGCGCGGACGCCGCCGAGGACGCGGCGCTCGAGGCGGAACTGCTCGCCGACCCGAAGGAGAACGCCGAGCACGTGATGCTGGTGGACCTGGCGCGCAACGACCTCGGGCGCGTCGCATCGGCCGGAACGGTGCGCGTCGAGCCGTTCCGCTCGATCGAGCGCTACAGCCACGTGATGCACATCGTGAGCGGGACGCGCGGCGAGCTTGCGCCCGGGCGACGACGCATTCGACCTGTTCGCCGCGGCCTTTCCCGCCGGTACGCTGGTCGGAGCACCGAAGGTGCGCGCGATGGAGATCATCGACGAACTCGAGCCCGTGCGTCGCGGCTTCTACGGCGGCACGGTGGGGTATTTCGGCCACGGCGGTGACATGGACCAGGCAATCGCGATCCGCACCATGGTTTTCCACGGCGACACCTACAGCTTCCAGGCGGGCGCGGGCATCGTCGCCGACAGCGTGCCTATCAGCGAGTACCGCGAGGTGTTCGCCAAGAGCGCGGCACTCAGGGGCGCGCTGGAACTCGCCCGGGAGGGTCTGTGATGAGCCCGCCGCGCCTGCTGCTCGTCGACAACTACGACAGCTTCACCTACAACCTGGTGCAGGCTTTCCTGGTGCTTGGCGCCGAAGTGCTGGTCCACCGCAATGACGCGATCACGGTGGCCGAGGCCGAGGCACTGGAGCCCACGCACCTGTGCATTTCCCCGGGTCCGGGCACGCCGCGCGACGCCGGTATCTCGATAGAAATGATCAAGGCTTTCGCCGGGCGCATCCCGGTGCTCGGCGTGTGCCTCGGTCACCAGTCCATTGTCGAGGCGCTCGGCGGGGACATCGTGCGCGCCGGCCGACTGATGCACGGCAAGGTCTCGATGGTCGAGCACGACGGCATCGGGATCTTCGCTCGAGTGCCGCAACCCTTCCAGGCCGGTCGTTACCACTCACTGATCGCGAAGCCCGACACGCTGCCCGCGGTGCTCGAGGTGTCGGCAAGCACGGTGGAAGGCGAGATCATGGGCGTAAGGCACCGGGAGCTCGCGATGGACGGCGTGCAGTTCCATCCGGAGAGCATCCTGACCCCGGACGGACCGACCATCATGGGCAGCTTCCTCGCGACGCGTGGCGGGCGACGAAACGAGCCCGGGGCGGTGTCCCGTGGCTGAGTTGCGCGACACGCTCGAGCGGCTGCTCGAGCGGCAGGATCTCGCGGAGGCCGAGGCTGGCGAGCTGCTCGTCGCGCTGACGCGGGGAACGGCCGCCCCGGCGATGGCCGGTGCACTGCTTGCGGCCCTGCGCGCCAAGGGCGTGACGGCGGGCGAGCTGCGCGGCTTTGCGGGCGCGATGCGCCGCCTTGCGCGTCATCCCAGCCTGCCGCCGGGCGGCCCTGCGATCGACATCGTGGGCACCGGTGGCGATGCTTCGGGCAGCTTCAACATCTCGACGGGCGCGGCGCTGCTCGTCGCCGCGATGGGCGTGCCTGTCGTGAAGCACGGCAACCGCTCGGTATCGAGCCGCGCCGGCAGCGCCGACATGCTCGAGGCGCTCGGCCTCGGGCTGCCGCTCGACGAGCGTGCCTCCGGCGAGTGTCTCGCTGCGACCGGGTTCACTTTCCTGTTTGCACCGCACTATCACCCGGCCATGAAGGAAATCGCGCCCGTGCGTCGAGAGCTCGGCGTGCGCACGGTGTTCAACCTGCTCGGTCCGCTGACCAACCCGGCCGCGCCGCCGTTCGCGCTGATCGGCGCCTACAGCCTGGAGGCCGCCGGGCTGATGGCCGAGTCAATTTCCGGAATGCCGATCGAGCGCGTGTTCGTCGTGCACGGTACGGCTGGATGGGACGAGGCAACGCCTGTAGGGCCATTCGAGCTCTTCGACGTGCGGCCCGGCCGCGTGACCAGGGAGCAGCGCGACCCGCTGGACTCAGGCGTGCCCCGCTGCTCGACTGCGGATCTTGCCGGCGGCAATGCAGCCGAAAATGCGGCAGCGCTGCGCGCAGTCTTCGAGGGGCGCGACCGCGGGGCACATCGCGATGCGCTGGTACTCAATGCCGCGCTCGCCCTGGAGGTAACGGGCAGAGTGGCGAACTGCGCCGAGGGCATCGCAGCTGCGCACGCTGCGATCGACCGCGGCGACGCCGCCAGGCTTCTCGGGCGACTGTCGGAATTCGGCGGCTGATCATTTCCCATGGGTCTTCTTTCCGACATGGTCCGCTCCAGCACCCGCCGCGTTGCGGAGGCTCGCGAGCGCGTGCCGGAAGCGGCGCTGCGCGCGGCGGCGCTCGGTGCGGCCGCCCCGCCAGGATTGAAGCTGGGGCGCGAGGGCTTCGACCTGATCGCCGAGCTCAAGCTGCGCTCGCCGTCGATGGGCGACCTGTCGGCAAGCACCGTCGACCCGGTTCAGCGACTCGAAGCCTATGCCGCGGGTGGTGCTGCGATCTGCTCGATACTCACCGAGCCCGACAAGTTCGACGGCGATCTCGATCACCTCCGGCTCGCGACGGACGTGCTGCAACCCTATGGCGTGCCGGCCATGCGCAAGGACTTCCTGGTGGATCCCTACCAGGTGCTCGAGGCGCGTGCCTACGGGGCTTCCGGTGTGCTGCTGATAGTGCGCATGGTTCCCCGGGAGCGGCTGGTCGCGATGATGGATTGCGCCGCCGAGCTCGGCCTTTTCGTGCTGCTCGAGGCATTCAGCGCCGGCGACCTTGATGCCGCAAACGAACTGGCGCTCGAGCGCATGGGTCGCGAAGAACAGGTGCTGATGGGCTTGAACTGCCGCGACCTCGAGACGCTCGAGATCGACTTCGGGCGTTTTGCGGAGTTGCGCGACCGGATGCCGCCCGACTGGCCCTGCGTGGCCGAGAGCGGCGTGCTGGTACCCGAGGACGCTGCCCGCGTCGCATCGCTCGGGTACAGGCTCGCGCTGGTGGGTACCAGCCTGATGAAGCGCGGTGATCCGAAGCAGGCGGTGCGCGAAATGCTCTCGGCCGGCCGCGCGGCCGGTCGCTGAGGTGCCTGTGCAGCGACTGTGGATCAAGATCTGCGGGCTCAAGTCCGGCGCGGCCATCGAGGCCGCGGCAGACGCCGGTGCGGATGCGGTGGGGTTCGTGTTCCACGCTGAGTCACCGCGCAACCTGTCCACCGATGAGGCGCGCGCACTGCAGCACGCGGTGCCGCCAGGAGTCGAACGCGTCGCGGTGTTCCTGCGCCCGTCGCAGGAGCTGGTTGATTCGGTCATCGACGCGATCCGGCCGGACCGGATCCAGGTGGACGCCGACGACCTTGCCTTGCTGCGCCTTCCGTCAGCACAGTTCGTGCTGCCGGTGGTGCGCGGCGGCGGGAGACTGCCGCAGCCGTTGCCGTCACGACTGCTGCTCGAAGGAGGGCGCAGCGGCGCGGGCGAAAAGGCGGACTGGTCGCATGCAGCCACTGTCGCGCGATGCACGCAGCTGGTGCTGGCAGGCGGGCTCGATGCGGCGAACGTCGCGGATGCGGTACGAGTGGTCCGGCCATTCGGCGTCGACGTGAGTTCGGGCGTCGAATCGGCCCGCGGCGTGAAGGACCTGGAGAGGATTCGTGAATTCATCGGGGTCGCCCGCGCGACGGAACCGACCCCGGCCGTCGAGGAGAGTCGCTGATGAGAATCGAGGCATTGAAGGTGGACCGCGAGGCACTGCTCGCGCAGGCGCTCGCGGGTGCGTTTCCGGACCAGCGGGGGCGATTCGGCCCGTTCGGCGGACGCTACGTTCCCGAGACGCTGGTGCCGGCGCTCGACCGCCTGCAGGAAGGCGTGAGCAGCATCCTTCCCGACCCGGCGTTCCGGGCCGAACTCGAGTCGGAGCTGCGCACCTGGGTCGGTCGCCCGACGCCGCTCACCTTTGCGCGCGAGCTGTCGCGCCGCTGGGGCGCGGAAGTGTGGCTCAAGCGCGAGGACCTCGCGCACACCGGCGCGCACAAGATCAACAACGCCATCGGCCAGGCGCTGCTCGCGAAGCGCCTCGGTGCGAAGCGCATCGTCGCGGAGACGGGGGCAGGCCAGCACGGTGTTGCATCCGCCGCCGCCTGCGCGCGCCTGGGACTGCCCTGCGTCGTGTACATGGGCGCCGTGGACATGGAACGGCAGGCGCCGAATGTCGGGCGCATGAAGCTGCTGGGCGCGCAGGTCGTGCCGGTCACCGGCGGCGACCAGACTCTGCGCGCGGCGATCGACGAGGCGCTGCGCGACTGGGTGTCCGATCCGGACGGCACGTATTACCTGCTGGGCTCGGCCGTCGGACCACACCCGTATCCGTACATGGTGCGCGAGTTCCAGTCGGTGATCGGCGTGGAGGCGCGAGCGCAGATGCTCGAACAGGCGGGCGCGCTGCCCGACGTAACGGTCGCCTGCGTGGGCGGCGGGTCGAACGCGATCGGTCTTTTTCACCCGTTCGTCCGCGACCTCGGCGTCAGGCTGCTGGGCTTCGAGGCCGGTGGTACCGGCACCGGGCTCGGACAGAATGCTGCGTCGCTGGCCTATGGCCGGCCGGGCGTGCTGCAGGGCTGCTACTCGCTGCTGCTGCAGGACGAACACGGGCAGGTGCAGGAGACGCATTCGGTGTCCGCGGGACTCGACTACCCGGGCGTCGGGCCGGAGCACGCGCTGCTCGCGACCATCGGCCGCGTGAGCTACGAGGCTGCGGAGGACGGGGAGTCGCTCGAGGCACTGGCCGAGTGCTGCGAGGCGGAGGGCATCCTGCCCGCGATCGAGAGCGCACACGCGTTCGCTGGTGCAAAGAGACATGCGAAGGCGAATCCCGGCAGCCGCATCCTGATCGGCCTTTCGGGGCGCGGTGACAAGGACATGCCGACGCTGCAGCGAACTCTGCTGAAGGGGGTCCTGTGATGGGCAAGCCCCGTGACACGATCAGCGCGGCGATACGCGCCAGGGCAGCCTCCGGCAGTCCGGCCATCGTCGGCTTCATGACCGGCGGATTTCCCGATCGCGCCGGCTTCAGGAAAAACCTCGCTGCAATCGGCGCGGCCGCAGACGTGGTGGAGATCGGCGTGCCGTTTTCCGATCCCATGGCCGACGGCATGACGATCCAGCGCGCGAGCCAGGTGGCGCTGCGGGGCGGGTTTACCCTGCCGTGGTTGCTGGAGGAACTGCGCTCGATGCAGCCGCGCCCAACGGCGCCGCTGCTGCTGATGAGCTACCTGAACCCGCTGCTGGCCTATGGGCTGGAGCGCTTGCCGGAGGCGGCAGCGTCCTCCGGGGTCGCTGGTTTCATCATTCCCGACCTGCCGTACGAGGAGAGCCAGGAAATCCGTGCTGCGCTCGATCGCACCGGCCTGGCACTGGTGCAGATGGTCACGCCGGTGACCCCGGCCGCGAGGCTCGCGATGCTGTGCGAGGCGAGCCAGGGCTTCGTGTACGCGGTCACGATGACCGGCACGACGGGCAAGAGCGTCGCGGTGCCGGACGAAGTGCTCGGATACATGGACCGCGTGCGCGCCGTGTCTGCGCTGCCGGTCTGCGCCGGGTTCGGCATCCGCAGCCGCGAGCAGGTGGCCCGGATGACAGGACACGTGGATGGCGTGGTGGTGGGCTCGGCGCTGGTGGAGGTGCTCGAGCGCGGCGAGGATCCGGCAGGTTTCATAAGCGGGCTTCGGCCGTGAGTGCGGGGCCCGGCGAGCCGGCCGCCGCGAAAGTCGACGGGGATACCGCCGGCCTCCAGGCCGAGCTTGCGCTGCTGCGGACGCGACTTGCCGTGGAGCGCACGTTGATGTCGGTCGTGCGCTCGGCGCTCGGCCTCATCACGTTCGGGATCGTGTTGTTCGAGTTTGTCGAATTCCTTCGCGGCCAGTCCACCGACGCTGGTGGGTCGATCCGCGACGCAGCCCGTGACCTCGGGGTCGGAATGCTGGCGCTTGCGATCGGGCTACTGGTTGCCGGTCTCGTTTCGAGTAACCGCGTGAGCCGGCGACTCCGCGAGCAATGGCACGATCTCCGCAACCGGGGACATATACCGCCGACCGGCGTGATGCCGGCCTCATTCGTGCCAACAGTCGCGCTGGCGCTGCTGCTGGTCGCGATCCTGGTCATCGTGAGGATGATCTGGCGCGCGGGCTACTTCGCCTGATGCCAGCATTCCCATGACCGCCATTGCGGTGTTCTGCGGTTCCTCTGCCGGCGCGGACCCGGAATTCGCGACGGCTGCGCGCGCGGTTGGGCTCGAGATCGCCCGGCGCGGATGGACGCTGGTCTACGGCGGCGGCAGTGTCGGCCTGATGGGCGTGCTGGCGGATGCAGCGCTCTCGGCCGGGGGACGCGTGGTCGGCGTGATTCCGCGCTTCCTGTACGAGTGGGAAGTCGGGCACGACGGCCTCACCGAACTCGAGATCGTCGGTACGCTGACGGAGCGCAAGGTCCGGATGGGAGCGATCGCGAATGCCTTCCTGACGCTGCCCGGAGGAATCGGCACGCTGGATGAACTCTTCGAGGCGCTCAGCTGGTCGCAGCTCGGGCTCGACCCGAAGCCGAACGGGCTACTGAACGTAAGCGGGTATTACGACGACCTGGTGGCTTACCTGGATCGCGCCGTCACTTCCGGCTTCGTCAAGCCCCAGCACCGCGCGCTGCTCAGGGTCGGTATCGACCACTCGGCACTGCTCGACGAACTGGTGTAGGGGACATTCTCCTTTTTCCCAAAGCGGAAAAAGGAGAATGTCCCCTACGCGGCGGCGACGGCGGCCTTCAGGTGATCGATGACCAGCGTCCGCATGTTCTGCAGCGGGTTCTTTTCCCAGGTGAAGCACGGTGGTTCGCGTCGCAGCATCGACCATCGCTTGGTGTGCAGCACCTGCTTCAGGTACTCGAGGTTCCGCTCGATGGCTTCCATGTATGGATTGCGGCCCCCGAAGAGCGGCTCGACGTAGCGGTAGGCGCCGCCGAATTCGCCGTCGAGTCGCGTGCGCATGGTCTCCGCCGCAAACTCCGGGGTGTGCCTGAGGATGTCGAGGCCGGAACCATAGACGACCTTGAGTCCGCCTTCCTCGCTGCTCGACAGCGCCACGCCGCCGAGCACGAACTCGGGATAGAGTCGGTCGCGGCACTTCTCGAGGTAACAGCGATCCGACATCTGCGCGATCATGTCGGCCGTTCCGAGCAGGTGGCCGACCTTCCGGTCGCGCGCCTCGTCGAGGCGGATCTGGTCAAACGGCAATTCATAGCCGGTGAAATGCACGATCTGCGTCGCAACCGGCACCCACTCCGCCATGCCGATCGTCGGCAGGTATCTCGAGAGAAACTGCGCGCTGCGTCCGACGTGCGTACGCGTGAACTCAGCGCCGTTGCGATGCTGCGTGTCATCGGTCTGGCGGATGTAGCCGGCGTCGTGGAACAGAGCGGTGACGATTCCCATCGCGGCGCGTTCCGGGCCGAGGCGCTGTTCGACCGCATGCGAGCGATCGAAGCCCGCGAGCAGTCGCGCCATTGCGAGCGTGTCGTCGAGCGAGTGCTGCATGTCGTGGTAGACGGTGTCGCAGCCGAAGTAACCGGGGAACCGCCCCGTGAAAAGACGCTCGAAATCCCCGAATGCCGCGGAGACGCGATCGACCTGGCCGGAGGGCCATGCCTGGGAGAAGATTTCCTCGACAGCGCGCCGCACCGACGCGACGGAACTCACCTGCACGGTGTTGGTTACGTCGAAATCGCTGCGTCGGTATCGCATGTCCGGTTTCTTGTTCTCAGGGGCGCGCTTCGTTGCGCACATGTCCAATTCGCGCGAGTGTATTCCTTCGCGCCCGGAACACCAGAGTAAAGAAATCCGACACCCTGGCCGCGGGGCCTATATGTCAAAAGCAGCGAGCACCGGGGTGTGGTCCGAGGGCCGCTCGTTGCGTCGCGGCGCCTTGTCTATGTGACTGGCCGCGCACTTCCTGGCCAGGTCGGGGCTTGCGAGGATCAGGTCGATTCTGAGACCTGCGTTGCGCCGGAAAGCCATCATCCGGTAGTCCCACCACGAATAGGACTTCTCGGGCTGGTCGAACAGACGGAAGCAGTCCACCAGTCCGACCTCGGTCAGCGAGCGCAGCGCGGCGCGCTCGGGCTCGCTGACGTGCACGGAGCCCTCCCATGCCTTGGGGTCGTGCACGTCGCGGTCCTCGGGCGCGATGTTGTAGTCGCCCAGCATGACGAGGCGCGGGTGTCGCGCGAGTTCGCCGGACACGTAGGCACGCAACGCTTCGAGCCAGCGCAGCTTGTACTCGAACTTCTCCGAGCCCACGGTCTGCCCGTTCGGTACGTAGACGTCGATCACGCGCACACCCGACACCGTTGCGGCGAGCACGCGCCGCTGCTCGTCCTCGAAGCCGGGAATGCCGGCGACCACGTCGGTGGCTTCCTGCTTCGACAGGATTGCGACGCCATTGTAGGTGCGCTGGCCGCTGAATACGGCATGCATTCCGAGCCCGCGAATTTCATCCAGCGGGAAATCGGCGTCAGGCAGCTTGGTTTCCTGCAGCGCGACGACGTCCAGCGGATTCGCCGACAGCCAGTCCTTCAGTTGCGGAAGCCGCACTCGCAGCGAATTGACGTTCCAGGTGGCGATGAGCATGGCGGTGCCTCGTGCCGGGCGCTGCAGCCGGCCGGTCAGGCCGCGAGCCCCATATGGCGCAGCAGTGGTTCGATCTCGGGCTTGCGGCCCCGGAACTCGACGAACGCGTCCATGGCATCGCGGCTGCCGCCCCGCTCGAGGATCGACTTCAGGAAGCGCCGCGCCGTGGCGCGATCGAATACGCCCTTCTCCTCGAAGGCGCCGAACGCGTCGGCGGACAGCACCTCGGCCCACTTGTAGCTGTAGTACCCGGCGGCATATCCGCCGGAGAAGATGTGCTGGAAGCTGTTCGGGAAGCGATTGAACGGGGGTGGACGCAACACCGAGACTTCGCTGCGCACGTCCTCGAGCGTCTCCGCGATACGCGGTGGAGATCCCGGCGTGAATTCCGCGTGCAGGCGGAAGTCGAACAATGCGAACTCGAGCTGACGCACCGTAAGGACAGCAGAACAGAATGAAGAAGTGCCTCTTGTAGAATTACTGGATTTTCTGCAAGCTAAATGCAGCAACTAAAGATCATTCATTAAGGGGAAGACAAATAGGCTTTCCCTTTAAAATAACTTTTTTGGCTTTCTCGTTTTTTCGGCAATGTCGATGGCTTCGTTAGCCCATATCAGTAATTGTCCTGCATCAGTAAGAATGTCTTGCGGAAGTTCAAAATATTTCCGTACTTCAATTCGCCCTTTCTTAGTCATATACGAAAAAGCCTGCATTCCTGCCTGTTCATATTTCTTTCGGGATTCCACATCAACCACAAAATACAAGCTATTCTCCATTATCATGGCAAATTGTACAAAACCATTGGAAATACCCACGCCACCAAAAAACTGACTTGTCTTTAGCGGACTAATGGGTTCCAGAAATTCCAAAACATATTCAATATATTCAGCATGGGGCGTCAAAAGCCTTACCTCTTAAGCTGGCAAATCAAAGAATCCATTCATTTGCAGTAACCGGCCATCCATCATGTACACGCCATAACTCGTGCCTTGAGAAGGTATATTTCCCTCACCATCCAACATATTCCATTGTGCTAGACTACGATCATGGTGACTTTTGAAGTCAGTGGTCACGAATGTTACGCCGGGTATGTTTTGGTGAAGCCCGGAAATATAATCGGATAATTGACTGTAACCTTTGGTTTGAGTAATTGGATCAGAATAGACACAAACGGGATCTAAGCATTCCCTGAATAATTTTAATCTTTCAGAGATATCCGTTATCGACTATGACTTGGTGTAGGCCTCCCAAATGTTTCTGTGTAAATCGCTTACCATCTTTGTCTCCATGCCTTTGTTATTAAATTTTAGAACTCATTGTCGCCATTGTAATTGATATCTAACATTTTACATAAGGCGTTTACTTAGCTATATCATAAATATTAAGAAGCCACATAGGATCGCTTCTGAGTAAACCGTCAAAAAACCAATCGAATTAGATAGCTTTCACTTAGCAATTTCTATTAATTACCCAAGAGAAAATTTATCTCACTTTAATCTTCACGCTATTAAGTCTAATGCAGTAAACTTGCGATAATTTTTTGCGTTATTCCTGTATATCACGAGGTGTTCAATGAAATCTCAGTTATTTAAAATAAGTTTGCTTGCCGTTTCAATACTGTCAACGATAGCGTCGCCCACATTTTCAGCAGACAAATTCAAAGTTTGCGCCGACCCACTCAATCCACCCTACTCCAGCAAAAAGCAAGACGGCTTTGAAAACAAGATTGCTGAATTGTTTGCCAAGGAACTCAAGCAAACCCTTGAATACACCTGGTTACCGCAGCGGATTGGCTTTATCCGTAATACCTTGATGGCACCGGTAAAAGAAAATGCAGTGGATAGCGATGACTTTAAATGCGATGTGGTGATGGGTGTGCCAGATGGTTACGATTTAACCTTGACGACGATCCCTTATTACCAATCCACTTATGTGTTGTTGATTGCAAAAGGCCGTGGCTGGGATGATATTACCAAAGACGCCGCTCAGTTAACCAACGTGCCATTAGAACGGCAAGAAAAACTTAAAATCGCTATGTTTGACCAAACGCCCGGCACCATCTGGCTGCAAAAAAGCGGTTTGCTGGAATACGGTATCCCTTATCAAAGTATGACCGGCGACAATGATAACAATGTTGCCATGCAAATTAATAAAGACTTGAAAGCTAAAAAAATCGACATGGTCATTCTGTGGGGGCCTATGGCGGGTTATGTGATTTCACAAAGCCCAAAGAACAGCTACACCGTAATCCCGATGAAATCATCACCTGGTATGCAGTTCGATTTCCCGATTTCTATGGGTGTGAGGAAATCGGATAAAAAACGTAAAGAACAACTGGATAAGCTAATAAAAGTTAATACGAAAAAAATCCAAACGATTATTGCAGACTATAACGTGCCTTTATTGCCCGTTAAATCGTCTGGCAAAAAAGACGACGACTGATTAAGCATTACTGACTATGCAGTATGCAATCCAAGTAAACGCCAGTCCGTATCATGCTAATACTGGCTTGAGCGCTTACCGTTTTATTGTGGCCGCCTTGGCGCAAGGCCATGAGGTTTGTCGCGTTTTTTTTTATCATGAGGGCATTTATCACGCCTTCGCTGATAACACACCGCCGGATGATGAATTGCAATTGACTAAATTGTGGAGCGCACTGGCTAAGCAGTATACTATTGATTTGCTGGTCTGTATTTCTGCGGCGCAGCGCCGTGGATTGCTATCCGCCGAGGAAACCAAGCTTCGTAAACAACAAGATAATCAGTTAGCCGACGGCTTTCGAATTGGTGGTTTGGGCCAATGGCTTGAAACGTTGTTAACAGCCGACCGGGTGCTGGTTTTTGGCTAGACTGTGAAAAAAATTTTATTTGTGTTGCGTAAACCACCACATAGTGGCGGCTATACCCAAGAAACGCTTGACGTCATGATGACTGCCGCCGCATTTGATCAGGATGTGAGCCTGTTACTTTTGGATGACGCAGTTTTTCAGCTTAAATCGGGACAAGCACCAGAAGCTTTTGGCTTAAAAAATACCGCAGCAATATTTAACGCGCTTCCGATTTATGATGTTAACAAGATTTATGTGGAAACTGAATCACTAACGGAGCGTGGAGTAAATGGCAAAGACTTATCTGAGACCATTATTGAGATTCCAAGAGCCGAAATTGGAAAGTGGTTATCTTCGTTTGATTTAATCTTGTCGGCTTAGTTTTAGACATCCATCCCAAACAGGCATAAGGTTTAACCATACAAGGAAAAACCTGACGCTTATTCTTAAGAAGATGTTATAACTGCTTTAACACCATCTCACTGACGGTTTTACCGATAGACAATGAAGATGTCGCCGCCGGTGAAGGCGCATTACAGATGTTAATCACTTTATCGTCACCGATAATTGAGAAATCATATCGACCAATCCGCCGTCACGATCGCAAGCTTGGGCACGTACCCCAGCCCCGCCTTCCATCAAATCGCCTTCCTGAATATCGGGAATTAATTCTTGCAGGGCTTTAGTAAACGCTGCTTTCGAGAAGCTCCGGTACATTTCGCCAAACCCAGTTTCCCAGTATTTCAGAGCAACTTTTTGAAAGCCAGGCCACGCTAAGGTTTCCAATAGCTCTTTAATATTAATGTCCGACTTCTTATAACCTTCACGGGCAAATGCTAATACCGCATTGGGACCCGCTTCAATACCGCCGCGCATCATACGGGTATAATGTACGCCTAAAAATGGAAAGTTAGGGTTAGGTACAGGATAAATCAGGTTTTTTACCAAATAATGCTTTTCAGGCTTAATCTTATAGTACTCGCCTCGGAATGGCACGATACGAAGATTGATTGGTTTGTCTTCCGTCATCTGGGTAACTTTATCGGAATATAAACCGGCACAATTAACTAACAAATTCGTCTCATATTCATTGTTGTTAGTTTTAACTATTGTAGTCTGTCCCTTTTTGATAGCTTCAACCCGCTCACCAAAAACAACCGTACCACCGAACGTTTTGAATTTGTCAGCCATTTTTTCTGACACCACCCGGTAATCAACAATACCGGTTTGGGGGACGTACATACCTTCAACACCTGCTACGTAAGGTTCATGTTCGCGTATTTGCTCTGGTGTTAATTTTTGCAACCCTTCCAGGCCATTTTGTTGACCGCGCTCATACAAATTATTCAATAACGGCACTTGTTCAGGCCGGGTTGCAACAACTATCTTGCCGCATAGTTCATAGGGGATACCCTCTTGCTGGCAAAACTCGATCAGTTGGTGATAGCCATTAATGCAATTTGTCGCCTTTAGGCTCCCCGGCTTGTAATAAAGCCCAGAATGGATTACCCCTGAATTATTACCGGTTTGATGCAAAGCAACACCGTGTTCTTTTTCAAGAACAGTAATTTTTAAGTTAGGCTTTTGCTCCTGAATTTTTAGAGCCGTAGCTAAACCGACGATCCCGCCGCCGACAATTACGATGTCGTATTGCATAGTAAGTTTTTAACCTTAATTAATGGATTATTAAGTTTGATATTTTACGCTATATAGCAATATATTTTTTAATCTATTAGCTAAACTTAATTATAGACAAGACAATTTGATATATCACTAAAATGTGGATTTGCTCGCAATTATTAGTCAAATACTTTGCTAAAATATTAGCTAAATTGAACCCAAGAATAAAACTTTATGTTCCATAACTGATTAGTAATCAGACTTAATTAAGACATCCGAAGAATAACGAGCTTATCTTCGTTTTTTATGGCATGACGATAGATAGGCACTGGAGTTCAGTATTAACAATGTTTGTTAGCAGGTAAACATTTCGGTTTTTAATGCTACAGCTATATAACTGATTTTAATATTTATTTTTTTAACGCATCTAAGTAATTGTACGTATGTTCAGTTAAACAATAAATCATTAACCTATGACTTAAGTAGAAAGTAACCAAGGTGATATTCGCTAGACATATGAATCGGCTTGCTAGAAATGCCTAATTAATCAAAAAATTATTTACGGCTTACGTACAACGTATTGCTATCTTTGATTGAAATTTTGCAAGGTTTATTAATTGCGAAACAGCGATTTTTGTATTTATTAGCTAACTAATTATTTTAAACAACCATTCCCGCAACATTATAAAGGTGAGAAGTTAAATAACATGAAAGTATTAGTAACAGGTGGAGCCGGTTATATCGGATCAGTTTTAGTTCGACAATTACTGGACAAAGGCCATCAAGTCAGGGCATTCGACTCGTTAAAATTTGGCGGCGATGCGTTGTATGATGTGATGCTGAATCCTAATTTCGAATTTATGAAAGGCGATGTCCGCAATGCTGAAGAAGTCAAAAAAGCCTTAGCAGGAATAGACGCTGTCGCTCATTTAGCAGCTATCGTTGGCGATCCGGCCTGCAAAAAGTTCAGCGAAGAAGCCATGCAAACCAACTGGGACGGCAGCGTTGCCCTGTTTGAAGCGGCTGAAAAAGCCGGCGTAAAACGTTTCGTTTTTGCCAGCACTTGCAGTAATTATGGCAAAATGGCTGACCCCGATTCTTTCGTCGTAGAAACCTCTGAGCTTAACCCTGTTTCACTTTATGCTGAACTCAAGGTTAAATTTGAAAAATATCTATTAGTTGAGCGTAAAAACTCCAGAATTTGTAGCACAGCTTTGCGTTTCAGCACTGTTTACGGATTTTCGCCGCGTATCCGTTTTGATCTAACTGTTAACGAATTCACCAGAAACGCAACTATAACCGGCGAGCAAGAAATTTGGGGAGCACAATTCTGGCGGCCTTACTGCCATGTTGATGATTTGGCAAGATTCTGTAGTATTAGTCATTGAAAGTCCTGAAGAAAAAGTGCGCGCCAATGTGTTTAATGTCGGCAGTACTGATGAAAACTACAGCAAAGGCATGTTGATCGAAGAAGTCTGTAAAGTCGTACCCAACGTCAAAGTAAATTATGTTGAGCTGAACGAAGACCCAAGAGATTATCGGGTAAATTTCGATAAGATCACTAACGAACTGGGCTTCTCGATCACCAAAAAAGTACCTGACGGTATCAAAGAAATTTATAGCCTATTAAGTACAGGTGTTGTAACTGATTCATACGGCCAAAAATTTAGAAATATCTAAAAAATCATAATACGAAGGGCGTTGTTTCAACGCCCTTTTTTAATCGAAATCTCGGAGTCAAAAAACAACCATGCTATTACTAAGTGGCCCTAATATAAGCGGAAATGAATGGAAATATGTTAAAGACTGTTTAGATACCGGCTGGGTAAGTAGCGTCGGCTCTTACGTAGACCAGTTTGAAAAAATGATGGCCGAATTTGTCGGCACTAAATATGCGGTCGCTACCAGTAGCGGAACTACGGCTTTGCACATTTGTTTGATATTACAAGGTGTTAACGAGAACGATTATGTTATTGCCCCTAATGTAACGTTTATCGCTACTTGCAATTCGATCAAATACACCGGCGCAGATCCTATTCTGATTGATGTGAATATCAAAAACTGGCAAATGGATTTGGATTTGTTGGAAGAGTTTTTAACCCACGAAACTGAACAACGCAACGGCCAGTGTTATTACAAAAAAGATGGCAGAAGAATTCCAGTCATCATGCCCGTACATGTTCTTGGAAATATCTGCGATATGGACAGGTTAATGGCCTTAGCCAAACAACATAATCTCGTGGTTATCGAGGATAGCACGGAAGCGTTGGGCAGTACTTACAAAGGCAAACATGCAGGCAGTTTCGGTTTACTAGGTACCTTTAGTTACAACGGCAACAAAATAATTACTACCGGCGGTGGCGGCATGATTGTCACTGACGATGAAGGCTTGGCAAAAAAAGCCAAACACTTAACAACGCAAGCAAAAAGTGATGCGTTTGAATATATCCATGACGAAATCGGCTATAACTACCGGCTTACTAACGTTGCTGCGGCAATGGGCGTAGCACAAATGGAGCAATTGCCTTCATTCGTTAAACGTAAGCATGAAATTATTGCTTTGTACAAAAAAGAATTGGATGGCATTGGTGATATTCGTTTTCAAGAAGTGAGCAGCGATGTCAGTTCAAATTGGTGGCTACCAACTATCATGACCGAAAAACAACGCGATGTTTTGAAAATCTTAAATGATAACAAAATGCAAAGCCGGCCTTTTTGGGTACCAATGAACCAATTACGGATGTTTAAAGATAATATTTTTTATAATAAAAATGACCGCTCTGATTTTATTTACCAGCTTTGTTTAAGTGTGCCTTGCTCAACTTATGTTACTGATGAAGAAGTCCTTGCCGTAAGTGCAAAAATCAAAGAAATCTATTAAGTTCAGCTTTATTTAACTTAATTTTTCCTTCAATTTAAGCGTGACTGAATATTTCGGCCACGCTTTTTTTATGCCTAAAAACTACCAGTAGCTCAGTTTAGCAAGTCGATAGCTACCAAAAATATTATTTCTGTTACTTTTCTACATATTCTCGCCTAACACAATTCAGCGATATTGACTGTGAATAAATCCACATGTTTTAAGTTGATCATTTCACATATTTTTAACCCGTAGTGCGTTACACTGGCGATGACGTGATAACTCTAAGAGAATACTGGAATATCTAAGGCTTAAAGGATGTTCTTGCAATAACCATTTAATCATTGCTGATTAAATAAAATATTAGGGTTTTTATGACAATTTAATGATTTACGCTGCATAACCTTAACTTAAGTGAGCAACAGTTAATGGCGTTTATCATTTTTTAAAACGACTGCTTTTGTAGTAAGTGCTGAGTTGACCTTTACGACTAGTATTCATCACATCATTACAGCCGTCACTCCTTGAAAGCTAATCGTGTTAGGAGATTAAAATGTTAAACCACCTTTTATCTCGGGTCATTTGCCATAGGAAGACAAAACCAATACTGTTGTATTATTTTTTCCTAGCTATATTTTTAAATTTAAGCTATCAGCCAACTGTTAATGCGGCAGCTGGACTTGGAGGTATTATCGAAGGCAGTATTGATTACCCGGCTTCTAGCAATGGCACCTTGGAAGATTCGCATTATTCACCTGGCATACCCGGTGTATGGGTTTATGCGAAAAATACCACTACCCTCACAGAAAGTCCTAAGGTTATTACAGATAGTAAAGGGGCTTTCGTAATTCCAAACCAGTTAGCTGGTCATTATTATTTATGCTGGCAAGGCGGACCACCAGGAATTTCTGCCGGTTGTGACACTACCCAACCTTTTGATGTCATCGATCAAGTTTCAGTACGCCATATACCAGGATTAGTCTCGCCTGATCCAACCAAGGCCGTGCTAGCCCGAATATCTCATAAAAAAGGCGGACAAGTCCTGTAGAGTTCGATAGAATTCAATTGCTTAGATTGAATTTGAACAAGGACTTGCCCGTGACAAACTGTACCGCAACCAAAATAGAATTTCCAGCCTTTAAACGCCGTCAAGTAGAAGCCAACTTTAGCGGTGGAGCGATTACCAGTGATGGCGGGGTTTTATTATTACGTTCAGTGGACCGGCGCTTAAAACTGACCGAACAGGTTGCCGCGCTGATCAGTGACCCGAGGGATCCGGATAAGGCTCAGCATGAGGTAGTCGACTTGCTCCGGCAACGGGTTTATGGGTTGGCGTGCGGTTACGAAGACCTAAACGATCACGACACTTTGCGCAACGACATTGCCTTGCAAACCGCAGTCGAAAAGGATCAGGTCCTGGGTAGCCGTTCCACTTTATGCCGGTTTGAACAACAGGCGGATCGGGCGCTCATGTGGCGGATTCATGAACAGATGGTAGAACAGTTTATCGCGTCTTTTGAGAGGCCGCCGGAAGCCTTAATCCTGGATTTTGATGCTACCGACGATCCCGTGCATGGGCAGCAGGAAGGCCGGTTTTTTCATGGCTACTACCGGCACTATTGTTTTCTGCCACTCTACGTCTTTTGTGGCGACCAGTGCTTAGTTAGCTATTTGCGTCCCAGCAATATTGACGGCGCCAACCACAGTTGGGCGATCCTGGCCTTGCTGGTCAAACGCTTGCGCCACGCTTGGCCTGAGGTTGTGATCACGTTGCGTGGCGATAGCGGCTTTTGCCGCCATCGAATGCTGAGCTGGTGCGAGCGCAACGAGGTCAATTATATCGTCGGCTTAGCCAAAAACCCACGCCTCAACCGATTAAGCCAGCCCTGGGCAGATCAGGCCAAAAGCCAATTTGAAGCCCAGCAACACAAGCAACGGTTGTTCACCGAGCTGCACTACAAGGCGGGGAGCTGGAAACGCCAACGCCGGGTCATTCTCAAAGCCGAGCACATGAGCCAGGGCAGCAACCCACGCTATGTGGTGACCAATCTAACCGGCGACCCGCAACAGCTTTACGAAAAGGTCTATTGTGCCCGGGGCGAGATGGAAAACCGGATCAAAGAACAACAGTTGGACTTGTTTGCCGACCGCACCAGCTGTTCCCTGTGGTGGCCGAATCAATTCCGCTTGTTGTTATCGACGCTCGCCTATACGCTGATCAATGCCATTCGCCGCATGGCCTTGCCGCAAACCGAACTGGCGCAGGCCACCTGTGCGACGATTCGGTTGAAACTCTTTAAGATCGGTGCGGTGGTGGTTCGCAATACCCGGCGGGTGAAGCTATTGCTCAGCAGCAGTTATCCTTATCAAACTTTGTTTCAATCGGTCTGCCAAAAGCTATGCCCTGAATAATCCGAAAGTGTGCTGTTCCCGGCACGTTAAAGAATGGGGTAAGGGGAAGTTGTGCCTGAAAAAAGGACAATAACCTTCAATGCAAGCCTATAACCTCCATTTGTCGGTAGATCACATCTGATTCGATATTGTCGGACCATTTTGCAGGATCTTGGAAGGCTCATGAAATATGCGGGCTAGGTGGTTTTGTTACAACACCGTCAACTATTCCAGCGTTTGGGAAACATGCCACCTGTTTGCATAGCGATCCTTTTTTTGGTATCGACCAAACCGCTAAGGTTGAACTCCTTAATTCATCAGGGGTAATTTTAGCTTCGGTACGCGCCAATACCGATGGCCGATATATTCTTGGCTTATCCAATCCTATTTCAGGTGCAAGCTACTTCCTTAAAGCCCGTTGTGGCGACAGGATAACCTTAGCTACGGCAACATTTGGCGCAATAGGCACTTATCTCCAACAAGATATCCAACTACCTGATAATAAATCACCGACTATCTACCAATTTACCGCCCGTTTCCAAGGTCAACTAGTTTCGGGAGTTCCCTTGGGCAAAACAGTACAAGTCAGTGTTAATGCTGCTGATAGCGATGCAGGCGATGTTTTGCATTACCGTTGGCGATCTACTGCAGGCAATGTAGTTGCTGCGGATAACCCAACCGTAACGTGGACTTTACCTGTAACCGGCAAAGGCTTGCATTTCCTCTATGTTGATGTTGACGACCATAAAGGCGGGCACAAATCGCAACGCATCGCAATTTCGACTGATGATGGCGTTGTCGCTACCACGTCACCAATTCTGCCTACACCCTTACCTTCGGATAACTTTCCAGAAACCGACCGGTTCTTAAGTTATAAAGGGGTTGATACCCGAAAAAGCGCTTGTCAATATTACAAAGCACTTCATGCAGTAGCCACCTGTGATGCCAATGGCAACCCTATTGGCGCAACATTGACTTTTGACCAGTGGCTAACCCGTAATGTTATTGGTGGCCCGAATGGCTCAACCAAACCCGGTGAACTAAAAGCGGCTTTTAGGAACGTAGCCGATTTAAACCTAGTAAGAAACCATCATGCCCGTAAGGCAAATGCTAGCCGCATTTCTTATTATGTGTGTAATCACGGGTTAGCTAAAGGGGCACGTCCCGTTGGCAACCTGGTAGCATGCGTGGCAATGGAATATTCCATAATCAATGGAGTTAATAACAACAAGCCCTTTGTGCAATTCTATACCTTTGGCCCAACTGGAAAGCTGTATTTATCAGTAAACCTGGATGGCCGAGGTGAAAAATTTATGCCGGGCACCTGCGTAGTGTGCCATGGTGGCGACAGTTATTTCCATCACTTTCCAGAAAACGGAGTGAGCACGCGAGACGCCAACATTGGCGCTTATATGTTGCCTTTCGACCTCGATAATTTTGAGTTCGACACTAGTCCGCAGTTAACCCGAGCAGCACAAGAGAACGCGGTAAGGCAACTTAATCTGCTATTAAAACAAACCGAACCTACTCAAGTGACCAAGCAGCTTATTAATGGTTGGTATCCAGGTGGAGTAGGTAAACAGAAGAGCACATTTATCCCGCCCGGCTGGAATGAAAAGCTGGATAATTCATTACCTGCCAAAAGCAGAGGTGACAGCTTTAATACCAGCGACCTATATCTTAAGACGGTAAAAGAAAGCTGCCGAGAATGCCATGTATCCATGGGCACCAAGTTGGGACTAGATTTCAATCGCTATCAGCAATTGGTGCAAAAAGATACATCGGGCAATCCAGTTATTGACCCGATCACCGGAGAGCCTATTCCAATTGATGACCCATCTACAGCGCCAGATGACCGCGTGGGTGACTTTGTTGATGGGCATGCTGATGAAATTTTCGGGGCTTTCAATGAAATCGGGCAAGGAAATAAGCTTCATGCCTATGAAACTGTCTGTGATGAATTTGGTGATGGTTTGCCGACATGGAATATATTCGACAACACCAACGAACCGGGCAAAACCATGCCAAATGCACTACAAACGTTCAACCGGTTCTGGCAAAATTCGGAACAAATTGGACTCATGAACTTATTTTTAACACGTGAATTAATCACTTTCTACGATCCGGGTACACCTAATCATTGCAATCCCGCTTTGCGGCCACCTTGGGCGGCACCTTAGAGCAATTTAAATTAACATAAAGATGGTTACGAGGAATGTAACCTTAAAATAACGGGCTATACACTATGACTATTCAGCTGGTGTATAGCCTTCTAGTTGATCTACCCTACTTATTCAAGATATTGCGCTAAAAAAACAATATCAAAGCACGAGGCCAATAATCAATCTAAAAAAATCCATGAAAATCAGTGTAAACTTTTGGACGGCTTATACTACTTTTTAACTCGCACATATCACTGCTTTTTTACAGTCAAGATATTGATGATATGTGAGGAGTGCTGCATACGTGTTTTTTGATAGCTTTTTGATCCCTGTCAAGTTTGACACTAACCATGGGAGTATTCTTAATTTGCTCGATTTGTCTTCAAGGTTATAGAAAACTCATTATCCCATTGAAAACCTATTTGTATGGTAAGACAGAAAAGGTTAACAAGAAAACGTAACTTTCTAATTTGCAATTGAATTAAGCAGTTAGAAGATTTATACCTGCAATTTACTTATCAAACGAGGTTTCAGATGGAAAATTACCAATTGAAATTATTACGCAGCATAGTTATCACAACTATTTTACTCTGGTCAGCTAGCTTTTACTCCGCTGCCAGAGCGTGGGAGAATAATAACAAGCGTGATGTGACAGTGATGACACAGAATATGGATGCAGGGACTGATTTAAGTTATTTATTTACGGTTCCCGATCTTTTACAGGCGGCATCATTAACTTATGGCGAAGTTATAAAGAGCAATATTCCAATGCGTAGCGCTCAGCTAGCCAAGATTATTGCGCGCAAGCATCCCGATTTAATCTCTCTTCAGGAGGTTACCCTTTGGCAGACCGTCTCATCAGACCAAAAACGTACGGTGTTGTATGACCAGCTTGAACTTCTGCTAAAGGCACTAAATAAACAATACAAGGTAGTCGTCAGCCAAGACCTGACCCAAAACCAGTTGCCGGTCAACCCCGCCTTAATTGGTCGACCCAACGATAGTGCAAGGGCGCTGAGTTTAACTGACCGTAATGTAGTATTGGTACGAACAGATATCAAGCCCTCTGAACTCAGGCTTTCCCATATACAAAAACATGAATACTCGACATTTTTAACCTTGCCTTTGGGTAAATCTAAACGGGGATGGCTATCTGTCGATGCTAGAATTCATGGTAAAAGCGTCCGTTTTGTAAACACACATCTTGAGACAGTGCTCCCAATTAACCTAAATGGCACAAAAGCTATCCAAGTTGCCCAAGCGAATGAGCTGATCAAAAGTATGATGTCTACAAACCTACCCGTAATACTGGCCGGTGACTGTAATGCCGATGCCGAATTTGCTAACATCGGGCCTGATCAGACCGAGACGCCTTATAAGCTCATGGATGCAGGTTATGTTGATGCATGGCACGAACTACACCCTGATAAACAGGGCTTTACATGGCCGTTATACTTTAAAGACCCATTACGGCCTAACCCATCCGGCCCGTTCGAACGAATTGACCTTATTTATACTCGGAATCTTGAAATTATAAATGTACATCGAGTCACAGCGGTTAACGGTAATAACTTCCCCTCTGACCATGCAGGTGTCGTTGCAACGCTGCTGATTGATAAACCGCATGATTGGAATTGGCATTAAACCAAACGATCAAAAAATTAGTTATATTTTCGCTGAATATCTTAAGTCCGGTATTCAGTGAATCATAGCCAATAATACCAGTAAATTAAGTCTGACTAATTTAAGATTATTTTTTTGCTTCAAAAATCATGTGCGCCATTTTTTTTGCCTTGGTTTTTAAGTAACCGAGATTATCTTTATGGGCAATGACTTCGATAGGAATACGGTTAACTACATTTATACCCAGTTTTTTAAGGGCATCAATTTTCTTAGGGTTATTAGTAATGAGCCGGATAGAATGCACGTGTAAGCTTTCCAAAATCAGCCCGGCAATAGTATATTCTCGTTCATCGGCCAGATGCCCTAAATGGATATTAGCATCAACGGTATCTAAACCTTTATCCTGCAAATTATAGGCCTGTAATTTTTTAAGCAAGCCGATACCACGGCCTTCCTGACGTAGATAAATCAATATCCCTGCTTGCGCTTCATTGATCATCTGCATTGCCATATCAAGCTGTTCACCACAATCACAACGCCTGGAACCGATCACATCGCCGGTAAAACATTCCGAATGTATGCGAACAGGAATGTTCTCCTGATGGGTAACATCACCTTTAACCAGAGCAATATGCTCCTTGCTATCAATAGTATTGCTGTAGTAATGCAGGATAAAATCGCCATGCTTGGTCGGAATTGGCGTTTGGACTAAATCGTTAACGTTTGGCTTCACAAATATTGGCTGTACTGGGTGATTTTTAAGTATTCTACCTAATTTAGGGGATAAGTTTGGTGGTTTTTGTTATTCCTGATGTTTCAGAACAGAGCGGCCTCATCTGGTAATCTTATTTTTTAGCCTCAATCAACTTTAAAATATCACCACAACGCTCATCCACTTTAACTGTTACAAATTCGCATGCTTTAACATTCTTGACTGTATCCCGGTTAATATTTGCACCTAGCAATCTGACTACCAGAGGATTTATTGCTTTCATCATCGTCGCTACTATAATATTAGTGCTGAGCACATGCTCCAACAACAACACCTGCCCACCCGGCTTACATACCCGGTATAGTTCTTTCAAGCCTTTGGCGGCGAATGGTACTGAGCAAAAGACAAAGGTGCCAATCACGGTGTCAAAGCTGTTATCTGCATAGCACAGTGATTGTACATCTTGAAGTGCCAATTCGACCTGAGTGTTTTTTCTGGCTTTGGTTTGTGCAGCCTGATTCAGCATTGCTTGACTGAAATCGACAGCGGTAATCATGGTATCCTTGGGGTAATAATCAAAATTTTTACCTGTACCTACCCCCACTTCTAAAATATGATGTCCGTCTACTTTTTCCCAAAGCCTTTCTCGCCAAGGTTTTAAAAAAAAACCTTCCATCGGTGCTTCGATAATATCAAAGATCGGGGCAATCCGATCAAAACGTTTTCTGATTAAAGTACTGTCAGGCTTCATAAAATTTATGGTTACTTTGTAATTGGCTTAATGTTACAACGAGGGTGTAACATTCTTCAATGTTTGTAAATCAGATATTAATGACTTTAATAACTAATATCTCTTGAACTTTTTTGATAACCATATCCCTAACCAGCATACTAGTTATGGGATATGGTTTAAATTAATACTATCGAGCTTCCTACCCTTTAACCCTTAACAAAACCCTGGCCTTACCTACCATAAGCTTGCGATAAAACGTCGAAATTCGTTAGCTATGGCTGGAACTGAGTTATTATTACGACTAGACTTATTGCCTTATTCTCTACCAAAATTATTATGTCGCCTAATCTGACTACAATAGAAATTCAACCCACTGAAACTCATATTTACTCCGTTATCTGGTTACATGGCTTAGGTGCTGACGGGCATGACTTTGAATCGATCGTCCCCAGTTTGCAGTTGTTAGCGCAAAACCATACCCATTTTATTTTTCCAAATGCGCCTATTCAACCTGTTACGATCAATAGCAAAATGAAAATGCGCGCATGGTACGACATACTGTCCGTTTCCATGGAAAGTCATACTGTGGATACTGATGGCATTTATCGCTCAGCTGCACAGATTAACCAACTTATTCAAAATGAGATTGACAAGGGCATACCAGCAAAAAATATTATCCTGGCCGGCTTCTCTCAGGGGGGCGTCATCGCTTTACATGTAGGTCTCAGATATCCACATAAGTTAGCTGGGATTCTAGCGCTTTCGGCTTATCTGCCAACCATTGACAAGCTAGAAAATGAAGGGACTCATGCCGGGAAAATAACCCCTGTATTCATGGCTCATGGGATTTTGGATCCAGTCGTCGCCATTGAGGCGGGAAAATCAGTATTTGACCACCTGTCAGCACAAGGTTACAACATTGAATGGCGTGATTATTTGATGGAACATTCGGTTTGCCCGGAAGAAATTAACCATATGTCCGCTTTTATGAATTCAGTATTGCGGTAATTAGACTTAATTAATATGTTTTGTAGTTGTATGATGGCTTACTGTTAATTTGTATTTCAGTCATCAGGGGATGAATTTATTACGGTTATGCACATACCAACTCATCCAATCCTTCAAAGGTTATTCAGCAGCTTTTTGGATTTGGCGCCGATATTGGCGGTTGTCCTGTTTTTTCAGATTTTTGTTATCCGCCAACCTATCCCTGATGTTACCCACCTGATAACAGGTACATTTTTTATTGTGCTTGGCCTCACCTTTTTTATTCACGGCTTAGAACAAAGCCTATTTCCACTCGGTGACTCGATGGCTTATGCCTTCGCCCGAAAAGGTAGCCTGTTATGGCTACTTGCTTTTGCCTTTTGTCTTGGCTTTGGAGCCGCTATTGCTGAACCCGCATTAATTGCGGTTACCGATAAAGCCGCGCAAATTGCCAGTACCGGCCATATGATTGAACAGACTCAATCGGCGAAAGAGAACTACGCTTTCGGATTACGTGTCACTGTCGCATTGTCGGTTGGTTTTTCTATCCTGATTGGTGTTTTGCGGATTATCCGTGGCTGGCCAGTGTATTATCCTGTTTTGTTCGCTTATGCCTGTATAGCCATTATGACACCGTTTGCCCCGGCTGAAATCATAGGTATCGCTTATGATTCCGGCGGCATTGCCACATCGACAATTACCGTGCCATTGGTTACCGCGTTAGGGGTAGGCTTAGCCACTGCAATTAAAGGCCGTAACCCCATGACCGATGGATTTGGCCTTATAATTTTTGCCTCGCTGATGCCGATGATTTTTGTGATGACTTACGGGATGTTGCGATGATCGAACAGGTTCTTGCCATCGCCCACAAATTTCTTGACACTTGCCTGGATATTTCACCGATTGCGGGAACAATCATTGGTTTTCAACTCATCGCCATTCGTCGGCCGCTACCAAATTTTAAAAAAACACTGATTGGATTTATATATGTCCTGCTTGGTATCGCTTTCTTCCTTCAAGGCCTGGAAACGGCTTTGTTCCCGCTTGGCAGTTTAATGGCATCCCAATTAACCACCCCTGAGTTCCTTGGAATCGACCCAGCCATCAAAACAACTACTTGGCAGACGTATCACTGGGTGTATGCTTTTGCAGCCAGCATAGGTATTTCAACCGCCTTGGCTGAACCTGCCTTACTTGCAGTTGCCCTGAAAGCTGAAGAAATTTCCGGTGGCGCCATACGTCCTTGGGGTTTACGTATTGCTGTTGCCCTTGGTGTAGGTTTTGGTCTGGCTTTGGGGACTTTCCGAATAGTGACAGGAATTGACCTCTATTATTTCATCATGGCTGGTTATGTGGTAGTCGTGGTACAAACATTGTTTGCGCCTAAAATGATACTTGGGCTAGCTTATGACTCAGGTGGAGTAACCACATCCATGGTGACAGTGCCCTTAGTCACTGCTTTGGGCTTAGGCCTTACCCAGGCTATTCCCGGCCGTAACCCGTTAATTGATGGTTTCGGGCTAATTGCTTTTGCCAGTCTATTCCCAATTATTAGCGTGTTAGGCTACGCTCAAATAGCCCACTTGCTAAATAAAAACAAAATTTAACTCCTGAGAAACGCTATGCACTTCAAATTGATAATTGCCTTTGTCGAAGATGATAAAACCGACCTGGTATTGAACACCGCTCGTGAACACGGCGCGAAAGGTGCCACTGTAATAAACCATGCACGTGGCGAAGGCATGAAAAAATCGAAAACCTTTTTTGGTTTGACCTTAGAAACACAACGGGATGTCCTCCTACTGTTGGTTGAAGAACACCTTAGCCGCCACATCCTAGAAAAAATAGCTAACGCCGCAGAATTTGATAATAAACCTGGCACCGGCATCGCCTTTCAGATTGATGTTGAAGATGCGATTGGCGTGATGCACCAAGTAGAAAAATTAACTAAAGAACTTGAGGATAAATTATGACCGAAACCCGCACAGTAATCCGCGTTAGGGATGTCATGAAAACCGATTTCGGTATGATTGACGGCATAGCCACCGTGGGTGATGCCCTAAAAAAGATGAAGTCACTAAAAACCGCTGTACTTGTCGTTAATAAACGCCACGACGATGACGAATATGGTTTAGTTACCTCCGGCGATATTGCACGCCACGTGCTGGCTAAAGACCGCGCGCCAGATCGGGTTAATGTCTATGAAATTATGAGCAAACCGGTTATTTCTGTCCATCCGCAGATGGATATACGCTATTGTTCGCGGCTGTTCGCTGACTACAATCTAGTGCGCGCGCCGGTGATTGAAAATCTAAAAGTCATTGGCATTGTTAGCCCTAACTCATTGGTATTAGATGGATTATATAAAATTATCCAATAATTAGCTTCTAGCAAAAAAAATCAGTACAATACCGCTCCAACAGAAATAGGATGTTGAGCAAGGTCTGCGGTTTGCAGTGAAGTCCGGTTATCAATGCTTGCTTCTGTGTTAACCGTATGATTTTATTTTAGGAGTTTTATATGGCCACAGGCACAGTTAAGTGGTTTAACAACACAAAAGGTTTTGGATTTATTGCCCCTTCTGAAGGCGGCGAAGATGTTTTTGTTCATCACTCGGTCATCCAAGGCACGGGTTTCAAGACTTTGAATGAAGGCCAATCGGTAAATTTTGAAGTTGAAACCGGCCCAAAAGGCTTGACGGCTGTCAACGTCGTACCTAGATAAACGACACATCCCCGTTAGACGGAAGGGTTTGACGATACATCGTCAAACCCTTTTTTGTTACCTGATTAACCCTCGTATTTAAGCAAATAGCTTATATCACTTCAAAATAAACTTGTATTTCTTAGAAAAAATAATTGTCCAGCTATTCTGCTACTTTAATTTTTAAGGCTAGGTTTAAATATCAACGTTCAATTTAGCAACTTAACTGGCTTGCTAAAACAACAAATTTATAACCACTTTATACCCAATAATTGCCTATCGTATTTTTGTTTTTCAGCTATATTAGCTGCGGCTTAAGCGCCAGAAAACATAGCTTTAATTACTGTAATCCAATAGCTTCATTTGTGCTATGCAATTTTTAAGCCATTGAATTGAAAAGATGCATAAAGAAAAATATTAACGATACCCTGAAAATCCAGGCTTTCGTAAAGTATTGAGAAAACCCATTAAATCAATATTAATTAGGATCATTATTCAATGAAAAATAATTTATCTCCACCCTCACCCCTAATCGAACCTCTCAACCTGCCATTTAAATTATATAAAAAAATCGCAATGCTAATGGTTCTAACGGCCTTAGCTAGCTTGCAAAACCAAGCGTATGCCGCTTGCTCGACCCTCAGCCTACAAGGTGCAACCGCCAGATTTGTCAATAACACTGACAAATCTGTCAAAGTTATCTTAGTTAACTTGCTTTGTTTTGAAGAAACCAAGATGACCTTGGCTCCCGGCCAATCCGCAACACAAAATACGCTAGTCAATTATGTTTGGCGGTTTAAAGATGCCACCACTAATGGGCTAATCAGTGAGACTAAAATAACCTCACCCGCCATGACGGTTGCCGTAGCACCTGATCTTGGTGTGTCATTGGCTTCACTTAAAGGCGTTAGCCCACCCAGCGTACCGGGATTACTTAGCTTTGACAGCTCACGCTCCGATATTATCACACCAGTGGTCACCAACAAATCTGCCGCTATTGCCTTGGGTAAAGCCTTGTTCTGGGATCAAGCGCTTGGGTAGTGACGGCATGGCTTGTGCCAGCTGTCATTACCAAGCCGGTGCGGACATCAGGTTTAAAAACCAGGTTAACCCTGGATTTACGCATGGTAACTTTACCTTTGACACAACACGTTCAGGCTCTGTAAGTGGCCCTAACTACACTTTAAAATTGAGTGATTTCCCGTTTGTGCCAACCAACGATGATGTTGTCAGTGCGAACGGTGTTTTTGAGCGCAACAATTTCCGCCCTGGCGATCCAAACAGCCTATTTGATACCTGCGATCCAGTCGGAACCACAATTTTTAAAGTTAACGGCATCAACGTCCGGCAAGCAGAACCGCGTAACTCACCCACTACCATTAACGCGGTTTATAACTTCCGCAATTTCTGGGATGGTCGTGCCAATAACATTTTCAACGGCAGTATCGCCCTTTGGGAAACGGGATAAAGCCGCTGGTGTTTACATCAACTCAACAAGTGGTGTCGTCAAACGTCCACTAAACCTCAAGAACTCATCATTAGCTTCGCAAGCAGTCGGCCCTATCATGAGCTCTACTGGAAATGGCGTGTAACCAACGGAGTTTGCCGATGTTGGCCGTAAAGTCTTAAGTCGCCGTCCATTAGCAAGCCAAGTGATAAGCCCACAAGATAGTGTCCTTAAAGACTTACCGCTTTACGTCGTAGGCTCAGTTACATATACCGACCTTGTACGTGCAGCGTTCAACAGCAACTATTGGAACTCCACCGCAAATTTCGGTGGTTATAACCAAATGGAAGCCAACTTCCCTATGTTTTTTGGCTTGGCTGTCCAGTTGTATGAATCAACATTGATTTCTGACGACACCAAGTTTGACCGTTGGAAACAAGGTACAACAAGCCTGACTTCTCAAGAATCGCAAGGCCATAGCGTTTTTACCGGCAAAGGCAATTGCTCTAGCTGTCATGGTGGCCCCGTATTTACTTCAGCAGCCATCCTGTCCAACAAAAAGCAGTTGATTGAACGGATGTTAATGAAGGACAACCTGAATTCAATCTATGATGAAGGTTTCTACAACATTGGCGTGAGTCCCCAACAACTACGACATTGGACTGGGCGGCAATGACCCTTGGGGCAATCCATTATCCTTCTCCAAGCAATATGTTTCCGGCATATGGGTTGATCCATTCAAATCTGACATCAGTGCTTGTAAATTTGAAGAACCGATTTATCCAAACTGCTCGAACCCATCTAACTTAAGCTCGCAAAGAGTGGCGGTGGATGGCTCCTTTAAAGTACCTACCTTGCGCAACATTGACCTTACCGGGCCTTATATGCACAACGGTAGCTTGGCAACTTTGGAACAAGTTGTTGATTTTTACAACCAAGGCGGCAACTTTAACAATGTTGGCAAACATCCTGACATTAAACCGTTAGGCTTAAGCAGTACTGAAAAAGCGGCATTGGTGGCCTTCTTGAAAACCCTGACCGATGACCGGGTCGCGTATGAACGGGCACCGTTCGACCATCCGTCATTAGTGGTGCCAAATGGCCACCATGGCGACCAAAACTCTGTTACCGCAGGTAATGAAGTTGACCCTACACTCGCTACGGATAACTTTATAAACGTTTCAGCTGTGGGTAGCAGCGGTAGTTCGTTTAAACTTGAAACCGTTCCACGAACAATTGCCAACTACCACACCATTGCGAGTAACCATGTATAGAGATGCTAATTATGGTGGCGTTTCCCAAGCATTTGATGTAGGCAACTATTATGGTGCAACGCGCGGTCAAATGAGCATCGTAGGCAATAATACGATCAGCTCCATTAATGTGCCATCTGGTTACTATGTAAAAGCGTGCATTGATGAGCCTAGCTTATTGTTCGGCTTGTTTAATGTCTGCAAGACGTATACGGCTAATACTGCAACTTTAGATTCCAGTATGGATAATAAAATCTCTTATCTGGAGGTGAGGAAATTATAAGCGATTACACTTGACTAGCCCCAGTACCCGAACTAATAAGGGGTACTGGGTAAACTGAAAAAGCCACTGCACAACTAGGTTATGCAGTGGCTTTAAGCCTAGATTATTTTAGTGGGCGACCTTTGCCATCTTTATCGATATGCCCGGCAAAAATCAAAAAAGCATCAATTATCGGCCAGAGCACAACATAACCCGGCAACCCGACCATGAAGAGGAATCCGGTTACTACGCATTGAATAATCCCTATTCGGTAATATCCCAAATAAAAACGGTGTACGCCTATCCAGCCCAGAAAAAGCGATATTGTCGCAGCAAGCCGACGACTTTTGACCGCATCAGCTTTGTTTAACAGTGCCCCCCTTAAATTCACGTTATAAGGTGTTGTGCCCTTGAGGTCGAATGCGACTTCATCACCCTCTTCCGGAGGTACCTCTGGAATCCAGGCACTAAGTTCAAAGCGAAAATTTTCTTTACCGATAGTTATCATCCCTACTTCGGTTTCTGGATCGTAACTTCTTATAAGTCCTAACATTTATTTACCTGATTAAAAGTGTAATAGCTATACCTATGATCTAGGCATAACCGATTTAAGGTGAATAAAAAAATTTAATTATCGGGTAATCTGACGGCTAAAACATCGCACTTGGCGTAATGTAATACGCCATCGGCATTTGAGCCGAGGAGTAATGCCAAGCCATGGCGGCCATGAGAACCCACAACAATTAAATCCACCTGATTTTCTTCCGCTATACGGGTAACTTCGTATTTTGGGCTACCCAATTCCACCCAACATCTATTACTGGGCACTGCTAATTTTTTGCCTAATGTATCTAATTTTATTTTAGCGGCCTTCATCATTTCGCTGGTAAAGTCGACTTCTAAAACAGTATCCAACCCATAACCAGGGTCGGGTAAAGGTACATTTTCGACAACATGGATTAAGCTTAACTCAGCGTGATGGAAAGCAGCCAATTCCTTTGCTCTTTCAGTCACGCCCTGGGTATCTTCAATAAAATCGACTGCAACTAAAATATGTTGGTAAATTTTCATCTTATTCTCCCGAATTGATGGGCATTCATTATTTGTATACTAACCCTATTAACCGGCCATTTAAAGTTTAGCTATATCGCCTACAATCAACTTTCTGCTTGCGCCAATTCCAGTTGCTCTTCTGCCATTAACCACTCAGATTCGGCTATTGCTAATGCCTTATCGACTGTCATTTTACGAGCCATTAAATTTTTTAATCGGTCTATGGCTTTTAATCGTTCCGAAAACACCTGGGGAAGACCCAATCCCACACCTTCACCAACGGCTTTTGTTGTAAAAAACGGTTCGAAGAGCCGTTTTTTCGTCTTCTCGTCCATACCCACGCCCGTATCGCTGACATTGAGCAGCAAATATTGTCCCGATGTCATGGAAAACGATAATTTGCTTACAAATGCGTCATCGATATCGATGTTCTTGTGTGGCAAAGGCGTCATCAATTCCGCCGGCAGGCATGGCAGCGCCCGCATTCATGCCAGATTAAGTATGGCATTCTGCATCTGCGTGGGATCACCCAGTATGGTCGATTTTGTTGCTTCAAGCTTTTCACAAATTTCGATACTCTTGTCGATCGCATGCTCCAGAAGCCCTTTCACTTCCCTGATGGTATCGTGAATATCCACCGGTATAAGCTGATATTTCCCCTGGCGTGAAAACGCGAGTAATTTATCAGTCATATCGCTTGCGCGTTCGGTGGCCTTGATAATGACGTCGACAAACCGCTCCATTTCCATGTCCTGTGGACTCCCGCTATCAGTGCGGTTGCGCCGTTTGATTACTTCTGCGTATCCCATGATACCCGAGAGCATATTATTAAAATCATGCGCCACCCCGCCGGCAAGTCGCCCGATAGCTTCCATCTTTTGCGCCTGATTGAGCTGCTCCTGCAGCCCGGCGATGCTCTGCTTCGGCATGTTTCAGTTCAGTAATATCGCGAATGACGCCGATAGTGCCGAAATACTCATGCTTTTCGCCATCGCAACTGCAATGTCCCGCTGCATTCACTGCACTGATTATTCCGACATGCACATCGGGGTTGCCACCGGCTTTGGGCACCAGCCGAACTTCCAGATTCGTGGTCATCCGCTTGCCTGACCGCCGCTCATCAAACAACTTCGGGGAATGCTCATCACCGGTAACAAGGCCCTTGAACCTCGGCAATACATGTTCCCGGGCCACGTTTACATAATCATCGGGATGTATCAGTACCTGAAAATGCCGACCAATCAGTTCGGAGGGCGTATACCCGAGCATCTTAACCGAATCGCTGACAAAAGAGAATTTTCCGTTCGGGATCGATTATATATATGATATCGGGAATCAACTGGAGAAGAAGTTGATACCGTTCATTGGAGTTGTTTTCCATATGTTACCAGCATTTTTGCCATGAGCGGTATTTCACATCGAATTTTTTCAACCACAGGTCGATATCCGCGGGAACTTCACAGAGCCGGTTTTCCTGCATATCCAGATACCCCAGCTTCAGCTTCATAACACTTTTTGGAAAAGTAGTGAGCCGGTTGTTCCGGACATACAGTTCGCGCAGCGCGGAAAGACTGCCGATGGTTTCGGGAAGCGTACGCAGCGCATTGCCCCAGAGCTGCAATTTCCACAAACGGCCGCACAGTCCAATCTCAATCGGGAGTATTGTCAGTTGGTTATTTCGCAGGTCAAGTTCTTCAAGCTTGCTGAGGCCGCCTATTGTTGACGGAAGCGCAACCAGGGAATTGTTGCGAATTTCCAGTTTCCGCAGCGCAGCCAGCTTTCCAAACCCATCGGGCAGCGAAACAAGGTCGTTGTCATTTATTGTCAACTCGGTAAGCGCGGTGAGTTTGCTGAAATCGGGCGGCAATTGTTTGATACCCGATTGTCCGGGGGCAGGATTATTAAGATTAAGCTTCACAATCCTTCCGTCGGCGAACACCGCGATATCTTCAAGCCGAACA
>CAVTNX010000019.1:0-263115 GCA_963736205.1 uncultured Gammaproteobacteria bacterium | reverse complement strand
CGCGCTGTCAGCCGACGAGCTCGAGGCTGTTCATCGCCGAGACCGGCGAGTACCGCATCTGGAAGGTGGCCCTGGCCGCGCAGACGCTGGATGCCAGGGCGCTGGCGCGCGACCCGTCGAACCCACTGGCCGCAGTGATCCTCGCAAACCTTCCGGGATTCCCGGACAACCTGACCCGCGACGACGACGGCCGGCTCTGGGTGGGCCTGTCGAAGCCGCGCAGCGCGGTCATCGATGAAATGTCGGACCGCCCTCGCTTGCGCGCGATGGTCATGAGGCTGCCGAGAGCGTTGCCGCCGATACCGCAGGCCTACGGCCACGTAATCGCGTTTGATGAGGACGGCCGGGTACTCGTGGACCTGCAGGATCCTGCTGGCCGTATTCCCGAGACCAGCGGTGCCACGTTGCACGACGGCCGGCTCTACGTGCACAGCCTGCACGGCAATGCTCTTCGACGTGATGCCGGAGCCATTCACGTCACCCTGACCCGCGGGCGACGTCCAGGCCCGGGCAGACAAAGCGGAACAGGGCGGTCGCCCTGCCATGGGCGCCGGCGCCCGCCGCGGGCTGCGGGCGCCGCGCCGCTTCGTCACCAGGCCAGCTTTGTCGCACCGAGGCCGTGGACCAGGCCAACAAGCGCGACAACCACCGTTACCGCCAGGGCGGTCAGGGTCAGCAGCGAGTAGGTGCGTTCAGGGATGTACATGATGCCTCCACTTGGTGACTGGAGACTTCGATCGGCGGGAGCCAGGTTGGCGGCCCGCCGGGCGTCGCCTCAGTCCATTTCGGACGGCATGATCATATCCTAATATGTGCTGCGGTGCAGCACGTATTGTTGAAGCCCGTCACACTTCCGATATTGATTTTTTATTTGTTTTTTATCAATTAGTTAAGACACAATTCTGTCTCTGGGCTGAACCCTGCCTGGTCCCGCCCTGCCCAGGGCGACCGGATCCATTGCCGGATTCCAGGCCATTCCGCCGGGACGCTGTTAGCGCGCTCCTTTGCAATAGTCATTGCAGTCTGTCTCGGCATCCCAAACAATCCGGCCATGGACCAGTTGACCGCCATCCGCGTCTTCAACCGCGTGGCCGAGCGCGGATCCTTCGCCCGGGCCGCAAAGGAACTCGACATCTCCCGTGCGGCCGCCAGCGCCCATGTTGCGGCGCTCGAAAAGCACCTCGGCGCACGCCTGCTGCACCGGACCACCCGCAAGGTCAGCCTGACCGCGGAAGGCAGCGACTACCTGCAGCGCACCCGCCGCATTCTCGATGAACTCGCTGCTGCCGAAGAGACGATCAAGGGCACGCGGTCCAAGCCGCAGGGCCGGTTGCGCGTGGACGTGCCGGTGTCGTTCGGGCGCTACCTGTTGCTGCCCGCGCTGCCCGAGTTCGTCAGTCGCTACCCGGACATCGAGCTCGACCTGCGGCTCAACGACCGGATCACGGACCTGATCGCCGAACGCGTGGACGTCGCGCTGCGCGTCGGCGGGCTGAAGCAGAGCGGACTGGTCGCACGGCGCGTCGCACAGATCAACGTCGTGACCTGTGCGTCACCCTCGTATCTGGCGGAACACGGCGAGCCGGTGACGCCCGACGACCTGCGCAACCATCGACTGCTCGGCCTGTCGCCGCCGGCGGTGGCAGTCCGGAATGGACCTTTCCGCCCCCATACTCAGCACGCCGCCTGAAGCTGCACTTCACCATGCTGTTCAATGCAGCCGAGGCGCCGACCATCACCGCAGCGGCCGGTCTCGGCATCGCTCGCACGGGCGACCTGATTGCCGCCGAGTACATCGCGCGCGGCGAACTGAAGCTGATCCTCAAGGACTACATCACGCCCGGTCCGCAGATCTCGCTGGTGTATCCGTCTTCGGGGCACCAGGCGGCGAAAGTGCGCGTGTTTTCTGATTTTGCGGCGGACCTGATGCGTCGCTACAGCGAGGTCGTGCAACGCTGGCTGAAAGCTGGTGCCGAGCCGTCGGGATCGATGCTGCCGATCCGCTGACGAATAATCATTCTCAGCGCCCGCACTGCGCGCGAGGCCCTCGTGCATCAGCCCTGGTGGCCATCGATTTGCGCCGAGTCCGCGTGCGATTCGCGATTAAGTCAAATTCCGAATATCGGGATTGTGCAACCAGAAAGCCGGGCGCACAGTCGAGACGCTGCGGGTCCTCGCGGCCACGCCAGGAACGATAATTCCGGAACGCGGAGGGGAAAAATGAAACGCATCATTCTCGCGTCGCTAGCTGCATCGCTGCTCGTTTTCGCAGTCAATGCGGACGCAGCGAAGCCGCCGAAAAAGGCCAAGGCGTCGAAGGCGCCGCCAGCGCTGATCGACGTGATGACACAGAACCAGTATCTCGGCGCAGACCTGGTGCCGGTCGTCGAAGCGGGCGCCGCAATTACCGATGATCCTGCCACGCTGGTCGCATTCAACACTGCACTGCTGAACGCGCTCGGCACGGTGGCAGCCAATCTCCCGGAACAACGCTATGTCGCGCTCGCCAGGGAAATCTCCGGACGCAGACCACACGTGGTCGGCCTGCAGGAAGTCTTCGACTTCTCTTGCGTGGGTCCCGGCTGCAGCTACGGCCCGATTGCGGGCGCATTCAACGACCACCTGACGGGCACGCTCGACGCCCTCCACGGCACCTACGTGGCCAAGGCGATCGTCAAGAACCTCGACATCACGCTGCCGGTCCAGACGCCCATGGGCGGAGCCCTCGTCACGGTCATCGATCGCGACGTGATCCTGGTGCGCAGCGATGTCGCCGGCGCAGCCACCGTCGCTCCGTATGGTTCCTACTGCAGCTATCCGTCCATGGACGGCTGCAATTACGACTTCGTCGCGACAACCAGCATCGCCGGAGAGGTCGTGAAGATCGAGCGCGGTTTCGTCGGCATCGACATCACGATCAATGGCGCCGACTACCGGGTCGCAAACACCCACCTCGAGGTTCGCGAGCCGGACGGCTCGAACCCATACTCGCGCATCGTGCAGTCGGTACAGGCCTACCAGCTGATACTGACGACGACGAATACCACCCCCCCCGGCCGCAAGCTGATCGTGGTCGGGGACATCAATTCGGATCCGCGCGACCCGCTGCTCCCGGTCCCGGACTTCCTGCAGCCGATCCTGGGCGTGCCCGTGATCGTGCCCCCGTACACGCAGTTCATGGCGGCGACCTTCACGGATGCCTGGACGATGCGCCCCGGCGCTGGTCACGGCCACGGTGCGCCGCTGATCGGGTTCTCCTGCTGCCAGGATGAGGACCTCGCGAACCGTCATTCCGAACTCTACGAGCGGATCGACATGGTCTTCTCCCTGACGAAGCCGTCCAGGGTGATCGACGCGCGACTGATCGGCACCACGGCTGCTTCGAAGACCTGGCCGCCGGGCCACGGCCTCTGGCCGTCCGACCATGCCGCCGTCGCGGCGGCTTTGCAATACTGACGTTCAGTGCTGCGCTGCCCGCGCCGCCTCGTACTGCGAAGGCGTCATCCTCGCGTGCGCCAGGTATTCGCGCAGGTGCCGCACGGCGCTCCTGTCGAGAGTGTTGCTGTGGTGCGGGCGGTGAAGGATGCCTTCCGCGCCGTTCAACTTGACGCGGACCCTCGCTCCGGACAGTGACTCCACGTCGGCACCTACGTGGTTCAGGAGCGACTCTACTTCGCGCCAGTGGATGTTGGCGCTGATCGGGTCGTGGAAGATCGTGCGCAGCAACTGCTCGTGCTTATGGCTCATGGTTTACGTCCCCGGGACGATGCCACATCCGAGCATAGCCGATCGCACGCGACATCCGACTGCGGTCTACCGCAATCTGCGCGAACCATTCACCCCGGGATTCCGATCCGGCACGCCGAAGACCGACCCGGGTTCTCAGCCAGCGGCCAGGACGCCCTGCTGGTAGTCGCGGATCGCCTGCTGGATTTCCTCGGGCGTGTTCATCACGAACGGCCCGTACTGGGCGACCCTCTCACCGATGGGCAATCCACCAAGCAGCAGCACGCCTGCGCCTCCTGCCCCGGCAACGATCCTCACTTCGTCCCCCGGCGTCAGCAGTCCCGCCGCACGGAATGGCAATGCGCGGGCGTCGTCACCGACCACTGCCTCGCCTTCGTACACGTACAGGAACACGTTGTGCGCGCTGCTCGTGGGAATCGTCGCCGTCGCACCCGGCGGAAGTCGCAGGTCGTAGTACTGCGGATCCGTCGAGAGCCCGGTCATCGGACCGGAAACATCGACGCCCCCCTGTCGCAGCGTCCCGGCGACCACGCGCGCATCGCCGCCACCGGCCAGCGCCGCGATCGGGATCTCGCCAGGCGGGATCTCGCGATAGGCCGCGGGTTTCATCTTCTCGCGCGACGGCAGGTTGATCCACAGCTGGAAGCCGCGCATCCGCCCTTCGGACTGCAGCGGCATCTCGGAATGGATGATGCCGCGCGCGGCCGTCATCCACTGCACGCCACCGGGACCGATCTCACCGACGTGACCGAAACTGTCCTCGTGGCGCATGCGCCCGTCGAGCATGTAGGTCACGGTCTCAAACCCGCGGTGCGGGTGCGGCGGAAACCCCGCGATGTAATCGTCCGGGTCGTCGGAGAAGAACTCGTCGAGCATCAGGAATGGATCGAACCGTCGCGAGGGCGTGCTGCCCAGGCTGCGCCGGAGCTTCACGCCGGCCCCGTCGGATGCCGCGACCGACTCGATCACCGCCTGCAGGCGGCGGGCACTCACGACCGCCCCCGGACCGGAGCCGAGTCTGCTTCACGACGCGCGTCCAGCGACCACTCGCCCGGGCCCCGCGCGACCAGCAGCAGGAACCCGCCCGCGATGGCGATGTTCTTCATGAACATGACGTATTGCACCTGGTCGCCGAGCGCGCGATGGAATATCAGCGCGGACAGCACGCTGAAGCCGGCCAGCAGGAATGCCGCCAGGCGGGTGCGGTACCCGGCGATGATGGCGATCGCTCCGCCCACCTCGAGCGCGATGACCAGCGGCAGCAGCGCGCCAGGCACGCCCATCGCCTCCATGTAGCCCTGCGTGCCCGCGTAGCCGGCGATCTTGCCGAGGCCGCTGGTGAGAAAGATGGCCGAGATCAGCACGCGGCCCGCGAAATCTGCAAGATTCTGCTGGGAATTCATTGATGTCTCCTTGTTCAAGTCCGTGGCAATGGAAATACGACAGTGGCAGCGGTGCAGGGCCGACCCGCTAGGCGGCCAGGCGCTCGATCCTCGCAAACGCATCGGCCACCGCAGCGTCGCGCTCGGCCGCGCCGAGCGCCAGCCCTTCGGCATAGACGAACTCCACGTCCTCGATGCCGAGGAAACCGAGAAACTGCTTCACGTAGGCGGTCTGCATGTCGGAGGGGGTGCCCGCATATCGTCCGCCGCGCGTCGCGAACACGTAGGCCTTCTTGCCCTTCAGCAGGCCTTGCGGGCCCTCGGCCGTGTAGCGGAACGTGACGCCCGCGCGTGCGACGTGGTCAAAGTAAGCCTTCAGCGTGGAGGGTACCCCGAAGTTGTACATCGGCAGTCCGATGACGATGATGTCCGCGGCCTGCAGTTCGGCGATCAGCCGATCCGATTCCCCGACGGCATGCTGCTGCCCGGGGGTCCGCTCCCCCGCCGGGGTCGTGAACGCCTTGAAGCGCTCCGCGGTCAGGTGCGGCACCGGCTCGCGCGCCAGGTCGCGCACGAGCACCTTGGTGTCGTTCACGACCATGCCGCTTGCCGACGACGACAGCCCCGGGCTGTTTGCGGCGCTGATCGCCTGGACGAATTCGCTGGCCAGCCGGGAAGACTGGGCACCTTCGCCGTGGAGGCTGCTGTTGATCTGCAGGATGGTGGTCATTGGCTGTCCTTGGTGGTCGGGATGGGTGGATTCGAAGCAACTTTTCCGCAACGGCGATTTTGCATCTATCCAATCAATTAAAAAGACGATAAATTAGCTCTTATCAATCTATGGAATAGATCTATGTCCCAGCCAAGGACCACGCTCGACCAGTGGAACGCGCTCGTTTCGGTCGTTGAAGCCGGTGGCTATGCCCAGGCTTCAACGCGCCTGCACCGTACCCAGTCCACGGTCACCTACACCATCAAGAAACTCGAGGATGTCCTCGGCGTAAAAGTGTTCGAACTTCAGGGTCGCAAGGCCGTGCTGACCCCGATCGGGGAGGTGCTCTACCGCCGGGGCCGGGCGCTGGTGGATGAGGCGGGCAGGCTCGAGCGCGCCAGCGCCGGACTCGCGCGCGGCTGGGAACCGGAGATCCGCCTCGCGGTGGACATCATCTTCCCCACCTGGCTGCTGCTCGAATGCATGGCGGCCTTCGGCGAGGAGCATCCGGACACCCGCATCGAACTCGTCGAGTCCGTGCTCGGCGGCACCGAGGACGCGCTCACCGAGGGGCGGGCCGACATTGCGATCGGGGGCGTCATTCCCGGCGGCTTCATGGGCGATCCGCTGATGCAGGTGCGCTTCGTCTGCGCCGCGGCACCGTCGCATCCGCTGCACCGGGCTGGTGGCGCGCTGACGCTGGACGACCTGCGCCATCATCGCCACCTGGTCGTACGTGACTCGGGCGCACTGCGCAGCCGAAGCAGCGGCTGGCTGAACGAGAAACGATGGACCGTGACCAGCAAGGCGACGTCCATCCGTGCCGCGTGCATGGGCCTCGGCTATGCGTGGTATCCGGAGGAGAGCATTCGCGAGGAGCTCGATTCAGGCCGGCTCATTCCGGTGCCGCTGGCGCACGGCGGCGAACGCTACGTCATGCTGTACCTGATACTCGCCGACCTGGATATCGCCGGTCCTGGTGTCCGCCGGCTGTCCGGGATCCTGCGAGAGAGAGTTGCGGAGACCTGCAGCCGGATACCATTGCAATCGGGCCAGGCACGACCCGATGATGGACCCCGCGCTACCCCGGAGCAGGAGCCCGCGCCATGATCCAAGGCCGATGCCTGTGTGGCGACGTTCGCTATGAAGTCGACGCACCGTTCACAGTCGCGACGCACTGTCACTGCTCGATGTGCCGCAAGCACCACGGCACGCCGTTTGCGACCTGGGCAGCCGCCCCGCTCGCCGGTTTTCGATACACGAAAGGAGAGGACAAGGTCGCGCGATACGCTTCCTCGCCCGCGTTCCACAGGTCGTTCTGCACCACCTGCGGCTCCGTCATGCCAGAGGCCCTCGAGTCTATCGGCATGGTGACCTGCCCGGCCGGCAACCTCGAGGGTGATATCGGCGTCGAACCGGGCATGCACATGTTCGTCGGCTCGAAGGCCCCGTGGCACGAGATCACCGACGACCTGCCGCAATTCGAGGAATTCCCGCCCCGGTTCGGCATGCAGGCGACGCCACGGCCGCCGGTGGAGACCAGCGGCAGCGACGTGCAGGGCAGTTGCCTGTGCGGCGAAGTCGCCTACGCGATTTCAAGCCCCCCGCTCAAGATGTACTACTGTCACTGCTCGCGATGCAGGCTCGGCCGCAGCGCGGCGCACGCAGCCAATATCTTCTTCAAGGCCGACGGCATGGCCTGGCGGCGCGGCGCCGACCTGGTGCGGGATTACCAGTTGCCCGATGCAAAGTTCTTCGGAGCAGCGTTCTGCGGGCGCTGCGGGAGCAAGCTTCCGCGCGTGTCGGTCGAGCGCAACCTGGTCACCGTTCCGGCCGGCTCACTCGACACCGACCCGGGCATGCGCGCGCAGGGTCACATCTTCGTGGACTCGAAGGCCAGCTGGGACCGGATCACGGACCAGGTACCGCAGTTCGCCGGCATGCCGCCCCGCTAGCAGCTGCGTGGCCATTGACGGACGCCGCCGTCCCGCATCATTATCTGCCCAGGCAGTTACCGCCTGAGCTACTTATGCCTGAGCAGCATTATCGCCCTGCATCGTACCGGGCACGCGACAGCATCGGATACCTGCTGCGCCGCGTGTACACGACCATGCACGAGCGCATCGAGATGGCGTTCGCGGGGCACGGCTTCACGCTGATGCAGTGGATCGTGCTGATCTACGTGCGCGACGGGCTGGCGCGAACCGCCTCGGACATGGTCCGCGAATTCCGGCACGACAGCGGGGCCATGACGCGCGTCATCGACCAGCTCGAGCGCCGCGGACTGCTCACCCGCAAGCGCAGCACCCGGGACCGGCGGGTCGTCAACCTGGCGCTCACACCCAGGGGTCGCCGGACGATCGAGGAACTGCTTCCGGTGGTGGTCGGGCAGATGAACATGGCACTCGAACCGTTCAGCCGCGCCGAGTTCGAGCAACTGCGCGAGATGATGGAAAGGCTGGTGAACCACCTGCAGCAGCTAGCGCCGCCGGAAGCGCAGGAGCCGCGCGCGCCGGCGACCGCAGCTCGCCCGCGAGCCAGGCGCAGCGGCAGTGCCAGCAGCCGGGCCTCGCGGGCCCGACGGCCGGGATCATGAGTCGCCCAGGGCTCCTGGCCACCGCGGCATGCGTGCTGCTGCTCGGGGCCTGCGTCAGCACGCCGCCGGGCGAGCCGCGAGTGACGGAGATCCCGCCGGACAAGCTCGGACTGGATGGGCCGACCTATGACGCGCCGCCCGGCAACTGGTGGACCGCGCTCGGTGACCCGCAGCTCGACCGGCTGGTCGCACAATCGCTTGCAGGCAACCCGTCGCTGGCCGCCTCCATGGCCCGGGTACGTGGCGCCTGGGAACAGGCGCGGGCCGTGGGTGCCGGCGACGAACTGCGAGTCGACTTCGACCTGAACGTCTATCGCTCCAAGGTGAGCGGCAACTACATCTACCCACCGCCCTATGCCGGCTCGACCTTCTGGGATGGCCGCGTCGGTTTCAACCTGGTGTGGAACATCGACTTCTGGGGCCGCCAGTCCGCGCTGATCGAGCAGGCCCGATCGAGCGCCCAGGCCGCGGAGCTCGATACGGTCGCGGCGGCACTCGCGCTCTCGGGAGCGGTGTCGCAGACGTACGTCGACCTGGAACGCGTGACGTCACTTCGGGAACTTGCGGACCGCTCCATCGAGCAACGCGAGCAGTTGCTCGGCCTGACGAAGCGCCGGGTGCGGGCGGGCCTCGACAGCGACGTCGAACTGCGCACGGCCGAGAGCAGCCGAGCCCAGGCCGACGTCGAACTCGAGCAGGCCCGCGTCGGCGCCCGGCTTGCAACGCACGCCCTCGCCGCCCTGGCTGGCGCAGGCGCTGCCGGATACGACTCCATCGGCAGGCCGGCACTGGACCTCGAGAATCCACTGTCACTGCCGGCGGTACTGCCAGCCGACCTGCTTGCACACCGACCGGACATCGCCGCTGCGAAGTCCCGCGTAATGTCGGCCCGACAGGGACGCGCTGCGGCACATGCAGCCTTTTATCCCAACGTGAACCTGGTCGGCTTCGCTGGTTTCACGGCGGTCGGCCTGGAGAGCCTGCCGAAGGGCGATTCGCAGACCTGGACGCTGGGTCCCGCGATACATCTCCCGATTTTCGACGCGGGCCGGCTGAAGGCCGAATACGGCCGCTCCACCGCCGACCTCGACGCTGCGGTCGCAAGCTACAACGAAACGGTGCTGCGCGCGGTCCGCGAAGCCGCCGACCAGGCGGCCAGGGTCGAGTCGCTGGACCGACAGCTCGCCGACCAGCGGCGCGCACTCGATGCCGCGGAGCAGGCGTATCGACTCGCGGAGCAGCGCTACGACGCCGGGCTCGCCACCTTCCTCACGGTACTGAACGCCGAGACGCAGGTGCTGGGCGCACGTCGGCAACGCGTCAACCTGCTCGCCGACCGAATGCTGGCTCGAATTGCGCTGCTGGTCGCACTCGGCGGCAGCTTTGACGCGCGGCAATCGACAAGTCTCGCGACGACCGCACGATCCGGCCAACAGGAGAAGAGCGAGTGAGTACCCCGGACCCGCAACCGGCCGGCAAGGCCGCAAGCTCCCCACGTCGTCGTGGCCTGATTATCCTCGGAGTGTGCGTGGTGGTCGGTGCCCTGGCCTGGACTGCCTACTGGTACGGATACGCGCGTTGGCGGATCTCCACGAACGACGCCTACGTCGGCGGCACGGTCGTGCAGGTGACGGCCGACGTCGCCGGCACCATCCTTTCCGTGCATGCGCGCGAGACAGATACGGTCATCGCAGGACAGACGCTGCTGGAACTCGATCCGGCCGACGCCCGCATTGCGATGGATGCGGCTGTTGCGGACCTCGGCAACACGGTGCGCCAGGTGCACGGCGCGTTCCTGCAGGTCGACCGCCTGCGCGCACAGCTTGCGCTGCGCGAGGTCGAGCTCCGGCGCGCGCGCCAGGACCTCGCCCGCCGCGGCCCGCTCGGTGAAGGTGGCGCGGTTTCAGCGGAAGACGTCGCGCATGCACGGGATGCGGTTGCCGGGTACGAAGCCGCGGTTCGCGCGGCGCGCGAGGAGCTGAACGTCGCGCTGGCGCAGACGGTCGGCGCCACGCCGTCCGATCATCCACAGGTGCTGCGCGCGGCGGCACGAGTGCGAGAGGCGGCACTCGCGCTGCAACGTACCGTGATCAAGGCGCCGATCGGCGGCGTGATCGCGAAAAAGGGGGTCCAGCTCGGCCAGCGCGTGTCGCCGGGCATGCCGCTGCTCGGCCTGGTGCCGATGGAGGACGTCTGGGTGGATGCGAACTTCAAGGAAGGCCAGCTCGAGCAGATGCGCATCGGGCAGCCTGCGAGCCTTCGCGCTGACCTGTATGGCCGCAGCGTGGAATTTTCCGGGCACATCCGCGGCATCTCGCCAGGCACTGGTGCCGCGTTCGCACTGCTGCCGGCGCAGAACGCTTCAGGGAACTGGATCAAGATCGTCCAGCGTGTCCCGGTACGGATCGCGCTCGATCCCGAGCAGGTGCGTGATCATCCGCTGCGTGTCGGGCTGTCGATGGAAGTCGTGGTGGACGTGCACGACCAGACCGGCACGGTCCTGACCGTGCCAAACACCGAAGCGGTTGCATCGGTCGAGCCTCGTTCCACCGGCGACGAGGCCACCGAGGCGCTGATCGCGCGCACCATCGCCGTCAACTCCGGGCAGTCGCCCCCGCAGGAATGAGCGGTTCGAGCGAAGACCACGACCGGCCGCTGATCCCGCTGCCGGCCGGCACGCGGGGCCTGACCGCATTCGCGCTCGCACTCGGCACCTTCATGCAGGTGCTGGACATGACGATCGCGAACGTCTCGCTGCCGACGATCGCTGGCAACCTGGGCGTCAGCGCCAACCAGGGTACCTGGGTCATCACCTCGTTCGCCGTGTCGAACGGAATCTCGGTCCCGCTGACCGGCTGGCTGATGCGCCGCTACGGCGTCGTGCGCACCTTCGTTGCCTCGGTGACGCTGTTCACGATCGCGTCGTTCCTGTGCGGAATCGCATGGAGCTTCGAATCGCTGATCGCGTTCCGCGTGCTGCAGGGCGCGGTCTCCGGCCCGATGATGCCCGGGTCGCAGGCGCTGCTGATGTCCATATACCCGTCGTCGCGGCGCGGCATGGCACTCGCAATCTGGTCGATGACCACGCTGGTCGCACCGGTCGCGGGACCCCTGCTCGGCGGCTACATCTCCGACAACTTCTCCTGGGAATGGATTTTCCTGATCAACCTGCCGATCGGCGCGCTGAGCGGATTGCTGTGCTGGCGGGCACTGCGCGACAAGGATACCCCGGTCGAAAAGCTGCCCGTGGACTGGGTCGGGCTGGCACTGCTGGTGATCTGGGTCGGCGCACTGCAGGTGATGCTGGACACGGGACGCGACGCAGACTGGTTCTCTTCCCCTTCGATCGTGCTGCTGGCGGTGGTGACGGTGGTCGGGTTCATCGCCTTCATGATCTGGCAACTCACCGAGCGACACCCGATCGTCGACCTGAGCCTTTTCCTCGGTCGGAACTTCACGGTCGGAACGTTGATCACCAGCATCGGTTACGCAGTGTTTTTCGGCAACGTCGTGATCCTGCCGCTATGGCTGCAGACCCAGCTCGGCTACACGGCAACCTGGGCCGGCATCGTGCAGGCACCGGCGGGACTCGTCGCGCTGCTCTTCTCTCCGCTTGCGGGGCGCCTGGTCACTCGGGCAGACGCACGCATCGGCGCCTCGATGTCTTTCATCATCCTTGCGGCCGGCCTTTACCTGCGTGCGCTGTTGAACTCGCAGGCAAGTCTTCTGGACTTCATCGTGCCGATGCTGCTGCAGGGAGCGGGCGTTGCATTCTTCTTCGTGTCCGTCATCAGCATCACGCTGGACGGGATCCCGCCGCAACGCATGCCGGCCGCGACCAGCATCTCGAACTTCCTGCGCATCGTCGCGGCGGCGTTTGCGACCTCGATCTCCACCACCATCTGGGACAACCGCGCGAGCCTGCACCAGAGCCGGCTCGCCGAAGCCTCCAGCGTCTTCGACCCGAAACTGCAGCAGGCGCTCGCCGGCCTGCACGACATGGGATTCACCGACCAGCAGTCGATCGCGGTGCTGACCCGAGGCATGGTCCAGCAGGCCTACACGCTCTCGTCGATCGACTACTTCTACGTCTCGACCTGGATCGCCGTCATGCTCGCGGGGATGGTGTGGTTCACGCGCAAGCCGCGCGTTGCGAGCGGGATGGCGGCCGTCGCCGACTGAGGCCGGATCGCAGCCGCCAGCCGCAGCTTGTCCGCCCGGGTCGCGGGGCCCGTCGGCACGCGCGCCTCGAGGGCGCGGGCGCTACTCCTCCGGCTCGTTCTCCTCGGCGCTCCACTTGCGGCGATGGGCGAACTCGGCCGCCGCGCGCACCGACGCATGGCGGTTCGACAGCAGCAACGACGATGGGTCACACACCCGGGCGCGGATCACGCCCAGGTCCACGGCGGCATCGAACAGGCTGGGATACCAGTGCTGCCAGTCCGGAAAAATCGCGTCCACCCGGTCCTTCAGGGTCATGGCTGCCGAGTCTGCCTACGCGTGCGCGGGCCGGCAAGCCCGCGCGCCGACGCTCAGCCCGCGATCGATCCGAGCAGGCTCGAATAAGCGCCCGGATCTGTGAAGAGCACGAAAACGAGACCCGCGAGCGCACCGCCGAGATGCGCATCGTGGTTGATGCGCCCGCGGGCCTGGCGCCCCGCATACCATGAGTAGGCGACGTATCCGATCGCAAACAACGGTGCAGGAATCGGGATGGGAATCGGCAGGATGATCAGCTTCTGCCACGGGAAGTAGACGATCGAAGCGAACAGCACGGCGGAAATCGCGCCCGATGCACCCAGCGAAGCGTAGTCCTGGTCGTTGCGGTGATTGAAGTACGTGCCGATGTCGCTGGCCACCAGGCCGAAGAGGTAAAGCGCGGCGAAGCGCGCCGGTCCAACCTGGCGCTCGACCTGGAACGCGAAGAAGAAGAACGTGAACGCGTTGAACAGCAGGTGGGGCAGGTCCGCGTGCACGAAACCGCTGGTGACGATCGTTTCGTATTGCCGGCGACGCAGGAACCAGTACGGGCGGAACAGGCTGCGTTCGATGATCCGGGGGTACGCGTAGAGGCCCGCGAGGCTCACGACGACCATGACCACCAGGATCAGGAGCGAAATGCTCATCTCAGCCCTCCTGATCCACGTAGATCAGGGCGTCGGTGTCGAAACCGAGGTCCCGGGCGCGTGCCACCAGCCGCTGGATCTCTTCCTGGCCCGGATCAGGCTGCCGCGAAAGTATCCACAGGTATGAGCGGGTCGGGCCGGCCACCAGTGCGATGGAATACGCCTCGTCCAGGTCGATCACGTTGTACCCGCCGTAGAACGGCCCGAAGAACGACACTTCGAGGGCGCCGACATCCCGCTGGCCAACGAACCGCGCGCGACCCCGGGCTTCACGCCACTCGCCCTTCTCGGCGTCGTAGCCACGATTCAGCACGTCGATCCCGCCGTCGTCGCGCGCCGAATAGGTCGCAGTTACGCGGCTCAGTCCGCGCTCGAAGCTGTGGTCGAGCCGGGCGACCTCGTACCAGGTGCCGAGATAGCGCGTCGCGTCAAATCCCGTCACCGGCTGCACGCCGTCCGGAGCCTGTCCGCAGCCCGCAATCACCACAAACGCGACCCATGCCAGCGAACGAATGGTCATTTATTCCGGTCCTCGACTGAAACGAGCGGCGATCTTCTCACGTCGGGACAGGTGGATCGAGGACGAGACGCGTTACCGTCGCGGACGCGGTGCGACGCCGGTATCAGCGCTTGAACCGGATCTCGCCCGCGAGTTCCGGTTTGCACCCGCGCTTCGTCGAGTAGAACTGTCGTATCACGTCGAGGTCGCGTTGCTCGTCGCCGGTAAACCGCACGTAGGTGTCCATGCCGACCTTGCGCGAACCGTAGTCGATGTACGCGAGCGCAACCGGGACATTCGCCGCGAGCGCGAGCTGGTAGAAACCTGACTTCAGGTGATCGGTGTGCGAGCGGGTTCCTTCCGGCGTGATGGCGACCCACATCCAGTTGCGGCGCCGGTACTCCCGGACCAGCGCATCGATGAACCCTGTCGCACGACTGCGATCCACCGGGATGCCCCCGACCCGTTCGAGGAACCTGCGCAAAGGCCTTGGAAACATTTCCGCCTTGCCGATCCAGTTCGCCGGCAGGTCGTTGCCGATGCGAAAAGCAAGGCCGATCGGGAAATCCCAGTTCGACGTGTGCGGATAGACGAGGATGATGCCCTTCGGCTCCGGCGGCCACACGAACGATGACTTCCAGCCAAAGAGCCGCAGCAGGCCCAGCAGCGCACGTCGCCAGGGTGCCAGGGGCCGCGGGCCCGGTACTGGCTTTTCCACCCTACTGCCTCAGCCGGCGCTGCAAGGCACCCACGTAGCCGCCGAGCGTCGGCGATACCGCGCCCGTCGGGATCATCGCCTCGATCAGCTGGAATCGCCCCCTGGTCGCTGCCGCGCGCTCCAATGCGGCTGCAAGCTCGCGCCGTGTCGTCACCCGCACCCCGTCTCCTCCCAGCGCAGCGGCCACATCGGCGAAATGCCAGTCCTCGAGCGTATTGAACTTCGACTCCGGCTGGAAGACACGCAGCATCTCCCAGCTCAGGTTGTTCATCACGATCACGATCGGGTCCCAGCCGTAACGGCTGCAGTTGCCGAGCTCCCAGCCGGTCATCTGGAACGCTCCGTCCCCCACCAGCACCAGGGGACGACGGCCGGTCGCGGCCTGCACGCCGAGTGCCGCGGGCACGCCGAATCCCATGCTCGCGTAGTACCCGGGCGCCACGGTCTCCGTGTTCTCGATCTCGAGGGACGTGAACAGGCAGTCGCCGCAATCGCTCGCCACCGGCATGCGACCCACGCGCGCGAACAGGTCATTTACCGCCTTGGCTATGTCCACCGGCGAAATCGCCTCGTCGTCAGCCGCGAGGCAGCGCGGGTACTCCGTCGCCCGGCCCTCCGCACGGGACGGCCGATCGGAGACGCGGCGCACCAGCTCGTCCACCACCGCCGCGAGCGGCATGTTTCCGTAGCGGTGGAAACCCATCGACACCGAGCGGTCCACCGCGAGGATGCTGTTGCGGTAGTTGACGCGTCCCTCGGACACACCGAAATTCGTATCCGACATCGTGACGCCGAACAGGAGCAGGCAATCGGACTCCTCCACCGGCCGACCGACGTCCGGGTGGGCGGTGAGCCCGAGATAGGTACCCAGCACCGGGACCCGGCTGCCCGCAAGCAGCCCGCGTCCCATGAACGAAGTCACCACCGGGAGATGCAGGCGCCGCGCCAGTTCCTCGACGCGCGACTCGATGCCGAACCGGCGCACCTCGACGCCAACCATCATTACCGGTCGCGATGCGGCTTCAATTCGCTCCATGATCTCGTCGGCACAGGCGGATACTGCCTCCGGGTCGAATCCGGTCTCGGGAAGCCGCTGCACCGGCGCGCACGGGTCGAACACGCGGTCGCGCGGCAATTCCAGGTACACCGGTCGTGACTGCTCGATGCAGTTGCGCAGCACGCGGGCAATCGTTCCGGGCGCCCGCGCCGGATCGTCGAGCACGGCCTGGTCGCAGGTGATCTCGCGGTAGATCTCGAACTGTGAGTCCAGGCGCTTCACCTGGTGGTGCAGCAGGAGCCCGGCACGACCTTCGCTGCCGCCGGGCGCGCCGGAAACCACCACCAGCGGCGACTTCTCGGCGTAGGCCGCCGCCACCGGGTTGACCATGTTCAAGGCGCCGGCGCCATAGGTGACGACCGCTACACCGGGTGCACAACTGATGCGCGCAGCTGCATCCGCCGCGAACCCCACCGACGGCTCGTGACTGAGCGTGTGCAGCGGGAGGATTCCGGACTCCTCGATGACCTTGAAGAACTGCAGCACGAAATCCCCGGGAATGCCGAAGACCTGGCGCGAACCATGGTCACGCAGCGCGGTGAGCAGGGATTCGGCGAGGTTCATGCGGCTGGCATGCCCGGCTCGGATTTCATGTCTCGCATGGGCCAAACCCTCCGTCGACCCCATACAATACCGCCCCAATGCAAGAAACAGAACGTCCGGGTGCGGGGACCATGCCGCGCCACCCCAGCGTATCGGTCGCGCTTGTCGGCAGCGGCGGGGCCGGCGTGATGACCGCGGGCAACATGTTGCTCGAGGCGGCCGCCCATGCGGGCTTCTACGCAATAATGACGCGCTCGTCCGGGCCGCAGATACGCGGCGGGGAAGCGGCCGCGATGGTGCGCATTTCGCGCGATCCCGTCGAATGCATGTCCGACAGTTTCGACGTGCTCGCGGCAGTGGACTGGGAGAACGTGCAGCGATTCGGCGCGGAGATACCGCTCACAGCGGACAGCCTCATTGTCAGCGACCCCGACCAGGGCGAACCACCCGGGGTTTTCGCACGAAGCGGCGCCGCCGTGGCACAGGTGTCGCTCAAGAAGATGGCCAAGGCCATCGAGGATGGACGCCCCAACATGCTGCTGCTCGGCTTCGTCGCCGCGCTGATTGGACTGCCCGACGAAGCAGTTTCGCAGGCTGTCGAAAAGGCTCTGGCGAAGCGCCCGGTCGCAGTGCCACCGAGTCTCGCAGCCGTCGCTGCGGGTCGCGACGCGTCCACGACCAGCCCGCCCTGCCGCAGGCTCGAGCCGGCGCCCTTGCGCACCGACCGGCGCTGGCTCATAACCGGCAACGAAGCAGCGGGCTACGGGGCGATCAAGGGCGGCGTGCGATTCGTCGCGGCCTACCCGATCACGCCGGCAACCGAGTTGCTGGAGTGGATGAGCCCGGCGCTGGCCGAGGTCGGCGGCACGCTGGTGCAGGCCGAGGACGAACTCGCCTCCATCAACATGGCGATTGGCGGCTCGTATGGCGGGATACCCTCGCTCACCGCGACCTCCGGACCCGGGCTCGCGCTGATGGTCGAGTCGCTTGGCCTCGCGGTCGCGTCCGAGACGCCGGTCGTGGTGGTGGACGTCATGCGCGTCGGGCCGTCCACCGGCATCCCCACCAAGTCCGAGCAGGGCGACGTGAATATCGCCATCTACGGCCTGCACGGCGACGCCCCGCACCTGGTGCTGGCGCCGAACTCGGTCGCCGACTGCCTGCGCACGACCGAGTGGGCCGTGCGTCTCGCCGAGGCATTGCAGACGCCCGCGATCGTGCTCTCGGACCAGTTCCTGGGGCAGACGCGCGCGGTCATTGACCGGCCAGCGGACACGCGCAGCGACAAACCGGGCCCACGCCTGGTTGCGCAAGCAAACCAGCCCGGCTACAGGCGCTATGCCCTGACACCGGACGGCGTATCGCCGATGGCCATCCCAGGCACGGCCGGCGCCTCGTACACGGCCGATGGGCTCGAGCACGGCGAACGAGGCACGCCGTCATCGCAGGGAGTCGATCACCTCGCGCAACTCGACAAGCGCCTGCACAAGCTCGAGCAGTTCGAGTACGGCAGTAGCTGGGCCGACATCGAGGGCGACGGCGACCTTGCCGTGATCACCTTCGGTTCCTGCACCGGGGTGCTGCGCGAAGCCCTCGCCCGGGCGCGCAGCGACGGCGTCCGTGCCAGGCTCTTGTCGCTGCGGCTGCTTTCGCCCGTGCAGCCTGCGCGCCTCGCCGCAGCGCTGGAAGGCGTGCGTCGCGTGATGGTGATCGAACAGAACCACACCGGGCAGTTCTTCAGGCACCTGCGCGCGGAATACGATCTGCCCGGTGAGGTCAGTTCGCTGCACCGCCCGGGCGCCCTGCAGTTCAACCCGGGCGAGATCCATCGCCGGCTCGTCGAATGGAGCAATCAATGACCGGCATGCTCACGCACTCGGACTTCAAGTCCGACATCAAGCCCGTATGGTGCCCCGGCTGCGGCGATTTCGGCGTCGTCAACGCGCTGACCAAGGCCTGCGCGAAAATGGAACTTCGGCCGGAAGACGTCGCCGTGGTATCTGGAATCGGCTGCTCGTCACGCATCCCCGCCTACACCAGCTGCTTCGGCTTCCACGGCGTGCATGGCCGGGCGCTCGCCGCCGGCACGGGCCTGAAGGTCGCGCGGCCGGACCTGACGGTGATCGTCACCGGCGGCGACGGCGACGGCTACTCGATTGGCGGCAATCATTTTCTGCACGCCTGCCGGCGCAACGTCGACATGACCTACATCGTCATGGACAACCGAGTCTACGGCATGACAAAGGGTCAACCCTCGCCCACGACCGAGCCGGACTGGGATTCGAAGCTCTCTCCAGAGGGCACGGGATTGCACGAATTCCGGCCGATGGTGGTGGCACTGTCGTCCGGCGCGAATTTCATCGCGCGCGCGTTCACGGGAGACCCGAACGGCCTTGCCGACGTGATCGTGCAGGCTGTCCGGCATCCCGGGTTTTCGTTCATCGAGGTACTGTCACCCTGCGTCACGTTTCGCCCCGAACAGCGTGACTGGAAAAAGCTCGTCAGGCACGACGCACTGAAACCGACCCCTGACCTGCCGCGCGCCGTGCGGCGCATGCTGCGTGACACCGGATTCGACCTGGGCGTGCTGTATGCGGGCGAGCGCAAACCCTACCAGCCTCGGGGCCGTCGCGAAGTGCGCGAGGTGTCGGCACTCGAGTCGAGGTTTGCGCTATGAAACAACGGATGCCGCGGACAGTGCAGGAATTCATGGCGTATGCGTGGGCCATGGAAGTCGAGGCCGCCGACCGATATGCGGAACTGGCCGAGCAGATGGACACTCACCACAACGCCGAGGTCGCCGAACTGTTCGCGAAGCTTTCGCGTATCGAGGGCAAGCACCGGGACCAGATCGCGGCGCAGATGGGCTGGACGCGCCCGCCCGATACCTCTGGCTTCCGCTGGGAAACACCCGAGGGACCGGAGACGACGGACTACGGCGACCTGCACTACCTGATGCAGCCCTATCACGCGCTCAAGCTCGCCGAACACAATGAACAGCGTGCGGCCGATTTCTTCGAGCGGTTCGCTGCAACGAAACTTCCCGCCGATCTCCGCTCGGTCGCGCTCGAGATGGCGGCCGACGAACGCGAGCACGTCCGGCTGATCAGGGAATGGCTGGCGAAGTACCCTGTTCCGGAGCCGGGCTGGGACGAGGATCCTGATCCGCCGGCGGTGGCGGACTGATCTCGGGCGGGACCGCATAGGCCGGCATCGGATCGGTCGCCGCCGGCCCGGGCTCCACGATCTCGGTATCCATGTACCGCTGCATCGCCACCAGGAAGGCGTTGAGCCCGAGCAGCACTATGCCCACGATCAGGATCGCCGCCACCAGCGCGACCGAGTGCTGCAGCAGGCGGCGCGGCTTTTCCGGCCGGTGCGCGGCCAGGGCCCGCGCGCGGTCCATCAGGGCCCGTTCGATCGCCGCCCGCTGTTCACCCGGGTCGCTCAATTCAGCTCGGGATCCTTGAAGTACTTGGTGCCCTGTACCGTCAACTCGAGCGCAAGCCCGGCGTCCGAGAGCTGGTACAGCCATGCGCCCGGCGCTGCCTCGACCGCCCCGTCGTACAGGCCACCGCCCTGGCCAGGATTCACCTGCAGGTTTGCATCCGCGCCCAGCTCGACGCCTACATCTACGAAATTCTGGTAGGCCTCGGGGGTCTCGAAGACCCAGATGAGGTGGGACTTGCTGATGCCCATGCCCAACCCCGCAGAGACAGACACCATCATCATGAAGGTCTGGTTCCCAGACTCGCGGTTCACCGCGACGCCCTTGCCCCCGCCACCGCCGGCGAAAAAGATCTTGGTGCTCATGTCGCTGAAGACCGCATAGCCGGCCGATTCGGCGATCGCGCGTCGCGCTGAAGGCTGCTGCGCGTACAGGGCTTCCAGGGTCTGCTGGGACGCCTGGTCTATCTCCTGGCGCTGCTCGCCGGGGCTGGATGCAAGCGAAGCGGCGGAGATCATGGTCATGGCGACCAGGGCGGCTGCGGCTGCGAGTCGACCGGTCGGCAGGCTCGGGGTTCGGGGATTCATGGTCTGGCTCCTGTACGGGGGCGGGAATGGTATCAATTCTCACAATGAGCGCCACTGGTTCGCCGCGGCCGTCAAGTGTGCGGTCGGCGCGCTTCGGCAACCCGCAGCCCGCTACCGACTTGCCGTCGTTGACAGGGGGGCAGCCGGGCCTAGGATCGCGGCAGGCCGGCGGACCGTACCGCACGGTCGCCCGTACCCGTACGCTGGAGTGCGCCATGCCTGCCGTTCGCCCTCGACGACACCTGCCGCCCCCACTGCCGGACTGGTTCCCGCGTGGAGCCGCTCTGCTGCGCGACCCGACGCTCAACAAAGGCAGCGCGTTCACCATGCTCGAGCGCGAGGTGCTGGGACTGCGCGGGCTGCTGCCGCCCTATGTGTGCACGCAGGAGGAACAGGTCGAGCGTGTGCTGCAGAACTTCCACCGGCTGCAGACACCACTGGAGAAATACATCCTGATCGAGGCGCTGCAGGACAGGAACGAGGCGCTGTTCTTCCGGGTGATCGTCGAGAACCCCGACGAGATGATGCCGATTATCTACACACCGACGGTCGGCCTGGCCTGTCAGCAATTCAGCAATATCTATCGCCGCCCGCGCGGAATGTTCATTTCCGCGGCGGACCGCGGGCGCATTGCGCAGGTCATGCGTAACTGGCCGCATCGCGAAGCCGCGATGATCGTGGTCACGGACGGCGAGCGAATCCTCGGTCTCGGCGACCTGGGCGCGAACGGCATGGGCATCCCGATCGGAAAGCTGGCCCTGTACACCGCCTGTGCCGGATTGCATCCGCGCCGCTGCCTGCCGGTGATGCTCGACGTGGGCACCAACAACGAAGCGCTGCTCGAGGACCCGCTGTACCTCGGCATACGCCAGAAGAGACTCTCGGGCGCGGCGCTCGACGAACTCGTCGAGGAGTTCGTCGAGGCGACCCAGGAGGTGTTCCCCGGCATCGTCGTGCAGTTCGAAGACTTCGCGAACCACAATGCATTTCGCCTGCTCGAGAAATATCTCGACCGCGTCTGCTGCTTCAACGACGATATCCAGGGCACCGGCTCGGTCACGGTGGCCGGCATGCTTTCTGCGCTGCGCATCACGGGCAACAGGATTTCCGAGCAGACATTCCTCTGTCTGGGCGCCGGCGAGGCCGCGACCGGTATTTCCAACCTGCTGGTAAGCGCGATGGTCGACGACGGCCTGGACGAACAGGCTGCACGCGGCCGGTGCTGGATGGTGGATGTTGGCGGCCTGCTGGTCGCAGGGCGCGCCGCATTGCCGCCGCACGCCGAGCACTTTGCCCACGAGCACGCCCCGATCGGGGACTTCCTCGGGGCCGTGCGGGCTATCAAGCCTACTGCGATCATCGGCGCGAGCGCGACAGCCGGCCTGTTCACACGCGAGGTAATCGAGGAAATGTCGCGGCTGAACGACCGTCCGATCGTTTTCGCGCTGTCCAATCCGACGTCGAAATCCGAATGCACCGCGGAACAGGCATACGCGTGGTCCGAAGGGCGGGCGCTCTTCGCCTCGGGCAGTCCGTTCGACCCGGTCACGCTGGGCGGCAAGCAGTTCGTGCCGCGGCAGGGAAACAATTCCTACATCTTCCCGGGCGTCGGGCTCGGCGTGGTCGCGGTATGTTCGTCGCGGGTGACCGACGAGATGTTCATGGCGGCGGCGCGCACCCTTGCCGAGCACGTGACCGAGTCGGACCTCGCACAGGGCAGCCTGTATCCGCCCCTGAACCGTGTCCGTGACGTCTCCGCACACATTGCCGTCGCAGTCGCCGAGGTGGCGTTCCGCGATGGTCTCGCGGGAATCGACCGCCCGGACGACCTGCTCAAGTACGTCCGGTCGCAGATGTACGACCCGCGCTACAAGAGCTACGCATAGGGGTCGAGGCTTCGCCGGCAGTGGGCACCGGCCCGGCCTGGAACGTCAGCGTCCGGCTGCAGTCGGAACCGCGGGCCCCGCTGCCCGGCAACGCGCGATCTGTGCCATCAGCGCCGCAGGGGAAACAGGCCGCCCAAGCAGGTCCTGCATCAGCCAGCGTGCATCCCGCTCCGACCCGTAGCGCAGCAGGCGCTTGCCAACCGAGTCGTACCAGCCCGGATTGCCCGTGTCGAAGCCGCCCGCGACCTCGGCGATACGCTTGCGCATCTCGGCGGTCAGCATCGCGCCGAGACCGTAGTTGACCATGTAGCCGGGATCACTCGCGAGCTGCACGCGCATCGCCCACCAGGGAATTTCCGGATGGGGGATCACGTGCAGGTAGCGACTGGTGATTTCCGTCCACAGCAGGTTGGGATCGGTGGCTGGATCACGCAGCAACCGGAGCTCGAACAGTGCCCAGGAAACGTCCAGCATCACGTCGCCGAACAGCGCGCGCAGCGACGCCGACTCGTCCACTGCCCCGCCGAGGTAACGGTCCTGCCACGCAGGCTCGTAGACGCTCCATGACGGCACGTCGGCGAACGCTTCGGTGAACAACGTGTCCGGCCAGTCCATGTAGGCCGGCCGGTTTCGAATCGCGCTTACGTGCACGGCATGACCGCTCTCGTGCACCAGCTCGTTCAGCGAAAAGAGCCCGCCCGTCGGATACGTTCCGACCACGCGGGCGGTTGACGCATGCCAGCGGCCGTCCGATTCGCGCCCGCGCATTACGAAATCAGTATAGGCGAGCGGTGACTTTCCCTGCCGCGGCTGCAGGTCGAACATTACCTGCAGGCGCGCCAGGTCCGCGCCCAGGTCGCGGTAGAAGCGCTCGTTGACCCGCAACAGGATGTCGGCCGGAATCCTCGCGGCGAGTTCCCGATTCGCTTCGCCGTTCACGTAGCGATAGTCCCAGGGCTCGACCATGCCCGGGCCGCTTGCCAGCCGCCAGGCGTCCAGGATGTCCACCAGCCAGCGCTCCACGTCGGCCGAGCCAACACCGAGGGCGCGAGCAGCGGCATCGATCTCCGAGCCGTGCTTCGTCGCCTCTGCCGCCGCCATCGCGATCATTCGCCGGTAGGGGCTCGTGTCCGGGCTCGCCGTTGCCATAGAGCGCCCGCCAGAGCGGAAGGAAGGAGTCGAACAGGGCCTTGCGTCGCGCGGGCTCGTCCACCACGTGCAGCAACTGCAGTGCCGAACCGCGATCGATCGTGCCGTCTTCGAATTCGAGATTGTTGCCGTACTCGACGAAGCAGGCCACGAGTGCGGCGCGCAGGGCTCCGTAGCCAAGACTGCGGTCCCGGGCCCCGGCGCACGGTGGTCCGGATGCACCCGAGGTCTCGTCCTCCAAGGCCAGCGCGGACAGCGACGCCCGCATCGCCGCCACCGCCTGTGCATCGCCGGGTGGCAGCACGAGGTCCCGCGTCGCCGCGAGGTCTGCCTCGAGCAGGTGGCGCCCCGAGTCCGCCAGCGACGTCCATTCGCCGAGGTCCCGACCGAGGTAGCGCTCGTCGAGGCCGGACTCGACCACTCCGAGTCCACCGTGCGCGTCGAGGAAGGTCGAGGAACGCCTGCTCTGCCGCCACAACCCGTTGTGCAGCCGGGACTTTGCCTGCGGTGGAAGCACCTGCCGGTACGTCGTCCGCCCTGGACTGGCTTGCCGGCGGGCCAGCTGCCGCGACGACACAGGCCAGCACGCATGGCATCGCGGCACGCACCGCAATCCTCATTTCACTTCCTCGCACTGCCGTTCCAAACGGACGACTCCCGGTCGATGATCCAGTAGCATACGCGACTCGTGCGCCGGGCAATTCCGGCGCAAGCACGGACCTCCGGGGGAATCCAACATGAGCGCAGGCGATTCGAACAAGACGATCCTCATTACCGGCGCATCGACCGGCATCGGCCGGGCCTCTGCCCTCGCGCTGCTCGACGCCGGGTTCCGGGTCATCGCCTGCGTGCGCAACCAGGGCGCCGCCGACGCATTGCGTGCCCGCCTGCAGGGTGCTGCCTCCGATCGAATGAGCACCCTCGAACTCGACGTGACCAACGCGGGACAGATCGCAGCTGCAGTCACGTCCGTGCAGCGGCTCGTCGGCGACAGTGGTCTCTGGGGCCTGTTCAACAACGCCGGCATCGCGGTGGGCGGGCCCCTCGAGTTCGTACCCATCGCCGACCTGCGCTGGCAACTCGAGGTGAACGTCGTCGGCCAGGTTGCAGTCACGCAGGCATTCGTGCCTTTGCTGCGCAAGGCCCGCGGCCGGATCCTTACGACCGGGTCCATGGCGGGCTACTCGACGATCCCGGGGCTCGGCCCGTACTCGATGTCCAAGCACGCCGTCGAGGCGATGAGCGACGCGCTGCGCCGTGAGCTGCGACCGTGGGGCATCGAGGTGTCGCTGCTCGAGCCAGGCTCCATTGCGACCGATATCTGGGACAAGGCAGCGAGTTCGCAGCAGAAGATTCAGAATGCCCCGCCTGCCGGCCTGGCGGAACTTTATGGCGGGTTGCTTAAGGCGCTGGGCCGGCTGACCGAAATGGCCGCGCGCGATGCGTCGCCGGTCGAAGTAGTGACACGCGATGTCGTGCACGCATTCAGCGCGGACCGCCCGCGCACCCGCTACAGCAAGGGTGAAGGCACCGGCACGCGCAAGGTGCTCAGGCACCTGCCCGACCGCTGGGTCGATGCGGCCATCGCGCGCATGTTCCGCTGGGGATGAACGCAGCCCCGATCGAGCCCGGTGCCCGCATCGCATCGCTGGATGCACTGCGCGGGGTCGCGCTGCTCGGAATCCTGGTCGCAAACGTGCGGCAGATGTTCCTGCCCATGGATATCGCATCGTTCGCGGTACCGGGCCGCGAGGGAGAACTCGTCGGCTGGCTCGACTGGGGATTCTTCGACGCGCTCGTGGACCTCAAGTTCATCACGCTGTTCTCGCTGCTGTTCGGCGCAAGCTTTGCGCTGCAGGCGGAACACATCGGCCGCGCCGACGGCAGTTACTCCACGATCTACCTGCGTCGCCTTGCCATCCTGGGAGTACTCGGGATCCTCCATGGCCTGCTTCTCTACCCGGCCGAGGTCCTGTTGCCGTACGCCGTCGCGGGGCTATTGCTATATGCGGTCCGTGGCCTGGGCACGACCAACCTGTACCGGATCGGCATAGTGCTGGTAGCCACGACGATCGTCTGGGGCTTCCAGATCGGATCGCTGGGCAAGGTCTCGCCGCCGATCACGGTCGCAAGTGCAGCGGCCTTTTCGCTGGCCATGGTGCTTCTCTGGGGAAGGTCCTGGCGGCTGGCGCTGGGAGCCGTCGCCGCGATCATGCTCGCCGCCGTGGCGGCCCTGGTCCTGCGCTGGGATCCGCATACATGGGGCGCCAGCATCGCCAGTGAATACGCGGCCGCAATGCGCGGCCTGGCCGCGATGCGGATCGGGAATCCGGGCTCGTGGCCGGAGGAATTCTCTGTGCGGCAATCCGGCGGTTTCCAGCAACTGCTGGACCTGCACGCGCAACAGTATTCGATGGTGCTGCTGTTCTTCGGCATTGCGCTGCTGTGGCGGACGCTCGGGCTGTTCATGATCGGTGCGGCGCTTTTTCGCAGCGGCGTCCTGACGCGTTCGTCGCCGTCTACGTGGAGGAGAGTCTCGATGGTCGGCCTCGGCATCGGCCTGCCGCTCAGCCTGCTCGCGACCGTGCTGCAATCCCGGGAGATCCATGGACTCTCCGACTGGCGCTGGCCGGAGTGGCTGCACGTCGCCAGCGCCTTTCCGCTCGCGATCGGCTTCGGCGCCCGCGTCATGCTGAACGAGCACATCGGCCGACGGCTCTGGTGGTACTCGCGCATGGAATCCGCCGGGCGAATGGCCCTGACGAACTACCTGGCTCAGTCGCTGCTCATGGCATCGCTGGCCGAGTCCTGGGGATTAGGGCTCTACGGCCGATTGAGCGGGCCGCAACTCACGGCGCTGGCAATCGTCGTATTCGTATTGCTCGCGTCCTTGAGTCACTCATGGCTCAGGCACTACCGCATGGGCCCGCTCGAATGGCTATGGCGCTGCGGAACCTACTGGCGCTGGCTTCCCAATCGCCTTGCGGCCTGACTACCTGGGTCCCAGGTCCGTATCAGGCGGGGGCGGCGGCGGCGTGATCTTCTCTGCCGCGAGCACTCCGATGTGGAGCTTGCCGGTCCCGGACTGCGAGCGGATGTCGGCCACGACAGCACGCGCGAGCCCGTCGCGCGCGCTCGAATCGGTCAGCGGCACGACGAACAGCCCATAGAAGACGCCCACGCCCCGCGACCGGCCCTGCGCGTGGGAACTCACCTCGGACAGCGGCTTTGCATTCGCGAGGTCGATCACCGTGGCCACCGCGGTCGCGTGTTCTTCCGACGAACTGGCGCCGAAAAAACCCATGTAGAAGGCCATCCCACCGTGCTCGTCCTGCGTGGACTCGGTGACCTCGCCGATCAGCACCAGGTAATCCGCTCCCGTCCGGTCACGCACCCGGGCGCAGGTTTCAGGCTCCAGCATCTTCGCCAGTGACGCGTCCTCGTCGATGAATGCCGCATCCAGGATTTCCTGTGGCGGCACTACCTTGATCAGGTCGTCCTCGTCCTCGATGGCCTCCGTGAACTGCTCGATGACCTGGCGCGGGGCGATCGTCACGACGATCGCCGCGGAATCGACCTGCACGTCGCGCTGGTCGACGACCTCGGCCTTGGGCTTGTAAGGAACGATCACGCATCCCGATGCCAGCAGCGCGATCGCGACGATCGGAAACCAGCGGGCGGACCTTTGAATGCTCATGGCGATGCCTGCGGAAAGCAGCGAGTCAGGGCTTCTTCTGTCCCGCGACAATCCGACCCTCCGTGTCGTCCGAAATCCATTGGTACATCTTGTAGCCATAGCCGGTCGTCCGGTCGCAGTGCAGTGAATACATGTGCCCGGCGCGCAATTCCACGTCGGCGGACCGGGCGCCGGTTGCGAAGCCGCTGGGCTCGATCATCACGCTTACACCGTAGAGACATTCCCAGTAGACCGGATACGTGCCTGGCAGGAGCTGGATGCTTGAATAGTCGGAATGCGCCACCCTGCGGATGCCGATCATCACGCCGACCGCATCGTGGAGGTCGATGACGGACAGTTCGGACTGCGGACGCTGCGAACCTCCGTACATCTTGTAGGCGTACTGGGTGGTCGAGCAGGATGCGGAGGCAATCGCGGCCGCAACGAGGCCGACGGCCGCTGCTCTCGAGGGACACGTCCCGCAAGCAGGACCGGCGCGGGCGTCCAGTGTCGCAGGTCGCCACATGCCTCGATTCTCTGCCTCCCCAGGGCCAGCGAGGCATAGGTACTTGCTGCAGGGCCGCAGCCGGGACCCGCCAGGAATCAGTCGCCGGCACCTGCTGCAGGGGCGCGGCGACGGACCCTCGCGATGCTGCGCTTGCCCGAGCCGAAGAACTCGAGGTAACGACGCGCCTCGTCGCTCGTGTAGGCGCCGCTCGCGAGCGACGCGGCGGCGATGTCGCGCATGTTGCCGACCCGCACGTTCACGGCGCGGAAGGCCCTCTTCAGTTCCTCGACCGTGGTCCGCGGCAGGCCGCGGCGGCGAAGACCCACGACATTGAGTCCGACGATCTCGTCGCGTTCAGTGACCATCGTAAACGGCGGCACGTCCTGCGAGATTCGCGATGCCCCGCCGACCATCGCTCCCTCGCCGATCCTGCTGAACTGGTGGATGGTGACGCCGCCGCCGATAAAGGCCCCCTCGCCGACCTGGATGTGGCCGGCGAACAGGACGTTGTTGGCCACGATCACGCGGTCCGCCAGGCGGCAGTCGTGGGCGATGTGACAACCCACCATCAGGAAGCAGCCCGAGCCGACCTCGGTACAGCCGTCGGGTTTCGTTGCACGGTGAATGGTCACGTGCTCGCGAATCACCGTGCGCGCGCCGATGCGAACGCCAGTGGCGGTCGCGGTATCGAAACCCAGGTCCTGCGGATCGCCACCCACGACCGCATGTGGGTGCACTACCACGCCGTCGCCGAGCACTACGTGACGCTTGATGATGGCGTAGGCGTGCACCACGCACCCCGCGCCCAGCTGCGCCCCGTCCTCGACGATCGCGGTTGGATGCACGTTCAACGTCATCACCTCAGGTTGTCGTCGAACCAGCGATAACCGGCCCACAGTCCGACCCCGGTGCCCACGGCACTCAGCACTACCGCGGTGCCGAGTCCCACCTTTTGTCCCAGCCACCAGCCAGCCGAACCGACGATGAAGGCCGCGAGCCATCCAATTATCGTGCGCATCGACCGCGACTCTTCAACAGTCAGACATCCAGGTGGATCACGCCCGGCTCACGGCTGAGCCCGACCCCGGCTTCGCGTGCCGCCTCGACCAGCGCGCGCTCGAATATCACGCGGGTGTCGGGACCGTGCTCGATCCTGCGCATGATCGAATGGCCGCTGCTCTCGCCGATGGTAACGGACACCTTGAGCCCGCGGCGCTTGGCCGCGAACTTGCGCCCGTCAGGCAAGGTCTGCTTCAGCATCTTCAAGAGCTGGTCGGCATAATTGACACCGACACCCGAACCGTCGGGCTTCGCAGAGGGCAGGAAGGTGTCGAGCAGCGTGTCGTCGGTCGGAATGCTGACTCTCATGCCCGTTGCTCCCCGGTCTTGCCGTCCAGGATCTCGCGGAACCTGCGAATGTGCGCCGGCGTACTGCCGCAGCAACCGCCAACGATGCGCGGTCCGGCCGCGAGCAATCCCTCGAGCCCCTCGCCCATTTCCTGGGGGGTCTGCTTGTAGAGCACTTTCATGTCCTCGAGCACCGGCGCGCCCGCATTGGGCTGCGCCATCACGGGCAGCCCGCAGGTCGCCCGGTAGCGGCGGGTGATGTCGGCGGCAAAACGCATGTCCACGCCGGTGCCGCAGTTCAGCCCGGCCACGTCGCAACCGTGTCGCTCCATGAACTCCGCCGCCTGCTCGGGGCTGATACCCATCATGGTGCGGACGTCGTCCTCGTCCAGCATGCGGTCAAAGGCAAAGGATGCAATCACGACCGGCGCACCTGCCTCGCGCGCCGCGGCGATCGCGATCTCGACCTCCTCGAAGGCGGTCTGCGTCTCGATGATGATACCGTCCGCGCCTCCCTCCACGAGCGCGCGCGCCTGCTCGCGGAATGCGTGTTCCACGGCGGCGCGCGAAATGTCGCCGTAGGGTTCCATCAGGCCGCCGAACGGCCCGATGTCGCCGAGCACGTAACCGCGCCCGCCCAGCGCCTCGCGCGCGATCGCCACCGATGCGCGGTTGATCTCGGCGGTACGCGCGCCTTCGCCGTGGCGATCGAGCATGATGCGGCAGGCGCCGAATGTATTGGTGAGGACCAGGTCGGATCCTGCTTCGGCATAGCGCCGCTGGATACCGACCACCCGGTCCGGGTGATCCAGGTTCCAGGCTTCGCCGCAGTGACCGGACTCGAGGCCTGCATCCTGCAACTGTGTGCCCATGGCACCGTCGCCGAGCAGCACGCGTGATTTCAACGCTTCGAGCAAGGAAGGTCGTGTCATTCAATCACCCTGCGAACGGGAGTCCCGCGTGTACGGTGCCCGCCGGTATCGGCATCGGGCCAGGTCACAGCTGCGGCACGAGGATTCGGGTGTCGCGACGATATCACGCCGCGCCACGCCGAGCGCGGCGAGCAGCGAGTGCTGCGGCTTCAGCGCACCGGACGCGAGCAGCGTGATGGGCCCGAGGACCAGCGCGGGCTGCACGTCCTCCCCGGCCGCGGCCGGCATCGCGCGCGGCCGCGGCGGTTGATCGACACACAGCAGCGCCATCAACTGGTGCTGCGCCGAGATCTCCCATCTGCCGCAGCCGGGCGACAGGTGCGGCAGCAGGCCCTCGCCCGCAGTCGTGGCACTGCCGCAAAGTGCTGCGGACGCCTGCCAGACGAGCTGCTCGGTGACCGCCGCCGCAAACCGGTCGAGAAAGTAAGATTCGTCGGGGCGGTCATCGGCCCAGAGCCGCGCCGCCTCCACCGCGACCTCAGGTCCGGCACTCACCGCGAGTGCAACCAGCGCATAGGCTTCGCCATCGCGCAGTCGTTCCGCTAGCGCAGCTCCTCCGATCACCTCACCGGTCTCGAGCGTAACGGATTCGGGCGTCGCACTTCCGAGCGCCATGCGACGCACGGCGACGAATGGTTGCCCATGCTCCGCGTACCAGCGGCGCGCAAGGTCGGCACGCTCGTCGATCTCCGCCGCCACTTCGCGCCCACGCGGAATGCCGAGTAGTCGCCGGAACTCCGCGTCCGTAACACCAGCAGCCGCATCAGCAGCGGACACCGCCAGCATCGTCGCGGCACTCATGACCCGGCTCCAAACGGCTCGAACTGGCAGCCCTGCACGAAGAAATCGAAGAACGCCGGATGAGCCTCCAGCCGGACGAGTTGCACACGCCGCACGATCGCTTCGAGGTCGGCGCGTCGCGTCCGCGACAGCAGCGCAATCGACGCGCCGGCGAGCGCCGCGTTGCCGACCTTGACGATCCGTTCGCGGGGCAGGTCGGGGATGAGACCGATGCGACATGCCGCATCGACGTCGAGGTGGCGCGCGAAGCCTCCCGCGAGATAGAGGCGATCGACGCGGTCGAGGTTCACTCCGTACTCGTCGGCGAGCACGCGCAGGCCTGCCGCATTGGCGCCCTTCGCCTGCGCAAGCTCGTTGACGTCCGACTCGCACACCGTGACGCGGCCGCCGGTGTCGAGGACGATGGGCTCGTCGGGCTCCGTGAACCGGCCCTGCCCGTTCATGCGCCCGGTGCGCCGGAGCTCCGACATCAGGTCCACCAGGCCGGACCCGCAGATGCCGGCGGGCGCAGCGTCACCCACGATCCCGACGCGCATTGTTCCTGCGGCGTCCAGCGTGACCCGCTCAATGGCGCCATCCAGCGCCGGCATGCCGCAACCCACGCCGCCGCCCTCGAAGGCGGGCCCCGCCGGGCAGGACGCGGCCAGCATGCGGGTGGCGTTGCCGAAGAAAGCCTCGGTGTTGGTGCCGATGTCCAGCAGCGCGCAGATCTCGCTGCCCTCGGCCATGCCGGTCGCGAGCAGGCAGGCTGCCGCGTCCGCACCCACGTGGCTGGCCACCAACGGCAGGCCATGGACGCGGGCCGCCGGATTCACCGGCAGCCGCAGCTTCTTCGCAGTCGCGGAGATGCTGGTGGTGGCCGCGCCGCCCTCTTCCAGCAACGCTTCAGTGACGGAACGGTACGGCAGGACCCCAAGACCCTGCACGTCCAGGCCGAACAGCAGGTCGCGCATCGTGGGGTTACCCGCCACCACCAGTTCGTAGATGGTCATGGGATCGACTGGCAGCGACTCGATGGCATGCGTCAGATAGCCAAGCAGCGTCCGCTGCAGCAGGCGGCCACGGTGCTCGCCGTCGTAGTGGATGCGCGACATGACATTCGAGCCGCCGAAGCGCTGCGGGTTCTCGAACGACCGCGTTGCGACCAGGCGCCCCGACTCCAGGTCGTGAAGGCGGATCGCGACGGTCGTGGTTCCGAGGTCGAGCGCCAGGCCATGGATCGGCCCGTCGGATTCCGCGATCGGCTCGGCGTCGAGCAGTATTCGCGACCCGTCCCGCGTGACGGCAGGATCGAGCACGATGCGTCCATCATCGCCGGCGCTGGAATCCGTCTCGATGCGCAAGGAACCCCGGCGCAGCGTGTGCGCCCTGACCTCACCCGGAGCCGCGAGTCGCGTGCGACAGGCAAGCCGGAACGCACCTTCGAGATGCCTTTCCTGCGCGGCAGGTTCGCTGAGGAATTCCGCGCCCGACTCGATCTCGACCAGGCACTCGCGGCACTTGCCCTGCTTGTGGCAGGAGGTCGGCACCGCGATCCCGCGCGAATCCGCCCAGTCGAACAGGCTCTGCCCGAGCGGGACCGGTCCGGCGACGCCGTCGATCGTCAGCGTCGCGGCGCCCTCGGCCGTCGATGCGGCCGTCACAGTCACGGCGAGGCGGCTGCCTGCTCGGAGATGAGCCGCTTGAAGAGTTCCACCGCGCTTGCCGCATCGGCCGCGTAGCCGTCGGCACCGATCTGACTGGCGTAGTCCGCGCTGGTCGGTGCGCCGCCGATGCAGAGCTTGACGTCGCGCATTCCCGCTTCCTCGAATTTCTGTACCACGGTGCGCATGTAGATCATCGTCGTGGTGAGCAATGCACTCATGCCGACGATGCGTGCGCGGTGCTCCTTCGCGGCAGCGATGAATCGCTCGGCCGAGGTGTCGGTGCCGAGATCCACGATGGTGAACCCCGCGCCTTCCGCCATCATTCCGACCAGGTTCTTGCCGATGTCGTGCAGGTCGCCCTTCACGGTGCCGAGCACGATCGTGGCGGACAGCGCCGATGTGTCGCTGCGGTTGGACACCAGGTGCGGCTTCAGCACCGCGAGGCCTGCCTTCATCGCGCGCGCGGCGAGCAGCACCTCGGGCACGAACACCCGGTTGTGCTTGAAGTCCTCGCCCACGACTCGCATGCCGGCGATCAGGCCGTCGTCGAGCACCTCCATCGGCGGGCGTCCCTCCGCCAGCGCCTGCTCGGTCATCTCGCGCACCGGGTCCTGCTTGCCCTCGAACAGCAGCTGGTTCATCAGCGCGTAGTCAGTCATGCGGACTCTCCGTGAAGGCAGGCAGCACCGCGCCGGGGTCGCTGCAGGTGCTGCTGATCAGATTCCTTATCTCGTCGTGAACGCGCTGCTCGAGCGGTTCGACTTCGTACGCGGCCAGCGTCTCGTCGATGACCTCGTTGGCCCGCGCACGCCAGTCGCGCGACCCCTGCTCGGCCCACTGGTCCGAGTTCGTCCGGTCGAGCGTGGGGCCGGGCATGTAGAGCTCTTCCGGCCAGTGCGCCAGCGTGTGCTCGGACGTGAGCAGGTGATTGTCGCGCACCAGCTCGGCTATCAGTTCGCCGGCCGGAAGGTCCCCGCGCACCTCGACCGGGCGTACGAAGCGCTGCGCGTGGGCCACGATCTCGTCGTCGAACACCAGCTTCTCGAAGCTGAAGCAGTTGACGTAGTCGAGCATGCCCGGGCCCGAGACGGAATTGAAGCCCGCGCTGGCCGCGAGAAACGCGCCGACGCCAGTCTCCATGCCGGCCTGCGGGTCGTTGAACTTGGAATCGGAGAGCCCCATGTACGCCTGGCACGGCAGCCCGAGCCGCTTCGCGACCTGTGCGTAGCCGCAGTAAAGCTGCAGCGCCTCGACCGCGGTCATCGGGTTGGTCATCAACTGCATGTGGAAGGACGCGGGCGCACCACCGAATATCACCGGCGTGCCGGGCCGCACGACCTGCGCGATTACGAGCCCCGACAGCACTTCGGCGGTGTGCAGCACCAGCGCGCCGACGGTCGTGACCGGCGAGATCATGCCGAGCAGCAGCACCGGCACGATCTCGATCGGGATACCCCATTCGGCGCAGTCCATGATGTTCGCCACCGGGTCCTCGCCCCAGCGCAGCGGCGTGTTCGGGCAGCAGGTGAAGATCGACATCGGCCGACGCACCAGGTCTTCGCGGTCATCGCGGAACATCGCCATCACCTGGCCCATGCGCGGCACGCCCCACGCCGTGAACGCGCCTGACACGACCGGGCGCTTCGAATGGGCGAGTACCAGGTAAAGACGCCAGACGTCGGCCACGTCCTGCGGGATGTCGGTCGGAATGAATGCCGTCGACAGGTAGGAGATGTTCCTGAGCCCGTCCGCGAGACGAACGTATTCCACGAAATCCGGCGTCAGCGGCACGCGGGCCTTCTGTGTCCTGCGGTCGAGCACGCGCAGCGCGGAACTGGCCGGGACGAAATGTACGTTATCGCCTTCGAGTACGGCCGAGACTTCTCCGTCGCGATCGTGCAGTGTCACCGATGACGGCGCGGTGGCAAGCGCCCGCTCGACCGACGCACGAGGGAAACGCACGCGTCCCGTCTCCAGGTCCGCCTCGAGGCCTGCGCCGGCGAGGCGCCTCAATGCACGCTCGTCGTCGATCATCACGCCGGTCGTCGCGAGCACGGCCAGCGCCTCGTCGATGATCCGGTCCACGAGGGCGTGCTCCAGCACCGAAAGGGTTGGTCTCATTCCAGCGCGACTCCGTCAGACGAGCTTCAGGTCCACGAGACTCTTTGCCATTGCGATCGCAGCTTCGCGGGCCGGGATGAAATCCATGCCCAGCGTCCGGCGTGTCAGTGAGTTGTCGAGCGGCATCGCCCGGCCCAGGTCGGGCACGGCCTGGCGCGTCGTGGAGTCGAAGACCGACGCAAGCCTGACCATCCAGTCAGGCAGTTCGAATCGCGGCGCCTTGCGGCCCGCGGGACCGAGCGCCCCGCGGATCGCCTGCGCGATCTCGATGAACCACAGGCTCTCGGCAGCCGCCAGGTAACGCCCGCCGGTTGGAGCATCCACTTCGAGTGCCAGGCGGTGCGCCCGCGCCACGTCGCGCACGTCAACGCAGGGTATCGCCAGCCGCGGTGCGCCCGGGTACTTGCCAGTCAGGAACATCTGGATGATCTCGGCCGAGGTGCCGATATCGCGATCGAGCACCGGGCCCAGCACGAGGCCCGGGTTCACCGACGAGTAATGCAGGCCCGGGCTCTCCTTTTCGACGAATTCCCGCGCCGCGCGCTCCGCCAGTGTCTTTGATTTTGCGTAGGGGCTGACCCCGGGCGAGTCGACCAGTGTCCAGTCCACTTCGGTAAAGGGTTTCGTGCGCGAATGCGGGTGGCCGTACATCACGGCCACCAGCGACGAGGTCTGCACGAAACGCTCGACAGCTCCGGCCGCGGCCGCGCGCAGCACGCGCAGCGTGCCCTGGACGGCCGGGCGGATCAGGTCCTGCTCGTCCTTCGGCTGCACGGCAGGGAACGGCGAGGCTACGTGCAGCACATGCGCACAGCCACGGACGGCGGCATCCCAGCCCGCATCGGCCTCCAGGTCGGCCTCTGCGAATTCCAGGCGCGACACTGGCGCGTGCCGTGACAGCGAGCCGCGCACGTCATCCGCTCGCTTGAACGAGCGCAGTGTCCCGCGCACGCCATAGCCGGCGTTGAGCAGGTCCACCGCACATTGCCGCGCGATGAAACCGGAAACGCCGGTGATGAGAACCGTCGGCCTGTCCATTGCTCTTCTCCCCCGGGGACGCCTTGCCGCGCGGCTAGCATAGCAATTCGGCCGGCTGCCGGAGGCCCCGAGACGAGTATCTCCGGTGTTGGCGCGCCGTAATAGGTTTCATCTATGAAGTTTGATTGATCTATCGATTTGGATTATCTCGAAGCCCTGCGTATCGTGCTGACCCATCGAGGCCGATCCCCTGCCTCAATGCAACGGAGATATACACATGACTTCTTTGATCAACACACAGGTCAAGCCATTCAAGGCCACGGCCTTCCACGACGGCGAGTTCATCCAGGTCACGGAAGCGGACCTCAAGGGCAAGTGGTCGGTCGTATTCTTCTACCCGGCGGACTTCACGTTCGTCTGCCCGACCGAACTGGGCGACGTAGCGGACCTCTATGCGCAGTTCCAGGCGCTCGGTGTCGAGATCTACAGCGTCTCGACCGACACCCACTTCACCCACAAGGCCTGGCACGACACTTCCGACACGATCCGCCGGATCGAGTACCCGATGGTCGGTGACCCGACCCACGCGATCAGCCGTAATTTCGGCGTGCTGATCGAGGACGAGGGCCTGGCCCTGCGCGGCACTTTCGTGGTCAACCCGGAGGGCGTGATCAAGGTCGCCGAGATCAATGACCTCGGGATCGGCCGCGACGCGAAGGAACTGCTGCGCAAGGTGCAGGCGGCACAGTACGTCGCCGCCCACCCGGGCGAGGTCTGCCCCGCCAAGTGGACGCCAGGTGCGCAGACGCTGGAGCCGTCGCTGGACCTGGTCGGCAAGATCTGACCCCCGTGCCCGCCCAGGGACGGGCGGGCGTTTTTCTATATTCCTGCGCCCGGCCGGCTCCCCGGCCGGTGCGCGGACACGACTGGAGATGACAACGTGCTCGACCCGAACCTCAAGCAGCAACTCAAAGGACACCTCGGACGAATTTCGCGACCGGTGGAACTCGTCGCGGCCGTCGACACGAGCGCTGAATCGGCCGCGATGCTTGGGATGCTGGAAGAGCTTGCGTCCCTGTCAGACCAGATCGTCCTGCGTTCCCGGGCCGAGGCAGCCAGCGACCATGTCGCCAGCAGCCCGGGCGGCATGCACGGCGCTGGCGAAGCTCGCCCGGTCCTCGTGCCATCGTTCCAGGTCAGTCCGGCAGGGGCCGACATGGGTATCCGCTTTGCAGGTACGCCGAGTGGTCACGAGTTCACCTCGCTGGTGCTTGCGCTGCTGCATGCAGGCGGTCACCCCCCCAGGGTCGCTCCGGAAACCGCACGACGCATCGACGCGCTCGACAAGGACCTGGACTTTGAAGTCTTCATTTCGCTCAGCTGCCACAACTGCCCGGACGTGGTCCAGGCATTGAACCTGATGGCCGCGCTGAATCCGCGAATTCGCAGCACGATGATCGATGGAGCGGTGTTCCAGCAGCAGGTTGAGTCGAGGAAGATCATGGCCGTGCCTGCGGTCTACCTGAACGGCCAGCCGTTTGGCCAGGGCCGGATGACGGTCGAGGAAATCCTGGCGAAGATCGACACCGCGGGTGCGGAACGCGAGGCGGCGACGCTCGACGCCAGGGAGCCATTCGACATGCTGGTCATCGGCGGCGGGCCGGCCGGCGCTTCTGCGGCCATCTATGCCGCGCGCAAGGGCATTCGCACCGGCGTCGTTTCCGAACGCTTTGGCGGCCAGGTCATGGACACGATGGGGATCGAGAACTTCATCTCCGTGACACACACCGAGGGACCCCGGCTGGTCGCGGCGCTGGAGGAGCATGTCAGGACCTATGACGTGGACGTGATGAACCTGCAACGCGCCACCCGACTGCTGCCGGCAGACGAGACCGGCCTCCTGACCGTGAGCCTCGAGAGCGGCGCGAGTCTCCGCAGCCGGGCTGTCGTGCTCGCTACCGGTGCCCGCTGGCGCGAGATGAACGTCCCGGGCGAGCGCGAATACCGCGGTCGAGGCGTCGCATACTGCCCGCACTGCGACGGGCCGCTGTTCAAGGGCAAGCGTGTCGCGGTAATCGGCGGGGGAAATTCGGGCGTCGAGGCTGCCATAGACCTCGCCGGCCTGGTCTCGTCGGTAACACTGGTCGAATACGATGGAAAGCTGCGCGCGGATGAAGTACTGCAGCGGAAACTGCGCAGCCTGCCCAACGTCCGGGTGATCGTCTCGGCAGAGACGACGGAGGTGCACGGCGCCGACGGACGCGTGAACGGGCTGACCTATCGGGACCGCGGCAGCAACGAACTCCACCGCGTCGATCTCGAGGGCGTGTTCGTGCAGATCGGCCTGCTGCCCAACACGGACTGGCTCAAGGGCACGGTGGCCTTGAGTCCGCGGGGGGAAATCGAGGTGGACGCGCGCGGCCAGACCTCGGTACCCGGGGTGTTCGCAGCCGGCGACGCTACGACGGTGCCCTACAAGCAGATCGTCATCGCGATGGGCGAAGGTTCGAAGGCCGCGCTCAGCGCGTTCGACCACCTGATGCGTCTTCCCGTCGCCGAACAGGCTGCGGCCGCGGCGTAACGGAACGGGGCCGGGCACGGGCCAACGGCGCCCGGTACAAGTGCGTGCCAGGGCGCCGAACGGCTCGGTTCGTCAGGCCAGCGAGTGCACACCGAACATGTTGCCCTCGGTGTCCACCGCCAGCACGATGTAGCCGAACTCACCGATCGAAATCTTGTCGCGGTGCACCCGGCCGCCCGCGGCAACGACCCGTGACGCTTCGACCGAACAGTCATCGCTGCCGAAATAGACCGAGCGTGCTGTTGCCCCCGGACTTGACGCCTGGCATGCGCACCAGCGCACCGCCGATCCCGGATCGGGTCCGGTCCCTGGGAAATCCCCACATCTCGATGTCGCCTGAGTTCAGCTTCTCGCAGGTGACACCGAACACGGCCTCGTAGAAGGCCTTCGCGCGGGCCATGTCCTGCACGTAGATCTCGAACCAGCGGACGGGATTGCCTGCCATTTAGGGTCTCCTGCTGTTGTCATTGCTGCGCTGGACCATGCCGGCAATGCTGAGCCCTGGCGCTGATGTCGTGAAGCGTCACGGCCACACGTTGGCGCTGCCGTCGAAATCGCCCTCTCCTGCACGCACGACGCAGAATCTCTGGCCGGTCGGCGCCTGCATGACCCACCAGGTCTGGACGCGCGCGACACGGGTGGCGCCGAGCGCCTCGAGGCGCCGGACCTCGGCTTCGATGTCGTCTGTCTCGATGTCGAGGTGCACACGGCTCGGATGAGCCACCGCCTGGACCTCGATGTGCAGCCGCTCGCGCGGATCCACCAGTCGCAGGTACTTTTCGCCCTCCTCACCTGGAAGTTGCTGCTGCTCCATGCCGAGCGCACTGCTCCAGAAATCGGCGGCTGAACGCAGATCCGGTGTCTGGCAGTCGATGATGAATCCGGCGAGCCTGCTCTTGTGCACTTCCGCTCCGTCGAATCGGCGCCCGGCTCCGGGCGGGTCGGCTTTCAGCGTAACCCAACACGGCTCCGGCGGCGACTCCAAAGCCCCCCCGGAATGGAGTATCGTCGCCAGCTGACATGGACGCGCGATACCGATACCCGCTGGCGCTCCTGGTCACCTTCGTCGCGATCTTCATCGCGCTCGCCATCGCGCCCTGGTACCCGCAGGACTGGCTGCTCGAAAACGTCATCGTGTTCATCGCGGTGCCCCTGTTCGCGCTCACCTGCCGCCGGCTGCGATTTTCCGACTTCGCGTACACCTGCCTGTTCGTCTTCCTTGTACTGCACGAGATCGGTGCTCACTACACCTACAGCGAAGTACCGTGGCGCGACTGGCTCGCGGTCTTCGGGTACGAGGCCGGCGCGCGCCCGGGCCGCAACCACTACGACCGCCTGGTGCACTTCTGCTACGGGTTGCTGATGCTGCCGATCGCGTGGGAACTGTTCGCGGCGCGGGCGCAGCCACGGGGCCTCTGGCGCTGGCTGATGCCGCTGCTGTTCGTGCTTTCACATTCCGTGATCTACGAACTGATCGAGTGGCTTGCCGCGGCACTGTTCGGCGGCGATCTGGGCATGGCCTACCTCGGGACACAGGGGGATGCCTGGGACGCGCAGAAGGACATGGCGCTGGCTGCTGCCGGAGCCGTCGTCGGTACGATCGTGATGGTTGTAATGAGACCGCACTCGCGGCGCTCCGGCTCTCCAGATGCCTGACCACGTGCCCCGCGCGGCTGCTGCCGCGACGCACAGGGGCCGCGCAGCCTGAATTCCGTGACGGGGCTCACGTCCGCCGGGATCGCGTACGGCTAACTTGCCCGCCAAGACCGGCCCGAGTCCCGGGCCGGCATTGCGTAAGAAAGTACAGCAGGATGCTCCCAGGCAGCGCAGCCCCGATCCGAATCCTCGTGGTAGACGACGAGCAGTCCGTGCTCGACGCCTTCCGGTTTGTATTCGAGCCGTTGCTGGACAACGCCGGCGCCGCCGTCCTGGACGGACTGCGAATGCGACTGCTCGGTTCGGGCGGCAACCCGGCGTTGCTGGCAAAGCAGCCGCGAAGGCAGCAGACCTTCCATGCCACGTACTGCAGCGCCGCGGCCGACGCCGTCGCCGCCGTGCGCAATGCGATTGCGACCAACGCGCCGTTCAACATCGTGTTCCTGGATTCGCACCTGCCGACTGGCCGCGACAGCCTGCTGGCCGCCCAGCGCATCCGCGTACTCGACCAGAAGATCGAGATCGTAATCTGCGCCGACGGCTCCGACGCAAACCCCCTGGAGTTCGGACGCAGCGCGCCCCCGGCGGACAGGATCTTCTACCTGTCGAAACCGATGAATCCGCACGAAGTCCGGCGCATTGCCCTCGCCCTGGGTGAAAAGCACGCCAGCTTCAATCAGCGCATGGTCGAACTGGCGGAAGTCGACAGCCTGACCGGCCTGCCGAGCCGCACCCAGTTCGTCGCACGACTGCGGCATGCCATCGCGAGTGCCAGGCGGGACGGCCGTACGATGGCGCTGTTGTACATCGACCTCGACAGCTTCCGGTGCGTGAATGACGCGCTCGGCCAGGTGGCCGGTGACGAGATGCTCAGGCGGGTCGCAGTTCGGCTGCGTGAAATCATGAGTGGCAGCGATGCCACCGGCCGCCTCGACCCGGCCGGCGCGGGCTTCGAAATCGCCCGCCTCGGCAGCGACCAGTTCGTCGTCCTGCTGCACGCGATCGAAGATTCGGCGCACGTCGATTCGGTGGCACAGCAACTGACCGTTCCGCTGGTCACGGGGGCTGACGCGACATCCACGTCGATCGTGGTGACGGCCAGCATCGGTGTCGCGCTCTACCCGACCGACAGCGTGGACGAGGACGCCCTGTTGCGCCAGGCCGGCATCGCCATGTACACGGCGAAACGACAGGGTCGCGGCAGGTTCGAGTACTTCAACGCCACGATGAAGGAAGGCTCGCAGTCGCGATTCCGCCTCGAGCAGAGACTGCAGCGGGCCCTCGCGAGGGATGGATTCACTCTCTGCTACCAGCCGCAGTTCGATCTCAGCACCGGTTGCATCTCTGGCGTCGAGGCCCTGTTGCGCTGGACGGATGACCAGCTCGGCAGTATCTCGCCCGACGAATTCATTCCGCTCGCGGAGGAGATGGGACTGATCGTGCCGATCGGCGAGTGGGCGTTGAGGACCGCATGCAGCCAGTTTCGAGAATGGCAGGACATGGGCCTGCAGGCCGGTCGAGTTGCGGTGAACGTCTCGCCCCCCCAGTTCACCGAGCCGGGATTCTGCGGGATTGTCCGCCAGGTGCTGAGCGAAACCGGCCTCGATCCCTCACGGCTTGAGCTCGAGATCACCGAGTCGCTCGCGATGAGCGATGACGACCGGACCACGCAGATCCTCGCCGAACTGCGCAAGATCGGAGTGTCCATCGCGATCGACGATTTCGGTGTCGGCCACTCCAATCTCGGCCGGCTGGTGTCCATAGCAGTCAATCGGCTCAAGATAGACCGCGGGTTGGTGCGCAGCGTCGACCCGCACGGCAGGCGCGCAGCCATCGTCGGAGCCATCGTCTCGATGGCCAGGGCACTCGGCCTGCAGGTCCTGGCCGAGGGGGTCGAAGACTTCTCGCAATTGCTCGACCTTCAGGACCTGCAGTGCAACGAAGTGCAGGGTTACCTGCTGAGCCAGCCGCTGCCGGCCGGCGAGGTCACCACGCTGCTGCAGCGGCTCGAGGAAAGCACCGATACCAGCCGCACGATGCGGCTGCGCTCGCTCGCCGGATAGGCGAATGCGGCCCCGGGGCGTGCGCCCCGGTAAACTGCAGGCAGCGGCCATCCGGTCCGCGACGGGCTGCGAGAGTCCATGACGACGTCCGCGCGATCCCTCACTCGACAGACGCTGCATTTCGCCACCGGCGAGCTCGCCTCGCGCGACCGGCTGCTTGCGGGTATCCGGGACCGCCTCGGCACGCCCCCGATGTGGAGCCGGCGTCCAGGCTTCGCGACACTGGTGAGGATCATCCTCGAGCAGCAGGTCTCGCTCGCGGCCGCCCGGACGCTGTACCGACGGCTCGAGGCACACCTCGGCGGCATGACCGCGGCGCGGCTTGCGGCTGCATCGGTGATCGAGCTGCGCGAATTCGGGCTTACGCGCCAGAAGGCCGGGTACTGCCACGGTCTTGCGTTGCGCGTACTCGATGGCCGCCTGGCCCTTGCCGCCGTCGCCCGCGCCGGTGACGAGGCGGGGCGAAGCGCCTTGCTTGCGGTCCCCGGACTCGGACCGTGGAGCGTCGACATCTATTGGCTGATGGCGCTCCGACGCCCGGATGTCTGGCCCACCGGCGACCTGGCGCTTGCCGTGGCACTGCGCGACCTCAAGCGCATGCGGCACCTGCCCCGGCCGGACGAGCAGCAACGACTGGCCCGGCGATGGTCGCCCTGGAGGTCCGTCGCCGCCCGGATGCTGTGGGCACACTACCTGGACGCCCGCAAGCCTTGAATCCTCCGGATCGGGCTCCATGCTGGGGCTCTCGGACCGGCGCGGTTTCGTGAGAAACTGCGCCGCCTGACGGTCGGATTCAACTGGAACGGAGCCATCGATGAAGCGCATTTTCCTCTTCCTCGCGACGAATATTGCCGTGCTGCTGGTGATTTCCGTCGTGATCAGGGTCCTGGGAATCGACCAGGCCATGGCCAACCAGGGCGGCATGGGCCCGTTGCTGGCCTTCTCCGCGGTGGTCGGCTTCGCCGGCGCGTTCATCTCGCTATTTGCGTCGAAGATCATCGCGAAGTTCTCAACCGGGGCCAAGGTCATCACCGGCAACGAGGGCGAGAGCCAGCGCTGGCTGGTGGAAACGGTGCGCAAGCTGGCCGACCGGGCTGGAATCGGCATGCCGGACGTCGCGATCTACGATGGCCCGCCAAACGCATTTGCAACCGGTGCGTTCCGCAATTCGGCGCTGGTCGCGGTCTCGACGGGGCTGCTGCAGTCGATGAACCGACAGGAGGTCGAGGCTGTACTTGGCCACGAAATCGGCCATGTCGCGAACGGCGACATGGTCACGCTGACGCTGATCCAGGGCGTGCTGAACACCTTCGTGGTCTTCCTGTCCCGAATCGTCGGCTCGATCGTGGACAAGACTGTATTCAACAGCCGCGAAGGATCTGGACCGGGCTACTTCATCACCGTGATCGTCTGCCAGATCCTGTTCGGCCTGGTCGCCTCGATGATCGTCGCCTGGTTCTCGCGCCGTCGCGAGTTCCGCGCCGATGCGGCCTCGGCAGGCCTGCTCGGGACGCCGGCGCCCATGATAGGCGCGCTCAAGCGCCTCGGCGGCATCGAACCGACAGCATTGCCCGAGTCCATCAAGGCCTTCGGCATCAACGACAAGCCAGGGTTCATGTCCCTGTTCTCGACGCACCCGCCGATCGAGCAGCGCATCGCGGCCCTGCAGCAGCCCCAGTAATGGATATCACGGGTCGGCGGACCCGCTGAATGCGAGCTCGCCGGTCGCGCCTGCAGCGCAAGCTGCGGGTGCGACGCTGGCGGCACGGGTTTCGACGGCCTGGCGACCCTCGACTACGAGCTCCGGAACCAGGTGAGCAGCTGGTTGTTGGCGGGCATTGCGTGGTCGGCCAGCAGCTCGAGACCCTGGGCCTCGGCAAGCGCATTCACGGCCTCGAAGTCGCGGATCCCACTCGCGGGATCGCGCGCGCGCAGCGACCGGTCGAATGCGGCGTTGCTCTCGCTGGTGAAGGATCCGCCGTAGCGGAACGGGCCGTAGACGACCAGCACGCCGCCTCGTTGCAGGATACGGCCGACTCCGCTGAAGAATGCCTCCACCTCCGGCCAGGACATGATGTGCAGCGTGTTGGCGCTGTACACCGCGCCTGCGTCAAGACTTGGCCAGTCGGACTGCATCACGTCCAACTCGATCGGCACGTGCAGGTTCGCCGGTCCTTCGGCCGCAACGCGAGCGGCAATGCCCGGCAGGTATTCCCTGCGATCGGTCGGCTGCCATTCAAGCTGCGGAAGTCCGCGGGCGAAATGCACCGCATGCTGGCCGGTTCCGGCACCGATCTCGACGACATACCGGCGCCGAGCCAGCGCGCCGCGCAGTAATTCGAGGATCGGCTGCTTGTTGCGTTCGCAGGCTTCGGAGAATGGCAACATTCGCGGCTTCGATGACAATGCGCGATGATACTCGGCAATCGCGACCGTGATGCGCGCCGGCCGGGCTCGGTCGGGTTTGCTCGCGACTGGATTACCAACCGGGCTAAGCTAGCCGTCCGATCCCGCTGACAGGTCCCGACGATGACCCGAACGGCCGCAACTGCCGCAGGCTTCCTGCTGACTGCCACGCTGGCGCTGGTTGCCTGCCAGTACGCCCCTGGTGCCGTCGAACGGAGCGCCGTGCCCGCAGTGCGGGCCGATTCGACACGGGCAGCGTCCCGGGCGGGGGTCGCGGCCGCGAACCCGCTTGCAGTCGAGGCGGGCCTCGCGGTGCTGCGTCGCGGCGGATCAGCGATCGACGCTGCGGTCGCTGTGCAGGCTGCGCTGGGTCTCGTGGAGCCGCAGAGCTCGGGGCTGGGCGGCGGAGCGTTCCTCCTGTACCTCGACGGCAGGACCGGCAGGCTCACGGCATTCGACGGACGGGAGACAGCGCCGGCAGGCGCGACGCCGGACATGTTCATCGGCGAGGACGGCAAGCCGCTCTCGTATGCCGACGCGGTCACGAGTGGCCGTTCTACCGGTGCGCCTGGAGCAATCGCAATGCTCGGCCTTGCCCACGAACGCTTCGGCCGCCTGCCCTGGCGCGAACTGTTCGACACGGCGACTCGGGCAGCTGACCAGGGCTTCATCGTGCCGAAGCGGCTGGCCCGATTCGCGAACGGCAAGTTCCCGCAGGCAGGCACACCTGACGCCCGCGCTCTTTTCTCGCGACCCGACGGTACGCCGGTGCAGGCCGGTGACACGCTGCGCAATCCCGAGTACGCACAGACGCTGCGCACGATCGCGACCGAAGGGCCGCGCACGCTGCTCGAAGGACCGATTGCCGCGAAAATCGCCGCACGTACGCGCGAGCAGCCGCGTCCTGGCACGATGACCGCTACCGATCTCGAGGCCTATCGCCCGCACGCGGCCGACCCGCTCTGCCGGCCGTACCGCGTGTACGTTGTGTGCGTGCCCCCGCCTCCATCGAGCGGTGTATCACTGCTCGAGATGCTGGCGATCCTGGAGCGAACCGATATCGCGTCGCGTGGGGCGAATGACCCCGAGGCATGGTTCCTGTTCGCCGAAGCCAGCCGTCTCATGTATGCGGATCGCGACCAGTACGTCGCAGACCCCGCGTTCGTGGGTGTACCGGTGGCCGGGCTGCTCGATCCTGCCTACGTGGCAGGTCGCGCTGCCTTGATAGGCAGCAAGGCCGGACCGCCGCCGGCGGCCGGCGTTCCGCCCGGCCTCGCCGCGCGCGTCGGTCGGGACGCGACGAACGAGGCCGCGGGAACCAGTCACTTCGTGATCGTGGACGGCGACGGCAACGTCGTCTCGATGACGACCACGGTAGAGTCGGTATTCGGATCGGGCCGCGCCGTCGACGGATTCTTCCTGAACAACCAGCTCACCGATTTCTCCTTCCGTGCCGTGGAAGACGGCAAGCCTGTCGCCAATGCGGTCGCGCCGGGCAAGCGCCCACGCTCCTCGATGTCACCGATCATCGTGCTGGATCAATCGGGACGATTCTTCGCGGCGCTGGGCAGTCCCGGGGGCTCTGCGATCCTAACCTATGACGCGAAGACGCTCGTCGGCCTGCTCGACTGGGGCCTTACGATTCAGCAGGCGATCGAGCTGCCGAACCTGTATGCGCGTGGCAGCGATTTCTACGGTGAAGTCACCAGGTTCCCGCCCGAGGTGCTGACCGGTCTTGCCGACCGAGGCATGGTGGTCAAGGCTGGCCGCGGCGAAGAATCCGGCCTGCACGGAGTGGTGCTGGGGCCGGGCGGCGTGCTGGACGGCGGCGCCGACCCCAGGCGCGAGGGCGAGTGGAGCGAACTGAAGTTAAGATAGGACTCCGCGTCCCGACACCGGACCAGCGTGCGGGCCGGCAGGCCAATTGAAATCAATCGCAGGGGAGACAGGCAACGATGAACGAAAGTACTGCCGCTGTCGCGACCGGTGCCGCCACGGGCATCGTCGTGTTCCTGGCCATCCTGGCCGTTGTCGGACTGGTCATTGGCGCCCTCGCGCGGCTCGCACTGCCAGGTCGCGACGACATGAGCATCTGGAAGACGATGGCCTACGGCGTCAGTGGCGCCTTCCTTGGCGGAATCCTGGGTCGCCTGCTGGGTGTTAGCAGTGCGATCCTCGACTACGCCATCGCAGTGGCCGTCGCGGCGGGTCTCATCTGGTTCTTCACACGGCGCAAGAAGAATCCCTGAACCCGTTGTCTGCAGCCCGGCGGGCAGCGATATCGTCGGGCTGCAGCAGCGACGGGTCGTGGACCTCGCGTCAGCTCGCGGCCGTTGATTCGGATCGACCCGGAGCGGCCCCGAGAATTTCCAGCACCGCGGTCCTTGCAGCGGCCGAATGAACCATCAGCGCAAGAACATCGCGCGGGCGCGCCCAGGCCAGCGCCTGGCGGGCTGCCTCGACCTCGCTCGGGCACACTCGAATTGACTCCTCTGGCAGTTCCTGCCGCTGGAGTTCCGCAACGATGATGCGTGGCACCTCGCCCGCCGTGCGACCGCGCAGGTAGTCGGCATGCTCAGCCACGATAACCAGGTCCGGCCTGAAGGAAGCAACCGCTCTCGCAACGTCCTGGAGATCTGAGTCCTGTCGATTGCCGGCATGCCCGAACTGCATCCCGAGGCGACCGTCCTCACGCCGCAGGTGCGCGGCAACCGCCAGAAGACCCCGAATTCCTTCAGGGTTGTGCGCATAGTCGACCAGCACGGTCACGCCATCGACTTCGAAGCGCATCAAGCGGCCCGGATTATCTGCGGGATCGATGCCGAAGACCGCGAACTCCGAGCTGATGGCCGCTGGACCGACGCCGATCGCGGCGGCAGCCAGCGCCGCGGCGGCCAGGTTCGCCACGTTGTAGGACGCACTGCCGCCCACGGCGAGCGGCATGCCAGCCACGCTTCCGAGATCATGTTCGCCACTATCAAGTGTGAGCCGAAGCCGTCCGTCGCGAACGCCGCAGGTCGCGCCACCGTCGGCGCGATGCGACCGGAGCACTGGCGAATCCGCGTCGAGCGCGAACCACGCAAGGCGCGGTCGCCGACCGAAGCGCTGCGCCAGCCCCCTGGCCTTCCGCCGCAGCAGCGGGTCGTCGGCATTGAGCACCAGCAGTCCGCCAGGGGTCACGACGCCGGCAACGGAAAGCTTCACGTCCGCGAGTCCTTCGAGGTCGTGGATTCCGTATTCGCCGAAATGATCACAGCTGACGTTGGTGACGACGGCGGCGTGCGCATGACGGGCCGCGATACCTCGTCGCAGGATCCCGCCGCGCGCAGTCTCGAGTACCGCCGCCTCGACGCGCTGGTCGCGCAGAACGAGGCGCGTGCCGGCGGGACCGGAGTAATCTCCACTCGCAACCGACTCGCTCCCGACCACCACTCCATCGGTGCAGTTGTAGCCGGCGCGCCAACCCTGGCGCCTGGCGCACGCGGCGACCAGCCGAACCGTCGTCGTCTTGCCGTTCGATCCGGTTACCATTACGGTCGGGATGTCGTTCAATGCGCCCCACGGTACGTCAGCGACGGCCGGCAGGTGATCGATCGGATAGCCCATCCCACCGACACCAGCGCCGAGCGTGAGCACCGTTTCATCCAGCTCGTACGGCAGGCCACGTGCGTCCGCCGCATCGAGCAACTGCCGCAACGCCGGCCTCGCCTCGAGGTCCGCGAGACGTCGCAGGCGCGCAAGTGCCAGTGCCTCTTCCAACACCGGTGGATCGGGCACTTCGGCACCATCGGCCGCCTCCACGGCAGCGGCCACCAACGCCTCCTCCAGGCCCGCCCAGTGCATGGGATCGCGCTCGCGCAGCGCGGCGCACAGTGCCCATTCGTTGACCTCGGTGGCCGTGAACAGCTGGTCGCAGGATGCGGTGATCGCAAGCGATGCACCTCCCGCATGCAGCCTCGCCACGGGCGTTGCAGTCGCCGTGCCAGCCTGCCACGCGTCCGCGGCGGCAAGACCCGCTTCCCAACCGAGATGCGCGTACGCACGGATCACACGCGCGCGCCAACCAGACAGCAAAGACTCGTCGGCAGCTACGCCTGAGAGATCGAGGACCGCGCCCGTGGAGGCAAAGAACAGGTTGCCGCCGGTGAGTCGCCTCGAATCCTCGAACGGCAATGCGAGTTGGACCGTCAGTCGTCGCTCTCCGGGGCAAAACGCACGCCGCGCTCGTCCCTGATCAGGCCGTCGAGGTTGAGCGCCGTCGGCATCGGCGTGGCGTCGGCAAGTCCCTGGTTCGGTTCGCCGGCCGCGGGCCGGCCCTGTCGTGACGGCGAGGCCGGGGAACCGGGCTCACCCGGCGCCGGGCTTCGCAGTCCCGTCGCCTCGGCAGCGGCGGCGGCATCCGGAGCCGCGGCCGGATCACCGGCAGGCGACGAATAGGTGGCGCCTTCCATTCGAAATTTCGTCACCTGCTTCCACGAGCGCACCAACGCATCCGCGAATACCAGCAGCAGGTCGCCCTCGCGCCCCATCCGCAGTGCGGCTTCGATGGCCTGCTGCTCATCGGGAATCACGGAGATCGCATCCGCGCTGACGCCTGCCGCAAGCAGCGCTGCGGCCTGGATGCGTGGCACCTCGTCCGGCGCACGATCGCGAAGATTGTCGTCGCGCCGGCAGACGTAGTGGTCGAACCGTCCGGCGACGGCGTCGGCGATGGCGACGAGGTCCTCGTCGCGCCTGTCCCCGGGGCCGGCCAGCACGACGATGCGTCGGCCCTTGACCTCGAGACGCTGGGCGAGGTCCGCCAGCATCCCGACCGCGTGGGCATTGTGCCCGTAGTCGAACAACACCTTGAACGGGTGCTCGTCGAACACGTTCATGCGTCCCGGCGCCTGGTAGAACGTCGAGTCGAAGGTACGAAGCCCCTGCCGGATCGCGTCGAGCTTGATACCCAGCGAAAAAGCCATCGCCGCCGCGAACATCGCGTTCTGCACGTTGTGCAGCGCGCGCCCCTCCAGCGTCGCGGGAATCAGGTGCGTCCAGACCAGCGGGATGTGACCGCCGCGGTCATAGAGCGTGATCATCTGGCCGTTCACGCCGGCCTCCAGCGCACAGGCGCGCCCTCCTGCGCGGATGTGCTCACGCACCAGCGTGTGCTGCGGATTGACCGTCACGTAGCAGATGTTCTTCGCGTCCGTGTAACCGGACATCCGCAGCACCAGGGGATCGTCGGCGTTGAGCACCGCGCAGTCGGTCGCAACCTCGACCACGACGCGCTTCACCTCGGCAAGCTGCTCGAGCGTGTCGATGCCCTTGAGTCCCAGGTGGTCGGCCTGCACGTTGAGCACGGCGCCGACGTTGACCTCGTTCACACCCATGCCGGCGCGGATCAGTCCTCCGCGCGCCGTCTCGAGCACGGCGATGTCGATCTGTGGATCGGCGAGCACCATCCGCGCCGACACAGGGCCGGTCATGTCGCCCGGCACCGTGCGCTGCCCGTCTATGTACACGCCGTCGGTAGTCGTGAGACCGGGCGTGTAGCCGGCCATCTTTGTCACGTGGGCCAGCATGCGTGCGGTCGTGGTCTTGCCGTTGGTGCCGGTGATGGCGGCAATCGGCACCCGCGAGGGCGTGCCCGACGGAAACAGCATGTCGATCACCGGTCCCGCGACGTCGCGCGAGGTGCCCTCGCTCGGCGCGACGTGCATGCGGAATCCCGGGGCGGCATTTACCTCGCAGATACCGCCGCCGACGCGTCGATAGCTCTCGGTGATGTCGGTCGACAGGAAGTCCACGCCACCCACGTCGAGACCGACGGCGCGCACCGCGCGCTCGGCCATCTCGCGATTGTCCGGGTGGATCACGTCGGTTACATCGGTCGCGGTGCCGCCGGTCGAAAGGTTGGCGGTCGAGCGAAGGTAGACGACCTGCCCGGCCTCCGGCACCGACTCCGCGGCCAGTCCGGCCCGGTCGAGCATCTTCTGCGCCTGCGCGTCGAGCTCGAGCCGCGTCAGCACCTTCTCGTGGCCGACGCCGCGGCGCGGGTCCTGGTTCACGATCTCGATCAACTGCGTCACCGTGTGCGCGCCGTCGCCCACCACGTGACCTGGCGTGCGGCGCGTGGCCGCGACCATCTCGCCGTTCACCACCAGCAGTCGATGGTCGTCGCCTTCGAGGTAGGTCTCGACGATCACTGAGCGCGACTGCTCGCGCGCCACGGCATAGCCCTGTGCGACCTCCTCGTCGCTGGTGAGTCGTATCGAGATGCCGCGCCCGTGGTTGCCGTTGTAGGGCTTGGTGACTACCGGGAAACCGATGCGGCGAGCCGCACGCACCGCCTGCGACTCGCTCTGCACGAGCTCCTGCCTGGGCACGGGCAGCCCCAGCGTCGCCAGGATCTTGTTCGTTTCTTCCTTGTCGCTCGCGAGCTCGACTGCGATGTGCGAAGTCCGGCCCGTGACGGTCGCCTGGATGCGCTGCTGGTACCTGCCATGCCCGAGCTGTACCAGCGACTGGTCGTTCAGCCTGAGCCACGGTATTCCACGAGACTCCGCGGCGCGCACCAGCGACGCCGTGGACGGCCCCAACGCACGGCGCTGCGCGAAGCGGATGAACTCGTCGCGCGCCTCGGGCCAGCTCCAGTCGCCCGGCACCGCGTCGGGCGGGCGAATGCCTTCCGGCAACAGCGAACAGAGCAACCGCAGGCCGAGCTCGCCGGCCGCGATGCCTTCGTCGCGCTGCGCGTATTCGTAGATGACCGTGTAAACACCCGCCTCGTCGGCACTTCGGGTCTTGCCGAAGGTGACCGCCTCGCCCGCGATATTCTGCAGCTCGATCGCCACGTGCTCGAGTACGTGGCCCAGCCAGGTTCCTTCGTCCTCGCGCATGCGCCGAAGGAAGCCGCCCGGCTCCCGATACGAGCAGCCGTGCTCGGCGAGACCGGGCAGGGCCTCGGCAAGCGCGTCGACAAATGCAGCGCCGAGCCGGCCCGTGGGCCACGCCTCCAGCGCTCCGAGGTCAAGCTCGAGGCGGATGACCGGAAAGTGGGCGTATTGCGACGGGCCGACGTAGACGGAACGGTCGAGGATGCGCATTCTTTTGCTGCCACTGCCAACCGGCGGGTCGAGCGGGCGATGATGGCACAGCACAAGGCGCGCGCGTAGGTCTCCCGCCTGAAATCAGGCGGGAGCCAGCAGCCAGCCGGTCGTAAGAGCTTCAGCCTTCGTATTTGAAGGACAGCGAGACCCGCGCCCGGTAGGCAACCACCTTGCCATCCTCGACTTTCATGTCGAGCTTGGTGACTTCGGCAATGCGCAGGTCACGCAATGACCTGGCTGCCGCCTTGACGGCCCTGCTCGCGGCGTCCTCCCAGGACACCTTGCTGGTGCCGATCACCTCGGTGACACGGTAGACGGCACTATCGGAATTACTGGTCTTTTTTGCCATTTTGCATTCTCCTCCAACAGGGACACGAGCCGGACGCCCGCGACCCAGTACCCTGAATCATACGCCAATGCGACAGCCTTACGGCCAAGGCAGTCCAGCGCGCGGCCCTCCGCGGCAATGGAATAAGATGGAGCATCCGGCCTTCGAGCCAACCATGCTGAAACGGTACCTTTCGGCACTTGTGCCGGTCGCCCTGTTCTGCGCCGCCCTCCTCGCGCTGCACCGCCTGGGCGGGGAATTCCACCTGAGGGACATCCTCGCCGCGTTCGCGGCGATCGGGCACTGGAGCGTGCTGCTCGCAATCGCGCTTGCGGCCAGCAGCTATCTCGCGCTCACCGGCTACGAGAGGCTCGCCCTCGGGTTCGTCGGACGGCGGTTGCCCTGGCCAAAGTACGCACTGACGTCTTTTGTCGCATATGCGATCGGCCACAATCTCGGCGTGGCCGCGCTCTCCGGCGGAGCCATTCGCTACCGGATCTACACGCCGCTGGGATTCGGGGCGATGGAGATCGCCCAGATCGTCGCATTCTGTACCATCACTTTCGCGCTTGGAGCGGGCACGCTGGCCGGCATCTCCCTGATTGCCAACGCCGGCGAGGCCTCTTCACTGCTGCACTCGACCGCGCGACTTTCGATCGCCCTCGGCGTACTGGCGCTGAGCACGGTCGCCGGATACCTGTTCGCCTGCGCCTTGCGCCGCACTCCGTTCAGCTGGCGCGACGCCAGCATCAGGTTGCCGACGCTCCGGACGGCGCTGGTTCAGATCGCACTGGCGGTCGTCGATCTCGCGCTGGCAAGCTCGGTGCTCTACGTGCTGCTGCCGGCGACGGCAGATGTCCCGTACCTCGTCTTTGCGGGCCTGTACATGGTCGCTCTGGCGGCAAGCCTGCTGAGCCTGGTGCCGGGCGGACTGGGTGTCTTCGAGACGATCATGGTCCTGCTGCTGCCCGGCGTGCCGGCGCCGCAGATGCTGGCCGCGCTGCTCGCGTACCGCCTCGTCTACTATGCGCTGCCGTTCGGCGCGGCCCTGGTGCTGTTGTCCGCGCACGAACTCCGGAACCAGCGTGCCAGGCTCACCGCGGCATGGACGTGGACGCAGCGATCGCTCGATTTCGTCGTTCCGCAGGCGGTTGCGCTGCTCGTCTTCGGCGCCGGATTCCTGCTGCTGCTATCCGGGGCTACGCCCGGCATGAGCAGCAGGCTGGCCACGCTCGACCGGTTCCTGCCGCTGTCGGTCCTCGAGCTGTCCCATCTCGTCGGCTCGGCCGTAGGGGTCCTGCTGCTGATTCTCGCGCGGGGCCTGGTGCTGCGCCTCGACGCCGCGTGGCAGCTGACGATGTCGCTGCTGGGAGCAGGCATCCTTGCCTCGCTGCTCAAGGGCCTTGATTTCGAGGAAGCACTGTTCCTCGGAGCCGCAATGCTGCCGCTGTGGTGGACGCGAAAGCAGTTCTACCGGCAGTCGTCGCTGCTGTCCGAGCCACTGTCGCCCGCCTGGTTCGCCAGCGCCGGCATTGCGATCGGCGCCTCGATCTGGATCGGCATGCTTGCGTACCGCCATGTCCCGTATGCGGACGAGCTCTGGTGGCAATTCGCACTCCACGGCCAGGCGTCGCGAATGCTGCGGGCAAGCCTGCTGGCCGTCCTGGTGCTCGGTGCGGTTGCCGCCTTGCGGCTGCTGGCGCCGGCACGGAGCGCGCCTGCGCTACCGTCGAGTTCTGAGCTGGATCGCGCGCTTCCGGTGATCCACAGTTCCCCGGACGCGTCGGCCAGCCTCGCGCTGCTCGGTGACAAATCGCTGCTGTTCAGCGACTCGGGACGGTCGTTCCTGATGTACGGCGTCGCACGCCGCTGCTGGGTTGCAATGGGGGACCCGGTGGGCAGCGCAGAGGAACGCGAGGAACTCGTGTGGTCATTCCGCGACCTTGCAGATCGTGTCGCCGCATGGAGCGTGTTCTACCAGGTGTCGCCAGAGAACCTGCCGCTTTATGTGGATGCGGGGCTTGCGCTGAGCAAGCTCGGCGAGGAGGCGCGCGTGCGGCTCGACGCGTTCTCGCTCGACGGCAGCTCGCGCGCGTCGCTCAGGCAATCACACCGCAGGGCACGGCGCGACGGGCTAGTGCTTCCGGATCGCGGGCGTGGAGCAGGTTCCAGGCGCTGCTGCCGACGCTGCGGCAGGTCTCGGACGAATGGCTGCAGAACAAGGCCGTCGCCGAAAAAGGATTTTCACTCGGGCGCTTCTCCGACTCATACCTTAGTCGCTTTCCGGTGGCGCTGGTCGAGCGTTCCGACCAGGTGATCGCGTTCGCCGACCTCTGGCAGGGCGCGCAGCGGGAGGAGTTGTCGGTCGACCTGATGCGTCACTCGAATGCGGCGCCTGGCGGCGTCATGGACTTTCTCTTCATCGAACTGATGCTGTGGGGCAAGGCCCAGGGCTACCGCTGGTTCAATCTCGGCATGGCCCCGTTGGCCGGCCTCGAGGCACACCGGCTGGCTCCCGCATGGCACAAGGTCGGCAGGCTCATCTACCACTACGGCGAGAATTTCTACAACTTCGAAGGATTACGCCGATACAAGGAGAAATTCGAGCCGGAATGGCGGCCACGTTACCTGGCGGCCCCGGGCGGCCTCGCCCAGGCGAGGGTGCTGCTGGACGTGACATCGCTGATTTCGGGCGGACTCGTGGATACGATACGCAAGGACACCACCGGCCAGCGATGAGGGACCCGCCGGCAAGCCGCGCCTCAACCGGACTTTGGCGGCTGTCCCTTCAACAGCGTCATCGCGGTGCCTATCAACGCCGATACCTCGGTCATGTTGCCCGGCACGATCATGGTGTTGTTCTTCTGCGCAAGCTGCGCGTATGCGTCGACCGCCTTCTCGGCGACCTTGAGCTGCACCGCCTGCTCGCCACCCGGCGAGCGGATCGCCTCGGCGATCTTGCGGATAGCGTCCGCGGTCGCATTCGCGACGGTGGTGATCGCCGCCGCCTCGCCCTGCGCCTGGTTGATCTGCGCCTGCCGCTCGCCTTCCGAGCGTGCGATGGACGCCTCGCGCTCGCCGGTCGCGATGTTGATCTGCTCCTGCTTGCGGCCCTCCGAGGCAGCGATCAGCGCGCGCTTCTCGCGCTCGGCGGTGATCTGTGCCTGCATGGCGCGCAGGATCTCGTTGGGTGGCGTCAGGTCCTTGATCTCGTACCTGAGCACCTTCACGCCCCAGTTCGCGGCTGCCTCGTCGAGCGCGCTCACGACCGACGCGTTGATGGCATCGCGTTCCTCGAAGGTCTTGTCCAGTTCCATCTTGCCGATCACCGAGCGCAGCAGCGTCTGCGCCAGCTGAGTAATCGCGATCACGTAGTTGCTCGCGCCGTAGCTGGCGCGCATCGGGTCGGTCACCTGGAAATAGATGATGCCGTCCACCTGCAGCTGCGTGTTGTCCTTGGTGATGCACACCTGGCTCGGCACGTCGAGCGGCACTTCCTTCAGCGAGTGCTTGTAGGCGACGCGATCGATGAACGGGATGACCAGCCCGAGCCCGGGCGTCAGCGTACGGTCGTAGCGCCCGAGGCGCTCGACGACCCATGCATGCTGCTGCGGCACGATCTTGAACGCCTGGATGATGAATATGCCGGCGATTGCGGCAAGTACCAGTGCGACGGCCATGCTCATGCTCTCCATGTCGTTCTTCAGTTCCGGTCGGTGCGTGGTGCAAGCACCAGCCAGTTGCCTTCGACAGCCACGATCTCGTACTCGCCAGGCCGCTCCATGGCGCCGGGCGCCAGGCGTGCCGGCCAGCCGCTGCCGCGGTAGTTGACTCGCGCCGTCCCGTCCGCCGCCCATTCAGCGACGTGGACACGTTCACCAACGTCGAGATTGACGTCGCGGTTCTCGCGCGCCGGCAGGTCTCGCGGCCGGCGCGATCGCTGCCAGTGCCAGGCAGCGGTGGCACCGCCGCCCACTATTGCCGCGCAGGCGATCTGCGTGGATTCAGCCAGCCCGAGGTGGGCCGCGATCGCGCCGCAGGCGAGGCCCAGGGCCATCATCAGCAGGTAGAAAGTGCCGGTCGCAAGCTCGGCTGCGACCAGGATGCCCGCGGCCACCCACCAGATCGTCGCGGCTGAGAGTCCCATCATTCCCGTTCACCCGATCCAATAAGGCGCCCTTGGGGACGCGTCTGGATCAACGATAGCAGAACGGAGACGATGGAGCTTCGGTTGCCCTGGCCGGCCGGCCGGTCGTCAAATCATCGGCGTTGCCTGGGCGCGAAATGGGAGACAGGGCGGTGCCTGGAAGCACCGCCCCGTTTCCCCGGGGTCGGGAGTGTCGGGCCTATGCTGCCTTGCCCGTGGCCAGACCCTGCACGTCGGCGGTACTGAGCGGCTGGCCACCGATGGCCCAGTCGCCGCTTTCGAATTCCTTGATCCGAACCCAGGTAACGCCGCGCAGGTTCTCTCCCTCGACCTCGACCATCGCATTGGTGACCTTGTCGATGATCTGCTGCTTCTGCTTCGGTGTGAAAACGCCCTTGATCACGTCTACGGTAACGAGTGGCATGTGAGTGCTCCTTCAGTTTGACAACTTGGACTTGAGGTGGTCGATGACCGCGCACATCGAGGCGCTCGGGCTGAATTCGACGGCTTCGTAGTCCTCGTCGACCCTGACGGTATGCCCCGGCGGCCAGTAGTACACGTCGCCCGCCCGGACGGTTTCTTCGTGTCCGTCGGCGAAGCGAACGTGTATCGAACCTCGCAATACCGTTCCCCAGTGGGGGCACTGGCACAGGTCCTGCGGCAACCCTTTCAGCAGGGGCGCGGCATCGGCCCCTTTCGGAAACCGGATACGTGCGACGTTCAGGTCCGCCCAGTCCTGCCGCCTGGATGCAGACGCCGCCGGACTCGATCCGAACCGGCAACTGGTCTCGATGCTGTTTCATGGTGATCTCCCTCCTCGCTCCCGGCGACGGAGACAATCCGTCGCGGGCGAAGTGATTGTCCGGCAGCACCGTGTGCCAGGCTTGCAGATCAGCTGGAAATACCATGGAGATTTCTGGGAGATCCGTCCCGTGTGATCTATGCTCGGGCCCATGATCTACCGGTTCGACGGTTTCGAGCTGGACATGGCGACGGCGGAGTTGCGCAGGGACGGTGCCGCCTGCCCGGTGGAGCCGCAGGTGTTCGCGCTGCTGGCGCTGCTGGTCGAGAACCGCGAGCGCCTGGTCTCGAAGGACGAAATCATCGAGAAGGTGTGGGATGGCCGCGTGGTCTCCGAATCCGCCGTGGCGAGCCGGGTGAAGACGGCTCGCAAGGCGATCGGTGACGACGGCAAGACCCAGCGGTACATCCGGACGATACACAGCCGCGGCTTCCGCTTCGTGGCGGAAGTGAAAGCGGTGCGCGGCGCGGAGATGTTCCTGGCGATGGACACGCGCGAGCCGACTGCCCCGTCCGGCGTCGAACCGAGGTCGGAGTCTGCCGAAACTGCATCGAGGCCCTCGATAGCAGTTTTGCCGTTTCGCCTCACGGGCGCCCCTGGTCCGTACGCGGCATTTGCGGACGCCCTGCCGCATGACCTGATCCTCGACCTTTCGAGGCTGCGCTGGCTGTTCGTCACCGCCCGCGGCTCTTCATTCCGCCTGCGTGCGTCCGACACCGACATGACCGAGATCGGCCGACTGCTCGGCGTGCAGTACTGCCTGACGGGCACCATGGAGGTTGCAGGGTCCGGGCTCGACGTGACCGTGGAACTGGTCGACACGCGGGACAGCGGAGTGGTCTGGGCAGACCGTTACACCAGCCCGCTCGGTGACGTGCACCAGGTTCGAAGCGAGATCCGCGGACGGATCCTCGCCGCGCTGGAAATCCGCATCCCGCTGCACGAAGCGGAACTCGCGCGCATGCAGGTGACGGAGAGCCTCGATGCCTGGTCGGCCTACCACCTCGGGCTGCAGCATATGTACCGATTCAACCGCACCGACAATGCCGCCGCCACGGCGCTGTTCCAGAAATCGGTATCGCTGGACCCCCACTTTGCCCGGGCGCATGCAGGCCTTTCATTCGTTCACTTCCAGACGGCGTTCCTGCGTCACACGGACGACCTTGCGCGGGAGATCGAACTCGCACGTCGATTCGCGGAGCGAGGCGTGGAACTCGACCCACTGGACCCATTCGTCAATTTCACGATGGGGCGCAGCTACTGGCTCGAGGGAGACCTGGAGCGTGGTCTCGCCTGGCTGGAGCGCGCGACGTCGATCAGCCCGAACTACGCGCAGGGCATCTACGCCCGTGCGTGGACGGAAACGCTCGCCGGACGGGGGCTCGAGGGACGCGAGCACGTCGACCTGGCGATGCGCCTCAGTCCACTGGATCCGCTCTACTACGCAATGCAGGGGACACGCGCGTTCACGCACATGGCCGTCGGCGAGGATGCACAGGCAGCGTACTGGGCCGAGCGAGCGGCGAGGTCACCAGGTGCACACGTCCTGATCGCGATGATTGCCGCAGCATCCCACGCGCTGGCCGGCGACCTGGCACGAGCCGGGTCGTGGGCGGCCAACGTGCGCGAGCGAAACCCGAGCCTCACCCGCGACGAGTTCTTCGGGGCGTTCCCGATGAAGGCCGAGACGGTCAGGCAGCGCGTCTCGAAAGCACTCGAGCTCTGCGGTTTCTAGTTCCGATCTCACGCGGCAAGCATCGGCAATTCGTATTCCCGGCCCGCCGGTCACCGTCCGGTCTTGCGCCCGGAAACTGCTGCCGAACCTTCACCTCTTGGGCGGCATCAATGACGCGGCCCCGGCAAGTCGCGTATGCAGGTTGAACGTGGCGCCGGCCACCAGCATGTGCATCTTGAGTCCAAGCATGCACACCGGCTGTCCCTCGCTCACCGAGTCCATGGACGAGAAGGTCACCTCGGACGCGTCGACGACGGTGACGCCTCCGCTGCCCTCGATCTCGACGGTCTCGTCCGGACCGATGAAGGCAGCAGTGTCCTCGTCGAGCCCGATCCCGATCGCGAATGGATTGTAGGCCAGCGCGGTAAGCAGCCGGCCGAGCCGGTCACGCTGGCGGAAATGCTGGTCGATGATGAAACGGTTGGTGAGCCCGAGCCCCGGCGCAAGACGCACGCTGCCGGAGATGATTGACGAGCCCTCGTCGCCGAACGCGATCATGTGCTCGCTCAGGATACTGGCGCCCGCGCTGGTGCCGCCCACGGCGACACCGTGCGCATTGCGGATCCGGATCAGCTTTGCGACCGGCGTGCCGCCGAGCAGCGTCGTGAGCCGCAACTGGTTTCCACCGGTGAAGAAGATGCCGCTTGCCTCCTCCAGCCTCTGCAGCCGGCCGGGCTCCTGGCAGTCGCGCCGCGTGTCGAAATCCATGGACGTGACGCGAGCCGCACCGATCTCGGTGAAAAGCTGCTCGTAGCGCGGCCCGGTCTCGGCCATGCGGCTGGCGGTCGGAATCACGACGATGTCGGCGTCACTGCCCCCCGAAACCTTGACGAAGCGCTCGAGGATGCGGCGATCGTTTTCCTTGTTCTCGGCGCCGCCGATCGGGATGATCCAGCCGCGCGTTGCACCGTCGGGAATCTTGCTGGGCATGTGGGGCCGTGTTCCTCGCGCGTTCGAAGCGCGATTGTCTCAGAATTCGAAGGTTCCGCGACGGATTGCGAGGCCGTCCTGGACGTGGATTTCGCCTCGCACCAGCACCGTGTGCACGTGGCCGGTTTCATCGAGGGCCACGAGATCTGCATCCGCGCCGGTCTCGATCACGCCCTTTCCAGGCAGGCGCAGCAGGCTCGCGGGGTTGGTCGTGAATGGCGGCAGGACCTGCTCGAGCGGCAGGCCGGCGGCCAGCAGCTCGCGGACGGTCTGCAGCAGCGCGCCGGCGGAACCCACGTCCATGCTGCACACCCGGCCATCCGCGTCGAAACACGGCAGGCAGCCGCCGGCATCCGAACTGACGGTCACCCGGTCCGGCGGCGCGCCGCTCGCGAAATACCTGCGCAGCGCATCCGTGGCTGAGTAGGCGTCCTCGCCTTCCTCCACCGGAAACGCGGTGATGTCCACCGTGCAGCCGCGCCTGGCCAGGTCGATGGCTTCGTCGAACAACGCGCGACGCCGGTTCACGTGGGTCGGGTTGAATACGCGTGGAGGCAGCTCGGTCTCGTCGAGCGCGCGGCGGACCAGCGACAGGCCGCGTGGACCGTCGCCGAGGTGCAGGTGCAGGACGCCCGCCTTGCCCGTCATCAGGCCCGCGACATGCGCGTCGGCAGCGAGCCTCGCGATTTCGTCGAGCGTCGGCTGGCTCGACCGATGATCGCTGATGGCCACTTCGCCAATGCCGAGCAACGCCTCGATAAACACGAGGTCGGTCCGGACGCAGCCGGTCAGCGAGGCCGGAGGCACGTGGTAGCCGCCTGCGTAACCCCAGGCGTTCAGCCCCTCCTCGCGCAGCGCGTGCAGCGTCGCGAGCAGTTCACGCGGCCCGCGCGCCGTGTCGTCCGTGCCGAGCAGTCCGACCACCGTCGTCACGCCCGCCGTCGTGAACCGGCTGAGCCCGACCGCCGGCACTCGCGTGTGAAATCCTGCCTCGCCACCTCCGCCGGTGACGTGCACGTGCCCGTCGATCAGGCCCGGCACAAGTCGTCGGCCGGCAAGGTCGAGCACGGCACAACCCGCCTTCAAGGCACTCGGCAGATCGGCAAGGTCCGCGCCGGCGCCGATCCAGAGGATCCTGCCGCCGCCGACCAGCAGGCTGCTGACCCCGAGTGGGCGCGGGGCGAAGACATCGGCATTCCGGATCAGGAGCATGCGGGGCGCGATGATGCCCGACATCGGCGCCGAACCCAACCTACTTCGCCTTCGGCTTGCGCGGTCGCGTTACGAGCTTTGCCCTCTTCCGTGGCCGCGCCTTGCGCGGGGCAGCCGCGGCAACCCGCAACGCCTTGCGCGCCCATGCAACCAGCTCCTCGGCCTCGTCGATGACGTCGGCTGGAACCGCGTAGTAACCCATCTCGAGTTCCGGCTTGTCCCGGAACGGCCGGAACGGTCCCATGCCGCGGGCCTCAAAGTCGGCACGACTGGAGTCATCCACCTTGAAATACAGGCTGTTGTCATCGAGCAGGGCGAAGAACAATTCGTCCGCATACAGGCCGACGCCGCCGAACATGCGCTTCGATCGCACGCGGCCGATGCCCTCGAGCTGGTCGATGACGAAGCCGAGGTAGGTTTCGCTTACTGCCATGACATTGCTCCGCGTCCGTCCGAGCCGATGCGAGGTCGCTGGCCGCATGCCGTTGCCCCGCTGCACTGCCGTCCGCCGACTATGGCCGGCAACGGGCCTCGCCGGAATCGCGCACGCGACCGGACGTGTCGATGAACTGCCACCCATACGCACCGTCGTCCAGGCTCAGCTTCAGCACACCGTGCCTTGCCAGGCGCTCGCGGCTGACGTGGATACGGTTTCCAGGCTCGGATACAGGCGTGCCCCGCCGGTGCCGACGACAAATTCCCGCATGCCGTCCTCGGCCCGTTTCCCGGTTGAATCGAGCGGGTCGAATGCCTCGTAGAAGTGCTCGTGGCCATTCAGTACGAATTCGGCGTGGCTCGCGTCGAGCAGGGCCCAGAAGCGCTGCATCTTCAGTGTCGGCCCGTGCTCGAATCCTGAGGAGAACGCGGGCATGTGCCAGAACGCGAGCGTACAGCGCACCTGCGCGTTGTCCTCGAGCGTGGCGGCCAGCCACGCGTACTCGCGATCGAGCGCCTCGCCGATCAGTTGGCTGTCGATGCCGATCACCAGCCAGTTCCCGAGCCGCCTGGCAAAGTAGTTCTGTTCCCCTGCGCCGATCCCGAAATAGCGCCGGAAGTCTTCGCTGCTTCCCTTCGGGTAGTCGTGGTTGCCGGGCACGGCCAGTGTATTCGCCAGGTGCACACCCCAGGTCGGTCCATAGCACGATTCGTAGGTCGCGGCAGTGCCGTAAGGATATGCGGTGTCGCCGGGCACCAGCACTGTTGCGCCGAGCGGAATGAGCGCTGCGGTGCGCGCCGCGTTGGAGTCCTGCGCAGGCTTGTCCCTGCACTCGGCAATGTCACCGGCCGCATAGACGACGAGCGGGGCGGCCGCGACCGGCGCAGGCGCGAGCAGCAGGCGATGAGCAGCATCAGGACTGTGGTGGAGGCTTGCACGATTTGAGCGCGACCAGCATGAGCGGATCTTAAACCGCGGACGCCCCGCAGCGCATAATCCGTGCCCATGCACGCGCTGATCCGCCCCGTTAGCCCCGCCATGACGCGCTGCGAACTGACCCACCTCGCCCGTTCGCCGGTCGACGTGGCCCTCGCACAGCAGCAGCACCAGCGTTACGTCGAATTACTTGCATCGCTGGGGTGCCGGATAATCGCACTTGCCCCCGAACCGGAGCTGCCGGATTCGGTATTCGTCGAGGACACGACCGTCGTGCTCGACGAAATCGCGGTGATCACCCGTCCAGGCGCCGAATCCCGCCGCCCGGAGACCCTGTCCGTCGCCGCGACGCTGGAACGCTATCGACCCTGCGCCTCGATCAGGAGCCCGGGCACGCTGGACGGCGGCGACGTGCTGCGCGTGGGCCGCAGGCTGTTTGTCGGACAATCCGGTCGAACCAACGACGATGGGATCCGCCAGCTTGCCGCTGCCGCGGCACCGCATGGATACGAGATCGTGCCTGTCGAGGTACGCGGCTGCCTGCATCTCAAGAGCGCCGTCACGCAGGTGGGCCCCGATACGCTGCTGATCAACGACGACTGGGTGGATCGCACTGCGTGGCCCGGCATGCGTTTTGTCGCCGTGGCGCCGGGTGAGCCCCATGCGGCGAACGCGGCCTGCATCGGACGGACTGTCGTGCATGCCGCCTCGGGGGCCCGCACCCGCGAACGGCTGGAGGCAGCCGGCCTGCGGGTCCTACCGGTGGACGTGTCGGAGATGGAGAAGGCCGAGGGCGCCGTCACCTGCTGCAGCGTGATCTTCGCCTGACGACGCACGGCACGCAGGTCGATACGTCAGCCCTGGGTCCAGCAGAAGCAGTTAAGCTTGTTGCCATCAAGGTCACGAAAGTACGCGGCGTAAAAACCCGGGATCCCGCGCGGGCCCGGGGCGCCTTCATCCTCCGCGCCCAGCGACAACGCCTTGCCGTGCAGCAAATCCACCTTCGCGTTGCTGTCCAGTGCCAGCGCGACCATCGTGCCATTGCCAGCGGTCGCCTGCTTGCCGTCGAACGGAATGCAGACGCCGAGGGACGGCTTGTCCGGTGAAACCGCCCAGGCGATGAATCGATCCGACTCCATGAAACGCCCGGCCCCTAGCTCCGCGAACAGGGCGTCGTAGAAGGCCGCCGCGCGCGGCAGGTCGTTGGTACCGAAGGTTACGTAGCCGATCATGCTGGATTCTCCTCGTTGAACGAGACGCCTTGAAAGGGCTGCATTTCCCGTCCGGGCAGGACTGCGTCCCGGGAGCGGCCGAGTGTACGCCGAACCCCTACTGCCAGAAATGCCTGCGGCGCGTGACAATGTGTGCAGATCAGAGAGGTTCAATCCAATGGTCGACAAGCATCCGGCACCTACGGCCACCCCGACGCTGCTCGATCGCGCGGAAGGCGCCGAGAAGCTCTTCCTGTCGGGACGGCGCCCGGGAGACGCCGACCTGGCGAGCGCCGTGCGATTCTTCCTCGAGTTCCTCCAGGCATTCGAGAGTTTCGAGGCGACCCAGCCATGCGTGACCGTGTTCGGGTCCTCGAGATTCGGCGAGGACCATCCACAGTACATGCTCGCTCGCGAAATCGGCTCGGCGCTTGCGAGAGCCGGCTACGCGGTCATGACCGGCGGCGGCTCGGGCATCATGGAAGCCGCCAACCGCGGCGCGAAGGAAGCTGGCGGCGTGAGCCTTGGCTGCAACATCCAGTTGCCGCGTGAGCAGAAACCCAACCAGTACCTCGACCGGTTCATCCAGTTCGAGCATTTCTTCGCGCGCAAGGTGATGCTGGTCAAGTACTCGTGCGCCTTCGTCGTCATGCCGGGCGGCTTTGGAACGCTGGACGAGACCTTCGAAATCGCGACATTGATGCAGACCGGAAAGCTCGAGCACTTCCCGCTGATCGCAGTAGGGGGCAGCTTCTGGGACCACTTCGACAGGTTCGTGCGCGACGCGATGGTGGGACACGGCACGATCCGTGCCGACGAGACCCGCGTCATCCACCGCGCGGAGACGGCCGACGAAGTCGTCCGCCTGGTGCGCAACGGGAGATAGGGGACAGGAGGTAGGGGACATTCTCCTTTTTCTGGCGATGGAAAACGGAGAATGTCCCCTGCTTCGCCTATTTCTCCAGCATTGCAACGATGCCGTCGAAATTGCGCGCCCTGGCTGCGTCGGCCGCTGCCACGCCGTCACGATTGCGCAGCTTGCGGCTCGCGCCCGCGTCGAGCAGCGCATGCACCGTCTCGGTGCTTCCCGACAGGCTTGCCAGGATCAGCGAGGTGTCGCCCAGGCGATTCTGGGCATTCACGTCTGACCCTCCGACCAGTAACCGCCGCACGGCGCTGGCCTGGCCTGCGGCCGCTGCCAGCATCAGCGGAGTATTTCCGGCTCGCGTGCGCGACGAGACACTCGCGCCCGCGGCGACCAGTCGATCGACCACGGCCGTGTGTCCCCGCGCAGATGCGCATGACAGGGGCGTGACGCCATCCCGATCGGCCGCGTCGACGGCGGCGCCCGCCTTGACCAGCACCGGCACTGTCGCCGCCGCGTCGCCACAGGCGGCCAGCCAGAGCGCGCTCCTTGCCGACGAGTCGACCACGGATGGCAACGCCCCTGCGCCAAGCAGTGCGATGACGATTTCCACGTCGTCGCGCGCCGCCGCGAGCATCAACGGCGTCGTTCCCGCCGGACCGCTGGCATTAGTGTCGGCGCCGGCTTCGAGCAGCAGGCGTACCGTCGGCTGGTCAGCTGCCGGCAACCGCGACCAGCAGTGGCGGACGCTCACCGGCAGCGTGTGCGTTCGGATCGGCCCGGTGCCGCAAAAGAGCCTTGGTCAGGGCCGGATTGCGGCTCCGCACCGCCACGCCCAGTGGTGTGTCGCCCCGCGCATCCGCCCTGGAAACGTCCGCGCCTGCATCCAGCAGCAGTGCCGCGGCGCTCGGGGAACCAGCGGCAACCGCCGCCATCAATGCCGTCTGTCCGCCCGGCGCAGCAGCATTCGGGTCGGCCCCTCGAGCCAGCAGGTCGCGCAGCCGCTCCGGGTCCTTGCGGCTCGCGGCAACGACCACGTCCGGCCAACCCGCATAGGCATCGCTGGCTGCTCGCGGCAACTCACTCGCCGGTCCGGCCGACGCGCTCACCGATGCATGCACCGGTGCCGATCCGGCGGCCTGGAGGTCGTGCGCCTGCTGCAGTCGGCCACTGCGAACCGCATAGGCAAGTGCCGTATTACCGGACCGGTCCGCAGCCGTGACGCTCGCCTTCGCCCGCAACAGGATGTCGCAGGCATCCGGCCGTTCCGCAGCGCAGGCCAGCATCAGTGGCGTTACACCATATTCATCGGTCGCCTCTACCCTGGCGCCGCGAGCGAGCAGCAGCTCGCTTGCATGAGCCGCGCCGGCTTCAGCGGCATGGTGCAGCGCCGTTCGACCGAATCCGTCGGCGGCATCCACACGCTCCGCGGTGGCCAGCAGCGACAGCGTCGCGACATCGTCGCGTCGCGCGGCGCGCCACATTTCGATCTGCCGTGATTGCTCGTCTGCCAGCGAATCCTGGACCCGGAACTCGAGCGGCAGGACTCCACGCTTCAGCATGTCGCTGGCCGCGGGATCGCCGAGTTCGGCGGCGCGCGACAGCCAGCGCCGCGCGCCTTCGACATCGCGCGGGTCACCGGTCGAAGCCATTGCCGACAGCGCAAGCGCCGCCCTCGCCTGCCCGTTGCGCGCGGCCGACTCGAACATTGCCTGCGCACGTTGCGGGTCTGGCTGCGGCAGAAGGTCCGACAGCAACAGCGTGCCGAGCAGGTACTGTGCGTCGGCGTTGCCCCGCGCCGCCTGCTCGGACAGCAGCTGCGCCGCAGCACTGTAGTTCTTGATCCGGATTGCGGCCTTGGCAGGCTCGAGCGGATCGGCCTGGACTGCAGCCTGCGCCTCGACGACCTGGCCCGCCGTTGCCGGCTGATGCGCCAGAACCAGCAGCGCTGGGACACAGGCCAGGGTCAACGCGTGCAGGCGTTCAAGCCGTCCCATACTTGGTCTCCACCTGTACGCCGATTCCACGCAGGAAGTCCGATGGAAGGATGCCGCCGGCGCTGACGATGACGGCGTCATTCGGCAATTCGATGCCGCGCCCGTCCATGTCGAGGACTACCTGATCCTCGGCAATGTGGCGAACTTCGGACTTGAGCAGCTGCTTGAGCCGGCCCGCGCGCTCGGCGGCAGCAACCCGCTCGCGATTGGCTGGCTTCGCGCGGGAGAATGCCTCGCCGCGGTAGGACAGGGTCACCGACTGCGCGCCACTCTCGGCGATGCTGGCCGCCGCCTCCAGCGCGCTGTCACCACCGCCGACCACGAGCACACGCTGGCCCGAGTACTGCTCGGGATCTATGAGACGGTAGACGACCTTCGGCAGGTCCTCCCCGGGCACGCCAAGTTTTCGCGGGGTACCACGACGACCGATCGCCAGCAGCACGTTTGCCGTCCGGTATTCGCTCCTGGTCGTGCGCACGACGAAGCCGTTGCCTTGCTTCGTGATTGTCTCGACGCGCTCTCGATAATTGATCTTGATCCCGGTCTTGTTCTCCACCTCGCGCCAGAAGTCGAGCAGCGCCTCCTTGGCCGTATGGCCAAAGCGCATCTTGCCGACCAGCGGCAGCGTCACCGGCGAGGTCATCACGAGTTTCGCGCGGGGATACTGGAAGACGCTTCCGCCCAGCGACTCCTGCTCTATCGTCGCGTACTTCATGCCGTGCGACATCGCAGTCAGGGATGCCGCAAAGCCGGCCGGGCCTGCCCCGACGATGACCAGGTCCAGACCTTCGCCGCGGCTGCGCCGTCTGCGGTGGATCCCATCGACAGCCTGGCGACCCTGTGTGAGCGCGTTACGGATCAGGCCCATCCCGCCCAGTTCGCCTGCGATATAGATACCCGGCACCGAGGTCTCGAAGTCCGCGCCGAGCAGCGGAATATCCACCCCGCGCTTCGCGGAACCAAACACGAGCGTGATGGCGTCGGCCGGGCACGCACTGCGGCAGGCGCCGTGCCCGATGCAGTCCGATGGGCTGATCAGCTGCGCCTTGTTTCCAATCAGGCCTAGCACATGGTGTTCCGGCTGCTCCGGGCAAGCCTTCACGCACGATCCGCAGCCGATGCAACGCAGCGGATCGATCACCGGATGCAGCGACGCGGGTTCGGCCAGGCCGCCGGCGACCGCCCGCTCCCGCACGGCGACATGCGTGCGCTCGGCGCGCTGGCGGCGACCCAGGTACCAGCCCCAGATGACCGCGAGCGGCGCCCCGTAGACGAGCAGTAGTGCGTAATTCATGACGCCCCGACTCTATCCGAGTCCGCGGCTCGCAATCACCGCCGACAGTCGCCAATTGAGAATTGCCGCTCATCAATGCTGCCGCGCGTCACAAATCGGGAAGATAGGCGAGCCGACCAAGTGCACTGGCCCCGTCGGATAAGTAGCCTCAGCCCAACCACAAGAACCGCAGGTCGGGAGACGATCGCCATGTCCGAAGGTGTCATAACGTCGAGTACGCGCAACGGCTTCGTCCTCGGGCTGTCCGCCGGCCTCGCGCTCGCGTCGGCGTTCTTCATCCTGAAGCCGGACATGCCGGTGGCAGCGCTGGAGGCGGCAGGCTCGCCGGCCCAGGCTGTCTCTCCCGCATCGATGCCTGCTGCGATGGCCGGGCCAGCGGCCGGGACCGACGCCGGTTCGATGGAAGCTGCCACGCTGGCTCTCAAGACCCGGCTCGCAACCCAGGGCGGCTCCGACGAGCAGTGGGAGTTGCTGGCGCAGTCCTACGATTTCCTCGGACGCGGTGAAGAGGCTGCACTCGCCCGGGAGCACAAGACGGCGTCGGACGGTGACCTGCGCGACGCGGTCGCTGCCAGCGCGATGCTGCTCGCCGGATCGAGTCGCCCGAACGCCGGCGGCCGGGCGCTGAAGGCCACGCCGGGCCGTGCCGAGACCCTGATTGCCAGCGCGGAGAAGCACCGCCGCGACCGCCAGTTCAAGCAGGCGTGTGCCGCCTATGCCGAGGCCGCCGGCCTCGGCGCGATGACCGCCGACAACTGGGCCGACTACGCCGACGCGCAGGCGTCGATGGCAGGCCACCTCGCCGGCGAACCCGAGAAAGCGCTGGCGCAGGCCCTTGCGCTCGACCCCCGGCACACCAAGGCGCTGTGGCTGAAGGCGAGCCTCGCCTACGAGCAACATCGTTACGACGACGCCCTGGCGACCTGGCGCCAGTTGCTCGCCCTCGTGCCGCCCGATTCGTCGGACGCCCGCATCGTCGAGGCGAACATCGCCGAAGCGACGCGCCTTGCCAACGGCTGAGAACTGTCAATGAACGCCCGACTGGATCGCATTCAGATCGACCCGGCAAATGCCAGCGTCCCGGCTGCCGAAAAGACGGCGCTGCGTCCGAGGCTGGCAGCCGCCAGCCCACCCGCTGCCGTCGCGGCGCCCCCGCCCACGAGCCAGTTCCGTCGCAGGCTGTTGAAGCCCGAGTGGCTGATGCTGATCGCAACGGCCGTACTGCTGGCCTGGGGCTACAGTTTCCCGACCGAGCAATACATCACGCCGCAAACCGGCGCGGGCTACGCGCTGGGCATCATCGGCGGATCGGCCATGCTGCTGCTGCTGGTCTACCCGTTGCGCAAGCGGGTCCGCGCGCTCGCCTTCCTCGGCACCACCAAGCACTGGTTCCAGGCCCACATGGTGCTCGGCGTCGTCGGTCCCGTGCTGGTTCTCTTCCACTCCAACTTCAGCCTCGGCGCCACCAACAGCAACGTGGCTCTGGCCTGCATGCTGGTCGTGTCCGGCAGCGGGTTGTTCGGCCGATACTTCTACACGCGCATCCATCACGGCCTGCACGGACGCCGCGCCAGCCTGGCGGAACTGCGCGAATACGCCGAAAGGCTGCGCTGGGTCACGACCAACGTGGAGTTCCTCCCCGACCTGGTGGCCCGGATCGAGTCCGAGGAGCACTCCATCGTCGAACGATGCGAACGCCTTCCCCAGCTGGCGCGACCGCCTGTCTGCGCGGCATCCGCGGCGCTCGCGCGACGTCGACTGAGACGCTACGTGCGCGAATCGCTGAAGACCGAGGGTCTGTCGAGGCTCGGCGTTGCTCGGAAGCACAGCCTGCTCGAGACCGCGACCGGGTACATCGACGATCGCCTCAACGCGACTCGCCGTGTCGTGGAATTTGCGTCGTTCGAGCGCCTGTTCTCGCTCTGGCATGCCTTGCACATGCCGCTGTTCCTGATGCTGCTGATCGCAGGCGTAGTGCACGTCATCGCCGTGCACGTCTACTGAGACGGTACTGGACGCGGATGCGAAATGTGCGCCCCCTGCCGGCAATGGTGCTTGCAATGCTGGCGCAGCTTTTCTCGCACGGCGCGACGGCGGCCAGCATAGAGACGCTGCTGATGCCGGGTAAGCTCACGAACGCGCACGCGAAGCTCGAGGCAGAGTGTTCCCAGTGCCACGATCGCGCCGACCGCAACCGCCAGGCTGCGCTGTGCATGGCCTGCCACAAGGAAGTCGCGGCGGATGTCCGTGGGCACACGGGCTTTCACGGCCGCCTGCCCGAAATCGACACGGCGCAGTGCAAGGCGTGCCACTCCGAGCACCAGGGGCGTGACGCGGACATCGTCAAGCTCAGTCGGCCGGCGTTCGATCACTCGCGGACTGACTTTCCGCTGGCCGGTGCTCATGCGGCAGCCGCCTGCGAAACCTGCCACGAGCCCGGGCAGAAATTCCGTGAGGCGCGATCCGGTTGCGTCGACTGCCACAAGGCAGACGACCCGCATGGCGACAAGTTCGACTCTGCCTGCGGAAACTGCCACGAGCCCTCGACCTGGGCGCGCGCCCGCTTCGACCACGACAAGACCCGGTTCGCGCTGCGTGACGCACACCGCGACGTCACCTGCGCGGCCTGCCACGCCGGCAACCGCTTTTCAGGCACTCCTTCGGCGTGCGCGTCCTGCCACTCCCCCGATGACGTGCACCGCGGCGCCAGGGGGCCCGACTGCGCGAGCTGTCACACCACGGCCGGGTGGAAAACCTCGAAGTTCGACCACGCGAAGGAAGCTCGCTTCCCGCTGACCGGGGCTCACGCGGCAATGAGCTGCCAGGGGTGCCACAGGACGCCGAGCATGAAGGACCCGCTGCCGCGCGATTGCGCAGGCTGCCATCGAGCCGACGACGCGCACGCGACCCGCTTCGGGGCCACCTGCGAAAATTGCCACGACACGTCCGCCTGGAAGCCGTCGACCTTCGATCACCTGCGTGACGGTCAGTTCGAGCTGGTGGGCCGCCATGCGGCGCTCGGCTGCAACTCGTGCCACACGGCGGTGATTGCACAGCAGAAGCTCGGCACCGACTGCAACGCCTGCCACCGCACCAGCGACGCGCACGCTGGCAGGCTCGGCACAGACTGCGCTGCCTGCCACGGCGTCGAAGGCTGGCGCAAGGACGTGGTCTTCGATCACGACCTGACCCGATACCCGCTCGTCGGCCTGCACGTGGTGGTTCCCTGCCACGCATGCCACATTTCGCCGGCGTTCAAGGGCGTCGCCACCGACTGCAATGGTTGCCACCAGCGCGACGACCGGCACAAGGGCGCGCTCGGCAAGGACTGCGAGGCCTGCCACTCGCCGAACGGCTGGGGCCTCTGGCAATTCGATCACGGCAAGGCAACTGAATTCGCTCTCACCGGTGCACACGCCAAGGTCGCCTGTGCAGGCTGCCACCGGCAGCCGGCCGACCAGGTGAAGCTCGCCAAGGACTGCGACGCCTGCCATTCGAAGGACGACGTCCATCTCGGGCAGTACGGGCGCCAGTGCCAGCGATGCCACGTGACCACGAGCTTCAAGGGCGCACGGCTGCAGTAGGCGCGAAACCATGACCCATTTGCACAAGCTGGTCCTCTTCTGCCTGCTGGCGATCGCCTTCCAGCCCGCATTCGCGCAGGGCGCCGGCACCGAGTTCAATCACGTCACGACAGGATACGAACTTACGGGTGCACACAAGCTGCAGGCCTGCGAGTCGTGCCACGTGGACGCGGTGTTCCAGGGCACGCCGCGCGCGTGCGTCGCGTGTCATTCCAACGGATCGCGCATCGGAGCGACGCCAAAGTCTTCGGACCACGTCCTCAGCAGCGAGCAGTGCGACGCCTGCCACACGACTTCTGCCTGGTCTCCTGCATCGAAATTCGACCATGACCAGGCTCGCGGCACCTGCTCGTCCTGCCACGACAGCGTGCATGCCGCGGGCAAGCCCGCCGGCCATATCGTCACCACGGCCGACTGCGGAGCCTGTCACGGCATGGCCGCATGGAGTCCAACGCGGTTCGACCACGGAACGATCTCGTCCGACTGCGTCTCGTGCCACACGCCGGGCGGAGCCGCGACGGCAAAGAGCCCATCTCACGTCCAGACCAGCAATCGCTGCGAGGCCTGCCACAGCGTGTTCACCTGGGCGCCGCCTGCCAGCGTCGACCACGCCGAGGTCATGGGCAGCTGCGCTTCCTGTCATGACGGTACGCGCGCGACCGGGCGTGGAGCACAGCACATCCCGAGCGCCGACACCTGCGACACCTGCCACACGACAACCGCCTGGCGCCCGGCGAGTTTTGACCACGCGGGTACGGCCGATCGGTGCGCGACCTGCCACGACGGGACCAGGGCGACCGGCACCAGCGCGAATCACATCAAGGCGACCACGGCCTGCGATGCCTGCCACGCGACCGTGTCGTGGAAACCGGTGGTCAGCGTCGACCACGGCAACGTGCTTGGCAGCTGCTCGACCTGCCACGACGGGCGGATCGCGACCGGCCAGGGCGCCAATCACATCGTGACGAACGCCCAGTGCGACAACTGCCATGCGACCACGGCCTGGAAACCCGCGAAGTTCGATCACACAGGCTACGAGAACAACTGCGTGAGCTGCCACGACGGCAATCGCGCGACGGGACGCAGCGCGACACACATCCGCACCAGCGAAACCTGCGAGTCCTGCCACGTCGTCGCCGCGTGGAAGCCAGCCTCAGCGGTTGATCACTCACAGGTGCTCGGAACCTGCTTCTCGTGCCATGACGGCAGGACCGCCACCGGCAGGCATGCGAACCACATCCCGAGCGACAACGGCTGCGACACCTGCCACGCGACCACTGCCTGGAAACCGGCGCAATTCAGCCACCAGAACCTCACGACAACCTGCGTCACCTGTCACGACGGCGTCCGCGAGACCGGCAAGAGTGCCACGCACATCAGGGCGAGCGACAACTGCCAGGCGTGCCACGCCACGTTCAGCTGGCGCCCAGTCACGGTCGTGGATCACACGCAGGTCACCGGTAGCTGCTATTCATGCCACAACGGAACGACGGCAACCGGCAGGAACGCAACCCACCTGACCACCAGCACCGATTGCGGCGCCTGCCACTCGACCAGCACCTGGAAACCGGCGACCCGGGTCGACCATGCGAGCGTGCTCGGCACCTGCAGCTCCTGCCACGACGGCAGGGTTGCCATGGGCAAGGACGCCAACCATATCGTCACCGTCGCCGAGTGCGGGACTTGCCACGCCACCACCGCCTGGAAGCCGGCGAACTTCAGCCACTCGGCGATCAGCGAGCCCTGCTCGACCTGCCACGACGGTGTGAGGTCGGCGGGCAAGCCCTCCAGCCACATTCCGACCACCGGGGAATGCGGAGAGTGCCACACGACGACCGCATGGAAGCCGGCCCGGTTCACTCACGATGGTGTCACGGGTTCCTGCCTGAGCTGCCACGACGGCGTACGCCAGACCGGAAAGAGCGGCACGCACATCCAGGCCAGCGACACCTGCGAGGCCTGCCACTCGACCACCGGATGGCGTCCCGTCGTGCGCGTGGATCACACGCAGGTCACCGGCAGCTGCTACGCCTGCCACAACGGCACGACCGCGACCGGCAAGCCGGCTGCGCACATCCAGTCGACAAACAACTGCGGCTCCTGCCACGCGACGCTGGCCTGGAAGCCGGCGACGACCGTGGACCACCGCGAAGTCACCGGCAGCTGCTTCTCCTGCCACAACGGCACGATCGCCACCGGCAAGCCGAACAATCACATCGTCAGCGCGGACACCTGCGACTCGTGCCACAACCCGCTCGCGTGGAAGCCTGCGACCTGGGATCACACCGGCATCGTGGACGGTTGCTCGAGCTGCCACGACAACGTGAAGGCGACTGGCAAGGGCGCAGCGCACATCTCGTCGAGCAACACCTGCGAGTCCTGCCACGCCGTATCGGGCTGGAGGCCGCCGACCCGGGTCGACCACTCGCAGGTCCTCGGCAGCTGCAGTTCCTGCCACGACGGCGCGAAGGCCATCGGCAAGGGGCCGAATCACATTCCGACCACGCAGGAATGCGGCAGCTGCCACGCGACCGTTGCCTGGAAACCCGCCAACTTCAGCCACGCCGGCATCGTCTCCGGGTGCACCGCCTGCCACGACGGCGTGAAGGCCGTCGGCAGGAACGCCGGCCACATGTTCACGACCAGCCAGTGCGAATCCTGCCACGCAACGACCGCCTGGAAGCCCGCAACGCGCGTCGATCACGCCCAGGTGCTCGGCACCTGCTCGAGCTGCCACAATGGCGCCACCGCGACCGGAAAGCCCACGAATCACATCGTGACCGCTGCCGAATGCGGCAGCTGCCATGGCACGACCGCGTGGAAGCCGGCCACGGGCTTCGACCACGCCGGCGTCACGGGCAACTGTTTCAGCTGCCACAACGGCGTGAAGGCGACTGGCAAGGGCACCTCGCACATCGCGACGGACACGAACTGCGAGAGCTGCCATGCCACCAGCGCGTGGAAGCCGGTCACTCGAGTGGACCACGCGCATGTCTCGGGAACCTGCTCGAGCTGCCACAATGGAACCGCGGCCGCGGGCAAGGGCAGCAACCACATCCCGACCACCGCCGAATGCGGCTCCTGCCACACGACACTGGCCTGGAAACCTGCGACCTTCAGTCACTCCGGCATCACCGCCAATTGCGCTAGCTGCCACGACGGTGTCAGGGCGGCGGGCAAGAACGCGACCCATATCTTCACGACCGCGGTGTGCGAGGCGTGTCACGCGACAGCGCAGCTGGAAACCGGCGACCCGGGTCGACCATGCACAGGTCATCGGCAACTGCTCGAGCTGCCACAACGGCACCAAGGCCGCCGGCAAGCCCGCCACTCATATCGCGACGACGGCCGAATGCGGTAATTGCCACTCGACCACCGCGTGGAAGCCCGCCACGGGCTTCAACCACGACGGAATAACCGGCAACTGTTTCAGCTGCCATGACGGGGTGAAGGCCACCGGCAAGAACGCGAGCCACCTGCAGACGAGCAACCTGTGCGAAAGCTGCCATGCACCGGCTTCCTGGAAGCCGGCCGTGCGCGTGGATCACACACAGGTGACCGGCAGCTGCTACTCCTGCCACAACGGCAGCAACGCGACGGGCAAGAATGCGACGCACATCAGCAGCGACACGAGCTGCGACTCATGCCACACGACAGTCGGCTGGAAGCCGGCGGTGCGCGTCGATCACAACCACGTGACCGGCACCTGCAGCAGCTGCCACAACGGTGTCAAGGCGGCTGGCAAGCCCAACAATCACATTCCGACCACCCAGGAGTGCGGTGCCTGCCACTCGACGCTGGCCTGGCTGCCGGCCGCGTTCGACCACACGGGCGTGACCAGTGGCTGCAGGAACTGCCACAACGGCACGACGGCCAGCGGCCCGTCCACCGGGCACATGACCTTCCCGGTCAACAACTTCGACTGCAGCCAGTGCCACACCACGAATGCATGGTCGCCGAACACCTTCAGGCATGCCGCCGGCCGCGGATATCCGGGAGACCACCGCGTGGCATTGACCTGCCTGAGCTGTCACACGACCAACACCGACGCCGCAACCTGGCGCACGCCCGCCTACAAGCCTGACTGTGCGGGCTGTCACTCGAACAGGTTCAAGGCCGACCCGCACAAGAAGTACGGCGACGTGAAGTACACCGTCAGCGAGCTGCGGAACTGCTCGGGCGCCTGCCACATCTACACGGACTCGACGCTGACGACGATTGCGACGCGTCGATCAGGCCCGGAGCACCGGATCACGGACTCGAAATTCGACTGATGCGCGCGGCACTCGCAGTCATCGCCATTTCCATGCTGCTGGCCGGGTTCACCGGCCCGGCACGGGCACAGGTTGCCGGTCGGCTGATCGAGGACGTCAACGTTACCGAGCAGGACGGCTATGCGACGGTAAGCGTGGTGTTCGGCTGCAACGTCCAGTACGTGAGCCACACGCCTGCTAGCGACGGTGACTCGCTGCACGTGCGCCTGGTTCCCGGTGCCGACTGCGGATCGCCTGCCGCGGGCTGGGTGGTACCACCGGTGCTTGACGATCGCGGCGTGATCCGCGCAGTGAACGTGGATCGCACGATGGGCAGGAACGTCGAGCTGGGAATCCGCTGGTCGAGGCTGGAGCAGTTCGTACTGGTGCCGGCGACGAATGGCCGCGGTCTGCGAATCCTTTTGTCGCGGCCCGATGTCGACCGTTCCAGCGTCGCGGTGCGCGAGATCACGGGGCCTGTGTCGGTGTACGCGGTCAACCTCGACGCGTCGCGCGAGCCCTATAGCGCTGCGGCCACGGAAGCGGCCGGCCAGGTCACCGGTGTCCCGGTCTACGTCTCGGAGACCGTGGTCAACGGCAACAAGTGGTACCGGCTGCGAGCCGGGCCTTTCGTCGCTGAATCGGACGCCCGCCGCGTGCTGGTCGCCGCGCGCGCCAGTTATCCGAAAGCCTGGCTGGCTGTATCCGACGACGAGGTACTGAGCGCGCCAGCGACGCCGGGCGCGGTCGGCAGCGTGCGAACGACGCCGGCGCCCGCCAATGCGACGCTTACGCAGCAGGACATCGACCGCACGATGAAGCGCGCGCAGGAGATGCTGCGACGCAAGGACTACGTCGTGGCGATCCAGTTGCTGACGATGTTGACCGAACAGCCTGAATTTCCCCAGCGCGCACAGGCCCAGGAACTGCTCGGTCTGGCGCGCGAGCGAAATGGCCAACTGGCCCACGCCAAGGCCGAGTACGAGGAGTACCTGACTCGTTATCCTGAGGGCGAGGCCGCGGACCGCGTGGGCAAGCGCCTGCGTGCGCTGACATTCGCGGCCAGTCCGGCAAGCGCGCAGGCGCGGGCCGGTGCCGGCAGTGAATCACCGTGGAAGGTCTACGGCGGGATCTCGCAGACCTACCGGAAGGACACCAGCAGCTTCGACAACGGCACAGTCTCCAGCAGCGCCACGACGCAGGACGCGATCCTCAACGACGTTGCACTCTCCGCGCGCCGCAGCGGCGATCGCTATGACTTCGCCATGCGGGCGAGCGGTTCATACGGCGTGGACCTGATGTCCGACGGACCCGGCAACCAGGGAACCGTCGCAATGCTGTACGCGGAGCTGCGCGATCGAGCGCTTGACTGGACCGTGCGCGGGGGACGGCAGTCGGGCAGCCTGGGCGGTTTGATTGGCACGTTCGACGGCGTGTATGCCGGCTACCAGGTGTTGCCGAAGGTCCGCATCAACGCGCACCTCGGCTACCTGGTCAATTCGACCCGCCTGGCACCCACGACGGACCAGACCTTCTACGCTCTGTCAGCCGACTTCGGCACCTTCGCCGAAGCGTGGGACATGTCTCTCTATGCGCTCAACCAGGACTACGTTGGCTACAGCGATCGACAGGCGATCGGCACGGAAGTGCGCTACTTCAGGCCAGGCCTGACATTCGTCGGCCTCGCCGACTATGACCTCCGCTTCGGCGACCTGAACGACGTGCTGCTGCTCGCTACGGCTGCGCTGCCCGCGCGCTGGACGCTCAGCGCCAACCTGGATCACCGCAAGAGCCCCGGCCTGAGCCTGCGCAATGCATTGATAGGACAGCAGGTGCGTAGCTTCGACGAGCTGTTCGGGCTGTACTCCAGCGCCCAGGTCGAGCAACTGGCCCGGGATCGGACTGCAGATTCCGACACGTACACGCTGTCGCTGTCACGGCCTTTCGGCGAGAAATGGCAGTGGTCGATGGATGTTTCCGGGGTCAGCATCGGTGCGACGCCCGCATCGGGAGGCGTCGAGGCAACGCCGGCCTCGGGCACCGACCTGATCGTCTCGACGCAGACCATGGCGTACGGACTGTTCGGGCGCGGCGACGTCTCGTCGCTCGGCCTCCAGTACCAGACCGGCGACGCGACGGACACGATGTCTCTCGGCCTGTACACACAGCTGCCGCTGGGCGAAGCCTGGCGGTTGAGCCCGAGGATCCGCATCGACCAGCGGCAATTCCACGCAGACGGCTCGACGCAGTGGCTCTATGCGCCGGGCCTGCGCGCCGAGATGCGCTGGCGGAAATTCTGGCTCGAGATCGAAGGCGGTGCCGAGATGGGGCAGCGCACGCTGGGTGACTCGAGCGCCGATACGACACGCTACTACTTCAGCCTGGGGTATCGATATGACCTCTGATCGCGACCGGTCGCTGTGCAGGCTTGTGGTGGCGATCGTCGCCCTCGCGGCCGGCGCCTGCGCGTCGCCGCCATCCGATGGCCCGCGCCAGTACCTGGACGAGAAATCCGCCGCTACCGTGACGGTTGCAAGGGAGGCGCTGGTATTTGCACGTGATCGACCTGAGCTTGCCGTACACGCCCGCGACTACCTGACCCTGGTGCCTGTCGACGTGAATCGAATGGGCGCACACGCGGTCTATTTCTACGGCTATGTCTGGTCGACGATCGACAAGCGCGGGTCAGGCTCCCTGGGCGACGGGGTCGCCGGTTTCGAGATCATCGCCGACGGCAGGCGGATTCCGCTGGTACCGGTCAACGCGACACCTCGCGAGATCGGGCTCGCGGAACCGCCGCTCCGTGCGCCGTCAGCGTCAGCGCGCCTGCTGATCGTCCGGACCGACCGCGAGACACTCGCCCTCGTCGCAGACGCGAGCGAACTCAGCGCGGCCGAACTGCGCGACGGATTGAGCGAGAGCTACGTGCTGTGGTCCGGCAATCCCGCGGAGCTGCTCGCCCTGCGCTAGAAAATCGGTGCCAGGCAGCGAATTTCCGAAACGGGGACATTCTCCTTTTTTCGCGGCAGCGAAAAGGAGAATGTCCCCTCCGCCTAGGCGGCTTCTTTTGGCTCCTCGGCCCTGGGCATGGCGGCACCCGCCGCCGGATGCTCGTAGTCGTTTTTCTGCCAGTCGCGGTACGCCGGCGGAATCGGGTTGATCGCGCCCATGGCGAGCCAGTCGAGCTTGCCTTCCATCAGCAGTCCGGCGACCTTGCCGTACGATCGGTTGAAGTTGCCCCTGACCGCGCGGAAGTTGCCGTCGATCCGCCGGCGAGCCTCATTGCAGAACAGGTCCGCGAGCTCCAGCGGCGACTTGTCGGCGGGGTTCAGCGCGACCAGGTGGTTGGCATAAGAGAGCGTCGCGCCCATCACGAACAGGTCCACGCCGATGTCGACGAAGTTGCCGAGGATGACCTGCTCGGTCTCGAGCTTCGGCCCGAACTTCGCCATGGTCCCGAACAATCTCCGTGCCAGTACCTTGGAAGTCTTGGCCGTCCACGCGAGGTGCTTGCGGTTCTTCGCATCGAGGTGCGGCGCGTCGAGTCCACCGCCGCCAAAGGGTACGTAAAGCTTCGGCAGCCAGGTCGCGTAGAAACCAGCCGCCTTCATGGCCGCTGCGCCCTTCGACACCTTCTGCCCCGGCTTCGGCTGCAGGATCGGCATCATCAGCTTGAAGTGCGTGTCCAGCGCTTCGCGCGCCATGATCAGGTGCATCACCTGCGAGGAACCTTCGAAGATTCGGTTGATGCGTGAATCGCGCATCGCCATCTCGATCGACGTCGGCCGGTCGCCACGCTCGTAGAGCGAAGTCGCACGCTCGTAGCCGCGTCCGCCGCGCACCTGCAGGTAGTCGTCGTACATCTTCCACAGCGTCTCGGAGCACCAGTACTTCGCGGCAGCCGCCTCGAGCCGGATGTCGGCGTTCTTGTGGTCCGCGAACGCGCAGGCAACCTGCACCATCGCCTTCATTGCGAACAGCTGCGCCATGTAGCCCGAGATCATCTTCGCCACGGCCTGGTGCTTGCCGATTGGCTGGCCCCACTGCTGGCGCGTGGAGGTCCACCACTTCGCATCCTCGACCATCGCCATGCCGCCGCCGATGGCAGCAGCAGGGATTCCCAGGCGACCGACATTGAGCGTCGCGAGGGCAATCTTCAGGCCCTCGCCTGGCTTGCCGATCAGGTTCTCGGCCGGGACCCTGACGTCCTTGAACGTGATCACGCCGTTCGCGAGCCCGCGCAGGCCCATGAAGCGCGAACGTCGCACGCGCTCCACGCCTGGCCAGGCGGTTTCGACCACGAAGCAGGAAATCTGCGGCAGCGACTTGCCGTTGGGCAGCACCTTGTCGGGTGTCCGCGCGAGGACCGCGATCAGCGTCGTCTTCGGGTCGGTGACGTTGGTGCACCACAGCTTGTCGCCGTTCAACGTGTAGTACTTGCCATCGGCCGATGGGGTGGCCGTCGTGGTCATTCGCGCCGGGTCGGAACCCACGCCGGGCTCCGTGAGCGCGAATGCGGAGATCTCGCCTTTTGCCAGCCGAGGCAGGTACTTGCGCTTCTGCTCCTCGGTGCCGAACTCCTTCAAGGGCTGCGGCACCCCGATGCTCTGGTGCGCCGACACGTACGCGACCGTGGTCGCACAATAGCCACCGAGGAAGCCCAGAACCCGACCATAGTTGGTGACCGAGAAACCGAGGCCACCGTATTCCTTCGGGATCTTCATGCCGAAGAGGCCAGCCGCCGCCAGCGCATCCAGTGCTTCGGGCGGGTACTCGCCCTCCTCGTCGATCTTCCAGGGATCTATCGCCTTCTCGACGACCGGGCGGATCTTCTCGATGTAGTCGTCACCGATCTTCTTGTCTTCGGGGGACTGCGCCGGGAACGGGTGCAGCAGGTCCCAGCGGAAGTTTCCCTTGAACACTTCCGCGGTGAAGCTGACGTTTTCCCACTCGGTCTGCCGGGCGTCCTCAGCCATCTGCATCGAGACGTCTTTTGCCTTGGTGTCCATGCTTGATCCTCGCGTGGCGCCGCGCGGCGCGGCGGCAGGTTACAGATAGGCCCGAATATCTCCGAAGTAGATTTCTGTGGATATCCGGATTTGTGCAGTGCAGCTAGCCCCGGGCACGGCAGACCGGCCCCTCACCGGCGGATAATCGGACATTTTCAAGAAGTAGGCGACTTTTAGACTCTTTTTGCGCATTTTCAATGCTTTTGATAGAATATCTCCACGCGGAACAATGGGCGAACTCGGATCAATATGGCCGTGCAGCCCCGGCCCACCGGCGGCGCCAGACGGCTGTCCGGATCATGTCCCGATCTTCGCCCCGCCAGGCTCGCCCGGACCCGGCCAGCCTCTTTTTGCAGGCAATTCGGATTGTTCCGTCGGACCACCGGGGCATAGCATCAACTTAAGGCGCGGATTCGGTACGTTCCGCGAGCCGCCCGCGCATGGAGGAGAAGAAATGACAGACCAGGTAACGATGCAGACCCTCAAGGCCGATCTCGCGACCGTGATGCGCGACGCCGAGGCATTGATGAAAGCCTCCGCCGAGCAGGGCGGCGCGAAGGCCGAAGAGGCCCGGGCCAGGATCCGCGAGTCGCTGCAGGGCGCCAAGGCGCGACTGCTGGAGGCAGAAAAGAATGCCGTCCGGCACGGAGAGGAAGCCGTGGCGGCCACCGAGGCACGCATCAAGGACAACCCATGGCAGTCGGTCGGCTTCGCAGCCGCTGTCGGACTGGTGATCGGTGTCCTGCTCGGGCGCCGTTGAGTTGACCAGACCACTATGAGCGGGGAGGAAACCGCCGCGGACGGTCCGGCAACGAACCTGCTGCGGTCGGCAACGCGCCTCGGTGGCACGCTGCTCGCGGTCGTGCATACGCGCGTGGAGTTGCTGACCACGGAAATCAGCGAGGACGTCGAGCGTGGCGTCCGGAGCCTGCTATGGGGCCTGGTCGCGGTGCTGGCAGCGGTGATGGGACTGCTGCTTGCCGGTATCACGTTGATCATCTACTACTGGGACACGCACCGCATGGCCGCGGCAATCGGCGTGACGGCGGCGTTCGTGGTCCTCTCGGCGCTTGCAGCGTGGGTGGCGAGAGCGCGCCTGCATGAGAAGCCGAAGCTGCTCGACGCCACCCGCACCGAGCTCAGGCGCGACGTGGACGCGCTCAGGGGCGATCGGTGAGTTCACGACTGGTCGCACTGACCGCGCGGCGCGCAGCACTGCAGGCGGAATGCGCATTGCAGCGCGACGAGGCGGCCCAGGCCTACGCCGAGATCGATTCCGGTGCCCGGCGGATCGATCGCCTGGTCGCGGCACTGCGCAGGTTGGCACCGGTTTTCGTAATCGGCGGCGGCGTCATGCTCATCGCAATCGGCCCTGCGCGCGCGGTAGCGCTGGCTCGACGCGGCATTACAGTCGCGCTGTACGCGCTGCAGGCGCGAAGCCTGCTGCGCTGAGACGCTGCGCAGGCATCAACCTGCTCCCGGGGCCTGGTCCAGGGTCTTGAAGCCGCCGATATCAGCCACCAGGCGACCATCGTCGCCGAGCGTGAGTCTCAGCGACAGGCCGAGAACCTTTGCGATGGCAGTCGCCAGCGACAGGCCAAGGCCTGCATGCGACCCATGCCTGCCGTTGCCGATACGGAAAAACCGCTCACCGAGGTGTGGCACGTCGCCGGGCCTGAGAGCCGGTGCCGGGTTTGCCACGCTCAGTTCACCTCCTGGACTCAACGTCACCTGCACCAGCGATCCACGCGGCGCGTGAGAAACAGCGTTCCCCAGCAGGTTTGCGAGCAGCCTGGGCAGCAACGCGCTGTCGGTATGAACCCAGGCCTCCCCTGGAGCGTCGAGTTCCATCTGGAGTGACTGATGTTCCGCTGCGCCGGACAGGGCACTCAACTGTCGACGCAGTTCAGCACTGAGATCGACAGGCTCTGGCTGCGGAATCTCCAGCCCCGCCTCGTATCGCGTCAAGGCCAGGAGTGACTCGACGATCTGCTGCATTTCCGCTGCCGTCGCGCCGATCTCGCGAACCGCATGGTGCATCGCCTCGGGATCCGTGCTCCCGGATCCAACATCGGCCAGAAGCCGTATCTCTGCCAGCGGATTGCGCAGCTCGTGCGCGACGTTGCGCGCGTAGCGCCGTTCGCGCGCGAGCGCCGCCATCAGCCGGTCGAGCAGCGCCGCGAAGCTGGCCGCGACAGGGCGTAGTTCGTCAGGCAGCGGCCCGGAGTCGAGCCGTGCGGCGGGATCATCCGGGTCGACGCTTTCCAGCGAGCGGGCGAAGTCGCCAACGGGTCGCAAGCCACGCTGCACGGAGTACCAGGCTATGAACAGCATGGCCGCGAGCGTGACGATCGCGGCGATGAACAGCAGCACGTGGATACGGCGCTCCAGCCGGTCGAGATTCTCGATCTCCTCCGCGGTGACCACCGAGAGCATGCCTCGGGCATCTTCCTCTGGAAGCGAAAAAGACTGCGATATCGCTCGACCACTGTGGCCGTCCGGCAGAGTCAGGTCGTGGTAGGTCGGTCGTCCGACGACCGACTGGAGCATCGGCAGGTCCCGGCCCGCGCTCGAGTCCGACCGCGACAGCGTATTTCCGCGCGCGTCCCAGATCTGGAAAAAATCCTCGTGCGCCCTGGTGCGGAACTGCGGCATGTATTCGGCGAGGTCTTCCGCCCCGGGGTGGCCCGCCGCGTATGCAGCGACGGCGCTCATCTTGCGCTCGAGCTCCTGGTCGAAATGGCGGTAGAGGTCGTCCCGGATCAGCACGTGCAGCGCGACGAAGCCCGCGGTCAGTACCAGTCCCATGCCTGCAAAGAGACCCAGCGCCAGGCGGCCGCGCAGGGACCGGCGCGCAGAATCAAGCAATGACATAGCCGAAGCCGCGGCGGGTTTCGATCAGGTTCGGCAATCCCGCGCGGACGAGCTTGGCACGCAGCGTACTCATCAGTACTTCGATCACCGTATCGGACGCGTTGCTGTCGCTCTCGTAGAGTTGCTCGAAGATGGCTGCGCGGCTCAGGACGTGACCCCTGCGCCGCACCAGCAGCTCGAGCAGCGCGTATTCCTTCGGCGTGAGCGTCAGCACCGTGTCGCCCACGCGCACCAGTCGCGTCGCCGAATCCACGTGCAGTCGCCCGCAGACGAGCTCGGGCGACGGCTCGGCGAAACTGCGCCGGCCGAGCGCCAGCAGCCGAGCCAGCAGTTCCTCGAACGCAAAGGGCTTGACCAGGTAGTCGTCCGCGCCCAGGTTGAGCGCGTCCACCCGGTCCTGCACCTGGTCACGGGCAGACAGCACCAGGACTCGAGGCCGCACGTGCCTGCCGCCTGAGCGCCTCCAGTACCTGCATGCCGTCGACGCGGGGCATCATCAGGTCGAGTACCGCAACGTCGAATGGCAGGCCATTCAGCAGCGTCAGGGCTTCGGATCCATCCGCGGCGGTTTCGACCGCCATGCCACGTGCCTTCAGGCCCGTGGCCAGGGTCTTCCGGACGCGCTCGGAATCGTCGACGACGAGGACGCGCATGTCGTCACTTTGAGCGGTCATGGCAGGGCAGACCATCCGTATCGGTGGCAATTTGGTTTGCGATTCAAGAAGGGCGAGGCACCTTTCGGTGCCCCGCCCGCCTCGCGCCGCCGGCCCATCCGAGAGTGGCCTGCCTGACGCGACGTTACTGGACGTCAGGCACGAAGTCCCAGAGGTCCTCGGGGATTTCGTAGTTGTGGACGAACTCGATGGCGCGCAGGCCGTCGGAGGTCGCCAGCACGAAGCCATTGATACCCGTCACAGCATTGGGTTGTGGACCGTTCTGGTCACCCAGCCAGTCCATCAGCCTGACGTCACGCACCTCCTGCCAGCGCCTGGTGCCGTCGATGGGCTGCAGGACTTCGAGCTGCCGATCACGCCATCCGCTGCGCAGGTAGTTCGTTGCGCGGAAATTCACGAAGCGCTCGTTCGCCGGTGCCGGCAGGTCGGCCGTCGCGGCTTTCGTCGTGCACTGATCGAGCGGAAGGTACTGCACTCCATCTCCACCGCCGCAGTCGCGAATCAGCGCCGGCAGCGTAAATACGTTCGCCGTGGAGATCTCCGTATCGAGTGTGATCTTCAGAATGCGATTCATGTACTGGACCAGGTCGACGGTGATGATGCCGTGCTTGTCAGCGGCACCCGCGAGGAAGGAACCCGCGCGTATGAAGTCCCGGCTTCCCAGGCGCTCACCGCCAGCGCAGGTACCGTTGAATACGCCACCCCCGAAGCAGGTGTCCGCCGGGGTCGTTTCACTCTCGCCACGGGGCAGCAGGTGCCGCACGGTCGCATCGAACTTGGCGTAGTCCTCGGCCGCGAGCGCCGTGTGATACTGCGTACCGGCGGCCGGATCGCCGTGCGCGAACGTGTCGACTTCCTCCGGATCCGTCTGCAGGTGCCCGTATTTCATCAGGCGCGCATATAGCGCCATGTTTTCCATCGGCGAGTCGATCACCCGCCAGTTGGCACAGTGGAGCGCGCCGTCTGCGTTCGGTGCGCAGGTGTCACCAAGCCTCAAGCGACCTGTGTCGTCCTGGTTGACCCTGCCGACGGCCGGGTCCTTGATGGACGAGATCACCTCGTCGAAGTGCATGCGCGAATTGCGCTCCTTCGTGCGTCCTGCGCTCAGCCTGCCGAAGTAGCTCACCTCGACCGTCGCCAGCGGGTCCGCAGGATCGCAGCTCAGGTCGGCGAAACCGATCTCCTCGCCGGCGCCGTTCACGGGAATCGGGCAGTAGTCCCAGCCGAACGTGTCGCCTGGCAACTCCACCCAGCGCTTCTGCAGGATGGGCTGTCCGGTCGTGGGGTCGCGCTTGATGTGTATCAGGTCACCGAATATGTCGCCGCAACCGGAAGCGCCGCCTTCGCCACCACTGCCCCTGCTGCCACCGCCATGGCTCTGGGCCAATGCGAGCACAGGTGCCGTCAACAGGACGAACAGCAGGCCCAGGTTCCTGGACCGCCAGGTCGGATTCATTCGTGTTTCTCATGATCAATCTCCATTGATTTGCCGGGCCCTTGACGCCTCGACGAGGCTCGGCCCGATCGTCCCCTTCTACTTCTGCCCTCCTCCTTTGGGAGGCCGAACGCGGGGCTCTTGTTGCGGGAGTCCCGCATCGGCGGTTTGTATGCTTCCTTGATACGCCCTGGGCCTTAAGGAGAGCTAAAGACGGGCGCGAAATCGCGCCAACGGATTCGCGGTTGACTCCACAAAAAACGAAGGGCGAGGCACCTTTCGATGCCCCGCCCGCCTCGACGCCCGGGACCGGCCGTCCTGGCCAGGCTCAGTCGTCTTGGACCTTGATCTCGACGCGGCTGGCGCTCAATGCCGTGCCGCTCCAGCTGCCCCAGGCCTCCACCAGCTGTCCTTCAGCCGTACTGAAGAACACGTCCGGGGTCAGCACGATGTTGCCCTCGAGCCGGAACTTCGTGTCACTCGTCGTATTCACCAGTACCGACAGGATGTGGAAGTCCGGGCGCACGGGCTCGCTGAAAGGCCCGCGCAGGCTGACCTCATTCGCCGGATCGATGCGCACGACCCTCGTCGCGAGTACCGCTCCACTGTCGGACGGCTGCTCGTACCCGCGCACGTCGACCCAGGTGCCGACGGTCAGGTCCTTGAAGCCGAAGTCGCGCTGGTCGAGCTGCGACCTGTCCTCGTACCGCGTCGCGTCGTCGGTCGCCACGACCAGGCCAAGCAACTCGATCGAGCCGTCTGCCGCCAGCGTGTCGACCTGCGCGACGATGCGAATCGTATTGACCTGCTCGAAGCAGATCCGTGCGGCCACCAGCACGCCGTTCGCGTCGGCCACTCCCTTGACCTTGACCATCACACCATTCGCAAGGTCTGCGACCGTCCCGTTCTCATACGTCGTGGCCTGCGTAGTCGTGACGGCCCATCCGCCCACCTTGAAAGCGGTCGGGGACTCGAACTCGACGATCGATCCCTCGACGTCCACCTGGTCACCCGGTCCGGGCATCAGCCAGTCGTCCGACCGGAGTTCCACGCGAGTCGCGGCAAACGCCCCGTCCGGGTCGAACGTGAATCCCTTCACCAGCACCAGGTCGCCCGCGCTCGGATCACCGGTCGCGAAATCGTCCATGTTGGCGGCCGAGTAATCGACCACCAGGTCGTTGATGCTGAAACGATGCGTAGCCTCCGACAGGTCCGCGACATAGCCCGCCACGTCGTAGGGACCACCGTCCGGCTTGATATCGACACGCGTGGCGTCGATGGCGCCCGTGGCTGGCACGATACCGCTGACCTCGACGACGTCTCCGACCACCAGACCCTCGATAGAGGCCGGCTGGATACTGTCACCCAGCGACGTATCCAGCGTTACGCAACACCGTCTGCCCCATCGCCACGAACGAACTCGCGGCGGTGTCGATGCTGCTGATCGGTCCCTCGAGCACATTGTGGTAGCGAATGACGTTCGCGCGGTGCGCTGCACCCTGTGCCTGCCCCTTTACCTGCACGTAATGGCCGACCCGCAGCTGCGCCTGCGTCGCGGTCATGCCGTTCATCGTGACCTGGGCACCGGTGGTGTCGTAGCGAACACCGTCCACGTACACGCTGCCGAAGCCGGTGATCACTCCCACACTCAGCGTCCCGGTCGTCGGGACTGGTGTCACTGAGTCCTTGTTGTCGGAGCTACCGCCGCAGGCACCGAGCCCCGCGAGAAGTGCCGCCACCGCCAATACCGAGAATACCTTTCCGAGACCCCTCATGTCGGTCCTCCTTGCGCACTTCCGCGCGTATCCGATGTGTCGATGTCTGCAGCGTCAAGCCTGGAGGGCCCACCTGAAGATGAGCTCAAGCGCCACTGCGGTTTTCCGAAGTCGTCGGTGGGGCTGCGGCGCGGAAGTCATCGTGCACGATCCCGAACGGCTGGCATGGCCATGCGAGCCGTCCCCAAAGGCCCCGACCGGCTGGAGCAACCGGCCGGGGAAATCCGTCGACGCCAGGCCGACGGTTGGGGAGTCGTTACTTGGCGCGGCTTGTTCTGCCAGCACCTCCCGTCGCTGCCTTGATGCGGATGTCGATGCAGGTGATGTCGCTAGAGGGGTCCGGCGACCAGTCCGCGTGCCTGCAACCTGGTCGCCACCTCTTACTGCTGTTCGTCCTTCACACGCGCCTGGTCGAGCAATTGCAACTGTTCCTGCAGGCGCGACTGTTCCTGTTGCATCAGTTGTTCGCGTTCCCGGATCTGGGCCGCCTCGCCCTCCAGCGCCTTCTGGCGCTGCTGCAGCTGGTCACGCTCCTGCACCGTCAGCTGCTGACGCTGCCGCAACTCCGACTGCGTCTGCTCGAGTGTCCTGCGTTGCTGCCGCAACTGCGCCTGGTTCATGGTCCCGGCCTGTTCCTTGAGCCGGGCCTGCTCCTGCACCTCGAGCCGCTGCCGCTCCTGGGCCTGGCTGCGTTCCTGCTGCGTCAGCTGCTCCTGCGCCTTCAGTCCGTCCTGGTCGCGCTTCAGCAGCTTTTCCTGGTCCCGCAGGCGGTCCTGGTCCTTGGCGCGCAACTTCTCCTGCTGCTGCAGACGGTCCATCTGCCGGTCGCGATCACCGTGCCTGGTCCTGCTGCATCGTGCCGTGCTGCTGCATCGGCATGGACTGGGCACCCATGCCAGTCCCACCCGCTCCCGGGCCTCCGCCGGCACCTCCGCCGGCTCCACCGCTACCACCCGGACCGCCCTGTGCCAGCGCCACACCGTGGACGCGACCAGTACCGTCAGCCAGGTGACCGTGAATTGCGTGACTCTTTTCATGCGCCCCTCCTCGGTCGGGAGACCCGATGCGGGGCTCTGTTGCGGGAGTCCCGCATCGGCGATTTCTATGTCTCCTTAGATACGCCCCTGACCTTAAGGAGCGCTAAAGACGAGCGCGCCGAAGCGCGCCAGGCGATGCACCATTGCCCTGAAAAGAAGAAGGGCCCCGCAGGGCCCCTCTCGATGTCGCTGTCTCTAACGACGCGCTTTCGATGTACGCGTCTCCTGTCCGCGCACTAGACGCGCTCGAGCACCGTGGCGATGCCCTGCCCAAGTCCGATGCACATCGTCGACAGGCCGATGTCGGCGTCCTGCTGTTCCATCACGTTCAGCAGCGCTGTCGTGATGCGGGCACCGGAACAACCCAGCGGATGTCCAAGCGCAATCGCGCCGCCGTTCAGGTTCACGGTCTCGTCCATGCGGTCCATGATCCCGAGGTCCTTCACGCAGGGCAGCGACTGCGCGGCGAATGCCTCGTTCAGCTCGGCCACCTTGACGTCCTTCATCTCGAGGCCGGCGCGCTTCAGCGCCTTCTTGGTCGCCGGCACCGGACCATAGCCCATGATCGCGGGGTCGACGCCCGCGACCGCCATGGAGCGGACTTTCGCGCGCGGCTTGAGGCCCAGCGCCTTCGCTCGCTCGTAGCTCATGACCAGCATCGCGGAGGCACCGTCCGAGATTGCCGACGACGAACCCGCGGTCACCGTCCCGCCTTTCGGGTCGAACGCTGGCTTCAGCGCGGCCAGCGCCTCGAGCGATGCGTCCTGGCGTATCACTTCGTCGATGTCGCACAGCACGCGCACGCCATTGGCGTCATGGCCTTCGATGCCGACGATCTCGTTCTTGAAGCGTCCCGCCAGCGTGGCTTCCCACGCCCTCTGGTGCGAGCGCAGCGCGAACTTGTCCTGCATCTCGCGCGTGATGCCGTGCATGCGCCCGAGCATCTCCGCCGTGAGACCCATCATGTTGGAGGCCTTGGCGTACTGCTTGGACGATGACGGGTTCAGGTCGATGCCGTGCATCATGCCGACGTGGCCCATGTGCTCCACGCCGCCGATCACGAACACGTCGCCCTGCCCTGTCATGATCTGCGCAGCCGCGGTGTGCAGCGCCTGCATCGACGAGCCGCAGAGCCGGTTCACCGTCTGCCCCGGGACCGTGTGCGGGAGGCCGGCCAGCAGCAGCGAGTTGCGGGCAATGTTCATGCCCTGCTCGAGCGTCTGGTTGACGCAGCCCCAGATCACGTCCTCGACCTCATCCATCTTTGCGGCCGGATTGCGCTTGAACAACGCCTTGATCAGTTCGGCCGAGAGCACCTCGGCGCGGACGTTCCGGAACATGCCGCCCTTGGAGCGGCCCATTGCACTGCGGACGCCATCGATGATGACGACATCGCGGGGATTGAGACTCATGTTCATCTCTCCAGATTCTTGTGGGGCCGCTCGATCAGCCGAGGAATTTCTTGCCGGACTTGGCCATGTCGCGCAGCAGCTTCGGCGCGTCGTAGAGCTTGCCGAGCGAAGCGTACTTGTCCGCCATCTCGACAAACGCCGCGGCACCCATCTGGTCCACGTAACGGCAGGCGCCGCCGCGGAAAGGCGGGAAGCCGATGCCGTAGATCAATGACATGTCCGCTTCGGCCGGCGAGGCGACGATCTTGTCCTCGAGGCAGCGCGCGACCTCGTTCACCAGTGGCACCATGCAGCGCGCGACGATCTCCTCCGGCGCGAACTCCTTGCGTGCCGCGACCACGCCCTTGATCAGCTCGTAGGTCTCGGGGTCGGGGGTCTTCTTGGGCTTGCCCTTCTTGTCGGGCTCGTAGCTGTAGTAACCCTTGCCTGACTTCTGCCCGAGCCGCTTGTGCTCGACCAGCACCTCGGTCGTGCCCTTGAAGTCCGGCTTCATGCGGTCCGGGAAGCCCTCGGCCATCACGCCAGCCGCGTGCACGGCCGTATCCATGCCCACCACGTCCATCAGGTACGCCGGGCCCATCGGCCAGCCGAACTTCTCCATCGCCTTGTCCACGGCCATGAAGTCCGCGCCGTCGCGCAGCAGCATGTGGAAGCCGGCGAAATACGGGAACAGCACGCGGTTCACCATGAACCCCGGGCAGTCGTTCACGACGATCGGCGTCTTGCCCATCTTGAGCGCCAGCGCCACGGTGGCCGCAATGGCGGCGTCCGAGGACTGCTTGCCGCGGATCACTTCCACCAGCGGCATCATGTTCACCGGATTGAAGAAGTGCATGCCGACGAAGTTCTGCGGGCGCTTGAGGCCTTCGGCCAGGAAGCTTATCGAGATCGTCGAGGTGTTCGACGCAATGATCGTGTCCTCGCGCACCAGCCCTTCGACCTCGGCGAACACCGCCTTCTTGACCTTCGGGTTCTCGACCACGGCCTCGATGATGATGTCCACTTCCTTGAAGTCGCCGTAGTTCAGCGTCGGGCGGATGCGGGACAGTGTCTGGCTCATCTTCTCGGGCGTCGACCTGCCCTTCTCGACCTGCTTCGCGAGCAGCTTGCCCGCCTCGTTCATGCCGAGATCGAGCGCTTCCGCGCGGATGTCCTTCATGATGATCGGCGTGCCCTTGACGGCACTCTGGTAGGCGATGCCGCCACCCATGATGCCGGCACCGAGCACCGCCGCCTGCTTGACCTCCTTGCCGCCTTTCTTCGCCCATCCGCCGGCGGCCTTCTTCACGGCCTGGTCAGCCATGAAGAGACCGATCAGCGCATTCGCCTGTGGCGTCGCCGCGGCCTTGGCAAAGTACTTCGCCTCGATCGCGATGGCGTCGTCACGACCCTTGGTCGAGGATTCCTGGATGCTGCGGATCGCGAGCATCGGCGCCGGGTAGTTCGGCCCAGCCTTGCCTGCGACGAATCCCATGGCGCTGGTGAACGCCATCATCGACTCCATCGGGTTCAGTTTCACGGGCGCGAGCTTCTCGGCGCGCCGCGCCTTCCAGTCGAGGCGGCCGTCGATGGCTTCCTTCAGCATCGCGAGTGCTGCCTCACGCAGCGCCTCTGGCGCCACGACCGCGTCGACGGCGCCGTCCTTCAGCGCAGCGTCGGCCTTCTTGTCCGCGCCGGTGCAGATCCACTCGATCGCGTTGTCCACGCCGACCACCCGTGGCATGCGCACGCTGCCGCCGAAGCCCGGGAAGATGCCGAGCTTCACTTCGGGGAAGCCGACCGACGCCGCGGTCGACATCACGCGGAAATCACAGGCGAGCGCGAGTTCGAGACCACCGCCGAGACAGACGCCGTTGATCGCCGCGACCTTCGGAAACGGCAGGTCCTCGAACCGGCAGAGCAACTGGTTGACTTCGAGGACGCCCTTGGCGACAGCTTCCTCGCCCGCCGCGAACATCGCGCCGAACTCGGTCACGTCGGCGCCGACGATGAACACCGACTTGCCGGACGTGACGATGACGCCCTTGACGCTCGCATCCTTCGCGATCGCCTGGGTGGCCGCATCGAAGTCGCGCAGCGCGGCCTGGCTCAACTTGTTGACCGATTCGCCGGCGAGATCGAATTTCAGTTCGACGAGGCCGTCGCCCAGCGCGGTGGCGCTGAAAGCGGGTCCTGAATACAGCATGGAGTGGTCTCCCTTCGTGAGATTCGGCAAGCAATGTCCAGCCGCCGCCGGAAGGCGCAGACCGGACGTGGTGCCGAGTTTGCGGCACTGCACCACGTTTGTTAATGGGGATTTCCGAGGAAGCGCCCGGGTGCCGGGCCGCCCCTGATTCATCATAGACTTACGCCATGCATCAAACGCGCTACATTGCCCTTGCCAGCATCCGGATTCGCCTGTCTGCGCTCGCTGCGCTGGCATTCCTGTCGATAGCGACCTCATTCGGACCTGCCCGGGCGACCGAGGTGGGTACGGATTCGCTTGCCGAGGGGCGCCGGCAATTCCTCGCCGCATATGCGGCGGCGGACAGCGGCGCCCCGGGCGCGGCCACCGCGGACAGCGACGCCCTGCGCGCCTACCCGCTCTATCCCTATGTCATCGGGGCCAGGTTGCGGAGCCGGCTGGACGACCCTTCCGCCGCGCCTGCGATCCGGGCCTTCCTCGACACCTATGGAGACCAGCCCGCGGGGCAGTCGCTGCGCAGCCAATGGTTGATGGCGCTCGCCGTGGGCAAGCGCTGGGACGATTATCTTTCCGTGTACCGGGCGGACATCGACGATACGGTCGCCGCACGCTGCAGCGCGTACACCGCGCGCATCGCGCTCGACCGTACCGACGGGCTCGCAGACCTGGTCATTGCCGAGTGGGATGTTCCGAAGAGCGTGCCGCCGGCCTGTGATCCCGCGTTCGACTGGTTGCGTGGCCGGGGACTGCTCACGCCGGAACTGATCGAGCGCCGGGCTCGTGCGGCGCTCGCGGCTGGTGAATCGGGCCTCGCGCGCTACCTGGCGAAATCGATGCCGGCATCCGCGGCCGCGCCGATACTGCAGTGGGCGGAGCTGATCGATAAACCCCAGGAGTCGATCGAAGCGTTGATTGCTTCGCCCGACACGCGCGTCGAACCGGCTGCGCTGCTGGCCGGCTGGAACCGGTACGCGCGCAAGGACGCCGACGCGGCAGCCGATCTCTATCCGTCCCTGGTACGGGCGCGGCGTCTCGACACGGCCCAGGCTGCGAGTCCTTACGCGATCGCAGTTGGAGTGCAACTGGCACTGAGCCGCAGCCCGCGCGCACTCGAGTTCTTCGCGCTGGGGCAACCCGGCGACCACAACGAACTGTCCTGGGAGTGGCATGTTCGTGCCGCGCTCTGGGCCGGCAACTGGACACGCGTGCGCGAGACGATCGCGGCGATGCCCGAGGAGCTTCGCAGCCAGAACAGATGGCGCTACTGGGCTGCGCGGTCCGCCGAGCAGTTGGGCGACAAGGAACTGGCGAAGCAGGGCTATGCGCAGGTCCTGCCCACCGACAACTGGTATGCCGTGCTCTCGGCCGCGCGCCTGGGCCAGGCGTTCGCCCCGACACCCGTGCCGATGGGACTGAACGACAAGCAGATGGACAGCCCTCGCATTGCAGCCCGCATTCGTGCGCGCAAGGGAATTCGTCCGCTGCGACATGGAAACGCTCGCGATCGTGGAATGGCGCGCCGGCTATGCCGATCTCGCGCAGCCCCAGCAGGTGCAGGCGATCGGGCTCGCGGCGCGCTGGGGCTGGTACCTGCAGGCCATTGCTGCGGCGGCGAAGCTCAGGATCTTCGACGACTACGACGTGCTGTATCCGCGACCCTACGACGCCGAAGTACGCAGGGGCGCCTCGCTGACCGGTCTTCCGCCCGACCTGATCTACGCAATCATCCGCCAGGAGAGCCTGTATCGCGCCGACGCACGGTCCAGCGCCGGGGCGCTAGGGCTCATGCAGCTGCTACCGGAGACCGCCAGGCGTACCGCGAAGGCCTGGGACCTGCCGCTGCGTTCGACCGCGTCGCTGCTGCAGCCATCGGTCAACGTGCCGCTCGGCTCGGCATACCTGCGCGGCCTGTATGACCGCAGTGGCGGGCAGGCAGCGCTCGCGATGGGCGGCTACAACGCGGGGCCCGGGGCCGTACGCCGCTGGCTCCCGGACGCACCTATGGAGATGGACGTCTGGGTAGAGAACATTCCCTACAACGAGACGCGCGGCTACGTGCAGCGCGTTTCCTGGCACATGATCGTGTTCGGCTGGCTCAGCGACCGGACGCCGCGCGACGTGTCGCGGTGGCTGGGATCGATAAGTGCGCCTCGCGCAGGCAACGATTCCGATCCTTGAGATCGAGCGATCGTGAACCGGCGGTGATGAGCGTTGCGTTCAGCCCACCCAGGCTTACGGCTTCAGCAGCACCTTGCCGAAGTTCCGGCGATCCTGGATGTACTGATGCGCCGCCGCGGCGTCCTCGAACCGAAACACCTTGTCGACCACCGGCGCGAACGTGCCGTCCGCCACCAGCGCGACAATCTGCCGTATCTCGTCGCGCATCCGGCCGTATTCCGGGAACAGCCGCCCCATGTTGAGCCCCGAGACGCTGCGGTTCGCGTTCAGCAGCGCAAGCGGGTGGAAGAACGGCGTCGTTACGAGCCCCTTGATCAGTGATAAAGGATTCATGCGCTCGCCGGTCACCGTAGCTGCAAAACCGAACATCGCCAGGTGGCCCAGCGGCGCGAGCAGGTGATAGTTCGTGCGGATGGAACTGCCACCTGCCGAATCCAGCGCGATGTCGACGCCGCGGCCCGAAGTAAGCTTGAGAACCTCGGCCTTCACGTCCTCGCCGCGGTAGTCGATGCAATGCTCGCAACCCATCGCCTTCAATCGCTCGTGCTTGCCGGCGCCAGCGGTCCCGATCGGCGTTGCGCCGCGCCACAGGCTGATCTGCAGTGCCGCAAGACCCACGCCACCGCCAGCTGACTGGATCAGCACGGTCTGGCCGGGTCGAACGCTTGCCTGGCGCGTGAGCATCACCCATGCCGTGCCGTAGTTGACGGCGATCGCACCTGCAGTTTCCAGGCTGACCGAGTCGGGCAGCTTGTGCACCCACTCGGCGTTGACCGAGACCACCTCGCTGTAGCCTCCGAAGCGTGTCAGCGCCATGACCCGGTCGCCTGCGGCGAGACCGCTGACGCCGCTGCCGACCTGGTCGATGACGCCCGAGACTTCGTAGCCGACCACGCAGGGCGGCTTCGGTGCATCCGGATACTGGCCCATGCGTGCCTGGATGTCGGCGAAATTGACGCCCGCATAGGCGACGCGGATGCGGACTTCGCCGGCGCCTGCGGATGGCTCGACGGCCTCGCGCACCTGCAGTTTTCCAGGTGCGCCGGCTCCGGTTATCCAGACCTGTTTCATCAGTCCTCTGCCTTGCCACGGTTCCAGAACCGGCGGTTTCGCGGACGCGAGTCAACAGGATACACCGTTGTTTTCCCCTCTCGACGCCGAACGTGACTCGGATATATTGCGCACAGGGAACACCGGCAAATGGAGACTTGCATGGTTCGATCCACTCCGCGCCTGGCACGACTTTCGCTGGTGCTCTTCTACGCGATCGTTCCCCTGATTTCGTACGCCGCAGAGACGCCTGCGTCGGCGTTCGGCCAGGTTCCGGACTTCGAGCATCTCGCCCTTTCCCCGGACGGCCAGACCATACTCGTCGACCGTGCCACTGAAAATGGTCCGCAAGTGATCTTCTTGAGGCCTGGTCAGCCACGGCCGTTGCGCGTATTGAATGTCGGCACCGGCATATCGCTGCGCGGGCTGCGTTGGGCAGACAATGACACTGCGCTGCTCGAGGTAAGCACGACGACCCACGTGCCGGGACAGAGAGCTGCGCCCAACCGCACATTCGAATTCTTCCGCACCATGGCGGCCGACATCGCGGGAGGCGAACCCAGAATACTGCTCCTTGGCGATGGCAACCGGGACCTCGTGACCGGCGCAGAATTGCTGGCCGCAAATCCGCTTCGCAAGGACACTGTCTCCATGGCGTCGTGGGAATTCGTGCCTGAAAAGCGCATGCCAGCCGTCGGCACACGCCTGCGGGATTCCAGGGGCGACGACGGCTGGGCCATGACTCTGTTCGACGTGGATACGAAATCCGGCAGGGGCCGGGTCGTCGCGCGAGGGACGGCGTACACGATCCAGTGGATGGTCAGGCCCGACGGCAGCCCGCTGGCGCGATCGGAGTGGAATCCAGAGACGCGCGAATCCACCATCCTCCTCATGGACGGAATCGCCTGGCGGCCGATCTTCAAGGCGAAGGGCGTCGAACCGCTGTCTCTTGCCGGTGTCACGGCAGACGGAAAGGCCGTGGTGGCCATCGGCGAGAACGGCACTGCAAACTCCAGGGCGTGGGCGCTGCCATTCGACGGGTCGCCCGCATTCGTGGCATTCGAGGAACCCGGAGTCGATGTCAGCGGCGCGACCGTGGCACAGGACACGGGTGTCGTGACCGGATATTGGCTGGCGGGAATCAATCCACGCCTCGTATACGTCGACCCGAAGACTGCCGCACTGGAACGTGCGCTCGAAAAGGCGTTTCCGGATCGCTCGGTGTACATCGTGGATCGGTCGACTGACAGTCAGCGCCTGCTGGTGGAGACGGAAACCAGCACGCATCCGTCCGTCTATTACCTTGTGGACCGCACGGCTCACAAGGCGGACATCGTCGGCGAGGCTTATCCTGCACTGAACGGCGTGCAACTCGGCGAGGTTCGCACGATTACCTACGATGCGCGCGACGGCACGCCGATCCCTGCGTTCCTGACATTGCCGCCCGGCAAGGGCGACAAGGACCTTCCACTGGTAGTGCTGGTGCACGGCGGTCCGGAATCAAGGGACCCGGGCGGGTTCGACTGGTGGGCGCAGTTCCTCGCCACGCGCGGCTATGCCGTGCTGCAGCCGCAGTTCCGTGGCTCGACAGGCTATGGAACGGCGCACCGGCTGGCCGGATATCGGCAATGGGGCGCTTTGATGCAGGACGACGTGACCGACGGCGTGCGCCACCTGATTGCAACCGACGTCGCGAGCGCGAAGCACGTCTGCATAATGGGGGCGAGTTATGGCGGCTATGCGGCACTGGCGGGCGCGGCGTTCACGCCGGACCTGTATGCCTGCGCCGTAAGCGTAAACGGGGTTTCAGATCTTCCGCAGATGATCGGTGACGTACGGTCGAAAACTGGAAGCGATTCGAATTCGCTCGCCTACTGGAAGGACCACATCGGATCGCCCGGCGATCCCGATGTCGTGCGGGCGTCACCTTCGCGAGCAGCAACTGCCATCGAGGCAGCGATCCTGCTGATACACGGCGATGAGGACACGGTGGTTCCTGCAAAGCAGTCGCAGACCATGGCACAGGCCCTCGACGCCGCTGGCAAACCGTACGAATACGTGAAGCTGGCCGGCGAAGATCACTGGCTGTCCAGCGGGAAGACCCGCACCCAGCTACTCCAGACGATCGAGGCCTTCCTCGCCAAGCACCTCTAGCGCCAGCCGCCGTCAAGCGACCTGCGCCTGGCCGATGCCGAGCGAAGCCGCGACATGCCCACGTTCGAGCGCCGCGCCCTCGCCGAACAGCAACTCGTGCCATTCGTCGAGGAATGCCCGCGAACGTTCGCACGACCGGTGTGCGGCCCGGCGACAGACGGTCGCGACGTCATCGGCAGACAGAGCGAGGCGCAGCGGCAGCAGTCGCTCGTTGATGCCGTCGTCACCGAGCGCGAGCAGCGCCGCGAACACGGCGCCGCGGTTGAACGCCAGCCCGCGGCGTACCCACTCCGCCGCATCGTGGGCCGCGGCGTTTCGCTCGATTGCATCGCGCACCACGCCGACATAGGCCGAGGTGGCCGCAAACACGACGTCCTCGTCGTGATCGGCAAGCGCGAATGGCACGAGGGACTCCGGGCCGCCCTCGCCGGAGGCGATGCGACGCCGCGCCTCCTCGAGGCGCTGCCGCCGCGATGCAGCGGAAAGGGTGGGCAGTTTCTGCAGGTAGTCGATCAGCTCAGGCGTTATCGAATTCATGGTCAAACCTCCAGTCCTAATGCGGGCCGCAGACCTGACCGGGATCCAACGAGCGGCGCACGAGGTGGCTGGAGGCAGAAACGAAAAACCCTCCGCGCCACGATTCGAGCGCCGGAGGGTTTAGAAAGCTACACCCGCTTCGTTGCCTTCCGGCCGCATCCGCGTCTCTCGACGCGCGCCACCTTGCCCGGGAAGGCAGGTTGGCCGGGGCAAACGCCCCTTTCTTGATGCGAGCGGGAGTATAGCAAAGGCCAGGGCGAGGAAAACAGGTGCTGGATGAATCGGTGCCAGGCGCCTGCTTTCCGCGTCAGAACAGGCGGCGCAGCAGCCAATCGGTGGGAACGAATACCAGCGCCACGAAGCCGGCAAACAGGGAAAGCACGTATGCCCATGCCGGCCATTTCGACTGTGCGGCGCCGATCCCGTAGGTCCAGTTGATGTTCTTGTCCGGCTGACTCACCAGGCGGCTCACGGGTAGCACGACCGCCCCGAGCACGACGGCGCCGGCCAACCCGACCCGGCTGTCATAGCCGTATGCCGCCAGCATCCACAGCAGCACCAGCGGCAGCGGCACGTGGAAAAGAGACAGGCCACGCAGAAGTTTCGGCCGCTCGGGCTCGAACATGTAGTCGGTCAGTCCCGTGATGCGCCGCCTGAGCAGCAATCGTCCGACGAAATCCACGTTCCACAGGATCTCCGGTAGCAGCACCGCGACCGCCAGCACACTCGCGAGCGGCGCACTCCCGAGCCACATCGCGGGCACCGCGCCGATGAACGCGATGTCGGAGAACCATAGGAAATTTCGCCAGCCATAGTTTTTCCACCAGATCGCCATCACGTAGACGACGAACACGGTGTAGGCGACCATGAACCAAGTCGGAATCATGCAGCTATCGTAGCCGATTCGGCGCCAGCGGAATTCCCTGGAGCACTGCGCTACGCGCCCGTCCGGCGCACTGCCGTATCAGGCGTGCAGTTCGACGACGTCCCGGTCCACCAGCACGTGATCGCGCCCGACGTGCTGCCCATCCGCCGCGACCGAAGCACCCCACACCCGCGCGTACTTGAGCGTCTGCGCCATTTCGCGGTGTACCAGGCGGGCCACGTCGCCGACTGTCTGCTCGCCGTGGCGAAGCGTGAACGGCCGGTCGTGCAGCGCCTGCTTGCCGGGGGCCTTGGTGTATATCCGCACCAGGCCGAAGGAGCGCCACAACCACTCGCCCAGCGCGCCAAGCCCTTGCCCTGTTTCAGCAGACACCAGTAGCGTCGGAAAATGCGGCTCCTCGAGTTCGGCGAGTGCCTGGAGATCGGTCTCCGGGTGCGCGAGCAGGTCGGACTTGTTCGCGAGCAGCAGCGTGGGCAGGCGCAGGATGAACACGTCACCCTCCTCCTCGACGGTCGCGGCCGCGGCGGACGCCCGCGCCGCGCCTGCAGGCCATTCGGTGACCAGGCTTACCTTTCGCTCGACGAGCATCGCCTGCACCGATGCAACCTGCTGCAGGCACTCTGGATCTGCGAGGTCGATCACCAGCAGGCAGGCGTCGGCGGACTGCAGCGTGCTGCCCAGCCACGGCAACGGGTGCTCGGGTGACATCGCCGGAAGGTCGACGAGCTGGAAGAGCACGTCCTCCCACCGGAGCATGCCGGGTTCCGGATACTGCGTGGTGTGTGGATATGGCCCGCTCTTCGCGCTCGAGCCCGTAAGCCGCGAGTGCAGCAGCGATTTGCCACCGTTCGGCGGCCCTACCAGCGCGACCTGCGCCGCACCCTCCGGCCGGATGACCAGCGCCGGCCCACTGCGCGCCCCGCCCCGCTTCGGCCCCGCCAGTTCCTCGTCGAGCTCCTTGATGCGGTGCTTGAGGTCGGCCTGCAGGTGATCCGTACCCTTGTGCTTCGGAATGACGCTCAGCATCTCGCGCAGGTGATCGAGCTTTTCCTGCGGGTCGCGAGCCTTGCGGTATGCCTCCGCGGCAGCCTTGTATTCAGGTGACAGGTTTGCAGGCATGCGGACTCAGCGCGGCAACGTCAGCGTGACACGCAGGCCTCCCCCCGGCCGATCCTCGAGGCCGACGTCGCCGCCGTGCGCTCGGGCAATCGTCCGCGCTATCGTGAGGCCGAGGCCCGTGCCGCCAGTGTCCCTGTTACGTGACGGGTCGAGACGCGTGAACGGTGCGAATGCGCGCTCTCGATCCCCGGCTGCGATGCCCGGCCCGCGATCCTCCACGACAATGGTGATGCTGGAATCGGTAGCGGCAAGCCCGACCTCGGCCGTGCCCCCGTACTTGACCGCATTGTCCACGACATTGGCAAGGCATCGCGTGAGCGAAACCGGCCTGCAGACATACGGCAGGCGCGATGCCACTGCAGGATCGAAACGAACCGAGACGCCCGGGCGATCCTCGCAGGCGCTGGCTACCAGCGACACGAGATCGACGCTTGCTGTCGCCTCCGTACTCGCCTCTTCACGGACGAATGCCAGCGTCGAGTCCACCATCGATTCCATGTCGGCCAGGTCTGCCAGCATCCTGCGCCGCTGCTCTTCGTCCTCCACGAACTCTGCGCGCAGGCGCAACCGGGTGATCGGCGTGCGCAGGTCGTGAGACATTGCCGCGACCATCAGCGTCCGGTCGCGAATGAAGCGCTGCAGGCGCTCCTGCATCAGGTTGAACGCATGCGCCGCCTGTCGCAGCTCCTGGGGCCCGCTTTCCGAGAGAGGCGCGGCATTGACGTCGCGGCCAAGCTGTTCCGCGGCGTCGGCAAGCGTCGTCAGAGGCGCCGTCAGCCGGCGGACCGCCCACACCGACGCGGCCAGGATCGCCAGTGCGGCAAGCGCCAGCAGCGGAACCGACCAGCGCGATGCAACGTTGCGCTCTTCCACCAGCGGCGCCTCGAAATTGAGCCAGCTCTGGTCATCGAGCTGCAGCGACACGTTGAGCACCGCGGCGCGCTCGTGTTCCGCAAGGATCTCGTCCACGCTCTGCGCGACGCCCGGCGTTGCCGCGGCCTTTCGCGGCTGTGCCACTGCAGGACCGGTCGGCTGTGGCGGGGCCTCGCGCAGCGAAACACGTAGCTCACGCCACGGCACGTCCCAGAGCGCCGACTGCACGACCTCGTCGAAGAGCTGGGCGTGCCAGTCGCGAGGCGGCGCGTCCGCGATCGCCGGACGCGTGCCCCAGCTGGCGCGCAACGTCGGTCCCGCCAGGCTCGCGAGCATCCGCTCGCGCTGCCCGGGGGGCGAACTGCCGACCAGCCGTACGACGTCGGCCACGCGCTCGGCGAGGCGGAAGTGTTCGAGCACCGTCGCGGTGCTGGTCCTGGTGCGATAGTTGACGGCGAGCGTCACGCACTGGGACAGCGCCAGCCCGCCGATCAGGACGACAATCACCCATCCGGCGAAAGTGTCGGGCAGCAGTCGCCTCACTTGCGCTCCACGACAGGCGTGAAGACGTACCCGCCGCCACGCACAGTGGCGATGACCTCTGGCGCGCGTGCGTCGACCTCGATCTTGCGCCGCAGCCGGCTCACCTGCACGTCGATGCTGCGGTCGAAAGGCGTCGGACCGCGACCGCGGGCAATGTCGAGCAACTGTTCGCGAGTGAGTACACGTTGCGGCCGTTCCGCGAAGGCGAGCAGCAGGTCGAATTCTCCGGTGGAAAGAGTCACCATCGCGCCTTCGGGCGACAGCAGGCGGCGCCGCGCCACGTCGAGAGTCCAGCCGGCGAAGCAAAGCGCCCCTCGCGGCGACTCCACGGCGCGCCCCGGCTCCGAGGCACGGCGAAGCACGGCCCGCATCCTCGCCAGCAGTTCGCGGGGATTGAACGGCTTGGCAACGTAGTCGTCGGCACCCATCTCCAGGCCTACGATTCGGTCCGTCTCGTCGCCGGCAGCGGTCAACATGATGATGGGAAGGTTGCCGGCCGCTCGCAGCTCGCGACATATCGTGAAGCCGTTCTTGCCTGGCAGCATGGCATCGAGCACCAGCAGGTCGATTGCGGAACTCTGCATCACCTTGAGCATTTCCCGCTCATCGCGCGCCACCGAGACGCGCAGGCCATTGCGCTCGAGGAAACGCGACAGCAGGTCGCGTATCTCGCGATCGTCGTCGACGATCAGAATGTGCGGCGAGGGTTCCATGGCTTGCCGTCCTGCAGGACCAATGCCGGCGGGAACATAGCGAGCCGGCAGGTTTCCGCGCATGAATCTTGTAACAGGATGTTACAGGGCGCGCCGCCGCAATGGTGCGTAACCATTCTGGACTGTCCCTGAAACATCCCGCTTACATGAATGGGTTCTCATGTCAGCCATCCGGGAGAGCCCGGCTGAGACGAGTCCCCACACAGTCCCTGAGGAGCAAGACCATGAGCATCCGCAAGATCATCACCGCAGTGTCCGCCGCCGTAGTGCTGGCCCCGGCGGCCTTCGCTGCCACGACGCCTGCGGCAGCCCCGGCGGCCGGCGCGATGCCCGCCACGACACCGGCAGCGCAGTGTGAATCGCTGCAGAAGCAGTACCAGGCCGCGTCGGCCGCGAACGCGACGAATCCGAACGCTGCCAAGGCCAGGAAGACGGCCAACGAAGGCGAAAAGCTCTGCAAGGAAGGCAAGCCCGCCGACGGTGCCAAGAAGCTCGAGCATGCGCTCAAGGAACTCGGCGTCAAGACGCAGTAGTCCCCCCACTGCCGCGTGACCCAGGGTGGGGCCGGCCCGAAAGGGCCGGCTCCGTTTTCATTCAGGACACCAGTGCCGGCGTGGTGGCGATCAGCAGCTGGGCGCCGTAGTAGAGCGGCAGGCCCCACGCCCGGTTCGCGAACTCGTGGCGCACGAAACGATCACGCGCCACGGAAACATCCGACGCCGTGAAGGCCAGCGCACCGACCGCGGCCTGCCACGGCCCGCCCGCGGCGGTCATTGCGCAAGCAAGTGCGGACATCACGCCAATCACCAGCATGTACGCCCTGACCGGCAACACCATGCCGGCCGGCACGGATCGCCCGAGCCAGCGCAGGACCAGGTAGATGAAGGCGGCAAGCGCCAGCCCGCCGGCGACGAGCCCGACCGGAGCCAGCGGCCGGGTCAGGAATGCAGCGCTGTACGCGACATGGCCAAGCAGGAATGCGAACAGTCCGGCGCGAAAAATGCCCGGCTTGCCGAGCGGGATCAGCAACACGTCGCCGAGCATGCACAGCGCGAGTCCGGCCAGCACCAACTGGCCGTAGCGGGTATCGAGCGCCCCGGCCTCGAGCCCGAACCAGATGAATGCCGCCGACGCGACCGGCTTGGTGAGCCACAGGCCGACCCGCGACCCACGGCGCTCCGCGAGCAGCAACCCGATCACCGCGATGACGCACAGTGCGATGGGTCCCATCAAGGTCACTCTGCCGCATCGCTGGCGACGGCCACATACTCCTCGTAGCGCGGCATCCACATCTTCGCAGTCACCGCCTCGACCAGCGCGGCCGATGGCTCGTCCTGCACTGCTCCACCACGGAAGTTCGCGATGACGGCCGCAGCGACGGCCGCAGAAATCTCACGCAGGCGCGAAACCGCCGGAAAGAGCATGCCACCGCCGAGTTCGGCATCGGTCACCTTGCCGGCGAGCGTGTAGGCCGCTGCCGTGAGCATTTCATCGGTCACCACGCGGATTCCGCCTAGCAGTACGCCCAGGCCCAGGCCCGGAAACACCAGCACGTTGTTTCCCTGGCCGATGCTAATCGTCCGCCCGTCGAGTTCCACCGGTTCAAACGGACTGCCGGTGGCGACCAGTGCGCGGCCTTCCGTCCAGCGCAACAGGTCCAGTGGCACGGCTTCACTCAGGTCGGACGGATTCGACATCGGAAGGATTACCGGCCGCTCGCACGCGCTCGCCATCGAACGCACGATTGCCTCGTTGAAGCTCCCGCGCTGCCCGGAGGTTCCGATCAGCGCCGTTGGCCGGAACGCACGGACCACGTCCTCCAGGCCGCGGGCCGATTCCGCCGCGAGGCCGTATGACTGCGCAAGTGCCGGTGGCCAGGCGAGGGCCCGCTTATAGGCCTCGCGCTGCTCGCGGTCCGCAACCAGCAGGCCACGGCTGTCGAGTGCGGCCACGCGCTCGAGGCTCTGCGCCTCACCCAGGCCTTCGAGCCGCATCGCCGCGCGAATCTGTCGCGCGATGCCGAGACCGGCCGCTCCCGCGCCATGTACGACGACCCGTTGCTCCGCGATCGGGATCCCGGTGATTCGTGCCGACGACAACAGGCCCGCCAGCGCAACGGCGCCGGTGCCCTGTATGTCGTCGTTGAACGACGGAAGTCGCTCGCGATACCGGTCTGCCACGCTGAGTGCGATGTCCTTGCGCAGGTCCTCCCACTGCAGCAGCGCCTGTGGAAAGACGCTGGCAACCGCCTCGACGAACTCGGCAATGAATTCGTCGTACTCCGAGCCCCTGAGCCTCGGCTCGCGCCAGCCGACGTACATCTCATCGGCCAGCAGCGCGCGGTTGTCGGTGCCCACGTCGAGACTGATCGGCAACGTGGCCGCCGGCGGGATTCCCGCCGCCACCGTATACAGCGCGAGCTTGCCGATGCAGATCGCCATCCCGCCTGCGCCCTGGTCGCCGATACCGAGTATCGACTCGTTGTCGGTGGCGACGATCAGCCGTACCGGTTCATCGCCCGCCGAGTCTCGGAGCACCCGTGCCATGCGTCCTCGGAATTCAGGGGTGAGCCATACACCGCGGGCACGACGGAATACCTGGCTGAAATTGCGCGTCGCCTCGGCCACGGTCGGCGTGTAGACCACCGGCATGTACCGCTCGAGATGCTCGGCCAGCACCCGGAAGTACAGGTGCTCGTTGCGGTCCTGCAGCGCCGAAAGCTTCAGGTAGCGGTCGAGCTCGCTGGTCGCGAGATCGATCGACGCGACATTTCGCCGCACCTGCTGTTGCATCGATATCTGCCGGGAAGGCAACAGCCCATGGAGCCGGAACCTCTCCCGTTCGTCGGCTCGAAAGGCCGTGCCCTTGTTCAGCAGCGGGTCGCGGATCAGGTCCCGGCCCCGCTTCAGCACGGGCACGGGGTGGTCCTGCGAAGGCCAGGGAGCGATGAGCTTGGTATCTTGCATGGCGACAAGCTTGCAGCTTCCGGGCATCCGTGCCAACCGCCATTACGGCCGGCGGCCTGGACGGTTACAGTGCCGGTCGATGCAGCACGTGCATTCCTACTACGCGGCCTCGGCACACCCGTCACCGGCGCGGCCGGCGCTCGACGGCGACGTGCACGCCGACGTGTGCGTCGTCGGAGGGGGTATCGCCGGGTGCTCCACGACGCTCGAGCTTGCCGAGCGCGGTTACAAGGTCGTGCTGCTGGAGGCGCGCAGCATCGGCTGGGGCGCCTCGGGCCGCAGCGGCGGACAGGCGATCTTCGGTTTCGGTACCAGCCAGCAGGCCATCGTCGCATTGGCGGGGCTCGAGGCCGCCCGGCGGATGTGGGACATCTCGGTGGAGTCACTGGCCCTGCTCCGGCGTCGGGTTGCAGAGCACTCGATCGACTGCGACCTGCACTGGGGCCACCTGCACGTCGCGATACGGGAGCGCCAGCGCCGCGAACTCCAGGAACTGCAACGGGAACTCGAGGACTGCTACGGCTACGGTGGCACCGAACTGCTGGACCGTTCACGCGTCGAGTCGCTGCTCGCGACCCATCGGTACCGTGCGGGACTATTCGATCCCGGCAGCGGTCACCTGCATCCGCTCAACTACACGCTCGGGCTGGCGAGCGCGGCGGAAGTGGCGGGAGCGAGCATCCACGAATCGACGCTGGTGACTTCGATCAAGCCGGGCAACAAGGTGCGGGTCGCGACACCGCACGGAACCGTGACCGCAAGGCACGTCGTGCTCGCCCGCGGCGGCTACCTCGACGGGGTCCAGACCGCGGCGGACTGGCGCGTCATGCCGGTCGGCACCTACGTCGTCGCGACGGAACCTCTCGGCGAACAACGCATCCGCGCGCTGGTACGCGAGAATTACGCCGTCGCCGACGTGAATTTCGCACTCGATTATTTCAGGCGCTCGGAGGACCATCGCCTGCTGTTCGGCGGTCGCGTCAGCTACTCCGGCATCAATGAATCGGACAGTGGGCGCGCCACCCGCGCCAGGATGCTCAAGGTGTTTCCACAGCTGGCCGACGCGCACCTGGACCATGTCTGGGGCGGCTACGTGGACATCTCGATGAATCGCGCACCGGATTTCGGCCGCGTCGCGCAGAACGTTCTCTACCTGCAGGGCTTTTCCGGGCACGGGATAGCCATGGCCGGCATGGCGGGCCAACTGGCGGCCGAGGTGGTCGCCGGACAGGCCGAGCGATTCGACCTCTTCGCGCGCATTCCGCATCACGTCTTCCCGGGTGGTCGCATGTTCCGCACGCCGGCGCTGGTCCTGGGCATGCTCTGGTATCGTCTGCGCGACCTGTTATGAACGACGCGTCGAATCCCGCCGGAATCCTCGAACTGCGTGCCGGCCCCGGTGCGGCGGAACACGTTCGCGCAAACGGCATCGCACCTGCAGACGTCGCATGCATTCCCGCAGCTGCAGGTGGACCGAAGGGCCTCGCGCTGATCCCGGCCGACAAGCTGTTGTACCGCGAGTGGCTGCGCGACACCTCGCCCATCGAACTGATCGGCGCGTCCGTCGGGGCCTGGCGCATGGCCGCGCTCGCCCAGGCGGATCCAGTCGCGGCTCTCGACCGCCTGGCACACACCTACGTGCGTGACCAGAATTACTCGGCGAAGCCGACGCCGGACGACGTGGCACAGGCCTGCATGCGGCTCGCGACCTCGGTGCTGGACGGCGGGACGCTGCGCGTACGACCGGGCGTCTCATTGACGATCGTGACCTCGCGCGCCCGCGGCGTGCTCTCCGACAGCGAGTCGATGGTGGCATTCGCCCGGGCCGCGCTGTCGAACGCCGTTTCACGCGGCGCGCTGGCGACTCACCTCGAGCGCGTGCTGTTCACGGTGGGGCCCACGTTCCTGTCCCGACCATTCGACGAATTCGGTTCGCAGGTCGTGCCGCTGCAGGCATCGAATACGGAAGCCGCGCTGATCGCGTCGGGCTCGATCCCGATGGTCTGCTCGCCGGTGCGGGGGATTGCCGGCGCACCGCCCGGCACCTACTGGGACGGAGCGCTGGTGGACTACCACCTGCAGCTGCCCTACCAGCGAATCACCCGTGGCGGCGCACGGCGCCGCGTCGTGCTCTACCCGCACTTCAACGACTACGTGACTCCAGGATGGCTGGACAAGCACCTGCCGTGGCGCCGCAAGTCGCGCCGCCATCCGTGGCTTGACGACGTGCTGCTGGTGGCACCTTCAAGGTCCTTCCTGGCGACACTACCCAACGGTAAGTTGCCGGATCGAAAGGACTTTTACCGGTATGGCCAGGACCACGCGAGCCGGATCCGCGACTGGGAGCGGGCGATCAGCGAGTGCGAGCGCTTTGCAGACGCAATGCTCGCCTGGCTGCAGCGGCCGGACCCCAGCCTGCTCAAGCCCCTCTAGGGGGCCGGATTCGGGCCCCGGTATGATGGCGTCATGCCCGGCCTTCCCCCACGCTGCGTCGCCCTGGTGCGTCATCCATCGACGCCGGCCCCGGGCGTGCGCCATATCGACGTCGAGCTGGGGCTCGCGCCGGACGGCGGCTTGAGGCTGCGGTATTTCCTCGACGGCGACGTCGATGCGATTGCCCTGCCGGCCGTTTCCGCTCCGCGGCAGAAAGACGGTCTCTGGCAGCACACCTGCTTCGAGGCCTTCATCGGCGGGAAGGACTCGCGAGCCTACTGCGAATTCAATTTTTCGCCTTCGACCGAATGGGCCGCGTACGGGTTCTCGGCCTATCGCGACGGCATGGCGCCACTCGCCTACGCGACGCCGCCGACGGTCGCCATCAGCGTGTCCGCCGATCGCATCGCGCTCGAGGCGCTGATTCCGCTCGAGGCCGTGCGTGCCCTGCCCGGCGACGACAGCCTGCTCATCGGGATTGCGGCCGTCATCGAGGACCACAACGGGAAGCTGTCGTACTGGGCGCTGGCGCATCGCGCCGAGAGACCCGACTTCCACAGTGCCGCGGGATTCGTGCTGGAAGTCGAGCGGGCCAGCACGTGGTGAAGTTCGGCATCGACCGGTTGCTGCGCGAGTCGCAACTGCGCCGCCCGCTTGTCGGGCGCCGTGTCGCCCTGCTGGCACACCCTGCGTCCGTCACCACCGAGCTCGCGCACTCGCTCGACGCGATCGCGGGCCTGGGCGATGTCACGCTGTCGGCGGCCTTCGGGCCCCAGCATGGGCTGCGTGGCGACAAGCAGGACAACATGGTCGAGTCGCCCGACTACCGCGACCCGGTGCATGGCATCCCGGTGTTCAGCCTCTATGGCGAGGTGCGACGACCGACGCAGGCGATGCTCGACAGCTTCGATGTCCTGCTGGTGGACCTGCAGGATCTCGGCTGCCGCATCTACACGTTCATCACGACGCTTCGCTACGTGCTGGAAGCCGCTGCGCGCAGCGGCAAGGCCGTCTGGGTCCTGGACAGGCCGAACCCGGTCGGCCGGCCCATCGAGGGCCTGAGCCTGCGCGCCGGATGGGAGAGCTTCGTCGGCGCGGGCGAGATGCCGATGCGACACGGGCTCACGCTCGGCGAAATGGGCCACTGGTTCGTGCGCAGGCTGGGCCTCGACGTGGACTATCGCGTGATCGAGATGCAGGGCTGGGATCCGGTGGGCGGACCCGGCCACGGCTGGCCGCTGCTCGAGCGCAGCTGGGTGAACCCAAGCCCCAACGCGCCGAACCTGTCGATGGCCCGCTGCTATCCGGGCACGGTCATGCTCGAAGGCACGACGCTGTCCGAAGGACGCGGTACGACGCGACCGCTCGAGCTTTTCGGTGCGCCCGGCCTCGACATCCCGGCCATCGTCGCCGAAATGCAGCGACTTGCGCCCGGCTGGTTGCGTGGCTGCGTCATGCGGCCCTGCTGGTTTGAACCGACGTTCCACAAGCATGCGGGGCGGCTCTGCGCTGGAATCCAGTTTCACGTGGACAGGCCCGATTACAAGCACGCCGAATTCAGGCCGTGGCGGCTGCAGGCACTTGCCTTCAAGGCACTGCGCCGGATTCAACCCGAATATGACCTGTGGCGGGACTTCCCCTACGAGTACGAGCACGAGCGGCTCGCGATCGACCTGGTGAACGGCAGCGAGCTGCTGCGACGCTGGGTGGACGACGACCAGGCCGCACCCGGGGATCTCGATGCGCTGGCAGGTGCCGACGAGCAGGCCTGGCTCGAGGAACGGCAGGACTCGATGATCTACCGCTGAGGTGCAGGTCGTGGACGACGGACGAAGCAAGTACGACCTGCTGGTGGTCGGCGGTGGCGTGAACGGTGCAGGCGTCGCACGCGATGCGGCCGGCCGCGGGCTGCGCACGCTGCTCTGCGAACAGCACGATCTGGCGGCACACACCTCCTCCGCCAGCACCAAGCTGATCCACGGCGGACTGCGCTACCTTGAATTCTATGATTTCCGGCTGGTCCGCAAGTCGCTGCGCGAGCGTGAAATCGTCCTCGGATCCGCGCCGCACATCGTGCGGCCGATGCGCTTTGTCCTGCCGCACGACGCGCACCTGCGGCCGGCGTGGATGATCAGGGCAGGGCTCTTCCTCTACGATCACCTGGCGCGCCGCCGCCGACTGCCAGGCTCCGAGGGCGTGAACCTGCGACGCCACCCGGCGGGTGCGCCGCTGGCCGCGCGCTACACGAAGGGGTTCGTGTACTCCGACGCGTGGGTCGACGACGCGCGCCTGGTGGTGATCACTGCGATGGACGCGCGCGCGCACGGAGCGAGAATACTCACGCGCACGCGCTGCACGAGGCTCGAGCGGGATGGCAACCGCTGGCTCGCCACTCTGCTTCGCGCCGACGGCAGCGAGATGCACGTGGAGGCGAACGCCGTGGTCAACGCCACGGGTCCGTGGGTGGACCGCTTCCTGGACGGCTCGACTCCGGTCCCAGCCCGCCGCCACCCGCGCATCGTCAAGGGCAGCCACATCGTGGTGCCACGACTCTTCGACCATGACTTCGCCTACATTTTCCAGGCTCCCGATCGGCGCATCGTGTTCGCCATCCCGTACGAGCACCAGTACACGCTGATCGGTACCACGGAGCGAGACTACAAGGACGACCTCGCCACGCCAGCAATCGAGACGCCTGAAGTCGACTACCTGCTCGCGATGGCGAACAGGTACTTCCAGCGTGCACTCGCGCGCAGCGACGTACGCTGGAGCTTCGCGGGGCTGCGGCCGCTGCTGGCTGATCCGGCTGACGTCGCGACCAGCGTCACCCGCGACTACGTGCTCGATGTCGAAGAGCACGGCCCGCCGTTGCTGTCGATTTACGGCGGCAAGCTCACCACCTATCGCCGGCTCGCGGAGGACGTGCTGGACAAGCTCGCCGCGCGCCTCGGCTGGTCGCGCAAGCACTGGACTGCAGCCGCCACGCTGCCGGGCGGAGACATGGCCGGGGGCGATTTCGGCGCATTCCGGGACGAGCTTCGCAAGACGTACCCGCGCCTGCCCGCGACCCTGCTCGACAGGCTTGCAGCAGCCTACGGCACGCGAGTCGACCGGTTGCTGGGCGTGGCACGTTCAACCCTGGAACTGGGCGAGGAAGTCCTGCCCGGACTGCACCAGCGCGAGATCGAGTACCTGCGCAGCGAGGAATGGGCGGTGACGGCCGAGGACATCCTCTATCGTCGCAGCAAGCTGGCCCTGCACCTTCCGGCGGACGCAGCCGCCCGACTCGACGACTGGCTCACACGCCATCCGCGCTCTGATTCGTACCGGCCGGCGCTGGTGTAGGCTTCGGGAAGAGAGGTCTCACGCATGCACCGATTCGTGCTCGCCCTCGACCAGGGCACGACAAGTTCAAGATCCATCCTGTTCGATCACGACGGCAGCATCGTCGCATCGGCGCAGCGCGAATTCACGCAGCACTTCCCCCGCTCCGGCTGGGTCGAACACGACGCCGAGGAAATCTGGGCGACCCAGGCCGCAACGATCACCGAGGTGCTCGCGCGCGCGCGCGCAACGCCGGCAGACCTGGCGGCAATCGGCATCACCAACCAGCGCGAGACGACGGTCTTGTGGGACCGGCGCTCCGGCCGACCGGTGGCACCGGCGATCGTCTGGCAGGACAGGCGCACGGCCGACGCCTGCGCGCGCCTGACGTCCGATGGTCACGATGCGGAGATCTCGCGCCGTACCGGGCTGCTGGTCGATCCATATTTTTCGGGCACCAAGCTCGCGTGGCTGCTCGACAGCGAGCCCGGGCTTCGCGCCCGGGCCGATCGCGGCGATCTCGCGTTCGGCACCATCGACAGCTGGCTCGTCTGGAAGCTCACGCACGGTGCAACGCACCTGACCGACGCGTCGAACGCCAGCCGAACGCAGTTGCTGAACCTGGCGAGCGGCGACTGGGACGACTACATGCTTGAGCTGCTGCGAATTCCGCGCGCGGTGCTGCCCCGAGTCGTGCCGTCGGTGCTGCCGCGCGACACGGTTGCAGCGCAGGTCTCCGGCATGGAGATCGCGATCGGCGGAATCGCGGGCGACCAGCACGCGGCGCTCTTCGGGCAGGCGTGCTTCACGCCGGGCATGGCCAAGAACACCTACGGCACCGGGTGCTTCGTGCTGATGAACACGGGACTCGAGCCGCTGCACTCGGCCAATCGACTGCTGACTACCATTGCCTGGCAATACGGCGAGCGCAACTACGCGCTCGAGGGCTCGGTGTTCGTGGGCGGCGCCGTCGTGCAGTGGCTGCGTGACGGTCTCGGCATCATCGATCGCTCGTCGGACGTCGAGGCACTTGCCGCATCCGTTCCCGACACCGGCGGCGTCTATCTCGTTCCCGCCTTCACCGGGCTCGGCAGCCCGCACTGGGATGCCTACGCCCGCGGGACGATGGTCGGCATCTCGAGGGGCACGACGCGCGCCCACCTGGCCCGCGCGGCACTCGAGGCCATCGCGTTCCAGAGCGCTGAAGTTCTCGTCGCGATGCAGAAGGACGCGCGGCAGCCGCTGCTCGAACTGCGCGTGGACGGTGGCGCGACGTCCAACGACCTGTTGATGCAGTTCCAGGCAGACCTGCTGGGCGTCGCGGTGGTCAGGCCGGAAGTCACCGAGACCACCGCGCTCGGCGCCGCCTACATGGCGGGGCTGTCGGTCGGCTTCTGGGATTCGATCGACGAGGTCTCGGCGAGGTGGAAGGTCGGCCGACGATTCGAGCCGGCGATGACGCGCAACGAAGCCGAGGCGCGGATGGAACAATGGTCGCGCGCCATCGATCGTTCGCGCGGCTGGCACGCCGGGGACTGAGGGATCATCGTGGGCAGGATCATCGCCCTGGCGACTCCCGTCTTCTTTGCGCTGATCGCGCTCGAATACTTCACTGGGCGCGTTCGAGGCCGCAGCAACTACCGGCTCAACGATGCGGTGAACAGCTTGAGCCTCGGCATCATGAGCCAGGTCATCGGGCTCTTCACTCGCGCGCTCACCATCGGCATCTATGCCGCGGTCTACTCTTCCGTTGCCGTCCAGGAGCTTCCGGCGGACCGCTGGTGGGTCTGGGTGCTGGGCATCGTCTTCTACGATTTCTGCTACTACTGGTTTCATCGCATCGGCCACGAGAGCGCGCTGTTCTGGGCCTCGCACGTGGTTCATCACCAGAGCCAGGAATACAACCTCACGACGGCGCTCAGGCAGACGAGTTCGAGCGCACTGTTCGGCTGGATCTTCTACCTGCCCATGGCGGTCGCCGGCATCCCGCCCGAGGTTTTCGCCGTGACGGCTATCGTGAACCTGCTCTACCAGTACTGGATCCACACCGAACAGGTTGGAAAGCTCGGCTGGTTCGATCGCTGGTTCTCTTCGCCCTCCAACCACCGCGTGCACCATGCGGTCAATGACCGGTACATCGACCGCAACTATGGCGGCATACTGATGATCTGGGACCGCATGTTCGGTTCATTCGTCGAGGAAACCGAGCGCTGTGTCTACGGCACGCGCGCGCCGCTCGATTCCTGGGATCCGGTGTGGGCGAACCTCGAGGTTTACGCGGACCTTGCAAGAAAGTCGTGGCACGCTGCGCGCTGGCGCGACCGGCTGCTGGTGTGGGTGATGCCGCCCGGCTGGCAACCGCAGACGGCGACCGGGGCACACTGGGAAAAGCCCCACTTCGACGTGAATACGCTGCGGCGCTATGACCCGCCGATGCGACGGGGAACGCGGATCTTCGCAGTCATCCAGTTCTGCGCGTTGCTGGTCGCATCGACGCTGCTGCTATGGTTCGAAGCGTCCCTCAATGGTGCAGCAGTGTCCGCGTGGGCGTTGGCGACGATCGCGGTGCTCTGGATCACCGGCGCGGTTATGCAGGGGCGACTGCGCCCGTCGGTCGCGCTTGCGATCGAGATAGCGTTGGTCGCCCTGCTGGCCGTCCTGGCGACGTGAGCCCCCGCTCAGCGGAAGCGCCAACCCATCGAGACGGCCATCGCCAGCGGGTCGGCGGCCACCAGGGATAGGCCGCTGCGCAGCAGGCCGGCATCGGACGCAAGGTCGATCCAGCGCAGCTCCGCGGACATCGCGAGACGTTCGGTTACGTGCCACTCGGCACCGAGCTCGGCAGCAGCGCCGAGCGACCGATTGCGGCCGTGCCCACTGGTGAATGTCTCGCCGAAGTCGGTTTCGGCAAAGTACACGGTGCGATTCAGCCCGGCGCCCGCATAGGTGAGCACCGGGCCAAGTTCCGCGATCGGGAATCGGAGCGTCAGCATTTCGGCGCCGTCATTGCGCTCGCGCTGCGCCACCAGGAGGATCTGGTCGGAAGCCTTCGTGCGGGAGTCGACAAGCGATTCCGACGGGCGGCTCAGCCATTCGGGGTTCAGCCAGTCCGGGGCGTCATCCCCCGCAACCGCGAGCGATGACGCGGCGCAGGCGATCAGTCCCGTGAGCAGCATGCTCTTCGACGTGGCATTCATGACGCACCTCCCGTCGACGTAGAAAATACTCCGCCGGGCACGCCCCGGCTGTGCGCCAGCACACGGACTCTCAAATTCGTGACGCGGTACACAGCCCTCGGTACCTGGAGCGCCCACCGGGGCGGGTGCGAGTCCGTCGAATCGGTCGCGGCCCGGTCATTTGCGCGCGGCAGCGCAACATCAACATAATGCGGCGATGAAATCCGCCCGGCGAAAGCCCACGCCCAGCACGCTCCGGATCGGTCACCGCTACCGGCCGAATCGCCTCGATGGGCCATACGATGCGCTGATCATCGGATCGGGCATCGGCGGCCTGACGACAGCCGCGCTGCTGTCCAGGATCGGCCGGCGCGTGGCGGTGCTCGAGCAGCACTACACGGCCGGTGGGGCGACACACAGCTACGAGCGCAACGGCTACGACTGGGACGTTGGCGTTCATTACATCGGCGACATGGGAGCGCGGACCACGTCGCGTCGCATGATGGACTTCCTGTCGCAGGGCAATCTGCACTGGTCGCCGATGGACTCGCACTACGACCGCTTCTTCATCGGCGAGCGGTCCTACGATGCCGTGGCCGGTCGCGAGGCTTTCCGGGAGAACCTGGTCGGCTATTTTCCGCGCGAATCCGCTGCGATCGACCGCTACCTCGAGTTGCTCGGCGAGGTGTCGCGCGGCATGCGTACGTTTTCTCTCGGCCGCACTCTTCCGCCCTGGGCCGCAGCGGTCGCGGGACCGTTCCTCCGCGGCCGCCTGCCGCGCAGTTTCAATCGCACCACCTGGGACGTGTTGTCGGAGGTCACGTCGGATCCGGATCTCATCGCGGTGCTCACCGGCCAGTGGGGCGACCTCGGCCTTCCGCCGAAGCGCTCGGCGTGGGTGATACAGGCGCTGGTCGCAAAGCATTACATGCACGGCGGCTACTATCCGATCGGCGGCGCGTCCCGGATCGCCGAGACCATCCTGCCGAGCATCCGCGCCGCGGGGGGCGAGGTATTCACCTACGCGCGCGTCGAGGAGGTGCTGCTGCGCAATGGCAGGACGCGTGGCGTGCGCATGGCGGACGGAAGCGAGATTTCCTGCGAATGCGTGATCTCCGATGCAGGTGCGCTCAATACCTTCACCCATCTCGTGCCGGCAGAGGCGAGCCGCCAGCATGGCTACGATCGCCTGCTGCCGACAGTGAAGCCCAGCATCGGCCACCTGGGCGTCTACATCGGCCTGCACGGCAGTGCCGAGGAACTCGGCCTGCCGAAGACCAACTACTGGATCTACCAGGACCGCGACTACGACGCTGCGCTCGATCGCTTTCTCGCAGACCCTCGCGGTCCGTTTCCCGCGGTGTACATCTCGTTCCCGTCGGCCAAGGACCCGGATTTCGAGCGGCGTCATCCCGGTCGCTCGACCATAGAGATCGTGGCACCTGCGCCCTACGAGATCTTCGAGCCATGGAAGGATACGACCTGGGGAAAGCGCGGCGATGATTACGACGCCCTGAAGCAGGCCTACGGCGAACGACTGCTGGAACACATGTACGACAAGCTGCCGCAACTCCGGGGCAGGGTCGACTACTGGGAAGTTTCGACGCCGCTGTCGATGCAGTGGTTCTGCGGCTACGGTCGCGGCGAACTCTACGGGCTCGACCACGATCCCGAGCGCATGCGCCAGTCCTGGCTCAGGCCACGCACCCGAATCCCGGGACTCTGGCTCACCGGGCAGGACGTGATGTCCTGCGGAGTTGCGGGGGCGATGATGGGCGGGCTTGCGTCGGCGGTATCGCTGGCCGGCATGCGGCGAATGGGACCGGTGGTGAAGGGCATCTTCGGCTAGGGCTACCCATCAAGGGGGACATTCTCCTTTTCCGGCCGACTGGAAAAGGAGAATGTCCCCTGGCCAGGCTCAGTACGCCCTCCTCTTCGTATCGATCATCCTCAGGATCAGCGGCGTCAGGATGATCTGCATGGCGAGCGGCAGCTTGCCGCCGGGCACCACCAGCGTATTGGTTCGCGACATGAACGAGTCGTGGATCATCGAGAGCAGGTAGGGAAAATCGATGCCGCGCGGGTTGGCAAAACGGATGATCAGGAAGCTTTCGTCCGCGGTCGGGATGTCGCGCGCGATGAAGGGATTCGACGTGTCCACCGTCGGCACGCGCTGGAAGTTTATGTGCGTGCGCGAGAATTGCGAGCAGATGTAGTTCACGTAGTCGGGCATGCGGCGCAGGATGGTGTCCACCACGGCCTCGGTCGAATAGCCGCGCGTGCGCTGGTCGCGGTGCAGCTTCTGGATCCATTCGAGGTTGACGCTGGGTGCGACACCGATCAGCAGGTCCACGTGCCGGGCGACGTCGTGCTCCGCGGTCTGCACCGCGCCGTGCAGTCCCTCGTAGAACAGCAGGTCCGAGCCCTCGCCAATTTCCTGCCATTCGGTGAACGTCCCGGGCGGCACACCGCACCTCGCCGATTCCTCGGCATCGTGTACGTAGGTACGCGAGCGGCCCTTGCCGGAGAGTGAGTAGCTTCGGAAGAGCTCTTCGAGCTCGCCGAACAGGTTGGAGTCCGGCCCGAAATGGCTGAAGTGGTTGTTCCCCGCCGCTTCGGCCTCCTTCATCTTCTGCCGCATCGCGGCGCGGTCATAGCGGTGGAAGGCATCGCCCTCCACTATCGCGGCGTCGATCTTCTCGCGACGGAAGATCCACTCGAATGTTGTCTTCACGGTGCTGGTGCCGGCTCCCGAAGATCCGGTCACGGCAATGATTGGGTGTCGCGCCGACATTAGCTGGACTCCGGGATCAGGCGTTGGTGAACAGCGAACGCTCGCCGAAAAGCGGCGAGCTGTAGGGCTTGTCGTCGCCCTTGTCGAATTCCTCGTGGTATCGATCGACGCGCTCGACCTCGGCGCGCGAGCCCAGCACGACGGGCACCCGCTGGTGAATCCGGCTCGGTTGAACGTCGAGGATTCGCCCGCGGCCGGTGGACGCCGCGCCGCCCGCCTGCTCCACCAGCATCGCCATCGGGTTGGCCTCGTACATCAGGCGCAGCCGACCCTCGCGGTTCGCTTCCTTCTGGTCGCGCGGATACAGGTAGATGCCGCCGCGCAGCAGCACGCGGTGCACGTCGGCCACCATGGAGGCGACCCAGCGGGTGTTGAAGTCGCGCCCCCGCGGTCCATCGACTCCGGCCTTGCACTCGTCGACATAGCGTTGGACAGGCGGTTCCCAGAAACGCCGGTTCGAGGCGTTGATAAGGTAATCAGAGGCCTCCTCCGGGATCCGGATGTCGGGATGAGTCAGCACGAAGTTGCCGATCTCGCGGTCGAGCGTGAACCCGTGGGTACCGCGGCCGACCGTGATCACCACCTGGGTCGACGGGCCGTAGATCGCATAGCCGGCGGCCAGCTGCCGGCGGCCGGGCTGGAGCACCGCGCCAGGGCTGCGGTCGCCGTCTGTCAGGGCCAACACCGAGAATATGGACCCGACGGGGAGATTCATGTCCAGGTTGGCTGAACCGTCAAGCGGATCGAACACCAGCGCGAGCGGCCCATTGCCGTCGATGAAGTGCACCTGTTCGCGTTCCTCCGACGCCAGCGCGCCGACCAGCCCGCTCCACTCGACGCCACGCGCGAACAACTCGTCGGCAATCAGGTCCAGCTTCTTCTGCGCCTCACCCTGGGTGTTCTCCGAGCCCGCAAGGCTCGCGAGCCCGAGCAACGGCCCTTTGCCGACGGCCGCGGAGATCGCCTTCACGACCGCGGCTACGTCGACCAGCAGCGCGGCGAGCTCGCGTCCATGCGGTTCCTCCGGAACCTGCTGGATCAGGAACTTGGATATCGTCGTATAGCCTGGATTCAGCATTCGGCTTCCCCGGTTGTCGCAGGAGCGGGCTCGCTGAACACCCGGCTTGCACGGATGTCCTCGGCCTCGATCGTGGTGAGCATGCGCGCGTCGACCTGCCCCGCGTCGAGCAGGCGCCGCGCCTGGCGCAGGCGCGCACGGTCGAGCGCGTTGCGCAGCGAGCGGGCGTTGGCAAAGTTCGGGCGCTGGCGACGCAGCACCAGGTACTCGCGCAGCGCCACGTGCGCAGGTCCGGACAGTTGCAGGCCGAGCGCCGCGACCATCCGGTCGGCGATTGCCTCGAGTTCCGGAACATCGTAGTCCGGGAAGTCGATGTGATGCGCGACCCGCGAGCCGAGGCCCGGATTGCTCTGGAAGAACGTGTCCATGCGGTTCTTGTAGCCGGCGAAGATCACCACCAGGTCCTCGCGCTGGTTCTCCATCACCTGCATCAGGATCTCGATCGCCTCCTGCCCGTAGTCACGCTCGTTCTCGGGCCGGTAGAGGTAGTAGGCCTCGTCGATGAACAGCACGCCTCCCATGGCGCGCTTCAGCACTTCCTTGGTCTTCGGCGCAGTGTGACCGATGTACTGGCCGACGAGGTCGTCGCGGGTGACCGCGACCATCTGCCCCCTGCGGACGTGGCCGAGCCGGTGCAGGATCGTCGCCATGCGCATTGCAACCGTGGTCTTGCCGGTGCCGGGGTTGCCGGTGAAGCACATGTGCAGCGACGGCTTCGTGCTCGCCACGCCGAGCTCCGCGCGGGCCTTTTCGACCACCAGCAGCGAGGCGATCTCGCGGATTCGCAGCTTGACGGGCGCGAGCCCGACGAGCTCGGTGTCGAGTTCGTCGAGCACCGCGCTGACGCCGGACTCGACCAGCAATGCCTTCAGGTCGAAGCTCTGGTTCATGTCCATGTGCTCGCCGTTGCCCCGGGGTCGCGGCCTGCCCCGGCAGCGCTCAGGCACGCTCCAGCGTGTAGCGCAGCAGCCGCCCGGCGCCTTCTTCGCGTCGCAGCCTGTAGCGCGCTTCCTGCTTCGGGCGATGCACGATGAACGACAGGCGCATCGTCTCGAAGCCGAGCGTCGAGTCGAAGGCATTGAGTTTCACGTAGCAGTCCGGGTGCACCTTGCGGCACTCGCGCAGTTCCGTCATGACGCCGGCCGAGTCCTGTAGATCGAACATCGGCATTCCCCACATTTCCCAGTAGACATTCCTGGGGTGCGGGTCGTCGGTGTACTCGAGGGAGACCGCCCAGCCCTGGTCGAGCGCGTACTGGGCCTGTCGCGCGATCTGCTCGTCGGTGAGGTCGGGCAGGAAGGAAAACGTCCCTTGCGTGATTCGCATGTCTGGATTCCTCAGGCGACGCTGACCGTCGGCACGAAGTCCGACGTGTCGGTCGATGCGTAGTTGAACGTGACGTCTTTCCAGGTCATCAGTGCGGCAGCAAGCGGCTTGCACGACTTCGCGGCCGTCGCAAGGATCTCCGGGCCCTCGTTCTTGATGTCGCGTCCCTCGTTGCGCGCGAGGACCATGGTCTCCAGCGCAACGCGGTTGGCCGTGGCACCCGCCTGGATGCCGTCCGGATGTCCGATCGTGCCGCCGCCGAACTGCAACACCACGTCGTCGCCGAACAGGTCGATCAGCTGGTGCATCTGCCCGGCGTGGATGCCGCCCGAGGCGACCGGCATGACCTTGCGCAGCCCCGCCCAGTCCTGGTCGAAGAAGATGCCGCGCGGGAAGTCCTGCTTCGTATACGAGTCGCGGCAGACGTTGTAGTAGCCCTGCACCGTCATCGGGTCGCCCTCGAGCTTGCCGACCGCGGTGCCCGCGTGCAGGTGGTCGACGCCCGCGAGCCGGAGCCACTTGGCGATCACGCGGAACGACACGCCGTGGTTCTTCTGCCGCGTGTAGGTGCCGTGGCCCGCGCGATGCATGTGCAGGATCATGTCGTTGTCGCGTGCCCAGTTCGACATCGACTGGATCGCGGTCCATCCGATGACCAGGTCGACCATTACGATCACCGAGCCGAGCTCCTTTGCGAACTCGGCGCGTCGGTACATTTCCTCCATCGTGCCGGCGGTGATGTTCAGGTAGTGGCCCTTGATCTCGCCGCTCGCCGCCTGCGCCTTCATGACGGCCTCCATGCAGAAGCCGAATCGATCCCGCCAGTGCATGAAGGGTTGCGAGTTGATGTTCTCGTCGTCCTTGGTGAAGTCGAGGCCGCCGAGCAGCCCCTCGTAGACGACACGGCCGTAGTTCTTTCCCGAGAGCCCGAGCTTCGGCTTGATCGTCGCGCCGAGCAGCGGCCGGCCGTACTTGTCGAGGCGTTCGCGCTCGACCACGATTCCGGTCGGTGGTCCGCGGAAGGTCTTCACGTAGGCCACCGGGAAGCGCATGTCCTCGAGGCGTGCGGCCTTCAGCGGCTTGAAGCTGAAGACATTGCCGATGATCGACGCGGTCAGGTTCGCGATCGAGCCTTCCTCGAACAGGTCGAGCTCGTATGCGATCCAGGCAAAGTACTGGCCTTCGATGCCGGGAACCGGCTGCACCTCGTATGCCTTGGCGCGATAGTTCTCGCAGGCCGTGAGCCGGTCGGTCCAAACGACGGTCCAGGTCGCGGTCGAGGACTCTCCCGCGACGGCTGCCGCGGCTTCCTCAGGGTCCACTCCCTCCTGGGGCGTGATGCGGAACACGGCGATCAGGTCGGTGTCTTTCGGCTCGTAGCCGGCGACCCAGTACCCCATTTCCTTGTATTTAAGGACCCCCGCCTGGTAGCGGGTTGCCGTATTGCCGGTTGTGCGCTGGTCGTTGCCTGCGCCGGGAAAGCTGGCCGTGTCTGGCATCGAACGATCTCCTTGCCGCAGGTTCAGCGGCCCGGATCCAATGTAATTTGACCCATCAGTAATTGATACTTAGTATTTATTGTCTTTCCTATAAGTATTACTTATGGACCTGCGACACCTCAGCCTCCGCCAGTTGGAGGTCCTGAAAGCAGTCTCGGAGGCGGGCTCGATGGCTGCTGCGGCACGGAAGCTGTTCATGACCGGCCCCGCGGTAACGCAGCAGATCCAGCAGCTGGAAAAAGCCCTGGCGGCGCCTGCTTTCAACCGGATTGGACGACGGCTGCAAATGACGGCCGCCGGTGAACGGGCGCTCGCGGCCGCGAACGACGTGCACACGCGACTCGCCATGCTTGCCAAAGACATGGAATCGCTTCGCAAGCGCGACGACGGCACGCTGCACCTCGGCATCCTGGCGACCGGCACGCACATCCTCCCGCCGCTGCTCGCTGAATTCCGCAGGCGCGCTCCCGGCATCGCGGTTCAAATGGCGGTCTCGACCCGTGCCGAGCTGGCGCGCCGCGTGAAGGATGGCGAGGTGGACATAGCGCTGATGGGCCGCGGACCCGAGGCGCTCGCGGAAGGAGCCAAGCCGGGCGGTGACTCGCTCGCACGCGAACCGTTTGCCAGCAACCCACACGTGGTGATCGCATGGCCGGGGCACCCGCTTGCCGGCGAGCGCGGTATCCCTCCGATCGAACTTCGCCACGAGTGCGTCGTCCAGCGCGAACCGGGATCCGGCACACGCGCGATGCTGGACAACTTCCTCGGCATGCACCGAATCGCACCGCGCGAGCGGATCACGGTCAGCGGAAACGAGATGGCGAAGCACGCCGTGATGAGCCAGCTGGGAATCAGCCTCACCTCTGCGCACACGCTGTTCCTGGAACTGAAGACCGGCGCGCTCGTGCGGCTCGACGTCGAGCACACGCCGATAGTGCGGACCTGGTATGTGGTGCACCACCCGGAGCGCTGGCTGCCGCCGGCCGCGGCCGCCTTTCGCGAATACCTGCTCGACGAAGGGGCCCGCAAGGTCGAGGAAGAGACTCGCAGCCTGCTCGCGACGGACCCCGCACAACCCACCTGACCTGCTAGGTGCTGGAAGACTGGGCAAAATTATTGCCCGGTCGTTGCCCACCGCCCGGTACGGACCCATCCTCGTCCGTATCGCTTGTTCTAAGACGATAACCAAGCCCCGCCTCGGTCACCAGGAACTGCGGGCGCCGCGGGTCGGGCTCGAGCTTGTCGCGCAGTCCCTTGATGCACACACGCAGCGGTCCGGAAACCCCGACACGGTCCGGGCCCCAGGCCTCGCGCAGCAGTTGACGCGAAGTGACGATCATTCCGGCCTGGCGCGCCAGGCAGTCAAGGACGCGGTACTCCAGCGGGGTCAGGTGGATGGCGCCAGCCGGTCCGATCGCGGCACGACGGGCCAGATCGACCTGCGTCTGGCCGAGCGACAGCGCCGGAAGGGCATCCGCCCCCCGAGACGACCTGCGCAGGCCTGCGCGAACGCGCGCCAGCAGTTCGACAGCGCTGAATGGCTTCGTCACGTAATCGTCGGCGCCTGCATCCAGCGCCGCGACTTTCTGGGATTCCAGTCGTGCGCGCCGACAGTACGACGATGGGCACGGCCGACCACTCTCGAACGCGACCTATCACGGCCACGCCTTCCTCGTCTGGCAGCCCCAGGTCGACCAGCAGCAGGTCTGGCTTGTGCGTGCGCGCCTCGATCTCGCCACGCTCACCGTCGCCCGCCTCTATGACCCGGTACTGTTCCGCCTCGAGCAGCAGGCGCAGGACCGCGCGGATGCCGGGTTCATCTTCGATGACCAGGATCTGGTGCATCGCCTTCGTCATGACACGGATTCGGCGACGGGCAACGTGAACTCGAACCGGGCGCCGCCGTGCGTCCCGGGCCCCGCCTTGATCTCACCACCGTGAGCGCTCACGATGGCACGACAGATCGCGAGGCCAAGACCCGCGCCGACGACGGCACTTTCCCGTCGCCCACGCTGGAACTTCTCGAACAGCAATCGAGGATCGCCCGGCGGCAATCCCTGGCCTTCATCCTCCACCACGACGTGCACCATCGAAGCGTCCGCCATTGCCTGGATTCTGATCCGCGTACCGACCGGCGTGTATTTCACCGCATTGTCGAGCAGATTCGCTATCACCTGTGACACCAACACCGGATCCACGTTCACGCCGGGCAGGTCCTCGGGCAGGTCGATCAACACAGGATTGCGCTGCAGCCGCGGCTCGAGCCGATGCAGTGCGGTTCCGACCAGGTCTTCGACCGAATGCGCGTCGCGCCGCAACTCGACACGGCCGGACTCGAGACGCATCAGGTCGAGAACATTGGAAATGAGATTGGACATCTCATGTGCCTGTTCTTCGATCGAATGCGCGAGCGACTGGCGGTCGGCCGGATCCAGCGCGTTGCCGTGACGGACCAGCGTGGTGGCCGCGCCGGCAATTACAGCCAGCGGTGTGCGCAGGTCGTGCGATATCGACGCGAGCAGCGTGTTGCGCAGGCTCTCGCTCTCGGCAGCCACGCGCGAGGCCGCCGCTTCCTCACCGAGGGCGGCCCGTTCCCATGCCAGCGCGATCTGACTGGCGAACGTCTCGAGGAGATGCCGCTGCTCGGGCAGCAGGATGCGCCGCCGGTTGGATGGCAGCACGGCGAGTACCCCGAGCGACCGTTGCGTACCGCCGAGTGGCAGGTAAACGGCGGGTGCGGCTGGCAGCGTGTCCGTCCCGAGACCTGCGCGCTGGCCATGATCGAGGACCCACTGCGCAATCGAGAGATCTGCGCCGCGGAACGAGCTGTCGAGTGGAGCCCCTCCGGGGTAGCGCTGCCGACCCGAAGCATCCGGGGTCAACACGACGACCAGCGAGTCGAACACCTCGGCGACGTGCTTGACGGCGACGGCCGCCATGTTGTCCCTGCCGCGCGTTCCAGCCAGTTCGCGGCTCATCGCATACAGAAGTGCGGTGCGCCGCTCACGCGCACCAGCAACGCGATTCTGCTGCCGCACATTGGCCATCAGGTTGCCGATGATGAGCGTAACGGCCAGCATCACCAGGAACGTGATCAGGTACTGCGCATCGCTCACCTGCAACGTCAATCGTGGCGACACGAAGAAGAAGTCGAACGCCGCGACGCTGGCGATGGCGGTCAGCGTCCCCGGTCCGCGGCCGAGCCTGAGCCCGGCAATCGTCGCACCCAGTACGTAGATCATGGCGACGTTGGTCTCGTTGAACGTCGGATCCATCAGGAAGGCGATGCCGGTGCATCCCGCGGTGACCGCCGCCGCCCAGCCATAGCGCGACCAGTGCACTTCGCGCGACAGGTCCAGTTGGGGGTTCGCCCGTCCGGCCTCAGCCTGGCCCTGCCGTGCGACTACCAGCACGTCGAAGCCCTGCGCGCGTTTCACGAGTTCAGTGGCCGTCGAGGGCCGCAGCAGCGCCTGCCAGCCGCGCCGTTTCGGCTCGCCGACCAGCACGCGTGTGGCACCGCGCGTGCGCGCGTACTCCATCAGGGCCGTTGCAGCGGTCGGGCCGTCCAGAGTCACGGTGCCGGCGCCCAGCGACTCGGCCAGGCGCAGGATGTCGATGCGTCGATCACGTTCCGGCGCCGACAGTCTCTGCAGGGCGGGCGTCTCCACGTAGACGGCCGTCCACTCGGCGTCGAGCGCATCGGCGATCCGCTTGCCGGTGCGCACGAGTTGCTCCGCCTGCACATCGGGACCGACGGCGACCAGCAGCCGATCGCGGGCAAGGTAAGCGCGCGATTGCGAGCCCGGCAATCCCTGCGCGCGTGCCGCCGCATCGACACGGTCCGCGGTCCTGCGCAGCGCGAGCTCGCGCAGTGCCATCAGGTTCGGCTTGCGGAAAAACCGTTCGACGGCCACGCCGACCTGCTCGGACAGGTAGACCTTGCCCTGCCGCAGCCGCTGCAGCAGATCGTCCGGAGGAAGGTCGATCAGCTCGATCTCGTCCGCCTCGTCGAGCACGTGGTCAGGGATGGTCTCGCGCTGCCGGATGCCGGTGATCTGCGCGACGAGATCGTTGAGGCTTTCGAGGTGCTGGACGTTGAGCGTCGTCCAGACACTGATGCCTGCGTCGCACAGTTCCGCGATGTCCTGCCAGCGCTTTGCGTGCCTGGGCGGCGGCTCGCCGTCGACCAGGTTCGAGTGCGCCAGTTCGTCGACCAGCAGGATCTCGGGGTGACGCTGCAGTGCGGCGTCGAGGTCGAATTCGCGGCGCACCATGCCGCGATAATGGACCGCCTGCATCGGCAGGCCTTCCAGCGCCTCGACCATGTGTTCGGTCTCGCGACGTCCGTGCGGCTCGACGTAACCGACCACGACGTCGGTTCCCCCGGCCTTGGCCGCGAGCGCCGCCTCGAGCATCGCGTAGGTCTTGCCGACCCCGGCTGAGGCGCCAAAGAAAATGCGCAGTCGCCCGCGGCGCGCCCGCGCCTCCTCGGCCTGAACCTGTGCGAGCAGTTGGTCCGGGTCCGGGCGGTCGTCGGCCATACGTCGATTATCGTCCCGCGTCCAGCGCGAGGTTCAACTCCAGCACATTTACCCGCGGCTCGCCAAGGACACCAAGTGTGCGTTCTTCGGTCGCTTCCTCGACGACCTGTCGTACCCTTTCCCGCGGCAGTCCCCGCTCGCGGGCCACCCGTGGCACCTGGAACTCGGCCGCAGCCCTGGAGATGTGCGGGTCGAGGCCGCTGGCGGAGGCCGTCACGAGATCCACGGGCACCGGCTTCGTATTGCCCGGGTCGGCCGCCCGCAATGCGGCGACACGGCTCTCGACGGCAGTCATCAACGCCGGGTTGAGGGGTCCCCGGTTCGAGCCGGACGACATGGCACCGTTGTTCGGCATCGACCCCGTTGCCGATGGACGGCCCCAGAAATACCGCGGCGAGGAAAATGGCTGCCCGATCAGGCGCGAGCCGACCAGCTTGCCGTCCACCCTGACGAGGCTGCCGCTGGCCTGTTCGGGAAACGCCACTGCGGCCACCAGCGTCACGAGCCCTGGGTAGACGACGCCCGTCACGACCGTCAGGAGCAGGAACACCACCATTGCCACCCGCAGTTCACGGATCATTGTGCTCTCCTCATGCCCAACCGGTGGCCGTCAGCAGGAGGTCGATCAGCTTGATCCCCAGGAACGGCACCACGAGTCCACCGAGCCCGTAGACGAGCAGGTTCCGGCGCAACAGGTGCGCGGCGGATGCGGCGCGGGTCTTCACGCCGCGCAATGCGAGCGGCACGAGCACCACGATGATCAGTGCATTGAAGATCACGGCCGCGAGGATGGCGCTTTCCGGACTCGCCAGTCGCATCAGGTTGAGCGCGTCGAGCTGCGGATAGGTCGTCGCAAAGGCCGCTGGAATGATCGCGAAGTACTTGGCAACGTCGTTTGCGATCGAGAACGTCGTGAGCGCACCGCGGGTCACCAGCAACTGCTTGCCGACGTCCACCACCTCGATCAGCTTGGTGGGATTCGAGTCGAGGTCCACCATATTGCCGGCTTCCTTCGCCGCCTGCGTGCCGGTGTTCATGGCAACAGCGACATCCGCCTGCGCCAGGGCGGGTGCGTCGTTGGTTCCGTCGCCGCACATCGCGACAAGGTGCCCTTCGCCTTGGTAACGCCGGATCAAGGCGAGCTTGGTCTCCGGCGTGGCCTCGGCGAGAAAGTCGTCGACGCCGGCCTCGGCCGCGATCGCGGCCGCGGTCAGCCGGTTGTCACCGGTAACCATGACGGTCTTTATGCCCATCTGCCGCAGTTCCGCGAAACGCTCGCGAATCCCGCCCTTGACGATGTCGCGCAGTTCGATCACGCCGAGCACGCGCCTGCCCTCGGCCACCACGAGCGGCGTCGCCCCGCCTCGCGCCACCGTATCGACCTGTTGCGTTACCGCGCCAGGCCATGGGCCGCCTTCCGCTTCCACGAATTTCCGTACCGCGTCCGCTGCGCCCTTGCGCAGCCTGCGCCCTTCCAGGTCCACGCCGCTCATGCGGGTCTGGGCCGAGAACTTGTGGAATTCATGAGTCGTGCCCGCAAGGTCGCGCCCGCGGAGCTGGAACCGTTGCTTGGCCAGCACGACGATGGAGCGTCCCTCCGGCGTCTCGTCCGCAAGCGAGGCCAGTTGCGCGGCGTCGGCGAGGTCCTGTTCCCTTACGCCTGGGGCCGCATGGAAGGCCGATGCCTGCCGGTCACCCAGCGTGATCGTGCCGGTCTTGTCGAGCAGCAGCACGTCGACGTCGCCGGCCGCCTCCACGGCGCGGCCGGACGTCGCGATCACGTTCGAGCGAACCATGCGATCCATGCCCGCAATGCCGATCGCGGACAGCAGGCCTCCGATGGTCGTGGGGATCAGGCAGACCAGCAGTGCGACTAGTACCACCGCGGTGACAGCGGTGCCGACACCCGAGCTCTCGACTGCAAACCTGGAGAATGGCGCCAGGGTGACGGTGGCGAGCAGGAACACCAGCGTCAGGAACGAAAGCAGTATCGACAGCGCGATTTCATTCGGCGTCTTGCCGCGCTTGGCGCCCTCTACCATTGCGATCATGCGGTCGAGGAACGCCTCGCCAGGATTGCTGGTGACACGCACCACCAGCCAGTCCGAGAGCACGCGCGTGCCACCGGTCACCGAGCAGAAATCCCCGCCCGATTCGCGCAGCACGGGCGCCGATTCGCCGGTGATGGCGCTTTCGTCCACCGACGCCACGCCGTCGATGACTTCGCCGTCCGCGGGAATGACATCCAGGGTTTCGACCAGCACGACATCGTCACGCCGCAGCGAGGAGGCCTGGACGAGGGTGTGACCGTCCTCCACGCGCCGGCCCTTGAGCTTCTTCGCCTGCACTTCCTTGCGCGTGGAACGAAGGGCCGCGGCCTGGGCCTTGCCGCGACCTTCGGCCACCGCCTCGGCGAAGTTCGCGAACAGCACGGTCAGCCACAACCACGCCGAGATCAACAGCACGAACCCGGGTCGTCCGGCCTCAGGCGCCATCCCGAGTACCGCAGCGACGCCCAGCGCAGTGGTGAAGAGGCTGCCGATGAAGACCACGAACATCACCGGATTGCGGACCTGCACGCGCGGGTCGAGCTTGGCGAACGAATCGCGGATTCCCTGCAGGACAATGGGTCGACTCAGGGTGGTGGCACCTGCATGTAGCGCAGTCATCTCAATGGCTCCCATGAAGCTGGAGGTGTTCCACGATCGGTCCGAGCGCGAGCGCGGGCAGGAAGGTCAGTGCGCCGACCAGCAGCACGGTGGTCACCAGCAGGGTGACGAAGAGTGGTGTGTGTGTGGGCAAGGTGCCTGCCGTGATCGCCGTCGCGCGCTTGGCCGCCAGGCTGCCGGCGATGGCCAGTACCGGGATCATCAGCCAGTAGCGCGAAACCCACATCGCGATGCCAAGCGCGAAATTGTAGAAAGGCGTGTTGGCCGAGAGACCCGCGAAGGCACTGCCGTTGTTGTTGCCGGCGGACGAGAACGCATACAGGATCTCCGAGAACCCGTGCACGCCGGGATTGCCGACGCTCGCCGTGGCCGCCGGCGTCATGACTGCCACTGCAGTGCCCAGCAGGACCGCGACGCACGGCACCAGCAGCACGATCGCAGCCATCTTGACCTCGTAGGCCTCGATCTTCTTGCCCAGGTATTCGGGCGTGCGTCCGACCATCAGTCCGGCGATGAACACCGCGATAACGGCGAACATCAACATGCCGTAGAGGCCGCTGCCAACGCCGCCGAACACGACCTCACCGAGTTGCATGAGCCACATCGGGACCAGCCCGCCGAGCGGCGTGAACGAATCGTGCATGGAGTTGACCGAGCCGTTCGATGCGGCCGTCGTCGCGGTTGCCCACAGTGCGGAGTTCGCGATCCCGAAGCGGGTCTCCTTGCCCTCCATGTTGCCGCCGGCCTGTGCCGCCGAGGCCGCCTGGTCGACACCGAGCGCATCGAATCGGGGATTTCCCGCCTGCTCGGCCGCAAGCGCGCCGACCAGCAGCGGCACGAAGATCACCAGCATCGCGGCCAGCAATGCCCAGCCCTGTCGCCTGTCGTCGACCATACTGCCGAACGTGTAGCAGAGAGCGGCCGGAATCAGCAGAATCGCCAGCACCTCGAGGAAGTTCGTCAGTGGCGTCGGGTTCTCGAACGGGTGCGCCGAATTCACGTTGAAAAACCCGCCGCCATTCGTGCCGAGCTGCTTGATCGCCACCTGGCTTGCCGCCGGGCCGAGCGGCAGCGTCTGCTCGGTGACAGTCTCGTGCTTCATGACGGGCGCCCCGGTCACGTCCAGTTGCAGCGAGCCATCGGCGTTGGTTGCAGGCGCCTGGATGACCAAGGGCTCGACGAGGCTCGTCGTCTGGTAAGGCGCGAACGATTGCACGACACCCTGCGACGCGAGTACCAGCGCCAGGATGAAGGACAGTGGCAGCAGCACATAGAGCGTGACGCGCGTGAAATCAACCCAGAAGTTGCCGATCACGCCGGACTCGTGGCGTACAAAGCCGCGGATCAACGCGATCAGCACGGCAATACCTGTTGCGGCCGACAGGAAATTCTGCACCGCGAGCCCGAGCATCTGCGTCAGGTAGCTCATGGTCGCTTCACCGGCATAGCCCTGCCAGTTGGTGTTCGTCGCGAAGCTGACGGCCGTGTTGAACGACGAGTCTGGCGATACCGCACCAAGCCCCTGCGGGTTCAGCGGCAGCAGGCCCTGAAGGCGCTGCAGCGCATACACCGCGATGACGCCCAGGACATTCACCAGCAGGGCGCCGATTGCGTAGCGCTTCCAATCGGATTCACCGGCGGGGTCCACGCCCGAGATCCGATAGACCAGCCGTTCAACGGGCCCGACGATTGGTGACATGAACGTGGGCTCGCCCTGGAAGACGGCAGCCATGTAGGCGCCGAGCGGCTTTACCAGCAGTACCAGGAGCACCAGGTACAGGGCCAGTTGCAGCAGTCCCTGGCCGGTCACTGGAACTTCTCTGGGTAGAGGAGCGCGGCAACCAGGTAAACGAATAGTCCGACGGCGAGCAACAGGCCAATCGCGTCCACGGGAGTCATGACTGCCCCCTCAACCGGTCGCACAGCTGGAACAGCCCCCAGGTCGCGCCGCACAGCACCAGTGTCACCAGCAGAACGACGACTGCCATGGCCTTACCTCCGGATAGCGAGGCTAGTCTAGGCGCCAGGGTGTTAGGGCGGGGTTAGGAAATCAGCGTCACGCGGCCTGACGCCGGCGAGCCGCTCGAAGTCGGGCGGCGGGGCGACCAGTTCAGCCGGCTGCAATCGAATGGTCGCGCTAGACGGCAAGCCAGGACACGAGGTCGCCGATCACCCGGTCTTTCTCGGGCTCGTTGTAGATCTCGTGGTACAGGCCGTTATAGATCCTCACCGTGCGCCGCCTCTCCAGGCCCAGGTGCTGGTAGACGGGATGACACGCGGCGAGCGGCACGAGTTCGTCCGCCGAGCCGTGCTGGATCAGTACCGGAAGCCGCAACTCATCGGCCCTGTCCCGCAGGCCTTGCATGGCCTCGAGGAGCTCTTCCACCGTGCGTGCCGGGATGGCGCCGTGAAATACCAGCGGGTCGGACTCGTAGGCGCGAACGACGCTCGAGTCGCGGCTGATTGCCCTCGCTGCAATCTTCATCACCCCGGCGTCGGGCCGCAGCGACGAAAGCATCCGTACCGTGAGGCGCTTGAACAACGGCGGCTCTTCGGCGACCGCCAGCGCAGGCGCCGACAGGACCAATGCGCGCAGCGCGTTCTCGTACTTGAGCGCACAACCCAGCGCGATCGCACCGCCCATGCTGTGACCCAGCAGGATGACCGGCAGCCCCGGATGGTAGCGCTGGGCCCTGCCGACAAACGCGCCCAGGTCTGATACGACGTAGTCGAAGCGCTCGATATTTGCCCGCGGCCCCCCGGACCTGCCGTGGCCGCGGTGGTCGAGCGCGTAGACGGCAAACCCCTTCTCGACCAGCCGACTCGCCAGTTCGGCGTAGCGACCGCCGTGCTCACCGAGTCCGTGCGAGATGACGATCACCGCGCGCGCCGGACCGTCGGGCAGCCACGCCTGGCCGTAGAGCTTTGTGTCGCGGCAGCCCGCGAAATCCATTTCCCCATGGTCCATCGACGACTCCTGACGCGCTGGGCCGCTGCGAAACTTCATTCTGACCCCGGTCACGCCTCACGGGCGTAGTTTCTTGTTGCGAATGATTCTTATTCGTATATAGTCCGTCCTGCAACAACAACCAAGGCAATTTCGATGAATCGACCACGCCTGCCAGTCGCTATCGCTGCGACCCTCACCCTCGCCCTCGCCGCGTTCGTGCATGCAGCAGCGCAGGCTGCGCCGCCCGAATACAGGCTTGTGATCAAGGATCACAGGTTCACCCCGACGGAACTCGAAGTGCCAGCCGGCCAGAAGATCAGGCTGGTGGTGGAGAATCAGGACCCTACGCCCGAAGAGTTCGAGAGCTACGACCTGAACCGCGAAAAGATCGTGGCTGGCAACGGGAAGATTGTCCTGTTCGTTGGCCCCCTCAAGCCGGGCAAGTACGAGTTCTTTGGTGAATTCAACATGGCCACCGCCCGCGGCTGGCTGGTCGCGAGGTGAGTCATGCTCGGCTCTACCGTCATCGTATTTCGTGAAGTGCTCGAGGCCGCCCTGGTCATCGGCATCGTCCTCGCCGCAACTCGAGGTCTTGCTGGAAGTCGCGCCTGGGTCAGCGGCGGTGTGCTTGCCGGTGTCTTCCTTTCACTGCTCGTCGCTGGCGGCGCGGAGTCCATCGCAGCAGCTTTCGAGGGCATAGGGCAGGAAGTACTGAACGCGACGATCCTCGGGCTCGCGGTCCTGATGCTGGCTTGGCACAGCGTCTGGATGCAGAAGCACGGCGCCGAAATCGCCCGCGAAATGAAATCGGTCGGCCACGACGTTCGCACCGGCGCCCGTCCGCTCCGCATGCTCGCGCTGGTGGTTGGACTCGCCGTGCTGCGCGAAGGCGCGGAAGTGGTCCTGTTCCTCCACGGCATCGCCGCCGGCGGCGCCGACTCCAGCACCCTGCTCCTGGGATCGATGCTCGGCCTGGCAGCGGGTGTCGCCGCCGGCGCGTTGATGTACTTCGGCCTGCTGCGTATCCCCACGCACAGGCTGTTCGCGGTCACCGGCTGGATGATCATCCTGCTGGCGGCCGGAATGGCCGGCCAGTCCGCCGCGTTGCTGGTGCAGGCCGGCGTGTTGCCAGGGTTCGTGGATCCATTGTGGGACAGCTCATCCTGGCTACCGGAGCACAGCGCAATCGGGCAACTGCTGCACGTGCTGGTCGGCTACGACGACCGCCCGAGCGCCACGCAGCTGCTCGCGTTCGCTGCGACGCTGGTGGGCATCGTGATGCTGTCCCGCATCGTCAATCGTCGTCCGTCCCGCCTGCGGACCGCGGCCGCGCTGCCAGTGATGATCGTGGCGCTCGCCCTGCTGGCACGCCCGACAGACTCGCAGGCGTCGCACGTCGTGTACTCGCCGCTGGTGGAGGAAGGCGAGATTGCGGTCGAGCTGCGCGGTCATTACGACTTTGACGACGATAATTCGATCGACGGCGCCCAGGCCTACAAGGCCGAAGTCGAGTGGGCGCCGACGGCCTGGTGGCTCACCGAAGTAGTGGTCAAGTACGAACGCGCGCCGGGGGAAGACCTCGACGCCACGGAAATCGCCTCCGAGAACATCTTCCAGCTGACCGACCAGGGCAAGTACTGGATGGACTTCGGCCTGCTCGCGGAATTCGTCTACTCGCTCGAAGATGGCGGGGCAAACGCCCTCGAGCTCGGACTGCTGGGCCAGAAGGACTTCGGCGCCAACGAAGTCAGGGTGAACCTGGTCTTTGAGCAGGAGCTGGAGAGCGGCGCCGACCTCGAGATGGAGTACCGCTGGCAGTATCGCTACCGCCTCGACGAGCGTTTCGAACCCGGCATCGAAATGTACGGCGGCCTCGGCGAATGGGGCGAGTTCGGCTCCTTCGACGACCACGAGCAGCAACTCGGGCCCGCGATGTTCGGCAAGTTCCGCACCGCCGGTGGCGCGATCAAGTACGAACTCGGACTGCTGTTCGGCTTGACGGACGAAACACCGGACACGACGCTGCGCTTTCTCCTCGAATACGAATTCTGACCAGCCGGATAAATACGGGTCCGCAGTGTTCAGTCGTCGCCGAACGAGGCCAATGCGCGCTCCGCGACGACCTGCCCATGCTCCTGCACGAAGTGTCCGGCCTCGGGCAACTCGAGCGGCGCCGGGCAATTGCGGATGGTCTTCGCGAGCGCGTGCATCACGGGCGCGCCCAGCACCGGGTCCTGCATGCCGATCGCCATGAACGTGCGGCCGTTCCAGTCCTCGCGCAGGAACTGGGCAGCGCGCAGCGAGTGGTCCACGCCCTCCATGTCCGGCGCGACCGGGACGATGGCCGGGAAACGGCGGGCGCCCGCACGGTAGCGCGCGTCGGGAAACGGCGCGGCATAGGCAGCCGCCTCCTCGTCCGACATGCCCGGCACCGACCGCTTCATCATCCCGGCGATGTCGAAGTCGGGCTTCGCCGCGACGAACGCCTTCCACGCGTCGAATCCCGGGCCGGGTGAGCGGCCGATGCCAAGGCCGGTGTTCATCACGATCAGGCGATCGATTCGCTCCGGGTATTCCATCGGAAGCGTGAGGCCGAGCAACCCGCCCCAATCCTGCACCACCAGGGTCACGCGCCGGAGGTCCAGCTTCTCGATGAATCGCATCAGCATCGAGCGGTGGAAATTGAAGGTGTAGACAGCATCGTCCACCGGTTTGTCCGACCGACCGAAGCCGAGAAGGTCGGGCGCAACGACGCGATGACCGGCAGCCGTGAACACCGGGATCATCTTGCGGTACAGGTAGCACCAGGTCGGCTGGCCGTGCAGGCACAGCACCGTGCGCCCGCCGGGCGACGCCGGCCGCTCGTCGACGTAATGCAGGCGCAACCCCTCGTAGCCGGGGAGATCGTCCAGGTAATGCGGCGCAAACGCATGGCCGGGCAACCCGGAGAATCGATCGTCTGGTGTCCTGAGGGCTTCTATGTTCGCGGGCATGCTCGTCTCCTCGTATTCGCAGGTCTCAGGTCGAACCGTCGCGGTGCAGGTCATCGTCGTCCATTGCCAGCGGATCGCCCAACGGCTCAAGGTGGGTGAAGACGGTCACCGGCGGCAACGCGCTGCGGATGTCCGCCTCGATACGTTCCAGTTCGTCGTGGCCCCGCTGCACCGACCACTCGGGTGGAACCAGCACGTGCACCGACACGAAGCGCCTTGCCCCGGCCTGCCGGGTCCTGAGCGCGTGGTACTCGATGCCGTCGGACGCGTAGCGGTCGAGGACCTGCCTCAGCACCTGGACTTCACTGGCCGGCAGCGAGGTGTCCATGAGCCCGGCCACCGATGCCATCACGATGCGACTGCCGGTCCAGACGATATTGGCGGCCACCGCGATCGCGACCAACGGATCCAGGCGGTTCCAGCCCGTCACGGCAACCGCGACCACACCCACCAGTACACCGGCGGACGTCCAGACGTCCGTGAGCAGGTGGTGGGCGCTGGCATGCAGCGTCACCGAGCGGTGCGCGCGCGCGGCGCGCAGCAGCACGAGCGCGACGCCCAGGTTTACCAGCGCCGCCACGACGGAGACCGCGAGGCCCAGTCCCACCTGCTCAAGCGCGCGGGGATGCAGCAGGCGATCGACTGCAGCGACCGCGATGCTGATCGCGGCGAGCACGATCAACGTGCCCTCCACGCCTGCGGAGAAATATTCGGCCTTCCCGTGACCGTAAGGATGATCCTCGTCGGGTGGCCGGACAGCGATGCTCAGCATTGCCAGCGCCATCAGTGCGCCGGCGAGGTTGACCAGCGACTCGAGTGCATCGGACAGCAGGCCGACGGAACCGGTGATCCGCCACGCCGCCGTCTTCAGCAGCATGGTGCCGATCGCCGCCGCGATCGACAGCCATGCGAAGCGCGTGAGCGAGGCCGGCTTCATCAAGGCTAGCTTACGTCAGGCCGGCGCCGGCCCGCCGCCGTCACCGCGCGGTGACTGGCCGTCGTGCGTCCAAGTGTCAGCCTGCCGCAGCTGGCTGCGGCGGGTGCCTGCAGGTGTAGGTGACGATCTCGAAGAAGACGCTGGCGGGCGGCGCGTCCATCCAGATCAGGTTGCGGTCGTTGCGCGACGCCTTCTGCACCACGTCGCCCTGCAGGTCGGAGCCCGAGAAGGCCTCGTTCTTCGACATCGCTATCTTTTTCGAGCCGCAATCGACCCGGTACGCGGTCAGCGTCGACAGGAAAGTCTTGCCGGCCTTGGCGGCTGGCCTCGGGGCGGTGAAGTTCTCTTTCACCTTGACCTGTATGGTCGCACCGACCTGCTTGATGGAATTCGTCTTTACGAAGGCCACCTCGCTGTCGGAAGTCGCAACCGAATACCACTTGTCGCCACCGGTGGCGGGCGCCTGCTGCGCAACGGCCATTCCGCAACCGAGGATCACGGCCGCGGCACCAGGGACGAGGAACGAAACGACATGAGTCCGCATCACGAGCACTCCTTGCGCCATTGAACGGCGTAGCCTCTAGAGTGTATGCCGACGGGCGGCATCGCGGCGAGACCCTTCTGGCCGTTCGGCCGGCGCGGCAGCTGCGGGAGCGCTACTTTGCGAACAGCATCCGGCCGCTGCCGTCCTTGCCAGCCCAGGTAAGCGCCAGCTGACCGGCGAGGAACGTGTAGCCGTTCACCTTGCCGAGCGCTGCCAGGAACTGTTGTTCCATGTCCATTTCAGGTCCCGGGCAGGCCATGCGTGTCGCAGCCGCCGGACCAACCTCGATCACGCCCGGGGCCGTCTCCTTGACCGACGCCGTAAAGCGATTGCAGCCCGCGAATCCGCGGATGCCCTCACGCTCGAAATGGATCACCGGCGGCTTCAAGTCTGCAGGCAGCGGCTGGCCGTCAATCGAAACCAGCTGCCACTCGTTCGCGCTGAGGGTCGCGACCGTCAGCGTGCCGAGAACGTCGCTTTTCGACTCCTTGAGCGCACCGCCGTCAAGAACGTAGGTCTTGCGCGCCAGCTGTGTCGGGCAGCAGGCCGCATCCGAGGGTCCAGCCTCCACGACATCCATCACCACCTTGCCGCCCTGCAGCCACAGGTTCTGCAGCTTGGTCCGATCGCCGACCTGCGTGGTGGCGAGGTTCTCGAGCTCTCCGTCGCGGACACCGAAAACCGCCACGTACACCAGCTCGCCGCTGCCACCACTGTTCGAGCTGAGCATCGCAACCGCCTCGTCGCCGGTCGCTCCGTCCATGTCGCCGAACACGACGGCGGAGTCCCACAGCGTCAGCGTCGGGTGGGATGCGCCGCCTTCGGCCGGCGGCGGGCCATCATATTTTCCGCCCGTGAGCGTCACGGCCTGGTCGAACACGCCAGACACGGTCGCACCCTCCAGTTGCTCCACGGTGGGAGTGGGCGGCGGGCCCGCGGGAACCGCCGCGGCTTCTTGTTCTGTAGCCCCCTTGTCGCCGCAACCGGCCAGCGCGAAAAGGGCCCCGGCGATCAGCGTGACCGCCAGTCCAGGCATGATCGAGCGACGCATTGTGGTGCCTCCGGTGGGTCGGTCCGACGATGGGCGATCGTAACGGATCAGGCTCGCCCAGGGAGTCGTGGAAGCCCGCGACGCACTCCAAACCCGCCCACCCGGCCTTTGATCAACGCGCCACGCCGGCGTCAAGCACCACGTGGAGGGGGGTGGGGGATTTTCACCGACCCACCCCATTCTGGGGTTGGAAACTGTGACCTGGTTCTCCATCCTGCCGCCCCTTCGTGCCCGGCCTGATGCCGGGCATGCTCGTTTTCGCAGCCAAGAGGGATTCTGTCACATGAGCCCGATCACCCTGACCCGAAGGATGCGCGTGCTGGCACGCTCGTCCCTCGCGACGCTGGCGCTGTTCGCCGCAAGCGTCCCTGGCCACGCGACCAGCGTCGTCCCCATGACGGTCGTGGACCTGCTCGAACACTCCGGCACGATCGTCGTTGGGCAAGTGCAGTCCGTCACGGACGGATTCGACGCCCGCGGCCTTCCGTACACGGAAGTAACCATCAAGGTGTCCGACACGATCCGCGGACAGCAGGCCGGCACCTATACGTTCCGGCAGCTGGGTCTCGACAAGCCGCGCAAGCTCGCCGACGGACGCGTCTATCTCGGTCGCCCGACGGGCTGGCCGAAATGGCGCAGGAACGAAGCTGCGTTGGTGTTCATGTACCCGAAGGCCAGGTCGACGGGCCTGCAGACCACCGTCGGTCTCGGTCACGGAAAGCTGAGTCTCGCCAACGGCGTCGCGATGAACGCCTATGAGAACGCCACCTTGTTCAGCGACGTGAAGGTCAACCGCGCCCTCCTCGACAGCGCCGAGCGGAGGATGTTCGACACCAGGAAGGGTCCGGTGGATGCCGTGACGTTGAGCAAGTTCCTGCACCGCGCGGTACAGGGCAACTGGGTCAAGAACGGGAGCATCTCCAATGCGACGCACTGATCGCCAACCTGGCCGCGTACTTCGCGGCGCCCTGCTCGGCGTCGTGGCGTCGTGCGTCTTCGCGGGCTCGGCATTCGCCGGCGGCCCGTTGTATGTCGTCGCCAGCGGCGGCGTCGATCAAGCCAGCCCACTGGAAAGGCACGGTCAAGGTCTACCTCGACAAGGGCCCGCTCAACATAGGTGCGAACTGCGTCGTCAATCCCGAGACCTGGGAGTGCGTACTGGACGAAAGCGGCAACCCGGTATATCCGGTGCTCGACCAGAAGGCCGGCGACGATCTTGTAGCCGACACCGTATACCAGTGGTCGCACGTGCCGACATCGAGCTTCCGCGCCCGGATCGCAGGCCGCTCCGCCGTCGACATCACGGGCGCCAACGTCACCGACTACATCGGCACCTACAATGGCGGCGGCATACAGGTCATCTACGACGCAGACAACTCGGTGATCATGGAACTGACCGGTGGCGATGGCTACGGAGTCCTCGGCATTGCCTCGCCGGAGTACCTGTCGGACGAAGACGAGACGCAGATCGTCGAAGGTTGGCTGATCATCGGCGGCTCGTTCCTGAGTTCGACAAGCACGGACCAGGTCTCGGGCATCGTGACGCCACGAGTTCGGCCACGCCATCAACCTGGCCCACACCCAGACGAACGGGTTCTACGCGGCCAACAATCCCAACGCGTGGTCCCGCTACGCGGGCGGCCCGGAGCAGGCGGGCCCCGACCAGTGCGGCCGGCCGTGGTTGCGAGCTATCCCACCGCGAGCCAGGTCGAGACCATGTATCCGATCATCGATCCATGGCCGGACAGCCCGACCTACAACAGCCCGGAAATGGCCAAAGTGCTGGACGACGCCGATGACATGGCGGCGCTGTCGTCCATCTACCCCGCCACCGGCTATGCGGCGAACACCGGCACGCTCAAGGGCACGGTGGTGGCCAAGGACGGTGCGAGCCAGCTGACAGGCATCAACGTCATCGCACGCCGTGTGGACACGCCGCTCGACGGCGCGATGTCCCGGATCACCGGTGACGCGACACAGGGCCTGCTGGGTCCGGACGGCAGTTTCGTGATGACCGGCCTGGTGCCGGGCGCGAGCTACGTCGTCTACATCGACCAACTGCAGGCGGGCGCGTTCAGCACGCCCAAGGCGCAGCTGCTGGGCCCCGAGGAGTACTGGAATGCCGGCGAGAGCGGTGATGCCTCCGTGGATGACGCCTGTGCATCGACTCCGATCACGCTTGGCGCCGGCGAGACCCGCGAGATCACGATTGCCGTGAACGGGATCATGCGCGCGCCGACCTTCACCCACATCCCCTATGTCCTGCCCAACGCGGTCTCGGACGACGGGCAGAAGATCGCCGGCCTGTATGCACCGTCGAACGAATCGCCGTACTGGCTGTGGGACAAGCAGTCCTTCGAGGAAACCGGCGATGTCACCTACATCGGCGGTCGCGGCGTCAACGTCGCGTTGTCGGGCGACGGTCGCGTCGTAGGCGGCACGATTGCCGGACCCGAGGTCACGACCGGCTGGGGCACGGTGGTGCAGGAACGGGCGGCGCTGTGGACCAAGGAGACCGGCTGGAAGACCATCTCGGACAACAAGTGGCCGGGCTGCGACATCTTCAACACGTCGATCTTCGACCTTTCGACGGACGGCTCGACGGCGGTCGGCCTGGCGTGGAAGGACTGCACGCACGTCTATGCCTACAAGTGGACCGCGAAGACCGGAATCCAGCTGCTGTCGAAGATCGGCACCGACGCGGCCCGCGCAAATGCGGTGTCCGGCAACGGCCGGGTCGTGGTCGGCTGGCAGGACAGCAACACGGAGTTCCCCTACCGAATAGGTTCGATCTGGCAGGGCAAGGAGCAGATGCTGCTGCGCGAGCCGAAGAGCGTCAGCGAGTGGAACCCGAACGGTTCCGTGGGAGAGGCGCTGGCGATCAACACAGCGGGCACGGCTGCGGTCGGCATGGAGGCCGGGCCCGGACCTGAATGACTCGTATATCTGGAACGTTCGCAGCGGCACCCGGAATCTCGGCGGCGACAGGACACCGGTCTGCTTCTACAGCTGGGACGAGGGACAGGACGTCTGCAAGACCCGCAAGACTCTTGCGTATTCGATCTCGAACGACGCGCGGGTCATCACCGGTGAGTCCACGCTGGTGGACTTCTGGAACGGTGTCTACGCGACGGACGGCGCGATATATACGCAGCAGCTGGGATGGATGCAGTTGAGCTGGTTCCTGCAGTCACAGGGCGTACTCGAGGCAGCGAACTGGGTATTCCTGGGCGCCAAGGTGTCGGCGAACGGCAAGACGCTGGTGGGAACGGCGTTCCCGCTGGGCTCGGATTACTACCAGGGCTTCCGCGTGGACCTCGACCAGGTGTTCGTGTGCCATCACAGCGCCGTTGCAGGCGGGCGAGGCGCCGGGACCTCGCTGAAGGTGGACTTCCCCTCAGGCATGGACCAGCACCTGTTCCACGGCGACAAGATCGGGCTCTGCCCCGGCGACGCGCCGCTCTGAGTCCAGGGGCGCCCGGGGCGAATCCCGGGCGTCACGCTCAATTGGGGGCTGCCTGTCGGCGCAATGCCGGCTCGCGGCCCCCTTTTCTTTTCCGCGCTCCGTGAAACAATCCTGCGTGCGGCCGGGTCTACTGGCCGAGGCGTCGTGTTTTGTTGCCCGCAGGGGTTCCGACGCGGCGCCGCAGACACTCTAATCAACTACACAGGACGGAGAACGAATCATGGACATGAAGAAGATCGCTATTGCCGCTGCCATTGGCAGCTTCCTCACCATGGGCGTCGCCGGTGCGGCTTCGGCCGGCGACATGGGTAGCTCGGACAAGTGCTACGGCGTCGCGAAGGCCGGCAAGAACGACTGTGCCTCCAACGGTCATTCGTGCGCCGGCCAGGCCAAGAAGGACAACGACCCGAACGAGTGGAAGCACATGCCCAAGGAAGAGTGCGAAAAGATGGGCGGCACGACCGAGGCCCCGAAGAAGTAATCACGAGATGAGGGACACGGGCATCGGCCGGGTCCCCGGCGCACCGATCCCGGCACGGGCCGGGATCGGCCTGCGCTCGCCTCACCACGAGCACGCCGCGGCGGGTCAAATCGAGGCCGCCTGGCTCGAGGTCCACACCGAGAATTATTTCCATGACGGCGGCCCGCAGCTCGATGCGCTCGAGCACGCCCGCGAACACTACCCGCTCAGCTTCCACGGCGTTGGCCTGGGCCTGGGCTCGGTGGAACCGATCGACCGCGAACACCTGGCGCGCGTGAAGCGTACGGTCAAGCGCTTCGAGCCCGCACTGGTCAGCGAACACGCCTGCTGGGGCCACGCCGGCGGCGAACACTTCAACGACCTGCTGCCCCTGCCCTACACCGAGGAAGCCGCCGAACTGCTCGCCGCGAGGGTTGTCCAGGTGCAGGACGTGCTCGGCAGGCAGATCCTCGTCGAGAACCTGAGTTCGTATTTCGCCTATTCCGCCTCGCGGCTGACGGAATGGGAGTTCCTGGCCGCAGTGGTTGCACGATCGGGCTGCGGACTGCTGCTCGACGTGAACAACCTGTACGTGAACACGGTCAACCTAGGACTCGACGCCGAACGATTCATCGACGTCGTTCCGGCGGCGGCGGTGCAGGAAGTCCACCTCGCGGGACATCGCCGCAACCATGTCGGGGACCGAGACCTGCTGATCGACGATCACGGCTCAAGCGTATGCGCCGAAGTCTGGTCGCTGTATGAACGAGCGATCAAGCGACTGGGTCCGGTCCCGACGCTGATCGAGTGGGACACCGACGTGCCGGCCGTCGAGGTGCTGGTCGCCGAGGCTCGCAAAGCCGACATCATAATGGAGCGCTCGCGTGAGCTCGCTGCCTGAGGCCCCTTCGCTCGTGGAGTTGCAGGAGCGGTTCGCCTCGGCGCTGCGCGTGAGCGACGCACGGCCGAACGACGATGCCGTCGGGTTCGCGGCCTGCATCGTCGACGACGGCCTCGCGCCGGCAGCGCGATTGCAGGTCTACCGCAACAACGTACGCGCGATGTTCACCACGGCGCTCGAGCGCACCTATCCTGTGCTCCGGCGGCGAGTGGGCGAAGGCTATTTTGCGACGCTCGCGGCGGAATATCGATCCGACCACCCGTCGAGCAGCGGCGACCTGCACTGGATCGGAAGGCTTTTCCCGGAGTGGATCGGCACACGCATGGCCGGGACCGACTACGCGTGGCTCGCCGACCTTGCGCGACTCGAATGGGCCTGCGAGGAGGTGCTGGTGTCCGAGCGCTTGCAGCCGGCTCCGGCCGACTCGCTGGCCCGGTTGATGCCTGAGCAGCTGGCCGGCGCCCGCCTCGCGCTGCAACCCGGCCTGCGCACCGTCAGTTCGAGCTTCCCGGTCTGGTCGGTGTGGCAGGCCAACCAGCCCGGATCGTCCGGTGAAACAGTCGACCCGGAGCTCGGACCAGAGCATATCGTCGTGGCGCCGGACCCAACAGGGCTGGTGCTCCATTCGGTGCCGCCCGACCGATACCTGTTCGTCGAGCAGCTGGCTGCGGGCCGCACTCTCGAGGACGCGCTCGAAGTCTCGGCGCTGCCGATCGCGCGGTTGGGGGACACGCTCGCGTGGCTGTTCGGCGCGGGGATCGTGACCGAGGTGGCGGGACCTGGGAATTCTGACGCCGGCGGAGAGCCAACATGAGCATTGCGGCTTTGATCAATCGCGCGAACGGCACTGCAGATCGATACATGGGTTTGCTCGCGTCACCATTGCTGCTCGCAATCCGCTTCTACGTGCCGTGGCAGTTTTTCAAGTCCGGCCTCGTCAAGCTGCAGGGCTGGGACAGCACGCTGTATCTATTCCGGGAGGAATATCACGTGCCACTGCTGCCGCCGGTCGCGGCTGCCGTGGCTGGAGCAACGGGAGAGATCGTGTTCCCGGTGCTGCTCGCCGCGGGACTGCTGACTCGCTACTCGGCGATCGGGCTCTCCGCCGTCAACGTGATGGCAGTCGTGTCGTACGCGCACGTGCTGCTCAGCGAGGGCTTCGAGGCGGCGCTCGGCCAGCACTACCTCTGGGGCAGCCTGCTGCTCGTGCTTGCCGTCTTCGGGCCGGGACGCTGGTCGATGGACGAATTCCTGCGCCGACGAGCATAGGCGGCATGGGCATAGGTGCCGGTGTTACGGTTTCGGTATCACTTTGTACGCCGGTCGGGCTCGCTGACCGGCTGACAGAGGAATATCGAAACCGTAACACCGGCACCTTACCAGCGCGACCGTTACTTCGAGCGGGGGTTCCCATGCCCGGTAATTCCGGCAGCAGCGGCGAAAAGCCACTTCCGAAGCACGAACAGAAGATCGTCGAGCAGCGGCTGCCGCTGCGATCTCCAATGGTTTACGAGGTCGTGCGCCAGGAAGGCGAGGCCGAGCTCGATCGGCCACTTCTGTCCTTGTGGTGGTCGGGCATCGCCGCCGGCATCGCCATGTTCACGTCAGTCCTGGCCGAAGGAGTCCTCCGCCAACGGCTGCCAGATGCGGGCTGGAGGCCGCTGGTTGAGAACTTCGGCTACTGCTTCGGATTTGTAATCACCATCCTCGGGCGACTTCAGCTTTTCACGGAGAGCACGATCACCGCGGTCCTGCCTTTGCTTTCGCAATGGTCCGGTGCCCGCCTCGTCGACACCCTGCGGCTGTGGACCGTGGTGCTGCTCGCCAATTTTGCCGGTACCTTCATGACAGCGGCCCTGGTGACCTGGGCCGGCCTGATCCCGGCGCGGCATCTGGCAGGCATGCTGCAGGTCGCCCATGAGTTCGCCGCGAACACGCCACTCCAGGGACTCCTGTTCGGTATTCCGGCTGGATTCCTGGTCGCCGCAATGGTCTGGTTGATGCCCAGCGCAGAGGGCTCGAAGTTCAGCATCGTCGTATGGCTCGCTTATCTGCTTGCCCTGGGAGACTTCGCCATGTCGTGGTCGGATCGGCCGAGGTGGCGTTGCTGCTGTTCGCCGGCGCCATGACCCCGTGGGCGGCCGTCGCCCTGCTGTTGCCAACGCTTGCCGGAAATATCATCGGAGGCACCGGACTTTTTGCATTGCTCGCCTACGGGCAGGTCAAGGGCGAGATGTGATGTCGAGCCTCTGGACGAAGACCAGATGGAAAACCGCTTGTTCGAACCCGGGATCAACTGCTGGCGAAGCGTGGTCAGCGCGCGCAGCGCGTTTCTGGTAGACGGCGAGACGTACTTTCGCACGTTGCACGATGCGCTGGGCCGCGCGACGCACCAGGTAGTGGTGCTTGGCTGGGACCTGCACAGCCAGGTCCGATTGATTCGAGGTGAGGCCGCAAGGAATGTTGCAGGCGCGTCCCTGGAGCAACGCCTGCACGACGTTCTTGATAACTCGCCCGACCTGCACGTGTATCTCCTCAACTGGGATTACTCGGTGGTATTTCTGCTGGAACGAGAGTGGCTGCCCGATTTCAGCCTGCCCTGGTCCCGGCGCCCGCGCCTGCGCTTCGAGACGGACGACGAGCTGCCGGCTGGTGCCTCGCATCACCAGAAGGTAGTCGTGATCGACGACGCGATCGCCTTCTCAGGAGGTTTCGACCTGACCCATGCACGTTGGGATACGTCCGCGCATCGCAGGTACCATCCGGACCGCGTAACGCCTGGCGGTGAAGCCTACGGACCTTTCCATGATGTCCAGGCCATCATTGCCGGCGATGCCGCGGCAGCTCTTGGCGATCTGGCCCGACAACGCTGGAAGCGCGCGACGGGAGAGTTGCTGGCCGCACCGCCGGCCCTGTCCTGGCAAGACCGATGGCCCGCCCATGTTGAGCCATCGTATGAAGACACCAGGGTCGCGATCGCCCGGACCTCCGCATCCTATGGTGGATCTGAGTCCGTAACAGAGGTTCAGCACGCGTACCTGGACCAGATTCGATCAGCACGGACCTATCTCTATTTCGAAAACCAGTACCTCACGTCTACCGAGATCACCGCGGCTCTTTGCGAGCGCCTGACGGAAAAGGATGGCCCAGAAATCGTTATCGTCCTGCCGCGAGAAGCAAGCGGCTGGCTTGAAGAAGCGACCATGGGCGAGGGCCGCGACCGGGCCGCGGCACGGCTGCGCGCCGCAGACACAAACGATCGGTTGCGCATACTTTGCCCAGTGACCGGCGGAAAGCCGGGGACCGCCGTCAATGTCCATTCCAAGCTCCTGATAACAGATGATCGCTGGATCCGCGTCGGCTCGGCCAACCTCAGCAACCGCTCAATGACGCTCGACACCGAATGTGACCTGGTCTTCGATGTCGGCGATCGCCCGGAAATCGCCCGGGCGTTCCTCGCTCGCCTGATCGGCGAACACGCGGGTAGCGGAAACGAAACGGCGGCAGCGGCCCTGGAGAGCAACAGAAGTCTCATTGCGGCGATCGAGTCCTTGCATAGTGAGGATCGGGGCCTGGAACCGCTCCAGGAAAGGCGCACAGACGAATTGCTGGCTCCGGCCCTGGAACTGGCCGACCCCGAACGCCCGTTGGAACCCGTGGCCCTGCGCCGGCTTCTTGGCGCGCCCGGCCAGTCGCAAGGCTCGCGCAAGACCTATCTGCGCCGCCTGCTGCTTGCGCTTGGCGGACTCGTCCTGATCGGCATTGCCTGGCGCGTTGCACCGCTCGATGACTGGCTGGCAGCGCGAACATTGGCTGAGCTGAAAGCCTTCGTTGCAGCAGCACCCTGGTCGGCCGCAGTTGCCGTGTTCATCTTTCCGGTCGCATCGCTTTTTGTAGCACCAGTCATGCTGCTGATCGTGGTTTGCGCCGTGATCTTCGGCGCCTACGAGGGATTCGCCATCAGCGTGGTCGGCGCGTTGCTCGCCGCTGCACTCAACTATGCTATCGGCGCGTTTGCAGGGCGCGACCTGGTGCGTCGACTCGCGGGACGGCGCGTCAACCAGATCAGCCGCCGCCTTGCCAGGCAGGGCATTCTGACAGTCGCCGCCATCCGATTGGTGCCAGTGGCCCCATTCACCATCGTCAACGTCGTGGCGGGCGCGTCGCACATTCGCCTGCGGGATTTCATGCTGGGAACGCTGCTCGGTATGGGGCCCGGCACGGCGGTACTGAGCTGGCTGGCCGGCAATGCCGATTCCATGTTGGCCGGCCCGGAACAGAGAGAGGTTTCCCTGTTCCTCACTGGACTCGGAATCCTGATTGCCACCGTCGTTGCGTTGCGTGCCTGGGTCAGGCGGCGGAGACGGTAGTGCGGGTCGTCAGCTGGAATGTGCACGGCTTCGTGGATCGCCTCGGCCGTTTTTCACCGGAGCCGGCGCTCAGGGTGCTGGAGCGGCTCGCGCCCGATGTCGTCGCACTGCAGGAGGTCGAGGACCGCAGCTGGCAGCAACAGCCGGCATTGCAGTGGCTGGCAGCGCGCGGAGGCTGGCTTGCATTCGCGGGACCGACGCTTGCCCGTGGCGACGCCGACTATGGCAACGTCGTAATGGCCCGGACCTCTGCAGCCCGACTCGCGCGGCATGACCTGACGGTGCCTGGCACCGAACCACGTGGCCTCATTGACGTCGAATTCGACGTTGACGCGGGCCGGTTTCGCCTATTGGCGACCCACCTGGGACTCACTCGCAGGGAGCGGGTGCAGCAGGTCGATCGGCTGCTCGGTGTGCTCGGCACGGCCGACCCGGGGCGCATCGATGTCCTGGCAGGCGACTTCAACGAGTGGGTGCCGAGGTCGAGATTGCTGGCGCGCCTGAATGCAGTGTTCGGGATGCGTACTCGTGGCGCCACGTTTCCGGCACATCGCCCACTCTTCGCCCTCGACCGGATCTGGGTCAGGCCAGCTAGCGCCGTCATCAACTCCCGAATTGTCCGTCTGACCGGCGGCGAGTCTGACCACCTGCCCGTGGTAATTGAACTGGCCGATTCCGGTCCGCCCTCCGCATCAGCGGAATAGGCAGCAAGCTCCCCTCGCCCCGCGACCGACGGCCGACGGCCGACGAGGCCATCATCTGCTTCGCCACTGCCGGAGCAGTCCGACTTACCTCTCAGGCCGATTCGTAGCCGAGCTCGATCAATGCGTTGGTTACCGCTGTCAGTCTCGTACCAACGTTCGACTCGCCGCGCTCGCGCGGCATGTTCTCTTCGCTGGCGGTTTGCAGTTCGAGCAGGTCCTGCCGCCAGTCCAGCAGGATCTTGATCTTCTCGTCACGAGACAAGCCCTTGTTCTCCGCGACGAATCGCGGCTCGAGAAAAGTGGATTCCGGATCGCTGAGGGCAGCGACAATTCGACCGGTCTTCAACGCGCACCTCCTTCTACTGAATGTAGAAAATCATCATGCCGGGCGCAAATGCCCATCCGGCCATCCTGACGCAACCAGATCGCGCGATCAGTGATAACGCTCAATGGCGCGATCGAATGACTGAGTCATTGCGTCCCAGGCCTTCTGCGTGCCCGCGCGAACGTCGTCGAAAGCGTCGTCGCTGGCGGACTGGAGCTTCTCGAAGGCTTGCCTGGCATCGTCGCGCTGCTTGCGCAGTGTGTCGAGCGTCTGTTCAGCTGCCTTGCGGCGATCCTCCGTGAACGATTTAGCTTTTTTCTCCAGCGTCGTCCAATTCCGAGTTCCAGTAGTCCAGCTTGTGCTTCATTTTCTCTACGGTCTGTTCGCGATTCATCATGATCTTGTCTCCCAAGTTGTGTTCAGGTTTCCGGCCGCGCATCGGCTGCGCAGCCCGGGTAGTTGATTTGTGCCGGCCCGACCGGCTGCTCGCGGATTCAGGCCGCGGCAATCGAGCGCAGCATCCAGGCCGCTTCCTCGTGGGCGTGGATGCGGTCCGTCAGCAGGTCAGCAGTGACCACGTCATTCGCCTTTTCGGCGATCCCGACCAATTCGCGGAAAGTGCGGGCCACGGTCTCGTGATCGGCGATCAGGCTCGCGACCATGTCTTCGGCGCTCTGGCGGCCGGTCATCTCGTCCACCGCACTCAGCTTCAGGAATTCCGACAAGCTGGCCGGAGCCGGGTGTCCGAGTGCGCGAATGCGTTCGGCGATTTCATCAGCCGCCTTCGCGAGCCCCTGGTACTGCTCTTCAGTGAGCTTGTGCAGCCCATAGAACAACGGGCCGACCACGTTCCAGTGGAAGCCCTGGGTCTTGACGTATAGGACGTAGGTTCCGGCAAGGGAACGCGAAAGGCCATCGGAAAGTTTTTTCGCATCGCCGGCGTCGATGCCGGTGCGGGGGTTTTCGGCGCGGACGCGCGCCTTCAGTACCTGGGCTGTGTTCATAAAAGTTCTCCTTCAGTCATTGCAAACAGGTGATACCTCTCTGCGCCGATACAGGCGTCAAGGTTGAGCCGGAAACGTGTCTTGTAGACGGCTATCGAAGACAGCCTGCGAACTGCTGGTTCCCAGCCATGTGTTCGCTACGGGTAAAACTATAACAAATTCAAATGGATATGTAAAACGCCGCCGAAGGGGCATAGGTGCCGGTGTTACGGTTTCGGTATCACTTTATGCGCCGGTCGGGCTCGCTGGCGGCTGACAGCGGACTACCAAAACCGTAACACCGGCACCTTACCCCTTACCCCGCCGCCGAATATCGGCAGCTGACGCAGGCAATTGCGCCCCGTCGACGCGCGGCTGGTCAGTCTTCGGCCCCGCCGGTCTCGACCATCTTCCGCGCCTCGGCGATGAATTTCTCCGCGCCCTCGCCTTCCTCGGGCTTCACGAGTCGCGGCGGCACGTCTATGCCGCGCTGGCAGGCGGGTCGCGACGCGAGCAGCGCCTTCCATCGGGTCAGGTGTTCAAATTCCGCTGTATCGACGCCTGACCAGCGATAGGTCCGCACCCAGGCCCAGTTGGCGATGTCCGCGATCGAATAGTCGCCGGCGAGGTATTCGTGGCCGGCGAGACGGGTGTCCAGCACGCCGAACAGGCGGCGCACCTCGCCCTGGTAGCGATCGATCGCGAGCTGGATCTTCTCCGGCAGGTACCTGAAGAACACGTTGGCCTGCCCCATCATCGGTCCGATCCCGCCCATCTGGAACATCAGCCACTGCATGACCAGCGAGCGGCCCTTCACGTCCGACGGCATCAGTCGCCCGGTCTTTTCGGCGAGGTAGACGAGGATCGCGCCCGATTCAAAGATCGCGAAATCATCCAGTTCGCGATCCACGATGGCGGGAATCCGGCCGTTGGGGCTGATTTTCAGGAACTCTGGCCGCCGCTGCTCCAGCTTGGCCAGCTGCAGGATGTGTGCCTGGTAGGGAAGCCCCAGTTCCTCCAGCGCGATGGAAATCTTGTGGCCGTTCGGCGTTGCAGCGGTGTATAGGTCAATCATCGTAGTGACGGTTCTCGCGGGTTCTGACAGCATCGAATCATGATCGATTTCTCTCTCCGAGGGGACATTCCCCTATTCTTGATTCGAACAGGTGCCTGGCGCTTGATCGAGCTTGAAAGGGGAATGTCACCTCCCCACGGCGGGGATGAATCATGTTGACTGCCGTCCAGTACGTACCCGCCCCGCTACGCCGCCTGTTGATGGACAGCGTCGAGGTCCCCGGCAACCTTGCTGGTGTCACCACGATCGCAACAGGCGAGGAGCGCAACCCCGAGCGTGTCGGCATGACCCATGAAGGCGTCGATGCCATATGGTCGAGCGTCGAGAAGATCTATGCCACGGGCATGCACCCCGGCATCTCCCTGGTCGTGCGTCGGCAAGGGCAGGTGGTGCTGAAGCGCGCCATCGGCTTTGCGAAGGGCGGAGGACCAGGCGACGTGGACGAGACGCCAGTCCCGATGACGCCGGACACGCCGGTGTGCCTTTTCTCGGCGAGCAAGGCGATGGCGGCCATGACGGTGCACCTGCTGTCCGAGCACAAGCAGCTGAGCCTGCTCGACCCGGTGAGCCACTACGTCCCGGCATTCGGCCAGAACGGCAAGCGCGACATCACGATCTACCAGCTGCTCTGTCACAAGGCCGGTATTCCCTCGATCCCGACCGAGGGGCTCGACGTCGCGGAACTGCTGCTCGACGCGAAGGAAATCCTGCGGCTCATCTACCTCACCGCACCGGAGAAGCCTGGCCACCACCACGCGTATCACGCCCTGACGTCCGGATTCGTAATCGCCGACCTGGTGGAAAAAGTCACGGGGCAGGCGTTCCGCAGCTTTTTCCGCCAGAACATCAGCGAACCGCTGGGACTCACGACGCTGGACTTCGGGGCCCGCGGTCGCGCACTCGGTCATGTCGCGCGCAATTACGTATCAGGCTTCAGGTTCAGCACGGGCGCCGACCTGTACCTCAAGCGCGCGATCGGATCGACCTTGGAGCACGCGGTGAAAATATCGAACGACCCGCGCTACTACCGCGCCGTGATCCCCGCGGGCAATGGCGTAGGCACGGCCGACGAGTGCTCGCAGTTCTTCCAGTGCCTGTTGAACGGCGGAAAGCTCGGCAGGACGCGAGCATTCAAGCCGCTGACAGTCCGGCGGGCGATAGCCGAAGTCGGAAAGCCGGAGATTGACCGTTCGCTGATGCTGCCGCTGCGCTACTCGGCCGGCATGATGCTCGGTGCAAGTCCTTTCGGCTTGTATGGTCCCGACACCTCGAAGGCCTTCGGCCACCTGGGATTCGCGAATATCTTCTGCTGGGCCGATCCTGAACGGGCCACCTCGGTCGCGCTGCTCACGACCGGAAAACTGCTGCTCGGCGTGCACGCGCCCTACCTGATCGCGTTCCTGTGCAGTATCTCGCGACACTGCCCCAAGCTCAGCGAGAAGGAGCAGGAAGAACGGCTCTGCGCGGCCGGCATGTGCTGATCGAACAGGGGACATTCTCCTTTTCCGGATAGCGGACACCCGATGCGCGGTCGCCCGGTTCTGGAAAAGGAGAATGTCCCCTCTGGCCTATTTACCGACGAAGCGATCGCGTAGCGCCTGCTGCATCCGGGCATCGAGACCCAGCGCCTCGCCGAAATAGCCTTCGATGGACCCGTACGCCCGTCGAACCTCGTCGAACGAGGCCTCGAGGTATTCGGGTAGCACACTGAGCACCGGGGTCAGCAGCGTGGGGTCGCCGCCCCGCGCGGCGAACTCAGCAACTCGTGGCTGGTATTTCGGCACGATGTAACGATTGCTCGCCAGGAAGTCCTGCAACACCTCGTCCCCGGGCACGCCCAGCAGCGTCTGCAGTGCCGCGCAGGTCCAGCCGGTGCGATCCTTGCCGGTCGTGCAGTGACACAGCGCCGGCAGGCCCGCGTCGTCCAGCAGTCCACCGTACAGCTTGCCCAGGCCGGCGCGCGCACTGGGCAATGTGACGATGGATCGATATCCCTCGACGAACAGCGCGGCCGCCTTGCCATCTCCGAGAGCAGCCTTCGCGACGCGGGGATGCTCCAGCAGGCGCAGGAGTTGTGCGGGCGCCGCCTGCGAGTCGTCCGCCATCAGGTCGAGCGCCACCAGCTCCGCGCCGGGAATGCGCTCGTCGGGCGTCATCGAACGTTCCGCTTCGGTGCGCAGGTCATAGACGACCCTGATGCCCAGGCCCGCGATCGCGCGCGCCTCACCAGCTGACAGCGAACCGATGTGATCCGAGCGGTACAGCAGGCCCGGACGCATGATCCCGCCGCCGGAGACGGAGTGCCCGCCTGCGTCGCGGAAATTCGGCATTGATGCGATTTGGACGGACGCCGCAGAGTCGCCCATCACTCACCCGCCGCCGGGCGATCCGCGAGGACGATGGCCCGATCCTGGCACACACGTCCGGCGGGAATGCCGCGATCCGCACCGAGCAGTCGCCTTAGCATTACCGACTTGTCGGCGCCGGTGACCACCCACAGTACGCGCCGCGCACGGTTCAGCACGGGGAAAGTCAGCGTCATGCGGCGGCGCCCCTGGTAGGGCCCGGCGAGTGCAACGTCCGCGTCGGTGACATCCAGCGATGGATCGCCGGGAACCAGCGATGCAGTGTGTCCGTCGGATCCGAGCCCAAGATGCACAAGGTCGAGTACGGGAGGACTGCCGGCACAGGCCGTCAATGCTGCGGAGTACCCGCGCGCGGCAGCTTCGAGGTCTGGCTCCGTCACGGGCATGGCATGCAGGTTTGCAGGGTTGAACGGAACCCTCGCCAGCAGAGAGTCATGCAACTGCGTCAGGTTCCGATCTGGATCGCCGTCCGGCGCAACTCGTTCGTCCGCCTGCCAGAGATGCACGGCTGCCCACGGCAGGTCGCGCCCGGCCAGTGAACGCAGCATCAGCCACGGAGTCCGGCCACCACTCACGGCAAGCGTGAAGATGCCACGTGCAGCGACGGCCGCCCTGGCCTCGGCCGCGATAAAGTCGGCCGCGGCCTCGGCGACCTCAGCTGCGGTTTCCAGTACCTCGAACTTCGGAATCACGCGGAATTCGCGGCGCGCGGGACAGGGTTCACCCAGCCCCCGGGCGGCATCACCGCAGTGGCCTGCAGCGGCCCCCAGGATCCTGGCCGGTATGCATGAACCGGCGTGTCACTCTTCAGGACGGGATCCACGATGCGCCAGGCCTCCTCGATGTAGTCTTCGCGCGCGAACAGCGTCTGGTCGCCCGCCATCGCATCCGTGAGCACGCGCTCGTACGCGTCCATCTCGCCCGCCGCCGGCCTGCGACTCAGCATCATTTCAGCTTGCTGGCCGACCATGCGGTCCTCCGGATCCATGACCGTCAGGCCGAATGCAGCCTCCACCTCGGGACTCACGCGAAATCGCAGGTAGTTCGGTTCAGGATCGCACCCAGGAAACACCTTCGGCAACCGCCGCAGCCGAACCGTGAGCTCGGTGCAGGTGACGGGCAGCGCCTTGCCGGCGCGGATGAAGAACGGCACGCCCTGCCAGCGCCATGAGTTCACGTGCAGTCGCAACGCGGCGAAGGTCTCGACCCGCGAATCCTTCGCGACGCCGCGCTCGTCGAGATAGCCTACGAACTGGCCCCGGACCAGTTCTGCCGCCGTGATGGGCTCGATGGCCTTCAGGACCTTGGCCTTCTCGTCGCGAATCGACTCGCTGTCGATGCGCGCCGGAGGTTCCATCGCGAGGTTCGCGAGCACCTGGAACAGGTGGTTCTGGATCACGTCGCGGATGGCCCCGGTCTGGTCGTAGAAGGCACCGCGACCCTGCACCCCGAAATCCTCGGCCATCGTGATCTGCACGCTTTCGACGTGCTGGCGGCTCAGGAACGACTCGACCAGCGCATTGGTGAAGCGCGAGAAGAGCATGTTGTGAACCGGCCGCTTGCCGAGGTAGTGGTCGATGCGGAAGATGGAACGCTCGTCGAACCGCGTGAACAGGATCCGGTTCAGCGCTCGCGCCGAGGCCAGGTCGGTGCCGAATGGCTTCTCGACGATGACGCGGGCTCCTTTCCCGCATTCCGAAGTCGCCAGCTTCTCGACGACCGGCCCGAACATCACTGGAGGGATGGCCAGGTAATGAGCCGGCCTGCGGGCATCGCCGAGCGCCACACGCAGGGAATCGAATGTCGCGATGTCGTCGTAGTCGCCATTGACGTATTGCAGCAGCTCGCACAACTTCGCGAACGCTGCCTCGTCGACCCCACCATGCTGCTCGACGCTGTCGCGTGCATGGGCGCGAAACTGGTCCAGAGTCCAGCCGGCCCTGGCCACACCGATCACCGGGACGTCCAGGTTGCCTCGCTTCACCATCGCCTGCAGGGCCGGAAAGATCTTCTTGTGGGCGAGGTCGCCGGTGGCGCCGAAGAAAACCAGTGCGTCTGAATTCGATTCTTTCATCGGAGCCTCACGCCTGCCCACCCGGTCACTGTCCAGCCGGCTTCTCGTGGTGCCCGCCGAACTGGTAGCGCATTGCGGATAGCAACCTGTTCTGGAAATCCGCCTCGCCGCGCGAGTTGAAACGCTGGTAGAGCGCGGTCGTCAGGACCGGCGCCGGCACCGCCTCATCGATCGCTGCCTTGATCGTCCAGCGACCCTCACCGGAATCCGATACCCGACCGGCAAACTTCGCGAGCGCAGGATCCTCGCTGAGCGACCTGGCGCTGAGATCCAGCAGCCACGAGGCGATCACGCTGCCCCGCCGCCATACTTCGGCGATGTCCGGCAGGTTCATGTCGTACTGGTAGTGGTCCGGATCGCGCAGCGGCGTCGTCTCGGCATCCACCTCGTGTTCGCGCTTGCCGACATTCGCCGCGGCCAGGACGCCGAATCCTTCCGCATACGCCGCCATGATCCCGTACTCGATCCCGTTGTGGACCATCTTGACGAAGTGGCCGGCACCGTTCGCCCCGCAGTGAAGGTAGCCCTGCTCGGCCGTTCCGCCCGCCTGGTCGCGCCCCGGCGTGCGCTCGATGTTGCCCACGCCCGGCGCAAGGGACACGAATACTGGATCGAGGTGCTTCACGACTCCCGGCTCGCCGCCGATCATCATGCAGTAGCCGCGCTCAAGGCCCCACACCCCGCCACTGGTACCCACGTCCACGTAGTGGATGCCCGTTCCCGCAAGCGCCTTTGCGCGGCGAAGGTCGTCGACGTAGTAAGAGTTGCCACCGTCGATGACGATGTCGCCCTTGTCGAGCAACGGCGCGAGCTCTTCGATCGTCTCGTCCACCGCCGCGGCCGGGACCATCAGCCAGACGGCACGCGGCTTTTCGAGTTTGCTCACCAGGTCCGCGAGCGAGGTGGCGCCGGTCGCTTTTTCGGCCTCGAGCTCGGCCACCGCCTTTGGCGTCCGGTTGTAGACCACGCAGTCGTGGCCGTCCCTCAGCAGCCGTCGGACCATGTTTGCGCCCATGCGTCCGAGTCCGACCATTCCGAGTTGCATCAGGAACTCCTCAGCTTGCGATAGCGGCGGATCAGGGCATTTGTCGAGCTGTCATGCATGAGACCCGCCGCCTCGCCATCAAGTTCCGGGACGATGCGCTGCGCCAGCGCCTTGCCGAGCTCGACGCCCCACTGGTCGAAGGGATTCACCTGCCAGATCGCGCCCTGCGTGAAGACGATGTGCTCGTAGAGGGCGACCAGCCTGCCCAGCGCTGCCGGCGTCAGCCGCTCGAGCAGCAAGGTGTTCGAGGGGCGATTGCCCTCGAATGTCCGGTGCGGCACGAGCCAGTCGGGTACACCCTCCGCTCGCAGCTCCCCGGGCGTCCTGCCGAAGGCGAGCGCCTCGCCCTGCGCGAACACGTTCGCCATCAGCAGGTCGTGGTGATTGCCGAGTCCGTTCAAGGACTGGCCGAAGGCAATGAAGTCGCAGGGCACCAGGCGTGTCCCCTGGTGGATGAGCTGGTAGAAGGAATGCTGGCCGTTCGTTCCAGGTTCACCCCAGTAGATTGCACCGGTGTTGCAGCCGACAGGCTCGCCGTCGAGCCGCACGCTCTTGCCGTTGCTCTCCATCGTGAGCTGCTGGAGATAGGCAGGGAACCGCTTCAGGTACTGCTCGTAGGGCAGGACGGCGACCGTATCCGCCCCAAGGAAATTACTGTTCCAGACACCCAGCAGACCCATCAGCACCGGCAGGTTGCGCTCGAAAGGTGCGGTCCGAAAATGCTCGTCCATCTCGTGGAAGCCGTCCAGCATCGCTCGGAAGTTCCCGGGACCGATCGACAGCATGGTCGAGAGGCCTATTGCCGAGTCCATCGAGTAACGGCCGCCGACCCAGTCCCAGAAACCGAACATGTTGTCGGTGTCTATGCCGAACTTCCCCACCTCTGCGGCATTGGTGGACACGGCGACGAAGTGCCGCGCGACTGCCTTCTCGGCGCCGCCGAGTGCGTTCAGCAACCAGGCGCGTGCGGTCCGGGCGTTGGTCATCGTCTCCAGCGTCGTGAAAGTCTTGGACGCGACGATGAACATCGTCTCCGAGGCGTCGAGATCGCGCACCGCCTCAGCAAAATCCGTCCCGTCCACGTTCGACACGAAACGGAAGCCGAGGTCGCGCTGGCCGTAGTGCTTGAGCGCCTCGTAGGCCATCACCGGCCCAAGGTCGGAACCGCCGATGCCGATGTTGACGACACTGCGGATGCGCTTGCCCGTGTAACCAGGCCAACGGCCATCGCGCACGCGGTCCGAGAATGACGCCATCCGGTCGAGGACTGCATGAACCTGCGGCACGACGTCCTCGCCGTCGACCAGCATCGACGCAGCGCGCGGCGCTCGCAGCGCGACGTGCAGCACCGGTCGCTGCTCGGTGACATTGATCCGATCGCCGCGGAACATCGCGTCGATGCGCGCGCGCAGTCCCGATTGTTCAGCGAGCGCGATCAGAAATCCGAGCGTTTCATCGGTGACCCTGTTTTTCGAGTAATCGAGGTAGACGCCGGCGGCCTCCAGCGTCATGCGCTCGCCTCGACCCGGGTCCCGCGCAAACAAGTCCCGCAGCTGCGCCGTCCCGGTCGCATCGCGGTGCGCAGCGAGTGCGCCCCAGGCCGGGAGGTCTGTCACGTTACGGGATTCAGTCATGTCGCTTGCCCTTCCCAGTACGTATCCCAGGCTGCTTTCGCCTCGGCCCGGGATCATCTTTCCAGACCCGGAAGCCGCCCGCGAATGCATTGGCATTGTCGCCCTTCCTGCAGCCAGGCGGCAGCTCCTTCAGTTTTTTCGCGTTGCCGCCGCCAATCACGATATCGTCCGGATGCAGCGCCGCCGTGAAGCGCTCGACCATGAACGCCACGTGCTTGCGCCATTTCTTCTTGCCCAGTCGCTGCAGCCCGCGCAGGCCGAGGTAGTCCTCGATGGTGCCCTTCTTGTACGACAGGTGCGCGAGTTCCATCGGGACCACGTGGCCGTCGACCACCAGGGCAGAGCCCAGGCCCGTGCCGAGGCCGAGGAACAGCATCGTGCCGCTCACGTAGCTACCGAGCGCCTGCATCGCGGCGTCGTTCAGGACCTTGACCGGCCTGCTGAAGGCCTTCTCGAAGTCGAATCCGATCCAGCCCGTCGCGAGGTTGTGCGGTTCCGCCGCGACCCGGCCCTTCAGCACCAACCCCGGGTAGCCGATCGACACTACGTCGTAGTTCCAGTCGGTCGCCAGCTTCCTGACGCCGTTCACGAGTGCACGCGCAGTCAGTGTCGGGCCGGACTCGAACCTGCGGCGCTCGCTCTGACCGGTCGCCAGGATCTTCACGTGCGTCCCGCCGACGTCGACGACCAGAATGTTCATGTCTTCGGGCTCTCCTTGCCGGCCCTGCGGCGTCGCTCGGCCACCATTGCGCCAGCGAGCGCGGTCCAGCCCGTCTGGTGCGAGGCACCGAGTCCCTCTCCCGTGTCGCCGTTGAAATACTCGTGGAAAAGAAGATTGTCTCCCCAGTGCCCGTCCTGCTGGCATTTCGCGCCGGCACCGTCCGCGGGCCGCCGTCCCGCCCGATCGCGGACCAGCAGTGCAAGCATCCTCCTCTCCAGTTCATCCGCGACCTCGAGCAGTGTCGCCTGGACCCCCGAGCCGGTCGGCAGCTCCACGGTGAACTGCTCGCCGAGGCATTCGCCCAGGTGACGCAACGACTCCAGGGCAAGGTAGTTGAGCGGGAACCATACCGGCCCGCGCCAGTTGGAGTTGCCGCCGAAGAGTCCACTGGCCGACTCCGCAGGTTCATAGTCGAGGCGTGCCTCGCCACCCGGCAGCGTCACGGTGAGCGGATGCTGCAGGTGGTATCGCGACAGCGAGCGCAGGCCGAACGGCGACAGGAACTCCTGCTCGTCGAGCATGCGGGCGAGCACCCGGCGAAGTCGCGGCGCGTCGACGAGCGTAATAAGGTCGGGACGACCGTCCTGCGGGAAATGGTGCAGGAATTTCGCCAGCCACGGCTTGTGCTCGATGAACCAGGCGGCACGCGCCCGGAAGTCCGGCAGCTTCTCCCAAAGTGATGCATCGAGTTTCACCGCCGCGAACATCGGCAACAGTCCCACCATCGAACGCGCGCGCACCGGGAGCGCTCCGCCATCGGGCGTGCGGATCCGGTCGTAGAAGAAGCCGTCCTGCTCGTCCCACATGCCACTCATCGCCGAGGCAATTGACGCAAAATGCTCGAAGAACTTGAGCGCCACGTCCTCATAGGCCCGGTCCTGGTTCGCGAGCCTGAGGGCGATCTCGAGCATGTTCAGGCAGTACTTCGCCATCCAGGCCGTACCGTCGGACTGCTCGAGCACGCAACCGCCCGGCAGTGGCGTGGATCGGTCGAATGCGCCGATGTTGTCCAGTCCGAGGAACCCGCCCTCGAAGACATTGTCGCCGAGCGCGTCCTTGCGATTGACCCACCACGTGAAGTTGATCAGCAGCTTCTGGAACACGCGCTCCAGGAAATTGAAGTCGCGGCTACCGTCGATGGCGAACACCTTGAGGGCGGCCCACGCGTGTACCGGGGGATTGACGTCGCCGAAATTCCATTCGTACGCGGGCAGCTGCCCGTTCGGGTGCATGTACCACTCGCGGCACATCAGCAGCAGCTGGTGCTTGGCGGCGGCGGGATCCGTGTACGCCAGCACCACGCAGTGGAACGCGAGATCCCAGGCCGCGTACCACGGATACTCCCACTTGTCCGGCATCGCGATGATGTCGTGGCTGTCGAGGTGTCGCCAGTCGGCGTTGCGGCCGGACAGTCGCGCCTCGGGCGGCCTGACCAGATCGCCATCGAGCCAGCGCTCCACACTGTAGTGATAGAACTGCTGGCTCCAGGCCATGCCGGCGAGAGCCCGTCTCATCACCGTCGCTTCGTCGTCGGTGGTGGTTTCGGGAGCCAGTCGTTGATAGAACTCGTCGGCCTCGCGCTCCCGGTCCGACATCGTGTGCTCGAAGTCCGCATCGAGTCCACTGCCTGCCGTCCCATCGTCGCGCTCGAGGCGCAGCCGGAACTCGACGGTCTCGCCGGCGGCAATCGTCGCGCGGTAATGGCACGACATCTTCGTGCCGCGGCGCTCGGGATTGACGGTCGGCGCGCCGCCGACGACATGGTCATTGATTCCGTCCTTGGGATAAGGAGTCGTCGGCGGAACGCCAAACAGCTTCGCGGAGTTCGTCTCGTTTTCGCAGAAGAGCATCTCTGGCGCTCTTCCATCCGGCCCTGGACCCGCGATAAGACGCCAGCGACCTGCTTCGGTCCCCGCAGCAATGGCCGCGGCCTGGCCCGGCACCTCGACATCAGCGATGCGGATTTCCGGTCGCTGCACATCGTTGCTCCATGACCAGCGGTTGCGAAACCAAAGCGTCGGCAGTACGTGCAGTTCCGCCGCTGCCGGGCCTGCGTTCGTTATGCGCAGCCGCAGGCAGACGTCGGTCGGCGATGCCTTCGCGTAGTCGGCTTCTACGACCCAGTAGCGACCATCGTCGAAAACCCCCGCGTCGGTGATTTCAAACTCGCGCTCTGCGCGCCCCCGACGCGCGTTTTCCTCGACGAGCTGCGAATAAGGAAACTCCGCCTGTGGGTAGTGGTACCGCCAGCGCAGCCACGAGGCGGTGGGCGTTGCATCGACGTACCACCAGCACTCCTTGGCGTCCTCGCCATGGTTCCCCTCGTGCCCGGTCAGACCGAATATGCGCTCCTTCAGGAACGGATCGCGCCCGTTCCAGAACGCCAGCGCGAAACACAGGTGCTGGTTGATGTCGCAGAGGCCCGCAAGTCCATCCTCGCCCCAGCGATAGGCGCGCGAGCGTGCATGATCATGCGGAAACCAACGCCATGGATCGCCGTCCTCGCTGTAGTCCTCGCGCACCGTGCCCCAGGCGCGTTCGCTCAACCACGGCCCGATAGCCTTCCAGTCGCCCGGACGCCCGGCAGGGGCCGAGTCGATGCGCTCCTGCTCGGCGCACGCATTGGAGCCCTCGTCGTTTGTCGCTGGCATCGGGTGTGGCTGGTCCGGGACAGTTCGCGAGAAGCTTAGTGTGGCTACAGCGTGTCGGCAGGTAAACATGCATCTTCGGGAACCGCGAATATCGCCTGGATTGCATGGCGGCGATCCCCCGGGGGCGAGATGGAACCACCGTCGTGAAGACAACTATCCTGTCCGGGTGGCAATCTAATGAGCCCCAGGCGCCGCTTGTAGCGGCGCACGGGCACCGGGAGGACGACATGCTCGGCTTCGAACTGGACTTCTGGGACTACCTGACGTTCGCTGCGCTGGTGATCGCGGGCGTCGCGGGACTCGTGATCGTGGTGCTGGTCGCCGGACTGCCGGGCAAGATAGCCATTGCGCGCAAGCACCCGGACGCCGAAGCGGTCCAGATCATGGGGTATGCCGGACTTCCTGCCTGTGGCGCCCTGGATCCAGGCGTTCATCTGGGCGTTCAAGCCGACCGACATCGTCGACATCCGGCGATTTCCCGGCCGACGAGGCGCTCGCCATCGACGGAATATTGCGCGCTGAAGGGCGAGCCGTCTCCAGAACAGCCAGCGAAACCAGCCGCGAGCCGACTCGCGCCGAGCCGGCCCCGGACTGAGGCGCAGCAAGGATGCTGTTCGGCTTCGTACTGCTGTTCGGCTACGCGCCTGCTCGTCTGGGCAGTCTTCTTCAAGTTCAAGTGGATGAAGTTCAACATCGCCTGGGCGATCGTCTCGGTCTCGGTCGGCCTGCACCTGCTGATCATCTTCATGATCGGGCTACGGTTCGTGACGCCGCTGGCGACCGAGGCCAGGATCGTGCAGCACACGATCCAGCTCACGCCGCGACTGAGTGAGCCGACGCTGGTGACGGCCGTGCTGGTCGAGCCGAACGTGCCGGTCAAGAAAGGTCAGCCACTGTTCCAATTCGATCGCCGTCCCTACGAAATGCAGGTTCGGCAGCTCGAGGCCTCGCTTGCCCAGGCGAAGCAGGACGTGCTGGTGATGAAGGCGGACCTCGACGCCGCGACCGCCAAGGTGTCAGCAAGCTGAAGAGCGAACTGGTCTACACGACCTACCAGAGCAAGCTGTCGACCGACCTGGCCGGCAAAGGCGCCGGGCCCGAGGAGGACGCGCAGAAATGGACCGCGCAGGTGGCGCGCCTCGAAGGCGGCCATCCTCGAGGCCCAGGCGGACGAGGCGCGCGCGCGGCTTCGTTACAGCTCGCAGATCGGACGGCGTAAACACCACTGTGGCCGCGACACGAGGCCGAACTCGATCTCGCACGCTTCTATCTCGACAACACGCTGATGGTGGCGCCCGAGGACGGCTACATCGTCAACCTGCAGGTCCGACCCGGCATGGTCGCGGGCGACGTGCGCTTCGGCGCGATCGCGTCGTTCATCTGCGATGCCGACCGCTACCTGCTCGCGAACTATTTCCAGGAGAACCTCAAGTACGTGAAGCCCGGGCAGACGAGTGGAAGCGGCGATCGACCTCTACCCGGGCCAGATCTTCAGCGGCAAGGTCGAGGCTGTCTGGCGCGGCAGTGGCCAGGGCCAGTACCTGCCGAGCGGCGTGCTGCCGACGTTCAACTTCGTGCCCACGGAAACGCCTCAGGGCCAGTTCGCGGTCGCGATCAGGCTCGACGGCGACCAGTCGCTGTTCCCGATCGGCACGCAGGGCCGCGCTGCGATCTACACGAACCCGACGAGCGGCTTCGTCGTGCTGCGAACGCATCGGGATCCGTACCTACACCGTGGTTCAACTGGCTGTATCCGTTCTCCGGCTGATGCGCGCGGCCAGCACGATGGATCGCCTGCGGCCCATAGCTCGCCTCGCGGCGCACCGGCATGGCCGCGTTGCCATGCGGCCGCTGTCGGCAGCCTCGGCTGCGCGCTGAAGCCGCCGCCCGCACACGAAGCGACCCTCGAGGCCGCCCTTCCGCCGGACACGGTCGTTCCGGGCGCCTGGGTAGCCGGCGACCGGCCCGGCGTCGTGGCCGACGGCTGGCTCGCCGAACTCGACGATCCCGCGCTGGCGGCGATCGTGGCGGAGGCGCTCGCAAGCAACACGGACCTTCGCGCACTGCGGCTGCCAATGTCCAAGCGGCGCAGCAGGCGGCCCTCGTCGCCGGTTCGAGAATGCTGCCGTGGGTCGGCGCGAACATCGGCGGCAACGTTGTCCATGACGATAGCGGCAGCACCAACGAGTCGTCGGTCGCCTACCTCGGCGTCGCGTGGGAGGCAGACGTCTGGGGTCAGGCTCGCGGGCTGGTCGTGCGGCCGCGGAGGCCTCGGCGCAATCGACCGAACTCGACTACGCATATGCGCGCCAGTCACTGGCTGCGATCTGCGGCGCGACTCTGGTACCTGAACACCGAGGCGAACCAGCTGGTTGCACTCGGCGAACAGGCGGTCGACTGTCTACCAGAAGCTGACCGACCTGGTTCAGATCCGCGCCGACTACGGCAAGGTGTCGAACCTCGACCTCGCGTTCATGCGCTCGAAGCTCGAGTCGGCAAAGAGCGACCTCGAGTCGGCGCGGGCGGCCCAAGGCGAAGCACGGCGTGGTCTCGAGGTCCTGCTGGGCCGCTACCCGGCGGCCGAGATCCGGCACCGCCGCAGCAGTTCCCGCCGCTGCCACCGCCGCCCGCAGCTCGACGTGCCGAGTTCGCTGTTGCTGCGCAGGCCGGACCTGCTCGCGTCCGAACAACTGGTGCTGGCGGCATTCCGCAGGCAGGAGTCCGCCGAGCTCGGCGCTGCTGCCGGGCTTCTCGCTGTCGCTATCCGGTGGCCGTCTCGGCGAGCAGCTGCATGACGCTGCTGGACCTGAATCCGTGGCTCGCAGCCGCGGGAATCGGCATGTCCGTGCCGATCTACGAGGGCGGACGACTCCAGGCGCAGGTCGAGATCGCCACCGCCGAGCAGGCCGCCGCGGTCGCAGGCTACGGTAGTGCGGTGCTTGGCGCATTCCGCGAGGTCGAGAGTACGGTCGCGAACGACTCGATCTACGCGGTCCGCCTTCCCCTCGAGCAGCGTGCGCTGGCCGATCGCAAGGAAACCGTGCGCATCTCGAGGATCCAGTACACGGCCGGAAAGATCGACCTGCTGTGGGTCGGGAGAGCTGCAGGGCGCCGAAATCAGCAACGAGCAGAACCTGATCAAGATCGTCACCGCGCAGCGCGCGAACCGCATCCGGATGTATCTCGCGCTCGGCAGCAGCTTCGATGCGGCCCCTGCCGCGCAGGTCGCGTCGACCGCCCGCTAGCCCGGCGACCGGCGCTCAGGCATTCGCGGTCGAGAGCCGCTCGAGTTCTTCGGCGAGAATTGGCACGCCCATGTTGCACGACTGCACGCCCTGCACGACGCAGAGCTTGAGGACTTCCATGATTTCCTCGACGCTCGCGCCTGCGTCGAGCGCGCCACGGATGTGCCGGCGGGTCCCGGGCGCGTAGAGGTGCGTGTACGAAGCGTCGAAGGCGATGCTCAGCAATTCCACCTCCTTGGCCGAGAGCACGCCGCTCGCATAGACGGGCACTTCCGTCGCGAAGAACTGGTCGGTCCACGCCGGATCGAGCGTGTAGAACGGGTCCCATGCGGCGTTCCATTGCCCGATGGCCTTCATCCTGTCGCAGAAGGGCGTTGCACCGCCTGCGTCACGTCGCGGAAGCGCAACTCCAGCCTCGCCCGCCTGCTCGAGCAGCAGCGGCGCGCCCAGGCTGCAGGAATGTATCGCCCCCAGCGCTGCACACTTGAGCACGAACAGGATCTCGTCGCGCGTGGCCCCGGCGGCCAGTGCCGCGCGGATGTGCCGGCGCGTGCCCTCGGGATTCAGGCTCGTGCACTGTGCATTCAGCATCACGCCGATGAGTTCGACGAGCTTGCGGGGCAGGATTCCGCCGCCCCAGGGATTCGTCGTCATCATGTGGCAGGTCGCGGCCCAGGCGGGATCCCACTCGCGCAGTTTTTCGAGTGCCTCGTCCCAGGGACCAGTTTCAGCGGCCATCGGCTGTTGCCTCCGCCATGCGCTTGCGGATGACCGGCCGCAGGTCTTCACCGTAGCCCGTGAGTGTCCCGCCATCCACCGCAATTGACTGCCCGGTAATCATCGCGGCGCGATCGCTCGCGAGGAAGCTCACCGCCTCGCCGATCTCCTCCATCGTGCACATGCGACCCAGGGGCACCAGCCGCTTCGTCACCATCTCGCGGTAGGCCGGGGTGATGTTCTCCTGCATCAGCGGCGTGACGACGCCGCCCGGACAGCACCGAGTTGACCGTGATTTGCCGATCCGCAAGTTCCCATGCGAGGTGCTGCGTCAGGCCCTCGACGCCGTACTTCGACACCGTGTAGTCGGCGCTGCCGAAGAACGTCATTCGACGGCCGGCGATGGAGCCGATGTTGATTATCCGGCCGCCGTTCCGAGCGGTCATCGCGGGCAGCACCGCCTTGCAGCAGAGGAAGACACCCCGGAGGTTGACGCCCAGCACCTCGTCCCACTGCTCTGCGGAAAGGTCCACGAGCATGCGCGGAGGGCCCTCGATGCCCGCGTTGTTGACCAGGATGTCGATGCCGCCGTGGCGCTGGACTACGATCCGCGCCATGGCCTCGAGCGACGGCCAGTCCGTGACATCCGCGACCACGGGCATTGCGACTCCGCCGGACTCGTTGATCGATCGTGCCACGCCCTCCACTTCTTCGACGTGCCGACCCATGACGACGACGTTCGCACCCTCCCGCGCGAGCACCCGCGAGATACCTTCGCCGATACCCCGGCCACCGCCGGTGACGATCGCAGTCTTGTCCGAGAGCTCCATGTTCATTGCTCCATTCACGCCGCCGGGGCCGCGATCGCGTCCGATGGCTCGTCGAAACGCCCGCTCTCGCGGGCGTAGTGCCGCGAGGCAAGCAGGAAGAATGCCGCGGCAGCGAGGCACATGAGCGGTGCAACACCCAGCGCGAACCGGAGCCCGTAGGCATCCGAAAATGCCCCGACTACGACCGGCCCTGGCGCGAGTCCCAGCAAATTGTTGCCGAGCACCAGCACGGCGAATGCCGTCGCGCGCAGGCCCGGATGCGTCACGTCGGCGATGACCGCCCCGGCCGCACCGGTGTGCCCGCCGCAGACGAACACGCCAGCCAGGATCAGCGCGTACTGCACGGATCCGGCAGGCAACGCAAACGCCACCACCAACAACACGCATGCCGTGGCCGCATACAGCGCCGGCACCCGCAGCTTGTTCAACAGGTCACGCTGTCCCAGGCGATCCACGCTCCAGCCGCAGACGATCATGCCAATGCCCGCGACCAGCACGACCACGGCTGCCTGCACGGCCGCCTGGTCTGGCGCGAGTCCGTAGTAGCGGCTCATGTAGCTCGGCATCCAGGCGTTGATGACGCCGAGGATGAACATCTGGCAGCCGCTTGCGAGGTACGTGAATATTGCCGTGCGTGGCACGAAGAGTTCGCGGACGGTCTCGCCGACGGACATGCGTCGCGCAGCCGACCCGGAAGGGCCCGCCTTGACCAGCGCGACTGTCTTATAATCGCGCACCACGAACGGGTAGAGCGCCACGAGCAGCAGTCCCGCGACGCCGGCGCCGATGAATGCGTGGCGCCAGCCGAAATAATCCGGCGGGCGTCATCTGACTAGCGATCCCGATCCATACCTCCACGCCATACGAGCGACGGATGTAGTCCATCATCGCGAACGGTCCGGGCCCGAGGCACCTCCGCCGATCGCGACGTAGCAGTGGTTGAGCGGGCCCATGTACCGGCCGCGGCGGATCAGTCGCTCGACCGTCTCCAGCTGCGCCGTGTTCGCGAGCATGAAATAGGCCTGGATGCCCTTCTCACGCAGCCGCTGGAGATGTTCGAGGTAGAAGGTCGGCGTGGCGTCGACCACCATGTCGGCCCAGGCCCTGCAGACCGCCGGGTTTTCGAACTGCGTCCCCGCGACGTCGTCGGCGGTCATCAGCTCGGTGATGTTCATCTGTACCGTGTTGATCGCGATGGTCACCTGGTCGGGCTTCGGCGTGAGGTCCGCAAGCAGGTGGCGCGTGTCGTAGCCCAGCCACTTCGCCTGGTCGCCCTCGCCCTCCGGGAGAACGAGATCGAGCCGCCGACCTGCAGCACCATCTTCGGCACGCGATCGCGGATGCGCGCGATCAGCTCGTTGAACATGGACAGGCGCTTGCTGCCCTTCCCATCCTCTTCTCGAACGTGGATGTGAAGCACGGTGGCGCCCGCGTTGTAGCAGTCGACCGCCTTCTGGACCTGCTCGTCCATGGTGACCGGGATGTCCTCGGGGAAATCGCCCGGCGCCCACTCGGGGCCATACGGCGCGACCGTGATGATCAGTTCGTCCTGGGTCTCGGGGAGCAGGGCGTCGTCGTCGAAATACATGGCTGGCGTCCTGGGGTGGTGTAGAGAGGGCGCCAGTATTACGCGTTGCTAATGACGACAATTAGCTTTTCGTAACAATGTACTCGCTTATGGTACTTAGCGCGAAGATCCCGCCATGAGCCGGTCGGGCCGGTTCACGGGCTCCCCCGACGTACTCAAGGGCGTCACATCACGATGCCACCGTTCGGACTGATGACCTGGCCGACGAGGTAATGGCCGTCGGCTGCCAGGTACACGGCCAGCGACGCGTACTCTTCCACCGTCCCGAGCCGTCCGAGCGGAACAAGCTGGTTGAACCGGTTTCTCTCTTCCTCGCTCGAGCGCTCAAAGTACGCGGCGAAATCGGGCGTCAAGACCCCACCCGGCGCAATCGCGTTCACGAAGATGTTGGCCCCGGCGACGTCGAGCGCGACCGCCTTCGTGAAGGCGATCACCGCACCCTTGGTCGCGGAGTAGTGCGGGCTGTGCGCGCTGTACGCAGATATCCCGGCGATGGAGGCGATGTTGATGATCTTGCCGCCGTGCTGCGGCTCCATCAGGCGCAGTGCCTCGCGGGTGCAGTAGAACACCCCGTGCACGTTGACTCCCCAGTAGCGATGCCAGTCCTCGTCGCTGATGCTGCTGGTGAGGTGCAGTGACTGGCGTGGGACGGGCGTAGTCATGTACGCGTAATGACGACGGCGTCGCGCCTCGTCCTCCGGGCGGGCGGGGACGATGGCGGCGTTGTTGACCAGCACGTGCACAGTACCGAACCGGGCGACCGCGTCGCGAAACATCTGTGCGACCGCCTCGCTTGACGAAACGTCGCAGCGCAGGGCAAGGCATTCAGCACCGAGGGCGCCGATTTCCCGCTCCACGGCGGCGAGTCCCTTCTCATTCACGTCGCAGGCGACGACCTTCGCGCCTTCTTTCGCCATGGCGACGGCAATCGCCCTGCCGAGACCGCCTGCCGCACCGGTGACGAGCGCCACCTTGTCCTCGAGCCTCATCGTTCCCTCCAACGGGCGCTGATGTTCGCGCGAACGCGCGGCGATTCCTGCCGGGAAAGAGTACGCCAGCGACGGCAGCTCAGGTAGGCGGCCTCGGGCGCACGCGCTCGAGCAGCGGTGCTCCCTGTGCGGGCGACAGAGGAACCGTCGCGCGATCGCGTAATCGATAGCGCGCGAGCTCCGCGTGAATCGCTGCTTCCGCTTCGCTCGGCACGATGCCCGTCATCGCCACCTGCATGCCGAGATACCCGTACTTCGACTCACCGTAGCGGTGGTACGGCAGGAGCTCGTAATGCAGGTCGTCGCCGATGGACTTCAGGAACTCGCCGATCGCGCGCACGTCCTCGAGCGTTCCGTTCACGCCGGGAATGAACGGCGTGCGCACGACGATGCGGTCGTGCGGGAACACGGCACATAGCTTCCGGAAGTTGCGCAGGATCAGCTCGTTCGGGACACCGGTGAACCGGCGGTGGCGCTCGGAGTCGAGACACTTGATGTCGTAATGAATGATGTCGAGGAACGGCAGCAGCGCCTCGAGCGACTGCCAGCGACCCATGCCCGAGGTCTCGATCGCGGTCGAGAGCCCGCGTCGCTGCGCCTCCTGGAGCAGCGCCCGCGCGAACCTCCCCTGTCGCAGGACCTCGCCCCCCGACAGCGTGATGCCGCCGCCTGAGCGCGAGTAGAACGCCTCGTCCGCCTCGACCACGGCAAGCACCTCGTCTACGGTCATGCGCCGGCCGGCGATTTCCATGGCCTTCGACGGACACACGTCCACGCACTGGCCGCAGCTCGTGCATTTCGCGAAATCGACGACGACCCTGCCGTCAGGACCGGCGGCGAGCGCGCCTTCCGGGCATTTCGGCAGGCAGTAGCCACACTGCGCCACGCCGATGCACTTCGAAGCGCGGTACATGAGCTGCGGCTTCGCGCTCAAGCCCTCGGGGTTGCTGCAGGCCTTGCAGCGAAGCGGGCAACCCTTCAGGAATACAGTCGTGCGGATACCGGGGCCGTCATCCGTCGAAAACCGCTGGATGTTGAAGACCAGCCCGGTGACCGCGTTCATTGCCAGCCGGCTCCGGTCAATTCATCTGCTCCTCGGTGCGCGCGATGATCTCGGCCTGCTGCATCGGCGAAAGGTCGACGAAATACGCCGAGTAACCCGCGATGCGCACGACGAGGTTGCGGTATTTCTCGGGGTCCTTCTGCGCGGCGAGCAGCGTCGCGCGGTTCAGGATGTTGAACTGCAGGTGCCAGAGCTTCATGTCGCACCAGCTGCGGATCAGCTGCATGAGACGACGCGTGCCCAGCGCTCGGGCGTGTTCGCATGGATGCGCGCCGCGAGTTCCGGATAGCTCGACTGCAGCGGACGCGCCGAGTCGAGCATCACGTAGGTGAGGTCGTTGGTCGCGTCACGCCCCTGCGGCGTCTGCCCGCCGATCGTGATCTGCTCGAAGTGCGCGAAGCCCTCCATGCTCGCGACAGCTGACGGAGACAGTTTCACCTCCGTGCTCTGCATCATGTTGAGCCAGAGGCACTGCAGCAGCTCCTCCGCCTGCGCCTTGCTCAAGCGGCCCTCCTCCACGTCCCTGCTGTAGAAGGGGTAGAGGTACTGGTCCATGCGGCCCTGGCTCACCTGGCCGCCGATGTTCTGCTCCAGGCGCGAGAACATCTGCGCGAACCACTGCGCCTGCACGGCCTCGCGGAAGGTGCGGGCCGGGTGCTCCGGCACGTGCGCGCAGACCGCGGCAATCTCCTCGAGTTCGCGCCTGCGCCCGGGGTTCGCCTCGCGCGAGGCCATCTCGGCGGCCAGCGTCGAGTAGCGGAGGGCCCAGGTCGTCATCGCATCGCAGGTGGTGACGATTGCCTCGAGGAACGGCTTCTTCGCGACCACGTCGCGCGGATCGTCGATCGCGGCGAGTCGGGCCCCGGCCTCGGCCCTGATGCCGGCGCAGCCCTTGTTAAGGATCTTGGCGAAGTCGTGGGCCCAGTTCTGGGAATGCCGCCAGACGGCCGAGCACATGCCGACTCCGGTGGCGTTGGAGGCATTGCTGCGATCCGGACCGAAGAAGAAGAACCGCGTCTCCTCGGGCAGCGCGCGCACGAAGGCCGTGCCGAAGTCCTTGCCGTTCCAGTACGGGTAAAGCACGTCCTCGATGGCGCGCCGGTCCTGGTCCGTGACGACGACCGCGCCCTTCTGTCCCTGCTGTTTCGAGGCGGCCTCGGCCGCTGCCATGAGCAGGCTGCCGTCCAGCTCCCCGTACACGAGGCCATATCGGCCGAGCCAGGTATTCGGCCTGCCGACCACGATCTCGTCGTCGAAGATCGTGACCGGGATATTCTCCGCGACGTGCTTGAGCGCCTTCGCCCATCGCAAGACCAGCGGCTGCCCCTCCGTGGCCTTGAATGACTCGGTGAAGTACACCGCGCGGTCAATCGTGACGCGCGGGCTGCCGTAGGCACGGATCGCGTCGAAGATGCGCAGCACACGGTCGCTCGCGTTGCCGTGCAGGGTCCTGCGACCGCTTTCGATCGCGAGTTCCTGCGCCGAGAGTGCGGCGCCGGGCTGGACCGCATTCTCGACCGGTTCGACGGGCGTGATCGGCAGGGTGACGGCGTTCATTTCGCAACTCCTCCAGTTGGCTCGAGCCCGCGGCGGCAAACGGCCGCGACACTGCTGACCTTGCGCCCGCCGGTCATCGCGCACTTCACATTTCGTTGCATCTTGTGTGCAAGGCGTTGTTTCTGCGACGCTGGCGCTCAGGCGCGTTACCCGCCGCTCGCCAGAGGCCTCCCGAAATGCACCGCAATGCCCTCGCCGCGTCGATCGCCCTGCTGCTCATGCCGTTGGCCGTGCCTGCGGCGGTCACTCAATCGTCGCCCGACGGCGCAATCATCGAGCACCATTTCACGATAGCGGCTGCGCCCGCGGATGCGTGGAGCGCGCTGGTTCACCCGGAGCTCTGGTGGCCGTCCGATCACACCTGGTCGGGCGATCATGCCAATCTCCGGCTCGAAGCCCAGGCCGGTGGATGCTTCTGCGAGAACTGGGGTGAGTCCAGCGCCGAGCATGGCCGTGTCGTGATGTCGCTGCCGAGCCAACTGCTCCGAATCCGCGGAGCGCTGGGTCCGTTGCAGGACATGGCCGTCACCGGCGTACTGACGATCCAGCTCAAGGCGACTGATTCAGGCGACACCGACGCGACCGTGACCTACCGTCTCAGCGGCGACGCCTCGCACAAGCTCGACACCTTCGTCCCGGTCGTGGACAAGGTCATCGGCCAGCAGTTCGGCGCCTTCGCGGCCTTTGCGTCGACGCCGCCCAAGCCTGGGCCCTGACCTTCGCCGCCAGTATTCCCGATAAGCAGCAATCAGGTGCCAGGCACCGATTAATCGAAAACAGGAAAATAGGGGAATGTCCCCTATTTTCCCTCGCGGAGCTTTTTCGCCGCCGCAAACTCGCGGCCCGCTTCCTTCGCAGCTGCGTCGTTGCCAAGGCGATCGAACGTCCAGCGCAGCACCTCGTAGGGTCCTTCGTAGAGCGCCTTCGTTTCGCGGAAACCCACGCGCGCGAAGGCCTGGCCAGCCCCGTCGTAGAAGCCATTGACCACGGCCATGTTGGACCAGGCAATCGCGTCTTCGTAGCGACGCGCATTGAACGACGCCCAGCCCGCGAGCCATGCGAGCTCGGCGGTCGCCGGGCGGATTGCCAGACCCTGGGCACACATGTCGACCGCCTCGGTCCAGCGCTTGAGCTCACTGAGGCACTGGGCCGCACGGAAACATGCCCAGGCCCCCTCTTCTGCCCACCCCCGCAGCTCGGCACAGGCCCGGAATGCCTCGACCGCCTCCTCGTAGCGGCACAGGTCGTGCAGCGAAGCCCCAAGGTAGTAGTGCCAGCGTGGGTCTTCCGGATTCTCCTGCAGGTGCGCCCGCAGGATCTCGACATCGCGCTCGAACTTGTGCCTCAAGCTCCGGGCGTCCTTCGGGAGTTCCTGGAATTGAACGCCCTGCAGCACCTCTGACTCTCCGCTGCGTTGACCCAGCAGCGCCTCGTGCGTGGGCCCGTTCCATCGAACCTTTGTCGGCAGGCGGACGATGCGTTCCTTGGCATACGAGCCGTCGGCCTGCGCAACCAGCAGCACCTTCGCCCTGCTGCGCGCCAGTCGCTCGCCAAGTGTTGCGTCGGCGGCGACGACCAGGCGCTCGTCGGTGTCCAGCGTGACCGCCCAGCGCGCACCGGCGTCCGCGGCGGCCTCGAGCGCAAAATTGCGGGCTGCCGCGAAGTCATTGCGCCACGGGAACTCCTTGACCAGCAACTTGTCGCCCGCAACCTCGCGCGCCACCTCGAGAGTGTTGTCGGTGGCGCCCGTGTCGATGACGATGCAACGGTCGACCTGGTCGACGACCGAGGCGAGCGCGTCGCGGATGATGTCGGCGTTGCTGCCGGTCAGCGTGGTCGAGACGATCATGGCTGCGGGATTGTTACCGATGCGGCGCCGGCCTGCTAGGCTCCGTGACCAGGCAGGCTTGAAACAAGGGGGGACGACATGCCGACCAATGCCGAATTCCTGTTGCCGGTGCTCGCGCTGGTGGCGTGGACGCTGGTCATGTGGGTCTGGATGTACGCAACGCGAATCCCGGCAATGCAGAAAGCCGGCATCGATCCGCAGGAGGCCGCACAGACGGGCGCGCTGGCGCAGCGCCTGCCCGCCGAAGTGCGCTGGGTGGCAGACAACTACAACCACCTGCACGAACAGCCCACTATCTTCTACGCGCTGATGTTCCTGGCTGCACTGACCGGCGGCAATGACCGCACGGCGCTCGCGCTTGCCTGGTCCTACGTCGGGATCCGCGTCATCCACTCGCTGGTGCAGGCAACCGTGAACCGCATCGTGGTGCGTTTCGCGATCTTCAACCTTGGAACGCTGGTGCTGGTGGCGTTCACGGTCCGCGAGGCGATGCGGCTGCTGTGACCTGCCGGCGTCGGCGCGGCGTTGCCGGGCATCCGGCCGCCGCCGCGCGCCGCGTGGTGCGACGTCCTACTCCCGGTAATGACAGCCGCGGCTCTCGCGGTTTTCCCAGGCTGCCAGCGTAATGATCAGCGCCACCCTGACCGAGTTGCGTAGCCCGATGAGCTCGTCGGACAGCGCCGCGGCGCGATAGAAGCGTTCGATCTCGACTTCCAGGTTGCGAAGATCCCGGATCGCCCGCGCCAGGCGCCGCGTGGTGCGCACCAGCCCGACGTAGTTCCACATGATGTGCTTGATCGACGTCATGTCCTGCCCGACGAGCGCGGGATCGGGCGCCTCGGCGCCGGTCGGCTGCCAGGGCGGGACGTCGTCGAACAGTGGCGCGCTGCGCGGTTCCAGGCTCTCCGCGATGTGCCGCGCCGAGCGATGACCCCAGACCAGGCCCTCGAGCAGCGAGGTGCTCGCCAGCCGGTTCGCACCGTGCACGCCGGTGCAGGACACCTCCCCGATCGCGTAAAGGCGGTCGATCGTGCTGCGCCCATTGTCGTCCACCCACACTCCACCGCAGGAGTAGTGTGCGGCGGGTACGACCGGCAGCAGGTCGGTGGTGATGTCGATCCCGTACTCCCGGCAGCTCTCGTACATGCCGGGGAACTCGGCGCGGATTCGATCGGCCGGAATGTAGCTGGCGAGGTCCAGGTACACGTTCTTGACGCCCTGGGCGAGCATTTCCGCATGGATGCTGCGCGAGACTACGTCGCGCGGCGCCAGGTCCTTCCACTCCGGGTCGTACTTGTCCATGAACGGCCTGCGCCGTTCGTCGACCAGCCGCGCGCCGGCGCCGCGGACTGCCTCGGTGATCAGGAAGCACGGTGCGTTGCGGTGATAGAACGCGGTCGGATGGAACTGCACGTACTCGGTGTTGATGACGCGCGCGCCGGCCCGGTAGGCCATCGCGACGCCATCGCCGCGTGCGCCTGCCGGGTTGGTCGTGCGCAGGTAGATCTGCCCCAGCCCGCCGGTGGCGAGGATCGTCGAGCGCGCGAAGCACCTGACGATCTCCCCGCTCGACTGGTCGAGCAGGTAGGCGCCGACGCATGAGAGGGGGTCGTACACGGCGCGGCGGTCGCGCCCATGGTGCGCGGGTGTCAACAGGTCTACGGCCGTGTGTGCCGCGAGGAACCGGACCTGCGGGTGGCGCCGCAGCTCCTCGATGAGCGCGTTCTCGATGCAGCGGCCGGTCGAATCCGCAGAGTGCACGATGCGCGGCATCGAGTGCCCGCCTTCGCGACCCAGAGACAGGCTGCCGTCCGGCCGGCGGTCGAATGGAACCTTGAGCCGGTCGATCAGCACGGACTGCACGAGGCCGGGCCCGGTGCGCGCAAGCGTCTCGACCGCCTGCTCGCGACAGATACCAGCCCCGGCGTGCAGCACGTCCTGCACCAGCTTTTCCGGGGAGTCTTCCTCGCCGGTAAAAATGATGCCGCCCTGCGCCCAGTAGGTGTTCGATTCGGCCAGGTCGTCGGACCGGGTGACGAGCACGACCCCGAGGCCCATGTCGGCAAGCTCCAGCGCGGCGGTGCCGCCGGCGATGCCGCAGCCGATGATCAGGACGTCGGTGTGGATCGGCTGGGTCAATCGATCTTCGGGCCGACGGCCAGCATCCGCTCCACGGACTTGAGCGCCCGTACCCGGATCTCCTCCGGCACGTCGATCACCCAGCGCATGTAGCGCAGCGAATCCCTCGTCTGTTCGAGCGTTATCTCGTGCATGTGCGGGCAGCGATGGCTGCACAGCCGCAGCATTTCCTTCCCGGGGTTCGCGGCGACGATGTTGTCACCCATCGAACACTCGGTCAGGAGCAGGTAACGTTTCGCGTTCGACTTCTCGACTGCCTTGATCATCGCGGTCGTGCTGCCGGAGAAGTCCGCCTTGGCGACCACCTCGGGACTGCACTCCGGGTGCGCCAGTATCATCACGTCCGGGAACTGCTTGCGCACCGAGTCGATGTCCTCGGTGGTGAAGAGCTCGTGCACTTCGCAGCGTCCCTTCCACGCGACCATGACATGCTCGACGTCGGTGCCGGGCCGCGGCGCACCGGGCTTCGGCAGTACGCTCGGCACGATCACGTGCAGGCCCGTCTCGCGGGCGACGTTGCGGGCGAGGTACTCGTCCGGCAGGAAAATGACCGTGTCGGACTTCAGCGACTCGACGACAGCCACGGCATTGCTCGACGTGCAGCAGATGTCGCACTCCGCTTTCACGTCGGCGTAGGTGTTGATGTAGGTAACGATCGGCACCCCGGGGTACGCGGCGCGCAGCGCGCGCACGTCGGCCGCGGTGATGCTCTCGGCGAGCGAGCAACCGCCTTTCTCGGTCGGCAGCAGCACGGTCTTCGAGGGGTTCAGGATCTTCGCGGTCTCCGCCATGAAGCGCACGCCGCAGAACACGATGACCGACTTGTCCGTCTCGGCCGCGCGCCGGCTCAATTCGAGGGAATCTCCCTGGAAGTCCGGCACCGAGTGGAACAGCGCCGGTTCCATGTAGTTGTGGCCGAGGATCACGGCGTCGCGCTCGACCTTGAGCTTCTGTATCTCGGCGGCGACCTCGGCCTTGAGCAGGATCTCGCCCTCGGGCATCACGTCGCCGAGCTTGTCCCTCAGGTTCAGATAGATCTCTTCGACTTGCATGCGGCTGCCCGGGTGCTGGTGCGTGAGAGTGGGATTCTATGCCATGCTGGGCCATGCTGGTGCCGTTCGCGTCCCGGAGATATCAATGACCGCTGCCAGGAAGACCCACGACCTCGTCGTATTCGGTGCAACCAGTTTTGTCGGACAGATCCTGACCCGGTACCTGTACGAGGAATTCGGCCTGCGGGGCCGGCTGCGCTGGGCCATCGCCGGGCGCTCGCAGGAGAAACTCGAGCAACTGCGCCAGTCGCTGGGCCGCGGCGCCGCGAAACTGCCGATCATCGTGGCCGACGCCGGCGACGACGGCGCATTGGGCTCAATGTGCTCGTCGACCCGCGCGGTTGCCTCCACGGTAGGCCCCTATGCGCTCTATGGCGAGCCGCTGGTCCGGGCCTGCGTCCAGACCGGCACGGATTACTGCGACCTGACCGGCGAGCCGCAGTGGATCCGCCGGATGCTGCAGAAATACGAGACAGCGGCGCGCAAGTCAGGCGCCCGCATCGTGCACTGCTGCGGCTTCGACTCGATCCCGTCGGACCTCGGCGTGCACTTCCTGCAGCGCGAAGCCCGGGTCCGGTTCGGACAGCCATGCGACCGCGTCAAGATGCGGGTCAAGGCGGCGAGTGGCGGATTCTCGGGCGGCACGGTTGCCAGCGCGCTGAATGCATTCAAGGAAGCAGCGGCCGATCCGAAGCTGCGCAAGGAACTCGCCAATCCTTATTCGCTGTGCCCGAAAGGCCACGGCTCGAAGACACGCCAACCGAACGTCAAGTTCGCCGAGTACGACGCCGATTTCCAGGGCTGGGTCGCTCCGTTCGTGATGGCCGCGCCCAATGTGCGGATCGTCCACCGCACGAACGCCCTGTCTGGCAACGCCTACGGACCCGCCTTCCGCTATGACGAGGCCGTGCTCGCTGGTCCCGGCCTGCGTGGCCGCACTATCGCGACGGCGATTGCCGCAGGACTGGGGGCATTTGCCGTAGCGTCCGCGATCACACCGCTGCGCGCGGCGCTCGAGCGCTTCGTTTTGCCGGGGCCGGGCGAAGGCCCGAGCCCGGAGGCCCAGCAGAAGGGATTCTTTGACCTGCGTTTCCTGGGCAAGACCTCGGACGGTCGCGTGATCGGCGCCAAGGTCACGGGCCAGGGCGACCCCGGTTACGGCTCGACCTCGAAGATGCTCGGCCAGGCCGCGGCGCTGCTGGCGCTGGACCTGCCGAAGTCGCAGGTCGGGGGCGGATTCTGGACGCCGGCGACGATCTTCGGCGACGTGCTTATCGAGCGACTCGAGGAGCACGCAGACCTGGATTTCAACCTGCTGGAAGACTGAGCCCGGGACGTCCGCAGGCATTCGCCTCCATGCAATCGAGATCCGCGCGTCCGCTGCGTCGATTCTGGGGCTGGGGCCTGGAGTCGGACGAACTGCTTCCGGCGGAGATCGCCATCGTCCAGGGCATGATGGCGCGCCTCGGCATCGCGGCGCGCACCTTGCCCACTCCGCCGGCTGCCTCGGATTTCGCGTTGGCTGCGCCACGGATCGCGCCGCCGTCGAGTCTCGCGGATGCTTTCTCCGATACTGCGCACGATCGCCTCTCGCACGCTTACGGCAAGTCGTTCGCAGACGTGGCGCGCATGTGGAACCGCGACCTGCCGAATCCACCCGACTGGGTCGCGTTCCCGCCCGACGAGCAGGCCGTCATCGACATCCTCGACTGGGCCGGTCGCGAGAATGTCGCGGTCGTGCCTTACGGCGGCGGCTCCAGCGTGTGCGGTGGGGTCGAGCCGGCTGTCGGATCGAGCTACCGCGCGACCGTGTCGCTCGACCTCGAGCGATTGAATCGCGTGCTCGAGGTGGACCGCGCAAGCCGTTCAGCCCGCATCCAGGCCGGAATTCTCGGCCCCGACCTCGAGCGCGACCTGCGTCCCCACGGTCTCACGCTGCGGCATTATCCGCAGAGCTTCCAGTTCTCGACGCTGGGTGGCTGGATCGTCACGCGCGCCGGCGGTCACTACGCGACGCTGCATACGCACATCGACGAGTTCGTGCAGTCCGTGCGCATGATCACGCCTGCCGGCGTATTCGAAACCAGACGGCTGCCGGGCGGCGGCGCGGGACCGGACCCGAACCGACTGATTTCCGGATCGGAGGGCGTGCTCGGCGTGGTGACGGAAGCCTGGATGCGCCTGCAGGACCGTCCTGCGTTTCGTGCGTCTGCTTCGATTCGATTCAGCGGCTTCGTGGCTGCGGTGAATTGCGTGCGTGCACTGTCGCAGTCGGGCCTGAACCCGACCAATTGCCGGCTGCTCGACCCCGCGGAAGTGGCGTGGACCGGTGTCGGCGACGGCCGCAGCCCGACGCTGGTGCTGGGTTTCGAGTCTGCGGACCACGAACTGCGTGCCTCGATGGACCGCGCACTCGAACTCGTGCGCGATTTCGGCGGCGAATACGATTCGGCCGCGGTCGAGCGATCCATGCGGGCGACGGCATCCGGCGCGGACGGCGAACACCGCAAGGGCGCGGCAGGCGCATGGCGCGACGCGTTCATCCGCATGCCTTACTGGCGCGACCCCATGGTCGGCGCAGGCGCGATACTCGACACCTTCGAGACCGCCATCACCTGGGATCGATTCGACGACTTCTACGGCGGCGTTCGCGAGGACGTGGAGGCCGCGATCCTCCGTGCCACGAGTCGACCCGGCAACGTGTCCTGCCGATTCACGCATGTCTATCCCGACGGTCCTGCGCCCTACTTCACGTACTCGGCGCTCGGCAGCGCGGATGGCGACCTCGCCTCCTCGCTCGCGGCGTGGCGTGAGATCAAGCTCGCCGCGAACGAGTCGGTCACGGGTCGCGGCGGCACGATTACCCATCACCACGCCGTGGGCCGTGATCACCGCGGCGGCTACGAGCGCGAGGCGCCGCCGCTGTTCCGGGAAGCGCTGGCGGCGGCCAAGGCCCGGCTCGACCCGCGGGGCATCCTGAACCCAGGCGTGCTGCTGGATCCCCTCGACCGGCCCGTCGGGATCACCGGAGCGCTCGCGCCCCACAAGCATTGATGCGCCGAATGCCAGGCCTGGTTCCGGCTACATCCAGGGCAGTGCGTCGAGATCGACGTTTCCGCCCGTCAGGATCACGCCGACACGCCTGCCGGCGAGCGGCATGCGGCCGCTCAGGATCGCGGCCACTGGCACCGCACTCGACGGCTCGATGACGATCTTCATGACTTCCCACACGAGCCGCATCGCGGCGACGATCTCGTCCTCCGAGACCGTGGTGATGCCCCGGACCTGCCGCCGCATGACCTCGAATGGCCGCTCGCCGAGCGAGGCGCGCAGGCCATCGGCAATGGTGGTCGTGCCGGCGAGCGCTTGACGTTCCCCGGCGACGAGCGAGCGATATGCATCGTCTGCCGCGGACGGCTCGGTGCCGTGAACTTCGATACCCAGTCCGGCGCCCACGATCGCAGTGCCGGCGAGCAGGCCGCCCCCGCCGACCGGCGTCACGATCGCATCCAGTCCGGAAACCTCCTCGACCAGTTCCAGCGCCGCGGTACCCTGGCCCGTGATCACTCGCCAATCGTCGTAGGGATGTACCAGCGTGGCGCCGGTGCGCCGCTGTATCACCGCACAACACGCTTCCCGGGCCGCGAGCGTCGGCTCGCAGAATTCGATCTCTCCGCCCAGTCGCTCCACCGAGGCGACCTTGGACTTCGGGGCATCACGCGGCATCGCGATGAAGGCCCGCGTACCGGTATTGCGAGCCGCGAGTGCGAGCGCCGCCGCGTGGTTGCCGGAGGAATGCGTCACCACACCGCGCGACAACTCGTCCGGCGGGATCGACAGCACCGCATTGTGTGCGCCGCGTGCCTTGAAGGCCCCGATGCGCTGGAAATTCTCGCACTTGAAATAGAGGTCGATGCCGGCGCGCTTGTCGAGTGTCCGGCTGGTCATGACCGGTGTATGCGCCACGTATAGCGCAATGGCCACTGCCGCCTCGCGCACGTCCCGGAGTCCGGGAATCAGGTCTTTCATCAGTGTCCCGGCGCAATTCGTCCGTAGTCGGCGAACTTATCTATCACTTTGGCAAGTTCGGCATCGTCGAGCAGGTTCGGCTCGAATCCGGCCGCCCGAAGGACGAGATACTGCGTGGCCAGGTTCTCGACTTCGACTGCCACGGCCCGCGCAGCCGCAAGCGACGACCCCAGCGTCACCACGCCATGATTCGCGAGCAGCACCGCTCGCCTGCCCTCCAGTCCCGCTATCGCCCCGGCCGCGATTTCCGCGGTGCCGAATGTCGCATACGGCACGCAGCGTATTGCGCCGCCCGCGAGCGCGATCATGTAATGGAAGGCCGGGATGCCGAGCCCCGCGCAGGCCAGTCGCCGTCGCGTTGACACTGTGCGTGTGCACGATCGCAGACACTTCCGGACGACAGGCATAGATCGCAGCATGCATCCGCCACTCCGACGACGGGCGCAGCCCTCCCTTGGCGGGCGTGCCGTGGTCATCGAACTTGACGATCTGCCCGGGCTCCATCGTCCGATAAGGAACACCGGAGGGCGTGATCATGAAGCCGCCGGCCGTCCGGCAGGACAGGTTGCCGGACTTGTTCGGCACCAGTCCGGCCATGTCGAGCTCGCGCGCCACTGCGACGATCTCCGCGCGCGGGTCCAGCTTCTTTCGTGTCATGTCGCGGTCCCGGATCGCTCTGGATACATCGAAAGCAGGCCCTCCGCCGATGCGCTCGCAATGCCGCGCTCCGTGATGATACCGGTGACCAGCCGCGCCGGCGTGACGTCGAAGCCAGGGTTCAATACCGCGCTGCCCGGATTCACAACCTCCACCTCGATCACCTGCCCGTCATCGGCTCGACCGCGGACGTGCGTCACCTCGCGTGCGGAGCGCTGCTCGATCGGCACCTCGACCAGTCCGTCTGCGATACCCCAGTCGATGGTCGAGGACGGAAGTGCCGCATAGAACGGAACCCCGTTGTCGTGCGCCGCCAGCGCCTTCAGGTAGGTGCCGATCTTGTTCGCCACGTCGCCGGTTCGTGTCGTGCGGTCGCTGCCGACGATGCAGACGTCCACCCTGCCCTGCTGCATCAGGTGCCCACCCGCATTGTCGACGATGACCTCGTGCGAAATGCCGTGGGCTCCCAGTTCGAACGCAGTCAGCGACGCGCCCTGGTTGCGGGGCCGCGTTTCGTCCACCAGCACGTGCACTGCGATGCCGGAATCGTGCGCGGCGTATATCGGCGCGAGCGCCGTGCCCCAGTCCACGCAGGCAAGCCACCCGGCGTTGCAGTGCGTGAGCACGTTGACGGGCCGCCCGTCCGCACCGGCACACAATCGCTCGATGATCTGCGCGCCGTGGCGACCGATGTCGGCGCAGGCCGCGACGTCCTCCTCGGCGATCCGGCCGGCCTCGGCATAGGCGCGCTCCACCCGCTGCGATGGTGGCTCCCTGTGAAGAATCCTGCCCATGCGGGCCAGCGCCCAGCGCAGGTTGACCGCCGTTGGCCGCGTGTTCTCGAGCTGCTCGAGCGCTGAATCCAGGGCCACATCCGAGGCGCTGTCGCGCATGGCCAGCGCCACGCCGTATGCAGCCGTCACGCCGATCAGCGGCGCGCCTCGCACGATCATGTCGCGGATCGCGCGAGCGGCATCGTCGACCGTACGCAGGTGGCAGACCTCGAGCGAGAACGGCAGTATCGTCTGGTCGATCACGTCGACGGTCCAACCGTCGTCGCCGACGAATATGCTGCGCCACGGCTCGCCTCGGATCCGCATCAGGCGACTCGGCGCAAAGCCATGCGAAAGTAAATCATCACTTCACCTCCTCCCGAGGACGCGTCCTGCTACCGCATCGAGCCTGGCCACCAGCCCGGGATCGCGAAACTCGGGCGCCGTCAGTATCGCGCCCTCGAGCGCGCGGTCCGAGCCGACCGGACAGGCCGGGTGATCGGCTGGAAAGTCGCTGGCCAGCCGCGCAAACAATCGCTGCGCCTTGCCGCGGTTCTCGTCCATCACCTTCAGCAGGGTTGCCACCTCGACGGAGTCGTGTGTCGGGTGCCAGCAGTCGTAGTCGGTGACCATGCACACGACCGCATAGGTGATTTCTGCCTCGCGTGCGAGTTTTGCCTCCGGCATGGACGTCATGTGGATCACGTCGTAGCCCGCGCCCCGAAAGGACAGCGACTCCGCGAGCGTGGAGAACTGCGGCCCCTCCATGCAGACGGCCGTACCGCCGCGCCGGTGTGGGATGCCTTCGGCATCGGCCGCGCGCGCCACCAGGTCCTGCAGCGCGGACCCGACGGGATGTGCGAACGGCACATGCGCGACACAGCCCGAGCCGAAAAACGAGCTCTCGCGGCGAACCGTGCGGTCGACGAAATTGTCGACCAGCACGAACGTGCCCGGGCTCAGCTCCTCGCGGAACGAACCGCAGGCCGAAAAAGAAACCAGGTCAGTGACCCCGGCCCGCTTCATCGCGTCGACGTTCGCTCGATAGTTGATGTCGGATGGCGAGTGGCGGTGGCCGCGTCCGTGGCGCGGCAGGAATACGACCTCGGTCGTCCCGATGCGCCCGAATCGAAGCGCGTCCGACGGCTCGCCCCAGGGCGTCGCGATACGCCGCTCCTCGAGGTCCATGAGACCCGGAAGGTCGTAGATTCCCGAGCCGCCGATGATCCCGAGCACTGCCTTGGTCATGGCACCTGTCCACCTTCGTTGCGGGACAGTTTACCGGGGACTTATCCGAAGGCGGAGAAATAGGTGCCGGGCACCGATTTGCCGCTACCCGGACAATTCGGCCTTCCGGTAATTCGGTGCCTGGCACCTGATTTGACGCTGCCGGCACGCCTGCTGACATAATCGCCCGGAGCCCGCCGCCCGCCGGAATCAGCGGCTACAAGCCGGAGGATCCATGTCCCATCCCGATCGTGACCGTATCCCGCGCGACCCCGCGGCCGACCATACGCGGGAGATGGCGTCGAAGCGAGGCCGAGTTCCTGCGCGAGAAAACGGGTGCCGCCCTTACCCACGTGCAGGGCTACACGATCGACCCGGGCCTGCTGCCCGGCAACATCGAGAACTTCACCGGCGTCGCCCAGGTACCGGTGGGTATCGCGGGCCCGCTCCGGATCAACGGCGAATTTGCGAAGGGCGACTTCTACGTTCCGATGGCGACGACAGAAGGAACGCTGGTCGCGAGCTACAGCCGGGGCATGCGTGTGCTGACCGAGTCAGGCGGCGTCACCACCACGGTGGTCAAGCGCTCGATGCAGCGCGCGCCCGTGTTCCTGTTCCACACCGCTCGCGAGGCGCGCGACTTCGGCGAATGGCTCACGGAGAATCATGACGGCGTGCGCGCTGCGGCCGAGTCCACGACTCGCAGCGGCCGGCTCGTCGAGATCGAGCAGTATCCGCTCGCCAACATGCTGTACCTGCGGTTCAACTACACGACCGGCGACGCTGCGGGCCAGAACATGACAGGCAAGGCGACACACGCCGCCTGTGAGTGGATCCGCGAAGCGCATCCGGCACGCCCGAAATACATGCTTTCCGGCAGCATGGACACCGACAAGAAGCACTCGGCGATCAACACTCTCCGGACACGGGGTCGTCGCGTGGTCGCCGAAGCCGTGCTGAAGAAGGACGTACTCGCACGACTGATGCGGGTGGACACCAGGACGCTCTTCAGTGCGCGACAGGTGTCGAACGCCGGGGCACTCATGTCAGGCAGCGCCAGCAACGGGCCGCACGCCGCAAACGGCATTGCCGCCGTGTTCATTGCCTGTGGGCAGGACGTGGCAAATGTCGCCGAGTCGCACGCGGGCATCACCTACGCGCAGCTGCTCGAGAACGGCGACTATTACTGGTCGGTGACCCTTACTTCGTTGATCGTGGCGAGCTACGGCGGCGGCACCGGCCTGCCCACCCAGCGCGAGTGCCTGGAGGTGCTCGGTTGCTACGGCACGGGCAAGGCCGACAAGCTCGCCGAGATCATCGCGGGCACGGTGCTTGCGGGCGACATCTCTCTCGGCTGCGCGGTGCTGTCCGACGAGTGGGTCACTTCGCACGAGCAGCTGGGCCGGAACCGGCCCTGAGCCGGCGTCCTCAGGCCCAGAAACCGACGAGCCGCTGCACGACCCAGAACGCGGCCGTGCCGCCGATGAGGTAGGCGACCGGCGTGCGCACCAGCGCCTCGGTGCTCCAGGGCCCATGGTCAGAGGCCCCACGGGCGCGCATGAACCTGGTTGCCAGCGACAGCACTGCCATCACGGCGGCAATGAACAGCAATTGACCCGCCTCGACGCCGACATTGAAGAACAGCAGCGCCAGCGGCACGTCGGTCTGTGGCAAGCCCACTTCACGCAAAGCCCCGGCGAACCCGAATCCGTGCAGCAGGCCGAACACGAAGGCGACTACCCAGGGTGCACGCGTGGCCAGGCCCTGCTTGCCTCGCGCCCCGCGCAGGATTTCGGCGGCGACGTACATCACGCTCAATGCAATGACTGCCTCGATCGGCGCCTGCGGCACCCGCACCAGCCCCAAGGTCGCCGCCGCCAGCGTAATGCTGTGCGCGATGGTGAACGCGGTGACGGTGGCCACCAGCCGGCGCCAGCTGCCGACCAGGAACAACAGGCCCAGCACGAACAGCAGGTGATCGACGCCGAGCAGGATGTGCTCCACGCCAAGCACGAAATAGGTCTTCGCGACATCGAACCGGCCGGGAACCTCGGTGACCTCGAACCACGGCGTGTCCGGCGTCAACCTCGCCGTCTGGGTCGTTCCGTCGACCCGCTCGATGCGCACCAGCACGTCGGTCATGGTCGCGTTCAGCCCGTCGACGTCGATGCGGCGGCCGTTGAGCCCGCCCTCGCAGGTCCCGGTCCAACGCTCGACGAACGCGCCTCCGGCGAACGATCCTGTTTCCGGAGCGCCGGTGCACTCCGGCGGCAGCCGGACGTGCAGGCCCAGCCGGTACTCACCCTTGGCCGGCACCTTCCAGAGAAATGCATAGCGGTCGGCGCCGAGTTCCCGAATCTCCAGGTAGCCGGGTCGCACCTCGTGCGCCCAGGCCGTCGGCGCGGCCAGCCCCAGGCACAGCAGCAACGCCAGCAGCGGGCGACGCATCACGGCCTGGGATCCGGGCCCTGGGTCACGGGCGGCGGCGCCACCGGATCCGGAGCCTCTATCGTGACCTCGTACCGAGAGCGAAGGCTCTCCAGCAGGCGATCGTTCACCAGCCTGCGCTGCTCCGACTCCCAGGAGCGCGCCACTTCCGAGCGGACCTCCGCCAGCGTCGGGAGCTCGCCGGGCGTGCTTGCATCCACGCGCAGCAGGTGCGTACCGAAGGTGGACTTCACCGGACCGGACCACTGCCCGACGGGGGCGGCCGCGACGGCCACGGCAAACTCCCTGCCGAACGCATTCTCGATATCGCGTGTCGCGGCCGCTTCCATGGCGGGAGGCAGCATGGTCGCGTCACCCGCGCTGCCGACATCCCCGCCCGCCTGCAGCCGCCGGAGCACCTGCGTCGCCTCGCGCGTGGCTGCGTCGCCGCGACGCGAGCTGTCGAAGTAGACCTGCTGAAACGTGAACGTCGGTGGCTGCCGGAACTCGTCCGGGTGTTTCGCGAGGTATTCGGCAAGCTGTTCGTCTGTCGGCGTCGCGGCCGCCGCAACGTCGGCGGAGATGAATTCCATCTTCTGCCGCAGGCGACGGCGGATCACGATATCGTCGCGATCCAGGCCCATCGCCATGGCCTCGCGGTAGTAGACCTCCTCGGCGATGTAGTCGTCGACGAGCCCGCGAAGTTCCTCGGGCGTCGGCGGTCGGGACCAGGTCCTCGCGAAGTTCTCGCCGATCGCCTGGATACGAGCCTGCGTCACCACGATTTCGCGCGGCGACTCCATCTCGGCAGGATTCAAGACCCAGTAGAGCGCGAACAGCGCCAGGCCGATCGCCAGGAACTGAAGAAGCGGCTCACGCAGCCACGCCGCTCGCGCGGAGTCGTCACTCATGTCGGAACGCCCCGGCTGCAGTTACGGCGTGTACCAGATCGGCGAGGAATAGGCGCGATCCTGCAGCACCATGGTCACTTCCTTGCCCATCTGCACGTTGAAGTACTTCGCGTCATACGCTGTCCACCGTGGCGTCGGGATCTGCAGCACGCGGACGTAGTAAAACGCGCTTTGCTTCGGGTCGAACTGCGGATCCTTCCATACGGCGATCAGGTCGGACGCACCGATGGTGTCGGTCCAGGTCGCGTTCTTCAGGTCCACCGTGCTGCCCACCGCCGGAACCTTGCCGTCCGCGCCTGGCTTGCGATGCGCCGGGTCGCTCCATACCACGTCATATACGTGCTCGTGCGTTTCGCCAGCGGCGTCCAGCCAACCCTTCACGACCTGGATACGATCCAGGTTCGCACCCATGGGGTCCTTCATCGCCGCGACCAGGAACGTGGGCGACTTTCCGGCCGGAGCATTCTTCAGGTCGCCGCCCATCGGCACGCCTTTCGCGTACCCGGCTCCCGCAGGCTCGCGCGTGTTGGCGTCCTGCGGGTGGAAGTCCCAGCCGCCGAAGAAGCGAACGATCATGCGCGGACCGGTGGTCGCGTAGGTCTCCTTGCGCTGCATCGCGTCGAACAGCGATTCACGGGTGTTTTCCTTCGCCCAGACGCCCACGTAGCCCGAGGCGCTGGTCTCCCATCCCATGATCTCGAGGCCGGTCATCGGATTCTTCGGCACGAAGGGATGCATCGCCCGACCGGCGCTCGGCTCGGAATTTGACGCCTTGCCGAAGAAATTGTCCTCCTCGGCCGTCGTGAGACCCGTGTGCGAGTCGGTGGATCCGACCATGCCGAACTTGTAGGGATTCGTGCCCAGCTCCTTTTCGAGCTTGAGCCCGTTCTTGAGCGCAGCGCGCGCGTATTCGTATTCCAGCATTTCCTTGGTCTTTGCCACGGTCAGGTCGAGGTTGCCCTTGTCCCAGCGCTCGAAGTTCGCAAACTCGTCGTTCGGCGAGAGCAGCGGGTGGGTCTCACCGTCACCCTTGATCTGGGTCGCCTCATAGAGTCGTTCCCACTTCGCGCGTGTTTCCGCGTACTCACGATCGATTGGCTTGCCGGTGAACGACTCGATTATCGGGAACATCCGCCCGTTGGAGAGGTTGCCGTTGTGCGCGATGGCAAGCACCTGCCCGCCGGTGTTCTGCTCGTAGGCCGCGAGCCACTTCCACAGGTCGCGCGGGTTGTCGCTGCCGAGCGGCTTCTGGGTCGTGTACGGCTCGATCTCGCCGGCCTTGTCACCGTTGTCGCGGAAGATCACGTTGCGGTGCAGGTTGTTGCCGCCGGTGTTCGAAGTCCACTCATAGCCGATGAAGGCCGTGAACCGACCCGGCTGGTTCGCCTCCTCCGCCGCCTTGATGGTGTCGTCCCATGCGCCGCGATAGGCGGGCGTCCCGGGCACCGGAAGGATTGCCTTGGAGATCGTGCCCTTGCCGAAATTCACGATGATGTCGACCGCCGCCGCCGCTCCCTGCCCGGACATGATCATGTCGTGCCATTTCTTGCCCTGCGGGTCCGCCATGATGTCCGGCGTGCCGGCGAAAATGAGCGGGAAGAATCCGAAGCCGTCCGAATGGTCGGTCACCACGAGGAAATCTAGCGGCCGGGAGAGTTTGACCTTCTGCCCGGTCGAAGACACGACCTCATTGCCCTTTGCGAACACGTAGGCATCGCGAGGCGTCAGCCGCGCGCCGAATGCGCCCGCGTCCATCGAGTACGAGGTGTGCAGGTGGGTGTCGCCGAAGTAGGGGCGCGTCGGATAGTCGCGCGCATAGGGCGAGTACGGTGCCTTGGCCTGGTCGGCGGCGGACGCCCCCGTGCAGCCAAGTACTGCCGCGACAATAAGAACGAGCTGCGATGAACGGTTCATGGCCATGGCAAATCCACCTGGGAGAGGCCGCCAGAATGGCGGCTCGGATTCTCATGATAGGTCATGATGTAGACGCGGGGGCACCCCCCGATCGGAGTAAAGAAGCGGCCGGAATCCCGTGACGGACCCCCGGCCGTCCGAGGCTGCGGGTGCCGGCCAAGGCCGCACAAGGGTCGTCGCGGTGCCCGCATCACAGTCAGGCACGATTGCCGGCGTACCGACCTTCCCGGTCGCGCACACGCACGACGCGGTCGAGGTGCCAGCAGCGCATTATGATATTTTGCCGCGCAACAGGCCGGGACTGCGGGCCTGCAAGGGAGATTTGCAGTCGCAATGGAAAACGAAGACGTCGACAGCCTCTGGGCACGCCTCCGCCGCCGTAAAGTCGTGCAGTGGGGCATCGCCTATGCCGCCGGCGCCTGGGGCCTGTTGCAGGGTCTCGCCTACGTCACCGATACCTTCCACCTGCCAGACCTGCTGCAACCGCTCGCAACGCTGGGATTACTGGTCGGACTGCCGATCGTCCTCGTCATCGCCTGGTATCACGGTGACAGGGGCCACCAGCGAGTTACCGCCGCGGAACTCGCGATCATTACCCTGCTGTTCCTGGTCGGCGGCGCGATGTTCTGGCGCTACGAGCGCGAGAGCTCCTCCTTGGAGACTCAGACGGCTGTGGCAGCCCCGCCGAATGCGAAACCTGCGGCAATCGCGGCGGCGCCGTCCGCGGCACCAGGGCCGGCAGCGGATGTGCCGGACAATTCCATCGCAGTGCTGCCGTTCGTCAACATGTCTGGCGACCCCACGGCAGACTACTTCTCCGACGGTATCAGCGAAGAAATCCTGAACGTGCTCGCGAGCACGCCCGAGCTTCAGGTCGCCGCACGCACCTCTTCGTTCGCGTTCAAGGAGCAGCAGAAGGAGATTCCGGTCATTGCACGCGAACTCAAGGTTCGCATGATCCTCGAGGGCAGCGTGCGCCGCCAGGACCAGAAAGTCCGCATCACGGCGCAGTTGATAGACGCGAAGACCGGCTTTCACGTCTGGTCGGAGACCTACGAACGCGAGCTCAATGACATATTCGCGATCCAGGACGAGATCGCGCAGGCGATCGGCGAGAAGATGAAGGTGCAGCTCGTGAGCGTCGGGCCCGGTGGCGGCGCCAGCGCCGGCACCAGGAGCATCGAGGCTCACGATCACTATCTACGCGGGCTCGCACTGTGGCAACGCAGGCGCGAGGTCGACCTCTGGCAGTCGGTCGAGGAGTTCAGTAGTGCCATCGCCGCCGATCCCAGCTACGCCGAGGCGTACGCAGGTCTCGCGCTCGTGTACTCGGTAATTCCAGACTATACGACACGGATAAGCTACAGCGACGCGATGTCCCAGGCGACCAACGCCGCCGAGATGGCGCTGGCACTTGATCCGTCGCTGCCGGAATCGTATGCCGCACTTGGGGCCGTCGCGAACTGGGAGAGGCGTCGCCCAACGGCGACCTCGCTGTTCCAACGGGCGATCGCGTTGCGGCCATCGTTCGCGACTGCGCACCAGTGGCTTGGCAATGGAATGATGGCAGCCGGCGATCCGGCCTCGGGCCTCGTCGCACTGGAGCGCGCGAGTGCGCTCGACCCGCGTTCGCTGGTCGTCGCGGAGAATCACGCCTACGTACTGACCGCGCTGGGGCGCTATGAGGATGCCCGCAAGGTCTGCGAGCCGATCATTGCCGTCGAACCCGACTACTTCAATTGCCAGCTGCGTGCCGGGATGGCGGAGTTGCTTGGCGGCCGACCCGGGAAAGCGCGCCCGTTCCTCATCCGGGCCGCGGAGATCAATAATCTCAGCGCCCTGCCCCTGGTAAACGAGATACTCGACGCCGTCGAGGGTCGCGGCGACCGACGAACAGTGGCGAGGCGCCTCGCGGCGTTCCCGCTTCGCAGCGACGTCACACCAGGAAGCGGCAATATCTTCAGCGACGGAGAAATTCCCGGGTTGCTGATGTTGCTCGGCGAACCCGGCCTGGCGCTCGGCTACGTCGAGCGACATGCTTCGGGGCCGTTCGGCTCATTGGATTGGGCCATGGTCGACTTGTCGATGGACCCCATCCGCTGCGACCCTCGCTTCCAGGAGGTTGTGCGGAATCTCGAGATCACCGATTTGCGGGCCGCTAAGCTGTGCGGCAAACAGGCCATGGCGTCGAAATAGACGATCAGCACTCAATGCTGTTTCGGCAGCCGCCATCCGGCCGCGCGGGCCTCGGCCTCCGTGCAGAACCAGCGCTCACCGCTGGCCTCGTCGATTCGCGTCTTGTCGTACGAGTCGCTGCCAGGCACGTGGTAGATCCTGCCACTTGCGCCGATATTTCCCTTGATCAGGCAATTCTCGCGAGGCGGCCGGGTATGCGCCGGAATTTCCGCGCCCGACGCGCTCCCGGGAGCTGATACTGCACTTTCCTTCGCTGGCCATACGGTGGCCGGCATCGCGGCAATACATTTCGCAACTGTCTCGCTGCGATAGTCGGTATACGCAACAGGCTCGCCCCGCCCTGCCGCCCGCCACTGCCACGGTGCCCGCCAGGTCTCAGCTGGCTGGCCCCAGATCCCGAGTCCGGCCGAACGCGCTTCCGCTTCCCAGGCGCAGAAACTGCTGTCCTCGAGGTAATGGCGATACGCCCAGGCGTTGCCCTGCTGAACCATCCACGCATTGATGCTCTCGTCATCGACGAACACGTCGGCAACCAGGCGCTCGTAGCTGTCCTGCGTAACCACGCCGAGTGAAACCTGCCGGCCCTGCACTCTGCCCGCCAGCGCGGCGGTCGCCTCCGGCCCCCAGGGCTGGTCATGTTCCGGTGTGTCGATGGAATGCAGCCGTACGACGATCGGGCCCGAATCGAGCTGGACCTTGATCGTGTCGCCGTCGTAGACGTAGACGACTTTTCCGACCAGGACAGGCTGCTGCGCATCTGCCGCAGCTCCCCCCATGATGTTCGACGTCTGCTGGGTGGATTCGTCAGCAGCAAAAGCCCCAGCCATGGTCGAGGCAACGACCATGAGCGCGAGGCAGGCTGCTGGCAGGCGCGGCATGGCCATCATGATCGCGCAGGATGCAGGCGCCGTGCACCTGAAATGCGCCTGAACGACAGCAGGCCGGCGCCGGACCCCGGCCTACCTGTTCACGACATCACGCGGCCGGACAACTCGCGCGCATCCGCCGGGGGCGCTCGATGCGCGACAACCAGACATCGTATGGGTCCCAACCCTGGTTCAGGCCGCGCTGCGGTGGATTCAACGCGTAACCTGCATCACGGCCCAGGTTACGTCGGGGCAGGTCCTCCGCTCGCGCCCACCGCATCCACGAACTTGCTACCGAACCATCCGGTATCGCGCTCATGTGACCTCCTCGCTTCATGCCGGAGCATGTTGCAGGAGGATTGTTACCGGAGCGTGAAGACCGGGCTCGCAAGCCACCTGTCGCTCAGTAGGCTGGCGAATGCTACCGATAGATTAGTCGATCTTATTTTCGGCTTCCCGTCGGGATCGATACAGTTCCCGATTCCATGACCTGAAGTTCGTCTTTTGCTATTGCCTCGCGATTGCTGGCCCACCTTTTGGGGGCGAGCAACAGAATCGGCACAGGAACTCGCCTATCGGAAAAAGCGGACCGCCTTCGAATCGCGCTGCGAGAATCACATCCACTATATCGTCTGCCAAGCCGAATTCCTGACCGCCGACGGTGTGTCTGACAAGCCGCAATCTTTGCCTGTTTCAAAACAAGCTCCTTTACAAGAGACATTCACGCACTGCCGCAAAGCGACTGCTGTCCAAAGACGAAAGAAAGTAGGTAACGCCAGGCTGCATGACCTAGAACTCCGGATTTACGCCGCGACTCTATCGATCTCTGATGGCGCCGTTTCCTGCCATCGCCGGACCACGTACTCAGACGGCGATCCGTCATTGCCATCAGTGGCAGGGCTCGCCTACCCTGACGACTTTCGACGGATCAAGAAGTGTCCCCTCAATAACCGATTGCCCAGATCGACTGCAAGGCTCGCGCCACCAGATGGAAGCCGACAGCGGAATCTCGATAGTCTGGGAACAGTATCAGGCCTCACGGGAGACCACGAAGCCCCGCCTGCCTTTGAGTCGCCCCCAAATCGGTACAGTTTTTGCCCCCGCGTCGGGGTTGGCACTCCACGAGCGAGCTGTTCGGCCGCATGTTCACCCTTTTTGAGTTTTGGCAGCACGCACTACAGGCTTCAACGCCAATGCCACGACATCGCAATTCTTCACGACGTCGCAAATAGCCGACCCGAGGTACCCGGCCGCAACCAGATAGCGTCCTTCGCTGGCGGCGTCGAACCCATTCCGCGCGTCGTAGTACGGGGCGAGAATGATCACGTCGATAGCGTTGGTGCCTAGGTCTATGAAGAGCTCCTCGAGGTTCTCTCGAGCGTACGTGTCTCCACCTCCAGTCTCGTTAACCCATGACGAGCTCGGAACCTCGCCAGTACTTTGGCTTGGCGCAACCGCGTACAGCACTGCTCCCCCGCAGCTCGGCGAAGCCTGCCCCGGGCCACACATGCCCATGCCGGTCTGCGCTGACTGGCCGGGCAAGGCCGTCGCCGGGGGGACGTACTTGTCGGACCGGCCTCCGATGTAGCTTCCGAAGGAGCGCACCGCAGAAATCACGATCGCGGTGCATACACCGCCGCACACCACGTCGTATCCGGACGGATCCGTGTACGAGAGTGGCCGATTCCCGACGTACGCATACGGATTCAGTGTCTGGCTGTCACCGAGATCACCGACGACCGGATCGACCGACATGAATCGCCCAGCCGTTGGATCGTAGACGCGCCCGTTCATGTGGATCAGCGCCAGGTTGTCGAGGTGCTCGTGGCCTGTGTAGCCTTGGCGAGAGGTATTGGCGATGACGGCCCAGTCGGGTGTACCCGCGGAATTCCAGTTGCCGCCGCGCCTTGCACCAAACGCCGCGAAGCTTTCCCGAGCGACCGGCTCGCCACTGGCGTCAAGCACGGCGTCGCTGCTGCCGATGTGATCAGTGAGCAGGTAGTGCGTAGAAGTCGACGCGTCCGAATTTCGCGAGACGATGATCGTCATCCCGGACGGCGTCGGGACGTAGTGTCGCCAATATGTCTTTCCGGTGGAGGTCGTGCTCTCCTTCTCGAGCAGTCCGCCTACATACAGCGTGGTCTCAGTGCCGTTTGCGTAGGAGGCGACCTGCTTCCAGCGCTGGTGATTCGGCCCGTAGCTGAACTGACTCTGGTAGGTCGTTCCACCAATCGGTTGTGCGAGCTGCACTGGCAGGTTGAAAGCTGCCCAGGCCTGCGACGCGCCGTCACGCGTGATCTGGTTTCCGTTCGCGTCGTACGTGTAGTTGTGGCTTCCGGCCGCGGTAACCGCGTGCGGGTGAGCCGGATCGCCGTAGGTGTAGGCACCCACGTCCGACCTGCTGATGACGTTTCCGGATGCGTCGTAGGCAACCGAGAGATTGCTGACCCCATTCAGCGTCGACGACTGCAGGCGGTTCAGCGCATCGTGCGAGAACTTCTCCAGTAGCGACTGGTTCAGGTCCTGCCGTTGCGCAAGGTTTCCGGCTGCGTCCCACTGGTACGCGAGGTTCTGCCTGTTGCTGGTAGCTGGCACGACCCCGGATTGCCGGCCCGTCAGCTCGTTGCTCCAGGGCCTACGGGCCGAGGCGACGGCAACGACGTTGGCGCCGAGCATCTCGGACGTGGCAGAGGAGTAGTCGTTCGCCGAATTCAGCTTCCACAGCGGCTTTGCCGGCGACTGCGTCAGGTCAATGATGCTGACCGGCGCGCCATAGCTGTACGCGTATTGCACCTTGAACCGTGCGCCGCCCTGGCCAGCGGGAACCGGGCTCACGGGGTACGCGACTGTATCCAGCGCACCGTTCGTGTTGTAGGTGTAGTCGTACTGGTAGGACTGGTCGGTCGTGATGCTGCGGTTGGCGATCCGTCCGAAGCTGTCGTATCCGAGGCTCTCGGCGTAGCCGTAGCCGCTGACCGATTTCAGGCGCCCGATGTTGCGTGCTGCCGCCGACGAGCCCCAGCTCCAGGTACTGATGCCATCAGGTTCCGTCCGGGAGGTCTGGCGGCCGAGCGCATCGTAGTTCGCGCTGAACGACCTGCCGCGTGCATCCGTCCACGTAACGAGCTCGTTGAGGGAGTTTCCGCCGAATGTCCAGGTGCCGCGGTCGGCATCCGACCATTGAGTCCGAAACCCGCGCAGGTTGTAGGTTCCGCTGGAAACCGCGCCGATCGGGTCCTGGATGCGTGCAAGGCCGCCGAGCGAGTCATAGTCGTAGTAGGTAGTGCCGCCGGGCGACGGGTCGGTCACCCTGCGCAAGCGCCCGGCGACGTCGACGATCCGGGTGCGCGTGCGGCCGAGCGGGTCGGTGATGAACACGCGGCGACCCGCGTGGCTGATCGTTGTCTTGCGGTCGAGCGCGCCATTCGATTGATACAGCTGCTGCGCCGTGACCCTGTCGAGCAGATCGTAGGTCCAGGCGATATGGCCGTTGCTGGCTCCCGAGGTCGGCTGGTAGCGAACAACTGGGCGCCCGAGAGCATCGTACTGGATGGTCTCGGTGACCCACGCCCCATGCACCCGCATGTACTGGCTGGACCGCAGTCGGTCAAATCCGTCGTAGAGCAGTTCCCGCTGGTCATATACCTCGGAAGCGGAGCCTTTCGATGTCTGGTAGACGTGGAATCGAAAGTCGCTCGCACCCCAGCACGGACCCGCGGCACAGGACTCAAAGGACCAGGCGGTGCTTGTCATGTCCGGTCGCGTCACCTGCACGCGTCGTCCGAAATCGTCGTATTGCCAGCTGGTGGTGAGCTTGTTCGGATCGGTTGACGACAGCGGCACGCCGAAGTCGTACTGGTAGGTCACGCTGGTCTTCATGCCGAGCGGATCGGTCATCGACTCAGGCAGCTGGCAACGCGTCCCGTAGTCAAAACTGGTCCTGCGCGCCGGCATCGACGATCCGCTCGGGGTCGCACCTGCGACCTCCAGCGAACTCACGTTCCCGCAGGCATCGAATCCCAGAGTGGTGGTTACCTTCAATGCCGGGGAACCGGGCTCGAGTACCTGCCGGGAGATGCGACAGGGTCCGGTATCGACCGTGTACGCCGTAGTACGCGTACGGGCAGCCTGGCCAGGCGCGACCTGGGTAACGGCAACCGAGGTCGGGAGTCCCAGGCAGTGGGCGGTCGTGTCGTTGGCGAAGGTGCTGTTTGCAGTGGTCTGCCAGGTCGAGTTCACGAATGGTGAGCCCGGATCCCTGTCGGTGACGGCGCGCTCTACCCTGGTGCGATTCCCATAGCCGTCCCCGTACGACGTTGCGTTCCGATATCTCCGTGACCAGCTTGCCATTCAGCGACCCGCCGACCTCATACAGCGACTCCGCGGTTGTCGCGACGTAAGGAAAAACCCGTTGTTCAGGACCCGGCGCGCCCAGCCGCTGCTCGTCAACGGTTGCACTCCACTCGCTCACTTTCGAGGCGAGATCCGACTGCCAGACGGTCCGCTGTGTGTGCATGCCCGTGAACGGGAACGAGCGCTTCAGGTAGTCGAAGGTGTAGGTGCCGTTTCTGGTCTCCTGGATGCGTTGCGAGTGGAAACCTTCGAAACCCCGCCCCTGCAGGTGCACGCGTGCCCCGTAGTACTCGAACCGGTTCTGGTATGTGCCGCCAGTACCATCGGAAGCCGTGACCTCGCCAACGACATACAGAGGCCCGCCGAAATCCATCTCCGGAAAGGCCGCGTCGGAATGCCTGGTGTAGTTGCCGGTCGAAATCGAGGCATAGCGCGGGCTCTGCGACATGCCGAATCCATCCCTGAACGTCGTCGCCAGGTCGGCAGGCGCCCCCGAATCCCTGTGCAGGCTATAGCGGACCTTTCCGTTGTCACCGTCGTCCCGGTAAGCAAGATCCGGCTTGGCATCGCCGTCGATGTCCGACACTAACCACGCAGTCTTGTTGGGAGCGCTGAGGCCCGTTGGGGCCGGTGCTGCGGCGCCGGTACCCGTGGACCGGATCACGTACCAGGTGTTGCCGAATAATCCGCCGGAGCGCACGTACAGAAGGTCGATGCGGCCGTCCTCATCCCAGTCCCCGGCCAGGATCGTCGGATTTCCATTGCCGTCCCGTTGGATGTTTGTCGCCCCGGTCGGGACCCTGGTGAAGTGACCGACGCAATCCGAGATCATGACGCTCGAGACCTGCAGGAAGTCCGAGCAGCCGTCCGCGTTCCAGTCGACCACCAGCAGCGCACCGTCCTGCCAGAAATCCCGCCTGTCACCGACAGTAAACGGAGTACCGAAGCCATTGGAGAGGAGCGGTGTAAGCCACGAGCCTCCACGCTTGGTGGAAACCCATGTGTGAATCGCCAGATCGGCGCGGCCGTCGCCATTCAGGTCTGCAACGTTCGTGTAGCCATCACTGCCGACCATGGCACCGCTCGAGCCGTTCCAGATCGTCTCGCGCCCGGGTGCAAACTCGACCAGCACCGATCCGGCGACCGGAACAGTGGTATTTCGTCGCGCCTCGATCCATGCGGGCGACGTGGCTGTCCTGGAGATCAGGTCGTCGAGGCCATCGCCATCGATGTCGGCCGCGAGGTACTCGCCGGCCAGCGGCAGGCCGGTGTTCAGCAGCTGGAAAGTCGAGCCGTTGTAGTTGAGCAGCGTCCAGGTCGCCCCCTGCGGAATCAGGAATTGCGTGCGGTCGTTGCCCAGAAACCGCCCGGGAATCACCTTGACGCCCGCATCTGCGGAAACGCCGGTGTCCACGGGAGTTCCGAACCCACCGGGCTGTCCAAGTGCCACCCACCAGCGCATCGCACCATTGCCCTGCTTGATCGGGTAGAGAAGGTCCGAACGCCCGTCACCGTTCAAGTCGACGGTTCGCATGGAAGCCTTTGCGGACGACCGGATACCGGTATCGACCGGCGCTCCCCAGCCCGTCGCACCCTGCTGGTAGTCGATCGTCGTCGGCGCCATGCAGTTCGTTGCCGAACATTCCTGGACGCTGCGCAATTGAAGCCGGCCGCTCGCAGCGCCCTGCGAGTACGCGAGCCTGTAGGCCTTGATCGTGGCGCCAGTCGTGTCGTTTCGAATCGTGATCGAATCGAGCTGGTTCAGCTCCAGCACCGCATCACCCGCCAGATAACCTGCGACCGGATCGTTTGCGGGCCGCGGTGAATAGTCGAAGTGCACGCGATAGAACGGCCCCTGTCCGGTCGCCGTCGTCGGATAGGCAATCGCCGCCACGCGGAATGTGCCGCTCGTGTATGCGCCATTGCGCGCTTCGTTCAAGTACGTGATCGTGATGCTGTTGCCACTCGACGTGGCGGCGCGATCGCGGACCACGGACAGCGCCCAGGCGCGGACCGTGCCGCTCGTACCCGCAAATACCTGCGAGTCGCTGCTGGACCCGTATTCATAGACCAGTCCGTTCTTGCTGGTGACGGTGAAGGATGCCGGACCGTTGCCCGCCGACCCGGACGCGACGATTCGCGAGAACGACTCGATTTCGGTGGCGTACACCGAGTCCGGCGCGCCGTAGGTGCCACTCACGAGTTTCAGCTGCTGGCCATCCAGGCAGAATCGGTCCGCGAGCGTGTTCGTGACCGCGGCCGGCGCGCCGTCCTGCGCCATGGTTCGATTGCAGCGCGTGATCGCCGACAGGCCGGACAGCGACCAGCCCTGGCCGATCACGCCGTTGCCCGCGCGGCTGTTGTAGACCAGCGCAAGATCGAGCTCGGCGCTGCCGACGCCCGGAGGCGTCCAGATCGGGATCCGGTACGTCGCGGCACCGGAAGTCGTCACGCCGAAGGACGCCGGCGTACGACCGGCAGTGGTAACCGCCGCAGCCAGTGGGGTCGGCACGGCGTCCGGGGTGGCGGACGCGTCGGCAACAGGCCATCCAGGCGCGTCGACCGGCTCGGCAGTCGCCACGTCCCCTCCGGCTGGCATGGGCTCGGCTGCCCAGCCCAGGCCGCTGAGGAACGTGAGAGCGCAGGCAGCACCGACTGACCGGATCGACGCGCGGGCGCCGTGTGCCCGCTCGCGCGTCGAGCGATTGCCGCGAAGAGCGAGTGAAGATCTCGTGGGGCGAATGACGGTATGCATCTGACCTCCCTGTCGACTCTTGGCGCTGCGGCTGCAGCGGTCGGACCAGCCAGGCGACGTCCTGTCGCCCGGTGCGCAACCGTCCGAGGTACGATCGCCATGTCCAGTAGCGCAATCGCAGGCTACAAACCCGCTCGCACGCGGTCATCGCGGATTTCGGGCGGGTTCGAACAGATATCCGGGCCAAGGCCCGGCGCGCTGGCCAGCTGACTCGTGGCCGGGTCACCGCTACACTGGACCTGCAAGCCGCACACAAGCGAGAGGTCCATATGAAATCGAGTTCTATTGCTGCGATGCTGCTTTCCGCCGTCGCGCTGCTGGCTTCGAGCGCAAGCACGGCCCGCAACACCAAGGCCATGTGGCCCATCGCCGAGGCCATGTCCGCACCCGAAGCCAAGGCCCGGCTCAACGCTGGCATCCAGTTCTTCTTCGGCGACGCCGCCCATCCGGCCGTTGCGAAGTCCTTCGGTGTCTACACGAGCAACAAGAAGACCAACGGCACCAACAAGACCGACAAGGAGGCCTGTGAATGGGCGTTCCTGTCGGCGATGCTCTCGTTCCAGCAGCGCGCAGTCGAGCTGGGCGGCAATGCCGTGATCAACATTCGCGGCTACTACGACAAGCACGAAGTCTCCAGCCAGACCGAGTACGAGTGCGGCAGCGGGGCCCTGATGTCAGGAGTGACGTTCCAGGGCGAGGTCGTGAAGCTGGAATAGCGGGCCAACACAGGTCGGTCGCCGTGGGTTGTGCACCGTATGCGAAGCGTTCATGCTTCCTTGAGCCAGTTCGCCGCACCATTCCAACGTGACCGAAGACCCAACGAAGACTCATGCTGCGACGTTCCATGTCCCGGCGCAGCATCCGGCACTGGCGGGCCATTTTCCAGGCAATCCGGTCGTCCCGGGTGTCGTGATCCTGGACGCGGTCATCTCGGCCGCCGAGGAGTGGCTGGGCAAAGACCACGCCGTCGACCGCCTGTCATTCGCCAAGTTCCTGGCGCCCATGAGCCCGGACGAGACCGCGCAGATCGACCTGCTGTTCCGTTCGCCGCGGCTCGAGTTCTCGGTTTGTCGCGAATCCACGACCATCGCGAAAGGTGCCTTCGACATCGTAACGGACCACCAGCGGTGACCGACGCCTGGCTCGAACGTCCCGAGGGCGGCAGTGGCCTTGCGATGCGGCTGCTGGTCGCCGTGGCACTGGGCCTTGGGCGAACAGTCGCACGGGCAGTGCTGATGCCGATCACCGCGTACTTCATGCTGCGTCGCGGGCCGGAGCGCCGCGCCTCGCGCGACTACCTTGCGAGGGTACTGGGCCGCACCCCGACCTGGTCCGAAATCGCCAGTCATTTCCATACCTTTGCCGGCGTCACGCTGGACCGCGTGTATTTCCTCGGCGGCAAGATGTCGCGCTTCGATGTTCGCGTCATCGGAATCGAGGAACTGCACCACGCGATGGACCTCGGCCGGGGCGTCCTGCTGATCGGTGCCCACGTGGGCAGCTTCGATGCCTTGCGGGCCGCGAGTACCCTGCGCCCCGACGTAACGGTGCGCGTGGTCCTTGATGCGGAACACAGCCCTGCCCTCTCGGCGATTCTCCAGCAACTGAATCCTGGGATCGCCGCGGGCATCATCAACCCCAGGAAAGGTGGCACCGCGGTCGCACTGGAAATCGGCGCGGCCCTGAACCAGGGTGCGCTGGTGACCATGCTCGGGGATCGCGGGCGGCCGGACAACGCGACGGCCAGCGTGCGCTTCCTCGGCCAGGCCGCAGACTTCCCGACAGCGCCCTGGCAGATCGCCGCGGCGCTGCACGTGCCGATAGTCCTGTGCGCGGGCCTGTATCGTGGCGGCAACCGCTACGACCTGCATTTCGAGTTGATCACCGAGCATCTGCAGATCGACCGCAAGCAACGTCAGCAACAACTGCGCGAGGTGGTGCAGGACTTTGCCAATCGCCTGGCAACCCTGCTGCGCATCGCGCCCTATAACTGGTTCAACTTCTATGACTTCTGGAACACCACTGCGCCTGGCAGCGATCGTCCTCTCGATGGCGGCGATGCCGCTTCACGCGGCTGACGCCAGCCTCGATGCACTGCTCGAGCGGCTGGTACGTCCGGCGCCCGACTCGACGAGCTTCGTCGAGGTTCGCTATTCGAGCCTGCTCGACGAGCCGATCATCGTTTCGGGCGGCCTCGAGCACCGTACGGATGGCGCACTCGTCCGGCACGTCGAGTCGCCGTACCAGGAGGTCACCGAACTGCAGGGCGAGAATGTCACCGTGACGCGTGCCGGCGGCAAGCCGCGGCAATTTTCGCTGGATCGCGCGCCGGAACTTCGCGGAATGCTGGCCAGCTTCGGCGCCCTGCTTACGGGTGACCGCAAGATGCTCGAGCAGTACTTCGAAGTGGAATTGAAGGATTCCACGGCGCGCTGGGAAATCACGCTGACGCCGCGCGACCGCAAGCTTCAGCGCCGCCTGTCCAGGATAGTCGTGGACGGCGCGGCGGATCGGCCCCGCTGCTTCACGATGCTCGAGCCCGATGGCGACGGCAGCGTGATGGCACTTGGGGTCGCAAACCCCGGCGACCTACCGTCGCCTCCAGGTCGCGACGCAATCGGTCCTGGTGCAAAGCAGGCCTGCAGGACTGATGCGATGACGCCTGTCCGCAGGGTCCTGCTGCTGGTCGCCTGGATCGCGGTCGTGGCGGTCCTCGGTTGGGTCGTGAACCGCAACCTGGTCGTCGGAAGTGACCTGCGACTGTTCATGCCTTCTCCGCGGACGCAGCAGGAGCAGCTGATCCTCGAGGAGATCGGCGAGGGACCCGCGTCGCGCATGTTGTTGCTCGCGATCTCCGGCGGCACGCCCCAGGGTGCAGCCGACACGTCGCGGGCGCTGGCCAACAGGCTGCGGGAGAGCGGCGAGTTCCGACTGGTCGCAAACGGCGAATCGAGCCTGGACGCAATCCCGGACAGGCTTCTCGCGTATCGCTACCTGCTCTCGCCCACGCTGGACCACTCGTCACTGGATACCGACTTCCTCCGTGCACAGCTCGAGGAGCGGGTCCGCGACCTGTCGTCCCCGGCAGCGTCTTTCCTCAAGCCGTGGCTGCCGCGCGACCCGACACTGGAGCTGCTGAGACTTGCCGAGTCATGGATGCCCGAGCACCAGCCCCAGTTGCTGTACGACGTCTGGTTCGACCGATCCGGCAGCGAGGCCTTGCTGGTGGCGGAAACCCGGGCGCCCGGTTTCGATCCGCAGGGACAGCGCGAGGCAGCCGACGCCCTGCAGCGGGCCTTCGGGGCTTCGCGCACGGAGCCCGGTCTTCGACTGGAGGCAAGCGGGCCCGGGGCGTTCTCCGTGCTCATGCAGCAGCGCACCCGGGACGAGGTCGAGTGGATCGGCACGATAGACGTCATCGGCATCGTGATACTGCTGCTGGTCGCCTATCGCAGCGTTCCCATTCTCGTGCTGGGCCTGTTGCCGCTGCTGAGCGCCGGCGTGGCCGGCCTCGCCGCGGTCGGCACGATCTTCGGCCAGGTGCACGGGATCACGCTGGCCTTCGGGTTCACGTTGATCGGCGTCGCGCAGGACTATCCGATACACCTGTTCAGTCACCAGCATCGTGGACTCGATGCCAGGGCCAGCGTGCGCGCCCTGTGGCCCACGCTCGCGACCGGCATGGCGAGCACCTGCATCGCTTACCTTGCATTCCTGTTCTCGGGCGTCGGCGGGCTTGCCCAGCTGTCCGTGTTCACTGTCACGGGCCTCGCCGTGGCCGGACTCACAACACGGTTCCTGCTGCCGGCGCTCTTGCCGGACAGCCGTCGCGATGCCGCCGACTCCGCACTGCTGGGGCGACTCTGGAACGCGATTGCCGGGCTGCCGAGGCCGCTCTGGCTTGGCATCGCTGCCGCGGCCGCCTGCGTGGCCTACCTGGCGTTGTCGCCACGGCCATTGTGGGAAAACAGCCTCGGCGGGCTGACCCCCGTGCCGCAGTCCCTGCTCGAGCGGGACTCGGCACTGCGCAGGGAACTCGGCGCACCCGACATGCGTCACCTGCTGGTCATCGAAGGCGCGGACGCGCAGTCGGTGCTCGAGAAGTCAGCCGCGCTGGAACCCGAACTCCAGTCGATGGTCGAGCACGGCCAGCTGGCGGGTTTCGACGGCCCCTCGCGCTATCTGCCACCCGCGTCGGTCCAGGAGCGACGCAGGGCCGCGCTTCCCGCGCCGGCGGAACTGGGCTCTGCGCTCACCGAGGCATTGCAGGGAACCCCGTTCAAACCCGGGGTCTTCCAGCCATTCCTGGTCGACGTCGAGCGTGCCCGACAGCTTCCTGCACTGGTTCCATCCGACCTAGCCGGCACGCCGCTCGAGTCGCGCGTGGGGTCGCTGCTGCTTAAGCGCCCGGATCACTGGACTGGCCTTGTCACCTTGAGCCGGCTGACCGATCCCGCGGCTTTGCAGAAGCTGGTCGCAGGCGACCCGGGCGTAACGCTGCTCGACCTGAAGCAGGCATCCGAAGACCTGGTCGCGCACCAGCGCGAGCGCATCCTGTGGTGCCTGGGCATTTCAGCCGTGCTGCTGGTCATCGTCGTGTTCGTCGCGTTGCGCGACGCGGCACGCGTGCGTCGCGTGCTGGCGCCGATGGTGTTGACGACCCTGCTCCTCGTTGCGCTGTTTCACGCCGCGGGTGTCTCGCTGAGCCTGTTCCACCTGATCGCGCTGATTCTCGCCGCCGGGCTCGGACTCGACTACGCGCTTTTCTTCGAACACGCCGCGGACGACCCGGCAGAACAGCGGCGTACGCTGCATGCGGTCATCGTCTGCTCACTGTCTACATTGCTGGTGTTCGCACTGCTCGGACTCTCGACGATGCCGGTGTTGCGCGCGATCGGCCTGACGGTTGCCGCCGGCGTCGTGCTCAACTTCGTGCTGGCCCTGCTGCTGACTCGTCCGCGCGAGGCTCGGAAAGATGGCCGTTGACGAGCTCATTTCGGGCCTGATTCCGCACGCTGGCGCGATGTGCCTGCTCGAGCGCGTCGAGTGCTGGGACGACTCGAGCATCGCACTTACGACTGCTACGCATCGTGACCCGGTGAATCCGCTGGCCGGGCGCTCCGGGCTCCGGGCGATTCATCTCTGCGAATACGGGGCCCAGGCGATGGCAGTGCACGGCGGACTGGTGGCCCGGGCGCACGGAGGCCGTGCACTACCGGGCCTGTTGGTGTCGCTCCGCGACGTGGAACTGCATCGCAGCTTTGTTCACGCCCTGGACGGCAAGTTGCGAGTCGAGGCACGACGCATCCAGGCGAGCGACTCCGCCTGGCAATATTCATTCCGGGTAACGCACGCGGGGACCGTCATCGCCCAGGGCCGGGCTGTCGTCTCCGCCGCAGCCGTCAACTGAACACCGCAACCCAGTCTCGTCTCGAACAGCGCACTGGCAGATCGGGTCGCTATGCCCCCGGGCTTCCGATGCTTCGCGAGTTTCAGGCGGCCGATTCCACCAGCATGCCGCCAGGACCGACTGCACCGCGATCCTCAATGAGCCCTAGCACCGCGCCAGCATCCAGTCCGGGATTCTCGCTGCAGGCCACGATGACGATCTCGCGCGCGAGCTCCTCGAGCTGATGGGTCGTCTCCGTATCCGCGCTGCAAACGCAGCGTCGTCGAGCGAGTCGCGCAGGCCGCGGTTCAGTTCGGCGAACCAGGCGAGGCGACCCTGGTCGAGAATTGCCGGGCGGTTGCGGCGCCTGCTTCGCGCCGACCAGTTCCGCATGAAGTCCTGCATCGCGGAATTGAGCACCATGCTCCCCTGTCAGTTCGGAACGCAGGCTTGAGAGCATCGGCAGGTCCGTCAGCCGGCGCTGGAAGAACAGCTGGCACAACACGCCCCAGTAGTACGTGTAGTCCCAGATCACCTTGACCGGCAGCACCTCCGGATCGCCGAATATCCGGTACTGGTCCCGGTACAGCGACATGGTGCTCTCATGGAAAGACATGAAGAACTGCTCGTATATGCGCGCGTACGGGGCGACCGGCTGGCCGGCACGATCGCGCGCCACGAGATCCGTGATGTAGGTGTTCGAAATCGCGATGAAGTCGCCGCCCGGTGAGTAGAACGGGTCGAGGAATACGCCGGCTTCCCCGGTAATCGCCCAGCGCGAGCCGGAAAACAGCTGCCGGCAGCCGTAGGAAAAATGCTTGAGGAAGGCAAAATCCTGCAGCTTGTCCCGCTTCGACTCGATGTCATCGGCAAGCAGCGGCTGGAACTCGCGCAGCCACTCCATTGCCCGCTCGAAGCTGTTGATCCGGCGCAGCGGGTGGATGCGGCCATCCGCCACGATCCCGACGGAGTGCGAACCCGACGCCAGTGGAATCAACCATACCCAGTAGCCCTCGCCGACGAGGTGGTTGGTCGAGAGCCATCGGTCCGGCGGGTCGCAGCGTTCGCGCCACGATTCATTGCCCGACCAGTCGTTGACGTCGATGCGTGCGCCAATACGGAACCATGCGCTGTTGACGTCATGGTCGTTATCGACCGCGAGGCCGAGCTTCCGCTTCAGGATGCCTGCGCGCCCGGACGCATCGACCAGCCAGCGTGTCGCCAGCTCGAACGACTCGGCTTCCCGCTCGTACCGGACGATATGAATGCCATCGCCCTCCCCCAGTTCGACCCCGCGCACACTGACGCCGTCGATGAACTCGACGCCCGCCTCGCGCGCGCGCAGGCCGAGGAAATTCTCGAATATTCCGCGATCGATCTGGTAGGTGGGCGTCGAGAGGTACTTCGAACGCCGATTTCCTGGACGGCATCGATGTCGCGACGACCTTCCGATGAGAAGAACCGGAAGCCGAACTTCTTCAACTGGTGGCTGGAGAGGTGGTCCTTGAGGCCGAGCACGGTGTCGAAGTAGTGTGCGGCGATCTCGACCGAGGACTCGCCGACCTTGTGGGTGGCCTCGGGAACCGGATGCCGGTTCCGTTCGAGCACGATGACAGGAAGGTCCGGAAATCTCTGGCGCAGCTGCAGCGCCAGCGTCAGGCCCGCGAGGCCTCCGCCGAGAATTGCGACGTCCGTCTGCATCAGATCGTTCCGATCGTTCCGACCTGGCGCGACTTGACGTCGTAGCCCGCCGCGAAGCCGCCGGTTTCCCGGTAATTGAACGGCAAACAAAGGCTCGCGCGCGTCGTCCCAGCGACACCAGATATCCGCAGCACTTGGATGAATTTGTTCATGACCATTTCCCGTCACCTGAGGTCGGGAAATCTAACTGTATTTCCAGCGACAGGGACGGGCTGAGTCCCAGTCGAATCCTCCGGTCCTGCTCCTGCGCCATCGTCTCGAGAAACGGCAGGCAATGCGCCATCGCACTGCCCGCCACGAGTTCGGCATTCCGGGGCTCGACTACCGTCCGCTCCGAGCCCGGGACCGCCCGCCAGCGAAGGCGCGCCATGGAACGATCACCAGCCGCAGGAGCCAGCACCAGGCCAGCGCCGACGATACCCCTGCTCGGCGCCATTGTCGCCAGCGGGCCTCGACTCTCGATGTCGTACGCCACCAGCAGCGTCGGCCGTCCACCAGCCTCGGCCTGTACCAGCGCCTCGAGCAGGCCTTCGCCAAATGTATCGCGGTGCGCGGTCAGCGCCGTGTAAGGCTGCGTGCAGCCCGTGCCGATGCTCCAGTAACCAGCCGCGGCATTGTGGACGGAGTTGTGGAACCGGATCGGTGAAATCAACGTCGGCGTACGAGCCAGCGTTTCGCACATGTAATCGCTGATCGCGGTATCGCCCTCGGTGCACGCGAATACGCTGGGCAGCTCCCTCGGATTCGTGCCGGCGCTCTCGCAGGCGCGCACCGCAACCTCCAGCGCAATAGCCACGGTATCCGGCGCCCGCCGGCGCTCTGTCGCTGCGAGTATGCCCGGGGCGGGCCGGAGTGCCGGCTGCGGATTTGCCAGGCGCTCGCCGCGCAGCACGGGTCGGGCGATGTCCCAGCCGGGAGTTCGCGGTGCCCAGAATGCGATGCCGTCCACGAACGCCGTGTGCACTTGCGACGCCGCGTCAGGCACCGGGACTCCTGCCGAATACCAGCGCGCAGTTGCTGCCGCCGAAACCGAACGAATTGCTGAGCGCGACATCGACGTCGGCCGCTTCATTCTCCAGCCGTACCTGCGGACCGCAGGCCGGATCGAGTTTCCGCGCATTCAGCGTTCCGGGCGTGTAGCCGCCATCGATCGCGAGGAAACTGATCACCGCCTCGACGATACCGGCGGCCCCCAGCGCGTGCCCGGTCCAACCCTTGGTGGAACTGGCCCGGGTCGTCGGCGGGAAGAGATCGGCGACCACCTGCGCCTCCACTTCGTCGTTCCTCTGGCTGGCCGTACCGTGCAGGTTGATGTAATCCACTGCCTCGGGCGCAAGCGCCGCACGCGAAAGTGCCTCCGTGATCGCCAGCCGTGCTCCGAGTCCCTGCGGATGAGGCGACGACATGTGGTGCGCGTCGCTGGACTCGCCATACCCCAGCAGCCATGGGCCCCGCTCGCCGTCACGTTCGAGCAACGCGAAGCCGCCCGCCTCGCCGATGCTGATTCCCCTGCGCGCCACGTCGAACGGACGGCAGGGCTCCGGCGAGACGAGTTCGAGGGAGTTGAAACCGAACAGCACGCTGCCGCACAATGAATCGACACCGCCGATGATTGCCGCGTCGGCAACGCCCAGCCGCATCAGCCGTTCCGCCTGGGCGAAAGCCTTGGCACTCGAGGAGCACGCGGTTCCGACCGTGACCACGACTCCCTCGAGCCCCAGCGCCGCACGTACGAAGTCACCGGTGGAGTGCGGCGTGTGCGCCATGGGCCGGCGAAGACCCTCCGGGAATTGCCCATCCGGCAGCAGCCTGCGATAGGCCTCTTCAGAAGCCCCGATGCTCGACGTGGACGTGCCGAGGATCAGCGCAATCCGCTCGGCGCCATATCGGCCGCGCGCCGCCAGGGCCTGCTCCATGAAACCGTCGGAGTTGAGCGCGAGCCAGGCCAGCCGACTGTTGCGGCAGTCCCATCCCAGCAGGTGGTCCGGAAGACGCACGTCCTCCACGCCGGGAACCCGCCCGATCCATGTCGATAGCGGTGAATCGCCGAAGTCGTTCGCCCGCAGACCGGTCGTCCCGGACCTCAGCGCAGCAGACAATGCCGGAACGCCGACGCCGGTCGCGCAGGCAACTGAATGAGCAGTAATCCGCAATGGGTTCATCGCGCACACGGATGATTACTTCGGCACATCGTCATTATCCTGGCGCGGCTGCGGCGGAAAGCAGGCGACTGGCAGGATCGGCGGCGTCGCCGTCAGGCCGCGCGGCGCTCCTGCACATACGCGCTGAGCGCGCTCAGCGACGCGAAGATCCGCTTGTTGTCCTCGTCTTCCGCCTTGAGCTGCACCCCATAGCGCTTGGAAATCTCCAGCGCCAGCTCGAGCGCGTCGATCGAATCGAGGCCGAGGCCGGAGCCGAACAACGGGGCGTCGGGATCGATGCCGGACGGCTCTACGTCTTCGAGGTTCAATGCGGAGACGATCAGTTCCGCGAGCTCTTTCTGTTCAGGTGTCTGCAGCTGAGCCATGTCGTGCATGCGCGAGCGCGCGAAATATGATTGTCTGCAAAGTGTATCATGCGACTCGCGGCCAGCCATCGAGCGCGAGAGTGTCCACCAGCGAATCGGGTACCGACGCCACTCCACCACAGGCGTGCGACATCCTCGTCGTGGGCGGAGGCCCGGCAGGCTGCACCGCGGCGACCTTCCTGGCCCGCCGCGGCTGGTCGGTCACGCTGCTGGAGAAAGACCGGTATCCGCGCTTCCACATCGGCGAGTCGCTGCTGCCGATGAACCTCCCGATCATGCAGCGGCTCGGCGTGCTGGAGGACGTTGCCCGCATCGGCACGCTGAAGCATGGCGCCGACTTTCCAGCCCCCACGCCCGAGGGATACCACGTATTCCGATTCGAGCGCGCGCTGGACCCGACATGGCCGCATTCCTACCAGGTCCGGCGCGACGAGTTCGATTCGGCGCTGCTCAGCAATGCCGAGGCCAATGGCGTCAAGGCGTTCCAGGGCCGGGAAGTCACCTCTTTCGCGGTTACCGGGGAGACTGTCACGGTTGAAGGTCGATCCGACTCGGGTACCCCTTTCACCTGCAGCGCCCGGTACCTGGTGGACGCGACGGGACGCGACACGCTGGTGGGCAGCCAGCTGCGCCTTAAGCGCAAGAGCGCAAGCCACCAGAGTGCGGCGCTGTTTGCCCACTTCCGCGGCGTCGAGCGGCGGCCGGGCGATGACCAGGGCAACATCAGCATCTACCGATTCGAGCACGGCTGGGTCTGGCTGATTCCACTGCGGGACGGCGTCACCAGCGTCGGAGCCGTCTGCTGGCCGGACTACCTCAAGCAGCGCAAGGGTGACCGGCGCGAGTTCCTGCTGCAGACACTGCGCTCGATTCCAGAACTATGGCAACGGCTGGAGCATGCGCAGGTCGTGGGCAACCTGCACGCGACCGGGAACTATTCCTATGCCTGCCGCAGGATCGCCGGGCCGCGCTGGATCATGGCGGGCGACTCCTATGCATTCGTGGACCCCATCTTTTCCAGCGGCGTCTACCTGGCGATGCATGGTGCTGAGTTGGCCGCGGATGTCGTGGAAGGGGCCATGCGTGACCCTGGACGCGAACGCGAGCTGCAGCGCAGCTACCGGCGACAGTTCGAGCGCGGGCTGCGAACCCTCTCGTGGTTCATCTATCGCTTCACATCGCCGGCCATGCGCAAGTTGTTCGCCAATCCGCGCAACGACTGGCAGGTCGAACAGGCGATGATCTCGATGCTCGCAGGCGATGTCTTCCGCGACAACGGGGTTCACTGGCGTCTGCGGGTATTCAAGTTCATCTACTTCATGACGACGCTCAGCGTACTGAGGGACCAGGTGCGCAGCTTCCTGTGGCGTCGCGGGCAGGCCCGGGCCGCGTTCGCCGGCGGCACGACCAGCCAGGATCGCGAATAGCATGCCGCCGGACCCGACCCGGCATTGCGGGCTTCACGCAAGCTTCACAGCACTCGACCCGCGGGAGCCGCTCGCTGACGACGTGCTGACCGCCGTGGTCTTCGGCGCCGACACGCCCTGCCCCCCCGATCCTCGCGCACTGCGCATCGACCTGGAGCCGCTCGCCGGCGATGCCCACTGCGAGGTCTGGCACGGCTCCGGCAGGGCGCGCCTGGGAACGGCCGGGCCCATACGCCACGTGGAGGACGGGAACTGCTTTGCAGGCTGGCTCAGCATCGAAGAGAGCCGGGTCGGCGGGATATTGCAGGCAACCGAGGACGCCTACATGGGTCTGCTGCGACTGCAGGCCGACTCACCGTATCGTCACGTCTGGCGCGTCTGGAATTTCATCACGGACATCAACGAGGGCCAGGGCGACGACGAACGCTATCGGCAGTTCTGTCTCGGTCGCGCGCGCGCCTTCGCAGCGATCGGCGGCGCGGCATCCATCATCGGCTACCCTGCAGCCACGGCGGTCGGCAGGCAAGGCGGTCCGCGGTCGCTGCAGGTGTGCTGGTTCGCCGGCCGCGAACCCGGCACGACGATCGAGAATCCGCGGCAGGTGAGCGCCTACCACTACCCGCGTAGCTATGGGCCGGCCGCACCCAGTTTCTCCAGGTCGATGGTCGTCCCTGGACCGCTGTTCCTGGTGTCCGGGACTTCGAGCATCGTCGGGCACACCTCGCTGCACGACGGGAACCTCGACGGGCAGCTGCGCGAAACGCTGGTCAACCTCGACACACTGCTGCACCGGGCGCATGCATCGGGGCGCATGGCCTCATCGACGCTGGATGCGAGCAGCCTGGTCAAAGCTTACGTCCGGCGACGCGGCGATGCAGCCCAGGTAGCGGCTGGCCTGCGGGACCACTTCGGCCCCGACGTACCGACGCTGATCGTGGCGGCCGATATCTGCCGGCCCGAGCTGTTGCTCGAAATCGAGGTCCTGCACCGCGGCTGATGCGCCGCATCGAAGTGCCTGGCGAGTCTCAGCGACCCGATACGCCGGGGCCGCGACGTCGCAAGGCCGCCAGCAGCCAGTCGCGCGGCAGCTTGCCCACGTCGTTGCGCGGCAGTTGCGATACCAGCACCAATGGACGCGGCAGGAATACAGGATCCATGGACACACCCAGCCGCTCGAGCACATCGGACTCGGTCAGGCCTTCGGCAACGACCAGTGCCGCAAGACGCCGCACTCCATGGTCGTCCGTGGCGCCTGGCTGGAAGACCACTCCGTCCGAGACGCCCGGCACCTCCATCAGGCGACGGGTGAGGTCCGCAAGTGAGGCCCGCTTTCCGGCGACCTCCACCATGTCCGCATTGCGGCCAACCACGACGAAATCATCGTCGCCATGCAACTCAAGGACGTCCTGCAGCACGACCTCGCCAGGGAACCACGGCGCGTTCACCATGGTCACGTCGTGCAGGGGCCGCAGCGTTACCCCCGGGTAGCGTTGCCAGGCGGAGTCTCGCGCGGTTCGGCGCGATGCGATCACGCAGGTCTCCGTCGAACCGAAGAACTCCAGCAGCACGGTGTCGAAGCGCTTCTCCAGCGCCACGGCCAGTTGCTGCGCGAGCGGCGCGGTCGCGGAGACGACCGCCGCCAGAGGTGGCAGGTCGATCCGGGACTCGAGCAGCGCACGCAGGTGCACGGGCGTCGAGACCAGGACGCGCGGCACGGGCAACTCCTCCAGCGCGGCTGCAATATCGGCCGGGTAAAGCGGATGTGCGCCGTGGATGCCCATGCCGGCCAGGAGCGGCAGCAACACGGCCATTTCCATTCCGTACATGTGCTGGGGCGGAACCGTGGCGACGATCCACGGGTGCCCACCCTGTGGCCCGCCACCCACCACTTCCCTCAGCCTTGCGGAATTGAATGCCGTCGACGCAAGGAAGCCGCCCCAGGTCTTCGGGTTTGCCCTTGGCCGCCCGGTGCTGCCGGACGTGTACCCGACGACGACGACTCGCCCGGGCGGTATGTCCGGCAGTCGCCCAGCTATCGCCGGTCCAGTGGCGCGTGCGCGGTCGACCGCGGCATCGTCGATCACGTAGCAACCGGGATGTTCCTGCATCACCTCCGCCACGACCGACGGTGCCCGTGACGGTGGCAGCAGGCAAACCTGGCCGCGGGTCAGCAGCGCAAGGAATCCAACCAGGAAATTCTCCCGGCGTTCGCAGAGATTGAGTGCAGCAGGCGCGGCCGGCAGGGAATTCGCGAGCGAGCCTGCCTGCTGCTGCAGCTGGCCAAGGCTTACCGTTCCAGCGCTGGACCGGATCACCGGCATCCAGCCGGGCGGCGGGCTCGAATTCCAGGCGCGATCCGCCATCACAGGCTCAATCTGTCCAGCGCCGGAATACCAGTGAGGTATTGACCCCGCCGAACGCGAAGTTGTTGTTCATCACGTACTCGACATCCATGCTGCGGCCGTCGCCGACGATATAGTCGAGCTCGCCGCAGCGCGAGTCGACGTTCTCGAGGTTCAAGGTCGGCGCAAACCAGCCGCTGCGCATCATCGCAACGCTGAACGCCGACTCGAGCGCTCCGCAGGCGCCGAGCGTGTGCCCCAGGTAACTCTTCTGCGAACTGAGCGGCATTCGCGAACCGAACAGCGCGGACGTCGCGCGGGTCTCGGCGATGTCGCCCTGCTCGGTGGCCGTTCCGTGACCGTTCACGTAGCCGATCGCGGCCGGCCCGAGGTTTGCCGAGCCCAGCGCCAGCTCCATGACGATACGCATCGTTTCTTCCTCGGGCCGTGTAACGTGGGAGCCGTCGGAATTGGTGGCAAACCCCGCGACCTCCGCGTAGATCCGGGCGCCACGCGCCCGGGCGTGCCCGAGTTCCTCCAGCACCAGCATGGCCCCGCCCTCGCCGATCACCAGCCCGTCGCGGTCGCGGTCATACGGACGAGGCGTGGAGCCCGGATCGTCGTTTCGCTGGCTGGTGGCGTAAAGCATGTCGAAAGCCATCGCCTCGCTCGGGCAGAGCTCTTCGGCCCCGCCACCGAGCATGACGTCCTGGTAACCGTGCTTGATGGCTTCGTAGGCGAAACCCACGCCCTGGCTGCCCGAGGTGCAGGCACTCGACGTCGGAATCAGGCGCCCGCGCAGGCCGAAGAAGATGCCGATGTTCGCCCCGGTCGTGTGCGGCATCATCCGCACGTACGAGTTCGCGTTCAGTCCCTTCGAATCACCGGTCCGGATCAGTTCACCGAAATCGCCGATGTCCGGCGTGCTGCCGACCGACGAGCCACAGGCGACGCCAACGCGGCCAGAGCGCAGCAGCGGATCGCCCAGCAGCCCCGCATCGGTGAATGCGAGTTCAGCGGCACGCACTGCAAGCTGCGACACGCGCCCCATGCTGCGCAGCTGCTTCCGATTCCAGTGGTCCGGCGGCACGAAGCCTTCGATCGGAGCCGCAAGGCGGGTGTTCAGGTTCTTGTACTTGTCCCAGTCCGGCATGCGGCGCACGGCGTTCTTCCGCGCACGCAGCCCTGCCTCGATGCCTGCCCAGTCGGCTCCCAGCGCGCAGATGCCGCCCATGCCGGTGACGACGACGCGGCGCATCAGCACAGGCCTCCGTTGACTGCGATCACCTGTCGCGTCACGTAGGCCGCATCCGGCGAAACCAGGAACGACACTACCGCCGCCACTTCATCCGCCGTTCCCATGCGCTGTGCCGGGATGGCCTTCAGGATCTCCTCGATCGGTGCGTGATCGTTCGCCATGTCGGTCTCGATCAGGCCAGGAGCAACGCAGTTGACCGTTATCCTGCGCTTGGCGAGCTCGACGGCGAGCGCCTTCGTGGCACCAATCACGCCGGCCTTTGCGGCGCTGTAGTTCACCTGCCCGCGGTTGCCGATCAGTCCGGACACCGACGCCAGCGTCACGATCCTGCCCGGCGCGCGCCGGCGTACCATCGGCATCACGATCGGTTGCAGCACGTTGTAGAACGCGTCGAGGTTGGCGCGGATCACCGAGTCCCAGGCCTCGCCGCTCATCGCCGGAAATGCCGTGTCGTAGCGCCAGGCCCGCATTGCACACCACCGCGTAGTAAGTGCCATGCTGCTCCATGTCCGCGTCGATGTGGCTCGCGCATTGCGCGCGATCGCCAACGTCGAACTGCAGGCAGCGGGCCGCGCGGCCGCTTGCGCGCACCAGTTCGGCAACGGCCTCGGCGTCTTCGACCCGCGATCGGCAGTGAACGACGACGTCGTAGCCGTCGCGCGCCAGCCGCAGAGCAATCGCGCGGCCGATCCCGCGGCTCGACCCCGTCACCAGTACCGTCCCACCCTCAGCCATTGCGCGCGCTCTCCCGTTCCAGGAACGAATCGTCCGGCGGCTGGAAGACGGTCAGCACTCCGGATGCAATCACTTCACCCGCCCGTCGGATCCTGCCGTCGAATACTGCCATTCCGTCCTCGTCCTCGGACGACTCGGTCACTTCGACATCGAGAACCTCGCCAGGACGGAACTCCGCGACGGCGGCCCGGTACGAGCGCACGCCCAGCAGCAGGCCGATTGCCGCTGGCCGGCCGCATCGCCGAAGCGATCGCAACCCCGACAGTGCACTGATTGCCTGCGCCATCAGCTCGGGTCCTGCCCAGGCTGGCAGGTTACCGAGTTGATCGCTGTACGCGGTGCCAGGGCGCACCGTGAGGCGCGCCGCAAGGCTGCTTTCGTCGTCGCGGCAGATCTCATCCAGCAATGCCGCGATTCCGCGATGCCTGGTAAGGTCGGAGGGGCGACGCGACTGCACCGGATTCATCTGCATTGCTGCGCCATCGCAGCCTCGACGCAGGCGACGAAGTCGGCCGGTGTCGCGAATTGCAGCTCGTGGCTGCGCGCGTCGATGGCGACCTGGACCGAACGCCCGCGCGCCACTCGTGCGCCGTCGTCCTGGCGCGTGATGAGGTAATTGATCGTCAGGCGGCTTTGCCATTCGACCAGCGACGCGCGGACACGCAGACGGTCGCCAAAGCGCGCGGGGCTGATGTACCTGGTGTGCAGCTCGACGATCGGCCAGGCGATTCCCGACTCGAGCATCCGATCGAGACCGTAGCCGAGCTGGTTCATCAGCGCCCAGCGTGCGTTCTCGAGATAACGCAGGTAGTGGCCGTGCCAGACGACCCCTACCATGTCTACGTCGTGAAACCTGACCTCGAGGTCCAGGTCCGCGAACAGGCTGCCCTGGAGCCTCATGCGGCCATTCCAGGCGTCGAGGCAAGCGCCGCGCGCAGTCGCCGCGCAAGCAGCCGCGGAGAACGTCGCAGCATGCCGAAGAACAGCTTCGTGTGCATGATCGTGATCAGCCAGTTGTCGCGCACCAGCCGGAAGTGGGAGATTCCATCCGTGGCATAGCGTACACGGGTCGGAATCCAGCGCATCGTGACGCCCTTCCAGTGCAGGCGAACCAGCACCTCTACGTCGAAGTCCATGCGACTGCCCGGCGGCTCCGCCGTGATGACCGGCAGCACCACCGACAACGGGTAGACACGCAGCCCGCACATGGAATCCGGGATGTCGAAAGACAGCGTGTTGATCCAGACCATCACATGGGTCAGGTACCGCAGGTACAGACGGCTGCGCGGAATGGATGCATCAAACACCGGTTGGCCGCAGACAAGCGAGCGCGGCTCGTCGACCGCCGCGGCGACGAATCTCGGCACGTCGCCGGAATCGTGCTGTCCGTCGGCGTCGATCTGCAGCGCGTGCGTGTAGCCGGCATCCAGTGCCGCCTGCAGCCCTGCCATCACGGCCGCTCCCTTGCCCTGGTTGGCGGCCAGCCGTACCAGGCTCACGCCCGGGTCCGCCGCAGCGATTCGACGCAGTTCCCGCGCGCACGGCTCGCCCGAACCGTCGTCCACCAGGATCAGCGGCAGGCCACATGCCCGCACACTCGAGACGGTGCCGGCAATGGCGAACTCGTGGTCGTAGACCGGCACGATGGCGCAAACCCTAGTCACCGCTGCCACCGAACAGCAGGCGGCCGACCGAGACCACGTCGCCGCCGCACTGGAACCTGAACTGCAGCTGCCCGGACCTCGATCCGCCGTCGAGACTGACATCGATATGCATTCCCGGCAGCAACAGTCGCCGGAACTTGGCCGTAGCCATGCCCGTACAACGCCCGGCGACCAGTGCGTGCGTGCGCGCCAGCTCTGCAGCCCAACCCACCTGCATGATCCCGGGAACGACAGGCAGGCCGGGGAAGTGACCAACGAGTACCGGCAGGTCGTGCGGGACCAGGAAGCGGCAGGTCAATGAATGCAGGTCCGGAGCGATAGCGAGATCGCGGATGACCGGCATCCACGCCGGCCCTGTCCCGGCCGGAATGGCCGGCGACCCTGCTGTTGGTGCCGCGTCGGTCATCGCGTTCCTGTGGTCGATCCGTGCGTGCCCATTCGGGATGCGACACCGTCGGGCCGGGGAGCTTTCGGTCGAGGCGCGGCTAGGGCGCGCTCATGACTGCAGGACGGCATGTACCGCGGTGACGAGGTCGCCGACTGTCCGCACTGAACGAAAATCGTCTGCCGAAATCTTGCGGCCCGTCATCCTTCGCAAGCGGTCCAGCAGGTCGACAGCGTCGATGCTGTCGATCTCCAGGTCCTCGTTGAGCCTGGCCTCGAGCGTCACCCGCCCGGGTTCGACTTCGAACAACTCGACCAGCGCTGAGCGGACCTCTTCCAGTACGTCGTCTGCTGTCTGCATGCGCCCCCAACCCACCTCAATTCGCCGCTCGGCCCATTGATGGGCCGGGGCTTTATTCTACCTCCATGCCACAGGCTCCCTGGCCTTGGCCGCGCCGGCCATTATAACCACGGCGGCTCCCAAGCTCGCGTTCGTAGTGCGCCAGCAACCACTGGTTGAGCTGGCGCGATGCCCTGGGCGCCTGCTGGTTGCGATAGGGCTCCAGGTCGATATCGGCACCGACCTCCATGACCAGGTTCGGCCTGCGGGGCGGTACCCGGTACCACGGCTGGGACTTGTGCAGGAACGGCTGGTCCACGCTGATGTAGATCGGCGTCAGTACCGATGCGCCTTCGACCGCGACGCGCGCAACCCCGCGGTGAAAGTGCATCGGCTGCCCGGGGCGGGTCCGGGTACCCTCGGGAAACATCACCAGCGAGTCGCCTGACCTCAGGGCCTTTACAGCCCCTTCGATCATCGCGTCCGTCGGCATGTTGCTTATGTAACCCGCCGCGCGGACGACGTGACGCGTGAAGGGGTTCGCGAACAGCGCAGCCTTGACGACGCAGGCCGGGGCAGGCGTGAATGCGACGATGAGCACGACGTCGATCAGCGTGGGGTGATTGGCAATGATCAGTTGTCCCGGGCGTCCGAGGCGGTCGGCGCCCCGGAACTCGTAGCGGATTCCCCCCAGGCCGCTCATGGTTGCGACAAACAGGCGAAATGCGCGCTGCACCAGCGAGCGGGTACGGATACGTCGCCGGGCTGGCCCGCCCGGCAGCGCCATCAGCACTGGAAACACCAGCAGACCTAGAATGAGTCCACCGATGCCGAACAGCGCAAAGCAGAAGCCGGTGACGAAGATCCGCCAGAAATATGTCTGTCGCCTGATCATGCCGCGCCGGACCCCTGCTCTCGCAGCCGGTTCATGCCGGCATGCGGCCTGCGACGATGAAGCGGACCGGCCGGAGATGCAAGTCCGGGCGGGCGCGAGATCGTGGTGACTGAGCCGCCGCAATTGCCCGACGTCGCGGAGGTGTGGCTTGCCACACCCGATGCGGCAGACCAGTTCGACCCGTCGAGACTGGACCTCGCCGAACGTGACGAATGGGCCTCGATCCGCACGACTCGCAGGCGACGCGACTGGGAATCGAGCCGGGCCCTGCTAGGCGCCATCGGCTCGGTCCGCGGCCGGCAGCGCAGCCTGACGCACAGCCACGGCTTTGCAGGCGTGGCGCTCGCCCCCGCAGCGGTCGACGTCGGTGTCGACCTGGAATGGATGGCAACGCGTGATTTCATGGGCATGGCCCGCGCCGCCTTCTCGACCAACGAGTGCGAGTACCTCGCCACGCTCGACGATCCGTCGGAGCTGTGTTCGAGGTTCTACGAGTTCTGGACCCTGAAGGAGGCGTTCGCCAAGGCGCTCGGCCTGGCGCTGGTGGACGCACTCGGCCAGTGCCGCATGGTCGACGCCAGCGGCGCCCGGCGACTAGAGGTCCCGACCACCCGGCACTGGCGCGCCACCGTCTTTGCGCCGCGACCGCAACTGAGGCTTACAGTCGTTCAAGAATGTGAATCGTCCGAGCCGCTTCGCGGAGCCCTTCACACAGTCGAGTGGCCCTTGCCCCGGGGCACCGAGTGGCCAGTCGTAATGGACCTCGAAGGCGGTGGTCGTCGCGGCCCGGGCGCGTGGTAACCTGCCGCGCGCCTCGACCATGACGACACAAACGAACAACGGCGTCGCCAGATCCGGCAACGCAGGCACGATGATCCTGCTGGGGGCCTCGTATCCTGTCTTCGCGCACATTGCGGTCCTCAGTGGCCGCCCGGGAATGATCGCGGCCAGTATCGGCCTGCTCGCGGTATTGGTGCTGTTTCCGGGCCTGCGCAGATGTCGCCCAGCGGCATGGATCCTGCTCGTTGCGGCATTCATGGGCCTGTACCAGGTCGCAAGGTCGGGGCACGCGTTGCTGCTGCTGTTCCTGCCGCCGATCCTGATCAACGGATTCATGGCCTGGATCTTCGGCAGCACGCTGCTGCATGGCCGGACGCCGCTCATCGAGCGGGCGATCATCCTGCTGCACGGAACGTCGGAGAACATCACCGGCGACATGGCCTTGTACGCGCGACGCCTGACGTCGGCCTGGACCCTGCTGTTCGTGGTCCTGGCCACGACCAATCTTGCACTTGCCGCACTCGCGGGCCCCGGCGGCCTGCTTTTGTCGGCCGGGCTGAGCCCGCCGGTCACCGTGCCGCTCGAAGCCTGGTCGCTGTTTGCCAACCTGCTCAACTACCTGGTCGTTGCCGCGATGTTCGCCGTCGAGTACCAGGTGCGCCGGCGGCGCTTTCCGCAGCAGTCGTATGGGAGCTTCTTCAACTTCATCCGTCGGCTCGCGGCGGTTGGCGCTATGTTCAGGCCGACCAGCGCCAACCTGGCCAGCGGGCCGGGAACCGGCCCATGCGAACCCTGAAGCGACGGCAGTCACTCGCATGCGCATAGCCTTCATCTCCGCGAACCGGGAAAACATGCCGGATGCCGTGATTCCGCTCGGATTGCTGCACGTGATGGCCGCCACCCCGCAGCGGCACGAGAAGCTGTTCTGGGACCTGTGCTTCGAACCCGATCCGCTGGAGACCGTCGCGCGCAAGCTGCGCGAACACCAGCCGGACCTGGTCGCGATCGGCCTGCGCAACCTGCAGAACATGGACTACACCGACGTCGACGGCAAACCTGGACGCGTATCGCGCGCTGGTCCGGACCGTTCGCGCCAACTCATCCGCGCCGATCGTGCTGGGCGGCGGCGGGTTCTCGGTGACGCCGAAAGCGCTGATGCACGATCTCGGCGCCGACTACGGCATCGCCGGCGAGGGCGAACGTGCCTTCGCGCAACTGCTCGAGGAACTGGAAAGCCGTGAGCCAGCGCTGCAGAAGGTCGAGCGCCTGTACAGCAGGATTGAAGGTGGAGTTCACTATTCGGGCGGCCGCCTCGACATGCTCGACCTCGATGAGCTGCCGCGACTGGATCGCACAGTCCTCTCGGCGCGCTACTACAGCGAATACGGCATCGAGGCGCTGCAGACCAAGCGTGGCTGCCCGTTGCACTGCACGTATTGCACCTATCCGCTGCTGGAAGGCGCCAGGACACGGATGCGGAAACCGGCACGCGTTGCAGACGAGTTCATGGACATCAGCGCGCGCGACGGTGTTGACCACGTCTTCATCGTGGACAGCGTCTTCAACCTGCCCCCGCGGCATGCAAAGGAGATATGCAGGGAACTCGAGGCGCGCGGGAACCGCATGCCGTGGACGAGTTACATCAGCCCAGTGGCTTTCGACGAGGAGCTCGCCGACCTGATGGCGCGAGCCGGGGCAACCGGAATGGAAGTCGGCTCCGACAGCGGCTGCGACGAAATCCTCGACCGACTGCTCAAGGGCTTCCATACGGACAAGATCAGGCGACTTGCGTCAATCGCCCGCGCCCGCGGGATCAAGGACTGCCATTCGTTCATCCTCGGAACGAATGGCGAGACACTCGAGCATGTCGAGCAGACGCTGGACTTCATCGAGGAACTCGATCCGTTTGCCGCCGTGCTGTTCGTATGGGTCAGCGACGACGAGATCCACGACGCCAGCCGAAAGTCGGCGCCGGACGACTTCCGCGACGCGATCTACGAACGCATCGCCCGGCGGGCTGCGACGCAGCGCCGCTGGATCGTTCCGAAACTCGGTATCCGTTTCAATGAGAAGGCGTTCGCGGTGCTGCGCAAGTACGGCATGCGCGGCCCGCTGTGGCAGTACCTGGACCGCGTCCCGACCGGCTAGATCCTGGCGGCGCGAACCCGGTTCGAATGACCGGTGAATCGGGATACGTGGCGAACCAGCGTAGCGGTCACACCGACCGCTACGGATTCCGGTCCTGCCAGTCCACCCACTCGACGGGATTCGCGGCGAGATACGCGTGCACGGCCTCGCCGATCGTGGCGTGGAAAGTCTGCTCACCGAAGTGGCTGAACAGCCCGAAGCGCTTCAGCTTGTCCTTCACGGGATCTTTCAGTTCTGCGAAGCACAGCAGGATGCCCGCCGCGCGCAGCGTATCGTCGAGTTCGGACAGTACATCAGCCGCGGTCACGTCCACGCTGGTGACCGGCTCGGCCGTTACCACCATCCATCGCACCGGGGTCGGTGAGTTCGCCACGGCGTCGAGCACGCGGTCCCGGAAAAGCTCGGCGTTGGCGAAAAAGAGCGGCGCGTCCCAGCGAAACAGCACCAGGCCCGGGATGCGCTGTGCCTGCGGATAGCGCGTGATGTCGTGGTAACCCCTGACACCGTCCACGCGCCCGAGCACGGCGAAGTGCGGCCGCCACCCATCCCAGAGGAACTCGATCACCGCGATCACGATGGCAAGCGCGATGCCCGGAATCGCGCCGAACACCGCCACGCCAGCGAGGCAAGCCATCGACAGCCAGAACTCCCATCGCTGGATCCTGTAGATGCGGCGCAGGTCCGTGATCTCGATAAGCCCGATTGCCGAGGTGATGACCACGGCGGCCAGCGCCGCGCTGGGCAGGTATTCGAGGAGATCCGGCGCCAGGACCAGCAACAGCGCAATGGCTGCGGCACCCACTACCCCCGTGAACTGGGTCTTCGAGCCCGCGGCCTCCGCCACCGGCGTCCGCGAAGAACTGCTGCTGATCGGGAAGCCCTGGAAGAAGCCGGCGGCGAGGTTCGCGGCGCCGAGGCCCACCATCTCCTGGTTCGGGTCCACCGGCGTGCGCAATCGCGCGGCGTATGTTCTCGAAAGGACGCTGGTGTCGGCGAACGACACCAGTGCCACCGCGATGCCACCCGTGATCACGGGCACGAGGTCGGCCAGGCCAATGAGTGGGACTGCGGGAATGGGCAATCCCTGCGGGAGCGGGCCAAGCACCGCCACACCAGCCTCACCGTAGGCACCTGAAACTGCAACCACCACCGTCGCGGCGACAACGGCGATCAGGATTCCGGGGACCCGCGGGTAGCGCTTCAGCACCAGGATCAGCGCCAGCGCCCCGCCACCGATGGCAAGCGTCGCCATGCTCGTGCCACCGGCGAATACCTGCTGGACAATTCCCCATGCCTGGCGCAGGGGTCCCTCCTCGCTCACCGAGAAGCCGAACAGCTTCGGAACCTGGCTCAGGATGACCGTGAGTGCGATACCGTTCATGTAGCCGTAGCGGATCGGCTTGGACAGCAGTTCGGTGATGAATCCGAGCCGCGCGAGGCCTGCAACGATGCACACCAGCCCCGACACGATGGCCATTGCACCGGCAATGGCCACGGCGCGACCGGGGTCGCCGGCCGATAGTGGCAGCACGACAGCGAGAATCACTGCGGCGAGCGATGAGTCCGGCCCCATCACCAGGATCCGGCTGGGCCCGAAGAGCGCATAGGCGAGCAACGGCACGATCGTGGCGTAGAGCCCGTAGATGCCGGGTACACCAGACGCCTCCGCGTAGGCAATGCCGACCGGCACCAGCATGGTCGTGAGTACGAGGCCGGCGAGGATGTCACGCGGAAGCCACTCGCGCCGGTAGTGTCGCAGCGTAACCAGGCCCGGCAGCCAGCGCATCCACCCGGTGACACCGGAGAGCGAGGTATGCAGCGGCGGGCTGCTCAATTCATGCCTCCTCGATTCGCTATGCTAGAGTCCGGCGTCATTGTACGGGGGTAGCCGGTGGCCGATATTTTCGTCTCTTATTCGAGAAACGACAAAGCACTTGTCGCTCCGCTCGTCGCCGCGCTTGAAACCGAGGGTTGGTCGGTCTGGTGGGACCCGGCGATCACGCCGGGCCAGGAATTCGACACGCTGATCTCCCGCGAGCTCGACGAGGCGAAGACGCTGATTGTCGTGTGGACGGAGAGTTCGGTCGATTCGCGCTGGGTCCGGGGCGAGGCGCGCGACGGGGCCGACCGTGGCGTGCTGGTGCCGGTTCGATTCGACAACGCCCGCCTGCCGATCGATTTCCGCGCTGTTCACACCACCGATCTCGATGGCTGGGGCGAGGACCGTGAAAGCGAGGCCTTCCGTTCGCTCTGCCAGGCTCTCGAGGCCAAGCTTGGTGCGAGGAAGAAGAAACCCGCGGCGACCGCGATAGCCGTGCTGCCGCTCGCCAACATGAGTGCCGACCCGGAAAACGAGTACTTCAGCGACGGCATGACAGAGGAGATCATCAACGCTCTCTCCAAGGTGCCTGGCGTACACGTCGCTTCCCGCTCATCGTCGTTCGCATTCAAGGGAAGAAAGGACGTCGATGCGCGCCAGATCGGCGAGAAGCTGGGCGTAAGCACGCTGCTCGAAGGCAGCGTGCGCAAGGTCGGAAGCCGTATCCGCATCGCGGCGCAACTGGTCAGCGTCGAGAACGGCTACCAGATCTGGTCGGAGACTTACGATCGGCAGCTCGAAGACATCTTCGCCGTCCAGGACGAGATATCGCGCGCCATCGTCGATGCGCTCAAGCTGCGGCTGGTGGGCGACGAAGCAGCCGTGGTCGCGCCGACCAAGAGCCTCGACGCCTACACGACCTACCTGAAGGGCCGATTTCACTTCAACAAGTTCAGCGAGCTCGGGCTGCGAAAGGCCTACGATCTCTTCCAGAGCGCACTGCTTCAGGACCCGGGATTCGCACGCGCATACGCGGGCATCGCGGACGTTTGGTGCGACCTCGCCGACGACTGGGTAGCGCCGGACGACGCGTATCCGCGAGCCAAGTCGGCGGCCGAGCGTGCGCTGCAGCGTGATCCGCAGCTCGCCGACGCCATGATCTCGATCGGCAAGGTGCTCTGCTGGCACGAGTGGAAATTCGCCGAGGGCGTTCAATACGTGGAACGCGCCGTGTCCCTGAGCCCGAACAACGCAGAAGCGCACTGGGTGCTGGGTACCGCGCTGCCGATGGTGGGCCGCCTGCGTGAAGGCTACGAGTCCGTGCGTCGAGCGCTCGAGCTCGACCCGCTCCGCGTCGAGTACTTCGGCTGGGCCACGCGCCTTCTGCTCTACGGGAAGGACTACGAGGCCGCGCTGAAACAGGGCGAAGAGACGTTCGAGATCGACGAGAAATACGGTCGCGGCTTTATTTTTGTCGGCTCGACCTACCTGGCCATGGGTGACGCGGAGACCGCGCTCGACTGGTTCCAGCGCGGCCAGAGCCTGGACACCGCGGTGCGCTCCTACGATGCAATGATCGTCCGGGCGCTCGCCGCGCTGGGTCGCCGCGAGGAAGCAGAGGAAATCCTCGCGCGGCTGGAAAGCGAATCACGGCAGCAATACGTGCGGGCCGAATACCTTGCGATGGGCCACGCCGCGGTCGGTCAGCTGGACCAGGCCTTCGAAGCGCTCGAACGAGCGTATCAGGCGCGCTCGGCCGGCCTGGTCTACCTGCACCTCGATCCCGGCTATGAGCCGCTGAGGCTCGATTCTCGTTACACCGACCTGGTGCAGCGTATCGGTCTCCGCTAGGCCACCGGCCCGAAGCCTGGTGCAGTACTGATACGATCCCCGGCACCGTGAATGCCTGGAACGTCATCGTAGTCGGTGCAGGAGCCGTCGGCAGTGCGGCACTCCGAGCCGCGAGCGAGTCCGGTGCACGAGTCCTGTGCCTGGAGCAACACTCGCCCGCGCATTCGCGAGGCTCGAGCCACGGGCACTCGCGCATTTTCCGGCACGCATACTTCGAGCATCCCGACTACGTCCCGCTTCTTCGACACTCCACCGCCCGCTTCGAATCCCTCGAGCGCGAGTCGCAAACATCGTTGCTCAATCGCTGCGGCATGCTGGCCATGGGGCCGCCCGGTTCAGAAATCGTGCTGGGATGCATCGAGTCCGCGCGCCGCTGGAACCTGTCGGTCGATGCACTGGATGCTGATGCCCTTCGCGGGCGGTTCCCATGGTTTTCGCCTGGCGACGACGCGATCGGCGCGTTCGAGGCGGACGCCGGGATCGTTCGTCCCGAGGCCACGGTGGAAGCATCGGTCAACGTCGCCCGATCCCGTGGCGCGGAACTGATCATCGACAGGGGGGTGCTCGGCCTGGTCGAGGACACGGGCGGCGTGACAGTGGAAACTGACCATGGCCACGAGCGCGCGGACGCGGTGATCGTCGCTGCCGGCGCATGGACGTCGCGTCTGTTGCCCGAACTCGCCCCGCTGCTCACGGTGACGCGCCAGGTCCAGGCATGGTTCGCACCGGCGCCCAATGTTGATGCCTCGGCAATGCCGTGCTGGATCTTCGATCGAGGGCAGGACCGACGATCGGTCTATGGTCTTGCGCCAGATCCCTCTGCACCTGCCGATCCGAGTGGCGCGACGACGCCGTCAAGACACCCGAAGCTGGGGCTGCATGGGTCCGGCGACATTGTCGATCCCGATACCGTCGCCACGCCGGTCGATGATTTCGACATCGAGCGGATCCGCTGCGCATACAGGGAAATTGCGCCGTCCCTTGCCGGAAACCTGGCCGGAGCCGCGACCTGCTTGTACACGATGTCGCCTGACGGACAATTCCTGGTCGGCACGCGTCGCGGCTCGCGGCGGATCCATTTCGCCGCAGGCCTGTCCGGTCACGGATTCAAGCTTTCGCCGGCGCTGGGTGATGCGCTAGTGCAACTCGCGACCACGGGCCACACCGGACTGCCGATTGGATTCCTGTCGCCCGAAAGGTTCGCCGGAACTTGAGTCTCGGCGTCGCCTACGCTTTCTTCAGGAAGCAGGTCTTGAGCACGACGGTGTTGCGACCCTGCCCGCACTCGATCGCCTCATCGTCGTCGGTCAGGCGGATGCTCTTGAACACCGTGCCACGCTTCAGGGTATCGGACGACCCCTTGACCTTGAGGTCCTTGATCACCTGCACGGCGTCGCCGTCCTTCAGCTCATTGCCGTTACTGTCCTTCACCGTCATGGGCTGGTCTCCTGAGTCCTGAACCAGGCAGCGTGACGCCGCCCCGGGCAGTTTAGAGCAACTGCTGCTGATCAGTTGTAGACCGTCTCCATCAGGACATCGTGTATCACCTGCGTGGCGATATCGACGAGCAGCACGCGGCCATCCATGTATACACGCTCGTAGCCCGTGTGAACCGGCGGCAACTGCCGGACCAGGTCCTGCGGCAGCTGCTGCTTTGCAATGCCCGGTGGCAAAGGCTTGCCACGGGCCAGGTTCCTGGCAATGCCGGGCGGCAGCGGCTTGCCCTTCTGCCCGTTCTTCCCGCCCTTGCCGGCGTCGACCGGGTGTTGCGCGTAATACTGCTGGATGACGGCAGCCTCGTCCTTGCTGAAAACGACCCAGCCGTCCGCCCTTGTAGCGCCGCTCACCATCAGGCAGGCGAGAATCGACGCCAGAGACCGCGTAACGAATCGCATTGATGCGTTCCTCTTCAGTGGCTTGCCGAGGCACCCTTATAGACGAACGGCGACAGCGTGGACACCGTGATCGATCCGGCTTTGGTGACGTTCATCCCGCAAGGCGGCATAAACTGGAGCTTTTGATTCGCGCACCCTGGACCGCTATTGTTGGCACATTCGATCCCATGAACCGGGACTCTCGGGGAGACAGTCCAATGCCAAGCAGGTCGCTTTCCGGCGTACTCGCCGTTGCCGCTCTCGTGGCCAGTGCCGCCGCCCCGCTCGCGGCGGCGCAGGACGCTAAGAAGCCGAACATCGTCATCATCTGGGGCGACGACATCGGGCAATCCGACTTGAGCGCATACACGTTCGGATTGATGGGCTTCCAGACGCCGAACATCGACCGCGTTGCCGCCGAGGGCGTCAAGTTCACCGACTACTACGCGGAGCAAAGCTGCACCGCGGGCCGCTCGGCGTTCATCACCGGGCAGAGCGTATTCCGCACCGGGCTGTCCAAGGTCGGCATGCCGGGGGCCAACCAGGGGCTGCAGAAGCGCGATGTCACGATTGCGCAGGTGCTGAAGGCGCAGGGATACGCCACCGGGCAATTCGGCAAGAACCACTTGGGCGACAAGGACGAGTTCCTGCCGACCGCGCACGGCTTCGACGAGTTCTACGGCAACCTCTACCACCTGAACGCGGAAGAGGAACCGGAGCACCCGGACTACCCGGACCCGAAGGACTTCCCTAACTTCCGCAAGAAGTACGGTCCGAGGGGCGTGATCCACAGCTACGCGCTTCCCGACGGCACGCAGAAGATCGAAGATACGGGTCCGTTGACCAGGAAGCGGATGGAAACGATCGACGACGACATCGCGGACCGCTCCGCCGAGTTCATCCGCAAGCAGGCGAAGTCCGGCAAGCCCATGTTCGTCTGGGTCAATTTCACGCACATGCATTTCCGCACCCATCCCAAGCCCGGGAGTATCGGCCAGGCCGGGCGTTGGAACGGCGAGTACGCCGACGTCATGATGGACCACGACAAGAATGTCGGGACGGTCCTGAAGGCCATCGACGACGCAGGCATCACGGGCGACACGATCGTCATGTATTCGACCGACAACGGTCCGCACATGAACACCTGGCCCGACGCCGCGATGACGCCGTTCCGCAACGAGAAGAACAGCAACTGGGAAGGCGCCTACCGCGTGCCCGCAATGGTGCGCTGGCCGGGGCACATCAAGCCCGGCACGGTCCTGACCGGTATCGTGTCTCACCTGGACTGGCTGCCGACGCTGGCGGCCGCGGCCGGCGTTCCCGACGTGAAGGAGCGGCTGCTCAAGGGCTACGCCGTCGGCGGCACGACGTTCAAGGTGCATCTCGACGGTTACAACATGCTGCCCTACTTCACGGGCAAGGTCGCCGCGAGCCCGCGCGAGGAATTCTTCTATTTCTCCGACGACGGCGATCTCACGGCAATGCGCTACGACAACTGGAAGACCGTGTTCGCGGAACAGCGTGCCGCCGGCACACTGGCCGTGTGGTCCGAACCCTACGTGCACACTCGCATCCCGAAGCTCTTCAACCTGCGGGCCGACCCGTACGAGCGGGCCGACATCACCTCGAACACCTACTGGGACTGGTACCTGGACCACGCGTTCATCATGTTGCCGGCGTCCGAGATCGTCGGAAACTTCCTGGCGACCTTCAAGGAATTCCCGCCCAGCCAGCGGGCCGCCAGCTTTACGATCGACCAGGCCATGGAATCGTTGAAGAGGGGAATGTCCGCGCGCTGATCCGCGCAGGCAGGACGGCCACGTCCTGAACCGCGGGTCACCGGGAAGCGGTCGCGTGGCCGCTTCCTCTCTTACGGGCAGAGCACCTTGGCGCCGCGAACGTGCTTCGACTTGAGGTCCAGCAGAGCCCGGTTGGCGTCTTGCAGGGGATAGGTCTCGATCACCGGCCGGATGGGGATGCCGGCCGCGAGATCGAGAAATTCGCGCACGTCGCTGCGCGTGACGTTCGCGACGCTCTTGATCTCCTTTTCCATCCACAGGTGTCGTGGATAGTCGAGGCCGAGCAGCTGCTGCCGGTCCGTCTCTTCCTTGCGAATCGCGTTCACCACCAGCCGGCCGCCCGGCTCGAGGTTCTCGAGCGCCTTGATGACCGGCAACCACGCCGGTGTCGTGTCGATGATGGCGTGCATCTTCGCGGGTGCCGTCTCGCGAGTGTCGCCCGCCCAGGCGGCCCCGGACTGCAGCGCGAACTCCCGCTCTTCGCGCTGGCGCGCAAAGACATGGACATCGGTGTCGGGATAGCGATGGCGAACCATCATCATCACCAGGTGTCCGGACGCACCAAAGCCCGTGAGCCCGAGCCGCATGCCATTTCGAATCCCGGCCAGCCGCAGCGACCGGTAGCCGACCGCGCCCGCACACAGCAGCGGCGCGGCCTCGGCGTCGGTGAAGCATTCCGGAATTTCATGCGCAAACGCTGCCGGTACGGTCATGTACTCGGCGTAGCCACCGTTTGCGTCGCGACCCGTGGCACGAAACGCGGCACACAGGTTTTCATCTCCCGCGGCGCAATGCTCGCAGTGGCCGCAGGCATAAAAGATCCAGGCGATGCCAACTCGTGATCCAATCTCAGTTCCGGTAGCGCCCGCGCCTCGCGCGACGACCTCGCCAACCACCTGGTGGCCTGGAATCATAGGCAGCCGTGGTGGTGGCGTGCGACCCTCGATCTCGTCGAGTTCGGTGTGGCACACACCGCAGGCAGCGACACGAACCAGCACCTCGCCGTCCCCCGGTTGCGGTTCCGGTACGTCGCGAAGGACCAGTGAGTCGCGACCCTCGGACACGGGACCCGTTTCGGTCAGCAGCATCGCTTTCATTCGGGTTTCCTGTCGGTCATTCCGGTTCCCTGTCGGCGGAAGGGGACGCCTGTGACCTGACGCTCCGCAAGAAGACTGAGGAGCTCGGGTCGTTCGAGACGAATCGCACGATCGAAACGAACAACTGCTCGATGGGGAATGGCTCCGGATCGGGCCGACCGGACAGGAACGGATGGGTGTTCTCGATCGATTCCGCCACGCCCCAGTGATCGGCGTTTGCGAAACCCAGCAGGGTTGCGCCGGGAATCAGCGCATCGGCCGCCAATACCTGCCCGTCGTTCAGCACGTTGGTTCGATTGAGGTACTTCCATGTGGGTACCAGCGAACGCGCAATGTGGTCCCTGGTCGTGAAACCGGCCAGCGAGTAATAACGCACGTTGGCCGGTAGCGGGTTGTCGATCAGCCACTGCCTTGCTGTTCGCGGTTCGAGGCTGTGGATTACCTGGCCGTCGCCCGGTGGGCACTTCTCGTAGGGCCACCGCGAGGCCAGGCTCGAATAGGCGGTCGATATCGCTTCTGCCAGCGGAGTGCCGAAAATCGGGCTAGCCACGCTGATTACAGCCTTGACCCTTTCAGCAAGCACCGGGTAATCGACTACGAAACGCAGACTGTCCAGCGCGCCCTTCGAGTGCCCGATCAGCAGGATGTCCTGGTCCCCCGGTAACTGCGCACGCTCGATCGCCTGCGCAATCTGCTGCGCATTGTTGCCGGTGCCGGACCGTCCGCTGACGACGATCGTCTCCACGCGAACCCCGCGCTCACGAAGCTTCGCGGTGCCGGCGATGAACGGCCTCCCCTCCGCTTCGACGCATTCGTTGAACGCGCCTGTAACAATGAATACGGCCAGGCTGGCCCCGACCGGAAGGTCGGAATCCGAATCTGCCGTGTCGTCGCCCCGCTCGAGCGCCACGGGCTCGTCCGGCAAACGCCACAGCCAGCGTTCGCAGGACGAATCGTCCTGCGATGCAATCCCATCGGTGCGCAGGCTCGAGCAGAAGACATAGCGAAACTCCGCCCGGCCATCGCGTGCCGGTGGAGCGCCTTCGATGGTCGAAAACTGGACAGCCTTTGCCGAAAGTGTCCGGGCGTCTGGAGTCGCCGCGCAGCCACCGAGCAGGACAGCCGCGCCGAGGACCAGCACAGCGGCTCTGGCCCGGGAGCGGGCGCAGTGCGCCAGTGGCCGAACCCATGGCCCGGCGAGATTCCAGTGCGCAGGGAAGTTCATTTTCGTAGACTTTACCCGATGAGAGGCCTTCAGGGCGGATACCGCCCGACCAGATTGCCGGTCATCGCAACCGTGGCCCTGGCAGTAACCGGCTGCGCAACGACTGCATCGGCGCCCGTGCCAACCGCCGGACCCGCACTGGTCGAATACGTAGCGCAGACGGCAGAGACCTCGGTGCTAGGCCCGGACGCACACTTCATCGGCAGCCCGTACCCGGACGTGGGTCTCAACGGGTTGTTCCCTCCGCATGGGCCCGACGGCTGCAAGGTGGCGGTATTGCAGGGCGGCGAGGACTCGTTCGCGGTACGCATGCAGGCGCTGCGAAATGCGCAGACGTCGATTCGCATCCAGGCGCTGGTGTTCAAGGGTGACGAGACCGGGCTGCAGGTTGCGGAAGTCCTCAAGCAGAAAAAGGCGGCGGGTCTGGACGTGCGCGTCATCGTGGACGCTTTCTCGAATCCGTGGATACAGACGCAGTGGATGTTTTTCGACCTGAAGCAGAACGGCGTGGAAGTCGAAGGCTACGAGGCGATGGCCCTGCAGTGGCTGAACGAGGTACCCATACCGGCGCTGGTTCCACACACCGACCCTGATGCACCTGACAAGCGCTTCCACGAGAAGATGTGGATCATCGACGGCGAAACGGACCACGCGGTCGCGGTTACCGGCGGACTCAACATCGGCAACGAGTACTTCAGGGCTGAACCGGGCAATCCCGACGGCAACTGGCGCGACCAGGACGTCGTGCTGCGTGGCGCCATCGTGAAGGACCTCGTCACCGCGTTCGACCGGAATTTCGACTACTTCGTCGACGTGAAGAAGAGCCGCGGCATCTTCAACACCAACCTGTACTGGGATGCTACTCGCAAGGTTTTCGGCGCGACCGGAAAGGTGCCGATCCCGTACGAGACGGACCCGAAGATCATCATCTATGTCGCGGAACTGCAGGCCCGCGAACCGCCACTCGAGTTCAAGGGCGCAACCTGCCGTTTCATCCAGAACCGCCCTCGACTCAAGGAAACCTACATTCAGCAGGCCTACATCAAGCTGATCGAGAGGGCTGAAGGCGAGGTGCTGGTCGCCAACGCCTATTTCGTGCCAACGCCATCACTCTCCCTTGCGATCAAGGACGCAGCGAGGCGCTGCGTGTCGGTCAAGTTGATCTCGAACAGTCCCGACACCAACGACCTCCCGGAGATCAGCATGGTCGGACGCGGCTACTACAAGGACCTGCTCTCCGTGAACGAGTCGCCGGAGGTGCGCGCCTGCCGCAACACGGATGCAGGACTCCGCATCTGGGAGTGGACCGGGCAGGCACCGGGCGAGACAACCCGCAGCCAGGGCACGATGCACTCGAAGTTCGCGGTCGTGGACGGAACGCGCGCGCTGGTCGGCTCGTATAACCTCGACCCGCGCAGCGAAAAACTCAACAGCGAGACGGCCGTCGTTTTCCTGGAGCCCGCGCTGGCGGGAACACTGCGCCGCAAGTTCATCGACGACGACCTCACCTATGGTCGCGAGGTCACTCCCGAACTGGCCTCGACTTTCGAGGACCCGGAGAGCGCAATCGAAAGATTTCGAAAGTCGATCGGCCACCTGTTCGAGACGGAACTCTGATCGCGCGCCTCAGGATGTCATTTTCCGCGGGACCGGCTTCGTGGCGCCGGTCTACCAGCGGCCAGCTTTCTGGAGGAGGCCTGCCCGGCCGATCTCCTTGCTGCTGGTGCCTTCTTCGGTGCCTTGGCCTCGGACTTCGCCTTGGTCCTGGAATTCACCTTTGCCCGCGCCTTCATTGCCGATTTCGCGCCCGGCCCGGCCCCGGCGCGCCGACTCCCCTTCCCGACGAATACCGACTCGAGTTCATCCAGCGCATCGCCCATGTACACGGCGAGCCTCTGGATGCTCGGCACTCGGTCGGGGCATGCCGTAAATCCGAAATACAGCCCCCCTGCGTAGCTCATTACGGTGATATTGAGCGCCTGGCCGTGCGCCAGCGCCGAGATCGGATAATAGGCCTCCATTTCGGCGCCCAGGAAATACAGCTTGCGCCGCGGTCCCGGCACATTCGAGATGATCACGTTGTAGATTGGCGGAACGCGCGAAGCGAGTCCGGGCAGTCGTGTCAGCATCTGGGGCGAGCTGATCAGCACGGTGTAGGTGATCAGTGCGGCCGTGGTCATCTGCTTCAGGTAGTCGCGGCCCGCCACGCTGCTTCGACGTATCAGTGCGAAGCGCTCGCGGACGTCGTCGAGTTCGGTGCCGAGCTTGACGTTCGCGAAACTGATGGCATTGCCGCCAGCCTCGCCATCGTCCTTTTGAATAGCGACTGGAACGGAAGCCACGAGCGACCGGTCCGGCAGTTCGCCGAACTCGAGCAGGTAGCGCCGAAGCGCCTGGCCACAGGCCGCCAGCAGCACATCATTGACACTGCCGCCCGCGGCCTCGCCGATCGCCTTCATTCGCGCCAGGCTGGTCGACTGGGTCGCCACGCGCCGCTGCGGCGTGATGCTGGTGTTGAAAATGGTGCCGGGCGTCTCCGCAAGCGAGGTGAAGTCCGGATCGGATTTCACACCCAGCGCCGCAGTGGCGGAGCCTGCCAGGCCACGCAGCAGGCTTGGCAACGCGCGGGCCTGGTTCGTGAGCGCCGACGGCAGCATGCCGAGTGCTCCTACCGGCGGCTGGTCCTTCCGGGCCTTGCGCTTGCGTTCCTGCGCCCAGATCGGCGGCGTACGACTGTTGCGTGGATCCTCCGAGAAATTCAGCAGTCCAACACCCCTGACACCGTCCGCCAGCGAGTGGTGCAGCTTGCCGTACATCGCGAAGCGCCCGCCGTGCAGGCCTTCGATCAAGTGGATCTCCCAGAGTGGCCGGTCAAGGTCCATCGGATTGGAGTGCAGCCGCGACACCAGCACGCCCAGCTCACGCTCACCGCCGGGATACGGCAGGGCCGAGTGACGCAGGTGGTAATCGAGATCGACCTTGTCGACCTCCTCGAAGCCGGGTAGCAGGTGCCCGGTTAGGGGGCCACGCAGGCGATAATTGAACGGTGTCGCAGTAACCGGAAAGCTGCGCAGGTACTCGTAGACCTGCTTCGGAAAATCCCGCGGCGCACCCGGCGGCGGCAGGAACGTCTGCAAGCCGGCCACGTGCATGGGTGTCTGGCGCGTTTCCATCAGCACGAAGCTCAGGTCCAGCAGATTCAGCGGCTTGAATGCAGCCATCTTCGTCTCCCCGGTTGTCGGCGCCTACTCTAAGCCAGTCCACCGATACCCGCGAGCCCCAGTCGATCACGGCTTGTCCTTGCGCACAACGGCGTCCTCGCCCTTCGCCTCCCGAATCGGGTCGGTCGATTCGTTCCAGTCGAGGTCCTCCACCTTCCAGGTCGGAACGGGCATGCTCGAAACGGCGATCGCCATGCGCATTCCGTCCGTGAAATACGGGTCATCAGTCAGGTTGTGCCGGGGTTCCTCGCGCGTGGCCGCCCCGACACCGCGGGCGATCGCGAACCACCGTACGGACTCGTGGTGCAGCAGGCTCTGCAGGACGTACTGGCGCGCCTCGTCGACGTTGGGGTCGATGACGTGGGTGGTAAGAGTCCTGGACTTGATGGTGACCTTCACGCCGATGTCGCGACTCACCTGCCCGATCCAGACCGGCCTGCCCTCGCATCGGAACGGAGCGAGCCAGAGGCGCATGTGATTGCGCTGCGCGATCTTGTGGCGGCCCCTCTGCAACGCCATGTCCTGCTTGCGACCGAAGAGATAGAGCGCGCTCACGGGAGCAGTGGGCATTTGAGCGCCGGTGATCGCCGCGCCTACCATCCTGCGGACGCTGTCGGAGGTGATCGCTTCCGTGAAGTCCCAGCCCCCGGCTGTGAGGGCGGAAACCACGTCCTCACCGTCGCCAACCAGCACGATGTTGAGCGGGTCACCCTCTCCGGTACCTTCGGCTGTCGTCGTGCAACATGGCAGCTCTCGTATCCTCAGGCGCGTCTCGTCGAGAGTCATGTCCGGAAAGCTGTCGACTCGCGCGTACAAATGGCGCAGCGGTGATTCCTCGTAATCGAAAACTTCAGTCGGGAGCAGCACGGCGAAACGCATGCGGATCTCGTGCCCATGGGCTGGAATACGGATGTCAACGAAGCGACCACCTCTACGATAGGTTGCATACACATAGCCCTCGTTGGTGCTCCCCGGTGCCAGGACGAACGGCAGCGCGTTCTTCCGGAAACGCTCGGTTGCCTCGGCGGTCGCGAAATCGTCCAGGTCTTCGCTCGTGATCCGCGCTGCCTCGTCGGCCGTGAAGTAATCGGGGTCTATCGAAATCGGCAGTATCCAGTAAGTAAAGGTGCTTGCATTCGTGATGCGCATCCAGATCGGCTGGACCCCATAGTTGGCGAGCGGTACGCCGAAAACCCTGGACGCATCCGCGTCCGTCGGGATGGCCAGCTGCACGGTAACGTCGTCCTGGGTAAGTTCCTGGACACGTCCGAGCTCGAATGGGAACGACTCCTCCTCCGCGAGATTTCCGATCGGGTGCGTCGCACACGCTGCTAGTACCGCCGAGAGCAGGGGCACAATTAGAAGCGTGCGACAGCGTCGCCACCGGTTCGCACACATTCTCACGATTGAACTCCTTGTCTCACTGGATCCGACCCGACGGGCACAGCCAGCCGATACCAGCCAGGAATGCCGCGCCGGATAGACTATGCGAAGCTCAAGCGTGGTGGCTATCCACTTGCCGTACGAAACCTGCTCAGCGACAGCGGGCATGCAACCCGGAAAGACCATGACCAGACGAATCCTCGCGGCGACCCTCATCGCCACCTGGCTTGCCGGACCCGCCTCGGCCGTGGACCAGCCGGCCTCGATCATGGACGTCATGAACGTGCCAGCGACGGCAACGACATTGATCGCCCCGGCCGACTACCAGGCAGCTTCGGCGCTCGCATCACAGGACGGGTCCCCGCTGGAGATCGCACTCAGCATCGTCGGGCCGTTCGAGGGCAGGTCGCAATATATCGAGCAGTTGAACGACGGTGAAACGCCGTCCGCCTGCCGGGTCAAACTGGTGAGGGACGGGCTGCTGGACGATTCGGTCAGGGCGCTGCGCTGGGAAATCTCGCTGGAGCGGAACACCTCGGGCCGCTGGACGATTCGCGAGGTCAGGATGGCTTGGCTTTGCCGGCGTGGCGCGGAAACGCAACGATTCAGCACGACTCCCTGTCCGTGATTACGCCGGCGATCGCCGGCATGCGCCGCCACCCATCCGAGGCACTCGCTTGATCGCCTGTACGCGGCCCCGCCTCTGCCGTCCCGTTCGCAATTCGGATAGCCTTCTTCCATCGGATCAGTGTATTTCTTGCGGCTCACAAACTTGGAGGATCGGATGAAAACTCGAACCATACTGGCGGGTTGCCTGCTCGGACTGGGCCTCACGGTCTGCCTGTCGCCCGCACAAGCGGATTCCTCGGACGCCAATTGCGAAGTTCGCAAGGACGGCGACAAGAGCAAGGGTGCGTCGGGTCCCTGCACTTTCTCGCAACGCCAGGGGTACATCGACCTTGACCTGCGCAACGGCAATAACCTCAGCCTGTCCCCGGGCGGCAACGCCAATCACTACAAGGACCAGCACGGCAACAAGGTCGTACGTTCGATGAACGGCAACGAGCAGGTATTCAAGTGGGAGAACGACAAGAAGATCATCGTCACCTTTCCCCCGGCTCATCACCAGGGCGGCCCGGCTCACTCGTCCTACAAGGCGGGAGATACCGCACCCGACCTTGCGGATCTCGTGGGCGCCAGGGGTGGCCAGGCCGAGGGCCAGCTGGAAAGTCGCGGATACGTGTACAAGAGCGGGTCCACGTCCGGCGATTCGAAGTACAGCAACTGGTACAACCGCTCTACCGGCCGCTGCGTCACCATCCGCACCGAGCAAGGCCGCTACCAGTCGATCGTTCAAGCGCCGCCGGTCGATTGCGGGCACTGACCCGTGCGTACACAGGTGGCTCTGGCAGCCCTGCTTGCGATCGCATTCCCGGCAGCGAACGCGGCAGACGATATCCGCACGCAGCGGGTCAATTTTGCGCACGGTTCGAACAGCGCCGTCGTCGAGGGCTCGATTACCGGCTACCAGACCATCGATTACGTGCTCGGCGCCAGCAAGGGCCAGTACATGAACGTCAGCATGGCGACCAGGAACACCGCCACCTACTTCAACATCCTGGCGCCAGGCGATAGCGAAGTGGCTTTTTTCAATGGCTCGGTGAGCGAGAACCAGTACGAGGGGACACTGCCCGCGAGTGGTGACTACAGGATCCGCGTCTACATGATGCGCAGCGCTGCGCGGCGCAACGAGAAGGCGGACTACCGACTGGAGATGATCATCACCGGCGCGAGCGGCGCGGCGCCGAACGCGGGTGGGAACCCGCTGGCCCATGACGCCCTGGTCCCGGGGACTGCGTACCATGCGACTGGCGATATCCGCTGCGTGATGGCCACTGGGAAACCTGTTGGCTGGTGCCCATTCGGTGTCACCCGCAAGGGCAACGGCAGCGGGGTCGTCACGGTGACGAGACCCGACGGCCGCAAGTGTGCGATCTTCTTCGAGCAAGGCAAGGCGACCGGAGCCGACACTGGCTCCGCCGACCCGGGCGAGTTCAGTGCCAGCCGTGAGGGCGATCTCACGACCGTACGGATCGGCCAGGAACGCTATGAAATTCCCGATGCCGTGATCTTTGGCGGCTGACACTGACCCCGCTCCCGGAGCGACGGCGCGCCGGACGACACCTGGGATCGGCCGAGCGCTGTCGACGGCCCACTGAGGGTTGCGAATCGCCGGCACGCGGACTTTCCCTGCGTGAGCCCTTACTATTGCGGGACCATCGCAAGGGGGGCCGGTGCAAGCACTCGAAGGTTTCGTCAGGGCCGTAGACGCTCTCAATGATTGGGTCGGCCGAACGGTTGCCTGGATGACGCTGGGCTGCGTGCTCACGTGCTTCACCGTGGTCGTACTGCGCTACGGCTTCAACCTCGGGTTCCCCTGGATGCAGGAACTCTACGTCTGGCAGCACGCCGCCGTGTTCATGGCCGGGGCCGGCTACACCTTCCTGCATCGCGGACACGTCAACGTCGACGTGCTGTACGGCCGCCTGGGCCCACGTGGCAAGGCATGGACGGACATCCTCGGCACGCTCACGTTCCTGTTCCCGTGGCTCGCGATCGTCGCGGTCACTTCCGCGCCATTCGTGCTTTCTTCATGGAGTATCCGCGAACCGTCCAGCACTGCCGATGGCATGCCCGCGGTCTACCTGCTCAAGTCACTGCTCTGGGTGTTCTGTGTGCTGCTTTTCGTGCAGGGCCTGGCGCTGATCGTGCGGCGTGGCCTGTTCCTCACCGGTCACGCGATGACTGACCACGACGAAGACCCTGTGACCGATGAACGCGCCTGAGTCACTCGCAGGGAGTGGCTGCGCGATGAGCACGATGCTGGTCGGCGAGATCCTGGCGGTGGCGATGTTCGTGTCCACCATTGGTGCCGTGCTGATCGGCTACCCGGTGGCCTTTACGCTGGCCGGGACCGCGCTGATATTCGCAACGCTCGGAATCGCACTCGGCGTGTTCGACGTCGCGATCCTCTCGGCACTCACCGGTCGCTACTTCGGGACGATGACCAACGAGACGCTGGTCGCCGTTCCCCTGTTCGTCTTCATGGGCGTGATGCTCGAGCGCTCGAAAATCGCCGAGGCGCTGCTCACGACCATGGGCGAACTGTTCGGCTCGCTGCGCGGCGGGCTCGGCTACTCGGTGGTGGTCGTCGGGGCGCTGCTCGCGGCCTCGACCGGGATCGTCGGCGCCACCGTTGTCACGATGGGCCTGCTGTCGCTGCCTGCGATGATGCGGGCCGGCTACGACCCGAAGCTCGCCACCGGCACGATCTGCGCCGCCGGTACGCTCGGCCAGATCATCCCGCCGTCCACGGTGCTGATCTTCGTCGGCGACATCCTGCAGGGTGCCAACCAGCAAGCGCAGCTCGAGCTTGGCAACATGACCCCGGATCCGATCTCGGTGGGCCAGCTGTTCGCGGGCGCGATCATCCCGGGCCTGGTGCTGGTGGGGCTGTACCTCGCCTGGATCCTGTTCAAGTCGATCGTCGATCCGCGCTCCTGCCCGCCGATCGCCATGACCGACGAGCACCGCGCCGGGCTCGCGGGACGCGTGATCGGTGCGCTCGCGCCGCCGCTCGCGCTGATGCTGGCGGTGCTGGGCTCGATCCTGGCCGGCATCGCCACGCCCACCGAGTCGGCCTCGGTCGGCGCAGTGGGCGCCATGCTGCTGGCGGCCTCAAAGGGACGCTTCAACCTCGCGCTGCTGCGCGAAGTGATGCGCACCACTCTAGGCATCACGTCGATGATCTTCGTGATCCTGCTGGGCGCCAGCGTGTTCAGCCTGGTGTTCCGCGGGCTGGGCGGCGAGAACCTGGTGCACGATGCCCTCGCCTCGCTGCCCGGCGGCATTTTCGTCGCCGTGCTGGCCGTGATGACGGTGATCTTCGTGCTCGGCTTCTTCCTCGACACGTTCGAGATCATCTTCATCGTCGTGCCGATCACGGCGCCGGCACTGATCAAGATGGGCGTCGACCCGATCTGGCTCGGCGTGATGATCGGCATGAACCTGCAGGCGAGTTTCCTGACGCCGCCGTTCGGCTTCGCGTTGTTCTACCTGCGAGGCGTCGCGGGCAGGCTGGTGAGGACCGTCGACATCTACAGGGGCGTGGTGCCCTTCGTCGGTTTGCAGGTGCTGGGCATCACGCTGGTGGCGCTTATGCCTGGCCTCGCGACGAGCCTGCCGGCCCGGCTGTATTCAGTCGAGACGCCGATGCGAGACGCTGGCACTCCCTCCGACACCGTAGCGACTCACTCCGGCTCCCCGGTGGCCGACGATTTCAGCGACCTGCTGGAGGACCCCACGCCGGGGCGCAATCCGCCCTACCGCGACGATTTCAACGATTTGATACCGGACTGAACGTGGCCGGTGCAACCCGCCAAACTAACGTTTCAGCTTGAATTCGAAGGACAGCCGACGCGCATTGAGGTACGCCTGCTCGCCGATGCGCGTCCAGGGCAGGATCTCCTTCCGGAAGGCCAGGAAGTCCTCGATGATCCGCTGCACGATACGGTCGGGTGACTCGTCGGCAGCGTAGATCTCGTTCAGGACCTCGTTGGCCGCCACGCCGCAGGCCACCAGGACCTCCTCGGGCAGCTGACGCACGATCACTCCGTGGTCCTTGACCAGCGATCTGAGCGCCGGTCCCGACCGGGCATTGTATTCGGCCAGCATGTCGCGCGTCGCCGCGGCCGCGGCCGTGCGTATGACCAGCTGCAGCTCCGGCGTCAGCGAGCGCCAGGCTTCCTCGTTGATCATCAACTGCAGGTTCGGCCCGGGCTCGTGATAGCCGGGCGAATAGTAGTACTTGCAGACCTGGTAGAAGCCGAGAGCAAGATCGTTGTACGGGCCGATCCATTCGGCCGCATCGATGGCGCCGGACTGCAGTGCCGGGAAGATCTCGCCACCGGGCAGCGACACCGGCGTGACGCCGAGCTTCTGCAGCACGCGGCCCTGGTTGCCCGGGGCGCGGAACTTGAGGCCCTTCAGGTCGGCGAGCGAGCGGATCTCCTTGCGGAACCAGCCGAGCATCTGCGTGCCGGTGCTGCCCGCGTGGAACGCGCGTATGCCGAAGGGCGCATACAGTTCGTCCCACAGTTTCTGGCCGTTGCCGAACATCACCCAGGCGTCCATCTCGTCCGCGGTGAAGCCGAACGGAAAAGCGGTGAAGAACGGGGCGCCTTCCGATTTACCGGTGTGGTAGTAGGCCGCGTCGTGACCGAGCTGGGCGGTGCCATTGGCAACGGCTCCGAAGCACTCCAGCGCGGGCACCAGTTCGCCCGCGGAGTAGACCTTGATCGTCAATTTTCCACCGCTCATCGCGGTGATGTTGGCGGCCAGGCGCTCAGCGCCGGTGCCGAGCCCCGGAAGGCCCTTCGGCCAGCTGGTCACCATGCGCCATTCCATCCGCCCGGCCGACATCGCGGGTGCGGCGATGGCGGCGACGCCACCCGCGGCGAGCGCCTTCAACAGTGATCGGCGTTTCAAGCGACTGCCTCCTTCGCACAACGAACTCGCATGTTAACCCGCGAGGTCCCGGCGGCGGCAAGGGCGCCTGCCCGTGCCCGAAGCGATCTCGGGAAGGTCGCCCTGCACCGCTCGCGCGGCAACAGGGCGCCTCCTCGGATTTCTCACGCGACCATCGGCATGCTGAAGATCAGATTGACGAAGATCAAGGTCGTCGTCGTCGCCGTCACGATGGCGAGTGCGGCGCATGCGATGATTTCGGACATCTTGAGGGTGGTTCCGGTTGTCATGATGTACTCCTGCTGAATGAAAGTGATCTGGATCAAGACTTGACGATCGGCGCGAGCGCCGACTGGATGCGCTTCATCTGGGCTGCGGTCGTCATGCTGGTGAGCAGGCGGCCGAAGTGCGGGTGCTGCACGCCAGTGACGATGTACTGCCAGCGATAGGCCGCCAGGACGACGCGGCGGATCACGGCCTCCTCGACTGTCCGCGAAGCTTCGGCCGGCGATGGACAGGAAGTAGGCCGCATCCGACTCGGCCTGCGCCTGCAGGATTCCATCGACCGCCCCGACCAGCGCGATCAGGTCGTCGACGGCGAATTCCTTCTGGCCCACCGTCAGGCGCTGGTTCTCGTGGGCCCACTCGAGCTCATCGAGCATCGCGTGCTGTGCTTCCTCCATCCAGTGGTACTTGAAGACGTCCTTCCACAGCGGCGAGATGTCGCCGTGCGGCGCGATGCTCTGCTGGTAGTGGCTCTGGGTGAAGAGCTCGATGAGGCAGGTCAGGGCCAGCACCGACCAGGTACTCCTGCCCAGCACCGCCTTCGCGACCTCGTTCGGATCCGCAACCCTGCGATAGCCGGCCGGCATGCTCGCGTCGAGCATGTTCTCGATGCGCCGGAAGAGTTCCTGGTGCTTGAGTTCCTCGTCGCTGAACCGGACCAGCGCCTCGAGCGCGGTCTGGTCACCGAGCCAGTGCCGGCCCGAGACTTCCAGCACCTTCGCACCGATGAACCGCTCGACCAGGCCGAACACGTAGGCGTACGTGCGCCCCTGGACCTGGCTCATCAGCCGGCGTTCCGCCTGCAGTCAGGAACGGAAGCTGGTCGACCTTCGACAGCCCGGTCGGCAGGAAAGTATCGTTGAGATCGAAGCTGCGTCCGCGAATGACGTCCGCGTCGATGTCCCATCGCACGCGCTTGGACGCCTTTATGCATCGAGCGTAGCGCCCGCTGTTCAATTCCGTTCGAGTAACCGGCGCTTCAATCGTCTGTACGGCGGCATTCATGTTCATTACCTCGCTGTTTGTTGCTTACCCGGACCGCGGCGGACAATCCCGCCTGCGTTGGCTGTGCATGTTGCCCACCGGCCGTATCGGTCGAATTTCCGGCACGTAGCTTTTTGTATCGTCTTGTATCGCCACGCTTGGCTATACTTGTCGCACCGCCGGGACGGGAGGATCGAACCGTGGAAAGCGCCGGTTGCGTGCTTGTCGTCGACGACGACCGCTCGATCCGGGAAATGCTCTCGGAATACCTGTCATCCCAGGGCTTCAAGGTCGTCCTGGCGGAGGACGGCGCCGCGATGCGTGCCGCGATCGAGGCCGCCGCACCGGATCTCGTGCTGCTGGACCTGAAGCTTCCGCACGAAGACGGCCTGAGCCTGGCGCGCTTCCTTCGCGAGCACTACGACGTCGGTATCATCATGGTTACCGGTGCCGGCGGCCTGGTCGACCGGATCGTCGGGCTCGAGGTCGGCGCCGACGACTATGTCGCGAAGCCGTTCGAACCGCGCGAGCTGCTCGCGCGCATGAAGAGCGTGATGCGACGAATGCAGGCGCGGCCCGGCGCGACCACGGATACCGTGCCCCGCAGGTCCGTGTCTTTCGGCGACTGCCGTCTCGACCTGGCATCGCACCAGCTGTTCGACCGGGACGGCCAGGAGATTCCGATCACCACGATGGAGTTCGACCTGCTCAAGGTGTTCGCGGAAAATCCGGGTAAGGCGCTGTCGCGCGACCGCATCCTCACGCTGACCAGGAACCGGGAATGGGACCCGTACGACCGGTCCATCGATATCCGGGTCGCCCGCCTGCGTCGCAAGGTCGAGACCGAACCCGACAGCCCGCGGGTCATCCGCACCGTGCGGGGTGTCGGCTACATGTTTGTTTCAGAACGGTAACAGTACTCGCGTCCGTTGCAGGCCTGCCTATACTCAGGCGGACCAGTCCCGCGAGGTACCTCGCAATGAGCAACCAGCTGCCGTCACTGCACCAGGCCGAGCGCGCGCTGCTCGACAGCGAAATCCGCCTGCAGCAGGTGCTCGACAATTCGAGTGCCGTCGTATTCGCGAAGGACACCCGCGGCCGCTACCTGTTCGTAAATCGCGAGTTCGAGCGCGTCACCGGGCTGGCCGCAGCACAGATGCTCGGCCAGACCGACGAACAGCTGTTTCCACCCGCGCTGGCATCCCGCTTCCGGCACAACGACCTGCGCGTGCTGCAGGAGCGGCACAGCATCGAGTTCGAGGAAACCGCGGATTTCGGCAGCGGGATGCGCACCTTCATCTCGAGCAAGTTTCCGCTGCTGGACTCCAATGGCGTGGCCTACGCAGTCTGCGGCATGGCGACCGACATCACCGAGCGCAAGCACCGCGAACAGGCGTTTTCCGCTGCCGCGCTCGCGGTATCGCAGTCGGAGGAGGAGACCCTTTACCGCCAGCTCACGCGCTACCTGGCCACGATACTCGAGGTTGACTGCGCCTTCATCGCCACGACCGCCGAGGGCGACGGATGCCCGATGCAGATGCGGGCGTTCTACCTCGACGGCGACATACGCGAGAACTTCAGCTACCCGCTTGCAGGCACGCCGTGCGAGACGGTCGTCGGCCAGCAGTTCCGGATGTACCCGTCGCGGCTGCCGGAGCTTTTCCCGCTCGATGATGCGTTCCGCGAACTCGGGCTCAATTGCTACGCCGGGCAACCGCTCGCCACGGCGGATGACAGCCCGCTCGGCTTGATATCCGTCGTATCGCGGCGACCGTTCAAGGATCCGTCGCTGGTCGAGGCGACACTGCGAATTTTCGCGGTCCGGGTCAATGCAGAACTGGAACGTGCAGCAGCGGCGGCGGCACTGAAGTCCTCTGAAGCCAACTACCGCCAGATCTTCGAGGCCTCGGAGGATGCAATCCTGGTTCACGACTGGTACTCCGGTGCGGTCGTCGACGTTAACCCGCGCGCCTGCGAGGCTTCCGGCTATTCGCGCGACGAACTTCTTTCACTGGATGTTCGACAACTCGGTGCCGGTGAACCTCCGTACACTGAAGTCGAAGGCATGCAGTGGATCGAGAAGGCCAAGCTCGAAGGCGGCACAACTTTCGAATGGTGCCATCGGAACAAGGATGGCAGCCTGCACTGGGACGAGGTGCGGCTCAAGCCCGCGGAGATCGGCGGCCGGCGACGCATCCTCTCCTTCTCGCGCGAAATCACCGAGCGAAAAAAGGCCGAGGAAGCGCTGCGCGCCAGCGAGGAACAATATCGCGCGATCTTCAATGCCTCGGCGGACGGTCTGTACCTGCGCGACGCGGACTTTCGCATCGTCGACGTCAACCCCGCCTACCTGGCCATGAAGGGGTACACGCGGGAGGAACTCCTCGGCACGGATTCGATGATGCCGGCGTCGACGCGCGGCGACGACGAATGGCGCGGACAGCTCCAGAGGGTGCTGGCGGGCGAAGTGGTGCAATACGAGACGAAGGCGGCGCGCAAGGACGGCACCTGGTTCGACGTCGAGGTGCGCGGCATGCTGCTGCAGTACCGCGGCCGGCCCCATGCGCTGTATTCGGCGCGCGATATTTCGGAACGCAAGCGGGCCGACGAGGCGCTGCGCGCCAGCGAGGCGCAGTATCGTGCCGTCTTCAACGCGTCCGCGGACGCGCTGGTGCTGTGGAATTCCCGGTCCGAGCGTGTCGACGTCAATCCGGCGTACGAGCGATTGTATGGCTACCGTCGCGACGAGGTGCTGGCAGGAGCGCGTGCACGCGACCTGCCTGCGGAGCTCCGTCCGCAGCAGGCCTCGATCGTCGACCGCACGCTCGCCGGCGAGCGCTACCAGGGCGAGATCGAGACGGTCCGTCGGAACGGCGAGCGCTTTCCGATCGAGGTCCGGACGATTCCGATCCTGCATCGTGGCGAGCCGCACGTGCTGGCGATGATCCGGGACCTGACGGAACGACGACGGGTCGAGGAAGACCGCGCGCAACTCGAGGCGCAGTTGCGCCAGGCACAGAAGATGGAGGCGATCGGCCAATTGACGGGCGGGATCGCGCACGATTTCAACAACCTGCTCACGTCGATCATGGGCTACGTGGCGCTGGCGAGCGACAGTGAGCCCGCCGCGGGCGACCGCAGGCTCGCGGGCTACCTCGCGCAGGCGCAGCGTTCCTGCGAGCGGGCGCGGGACCTGATTCGGCAGATGCTGATGTTCAGCCGCGGGCAGCGCGGATCTCCGCGCCTGGCCTCGCTGGCCACGGTCGTGAATGGAGCACTCGCGACCGTGCGGGCGGGCCTGCCCGGCACGATCGAGCTCAGCGTGGCAATCGATGATTCGGTCCCGCCTGTAGTGCTGGATCCGACCCAGGTCGAGCAGGTGCTGCTGAACCTGTGCATCAACGCGCGCGACGCGACCGGCGGCACGGGCCGTATCGGGGTTTCCGTGCGACGGCTGGCGGCCAGCCGCGTGCCCTGCACGGCTTGCCGCCAGCCGATCAGTGGCGAGTTCGTCGAGCTGGTCGTCGAGGACGACGGACACGGCATCGGTCCCGAGGTAATCGAGCGGATCTTCGAGCCTTTCTTCTCGACCAAGGAACCCGGGAAAGGCAGCGGCATGGGCCTCTCGATGGTGCACGGCATCGTCCACGAGCACGGGGGGCACGTCGTGGTCGAAAGCGCTCCGCAACGCGGGGCGCGCTTCAGGGTCGTATGGCCCGTGGCACCGGAAGGCACGACCGACACATCGGGCGAGACGCGGCACGACGACGGCCTTCGCTCGTCGCGGCCCGAACTCGAGGGATCGGTGCTGGTGGTCGACGACGAAGTGGCCGTCGGCGAGTTCATGCGGGAACTGCTCGGGACCTGGGGCCTGGACACGACCTTCGTCTCACGCCCGGAGGAAGCGCTCGATCTCGTGACGGCCGAGCCACTTCGATTCGACGTCGTGATCACCGATCAGTCGATGCCGAGACTGACCGGCCTGGCGCTGGCACACCGGCTCAGGGAGATCCGGCAAGATCTGCCGGTGATTCTCTATACGGGACACGGCGAGGGACTTGCCGAGGTCGACGTTGGCGCGGCGCGGCTGTGCGCGGTGATACGCAAGCCGATCGATCCCGTGATCCTGAGCCAGACTCTCGCACGCTGCCTGCACACCGCCAGGGCCTAGCTGCCGCCGGTCACGAGCCGCGAGCGGCGTCGCGTGCGGCGCGGGCGATACAAACTGAAACAAATCCTCGCCTTGCGGAAATAGCCCAGAGACAGCCGGTGCGTAGGCTGCTTGCTCCAGGAAAACCGGTGTCGCTCGACCGGACCCTCGGAGAAACATCATGACGCGCCTCAACCGTACCGCATTCATCTCACTGGTCGCCGCGTACGCGCTGGGCCCGCTGGCAACGCAGATCGTCACGCCCGCGGTTCCGTTCGTGCATCGGGACCTCGGCGGTTCGATGGCGCTGGCCCAGACACTCGTCAGCCTGGCATTCGCAGCAATTGCCGTGGCGACCCTGGTCTACGGCCCGCTGTCCGATCGTTACGGCCGCCGCCCGATCATCCTCGTCGGTACCTTGGTCTTCTGCGTGGGCAGCCTGATGTCCACACTGGCCCCGAACGCAGCCTGGCTGATCGCCGGTCGCGTCATCCAGGCGGCCGGCAGCGCGGCAGCGCTTTCGTTGACGCGTACCGTCATTCACGACGTCTACGGCCGACAGCATGCCGGCCGGGCGCTCGCAAATCTGACGACCATCATGATCTTCGTACCAATGCTCGCTCCACTCCTCGGCGGAGCGTTGCTGGATAGCCAGGGCTGGCGTGCCGTGTTCGGCGTCTGCTTCATATTTGGCGCGATAGCCCTGCTGCTGTTGACCCGCCACCTGCCAGAGAGCAGGACAGAATCGGTGTCCGGCCCGGGATTGAAGGAAGCACTTGTTACCTACGCACAGCTTGTCGCGGACGCCAGCTTCCGCAGGCCCGCATTGCACTTCGCGTGGATCATGGCAGCGGTCTTTGCAACCCAGGCAGCCATCCCGTACCTGGTCGTCGAGCGGATTGGCTGCAGCGCGACTGAATATGGCGCGTGGTTCGCGGTGGCCTGCCTGTTCTACGTCGGCGGCAACCAGTTTACCGCGCGTTGGGGACATCGATTTGCGGCCACGACGCTCATCCTCTATTCGAGCGTCGGGTGCGGACTCGTGGCCGTGTCAGGAATGCTGGCCGCGCACATGTTCCCGATGAGCCCAGCCTTGCTGTTCGTGCCAACGATTGCGCTCTACTTCTGCGCTGCAGTGGGTATCGCGCCGGTACAGGCGGAAGCGGTCGCGGCGCAGCCTGGCCGCGCGGGCGCGGCCTCTGGCCTGCTGACCGCCATGCAGATGGCGACCGGCGCAATCACCGTGCAGGCGATCGGATTCGCACACGATGGCACACCCGGGCCGCTGTTCACGGCCCTGCTCGCCTGCACCGCTGCCGCGCTTGTATTCGGCACGCGGCTGCGGCGAGCGCCGATGGCGATGCCCGCCGGAAACCATGGCCTGCGATAACGATCGCCTTCGGCGCTCATTCCCCGCGGTGCGCGCGCCGGATCAGATCCGGTCGTCGCGTGGTCGCTTTGCCACGAGCCAGTCCTGCAGCCACATGACCTCGGTGCGGATCGAGCCATCCGGCAACAGCGTCAACCAGCGATAGCCCGGCGGACGAAGATCCATCACGCAGGTCGCGGTCCCGGGGGTGAACTGTGCGCAGGTCGAGGGCGTGGCGAGCACGCGTAGCGTGCCGTACTGCTGGTCGAAGGCCTGGTGCACGTGGCCAGCCAGCACCACCTTGACCTGCGGAAAGCGTCCGAGCAGCAACAGCAGTTCGGCCGCGTTGCGCAGGCCATAGCGATCCAGCCACTGGCTGCCGGTCGGCAGCGGCAGGTGATGCAGGCAGACGAGCACTGGCCGATCGGCGAACTCGCGAAGGCTCTCCTCCAGTCTCTCGAGTTCACTCGCGGCCAGCATGCCGGCCGGGTCGTCGTCGACATGGGTGTCGAGCAGCACCAGGCCCCACGCGCCGAGCTTCGCACTGCCACAGAACTGGAAGCCCTCGGAGTTGAGCAGCTCCGCCATCAGCGCCGGCGCATCGTGGTTGCCCGGCAGGCACAGAACCGGCGCGCCCAGCCCGCCGACCGCCTCGCGGAATGCCCGGTAGGCCCCCGCGCTCATGTCGTCGCCGATGTCGCCGGTGACCAGTATCGCGTCGGGCGGCGGCACCCCGCCGCCCACGGCATCAGCGAGCACGCGCGCCGAAGGATTGCGCGGTGTTGACGTCGTAGATCCGTCGCGATGCATCCGCGAACAGGTGTGGATCCGTCACGTGCAGTATTCGGACAGGTCGATCGGCGATTCACGGTTCACCGAATTCGTTGCCCGGCACATGACCGGCGACTCGAGCAACACCGACCGGGATGATGCGAACTCACCGTAGCGTCGCCCGTCGCAGTCGTCAAACGGCTGCCGTGCGCCACGTTGCTCGCTGGCCGTCGCCTGAAACGCCTTCTGCATCAACGAGTTAGACCGAGGCTGCCGCAGTCCTCGCCGTGCTATCCTTCTCACGCCGACATGATCCGCTAGCCTTCGCGTCCTGCATGGCGCGAACGCCTACCCTGCCCGCGCCACAGTCAATTGGACGCATAGGGTTCGACAGTGGCGCAATCTGCAGACGTATTCCTGAGCTACTCGCGCGAAGACAAGACCCGGGTGCTCGATCTCGCGGGCAAGCTGCGGGCCGCCGGCGTAAATCTCTGGATCGACCAGGGCGGGATCGACGGCGCCGCGCTCTGGGGCGAATCCATCGTGCGTGCGCTCGAGGGTGCGAAGGTGCTGCTGCTGATGGTGACGCCGTCGGCGGTCAACTCGCACAACGTCGCCAAGGAAGTGATGCTGACGAGCGAGCGCAAGGGCAACATCCTCCCCGTTCATCTCGAACCGACGACGATTCCCCTCGGCCTCAAGTACCCGCTCGCCGGTATCCAGCACATCGAGTTCTACCACGGCGATCCGGACGTCAACCTCCAGGCGATCCTTCGCTCGCTGGATGCCCTGGGCGTAAAGATCACCCCGCCGCAGGCGGCGGCTGCGCCTGGCTCCGATGCGCGGCCCCACGCGGCGGTTGCCGGGCACGCGGCGCATCCAGCCGAATCCTTGCCGGAGGGCGGGGCGGTAGCCGTGCTGCCATTCGACAACATCAGCCCTGATCCGGAGACCGACTATTTCAGCGACGGCCTCACCGAGGAACTGATCGCGAGACTGTCGCTGGTGAGCGAGATCAACCTGATCTCGCGCTGGGCCTCGATGCAGCACAAGGGGCGCGGACAGGATATCCACGCCATCGGCAACGCGCTCGGCGCGCGCTACATCGTCGGCGGCGGCGTGCGCCGGTTCCACGACTCCGTGCGGATCACGGTCCAGCTCGTAGACGTCGCGACCAACCTGCAGCTCTGGGGCAACACCTACAAGGGCAAGCTCGACGACATCTTCGACATCCAGGAGCAGGTTGCGCAGCAGATCGTCGAGGCGCTGAAGCTCAAGCTCAGCTTCTCGGAGAAGCTGTCGCTGACCAAGCGACCGACGCTGAACGCCGAAGCGTACGACCTCTACCTGCGCGGCCAGGACCAGCTCTACCGGCTGACCAAGCGCAGCGTCGAATACGCGATCCAGCTGTTCGAGAAGGCCATCGAGCTCGACTCGCGATATGCGTCCGCCTACGCGGGATGCTCCAGTGCCTACGGCCAGATGTACCAGTTGATCGCCCGCGAGGAACGTTACCGCGAGCTGGCGCAGGAACTGAGCTTCAAGGCGCTGATGTACGACAACAATCTCTCGGAGGCCTACCGGGCGATGGGCTTGTCGTATTTCCTGTGGGGAAAGCTCGACGAAGCCACGGCCTCGTGCACCAAGGCGGTCGAAATCGATCCTGACGACTTCATCGCTCACTGGACGCTGGGACGGATCTATTTCACGGAAGGCAGGCTCGAGCAGGCGCTGGAACTGTTCCGCAAGGTGGCCGAGATCAAGCCGAGCTTCTATGCAGGACACCTGGACGTCGCGCAACCTGCTTGGACTCGGGCGGATCGACGAGGCGGACGTCGTCTATCGAAAGCCTGCTCGAGATCATGCCGAACTACCTGCTGCAGAACCCTGACGATGCGCGCGCGCGACTGATCTACGCGAACCAGCTGGGCCGGGCCGGGCAGCAAGGACGACGCGATTCGCGAAAGCACCAATGCGCTGGTGCTGAGCCCCGGTGACCCGATGATGCTGTACAACGCCGGCTGCATGTACGTGAGCCTCGGCGAGTCCGAGCCGCGCCCTCGACGCGCTGCGCCAGGCCGTCGAGTGCGGCTACACGAACTTCGGCTGGATGCAGAACGATCCGGACCTGATTCCGTTGCGCGAACACCCGGAATTCGTCGCATCTGATGCAGCCTGATGCAGTCGCGGTAGCCGCTTGATCAAGGCCGAGTACGAGCCCGGTTGACCCGACGCTGGTCTAGCGAGATTGCCCAGTGATTCCTGGCGGCCGCGCGCCGCTGCGGTCGCCTCCACACCCAGCCCGCCGGACCGTCGTGCCCGGTCAGCACGTAATCGCGGATGTTCGGGTTGAACAGCATCGGTCGCTGTCGCTCGCGCGCGGCGCTGCGACCGGCAAACAGCACGCGATCTCCCGGCTCGAGTTGCAGCGCGTCGTCCGGCAGCGCAATTTTCTGCGCGTCGCGCTCCAGGTAGAGCGGCACGCAGGCGAGCTGCGCATCGCGTTCCGCCGGATCACGTACCAGGTCGCCGAGGGTCGCGTGCCCCCTGTCCAGCAACAGTCGATAGAATGTCGGCGCCTCGCTGATGTTCAGCGTCACGCTCCACATCGCAGGGGCGCGCTGGCCGATCTGTCGCTCCAGTCGTTCGAGCAGCGCGTTTGCCCACTCCGCACTCTCGGTCCGCGCAACTTCGAGGAACGGCCCCAGCGACGGGGCGCGGATCACGGCAAGGCATTCGCTCGCGATCAACTCGCTCGAGACCATGGTCATGTCGGCATCGAATGCGTCGAACAGCGCGCGATTGGCCTGGAGGTTCTGTCGGACGATCGTGAACAGCGCGGGATTCAGCTCTCGCGCCGTTACGACGATGGAAAGGTTGTTAACGTCGTCGTCGGTGCCTGCCACGATGCCGGATGCCTCGCGGATTCCTGCCTCGACCAGCGGCACCGCATCGGTGCCGGTGCCGCGAACCGTCGGCAGGTCCGGTCCGGTCGGCGCATTCGGATCGATGACAGTCACCTGGAGTCCATGCTCGTGGAATGCCCGGACGACCTCGCGTCCGAAGCGGCCGTAGCCGCAGACAACCCACGCACCGCGAGGCGGGCTCGACGGTGCTTCCAGAACGGTACCGGGAAGCCCGGTAAGCCAGGCGATCAGCCGGTAATTTGCCGGTGCCGCGATGGCGAGCGCGAGCAGTTCGCCAAAACGAGCGAACGGATTGATGATGTGGTGCGTGCCGAACGACTCCATGTTGGCCGCGGTCTCCCGGCTCATGGCGCGGGCAAGTACCGGCACGTTGGGTTCGAGCAGGCGGACAGTCATCGCGACCGCGAGATTCGCCTGGTCGTCGTTGGTGAGCGCGAGCACGCCCCGGCACTGGTCCTTGCGCAGTCCCGCGGCAGTGAGGTGATCGGGCAGCCGGGCATCCGCCGCCAGCGCGAGTGGCACCTGCCGGAAGTCCATCAGGTCCATTTCCTGGACCCTGGTCTCGTCGACCTCGACGACGACGAAGCGCCGGCCGCGCAGGTCCAGCGCCTTGGTGACCAGCCTGCCGGTCTCACCGATTCCACAGATGATGAAGAACGGCTCGGCGATCGACCGCACGCTGCGGTTGAAGCGCGCATCGACGTAGGCCTTGCGCACCGCCTTGTCGCGCCCGAGTGCGAGCAGGCTGGCGACCAGGTAGGCCCATCCGATCACCGAGGCAAAAATTATCGCGACGACCCACAGGCGCTGACGGTCGGTGAATCCCTGCGGAATCTCGCCGAAGCCGATCGTGCTCGCCGTATAGGTCATGAAGTAGAAGGCCTGGAACAGCGACAGGTGCCAGGGCCTGCCGTCCTGGTCGACGCCGGGGATCAGCACCAGGCCGACCATGCCGACCGCGAAGACCACGATCAGCAGGATGATCGGCGCCCGCAGGCGCCGCAACGTGAGCAGCAGCGTGCTGTTCACGTCAACTCATCTCCGCATCATGGTCGTCTCGACGATCAGGATGACCACGGACACGATGTTGGCCAGCAGCGCGCCTGCCGACAACGACACGATACTGACGATGGTGTCCTCGGACAGCGGCCCCGGCGGCGCAAAGAACCACACCAGCGCCGCCGCGACGAGTTGCAACACTGCCACCAGGCTGGTCGCGAGGTGCACGGCGCCGATCTGCGTGCGGTCGCCGAACTTGAGCGCCGTGGCAATCACGTTCACCACGAACGCGGCAAAGAACTCCCACAGGTGGTGCTGTCCGGGATCGGTCGGATCGCCGTACACAAAGCCGAAGTTCAGCGTTGCGGCCAGTACGATGACGAAGCCGAAGATGACTTTTTCGAGGTTCATGCAGGGACCCGGTCGTAGCGTCGGTAGCTGCGTTATGCCACACGAGGGTCCGTCAGGCCACCCCGGGCAATGCCCGGTGGCCACTCAAGCGACGGCGCCGATCAACCGCTCGGCACCAACGAGGACGACGCGCTGGCCGAGGCCCGGTGAGTCGACTCCAGCCAGCGCCTTGCCCGCTGGGCGTCCGCGATCCGGGTGAGCTTGCCCCATGAGTTCAGCAGCACGATGACGACCTGGCGGCCGTCGATGACAGTCTGCATCACCAGGCAGCGACCGGCCTCCGATATGTAACCGGTCTTCTGCACGCTCACCTGCCAGCCGGGATTGGCGACCAGTCGGTTGGTGTTGCGGAACTGGAGTCGCTGCCGGTTTACCTGGACCGTGTGATCCGCATCGGTCGAGTAGTCGCGGATGGTCGGATTCTCGCCCGCGGCGAGCACCAGCTTGGCAAGATCTTCCGGGCTCGCCACGTTCGAACTCGAAAGGCCGGTGGGCTCGACGAAACGCGCCGTGCTCATGCCGAGCACCTGCGCCTTGTGGTTCATGGCCCGTACACAGGCTGCCGTGCCGCCCGGATACTCGCGGCACAATGCGTGTGCGGCCCTGTTCTCCGATGACATCAGCGCGAGGTGCAACAGGTCCCCGCGACTCAAGCGCGCGCCGGGTGCGAGGCGCGAGCCCGAGCCCGCCGTGCCGCGAACGTCGTCGGAGGTAATGCCCAGGATTTCGTCAGCCGACTGCCCGGCATCCAGCACGACCAGCGCGGTCATCAGCTTGGTGATCGAGGCAATCGGCACGGGAACGTGCTCGTGGCGCGCAGCGAGCACCGACGAATCAGCCTCGTCGAGTATGTAGAAGGCATTGGAGCGCAGGTCCGGCCGCGACGGTGGCTTGACGGCGCCCGGCGAGGCCGCGGCGGCATCGTGCGGCACGAGAATGGACAACAGGCAGAGCGCCAGCGCAATCGATCCAATCATCCGCCACGAACGCATCGGGTTCCTCGCATGCTGCCTGGGTTAGCCAATGAAAGCGCGCGTACTGTACGCGGGCCCGCTCCCGGCGAAAAGGTAATCGTTCCCTGCGGGGCCCGATGAGACGCGGCTCTCAGAAGCGGACCGTCCACGGCGGCACCCCCGGCACCTGGCTCCCGGTTGCGACGCCCGGCGCCGGATCCGGACGGCCGCGCCCCGGTCGGCAGGCCGTCTCGCAGCCGGCAGCCGCAATATTGGACCCCGTTCACAGATGGACTCGCTCCGATCTGGCTAGATGCGCCGGGACAGCCAAGGCTCCGCGGGCGGGAGACGCACAAAAAACAATATGTCGCCAGGACCGCAGCCAAGCGACGGCGCAAGCACGCATGAGGGGATCCGCTCAGGCTGGACCGGTGCGCTTGCCGTTGCGCTGTTCGCCTACATCGGAATCGCCATCCTGCTGAACCTGGTCGACGCCAGCACGCTGCCGGCCCTAAATGTATTCAACCTGTACTCGGACTCGCCTGCCAGCATCGGAGTGACGATCCTCGGGGCCGCCGCGGCGAGAGGATCGACCGACCGGGCTACGCGGCGAACCTGGTGGCTGCTGACCGCTGCGCTCGGCGTCTACAGCATCGGTAACCTGCTCAATTCGACCTATTGGCTCTTCGACGTCGACCCGTTCCCGTCGCTTGGCGACGTGTTCTTCCTGTGTTTCTACCCGCTGGTCTTCGCGGCTGCGCTGACGGTGGTCCGCGCCGCTGCCGTCCGTGTGCAGTGGTTCCGCCTCGGGCTCGACACCACGATCCTGCTGCTGGGGTTCGGCGCTTTCTTCTGGTTCCTGGTCATCGAGCCCACCGCGACTGCGCAGCGCGACCCGGACATGCTCAAGTACGTGCTGGCGCAGACCTACATCACCCTGAACTGCGTGATGCTGCTGGCGTGCGGTGTGCTGCTGCTGCACTCCGGGGCAACGCCGATACCCCGCCGGGCCCTGATGCTGCTGACCCTGGGGTTTTCGGCAATGTCGATCGCCGACATCGTATGGGCCATGTCGAAGGTCGACGGAAGCTACTTGCCGGGCGGCTTCTCCGACGCAATCTACCTGTCCTGCTACGTGTGGCTTGCAGCTGCCGCGCGCAACCAGTTGCGCGGTGCGCCGGCCGTGCGCCGCGCACCGAGCGCCCTGGGCGCCGCGCTGGTGCAGGGGTTGCCGTACATCGCAATGATGCTTTCCTTCATCGTGCTGGTCTACGTAGAGAGCAGCACGATGTCGAGTCCGGTCAACACGATGACCGTCATCATTTTCGTGCTTACCGCCCTGGTCATGGCGCGCCAGGGGGTACTCATGCGCGATGAGGCGCTGCTGAGGGAGCGCCGGGCAGTCGGAATCGTCGAGGCCCGCTACGCTTCCCTGATCAAGAATGCCTCCGACGTGATCATGATCACCGACGCGGCGGGAAGACTCCAGTTCGCCTCGCCCGCTGCCGAACGCACCTTCGCGATTCACCCCGACGAACTGGTCGGCCAGAACCTCCTCGACCTGTGGGCCGAACCCGACCGCGAGCGGCTGACGACATTTCTCGCAGAGGTGGTCGCAACACGCGGTCGCGTGGTCGGACCGGTGGAGTCGGTGGTCGAGAGCGGCGATCGCCGCAGCACGCTCGAATGCGTCGGCAGCAACCTTATGGAAGACACGGCCATCAGGGGACTGGCGCTCAATTTCCGCGACGTGACGGAGCGGAAGGCACTCGAGGAACAGCTGCGGAAACTCGCCTTTCACGACCCGCTCACGCTGCTCGCCAACCGCAGCCTGTTCTGGAACCGCGTCGAACACGCGCTCGAGCTGGCACACCGCTCCCGGCAGCACGTGGCCGTGATGTTCCTCGACCTCGACAATTTCAAGAACGTGAACGATTCGCTCGGTCACGACGCGGGCGACCGGCTGCTCCAGGCGGCGGCGCAACGACTGGTGAAGACTACCCGCCCGTCGGACACCGTTGCACGCCTGGGCGGCGACGAGTTCGCCATCCTGCTCGAAGGCATCCGCAGCGAGGACGACGTCGAACGCATAGCCGCGCCGATCACGGCCGCATTCAATCGTCCACTGCTGCTCGACGGCAGGGAAATCGACGCGTCTGCCAGCATCGGCGTCGCCTGCTCCCGGCCAGGCGACGACGCCGAACAGCTGCTGCGCAATGCGGACATAGCCATGTACGGGGCAAAGGCTGCCGGCAAGGCGCGTTTCGTCGTATTCGAGCCGCACATGCAGGAACAGATTCATGATCGCATGCGACTCGAGCAGGACATCGACCTGGCGCTGGCGCGCAACGAGTTCTTCCTGGAATTCCAGCCGGTCATCGACCTGACCAGCCGCGAGTTGCTCGGCGTCGAAGCCCTGCTGCGATGGCACCATCCCCGGCGGGGCGTCGTCATGCCCACCGACTTCATTTCTACCGCCGAGGAGTCGAACCGCATCGTCGAGCTCGGTCGCCGCGTGCTTGTCGATGCGTGCACGCAGGTCCGTTCCTGGAGCGACTCGGCGCCGGCCGGAAGTGGACTGCGAGTGGCCGTCAACATATCCGGCCGCCACCTGCAGCAGGGAAACCTGGTCGCAGACGTGCGCCATGCGCTCGAGGTCTCCGGTCTCGACCCGGGCTGCCTGGTGATCGAAATGACGGAAAGCACGATCATGCAGAACACCGAGGTCAACCTCGAGCGATTCCGCGACCTGAAGGCGCTCGGTGTCCGTCTCGCGATCGACGACTTCGGCATGGGCTACTCGTCCCTGTCCTACCTGCACCGATTCCCGATCGACATCCTGAAGATCGACCGCGCGTTCGTCAGCCGCATGACCGAACATGACGGCGGCCCCGAACTGGCCCGCGCGGTCGTGATGCTCGGCGCAACGCTCGGACTGGAGACTGTGGCCGAAGGAATCGAAAACGAGGACCAGGTGGCGAGCCTGCTCGACCTCGGGTGCGTGGCGGGGCAGGGATTCCTGTTTGCCCGCTCGAGTTCGCTGGACGTCGTGGGCGGGACGCCGTTCATGTCGCGCCGGGCCCGCCTGCGGGCGGAGCGCGAGGCCTACGCCGGACTCACCGCCACGGGCCGCTATCGGGCGGCCGAACTCTGGCCACATTCGGCGGCAGGCTGACGCGCACGGAGATCAACCGACCGGTGCGACTGCGCCGGCTTCTTCTGCCGGACTCAAGGGCAGCGTGACAACGAAACGGGCCCCTCCGGTATACGAGCGATCGAGTTCCAGTGTCCCGGCGTGCGCCCTGGCCACCAGCCGCGCCAGGTACAGCCCGAGCCCGCTTCCACCGGTGTCACGCGTGCGCGACGGGTCGCCACGATGGAACGGCTCCCCGATCCTGTCTACCTGGTCCGGTGGAATGCCCGGCCCGCGGTCGGAAACGCTGATCCACCACTTGTCACCCCGACGATCGAAGTCGATCGCGATCGTGCCGCTACCAGCCGGACCGTAGCGCAGCGCATTGCTCACCAGGTTCTTCAGCATCAACGTCACCCGCGCCTCATCGACCTGCACGCCGAGGCCGTCAGGGCCGTTGACCAGGATCCGATCACGCTCGCCTGAAAAATAGTCGTCGATCAGCTGCTCGACGAGCTGCCGCACCGATACCCGTGTGATGCGCAGCGCCGCGTGGCGCGTATTCAACCGTTCGGCCTCGAGCAGCGTCACGATGATCTTCTCCATCTCCTCGACGTCGTCGCGCAAACCGCGGTTCTCCGGCGAGTCGTCGGCAAGCTCCAGCGCGAGCTTCAGGCGCGACAGCGGCGAGCGCAGCTCGTGGCTGATTCCAAGCAGCAGCTGGCGCTTCGCGTCGAGCATGCGCTGCACGTCCTCGGCCATCCTGTTGATGTCGGCCGCAAGGTCGCCGAGCTGGTCATCCCGTACCGCGGTGATCCGGTGTTCGAAATGGCCCTGGCCGATCTGCGCAGCGCCCCGGCGGATGGCGCCGATCGGCCGGAACAGCCAGCGCACCGCGAGATAGGTCAGCAACACCAGCACCAGGCCGAACCCGACGATGACCGGCGTCAGGTTCCGTTCCACGACCTCTTCGGAGATCCTCGGCGAGGCCACGATGACCACGTAGGGACCCTGGTCGAACTTGAGGAAGCCGTGGCCGCGGTATTCGGCGAACTGGACGCCCTCGACGCCGCGCAGCCACTGCGCGGTTGCCGGCTGGAAGACGTCGCTGTCGCCGAACCTGAGCTTTGAGGGCGAGGGAAATCCAGGATCGGACGACCAGTCCATGCCGGGTCCCACGATGCGGATGTCTATCGGTACCTTCCGGGTGATCTCGATCGCGTTCGCGATCCGCGGCGGGTTGCCGATGTCCTTCCGCACGTAGTCCACGTGCAGCGACAAGTGGCCGCTGACCAGCTCGCGAAGCTGGTCGCTGTCGTACACCCAGCGGATTCCGAGCAGCGAACCGTAGACGAACAGTGCGCCCATCACGAGATAGATGGCGAGCAGCCGGACCGACAGCGACCGCAACAGCCTGCTAGGCATCGTCTGCAGCCGGGCGGCCTACGAAAGCGTAGCCATGTCCCCACACGGTCTGTATGAACCGGACGGGCTTGCCTGTGTCGCCTATCTTGTGGCGCAGGCGGCTCACTGCGATATCGACCGCGCGGGTGAGCAGCGATGCATCGATCCCGCGCAGCTCGGCCTGGATCTCGTCGCGCGACATCTTGCGGCCGGCATTGCGCGCCAGTACGCCCAGCAGGTCGAATTCCATCGAGGTCAATTCGACCGGCGCGCCGTCCACGCTGACCGTACGGGCGTCCAGCTGGATCCGCAGGCCATCGAAGTCAAGCTGGCGACGGCCGCCGCCGGCTTCGGCGCGCGCCTCCGCGCGGCGCAGCACCGACTGGATGCGCGCGACCAGTTCCCTTGGTTCGAATGGCTTGCAGACGTAGTCGTCGGCACCAAGCTCGAGGCCCGAGACGCGATCGATGACATCGTCGCGCGCGGTCAGCATGACGATCGGGATCGAGCTCTTCCTGCGCACTTCGCGACAGATCTCGAAACCGTCGCGCCGCGGCAGCATCACGTCGAGCAGCAGCAGGTCCGGCTGCGCACTCTCGAGGCGGGCGAGCCCGGTGTCGGCGTCGGGCGCGCATACCAGGTCGATGCCAAAGCGGGCGAGATAGGTCTTCAGCAGCTCCGAATGCCGCTTGTCGTCGTCGATGAGGAGGATTTTTGTCACGGCGGCATGTTAACCGGTCGCCGGCGAACGGTCTCCGGTGCCGGAGCGCTTGTTGCGATTCGTTACAAATCGTTACCGGCCTGAGACCACTTCGACGCCCGGGTTCGAGAAACTTTCCACCCGCGACGAACACCCCCAAGCCATACGAAGGTCCCAACAATGATCAATCCAGTCAAACTCATCACCGCCGCGACGCTGGCCGTCGTGCTGGCCGGCTGCAGCGATTCCTCCAACAACAAGAAGCCGGATGAGGTGGTCCCTCCCCCGGCGCAGTTCAAGGTCCAGGCGCTGCACGCCTCGCCGGACGCCCCGATGGTGAACCTGTCCGTCGGCTCTGCCACCATTTCCGACGTGGACTACAAGGACGGCACCGGTGCACTGGCACTGAATGTCGGCACATATTCGGTCAAGGTCGACGGCATCGTGCCCGGTGGCACTGCCACCGTCATCGGTCCGGTCGACCTGACCTTTGCCGCCGATACGCTCTACAGCATCATCGCGGTCGGCGGCGTGGCGGACATCGAGGCGCTCGTCCTCGAACAGCCCGACACCGCGGTGCCTTCAGGTTCTGTCCGCCTGCGCCTCGTGCATGCCGCGCCGATGGCCCCGCAGGTCGACGTGTACCTCACCGCGCCGGGCGCAGACCTGGCCATGTCGGCGCCTGCCGGCACGTTCTCGTTCGGCGAAGACCTCGGTCCAATCGAGGTTCCCGCCAGCGATTACCGGGCACGAGTGACGCTGGCCGGCGATGCCTCCAGCGTGGTCTACGACACGGGAACCATCACCCTTTCTTCCGGAAGCAACCTGCTGCTCGCGGCCGTCGAGAATACCTCGACAGGTACGGCTCCAATCAGCCTGGTCGTGCTGGACGGCACCGGCTCGTCGGAGATCCTCGATTCAGGGACGCCGGCCGACCTGCGGGTCGTGCACGCGTCGCCCGACGCGCCGCCGGTGGACGTCGTCGTCAATGACGACTTCGCCAGCCCGCTGGTGTCGGACCTCGGCTTCCCGGACTTCACGCCGTTCGTCAGCGTCCCGCCCGCGACCTACAACGTCAAGGTAACCGACTCCGCCACGCAGACGGTTGTTCCGATCGATGCGGACGTGGAGCTTGCGGCAGGCATCCGCTACACGGTGCTGGCAGTGGGCAACCTGGCCGAAATCGAGCCGCTGATCGCGACCGATGACGCGCGCAGGGTGGCCACGAATGCCAAGGTGCGGATCATCCATGCATCGCCGACCGCCCAGGACGTCGACATCTACGTCACGGCGCCCGGCGTCGACATCAATACGGTCGCCCCGACACTGGCCGCCGTTCCGTTCAAGGCCAACACCGGCTTCATCTCGCTCGCGGAAGGATCCTATGACGTGACGGTGACGCCGACCGGGACCAAGAATGCCGCAATCGGTCCGGCGACGATCAGCATCGAAAACGGCGGGATCTACACGGCTGTAGCACGCGACGCCGAGGGCGGCGCCGGCGGTGCGCCGCTCGGACTGATCCTGATGGACGATTTCGCGCCGTAATCCTGCCGGCAACTGTTCCCCCCCCCCGAGATTTGCCCCGCCCATTGGCGGGGCTTTTTTTATGCGTCGACATCGACCGCCATCGCGATCAATCGCGCGTCGGCGCGACGCGGATACTCATCCCTCGCGGCCTTCACCTCGCGACCAGTCCAGGATCGCGCCGGTCGTGACACCCGGATCCCACCGGACGGCCCTGTCGCGTCCCGCGGCCTTCGCCATCAGCAGTGCCTTGTCGGCCCGGTCGATCGACTCCTCGATGCTGATATCGGGATCGAGCAGCGCAAGCCCGAACGAGGCCGTCGCGCTGATCCGGCGGCCATCGGCGCTGGTGACGAACGACTGCTGGCCGAAACCCACGCTGATGCGTTCGACCAGGTGCAGCGCGTCCGGGAGGCCGATTCCGGGAAGGGAGATCAGGAATTCGTCCCCGCCGTAGCGGAACACCTTGTCGTAGGGCCGCAGGTGTCCGGTGACGTAGCGGACTGCACCGGACAGGACCTGGTCGCCCACCGTATGACCGTGCGTATCGTTGATTTCCTTGAGGTGGTCCAGGTCCATGAAGGCGACGCAGCAATGCTGCACATCCCGCTTTGCAAGTTCGTGCCACTCACGCAACTCAGGCAACAGGTGCCTGCGGCCATAGGCGCCGGTCAGGGTGTCGCTGCCGCGCAGGATGTCCTGGACCTCGTGCCGCAGCGAATCGAGTTCCAGGCGCAATCGGGCGCTGCCAGCCATGAATTCGTCGTATGACTCACGGCCGACCGGCTGGCCGGCCGCTGCATCGCGAAGCAGCGCTGCAGCAATCACGTGGATATGCTGATGTTCCGACTCCATTGCAGCAAACATCGACTGCCGCCGCAGTTCAGCCGACGCCTCGGCGTAATACCACCGGCCGAATCGACAATTCTGGTGTGCGTCGTCGGCGAGGTCGTCCGGACTGCACTGCAGCCTGCAGACAATCGTGCGGATCAGGCGCTCGTGCCACTCGGCATGATCATGCGTCGCCTGCTGCAGTTGCTGCAGCGTGTCCCGCAAGCCGGCTGTGTCCGCGCTGAACATCGGCGCCCGTCCGTGCATGCCGCGTCCTGATCCGAGGGTGGCACAGGCGGAGTCCTTTGACCATTCGCAACCACCACTACGAATTGCCGGTTACGCGGCAGGCTGCGTACTTGAATTCCGGGATCTTGCCGTACGGGTCCAGTGCCGGATTCGTCAGCCGGTTCGCAGGCGCCTCCGCGTAGCAGAAGGGCACGAACACCATTCCTTCTCGCATCAGCGGGTCCACCCTCGCAGCGAGCGTGATGCGGCCACGTCGCGTGACGATGCTGACCGGGTCACCGGGCTCGACACCCAGTCGCACGAGCTCGCCGGGCGCCATCGATGCCACCGCCGCCGGCTCCAGTTCGTCCAGCACGCGGGTACGCCGGGTCATCGAGCCCGTGTGCCAGTGCTCGAGCTGTCGCCCGGTGATCAGCACGAACGGGAACTCGGAATCGACCGGCTCGTCCGGCGGCAACGGCCAGGCGGGTGTGAACCGTGCGCGCCCGCTCGCGGTCGGGAACCGCTCCCCGAACACGACGTCCTGCCCCGGCGCGTCCGTCGCTGCGCTCGGATAGGTAACCGAACCCTCTCGCTCGACTCGTTCCCAGTCGATGTGGTCGAGCGAGGCCATGCCCCGCCGCATCTCGGCAAACACGTCGCGCGGATGATCGTAGTTCCAGGCCAGGCCGAAACGCCGTGCAATCTGCTGGATGATCCACCAGTCCGGACGCGCTTCCCCGGGCAGTGGAACCGCTGCCCGTCCCATCTGCACCTGGCGATTCGTGTTGGTCACCGTGCCGTCCTTCTCGGGCCAGGCCGACGCCGGCAGGATCACGTCCGCGAACTGGGCGGTCTCGGTCACGAACAGTTCCTGCACGACCAGGTGCTCGAGCTTCGCGAGTGCCGCCCGCGCGTTGTCCAGGTCGGGGTCCGACATCGCCGGGTTTTCGCCGAGGATGTACATGCCACGGATCGTGCCTGCGTGGATCGCATGCATGATCTCGACGACCGTCAGCCCGGGCTTTGGATCCAGCGACGCCTGCCACAATTCCTCGAACGCCGCCCGGTACTGGTCGTTTCCCACCGGCCGGTAGTCGGGAAAAACCATCGGGATCAACCCGGCATCCGAGGCGCCCTGCACGTTGTTCTGGCCGCGCAGGGGATGCAGGCCGGTTCCCGGGCGGCCGACGTGGCCGGTGCAGAGTGCCAGCGATATCAGGCAGCGCGCGTTGTCCGTGCCGTGCACGTGCTGCGATATCCCCATGCCCCAGAAGATCATCGCCCGGCCGGCCGTGGCGTAGGTCCTGGCGAGGTCCCGGATTTCGGCGGGGAGCACTCCGCACCGGGGCGACATTGCCTCCGGCGTCATCGCCTGCAGGTGTTCACGCAGCGCCTCGAATCCCTCCGTGTGCGCTGCAACGTATTCCTCGTCGTACAGGCGCTCGGTGACGATCACGTTCAGCATCGCGTTCAGCAGCGCCACATCCGCGCCGGGCGTAAAGCGCACCATGCGGTGAGCGTAGTCGCCGAGCGCCTGTCCGCGCGGGTCCAGCACGACCAGCTTCGTGCCCCGCTTCGCCGCCTGCCTGAACCAGGTCGCGGCCACCGGGTGATTCACCGCCGGGTTGCAGCCGATCAGGATCGCCACGTCCGCCTCGGCGACCTGCATGAACGACGCTGTCACGGCGCCCGAACCGATGCACTCCATCAGCGCGGCGACGGAACTCGCATGGCACAGCCGGGTGCAGTGATCCACGTTGTTCGAGCCGAAGCCTGTCCGCACCAGCTTCTGGAACAGCCAGGCTTCCTCGTTGGAGCACTTGGCGCTGCCGAACCCGGCCAGTGCTGCCGGACCATGGGTTTCGCGCAGCGCCTTGAGGCCACCGGCTGCGAACTCCAGCGCCTCATCCCAGCTCGCCTCGCGGAAATGCGTCAGCGGCCGTGCCGGATCGAACCCCGGGTCGATTCCCTTCGGCACGCCCTCGCGACGGATCAATGGCCGCAGCAGCCGCGCGGGATGCCGGGTGTAGTCGAGACCGAAGCGCCCCTTCACGCACAGGCGACCCTGGTTCGAGGGCCCGTCGAGTCCCTCGACGTTGATGACCAGGTCGTCCCTGACGTGATAGCTGAGCTGGCAGCCCACTCCACAGTACGGGCAGACCGAGTCGACCTTGCGATCGACCAGCGTGGAATCGCCCAGGCCGCGCGAGTCAACAAGGCTCGCCGGCATCAGTGCCCCGGTCGGGCAGGCCTGCACGCATTCGCCGCAGGCAACACAGGTGCTTTGCCCCATCGGGTCGTCGAAGTCGAACACGACCTTCGTGCGCGCACCGCGCCCGGCCAACCCGATCACGTCGTTGACCTGCACTTCGCGGCAGGCGCGCACGCACAAGCCGCAGTCGATGCAGGCCTCGAGGTTAACGTGCATCGCCGTGTGCGACGAGTCGCGTCGCGCCGGGTCCCCGGCGCGCCGCGGCAATGACCGGCGCGCCGCGTCGGCATCGAGTCCCAGCTTTTCGGCCGTTTGCCAGAAATGACTGGACCGGTCCGGCGAGTTGCCGCGCGCGGGCTGGTCGGACAGCAGCAGTTCCATCACCCCGATGCGCGCGACGCGGGCACGATCGGAGGTCGCGCTCCTGACCACCATGCCCGGCGCCGCCTTGCGCAGGCAACTGGCGGCCAGCGTTCGCTCACCCTCGATCTCGACCATGCAGGCGCGACAATTGCCATCGGCGCGATAGCCTGGTGCGTCCTTGAAACACAGGTGAGGAATCACGTCGCCGCATCGCTTCGCGACATCCCAGAGCGTCATGCCGGGGCTTGCGACGACCGTTCGTCCGTCGAGCGTCAGCTCGAAACCGGCAGCGTGCGTGTCGCCGCTCACCGACCCGCCTCCCCGGCGACGATGCGGATTCCCTGGCTGGCCAGGCGGTCGCGGAAATGATCGAGCGCCCCGAGCACGGGGTTCGGCGCCGCCTGGCCCAGCCCGCAGATCGATGCGTCCATCATCACCTGGGACAGCCTGCGCAACTGCGCCTCGTCCCACCGGTCGCGACGCAGCAGCGCCAGCATTTTTTCGGTGCCGACCCGGCATGGCGTGCACTGGCCGCAGGACTCGTCGGCGAAGAAGGCCATCAGGTTCGCGAGCACGGCGCGCAGGTCGTCGCGGGTCGAAACGACGATGATCGCCGCCGAGCCGATGAAGCAACCGTGTGGCTGCAGCGTGTCGAAGTCCAGTGGAATGCCCGCCCTCGATGCCGGCAGCAGCCCCCCGGATGCGCCTCCCGGCAGGTAGCACAGCAGTTCATGGCCCTCGGCCATGCCGCCGCAATATTCGTCAAGCAGTTCGCTGAGGGTGATGCCGGCCGGCGCCAGGTGGACACCGGGTTTCCTCACGCGCCCGGAGACGGAGAAACTGCGCAGGCCCTTGCGTCCGTGGCGGCCCTGCTGCGCAAACCAGTCGCCGCCACGGCGATGGATCTCCGGGATCCAGTAGACAGTCTCGACGTTGTTGACCAGTGTCGGGCGATCGAACAGGCCGCGCTCGGCCACGTACGGCGGACGGTGCCGCGGCTTGCCCGGCTTGCCTTCCAGCGACTCGATCAACGCCGATTCCTCGCCGCAGATGTAGGCGCCGGCGCCGCGCCGAAGCACGATGAAGCCCGGCGCCACGATACCTGCGTGCTCAATCTCGGCAATCGCCTGCCGCAGCACCGGGTACAGTCCCGGGTACTCGTCGCGCAGGTAGATGTAGAGCGCACCGGCCTCGACGATCTCGGCGCTGGCCAGCGCACCCTCGAGGAACTGGTGAGGCTCGTGTTCCAGGTAGTGTCGATCCTTGAACGTGCCCGGCTCGCCTTCGTCCGCATTGATAACGGCATACCGCGGGCCCGGGCATGCCAGCACTGCCTGCCACTTTCGTTGCGTCGGGAAACCCGCCCCGCCCAGCCCTCGCAGTCCGGCGGCTTCGAGCATGGCGGCGAGATCCTCGACGCGGACCCGGCCGGCACGCAGGCCGGCGAGCAGCCCGTAGCCGCCCCGTGCACGATAGGAGTCGAGGGCGGGCCAGTCGATCGGGTCGGGTTCGAACGACCGCGCATCGATCGCTGCCTGGACCCGCGCGGGAGTGGCGTGGCCGACGTGTCGACGTCCGACCTGCACTGCCGGCGCCTCGTCACAATGGCCCATGCACGGTGCGGCGACGATCCTGATGTCGGCGGGATCGATGCCTTCGGCCAGCGCGCGCTCGAGTTCGCCCGCACCGGCAAGCTGGCACGACAGCGACTCGCAGACGCGAATCGTGAGCGGCGCCGGCGGCGCGTCGCCGTCGTCTACAAAATCGAAATGCGCGTAAAAGGTCGCCGTCTCGTACACAGCGGCCATCGGCAGCCGCATCCAGCGCGCGAGCGCCACCAGGTGGCGCGCGGAGAGATGGCCATAGCGGTCCTGCAGCGCGTGCAGGTGCTCGATCAGCTGGTCGCGAGTCTGCGACCGTCCCGCCAGCAGCGCTTCCACCTCGCGCATGGCCGCCGGGTCCAGCTCGCGTCCACGCGGCCGCCCCCTGGCGGGTCGGCGTAGATCGGACTGCTGGACCCGGGTCATCGCGGCATCCCTCCGGCAACCTCGTGGCCGGCAGCCTCGTGGAAAGATATCGGGCCGATACTAACGCACCCGGTCGCGGTTGCCCGCAAGCGCACATGCCGCACAGCCCGGATCCGGCCGGACCTCGAACTCCGCGAAGCGGCCCTGAAGCGCATCGTAATGCAGCATCCGGCCGACCAGTGGATCACCGGTACCTAGCAGCAGCTTCAATGCCTCGGCGGCCTGGAGCAGGCCGATTACGCCGGGCACGACGCCGAGCACCCCCGCCTCCGCGCAGGACGGCGCGAGTTCGGGCGGCGGCGGCTCCGGATACAGGCATTGGTAGCAGGGGCCAGCCGCCCCGGGTCGCCCGGGCCAGAACACGCTCACCTGCCCCTCGAAGCGGAACACCGAGCCGTGCACGTTCGGGATGCCGAGCGCGACGCAGGCGTCGTTGATGGCGTAGCGCGTCGCGAAGTTGTCCGAGCCGTCGATGACCAGCTGATGCCCTGCCAGGACCTCGCGCGCGTTGGACCTTTCCAGTCGAGCCGCAATCGCCGAAACATCGATCTCCGGGTTCAATGCCCGCAATGCGTGTTCTGCAGACTGCACCTTGAGCGTTCCGGTGCCGGCATCGTTGTGCAGCACCTGGCGCTGCAGGTTGCTGCGCTCGACGCGATCGTCGTCGACGAGCGTCAGGTGGCCGACGCCGGCCGCCGCCAGGTACAGCGCGGCGGGCGAACCCAGGCCTCCCACTCCCACCAGCAGAACACGGCTTTCGCGCAACCGCTCCTGCCCGGCCTCTCCAACCTCCGGCAACGACAGCTGGCGGGATTCA
>CAVTNX010000018.1:0-52825 GCA_963736205.1 uncultured Gammaproteobacteria bacterium | reverse complement strand
GACCGCCGGTGACAAACCGGAGGAAGATGAGGGGATGACGTCGAGTCCGTCGTCGGCCCTATGACCAAGGGCTACAGCCACGTGCTCAATGGTTGGTACAAGAGGGTTGCCAACCCGCGAGGGGGAGCTAATCCCAGAAAGCCGATCGTAGTCCGGATCGCAGTCTGCAACTCGACTGCGTGAAGTCGGAATCGCTAGTAATCGCGAATCAGCCATGTCGCGGTGAATACGTTCCAGGTACTGTACACACCGCCCGTCACACCATGGAAGTTGACTGCACCAGAAGTAGGTAGCCTAACCGCAAGGAGGGCGCTCCACGGTGTGCTCAATGACTGGGGTGAAGGTGACGGCGTCCTCGTACGGGAACGTCAGCTCTCGATAGCCTCCTTTAAAAGACAGCGCGAGACGACGTCTTGCGCGAGTTCCCACTCAAGTTACCTGTCTAGATGCCCGTGATGCTGGATGGCCGAGTGCCGGGGCCGCCTTCGAACCCCGGGTCTGTAGCTCGATTCGTCAGAGCGCGCCCCTGATAAGGGCGAGGCCGGAAGTTCGAATCTTCCAACCCACCATTCCCGGTGGATCGAGCTGGGGCCGTAGCTCAGCTGGGAAAGCGCCTGCTTTGCATGCAGGAGGTCGCCGGTTCGATCCCGGCTGGCTCCACCACATCCAGTGCCGCCAGGTGCGCGATACCACTCATGTGCCGCCGCGAAAGCGGTGCATGCGTGGTCTCACGCGACGGAGTTTCTCCGTGCGTTGCTCTTTAACAATATGAATTGGGTATGACGCCGAGGATCAAGTTTTTTCAACCTGATAATCAAAAGCGTGTCGCGTTCGTGAGAGATATCAGCTGACGAGAATTATTTGGTCCATCGACCCCAGACCTATTGGGGTTATATGGTCAAGCGAATAAGCGTACGTGGTGGATGCCTTGGCGGTAGGAGGCGATGAAGGACGCGGTAGCCCGCGAAAGCTTCGGGGAGCTGGCAAACAAGCTCTGATCCGGAGGTGTCCGAATGGGGAAACCCACGGCTTAGGCCGTACTGCATGCTGAATACGTTGGCGTGCAGGGCGAACCCGGGGAATTGAAACATCCAGTACCCGGAGGAAAAGAAATCAACCGAGATTCCGCAAGTAGTGGCGAGCGAACGCGGAGCAGCCCAGTCACGATCAATCGACGATGCCTAACGGAACGAGCTGGAAACTCCGGCCGTACGTGGTGATAGCCCCGTATGTGAAAGGCAGAAGCGAGGAGTGACGAAGAGTAGGGCGGGACACGTGTAATCCTGAAACATGGGGGACCATCCTCCAAGGCTAAATACTACCTACCGACCGATAGTGAACCAGTACCTGAGGAAAAGCGAAAAGAACCCCGGAGAGGGGAGTGAAATAGAACCTGAAACCGCGTGCGACAGCAGTCGGAGCCCCGCAAGGGGTGACGGCGTACCTTTTGTATAATGGGTCAGCGAGTTATTTTTAGTGGCAGCCTAACCGAATAGGGGAGGCGCAGGGAAACCGAGTCCGAAATGGGCGTTTTACGTCGCTAGCGAAGAGACCCAAACCCGGACGATCTATCCATGTCCAGGGTGAAGGCAGGGTAATACCTACTGGAGGCCCGAACGCTCTAATGTTGCAAAATTAGGCGATGAGGTGTGGATAGCGAGTGAAAGGCTAATCAAGGCCGGCGATAGTTGGTTCTCCCCCAAAGCTATTTAGGTAGTGCCTCGTGTAGGACTGCTGGGGGTAGAGCACTGTTTAGGCTAGCGGGCCGTCCCGGCTTAGCAAACCTATGCAAACTCCGAATACCAGGAAGTCAACGCACGGGAGACACACGGCGGGTGCTAACGTCCGTCGTGAAGAGGGAAATAACCCAGACCGCCAGCTAAGGCCCCTAATTCATGGCTAAGTGGTGAACGATGTGGGAAGGCATAGACAGCCAGGAGGTTGGCTTAGAAGCAGCCATCCTTTAAAGAAAGCGTAATAGCTCACTGGTCTAGTCGGCCTGCGCGGAAGATATAACGGGGCTCAAGCCATGAGCCGAAGCTGCGGATCTGCACGCAAGTGCAGGTGGTAGGGGAGCGTTCTGTAAGCCTGCGAAGGTGCACTGCGAGGTGTGCTGGAGGTATCAGAAGTGCGAATGCTGACATGAGTAACGTTAATGCGAGTGAAAAACTCGCACGCCGTAAACCCAAGGGTTCCTGCGCAACGTTAATCGGCGCAGGGTGAGTCGGTACCTAAGGCGAGGCCGAAAGGCGTAGTCGATGGAAAACGGGTCAATATTCCCGTACCTGGTGCTGCTGCGATGGGGTGACGGAGAAGGCTAGGTCAGCCGGGGCTGGTTCCCGGTTTAAGCAGGTAGGGAGGATCTCCAGGCAAATCCGGAGGTCCGTTAATCCCAAGATGCGATGACGAGGTCCCACGTGGACCGAAGTGATTGATGCCACGCTCCCAGGAAAAGCCTCTAAGCTTCAGGTAGCACTGGACCGTACCGCAAACCGACACTGGTGGGTGGGCAGGTAATCTGCCAAGGCGCTTGAGAGAACTCGGGTTAAGGAACTCTGCAAATTGATACCGTAACTTCGGAAGAAGGTATGCCTTCGTTGGTGAAGAAATTTACTTTTTGAGCTGATGAAGGTCGCAGGTAATCGGTGGCTGCAACTGTTTATCAAAAACACAGCACTCTGCTAACACGAAAGTGGATGTATAGGGTGTGACTCCTGCCCGGTGCCGGAAGGTTAAGTGATGGGGTCAGCCGCAAGGCGAAGCTCTTGATCGAAGCCCCGGTAAACGGCGGCCGTAACTATAACGGTCCTAAGGTAGCGAAATTCCTTGTCGGGTAAGTTCCGACCTGCACGAATGGAGTAATGATAGCCACACTGTCTCGACCCGAGACTCAGTGAAGTTGAAATCGCTGTGAAGATGCGGCGTACCCGCGGCAAGACGGAAAGACCCCGTGAACCTTTACTACAGCTTTACATTGAACTTTGAACCTTCCTGTGTAGGATAGGTGGGAGGCTTTGAAGTGCGGTCGCTAGATCGCATGGAGCCAGCCTTGAAATACCACCCTGGGATGTTCGAATTTCTAACCTAGGTCCGTAATCCGGATCGGGGACCATGTATGGTGGGTAGTTTGACTGGGGCGGTCTCCTCCCAAAGAGTAACGGAGGAGTGCAAAGGTACCCTCAGCGCGGTCGGTCATCGCGCTTTTGAGTGCAAAGGCATAAGGGTGCTTAACTGTGAGACGGACAGGTCGAACAGGTGCGAAAGCAGGTCTTAGTGATCCGGTGGTTCTGTATGGAAGGGCCATCGCTTAACGGATAAAAGGTACTCCGGGGATAACAGGCTTATTCCTCCCAAGAGTCCACATCGACGGAGGAGTTTGGCACCTCGATGTCGGCTCATCACATCCTGGGGCTGTAGCAGGTCCCAAGGGTATGGCTGTTCGCCATTTAAAGTGGTACGCGAGCTGGGTTCAGAACGTCGTGAGACAGTTCGGTCCCTATCTGCCGTGGGCGTTGGAGAATTGAGGGTGAGCTGCTCCTAGTACGAGAGGACCGGAGTGGACGTATCTCTGGTGTTCCGGTTGTCACGCCAGTGGCACTGCCGGGTAGCTAAATACGGACGGGATAACCGCTGAAAGCATCTAAGCGGGAAGCCCCCCCCAAGATTAGTTCTCCCTGGGAACTCGATTCCCCTGAAGGGCCGTCGAAGACTACGACGTTGATAGGCTGGGTGTGTACGTGCAGTAATGCATTGAGCTAACCAGTACTAATTGCCCGTGAGGCTTGACCATATAACACCCAATCGGCCTGGGATTTTCCCGCCGATGGTGTAGTCGTCAGCTGTATCGCTCGTTGCGACACGCTTGTCATACCCGATTCGAATTCATCGCCACGCGAAAGCGCGTGCGTGAGCCAGTTTGCCTGGCGGCAATAGCGAGCGGGAACCACCCGATCCCTTTCCGAACTCGGAAGTGAAAACGCTCAGCGCCGATGGTAGTGTGACCTTTGGTCATGCAAGAGTAGGTCACTGCCAGGCTCTTAAGTCCGGAACCCCCGGCGGAGAAATCCGCCGGGGGTTTCTTTTTTCAGCGCTGCGGTAGCCTCGGATTGAAAATATCGGGGATCCGTAGCAATTTCCCCCCGGTATCGTGGTGAGGCCCAGGGCGCCACCCGGCCTGGCAGGGCCTCGGGCCAGTCCCTGTCTGCGATGGACCAGTTGCCGTCGTGCATTGCGGCACGGCGTCCTGCGGCCGCGGTTCGACTGACAAAGCGGAGACAGTGCCGATGGCATGGACCTTGGACAAGCGGCTGTTCTACGTCGCAATCACGATTTCGGGCTTCTCGGCCCTGATCTACCAGTTGATCTGGGTCAGGCTGCTGGGGCTCGTGTTCGGTGTCAGCAGCTTCGCCGTGGCGACGGTCGTGGCCGTGTTCCTGCTGGGCCTGGGGCTGGGTAGCTACTTCTTCGGCAAGTGGTCGGAGCGCACGAAGAATCCGCTGCGGGTCTACATGTACGTCGAGGTATGCATTGCGATTGCATCAGTCGCGTCCTACCTGGTGATCGATTACCTGCCCGTCTACCGTCTGCTGTACGAGTCTGCGTACAACAACCTCGACCTGTACGGCATGTCGGTCGTCCGCCTGCTGCTGTCGGTTGTGGTACTCCTGCCACCCGTCTTTTTCATCGGCGGCACGATGCCGCTGATCTCGAAGTACTTCCTGACGGCCTCGTCGACCTTCGGCTCCGGTTTCAGCAAGATCTACTACCTCAACACCCTGGGCGCGTTCGCCGGGGCGTTGCTCACCGGTTTCGTGCTGGTGAAGTACCTCGGGGTCTCGACCACCCTGGTGGTTGCCGTTGCCGGCAACCTGCTGGTGGCGGTCATCATCGCCGCGGGCAAGTCCGACGCGCCCGCGCAGACGGACTCGACCGAGGAAAGCTCCCCACACTCGTACATGCTGTACGTGCTGTTCCTGACCGGATTCATCAGCCTCAGCTACGAGGTCCTGTGGGTCCGGATACTTTCGACGTACGGGCTGTCCACCTCGCAGGCGTTCGCGCTGATCGTCGCGGGCTTCCTGCTCGGGTTCTCGATCGGGTCCTGGCTGGTGTCGCGAACGATAGACCGTCGAGAGGGCCTGGAGGCCCTGTTCCGTGGTGTGTGCATCCTCACCGCGCTGAGTGGGGCGCTGGTCCTGTTCCTGTTCCGGCGATTCGAAGCGCTCACGGTGCTGCTGGACGATTCGCTGCCCGTTGACCAGCTTGCCGCGAGCATGCTGCTCGCGTTCTCACTGTCACTGGTCCCCGCGATCTTCATGGGCATCCTGTTCCCGCTGGGCCTCAGGATCTATGCCCATGACGTGCACAGGATCGGGGCCAAGTCCGGGGCGATCCTGATAGCCAATACCCTGGGTTGCGTGCTCGGCAGCCTCCTGACCGGGTTCGTGCTGATTCCGTTTGCCGGGATGTGGAACACCACGCTCATCCTGGTAAACCTCAGCCTGCTCATCGCGCTGGTGCTCGCGATCCGGGCGCACGATTTCTCCCCCGTGCGCTGGGTCGGGCTGCTGCTCGTGGGCGTGCTGGCGAACCTGCTTGTCTTCTCGGACAGCAAGAGCTTCCACAAGGAAGTGAAGGGCCTCGACCTCGTCTACTACTCGGAGGGCTTCTCAGGCACCGTCAGCGTGATCGGCAACGAGAAGTACAGGGGCATATTTGTCGACGGCCAGAACGTCTCGGGCACGGACCCGGTGCTGGTCGCGGACTCCAAGATGCTCGCCCACCTTCCGCTGCTGCTGGCCGATGACCCGCAATCGGCGGTGACCGTGGGCTACGGCACCGGCACGACATCCGGCAGCATGCTGCTGCACGATGTCCCCGTCGACGCAGTGGAAATCGAGGAAAAGATCCTGGAGGCGGCGCCGCTGTTCGGCGATTTGAACCGTCACTCCTACGAAGATCCCGCACTGAACGTCGTGCTCGACGACGCGCGCAACTACATCGATGTCGTGGACAAGAAGTTCAGCGTAATCGTCACCGATGTGACGAACCTGAAGTACAAGCGCAACCCCTACCTCTACACGTACGAGTACTTCGAGATCATGCGCGACGCATTGACCGGCGACGGGGTAGCTGCGGCCTGGCTGCCCCTCGGGGGGCTTTCGTTCGAGGACCTGCGAATACTCATCGCGACCTTCAAGAAGGTCTATCCCCACACGACGCTCTGGTATTTCACCCCTTACCCGACGCACTTCATCATCGCGGTGGGCACGCCGGCGAAGACCGAGGTCAACCTGGACGAGCTGGCGCGCAGGATGGAAAAGGTGAAGGCGGACCTGCGGACGCTCAGGGTAGGCAACGAGTACCAGGTTGCCAGCATGCTGCTGCTGGGAGAGCGGGACGTCGACGCCCTTGTCGCGGGTGCACCGATCCACACCGACGATCATCCCATTCTCGAATTCTCGGACATGGACGCCTACATGATGGTCGACGTGGAACCGAACCTGGGCGGTCTCCTGCAGTACCAGAAGGAAGACAGGGGCAAGTACTTCACCGGGACGGAAGCCCAGCTGGGCGTCCTGGACCGGCATTTCGCGGAAGCCACGCGCAACCGCTGGAACTACGTTCGCAGGTACCAACAAGCCCACCCTTCCGAGGTGGATTGACGCAGCGCGGCGCTGTTCAGATCACGTAGTGAAGCGGGGCCTTGTCGGCTCGCCTGCGGCCGCAATGGCAGGACTCGCAGGGATCGTCGACCAGGCTGAATGCGTAATCAATCGCCCGTACCGTGCTGGTGGGCCGGGACTTGTCCTCGAAAAAGACCGAATAACCGGCACGATCCTTCAGCCCGACCCGTTCCAGCTTGCGGGCGAAGTCCGGGCGGATGCCACACAGGATCACCTGCACCCCGCGCGCGCGGACACGCTCGACAAAGCCGTCGAGCACTTCCATGCCGACCGCGTCGGCATTGCGGGCCCGCTTGAGTCGCAGCACCACCGCGCGCGTTTTCTGGTCGATCCGCCGCTCGATGTTTCGGAAATGCATCTCCAGGGCCGCGGTTGCGCCGAAGAACAATTCACCTTCGAGCCCGTGGATGAGCACGCGATTGCAGCTGGGGTCCCCTGGCAGTCGCTCCTGGACCGCGCCATCCGCTGCGATGCTGAACTGGGTTGCCTGCATGCGGCCGGCCCGGGCCACCGACAGCAGGAACGACATGAACACGCCGATCAGCACGCAGAACTGGATCGAGATTGCGACGGCCGAAAATGCCGTCACCGCCACGATCATCATGTCGAAACGGCTGGCGCGGAGATGGTAGACGAGCGCGTGCCGATCGATCATTCGCCACGCGGAGACGATCAGGATCCCGGCCAGCGCGGCGCGCGGGATGAATCGCGCGTAGGGAGCGAACGCGACCACGATCAGCGCGACCGCCGCCGCGGACACGATGCCCGCCCACTGCGTCACGGCGCCCGCCTGCTGGTTGATCGCCGATCGGGTCAGCGAGCCGGATCCCGGATAGCACTGGAAAAAGCTGCCGGTGAAATTGGCGATCCCTTCGCTGAGGCACAGCTGGTTCATGTCCAGCGTCTGCCGTGTACGCGCCGCAAGCGCCTTGGCCATCGCCACGGCCTCGAGCAGTCCCAGTATGGCGATCGCCAGTGCGCCGCCGGACAGCTCCCGCATCAGATCGAGATTCAATCCCGGAGTCTGGGGTATCGGAAACCGGTCCGGGATCCTGCCGACGACCGCGACTCCCCTGGCATCGAGGCCCAGCCACGCGACGATGGCTGCCATGGCCAGGACGGTGATCAACAGGTCGGGCAGCAGGCGCATGCCCGGGCGGTTCTTGACCCAGCGCAGCCCGATGACCATCGCGACCGACCCGAGGCCGACCGCAAGGGTTGTCGTATGGACGCTGCCGCCCTCGGTCATCGTCATCCAGAACTGATGCACGAAATTGTCGTGCGCCCCGCCCATCGACTTGAGGCCCAGCAGGTTCTTCGCCTGGTCGAGCACGAGCAGCGTGGCAGCCCCGAGCGTGAACCCGACGATGACCGAGTGCGAGATGTAGCGGGTGAGGTCGCCCAGGCGCAGCAGGGTGATCACGATCTGGATCACGCCAACCATGAAGGCCAGCAGTATCGCTGCCTCGACTTTCGCTTCCGTGCCAGGCAACAGGCTCAAGACGCTCAGTACCGCGATCGAGATCGCGTTGGTCGGTCCGTTGATCAGCTGCCGGGACGAGGAGAACAGCGCACCGACGGCGGTCATGACGACCGCCGTATAGAGGCCATATTCAGCCGGCAGTCCGGCGGCGAGCGCGTAGGCCATCGCCTGCGGCACCGCCACGGCGGCGACGGTGAGACCGGCGACGATGTCCGCGTGCGCGTCGGCGCTGCGATAGTTGCGCAGCGATCCGAGCGCGGGGACCACGCGGAAGATCCACGGAAGCCTTTTCTCGCGCGTGGATTTCACGTGGTTCCCGGACCAGCCGGGCAGCTCATTGACGGGTTCCGCTCAAGCCGGCACGTGTTCACGCAGGTGTCTTTCTTGTCGCCTGTTCCGGACGCAGGATAATGGATTCGCGCCCCCGAGTGCGGAAGCGTCAGGCGGCGCCGAGCAGGCTGTCGATCACGTCGCCTGCGGAGTAATCGTCATGGCCGGGTCGCAGGAACCGGCAGATTGATCCCGCATCGTCGCCCGCCGTCACCAGCGACGGCTCGATCCCGCCGCCGTGAAGTACCTGGCCAAAATCCACGGCCGATACCAGCCCGTTGCACACGCACTTGCGGCCGACGGTATCGGCCTCGCTGCCGCCCTTGCGCAGGTAATCCTCGAGCGGCTCGCCGGGGCAGCGATATCCGACGCTTCCGTCCTCCTCGCGATAGCACTGCCGGAGATAGCCCAGGTCGCAGACGCGTTCGCGCGCGGCGAACGCCTCGGCGCTCGACACGGTGCCCTCGAGTTGCAGCACCTTGAACGGAAACCCGGTCGGTGACGCGTAGGGATCGGTGACCACCTTCACGCTGCCCTCGCGCGACGCGCGCAGCACGGCGTTCTTCAATTCAGTCGACAAGCCAGATTCTTCACAGAATGCGAAGGCCGTGCCGACCTGGATGCCCTGCGCACCGAGAGCAATGGCCTGCTCGAGCTTCGTCGCGTCGGCATAGGAACCGCCGAGCCAGAACGGCAGGCCGAGCGCCCGGATCTGCTCGAGGTCCGGCGTGTCCCGCGGTCCGTAGACCGGTTCGCCGGCCGCATCGAGCCGCATCGGCCCGCGAGGTGGCGCGTTGTGGCCGCCGGCCGTCGATCCCTCCACGACGAAGCCGTCGACCTTGCCGGCGCTTTTCCGTGCCAGCGTCATGGCCAGCGTCGCAGAGGAGACGATCGCGAGGAACATCGGTCGAACCAGGTTCGGGACGCCCTGGGGCCAGTAGTCGCGCGGGTCGAAGCGCGACTGGAATACCTCGCCCGGCAGTGCGCCAGCCACGTCGATACGCAGTTCGGCGGGTTCGCCCACCGAGAATCGATCGAGTACCGCGGGTATCGACCTGGGGATACCGGCGCCCATCAGCACGACATCGACCTCTGCGAGCATGGCGCCGAACAGCGAAGCGAGGTTGGGCAGCTGGATCTTTTCGAGCAGGTTGATGCCGACCGGGCCCGAGTGCCCGGCCTTGGCCAGGTAAACCTCCGAAAAGTTGCTGAGCACGATCAGGTCGAGCAGTCGTGGCGGCATCTCGATCGACGAGAGTGGCTTTGACTTGTACCTGGTGCCGGCGGCCTTGCCGCCCTTGACGTAGTGACGGTCCCAGACCCGTGCCGCAACACCCGGGACCGGGAATGCATCGAACGCCTCGCGTAGATGACCGCCCGGATCGCCGAGCTGCAGGCGACGTGCGACCACGGCGTCGATCCCGGTGCCCGATACGACGCCGAGCTGGCCCCTGGCGGAGACCGCACGTGCCAGTCGCCACGAGGAGACGGCCACACCCATCCCCCCCTGGATGATCCGGGGAAGTTGCCCAGGCATGGCGCTGAAGCTAGCAGCTTTCCCCGGCAAGTTCCGATGCAATTGGCGGCGCTGCGGCATGTCCCTATTGAATGAGCCCAGTCCCCGCGCGGGTCACGCGGTACGCAGCCACGCCCGGTGCTCGAGTCCAGTGACCACGCCCGCCAGTCGACGCCGCATGTCACAGCTTGCGCAGCTTCCGGTACAGCGTGCGTTCGCTGATTCCGAGCGCCTTCGCCAGGTCGCGGCGACTGCCGGAGTGCGTCGCGAGCGCCAGGGTGAGCGCGTGACGCTCGGCGTGCTCCAGCACCGACCCGTCGCTGGCGGCCGACACGGCCAGCGCGGCCGACACGGCCAGCGCGGCCGGCAGGTGTTCGCAATCGATGACGTCGCTGTCGGCAAGCAGGTTCGCCCGCTCAAGGATGTTGCGCAGTTCGCGGACGTTGCCGGGAAAATTGTGACGTTCGAGCCGCTCGAGTGCCGCGGGACTCAGCCGGCGCTTGCGCGCGGAGGAGATCCGGGAGAGCAGCGACTCGGCCAGCAAGCCGACGTCCGTGCGGCGTTCGCGCAACGGGGGCAGGGTCACCGGAAACGCGGCAATGCGGAAATAGAGATCGCTGCGGAAACGCTCCTCGCGCACCAGTCGGCCGAGATCCCGATGCGTGGCGGCGATCAGCCGGAAGTCTGCATGCAGCGGTTCGATTCCACCGACGCGGCGAAATGTGCCGGTTTCGAGCAGTCGCAGCAGCTTTACCTGCAGGCCGAGCGGTATGTCGCCGACTTCATCGAGGAACAGCGTGCCGCCGGCCGCCGCCTCGACCAGCCCGGTCTTGCGGGCGAGCGCACCGGTAAATGCCCCTCGCTCGTGACCGAACAGTTCGCTCTCGACCAGCGTCTCGGCGAGCCCGGAGCAATCCACCGCAACGAATGGAGCGCTGGCCCGCGGACTGGCCTCGTGCACCGCGCGCGCCACCATCTCCTTGCCGGTGCCGGTTTCGCCGAGCAGCAGCACGGATGTATCTGTCGGCGCGACGCGTGCCACCAGCGCCAGCATCGCAGTGAATGCCGGCGCACGGCCGACCAGGCCCTCCCCGGAACTCGATGCGTGGGCGGTGGGCAGGGCCTGCATCTTCTCCACGTACAGCCGGGCGCGCGCTGCGCCCGGGCGAATCGGGGTCAATTCGACCTGCACGTGTTCGTCGCCGCGAGGCGTGCGGTGGATGTGCAACACGCGCTCGAGGTGCCCCGAAGTCCGCGCGCGCTTCAGTGGGCATGATTCTCCGGCCTCGTCGCAGGGGCGGTCATAGCCGTGTGAAACCTCGTGGCAGAGGCGGCCCGTGACCTCGCCGCCGCGAGCATAAGCCGCACGATAGGCGGAATTCGCCGCAAGGATCCGGTAGTCGTCGCCGAGCACCACGCGTGGCTCCGGCAGGCTCTCGAGCAGGGCCTCGACCTCGTCCGGCACCTTGCGTCGCCGGGTACTCATGGGGTGACCGTCCGATCTGGCGTTGACTGCCAAAGTATATGCCAGATACGACATACAATCTGTTGCCTGCAGCGAGCCGCCCACCGCATCCCGCAGGCAAGTCCCTGATTTCCATGACCGCCGCTGCTGGCCGTGGCGATGGCACGCCGTTTGCACCTACCGAGGTGCTGATTGATTAGGGATTTCTAAAGTAGCAACAACTCAAGAATCGATGTGATCGACCGCCTGCGCGACCCCGTGGGGCCGGCGGGCGACAAGGACTCCAGGAGTGGTCTGATGGAAATGAGAAACCTGCATACGCGAACGCTGCGCGCGCTCGCCCTGGCGCTGCTCAGCGCGACTCTCGTCGTCGGCTGTTCGAGCAGCGACGGCAAAAACGGCACCAATGGCACGCCGGGTACGCCGGGCGCGGCCGGAGATGCTGGCCTGAATTGCTGGGACCTGAACCAGAACGGCGTGCCGGACCTCGCCACCGAGGATGTGAACAAGGACGGCGTGGTCGACGTGCTCGACTGCCGAACACCGTCCGGCGGATACGACCCGGTGAGCCTGCACAAGGGCTATTTCACCGAGAATACCTACACGGGCACCAGCCAGTGCCTGAACTGCCACGGCAAGATCGGCGACGACGTGATGACCACCGCCCACTGGAGGTGGGAAGGCCCGGTCACCGAGATGGTAGGTTTCGAGGGCCAGGTCCACGGCAAGAAGGACCTGATCAACAACTTCTGCCAGGCCATCCCGAGCAACGAGGGCCGCTGCTCGCAGTGCCACATCAGCTACGGCTGGACGGACAAGAGCTTCAACTTCGCGAATGCGAAGAACATCGACTGCCTCGCCTGTCACGACCAGTCGGGCACCTACAAGAAGGTGGCGGCGCCGGGCGGCACGCCCGATCCATCGGTCGACCTGCAGGCGGTGGCGCAGAGCGTAGGCATGAACGGTGGTGTTCCGCCGCGTGCGGCCTGCCTGATCTGCCACGCGCTTCCCGGCGGTGACGACAACGTCAAGCACGGCGACCTGTCCAAGCGCATGGCACTGTCGCCGCCGGCGGATCCCAATGCAGACCCGGTCACCTACCTGCATCGCAGCGAAGACGTCCACATGGGCGTCGACCCGCTGGCCACCGGCACGCAGAAGAAGGGCGGCAACATGAGTTGCGTGGCCTGCCACCAGGTGAAGAAGGACACCGCGGGCGAGGTGCTGTCGCACGGCATAGGCGGCTTCATGTTCCATTCGAACGATGAAGGCGTGATGAAGGAGTGTTCGGACTGCCATGGCTCGGCTGCGAGCATCCACGCAGGTACCTCGGCCGCGAACATTGTCACTTCGCATCCGCGCCTCGCCTGCCAGGCCTGTCACATCCCGGCAGTTGCCCGCAAGGTCGCGACCTACACCGACTGGCGCTGGTCGCTGGCGGGATTCGACGCGCGGCCCGACGCGTGCGCGGCAGCGCCGACCGGCGTCGCTGCAGACGGCGTGACCCAGCGCGGGACCTACAGCAAGCTGAAGGGCTGCTTCACCTGGGGCACCAATGTCCGACCCGAGCTTCGCTACTACAACGGCAAGTGGAACCGCGTGGTCATGGGATTCAACGACAAGTACACGAGCCTGCCGATGGACCTCGCCTCGCCGACCGCAAGCTACAAGGATGCGGACGCGATGATCTACCCCTTCAAGAAGATGACCGGCAACCAGCCGTTCGACAAGAACAACCAGACCGTGCTGGTTCCGCACCTGTGGGGCACGATCACCGGCCCGAATCCCTACTGGGCCAAGTTCGACTGGACCCTCGCGCTTCAGGACGGAGCGACCTATTCACCGGCCTACAACGGCGGCGTGCAGGTCTTCACGGGCGAACACGAGTTCCTGGACACCGTGATGCTCTTGAAGGTCGACCATGAGGTCGCGCCGAAGGCGCAGGCGTTGGGCGTAAACAACCAATGCGACGACTGCCACCTCGGCACGCAGATCGACTGGCAGGCACTGGGCTGGACCGAGGACCCGGCCCGAGGTGGCGAGCAGACGCTGCCCTGATTGACCCCCTGGCGTCTTTTGTGACGCATCGCGCCCGCGCACCTGCGCGGGCGCTTTTTTTTGAGTTGACGGGCGCCCCGGCGGATTCCCGTCGGGCAACTAGGTCGGCGGGTTGCGACGCATGTCCAACTCCGCCCAGCGCTCGAAGGCCGCCTCGAGCGCCTGCTCGATCTCTGTCGCGCGAGCAGCGTCGGCGCGGATCTGCGCCGCGCCACGCAGGTGGTAATCGCCGCGGGCCATCAGCGCAGCAAGTTCGCGCTGCTCGGACTCCAGCGCCTCGATCCGGGCGGGGAATTGCTCGAGTTCGCGCGATTCCTTATAGCTCAGCTTGGCCGGTTTCGCCGGCCCCGCCCGTTGCGGCTCGGCGCCGCCCACGCCTGGCCCGTCCTCGCCTGCTTCGCTCACAGTTGCTTCTGCCCGAGCGCCCGACATACGCCCTTGCCCGGGTGCCGATCCAGGGCGGTTCTGGTTCGCGGGCCGCTGTGCAATCCAGTCGCTGTAGCCGCCGACGTATTCCTTCCAGGTCCCGTCGCCCTCGGCAGCGAGGGTCTGCGTCACCACGTTGTCCAGGAACGCGCGATCGTGGCTCACCAGCAGCACCGTGCCCGGGTAGTCCTGCAGCGTGGATTCCAGCAACTCCAGCGAATCGATGTCGAGGTCATTGGTGGGCTCATCGAGCACCAGCACGTTCGCGGGTCGCGCGAACAGCCGCGCGAGCAGCAATCGGTTGCGTTCGCCACCCGAGAGCATCTTTACCGGGGACTCGGTTCGCTGCGGCGGGAACAGGAAGTCGCCCAGGTAGCTCACGACATGCTTGCGGCCGGACGCGAGGTCCACCCAGTCGGATCCCGGGCTGACGGTATCGGCGACGCTGCGCTCCGGGTCGAGCTGCTCGCGCATCTGGTCGAAATAGGCGACCTGCAGGTTGGTGCCAAGCCGCACAGTGCCCGAATCTGGCGCGATTTCGCCCAGGATCAGCTTGAGCAGCGTGGTCTTGCCGGCGCCATTCGGGCCGACGACACCGATGCGATCGCCACGCATGATGCGCGTCGAAAGTCGCGACACGATCGGGCGTTCGCCGAACGATTTCGACACGTCCTCGAGCTCGGCGACGAGCTTCCCGGAGCGCTCGCCGGCATCGAGCGTCAGGCGCACGCTGCCCACGAGGTCGCGTCGCGCCATGCGCTCACGCCTCAAGTCCTCGAGCCGCTGGACACGACCGGCATTGCGCGTGCGGCGGGCTTCGACACCCTTGCGGATCCACACTTCCTCCTGCGCCCAGAACTTGTCGAACCTGCGGTTCTCCAGCGCCTCGGCCGCGAGCTGCTCGGCCTTGCGTCGCTCATATGCAGCGAAATTACCCGGGTAGGACCGCAACAGCCCGCGATCGAGTTCGACGATGCGGGTCGCGACTCGATCGAGGAACGCGCGGTCGTGGGTGATCACGATCGCCGCCGGCCCCTTCAGCAGCAGGTCCTCGAGCAGCGTGATGCCGTCGATGTCGAGGTGATTGGTCGGCTCGTCGAGCAGCAGCAGCTGCGGCTCGAGCGCGAGCGCGAGTGCCAGCGCCGCGCGCTTTCGCTCGCCGCCCGAGGCCGCGGCCATGCATAGCCCCTCGTCCAGCCCGAAACGGTGCAGGTATTCGACCAGCCTGGCCTCGACACCCCAGCGCAGGCGCTCGTCGCGGATGTCTTCGAACCGGCCCCGCAGCGCCAGGCATTCGCGCAGCGTCGCCGCCTCCGGCAGCACGGGTTCCTGCTCGACCAGCGTGATGGTGAGCCCGTCGCGGCGCCGGATTTCGCCGTCGTCCAGCGGCAGCTCGCCGGCGATCACCCGGAGCAGGCTGGACTTGCCGGTGCCGTTGCGGCCGATCAGCCCGATCCGCTCGCCGGCGCGCACGGCAAGCCCGGCCTGGTCGAGCAGTGGGTGCAGCCCGTAGGCGAGTTGGGCGTCCTGGAGGGTGAGGATAGGCATGGGGGCGCGAAGGATCTCACAGCTGCCATGCGTTGTCGGCGATTCCAGCCGGCCCGCCGTGGTCGCCGCCAATACGTAGATTCGCGTAGTGGAATGAACGGCTGCCCGCGGCCTTGCGAGGCGGGGATCATGCGCCGGTGCGCTGATAACAAGGGAGTGCACGTTCATGTCCATGCGCCTGCCGCGATATTCGTTCTGGTCCTCACTCGTGCTTTGCGCGGGCCTGCTTGCCGGTCCGCCGGCTGCCTGGGCCGATGATGCGGCCTGCACCCAGTGCCACGAGGACGTAGCGTTCAAGTCGGCTGCGCACCCCGAGCTGGGCTGCGCAGACTGCCACACCAACATCACCTCGACGCCGCACGATGCGCTGCCCGACGACCAGAAGCTGACCGGCGACCAGATCTGTGCCGGTTGCCATCGGATGGCGGCGAAACAGTTGTCCAAGAGCGTCCACGACAAGCACACCTGCAAGAAGTGCCACGGACCCGGGCACGACGTCGACCTGGTCAAGGCTCCCGACTCGAAACTGTCCGCAGTCAACCAGTTGAGGACCTGCGGCAAGTGCCACGACGAGGTCCTGCCCGGCTTCGAGAAGAGCGTGCACGGCGAAGGCCTGCTCAAGTCCGGCCTGACCGACGCCGCGCCGTCCTGCAGCAGCTGCCACGGATCGCACAGCATCCAGAAGGTCGGCGACCCGGCTGCGAAGACCGGCCACGCAAAGTCTCCGGAAACCTGCGGTGCCTGCCACACGACCGTGCTGCAGCACTGGAAGGACGAGAGCACACACGGCGAATTGTGGAAGGAAGGCAAGGACGGGCCGGTGTGCACGACCTGCCACATGGACGAGCACTCGATCTCGGACCCGACCTCGGCCGCGATGCGCAGGCACTTCCCGGGCGAGTGCGGCAATTGCCACAAGGAAAGCATCGAGAGCTTCCGCGACAGCTTCCACGGCAAGGCGACCGAGCTCGGCTGGTCGTCAGTGGCGATGTGCTCGGACTGCCATACGCCGCACCAGAACCTGCCCGCGAGCGATCCGCGCTCGACCGTGAACCCGGCGAACCTCGCTGCCACCTGCGGCAAGTGCCACGAGAAGGAGGTCACGAACCCGGGCTTCATGACATTCGACCCGCACGTCATGCCGCACGATCCGGCGACGCGCTGGGAGATCCGCTGGATCTACCTGTTCATGACCGGGCTGCTGCTCGGCGTGTTCGCGTTCTTCTTCATCCACGACTTCCTGTGGCTGCAGCGCGCGCTGGTCGGCAAGATGCGCGGCGAGTACAAGGCGGGCCATGGTGGCGAAGGGCCGTACGTCAAGCGCTTCAGCAATGCGCAGATCTGGTTGCACGTGAGCATCGTGGTGAGCTTCCTGCTGCTCGCGATCACGGGCCTGCCGCTCAAGTTCGCAATTGCGCCCTGGGCTGGCGACCTGATGACGCTGCTGGGCGGGCCGCACGCGGCCGGCCTGATCCACCGCTTCGCGGCCATCGTGACCTTCGGCTACTTCGCGGTGCACCTGCTGATGGTGCTCTACGGGGCGTTCGTCAAGGGCGAGAAAGGCTTCTTCTGGGGCTGGCGGTCGATGGTCCCGAACCTGAAGGACGTCCAGGACTTCTGGGGCAACATCAAGTACTTCCTGTACATCGGCAAGCGGCCGCAGATCGACCGCTGGGCGTACTGGGAGAAGTTCGACTACCTCGCGGTCTTCTGGGGCGTGGCGATGATCGGCGTTTCGGGCCTGATGCTCTGGTTCCCGGGCTTCTTCGCGAAGTTGGTGCCGGGCTGGGTCCTGAATGCCGCCTACATCATCCACAGCGACGAAGCCCTGCTGGCCACGGGCTTCATCTTCATCTTCCACTTCTTCCACACGCACCTGCGTCCGGAATCGTTCCCGATGGATCCGGTGATCTTCACAGGCTCCATGCCTCTCGAGAAGTTCAAGGAGGAGCGGCCGCTCGAATACCAGCGGCTGGTGGATACGAAGCAGCTCGAGAAGTTCCTGGTGCCGGCGCCGGAGAAAGCAAACCTGCGCGCTGCCTATGTGTTCGGCTTCATTGCCGTCGCCGTCGGCCTCGCGTGTGCGGTTGGCATCTTCGTGGCGCTGTGGGGGCAGTTCTTCGGCTGAACGGCTGTTTGAGCCAGCAGTGACGGCGGGCCGGCCCGGAAGGGTCGGTCCGCTGTGCTTCCTCCCGGGCCTTTGGCCACAGCCGGATTACGCAGTATCCTGCGCAGACCAAGAACGAAACTGATTCTCCTGAATCCCGGGGTCAAGCATGGTCAAGAATTTCCTGTCGGTGATCACCCGCAGTACGCTCAGCATGATCGGCACGGCCCTCGCGGCCATATCGTTGCTGCTGTTCTTCACGCTGTTCGCAATGCAGGTGGCGGGCTTTGAAGGCGGCCCCTACCTGGGAATCATCAGTTACCTGGTCCTGCCGGCGCTGCTGGTGCTGGGCCTGCTGCTGATTCCGATCGGCATCTGGCGTGACAAGAAGCGCGCGCGGCTGGCAGCCGCACACGGCGATGCCCCACCGCACCTGCCCGTGATCGACTTGAACGACGCGCGGACGCGCAAGCTGTTGCTGGTGTTTGGCATGGTGACCACCGTTGTTGCCGTCGTGCTGGCCGTAGGCACCTACAAGGGTGTCGAGTACATGGAGTCGGTGGAGTTCTGCGGCACGACCTGCCACACCGTCATGCAGCCTGAATACACCGCGCACCAGCGTTCGCCGCACGCGCGCGTCGCCTGCGCGGACTGCCACATCGGTGCGGGAGCCGACTGGTTCGTCAAATCAAAGATTTCGGGCAGCTGGCAGTTGATTGCCGTGGCATTCAATCTATATCCGACGCCGATCCCGACTCCGGTGCACAACCTGCGCCCGGCCAGCGGCACCTGTGAACAGTGCCACACGCCGAGCAAGTTCACCGGCGACAAGTTGCGCGTGCGTGTCCACTACGCCGAGGATGAGCAGAATACCGAACTGCACACGGTGCTGATGCTGAAGGTCGGCGGGGCACACGGGCGCAGGACGGCGGGCATTCACTGGCACGTATCGGGGGGCACGAAGATCCGCTACCTGTCGGACCCCAATCGCGAGAAGATCTACGACATCGAACTCACCGACTCCGACGGGCAGGTCAAGCTGTTCAAGGAGGGCGAGGCGCCGCCAGACGCGGAATGGCGGCAGATGGATTGCGTCGATTGCCACAACCGGCCGACGCACGTCTACCGGCAGCCGGCCAACGAGATCGACAATTCCATGGACCAGGGCCTGATCGACAAGACACTGCCCTTCATCAAGCGCGAAGGCCTGCGGGCGGTGCAGGTCGAATACCCATCGCAGGACGCTGCACGGGTGGGCATTGCGGCCGACATTGCCGAGTTCTATGCACAGAACTACCCCGACCTGGTCCAGTCGAAGCCCGATGCGATCGCGCAGGCGGGCAAGGCACTGGGCGACGTCTACTGCTGGAACGTGTTCCCGGCGATGAAGGTCACCTGGAACACCTACCCGGATCACATCGGTCACAAGCAGTCGCCCGGTTGCTTCCGCTGCCACGACAAGAAGCACGCGACTGCGGATGGTGAGAAGATCACAAAGAAGTGTGATACCTGCCACGCGTTGCTGGCGGACGAGGAAGTGGACCCGGCGATCCTCTACCAGATGGTGGGAGAAGAGCCGCCGGCGCCCGGGGCAGTCGAGACGCCGCCGTCGGACGAGACCGGAACCTGAAGTAGCACTCACGGACAGGGGCGCGTCGGGTGGAAGTCCGGCGCGCCCCTCGTCTTTCCCGGGCTCAGTCGCCGCCGACTTCGTCCTTGTTCCGGGCGCCCTTGCCGTGCTCGTTGATTCCGCAGTCGCCGCAGTGATCGCCGCCCTTGCGGAAGCTGCGCGCAATCTGCACCGCCGCATAGACCGCCGCCGCGGCTACGATCACCCACACGAGGATCTGCTCGAGCATCGTGTCGTCCTCAGCCTGCGCCCAGCGCAAGCGCTGCGTGATAGGTCACGAACGCAGCCGCGTACGCCAGCGCGAACAGGTATCCGGTCATGATCAGCGGATAGCGCCATGAGTTGGTCTCGCGCCGCACGACCACGATCGTGGAGAGGCACTGCGGCGCGAATACGAACCAGGCAAGCAACGAAAGTGCGGTCGCCAGGCTCCAGGTGCCGGCGAGCATCGGCGCCAGCGTCGTCGAGACGTCGTCGCCTGTCGCCGAGAGCGAGTACACGGTGCCCAGCGCGCCCACCGCAACCTCGCGTGCGGCGAGGCCCGGAACCAGTGCGAGCGAGATCTGCCAGTTGAAGCCGATCGGCGCGAACACGTGCTCGAGCGCACGACCGATCGAGCCCGCGAAGCTGTACTGGATGGCCGGGCCGGTCGCGTCGACTGGAGGGGCTGGGTAGCTGCTCAGGAACCACAGCACGATCATCAGCGCGAGGATGATCGTGCCCACCCGGCTCACGAACACCTTCGCGCGCTCCCAGAGGCCCAGCGAAACGCTCTGCAGGTTCGGCCAGTGGTACTCGGGGAGTTCGAGCAGCAGCGGGTGATACGAGGATCGCAGCGCCGTGCGCTTCAGCCCCCAGGCCACCACCATCGCCGCGACGATGCCGGCCACGTAGAGAATGAACAGCACCAGCCCCTGCAGGTTGAACGGCCCGACCGGCTGGTTCGGGATGAACGCGGCGATCACCAGTGCGTACACGGGCAGTCGCGCCGAGCAGGTCATCAGCGGCGCGACCATGATGGTGGCGATGCGATCGCGAATGTTCGGGATGGTGCGCGTCGCCATGATTCCCGGCACGGCACAGGCAAAGCTCGACAGCAGCGGGATGAAGGCACGCCCCGACAGGCCGACGCTGCCCATCAGCCGGTCGAGCAGGTAGGCCGCGCGCGGCAGGTAGCCGGTGTCCTCGAGCACCAGTATGAACAGGAACAGGATCAGGATCTGGGGCAGGAACACCAGCACGCTGCCGGCCCCGGCGATGATGCCGTCCACGAGCAGGCTCCTGAGCGCGCCGTCGGCCATGTTTCCACTCAGTTGCCCGCCCAGCCACGAGACCCCCGAGTCGATCAGCTCCATCGGCAGCGCGGCCCAGCTGAACACTGCCTGGAACACGAAGAACAGCAGCACGGCCAGGATCAGCGGCCCTGCGATCGGGTGCATGACCAGTGCATCGAGCCGTCGCAATGCGCGTGCACGCACCGGTTCCGTGTATCCGACGGCAGCGAGGATGCGGCGCACCTCGCGCTGGGTCTGCTGGATGTGCTCGAAACTGGGGTCGTGCCATTCGCGTGCCGGGAGCGCGCCGGGCAGCGCCGCGGCGTCGAGCGCCGCGACCAGACGTTCGTGTCCGCCGGCAGCGACCGCGATCGTCTCGACCACGGGTACGCCGAGTTCGCGCTCGAGCTGCTCGCGGTCGAGGTGGAAGCCACGATCGAGTGCCAGGTCGCTCATGTTCAGCGCAACGATCATCGGCACGCCGAGTTCGCGCAGCTCCAGCACCAGGCGCAGGTTCAGCCGCAGGTTGGTGGCATCCACCACGCAAACCACGAACTCGGGCGCGGCCTCGCCGGCGAGCCGGCCGAGCAGGAAATCGCGGGTGATCGCCTCGTCTAGCGTCGTGGGTGTCAGGCTGTAGGAGCCGGGCAGGTCGAGCACGCGGTAGTGGCGCTGCGCCTCCCGGGCTGACGAAAGAGCCTTCCTTGCGCTCAACCGTGACGCCGGCGTAATTGGCGACCTTCTGCCGGCTGCCCGTGAGCCGATTGAAGAGCGCGGTCTTGCCGCAGTTAGGTACACCGACGAGCGCTACGCGCATCGACGCCGGCGCGGGCTGGTCTTTCATGGCGGGTTCAGGTGCAGTCGACGGTGACCAGGACTGACTGGGCCTCCCGGCGGCGCAGCGCGAAGGTCGTGTTGCCGAGGCGAACTGCGATCGGGTCGCCACCCGGCCAGACCGCGGCGACGACCTCCAGCGCCTCGCCCGGCACGAAGCCGAGTTCGAGCAGACGCCGGCTTATGGTCGAGTGGGTTTCATCGCCAAGGCTCTGTGCGTCGTCGGTCACCTCTGCGACGGTGCCGCGGGCGCCTTTCTTCATGGCTGCAAGGCTGATGGGGAGCATTCTGGGGTCGATGCCTGGATGGATCTTAACGGCGTGAGTCTGTCCTGAATGAGAATCGTCCGCAACTGGGACTAACCGCAATGGCGGCCTGGTTGGCATATCGGTAGCACTACAATCCGCCCATGAGCCAGACCACGGACGCCGTGCTGATGGTGCGACCGGCCGCTTTCGGCTGGAATCCCGAGACCGCCGGCAGCAATGCCTTCCAGCGGCAGGATTCCGGTCCCGCCGGGCTTCGGCAGGCGCGCGCGCGCGCGGAGTTCGACGGCCTGGTCGCGGCTCTGGCCTCGGCGGGCACCCGGGTTTTTGCGCTCGACGAGCCCGGACCCGATGCCTGCCCCGACGCCGTCTTTCCGAACAACTGGGTGAGCCTGCACCAGGACGGGACCGTGGTGCTGTACCCGATGATGGCGCCGAGCCGCAGGAGGGAGCGGCGCGTCGATCTGGTCGCCCGGCTCGAGGAGCGGGGCGGCTACGCGGTCGAGCGCCTGGTGGACCTGACCCACCATGAACTCGCGGGCAGGTTTCTCGAAGGCACCGGCAGCGTGGTATTCGACCACGTGGCCCGCGTCGCCTACGCCTGCCGATCGCCCCGCACGGACGAATCGGTGCTGCGCGAACTCTGCGAGGAACTCGGCTACGAGCCGCTCGCGTTCGACGCAACCGACGAGTCGGGGGTGCCGGTCTATCACACGAACGTGATGCTCTCGATCGGCACCCGCTCGGCCATCGTGTGCGGTCGCGCGATCGCCGGGCCGCAGAGAGGCCTGCTGCTCGAACGCCTGCGAGCCGGCGGACGACGGGTCCTGGACATCGACCATGCGCAGATGGCCGAATTCGCGGGCAACGCGCTGGAACTCAAATCAGAGGCCGGTACTGCGGTGCTGGCTCTTTCCGCGAGTGCCTGGCAGGCATTCGGCGCCGCAGGTCGCGAGCTGCTGTGCGACTGCGTGGATGCAGTGGTCGCGCCGCCGGTGCCGACGATCGAGCAGCTCGGCGGCGGCTCGGTGCGCTGCATGATTGCCGAGGTGTTCCTGCCTCGCCGCTGATCGGCGGCGTGCTTTTGCTGCTGCAGCGAGGCGTACCTTCGCCGCTGCGTCGATGCGCGCTGCTTGCGCGGCTCCCCCTCCCGGTCCGGGCGTCGCCCGGGGCCGATGCTAGAATTGCCGACCGGAGGCCCGCGTGCTCGAACTCGGCGTAAAGACCCTGCTTTCGTACCTGATCGGGTCGCTGATAGGCAGCCTGCTGCTCGGGAGGCTGCGGGGCATCGACATCCGCGAGCAGGGCAGCGGCAATGCCGGAAGTACCAACGCGCTCAGGACCCAGGGCTGGACGTTCGGGATAGGCGTGCTCGCGTTCGACATCGGCAAGGCGCTGCTCGCCGTTGGTGTCCTGCCCGGGCTCGCGTTGCCACTGGCCGGATACGACGCGGGCCTTGGTGGCGAGTGGCTTGCCGTTGCATGCGCCGTCGCCGTAGTCGTCGGCCATGTCTACCCCGTCTGGTATGAGTTTCGCGGTGGAAAGGGCGCTGCCACGTTGCTCGGCACGGTTGCAGTACTGGCGCCCACGGCGCTGCTGCCCTTCCTTGCTGTGTGGCTGGCCTGCGTGCTGGTGAGCGGATACGTGGGACTCGGCACCATGCTCGGAGTCGCGTCGCTGCCGCTTTACTTTGCCTACGCGTGGCCGGGCGACACGCCGTTGCTCGTCTATGGTGTCGCGATGGCTGCCTTCGTCGCCTACACGCACCGCGCCAACATCCAGCGCATGAAGGAAGGTACCGAGAACCGGGCACAGCGACTCTGGCTCCTGCGGCCGCGATGAGTGACGCCACCCGCCGCGCGCTGCTCGCACTGCTGGCCGACGGCCACCTGCATTCCGGACCTGAGCTCGCAGCCCGCCTCGACGTGAGCCGGACCGCCGTGTGGAAGCTGGTCGGCGACCTGCGGCAAATCGGCGTGGACATAGCGAGCGTGGATCGGCGCGGCTACCGTCTCGCAGGCCCCTGTGAACTGCTCGATGCCGCCGCGATCCGGCGCGCCGCCGGGCATCCGGGCGGGCCGTTTCCCCTGCGAGGTCGAGGTCCACTTCGCGACCGAATCGACCAACGAATTCCTCTACGCCGCGCCCGCGCCGCCGGCGGGATCGCCACGCGTCGTATTCGCCGAGATCCAGCTTGCGGGACGCGGACGACGCGGACGTTCCTGGCTCGCGCCTTTCGGTTCGGGGCTGACATTTTCCATCGCCTGGAGCTACCCCGAAGTCCCGGTGGAACTGTCGGCGTTGAGCCTGGCACTCGGCGTCCAGGTGGCCGATACGCTCCGATCCGCGGGGGCCGGTGAGACCATGCTCAAGTGGCCTAACGACATCGTGTGGCGACACCGGAAACTCGGCGGGCTGCTGATACAGCTGCGCCTGGAGGCGGGCGGCGCCGCGAGTGTCGTCGTGGGGCTCGGACTGAATGTCGCGTTGTCGGCCGAGATACGCTCGAGCCTTGCCCTGCCCGAGGCCACGCCGGTCGCGGACCTGCGCGAGGCCATGGGCGGGCAGCTCCCCGCTCGCAACGCGCTGGCCGGTCGTTTGCTCGCAGCGATGCGCGATGGGCTCGAACGCTTCGGCGGCGAGGGGTTTGCACCCTTCGCGGCTCGCTGGCAGGAACTCGATTCTCTCTCTGGCGCCGAGGTCAGGGTTACGCAGAGCACGGGCAGCATCGTGGGGCGCGCGCTCGGTGCTGATCGCGACGGCGCGCTGCGGGTCGAAAGCGGCGGGCGGATCGAGCGCTACCTGGCCGGCGACGTCAGCCTGCGCGCGGTACCGGAGCTGACGGTATGAAGCTGCTGGTCGACATCGGCAATTCGCGTGTCAAGTGGGCCATGCTCGACGGCGGCGTTCTCGGCGCACAGCAGGCGGCCAGCTACTCGGGCTGGACGCAGGACGACTGGCGTCGATCGTTGTTCGCGGTGCCGGGCATCGATGAGGTTCTCGTGGGGAGTGTCTCGGAGGCACCGTCGGCTGCGCTCGATTCCGCGACCGCCCTGGCGATCGGTCGTCGCGCGACCTTTGTCGCGACCAGTGAGCAGGCTGCCGGTGTCCGCAACGCCTATGGCGAGCCGCGGCTGCTGGGTGTGGATCGCTGGCTGGCCGTGATCGCGGCCCATGCGGCCACGCGAGGCGACTGCTGCGTCGCCGATGTCGGCACCGCGGCGACCTTCGATGCGGTGACCGCGAGCGGCGAGCATCTCGGGGGATTCATCATTCCCGGGCCCCGGCTGATGGTGCACTCGCTGCATGGCGGGACGGCGGAACTCGCCGGGCGCTCCGAGGCCAGCGGAAGCTCCGGCGGCGCGCTGCTCGCGGACAATACACGGGACGCGATCGAGCGCGGTTGCCGGCTTGCGGTTGCGGCACTGATCGACCGTGGCGTAGCGGACGTGGAGGCGAGGCTCGGGACGCAGGCAGCGCTGCTGGTGACCGGCGGTGCAGCCGCCGCGGTCGTTCCGCTGCTCAGGTCGCGAGCCACGCTGGTCCCGGACCTCGTGCTGCGCGGACTTGCGGTCCTAGCCGGCGCTATACCTGCGAACTATGGTGGGAAACCGCAGTCTGAGTAGGCAGGCCCGCCGTGTATCATTCCTGCCGGGTGCAACGTGCCGGCGGGACTGTCGCCGGGCAGTCATTTTGGAGAAAAGTGATGAAAATCAGGACATTGACGACGATCGGTTTTATTGCAGCTGGACTTGCTGGCTACAGCGGATCGGCGCTGGCCGATGCAGCCGCCGGCAAGGCGACATTCGAGGCAAGCTGTGCGGAATGCCACGAAGCGGCCGACTTCAAGGGCGAGGACGCGAAGGAACTTCAGGCCTCGATCGAACAGATCTCGGCCGGCCAGATGAAGCACAAGAAGGCGTTCAAGCTGACCGCCCAGCAGGCTGCCGACGTGGCTGCCTACATGGCGAGCGGCGGCTGACGGTCGACCCCGCGGCTGTCCTGCCGAGGGCAGTCGCTCGGCGCCTTGCGCCTCTTACCGCAATGGACCCGCCCCTCCTGCGAGGGGCGGGTCTTTGCGTTTCCGGATAAGATCCGGCTCCCCCTGACGGCGCCCCGGAGAGAGTGGCACTGAAAGTGCGAGCACTGTTCCTTGTCCTGCTGCTGGCCAACATCCTGTTCCTTGCGTGGACGCGCTGGATCGCGCCTGCGCCGGATGCCGCTGGCAATGCAACACCGAGCAGCCAGGAGGGCTCCCGCGTGATCCGCCTGCTTCGCGAGGAGCCCGTGCAGCGGCAGCAGTCGGACGTGGCCCAGGGAACCGGGCCAGCGGACCCCGGAGTGGTTGCCAGCTGCGTGAGTGGTGGGCCATATCTCGACAAGGCAGGCGCCGAGCGGGCAGCTGCAAGGCTGGATGGCCTGGGGTTCAGTTCGAGGCTCAGGACCTCCCGCGATGAGGTCTGGGTGGGCCAGTGGGTACGAATCGAGGATTTCGCGACCGCCGATGACGCGGGAAATGCACTCGCGGCGCTGAAGGCCGCGGGCATCGCCGACGCCTACCTGCTGGCCGAGGAGCCGACCGGAAACGTCGTATCGCTGGGCGTATTCAGCGATCCGGGACGCGCGGCCCAGGTGATGGCCAAGGCCATGCAGGCAGGGTTCACGCCGCAGGTGGAAGACAGTTACCGGGAAGAGGACGTGTTCTGGCTGGACGTGGACCGTAACGAGAACGCGGGCCTGCCTGGCCTTGAGATGTTTCGAATCCAGGACGGCGGCGGCACGCGCATCGAGCTGCGAGCCTGCCCGGATCCCGATTCCGTGACGCCGGACGCGCCAGCTCCGTGAGCGCGAAACCGGATCGGCGGTTAGAATCGCCGTCCCGGTGCCGGCTTAGCACAGCTGGTAGTGCACCTGATTTGTAATCAGGGGGTCGGGGGTTCGAATCCCTCAGCCGGCACCATCTTCATCAGTAAATAGCGCAATAGGCGCGCAAACCAGGAGATCGACATGGCGCTCTGGAAAGATCCCACGGCCAAGGAAACCACCCCGGGCGCCGGCGAGCCGGCCCCTGCCGCACCCGAACTGCGCGCCGTCGAGCGGTCGCCGGCGCCGGTCGGATCCACTGCGCCGGAGGCGTCGCGTCGCGCCGTTGAACGCGGGCCCGCGAAAGAGTCGCTGATCGCGGGCGACCTCACGATCGAGGGCAAGATCGAGGGCTCGGGCAATGTGCGCGTCGCCGGCCGCTTCAAAGGCGACGTGAATGTCGAAGGCAACGTGACCATCGAGCAGGGCGCGCATGTGACGGGACAGGTCTCGGCCTCGATGGTGATCGTGAGCGGCGAGGTGCACGGCAACATCACCGCGACGGCACGGGTTGAGCTGCTCGAGACTGGCGTGATCAACGGCGACGTCAAGGCTGCAGTGCTCACCGTCGCGGCGGGTTCGCGCATGCGCGGCCAGGCCGACTTCGGCTGGACTGACCAGGGTCCGGGCGGCAAGAAGTGACCACCGGCCCGGCCTGAATGCTGCCCGGCCGCACATCTTCCGGGGCCGTCGGCCGCACGCGGACCTGCCCGCATTGCAAGGCGACGATCCTCGAGAGCTCGGCGGTATGCCCGCAATGCCGGCACCACCTGCGGTTCGGCGCTGCGGCTGCGCCCGCTCGAACCCCGGTGGATGGCTTCACGGCGCTCAGTGTCGAGGGCACGCTCGAGCATCCGGCGCAGGGAAGCGACTGGGAGTATTCGGTGGTGCTCACGATCCGCAACGAGCGCGGCGAAGAGCTGGCGCGCCAGGTCGTAGGCGTCGGTGCCTTGCGCCCTTCGGAATCGCGCAGCTTCAGCCTGTCCGTGGACGTATTGACGCCCGGCGGGCGCTCGCGATGATCCGCGACCTGGTCGCGCGATTTGCCGCCGGCCTGCGGTTTCCCGTGCTGTTCGCGTTGACCGCCACGCTGTTCGTGTTCGACCTGTTCGTGCCCGACCTGGTGCCCTTCGTCGACGAGATCCTGCTCGCGCTCGGCACGCTGCTGCTGGGCTCGCTGCGCAAGAAAACCGCGCCGGAGCAGCGCCACCGCGAGCCGCTGAAGCCCGGATAGCCGGGCGCGCCGCCCCGGCCGGGATATCCAGCTGGCCTGGGCCCGGAAAGCCCGGTGCGTCGCCTGGCCGGGGCATCTACTTAATTGACCTGAGGGTTGGGGTTTGCGAGTCTCCGCGCGTGCCCCGGGATTCCTGCGTGGTCCCGCGGCGGGAGGTGGATCATGTGTCTTGCCGTGCCGATGCGGATCAAGTCCGTCGACGGTTTCAACGCCGTCTGCGAGGCGAAGGGAATTGAACGGGAAATTAGCCTGTTCATGATGCAGGGCGAGGAGATTGCGCCCGACGACCACGTGCTCGTGCACGTGGGCTATGCGATCCAGAAGGTGAGCGAGGAGGAAGCCCGCGTTACGTGGGACCTCATCGACCAGGTCCTGGAGCATGCATGAGCTTGCCGTCTGCCAGGCGCTGATCGAACAGGTCGAGCGCGTAGCGCGCCAGAACGACGCTCGCCGTGTCATCTCGATCGTGATCACCGTCGGGCCACTGTCCGGTGTCGAGCCAAAGTTGCTCGAGCATGCCTATCCGCTCGCCGCGGCGGGGACGATGGCGGAGCACGCCACGCTTGAAATCGAGACGGTGCCGGTCCGGGTGCGCTGCCGCAGCTGCAGTGCCGAGACGGACGCCGGCGCGAACCGACTGGTCTGCGGCGACTGCGGCGACTGGAAGGTAGACGTGATCGGCGGCGAGGAAATGATCCTGAAGCGCGTCGAGGTCGAGACTTCGGCCTCGGCCGTCCACTAGGAGAACAGCAATGTGTCGTGACTGTGGATGTTCACTCGGGCCGTCCGCCGCGCGGGCGCCGCTGGCCGCGCCGACGGGCGTGGCCGGGAGGATCGAGACCATCGAGGTCATCACGGCGATTCTCGGCGAGAACGACCGGGTAGCGGCGCACAATCGCGAACATTTCGACGGCCACGGCGTGCTCGCGCTGAACCTGATGTCCTCGCCTGGCGCCGGCAAGACGGCCTTGCTCGAGGCGACGATCCGCGCGCTCGGCGGACGCCTGAAGATCGCGGTCGTCGAGGGCGACCTCGCCACCGAGAACGACGCGGAACGAATACGAGCCTGCGGCGTTGCCGCGGTGCAGATCAGCACCGGCAATGCCTGCCACCTCGACGCGACCATGGTGCATGACGCCGTGCACGACCTGCCGCTCGCGGGCCTCGACGTGCTGTTCATCGAGAATGTCGGCAACCTCGTCTGCCCGGCGAGTTTCGACCTCGGCCAGCACCGCAACATCACGCTGCTCTCGGTACCCGAGGGCGACGACAAGCCGGCCAAGTACCCGGTGATGTTCCGTGCGGCAGACCTTTCGCTGATCACCAAGACCGACCTGCTCGCGTACATCACCGAGTTCAGCACCGAGCGCGCCCACGCGTCGCTGCGGCAGATCGGCTATTCGGGAGAGACGATCGAACTGACCAGCCGCGGCGGAGAGGGCTTCGAAGCCTGGATCGCCTGGCTCGATCGCGAGGTGGAGGCGCAGCGCGAGCGTACCCGGCGCGGTGAGACGCTGCGACCGCAGGTAGCGCCGGACGGCGCGCTCGCGCATGCAGCCGGAGTCCGTCCCGCACGCTGAGGAGGACGACATGAGCACCGCAAGCGACTGGCTCGACCGGATCCGCGCGCTGCCGCTGCCGCCGCGCATCAAGGTGATGAACGTCTGCGGCGGGCACGAGCGATCGATCTCGATGGCGGGTCTGCGCAAGGCGATCCCGTCGAACATCGAGCTCGTGCCGGGGCCGGGCTGCCCGGTGTGCATCTGCCCGGAAGAAGACATCTACGAAGCGATCCAGCTCGCGCTGCACGAGGGCGTGATCCTGCTCGCCTACGGCGACATGCTGCGCGTGCCGGTCAACGTGCCGAAGAGCGAGCCGCGCTCGCTCGAGCAGGCCAAGGCGGCCGGCGCCGACGTGCGGCCGATCGCGAGCCCGCTCGAGGCGGCACGTATCGCATTGGACAATCCCACGCGCAAGGTCGTGTTCCTTGCCGCCGGGTTCGAAACCACCACGGCGCCCGCAGCCGCCTTGCTCGCGCAGGGTGCGCCGTCGAACCTGCTGTTCCTGATGTCGGGCCGGCTCACCTGGCCGGCGGTTGCGATGCTGCTCGAATCGGGCGAGCCTGGATTCGAGGCGCTGGTCGCGCCGGGCCACGTCGCCACGATCATGGGTCCGGAGGAATGGGAGTTCGTCCCACGCGACCACGGCATGCCGACCGCCGTCGCGGGATTCCAGCCGGACTCGCTGCTTGCGGCGCTGTATTCCGTGCTGCGCCAGCGACTCGAGGGCAAGTGTTTCCTCGACAACTGCTACCCGAGCGTGGTGCGGCTGGGCGGCAACACTGCGGCAAGGCGCTTCATGGATGAAACGATGGACGTCGTCGATGCCAACTGGCGCGGCATCGGCACGATCCCGAAGTCGGGCTATGCGCTGAAAGAGCGTTACGCGGCCCACGACTCGCGCCGGCAGTTGCCCTCGTACACCGACATCGCCAGGAAACGCGCCGGCCAGATGCCGCCGGGCTGCGACTGCGCCAAGGTGGTGCTCGGCAAGATATATCCGAACGAGTGTCGCCTGTATGGGCTTGCCTGCACGCCGCGCCAGCCGGTCGGACCCTGCATGGTGTCCGACGAGGGTGCCTGCCGTATCTGGTGGGCCAACGGCGTGCGCGAGAACGTCTGGGTTGGGCGCAAGGCGTCAGGAGCCGCCGAAGCGTGAGTGAAACTGCCGCAGGCCTGGTCGCCCGCCGGATCGTGATGACCGGCAGGGTGCAGGGGGTCGGCTTCCGTCCGTTCGTCTACCGTCTCGCGCAGGAATACGGGCTCGGTGGTTCCGTGAAGAACCTGCGCGGCGACGTCGAGGTCGTCGTGTGCGGTCCAGGGGCGAGTGTCTATGGATTCGAACGCGACATCGTCGCGCGTGCGCCGCCGCTCGCCTTGCCTGCGATACGCTTGGCCGAAGACTGTGCGCCGCCCACGGCGCGTGGGTTCCATATAGCGGAGTCGAGCGCGTCGGACGCGCCGCAGGTGTCGGTGCCGCCGGATTTCTACGCCTGCGACGACTGCGTGCGCGAACTGACCGACCCTTCCGATCGCCGCTATCGCTACCCGTTCATCAACTGCACACAGTGCGGGCCGCGCTACACGATCATCACGGCGCTGCCCTACGACCGGCCCAACACCAGCATGGCGGGTTTTCCGCTGTGCGCGGCGTGCCTGCGCGAATACCGCGATCCGCTCGACCGGCGCTTCCACGCGGAGCCAGTCGCCTGCCCGGCCTGCGGGCCGCACCTTGAATACTGCGAGCCCGGCGGGCAGCGCATCAGCGGCGACGAGGACGCGCTGGCAGCGGCGGTCGCGGTGCTGCGCGAGGGCCGTGTGCTCGCGGTGCGCGGCATCGGCGGCTATCACCTGGTATGCGATGCGAGGCTCGAGTCGGCCGTCGAGCGACTGCGCGCGCGCAAGCGTCGCCCCCACAAGCCGCTGGCAGTCATGTTCCCGCAGTCAGGCGACGACGGTCTCGACGCCGTCCGCGCCGACCTCGACCCGGACGCTGCCGAGAGTGTCGCAATCTCTGACCCTGCGCGCCCGATCGTGCTCGCGAAGCAGCGGGACGACTCGCGGCTCGCGCCATCGGTGGCGCCCGGGCTCGCGGAAGTGGGCGCGTTCCTGCCCTATAGCCCGCTGCATCACCTGCTGCTCGCGGCCTTCGGGGGGCCGATCGTCGCGACCTCGGGCAACGTGAGCGGCGAACCGGTGATGACGGATGCTGCCGAGGCGGAGCAGAGGCTCGCCACGGTTGCCGATGCATTCCTGCACCACGATCGCCCGATCTTGCGCCCGGCCGACGACTCGGTCGTGCGCGTGATCGCCGGACGCAGCCGGCCCATACGCCTCGGCCGCGGCACGGCGCCGCTGGAACTCGAGCTGCCGCACGAACTGCCCGAGCCCGTGCTCGCGGTCGGCGGGCACCTGAAGCTCGCCGTCGCGCTGGCCTGGGGCCGGCGCATCGTCGTCTCGCCGCACCTGGGCGACATGGGCACGCCGCGCAGCGAGACGGTCTTCGGGCAGGTGGTGGCGGACCTGCAGCGCCTGTACGACGTGCAGGCCGCGAGATTCCTCTGCGATGCGCATCCCGGCTACGCGACCACGCGCTGGCTACAGGCGGAAGGCCTGCCGCATTCGACGGTGTTTCATCATCGTGCACATGCATCGGCATTGCTGATGGAACACGGCGTCGAGGACGTGGCCACGGTGTTCGCCTGGGACGGTGTCGGCTACGGCGAGGACGGCACGCTGTGGGGAGGCGAGACCTTCACGGGCCGGCCGGGTTCGTGGCGGCGCACCGCAAGCCTGCGCAGTTTCCGACTGCCGGGCGGCGACAAGGCCGGGCGCTCGCCGTGGCGAAGTGCGGCCGCGCTCGCCTGGGAAGCGGGAATGGAATGTCCGGTCGCCGTGCCGGACCCGATCGTACGCGAGGCCTGGCAGCGTGGCCTGAACGCGCCGCGCTCCAGCGCGGCGGGCCGCGTGTTCGATGCGATGTCGGCGATCGTGCTCGGCGTGCTGGAAGCCAGCTTCGAAGGACAGGGACCGATGTGGCTGGAGGCCCGGGCCGGTGCCCAGGGTGAGTTCCCCCGGCTGCCAGTGGTCGAGGACGGCGCCGGCCTGCCCCGCATCGACTGGTCGCCGCTGGTCGGCTGGTGTGCCGACCCGCGCCGCAGCGTCGGCGAGCGCGCCTCGGCCGTCCATCTCGCGCTGGCCGACGCGATCTGCAACGTCGCCGTGGCCGGGCGCGAGCGCTCGGGCATCGCGCTCGTCGGCCTCACCGGCGGCGTGTTCCAGAATCGGCTGCTCACGCAACTCGCCACGGCGGGGCTGGAACAGCGGGGGTTCCGGGTGCTGCTGCCCGGGCGCATTCCCTGCAACGACGGCGGACTCGCGTATGGACAGGTCGCCGAGCACCTCGGGCGGCTGGATCGTGGCGGAGGTGCATCGTGAGTCGCATGGCGCCGCACATGGACGGATACACTGCGCGCATGCCCTGGTTCGAACGCCCGTTCCTGTGGATCCTGCGTCGCGAATACGCGCGTGCCATGCGTTTCGACGAGGACGACTCGGCCGACGTGATGCCGACGCCGCCCGCGAAGCCCTGCCAGTTGTACGTGCACGTTCCCTTCTGCGAGGTGCTGTGCCCGTTCTGCTCGTTCCACCGGGTGCGTTACAACGAAACCAGGACCGCGCGTTACTTCGATGCGCTGCGCAAGGAGATCCGCCTCTACCACGAGGCCGGGTTCCGCTTCGACGACGTGTACGTCGGCGGCGGCACGCCGACCGTGAACCCGGGCGAACTGCTCGCGACCCTCGCAGCTGGTCAACGAACTCTCGCCGGTCCGCGCGATCTCGATCGAGACCAACCCGAACCACCTCGAGCCAGCATACTGCGCCGCTATCGCGACGCCGGCGTGACCCGCTTCTCCGTCGGCGTGCAGAGCTTCGACGACGGGCTGCTGCTCGGGCATGGAGCGCCTGGAGAAGTACGGCAGCGGCGCTGCGATACGCGAGCGCCTCGCGGCCGTGCGCGGCATCTTCCCGACGCTGAACGTGGACATGATCTTCAACCTGCCGGGGCAGACGATGGCGATGCTCGACCGCGACATCGACGCGCTGCTCGAACTCGACGTGGACCAGGTGTCGTTCTATCCGCTGATGACGGCGCGAACGGCGCGGCACAAGATGCGCAAGTCGATGGGCGAGGCCGACGAGTCGCTGCGCCATGCGATGTACCAGCGCGTGCTCGAGCGGCTGCAGCCGAAGTATCGCGCGTCGTCTGCCTGGTGCTTCACCCGCGGCGAGGGCATGTTCGACGAATACATCATCGACGAGGACGACTACGTCGGCGTCGGCAGCGGCGCGTTCAGCTACGTGGGCGGCTCGATGTACTCGACGACGTTCTCGCTCAACCACTACTGCCGCCGCGTCGAACGGGGGCAGAGCGGCATCACGCAGCGGCGCACGCTGGGCCTCAGGGAGCGCATGCGCTACGACTACCTGGTGCGGCTGTTCGGCGGGACGCTCAAGCGCGAATACATCGCCGAGCGCTACGGCACCGCGTTCTGGCTGCTGATGGCGCCCGAGCTGGCGGCGATGCGCGCGCTGGGTGCCACCCGCCACGACGCCGACGCGCTGCGGCTCACGCCGCGCGGGATGTACTGCTGGGTGCTGATGATGGCGGAATTCTTCAATTCCGTGAACGACGTGCGCGAGCAGATGCGCGAGCACATCCGGGCTGAACTCGACGCATGGAACGAGGAGGCCGTGGTGCCGCTCGAGTCGATCGGGCGGCCGGGCCGCGAGGTACGTACATGACGATGCTGGACACCCATGTTTCGCTGGCCCACGGCAACGGGGGGCGCTACATGCGCGAGCTGATCCACGAGATCTTTGCGCGGCACCTGGCCAACCCGCTGCTCGACACGAACAGCGACGCCGCGATCCTGCCCTGGGATGCGGGTGCGGGAGAACTCGTGTTCACCACCGACAGCTTCACCGTGCAGCCGATCGAGTTCCCGGGCGGCAACATCGGTTCGCTGGCCGTGCACGGCACCACCAACGACCTCGCGGTGGCCGGCGCGATCCCGAAATACCTGAGCCTGGGCGTGCTGCTGGAGGAAGGACTTGAGTTTGCGGTGCTCGAACGGGTGGTGGCGGGCATCGCGACGGCCGCGGCCGAGATCGGTGTCGTGGTCGCTGCGGGCGACACCAAGGTCGTGCGGCGCGGCGAGGGCGGGGGAATCTACCTCAACACCAGCGGCATCGGGGTCAAGGACCCGCGCCTCAAGCTCGGCATGGACGGCATCCGCGACGGCGATGCGCTGCTGGTCAGTGGCCCGGTTGGCGACCACGGCATTGCGGTGATGCTGGCGCGCGAGCAGTTCGGCCTGCGCGGCGACCTCAAGTCGGATGCGGCAAGCGTGCTGGGGCTCACGCGCGCGCTCGCAGCCGTGCCCGGGCTGCGCTTCATGCGCGACCCGACCCGCGGCGGGCTCGCGACCGTGACGCACGAGATCTCCCAGGTGACCGGCCTCGGCATCCTGCTCGACGAGGCGGCCGTGCCGGTGCGGGACTCGGTGCGCTCGGTCTGCGAGATGCTGGGCTACGACCCGTACTTCCTCGCCTGCGAGGGCAGGGTGGTGGCGGTCACGTCCGCAGGCGACGCCTCGCGGGCGCTCGAGGCGATGCGGGCACTGCCCGATGGGCGCGATGCGGCGATCATCGGGCACCTGCGCGCGCAGCCCGCGCGAGTGGTGCTTCGCACCGAGATTGGCGGCGAGCGCGTCATCGAGGAACTCGAGGACGACCCGCTGCCCCGCATCTGCTAGGAGGGGACATTCTCCTTTTTCGCCGACCGTGTTGCCCAATCGCAACGATCTGGGGCTGCAGCGAAAAAGGAGAATGTCCCCGGGTCGACCTGGTAGGTGTTATCCACGGTTCACAACCGGGAACGATCCTTGCGGGCAAGCGTCATACGCTTGTTCCACCGAAGAAAGACGCGACTGGACTGCGGATATCCGTAGTGCCCCCCGACCCCCGATTTCCCTAGTATGCGTTGCGAAATCCCAGCTTCGGCCGGGATTCAGTTTTGAGCATCGCTGACCAAGAATTTCCTAGGGAGTCAAACATGACAATCTCGAGCGCCCGGGGCATCACGCGATCACGCGTTGCGCTCCTAGCATTGATGGCGCTGACGGCAATCGGTGTGGCCGGTTGTTCCTCAGGCGACGACGGCAAGAACGGAGCACCCGGGCAGCCGGGAGGACCAGGTGCCACGGGTCCCACGGGTCCGACGGGTCCCACGGGTCCGATCGCCGGGTAACACGGAACCGCGGGAATCCTGCGGCGTCTGTCACGACGAAGGATCCGTGTACAGCCTGCCGGAAATGCATGCCATGGCCCCGACGGTCACCGTCAGCGCACCGGTGTTTACGCCGAGCGGCAACGACCTGGTAGTGACGTTCAACGTCAAGACCGACGGCGTGAACTTCACGCAGCTCACGACGGCCGCCCGTCAGTACCAGTTCAACGGTACCCTGCGTAACACGCTGAACTCCATCGACGCGACGGTCCCTGGTGATGTGTTGACGCCCGCCACGCTCTCCGGCGGCACCAGCGGCAACTACACCATCACGATTACGAATGGTTTCTCGGTCTACGGCGCCACACCCTCGCGCTACCTGTTCCGGCTCGAAACTCCGCTGGGCAGCGCCGAGCCTCGCGCCATGGTGATGGGCGACTATCCGAGCTCGCCCGACCAGACCCTGGTCAGCCAGGCGGGTTGCACCGGCTGCCACAGCACCATGGGCAACGGCTTCCACTACGGCTACCCGACGAACGGGCTGAATTGCACCGTGTGCCACGACGCGACGAACACGACCTATCCGCGCCTCGTCAACATCGGCCACGGCATCCACAACTCGGAGCAGATGCCGGCCGGCTCGTACGAACTGAAGACGACCACCGGTTCGACCGCTGGCACCTTCGCCGTCTCGTACCCGACCTACATGACCAACTGCAGCGTCTGCCACACGGCAGCCAGCGGAGCATTGGCCAAGGTCAACCAGATGCCGGTCACGGGCGGGGGCTGCCTCTCCTGCCACGGCGACATGACGAGCTGGGAAGAGGACTTCACGGCCTCCGGCGCGATTTTCCACCTGGGTTATGACGGAACCGAGGACTGCACGGTCTGCCACAACGCCGCCCCCGACGCCGCAGCGCCTGGGCTCGTCAAGGTGACGGACTTCCACAACGGTCTCGAGACCGAGAACGTCGGCATCATCGAGGACGGCGAAGACACGTCCATCACCGAAGGTGCGAAGTTCACCTGGCAGATCACCAGTGTCGCCGACAGCGCCACGGAAGCGAACCGGGTCATCACCTGGACAGCCACGTACAATGCTGCCCCGGTTGATCCGTGCAACAGCGACGTCGCTGCCGGTCCGGTGTTCTTCAACTTCCCGGCGGGTGCCGTGATCGATGGACAGCCTGGCATGCTGACGACCTACATGCAGGGCAACGACTACATCCTCGGCCAGGCCACCAATGAGCCGGGCCAGCCGGTCAACGTCAACCTGACCACTGCCAACACGACCTGCGCGGGCAACGTGGCGACCACGACGATCGCCAGGGGCACCGTGCCCGCTGGAGCGACGGTGGGCATCGTGGCCCTGCAGGGCAAGCCGGCGCTTCCGCTGCCGTCGAACGTCGACACGGCGGTGTATCCGTACACCTACATGTATGTCCGCGTTCCGACCCCGACCTACCAGTTCGTCGTGGGCACGGGCGCTGCGTCGACGCGACGTGCGTCGCACGATCGTCGACACGACAAGTGCACGACCTGCCACGTCGGCTCGCTCTACCAGCACGGCAACACCCGCGTCGACAACGCCCTGATGTGCACCGTCTGCCACAACTCGGCGTCGTCCGAGCAGAGCGTCCGCTACGGCATGGGCGTCGATGCGTCCGAAGCCTACGACGGCCTGATTGGCCAGACGTTCGAGCTGAAGACCATGCTGCACCGCATCCACACGGCAGGCGAGCAGACCGAGGCCGCACCGTTCGTGATCTATCGCACCCGCGGCATCTTCGCCTGGGCGCCTGAAGGGGCCGTAATCCCGAATTGGCCGACCGCATCCACCCCGGAGTGTCAGCCTGGCAAGTATCAGGTCTATGGCGCGCTCCCGTATTCCGCAGGTCCCCCCGCGGTCAATCCCAATTCGTGCCAGACGTTCACCCAGTGGGCACCGACCTATCCACGGCTGTTCAACGACTGCTACGCCTGCCACATGACCGGCTCGGTCAACGACACGCCGGAGCAGAGCGAGGCAGTGGCCACGACGCTCAACGCGGGTGGCACCGTGTGGCAGAACCAGCTCGACGACACCCTCCAGGGGGCATCGGCGGCTGCCTGCACGAGCTGCCACACGTCCACCGACGCCAAGGGTCACGCGTACCAGAATGGTTGGGTCCCACAGGTCTTCCCGGAAGGCCGCCAGACCATCATCGATACGAACTGACCTGAGTGAGAGGGGTGGGCTTCAGGGCCCACCCCGGCTCTCAAAGCAGGGATGAACTGTGAGGCGGGCTTTCGAGCCCGCCTCTTTTTTTGGTTCTTCTCCGATCTCCGGGGGGGTGAGTGATCCGGCTCGGGCGGGTTCGCGGCCATCGTCGGGTCGGTCAAGGCTCGGAAAGCCAGTATCCCGTTTCGGCAGCCATGTGGCATTCTTCCGGCCCCACTCCGGGCACCCATTTCGAGCGTGTGAAACGATGAACAGAGTCACTGCGTTGGTTGGCATCACCGTCCTGGCGGTCCTGGCGGGATGCGCGAAGAAAGAAGCGCCGCAGGCGCAGGAAAAAGACGACGTTGCGATTGCAACCGCAACTCAACCGGAGCCCGCGGTGGCGCAGCCCGTGGCGAAGGATCGGTCCAAGGTGGCTGCCGACATGGTGGCCTTCATCGATCCGGCGCCCCAGTGCCAGCAGTACCGCGACCAACTGGAGACCTTGGGCAAGACCCCGGGCCCGGTCGATGAGTTGTCCCCCATCTATGTGCAGGCCCATAAGGCCGGCTGCGTCATCAAGAAGCAGTAGCGGCTGAATCCAGGGTGTCGGCGGCTCGTCGCGCGACATTCAATGCAGAAATAAAGAGATGCCCGTGACCTGCGTCACGGGCACTTTCGTTTACCGAGCTTGCCAGGCGCCCGGAGAGACTACGGCCTGCCGTGCGTGGTCAGGCTCGAGATCCAGTCACTCCACCGTCACTTCGGCGTCTTCGAGCATCACCGGGTACTGGTAACCCATGCCGAAGTCCTTGTCGAGCACCACGGTCCCGATGACCAACACGGTGTCCCCCACATCCGGCAGCGGGGTCGACTTGGTCGTCACGGTCAGGTCGTTGGTGCCGTCCGCGCCGGAGCCGTCGCGGACGTGCAGCCAGTCCTTGCCCATGATGCCGGAATTGGTCTTCACGACCTTGCCGCGCACCGTGACCTTGGTGCCGGCCAGCGCGTCCTTCTCGCCGTATACCTCAGCGACGGTCTTGCCGCCCTCAGCCTTGGTAATTCCAGTCAGGTCGACTTCCGCGGTCGGTTTGGCCGCGGGATGCTCCACGCCCGGAGGCATGGTGCGGTCAGCCGTATCGGCTGGACTCTGGGCGGTTGCGGCCGGCTTGGCAGCTTCCTGGGGCTTCTTGGCGCAGCCGGCAAGTGACACGGCGGCGGACAGCGCAAGAACGCTGGCGATGGTTGCCTTCAACACTGCGGGATTCTCCAGTTTCGGTGGAATGGGGAAGATTCTAAGCGCGGTAGTCTAGCGGACAACTGCCGGCTTGCTAATGGACAACTTCCGACGGGACCTGGGGTTCTCCCGTAGGACACTGCGTACCCTTGCTGATAAATCGATGGGCGTTCGGTTCCGCACAGACGGTATCCGTCGGCGCGACGATCCTGTTTCCGAGCACTTCGGCAAATCGTTGTGAATTGCGGGTATCCGCAGTATTGTCGGATCGCGATCGGCCGCTAGCATTGCGTCGCACCTATCGATTGCTGCGACGCAACCCTTGCGCGCAATTGACGCTGGTGGGGAGGTCACGTCCATGGCATTGCCTAGGGAGTCCGCTATGAAGTCCGGAACGGTCCGATGCGTCACACGATCGCGCGTGTCGCTCCTCGCTTTGATGGCAGTGGCGGCAATCGGCATCGCCGGTTGCTCGGGCGATGGCGGCAAGAGCGGAGCGACCGGACCTACGGGTCCGACCGGCCCGGGTGGGCCTGGCCCCACGGGTCCGGCGACGCCCCCCAGCATCGAGGCGGGTGGGCCCGTCGCGATCGGCAATGGCAGTGCGTTGACGGCCGAGCAGATCGAGGCGATCGGGGTGCTGGTAGCGACCATCGACGCGGCGTCGATTCCCGTTGGCGCGCCGGTGCCGGTAATCGAGTTCACGCTAAAGACCTCGCATGGCGGAGCCGCGACCGGCCTCGCGCCAAGTGCACTGCAGGTGACCGTCGCGAAACTCGAGCCGCCCCCGGCTGGCGTGACCTCGTCCCCGCACAAGTGGCAGAGCTATATCAACCGCACCCAGACGGGGGCCGCGGGCGGCCCGGTGCTCCCCAGCGCGACCCAGGCGAATTCCCAAACCGGAACGGCCGGTGCACTCATTGAAGTCAGTCCGGGCGTGTATCGCTACACCTACGGCGTGAACCTCTCGACGGTCACGACGCCGATCGTGGTGCCCTTCGAGCCATCGCTCACCCATCGCGTGGGGCTCGAGGTCAGGCTGAGCGGCGCGGCCGAACCGCTCGGTCCTGATAATCCAGTCAAGGACCTGGTACCCGACGGTGGTGCGGGAACCGGCAACAACCTGATCGCCTCGACGGTGGCGTGCGACAGCTGCCACGAGCGCCTCGACCTGCACGGCGGCCCGCGCCACACGGTCGAGTACTGCGTGACCTGCCACAACCCGGGCTCCGTCGACCCTGACAGCGGCAATTCGGTGGACATGGCCTACCTGGCCCACTCGATCCACGCCGGCGACCTGCGCGGACCCGCTTCGCCCGCGAGGTCCGCGTCGGCGAATGCGACCCCGGTGCCGTACATCATCTACGGCTTCGGCGGCAGCCCGAACGACTACGGTGACGTTACATACCCGCAGGACCTGCTCTACTGCGACAAGTGCCACGCGGCATCGGCCACGACACCTGACGGCGATGCGTGGACGACAAGCGCGACCGCGCCTGCCTGCGGCGGCTGTCACATCCAGGGGCTGAACTCGGTCGCGTACAATGCGACGACCGGGTACACGTACACGTACACGCACTCGACGTTCGCGTTCACGGCGCCTGACGATGGTTCCTGCATTACCTGCCACGCGGCGGGCGGATCGGCTGGCTCGACCGCCGACAATCACCTGAACTGGGTCAGTGCCTCCAACAGTCCGGGTGCGCCGCTGGCCAAGGCGCTGGGCGCGCAGTTCAAGTTCCAGGTGCTGGGCGTGACCAACCTCGGCCTGGGCAACACGCCGAACATCAAGTTCAAGGTTACGAAGCCCGACGGCACGCCGTACGACATCGTTACCGATCCGTCATTCACGACCTCGGGCGCGAGCATGAACATCAACGTGGCCTGGGACGCAGCGACGGACATCACCAACGCGACGGCCGACGGCACGGAACCGGGCCTGCGCTCGAACAGCACGCCGCGACGCAGTGGCTACACGCTGCAGATGAATCTCCAGCAGATCCTGCCGGCGGCACAGGCGGCCGGGCAGGCGGTGGATGGCAGCTACACCATTCCGTTCTTCACCACGCTGCCGGTGGCCACCCCCAGCCTGATGGTGCAGATGGACGGACACCCGAAGGCATTGCCTCCCGGCAAGTCCAACTGGGCAACCGAGTCGGTGAATGCCGCCGCGGGTATGACGGTGTTCTACACGGGCACGCCGCGGCCGAGGCTGGTGACACAGGCCAAGTGCGAGAACTGCCACAACCAGCTGTCCTTCCATGGCGCGAACCGCAACGGCGACCCGCAGGCATGCACCGTGTGCCACAACAGCAGCGGCGGTTATGCCGATTCCGATATCGGGCCGATCGCGTTCGGCGCCTTCGCCCACAATATCCACATCGGTGCGGTGGGCGCGATCGGCGAGGTCACGTACCCGCAGAGCATCTCGCGTTGCGAGGCCTGCCATGTCGACGGCACGTACTACACGGCGCGACCGGGTGCGGTGGCAATCAGCACCGGATCGGGCGCGAACCTGTTCAACCTGACCGACGACACCTGGGATTCCGCGACCGCTGGCACCTGCGGCACCTGCCACAGCGACGACTCGGCCAAGGCCCATATGGTGCAGAACGGCGGGCAGTTCGGTGTCGTCGGCGGGAAGACGCAGACGCCGTCGTCCACGACCGAGGCCTGCTCCGTATGCCACGGACCGGGACGCGTCGCGGACACGGTACAGGCGCACGCCGAGTAGTGGCGACCAACCGGGCGCCCACGGTGGGCGCCCGGTTCCTGCCCAGCACATCGCTCAGGGAGTCAGCAATGAAATTCGGAAACGCCCGGGGCATCGCACGTTCACGTGTGTCACTCCTTGCGCTGATGGCGACGGCTGCGGTCACTGTTGCAGCCTGCGGAGGCTCGGGCCGCAGCGGCGGCGGCGGATCGGTCGGACCTACCGGGCCGACAGGGCCGACTGGATCGGGCGGGGCGCTGGCGATCTCCCAGGCCGAGGTCGTCAATGTCACGGCCGTCAACGCGAGTGTCGCCAGCGACACGATGAAGCCGACGGTGACCTTCCAGCTGACGAACGAAGAAGGCAAGCCGCTCGACGGCCTGCAGGCGGCAAATGTCCGCGTCACGTTCGCCAAGGTCATCCCTGGATCAAACTGGACCCCGAGCGAGTGGCAAAGCTACATCTCGCGCGTGAACAGCCCCGACCCGACCGCGAACCCTGTCCCGCCGGCGACGCCCGCCGCGGAACAGAAGCCGACCGAATACGCGACCTACGAGAGTGCGGTCGCAACGGTCGGGGGCACACCCTGCACGCCCGTGGGCGTGTTCGAGGCACTCGGTGGCGGGCAGTACAAGTACACGTTCGCGAAGGGCCTGCCCGAATACTCGGGCGTGAGCTACAACCCGTCCGAGACCCAGCGAGTCGGCATCCAGCTGCGCGGCGACACCGCGTGTGCGCCAGGTGCGAACACCGACAAGCTGATCGAGCTGACCCCGCAGGCGCTGGTCACCAACGGTGTCTATGACTTCGTGCCGGGCGGCGGCCTGCCTGCGACGCCCGACATCATCGACCCTGCGCAGTGCAACGCCTGCCACGTCCGCTTGAGCGCGCATGGCGGCGGCCGCAACGACTTCGCATTCTGCGTGACCTGCCACAACCCGGGCACGGTGCAGTCGGCCACGAACACCTCGTTCGACATGATGTACATGGCGCACCAGATCCACATGGGCGGCAACCTCGCCATCCCGTTCCCGATCTGGGTGCCGGGCACCGGCGGCGGCGCGGGGCACATGGACTATCCGTTCGCGGACGTGACCTACCCGCAGGACATGCGCAACTGCCTCACCTGCCACAACGATTCAGCCTCGGGATCGGCCTGGAGGACCGCGGTCACCATCGCGAACTGCACGTCCTGCCACGACAGCAGCACGTTCAGCGGCCCGAACCCGACACACGGGGGCGGCCCGGCCAGCGAGGACCAGTGCACCGCCTGCCACGTGCAGTCGAACCTGCCGCAGCTGTCGGTCGCCGGTGCGCACGGGATGAGCACGCAGGCTCCGCTGCAGCCGTCGACGCCTTCGGTGCGCGAGTATGCGAAGCGGTTCAAGTACGAGATCGTCTCGCTGAACGCCGCGAGCTTCACGCCCGGCGGGTTCCCGAGCTTCACGTTCCGGGTCACCGATCCGACCAACGGCAATGCGCCGTACAACATCTATTCGAGCCCCTACTTCTCCGGCGCCGTGTGCTCGAACGGCACCGCTCGGCTCGCGTTCGACATCGGCTGGAGCACCGCCGACATCAACAACGACGGCAGCGGCTCCGGACCCGGCCAGCCGATCTCGCTGAATCCGCTGGCGGGGTGTCCCGCCTCGCCTGCGACGGCCGCCGGCGTGGTCGCCAACGCGGACGGCACGTACACGATGACGTCCTCGATTGCGATCCCAGCCGGCGTCACGGGCACCGCGGTGATCGGATTCGAGGGCCACCCTGCCGGCGACCTCGACGGCAATGGCGTCTACAGCGACCGTATCCCGGTGACGAACGTGTTCAAGATCGCGGCCGTCACCGGTGCGACGCCCAGCCCTCGCCGCACGGTGGTCAACATCACCCGCTGCGATGCCTGCCACAAGTCGCTGAGCCTGCACGGCAACAACCGCACCGACGAGCCGCAGGTGTGCGCGATCTGCCACAACCCGGCGGCGACCGACATCAGCCGGCGCACGGGCGCGACGATGGTGGCGTCGGCGAGTTGTGCGCAGGGCCTGGTCTCGACGGTCGACGGTCGTTGTGAGCAGACCATCGACTTCAAGCGCATGGTCCACATGATTCATGCGTCCGAACTGCAGCCGAGCGATTCGCCATTCGTGGTTTACGGTTTCGGTGGCAGCGTGAACGACTTTGCCGAGGTGACCTACCCGGCGGGCGTGAAGATCAGCCAGTGCGAGTCATGCCACGAGCCGGACACGTATTACCCCGTGGATCCGACCCTCGTGCAGGCGACCACGATCGATACTGGCGCCAACATCATTTCGCAGACAGACGACACGGGCATCACGCCGAACACGGCGGTCTGCTCGGGCTGCCACACTGATTCGACGGCCGCGCTGCACATGACCCAGAACGGCGGCAGCTTCAACGCGCCGAAACCGGCCAACGGCATCGTGACCAGTCCGCTGGAGACCTGCGGTGTCTGCCACGGGCCGGGGCAACTGGCCGACGTCAAGCTCATGCACAAGATCGGCATCTACAAGCCCGGCGCGGCGTCGAACTGACGGTGAGGGAGTGCCTGCGATGAAAACAGTGAACGACGCCCTGCACCAGACCGCCGCACCCATGGCCGAGGTGGACATGAATCGCAAGACACCCTTGCTGTACCGGCTGCTCGCGGTCGCCGCGCTGTGGCCTGCCCTTGCGATGGGGCAGGCATCGGAGCCGGCGCCGGCGCCCGAGGCGCAGGCGGCGCCTGCAGCGGAGTCGGCACCCGCAACGGAGCCGGCACCGGCAGCGAAAGCGGCGGCGCCTGCGGCCGCGGAGCAGCCCGCGGTGGAGCCGATCACCTACAGCAAGAAGGGTGCCGACACCTGCCTGACCTGCCACGACGACGCGCACGTGATGGCGGTGTTCAAGACCCGGCACGGCAATCCGAACGACGCGCGCAGCCCGTTCGGCAAGGGCCAGCTGCAGTGCGAGGCCTGCCACGGGCCAGGCGGCAAGCACACCGGCAAGGTCAAGAAGGGCGAGTCCCGTCCGCCGATGATTCGCTTCAGCCGGGACTCGGATGCACCGGTTTCGGTGCAGAACGGCGTGTGCCTCACCTGCCACGAGAAATCGATGAGTGCCAACTGGCACCTGGGCCCCCACGACGCCAACAATGTCACCTGCGCCTCCTGCCACGAGCTGCATGCGGCCAGGGACCCGGTGCGTGAACGCGCGACCCAGGCCGAGGTCTGCTACACCTGCCACGTCGACAAGCGCAGCTCGTTCCTGAAGCCGTACACCCATCCACTGCGCCAGGGCAAGATCGCCTGCAGCGACTGCCACAATCCGCATGGCACCACGGCCGAGAAGCAGCTGGTCAAGCCCACCATCAACCAGACCTGCTACGAGTGCCATGCCGAGAAGCGCGGCCCGTATCTGTGGGAGCACGCGCCCGTGCCGGAGAGCTGCGACAACTGCCACTCGCCGCACGGGGCCTCGAACCCGGGCATGCTGAAGGCACGCGGACCGCTGCTCTGCCAGTCCTGCCACTCGCAGCAGGGACACCCGAGCTTCTCGTACGGGCCGTCCGGGCTGCCGGGCGGAACCGGACCCACGACGTCGGTGCTGGTACTCGGCAACTGCATGAACTGCCACTCGCAGGTGCACGGCTCGAACCACCCGTCCGGCTCGACGCTGACACGGTGATCATCATGAAAAACCGCAGTCTCCTTCTTTCCCTCGCGGTTGCGTCCTGCCTCACTGCGGCCGGAGCGGCCGCCGAGGATCCGGTTGCACCGGACACGTCTGCCTGGAAGTGCTCGAAGTGCGAGTTCCAGGGTGAGGGCTACCAGTCCGACGTCGAACTCGGCGGCGGCTATCTCGACGACTCGTCGGCGAAGTTCGGTGACTACACCGGGCTCACCGACAAGGGCGGCTACGTCATTGCGGACGCGGAGGGCGGCTACACTTCCGAGTCCGGCTATGGGCTGTCGTACCAGATGACCGACCTCGGGCTCGACTCCCGCGCGATCGACGTCGAGGGCGGCAAGCAGGGCGCATACGAGTTCGGGCTGTTCTACGACCGCGTGCCGGTCAGTATCTGGGACACCACCGAGACGCCCTTCAGGCACGTCGGGAGCCGGAACCTGACACTCCCGTCCGACTGGGTATACGGCGGCAGTACCTCGGGCATGACCTCGCTCGACGCCGACCTGCGCAACGTCGACGTGGGTTACGACCGCGATCGTTACGGCATCGGCGGCAGGTACTTCGTCGGCCAGAACGTCGTGCTGGCCGTGGACTTCAAGCGCGATGACCGCAGCGGCTACCGCAGCCAGTTCGGCTCCTTCGGCAGCACGTCCACGCAGTTGCTTGCGCCGATCGACGACTCCACCGACAGGATCACGGCATCGGTGCGCTACCAGTCCGAAGGCTGGTTCGTCGAAGTCGGCTACAACGGTTCGTTCTACAGCAACAACGCGTCGTCGTTCGACTGGATGAATCCGTTCGCGCCGATCGTTCCCGGTGGTGACGAGGGACGGATGGCGCTTGCGCCGGACAACGGCTACAACGAGATCGCCGTGTCTGCCGGTATGTACGGCCTGCCGTGGAACACGACCGTCGCGGTGTCGGCGGCCGCCGGCAAGGGCACGCAGGACGCGAAATTCGTGCCCTACACGATCAACCCGGACATCATTACCCAGCCGCTGCCGATGTCGAACCTGAACGGTTCAGTGGACGTGACCCGTGCCGACCTCAGCATCACGTCCCGCCCCGTCGTGGGGCTGCGCGTGCGCGGAGCGGTCTCCTACGACGAGAGCAAGAACGACAGCAAGCAGGCTGATTTCGATTCGGCCGTGTACACGGACGTCTTCCCGCTGGCCGGTTCCGTGACCAACCCGGTCTACGGCTTCGAGCGCTTCCGGGTGTTCGGCAGCGCCGATTACGACGTCTACAAGGACGTCAGCGTCGGGCTCGGCGGCGAGTACAAGGAGCTCAAGCGCACCGGTACGAAGCAGGAGGTCACCCGCGACAACTTCACCGACGGCTGGGGCCGAGTCGAGTATCGCCCCAGCGGCTTCCTCGGCATCGTGCTGCGCGGCGGCGCGCAGGAGCGCAAGCCCGACGGTTACAACGAGACGGTGGCGCAGCAGGATGGCCAGAACCCGTTGATGCGCAAGTACAACATGGCGTACCTGTGGCGGACCTACGGCGAGCTGGTGGCCAATCTCGCGGTGCCGACCCTCCCGGTGACCCTGAGTGCCAGCTCGTTCTATGCCGGGGACAGCTACACGAAGTCGCAGATCGGCCTGCGTTCGGGTCTAACCAACCGCTATGCCCTCGACCTGAACTGGGCCATCAACGACAAGTATTCGGCGTACCTGAACGGCGGACACGAGCAGATCAACTCGCTGCAGGCGGGCAGCAGCGATTTTTCGGCATGGAACTGGAAAGGCAAGCTCGAGGATTCCTTCGACATGCTCGGGGCCGGCGTCACCGCGCAATTCACCGAAAAGCTGAAGCTCGACCTCGCTTACACCTATGCCAGGGGCGACTCGAGCACGACGATCACCGGGGTCGACGCGGGGAATTTCCCGTCAATCAAGAGCAAGCTCAACAGCGTCAAGGCGGACCTCACCTACGGGGTCAACGATCGCCTCGACGTGATGTTCAGCTGGTGGTACGAGAATTTCGACAGCAGCGACTGGGCACTGCAGGGAATCGGCCCGGCCACGCTGCCGACGGTGCTGGCGCTGGGCGCCGACCCATACAACTACTCGGTCAACTACGTGACGCTGTCGGCGCGCTACAGCTTCGGCGGCAAGCCAGCCGAGGAAGCAGCGGCCGAGGAATGACCAAGGCCGGGAAACCGACCGGCTGCGGGGTCACCGCAGCCGGCGGGTCCGGGGCCGGCGACTGCCGGCCCGGAAGAGCAGCTTACTTCGGCAGGCTTGCGTAGTAGGCAGCGACGTCCGCCACCTGGGCCGCGCTCAGCTTCTTGGCGGCCTTGGTCATCGAGGCATCCTTGGTGTTGGTGCCGTCCTGGTACGCGGTCATCGCCTTCGTGAACTTGTCCACGGCCATGCCGGCGATGGCGGGATTCTCGTCGTCGCCCTTGCCGTCGTCACCATGGCAATCGGCGCAGCTGCCTTCGGCGATTTTCTTTCCGGCGGCAGCGTCACCGGCGTAGGTCGGCGCAGCGATCAGCGCGAGGGCGGCCACGAGGGCGGACACGGTCAGCTTGTTCATTCACCAATCTCCTGGAAGTGACGGGTACTGGCGCCACGGGGGCGCAGGACGGCCGATTCTCGCTGAACGCACCGCCCCGAACCGTAAGTGTAATCCGAAGCCAGCGGATTTTCCCGATCTGGCCGAAATGCCTACCCGGAGCTAGCTGCACGCCTCTGCAGGGACCGGGTCAGGCCCCGAAACAGGAACAGGTGGGCCGGGACCAGCGCATACCAGTACAGCAGGCCGAGGACGCCTGCAGGGTGCCAGTAGGCGGTGGCATTGACCCGGGACCCCGTTCCGTCCGGGCCCGGTTTCACGAGGAACTCGAGCACGCCGGCGCCTGGAGCCTTCATTTCCATCAGCAGCGTGAGGCGCCTGCCGGGTTCGAGCGCTATGACCCGCCATGAGTCGATCACGTCCCCGACACGCAGCTCCGCGGGATGACGCCGCTTACGCCGGTAGCTCGGGCCGCCGACCAGCCAGTCGGCCGCACGGCGGATGTTCCAGAGCGAATCGGCGAAGAAATACCCGGCGTCGCCGCCGATGGTGCAGATCACCTCGAACACCGCTTCTGGCGAGGCCGGGCCGTCCGCATCTGCGCCGGCCCGCTTCGCGTAGAAGCCATACTCGGGATGGAAGTTCCGGCAGGCGATGGCGCCTTCGACCCAGCGCGCGGCCACTTCATGGCGTGAATCCGCCTCGATGGCGGCGCGTATCGCTTCCTCCAGGCCCATCAGGCGGCGCGGCACGAGCCTGCGGAGCTCCGCGTCGTTCGCGACGAAGTCGTGCTCCAGGCCCTCGACGAGCGCCCGTGCGACGTTCGTCGGCACCGAGGTCACGAATCGCAACCAGTAGGACGAGAGTCGCGGCGTCAGGACCGGAACCGCGATGATGCGTACCGTGCGCCCGACCAGCCGCCCGTAGCAGCGCATGATCGCCTCGTAGGTCACCGCGTCGGGCCCGCCCGCATCGAGGATTCGGCCGGCCGCGTCCTGCACGTCGGCGATCGCGACCAGGTAGGCGAGCAGGTCCGGCAGTGCGATCGGTGTAGAGAGCGACCGTACCCACGACGGCGTGGTCATGACCGGCAGGTGGTTGACGAGGTCGCGTATCACCTCGTAGGCGGCCGATCCTGGCCCGATGATCATTCCCGCGCGCACTTCCGTGACCGGTACCGGGAAGCGTCGCAGTACCTCGCCGGTCTCGGCCCGGGAGAGCAGGTGCTGCGAGCGTGGGTTGGGCGGAATCAGGCCGCCGAGATAGACGATGCGCCTGACGCCTGCGTCTGCAGCGGCGCGCGCGAAATTCTCCGCCGCCCGGCGGTCGATCGCCGCGAAGTCGCTGCCGGCCGCCATCGAATGCACGAGGTAGTAGGCGACTTCGACGCCTTCGAGCGCACGTGCGAGCGAAGGCGGATCGAGCGCATCTGCCTGTACGAGCTCGACTCCGTCCCATTGGCGCGCCTCCAGGACCTCGACGTTGCGCGCGCTGGCCCGCACCCGGTGCCCCGCCGCGAGCAGCGACGGAACGAGGTTGCTGCCGATGTACCCGCTTGCGCCGAATACCAGGCGCACCCGTCAGCTCCCCGCCATCGTGGCCGACCTGCCGGCATTGCGCACGCGCACTGCTTCTTCCTGGTCCAGCGCATCGAGCTGCTCCTCGATGTATCGCAGCGACACGTCGATCTCGGGCAGCACGACGTTCTCGAGAGCCCGCGCCCGCCGTTCCGTGCGCGAGTATTCGCCGGCGAGGCGGCGCAGGTTTCCGGCACAGGCTGCAGCAGCCGCGTGGCCAGCCAGCAGCTGGTCGAATGCGCCGGCACACGCACGTACCTCCGGCAGCAATTGCACCGGCTCGGGTTCAGCGCCCGGGCTGGCCGGCTCCAGAGCGACATCGAGCAGCATTATCCCGAGGAACTGCGAGGTGTCCTCGCGCAGCACATGCCCGCCGAGGCTCTGCGGGCGCTGTACGGTCAGGTCGTCGAAACCGCAGGCATCGACCGCGCTGGTGAGCGCCTCGCGCGCCTGCCGTGCGAATTCGTCCAGGCGTGCCTTCAGTTCGCGGTGCCGGCGGAGTTGCCGCATGATTTCAGTCGCCAGCAGCATCCGCTTCTCGTCGAGCAGGTCGTAACCCTCCTGCACCAGTCGCCGCTCGTCCTGCAGCTCCAGGAACGCAACGCGCGTCGCAAGGACTTCGCCGCCCGCCTCAGGCATCGGCGGGCTCGGCCAGGTGGCTGCGGATCTGTTCGTCGGAGAGCCGCGTGAGGTCCGTGCGAGGCAACCCGCGCAGCGCCTTCCAGCCGACCTCCATGCTTTCCTCCAGCGTCCGCGAACCCGGCTGCTGCAGCAGGTCGTTCTCGAAGCGCGCGCCGAAGGCCAGGAAGCCGCGGTCTGCCTCGGGCAGTCCCTGCTCGCCCATCACGCTCGCGAGCATGCGTACCCGCACGGCGCGCGCATAGGCCGCAAACAGCTGGTGGGCGAGGGCGGGATGGTCCGCGTGCGTGTAGCCCTTGCCGGTGCCCGAGTCCATCAGGCGGGACAGGCTCGGCAGCACGCGGATCGGCGGATAGATGCCGCGCCGGTCGAGCTCGCGGTCGAGCACGATCTGGCCTTCAGTGATGTAGCCGGTGAGATCCGGTATCGGGTGACCGATGTCGTCGCCCGGCATGGTCAGGATCGGCAGCTGCGTCAGCGTGCCGGGCAGCCCGCGGATGCAGCCCGCGCGCTCGTACAGCGAGGCGAGGTCGGAGTACATGTAGCCGGGGTAGCCCTTGCGGCCGGGAATCTCGCCGTGGCTCGCCGACACCTCGCGCAGCGCCTCGCAGTAGTTGGTCATGTCGGTCATGATAACCAGTACGTGCCTGCCCTCGACGAACGCGAGGTACTCGGCGGCCGTGAGCGCGTAACGCGGGGTCAGCAGTCGCTGCATGCCAGGCTCGTCGGCGAGGTTGAGGAACATCGCGGTATGCCCCAGTGCCCCGCTCGATTCCATCGCGCGGCGGAACTGTTCCGCCGTGTCGTGCGACACGCCCATCCCGACGAAGACGATCGCGAATTCGCCCTGGCCTTCCCCGCGCAGTCGCGCGCGCTGCGCAATCTCGGTGGCGAGGCGATCGTGCGGCAGCCCGCCGGCCGAAAACAGCGGCAGCTTCTGCCCGCGCACCAGGCTGTTCATCAGGTCGATGGCCGAGACGCCTGTCTCGATGAAATCCCGCGGCAGCGCGCGCCAGGAGGGGTTGATCGCGAGCCCTTCGATGCGCATGCGTGCCCGCGCGGGTACGGGCGGGCCGCCGTCGATGGGGCGCCCGAGGCTGTCGAACACGCGGCCGAGCATGTTCGGGCCGACGCCGAGCAGCAATGGCTCGGGCCGCAGGCGCAGCCGTGTTGCGCCCAGGCCGAGGCCGGTGGTCGACTGCAGCACCTCGATGACCATCGAGGATTCGTCCAGCGACGCGACTCGGCCGAGGCGAACGACACCATCGTCGCCCTGGACCTCGACGGCCGCGTTCAGTCCCACGCGCGCCTCGCGCCGCGCGAACAGCAGCGGCCCCTCGATCCGGGTGACGGAGTCCTCAAGCAGCAGGTCAGCCAGCATGGGCAGGCACCGATTGCAGCGTGTCGAATTCGTAGTCCAGTTCCCGGTGCAGGTGGGCGAGGCGCTTGAAGGCATCCTCGCCGTAGTCCTCGCCGAGTCTCTGCAGTTGCCGCACGATCTTCAGCTCCCCGATGCGCGACGGCGGGACACCCGCCTGCACTGCGGCCTCGGCACGGTCCGCGAAGTGCAGCAGCATCGTCAGCATCGCGACCTGGCGCGCCGGCGAGCAGTAGCGGTCGGTCTCCGAGAACGACGACTGGCGCAGGAAGCCCTCGTTCACCAGGTCCGCGCAGACGAGCGTCAGCTGCTGCTGTGCCGGCAACGCGTCGCGCCCGACGATCCGCGCCATGCGCTCCAGGTGCGCCTGCTGTTCGAGCAGCGCGAGCACCCGTTGCCGCTGCGCCAGCCAGTCGGGGTTGCCGTTCGACTTCCACCAGTCGGCGAGCGCGGCCGCGTCGGCGCTGTAGGACAGCAGCGGATGGATCGCGGGATAAAAGCGCGCCTGTGCCCGCTGCCGGTCCAGCGCCCAGAAGCAGCGCGCGTAGCGCTTGGTGTGCAGCGTGACGGGCTCGGAGAAGTCGCCGGCCGGCGGGCTCACGGCACCGATGATCGACACCGAGCCTTCGCTGCCCGCAAGCGTGGTGACGCGCGCGGCGCGCTCATAGAATTCCGCGAGTCGAGAGCTCAGGTAGGCCGGGTAGCCTGCCTCGCCCGGCAGTTCACCGAGGCGCCCGGAAACCTCGCGCAGCGCCTCCGCCCAGCGGCTGGTGGAATCGGCCATCAACGCGACGTTGAGGCCCTGGTCGCGGAAATATTCGGCCACCGTGATCGCCGAATAGATGCTCGCCTCGCGGGCCGCGACCGGCATGTTCGACGTGTTGGCGATGATCACCGTGCGCTCCGCGAGCGGCCGCCCGGTGCGCGGGTCGTCGAGCCTGGGAAACTCGTCGAGCACCTCGGCCATCTCGTTGCCGCGCTCGCCGCAGCCGACATAGACGATCACGTCGGCGTCGCACCACTTTGCGAGCGCTTCCTGCAGCACGGTCTTGCCGGTGCCGAAACCGCCCGGCAGCGTGGCGCGGCCGCCGCGCGCCACAGGAAACAGCGTGTCGAGGATGCGCTGGCCGGTGATCATCGGCGCATTGGCCGGCAGCCTCGCCTTGACCGGTCGCGCGGTCCGCACCGGCCAGAACTGGCGCATCGCGATCTCGCGCCGCTCGCCATCCGCCAGTTGGCAGGTCGCGATGGGTTCATCCTCGGGGTATTCGCCCGCTTCGGCGATCCATTGCAGGCGCCCACG
>CAVTNX010000017.1:0-177580 GCA_963736205.1 uncultured Gammaproteobacteria bacterium | reverse complement strand
TTCGAGCTGCCGGTGTCGGATCGTTTCGTCAGTTCGTTGACCAGCCTTCGGCATAGAGCTGCTGCGCGAGCAGCCCGAGGCGCATGGTCAGCACGTAGTTCTCGCCGTCCTCGATCAGCGCGACACGCGTGTCACGGTACAGCCGCTCGATCGGGTACTCGCGCGACGTCGCCGAGCCCCGCCGAACAGCTGGAAAGCCTCGTCGACGACCTTCATGGCTTCCTGCGTGACCGTGACCTTGCCGGCCGCCGTCACATAGGGATGGGTCAGCGGCGACAGTCTGGCGAACGTGAGCGAGCGCCGGCCACGGAGCGACACAGTCTCGACCCGGCGCAGCATGTCGCCGAGGCGAAGCGCGTGAGCTGGTGATCGATCAGCAGCTTGCCGCCCTGTTTTCGCTCGTGGCAGTATTGCAGCGCCATTTCGAATGCCGCCGCGCGCGACGCCGGTGAACATCTGCGCCATCAGCGTGCCGGCGAACGACCAGACCGAGGCCACGTTGCCGTAGTACTCGTCCTTCAGTGCAACGGCGAAGCGCTTCGGAATCCTGACGTTGTCGAAATAAATCTCGCCCTGCGGGCAGCGAGCGCTGGCCGATCTTGTCGAGCGGCTTGCCCTTGGAAACGCCTGGCAGGTCGAGCGGGATGATCACTGCCATCCCGTGCGGACGGCCGTCGCTGTCGAAGAACCCGCCGTCGTACTCCGCGCCGATGTAACCGAGCGCAACCTGCGCGACGGCGCCGTTCGAGACCCACGCCGAGCATTGGCCGTTGATCACGATCTCATCGCCCTGCAGCCTGCCCCACATGTTTCCCTTGTTGCCGGACTGGCCCGCGGTCCACTCGCGTGCCATGTCGAAGATCTGCACGTCGCTGCCCTTGTCGGGGTGCGTGATCATCCAGCAGCCGATGCGACCGGTGCAGAGGTCGACGAGTTCCTGGTTGCCGATCGTCGCCGCCATCTCCCGCGGGAAGCCGGCAACGCCCAGCGTTACGGCAAGACCCGCGTCGCCCCAGCCCTGTTCCTCGCCGATCAGCGACTCCATCCGGACGGCGACATCCGGCGGCAGTTCGGCCAGCATGGACGGGTCGAGACCCAGCTTCGCAAACTCCGTAAACACGCTGTAATAGGGCGAGCCTGGAGCAATGACCTCTTCGGCCGCCATCTTGTCGAGTTCGGCGCCGAGCGGTCGCATCACGTCCTTCGCAAACCGGTGAAGCACGCCCTGGACCGCAGACTCCTCCTCGGACATCGGGGGCTCAAAGCCGGACAGTCCAGCCGCAGGCAGGGTCAGCTTCGATTTCAGGGTCATCATGATTGCGGTCCCCGGATAATGAGTCCAGCTCCTGATTGTGTCCGTATTGGGGGGTGGCGCCTTTCACGGAACATGCGTATTTTTGTCATAAACCACTCATCTGTCTCACGGGAGGTGCGCGTGGCTTCGTCAACCTGGCTGAAAGTGCGCAAGGAACTCGGCCATCAGCCGATCGTAGCCGGGCGCATCGGTGGCTCGGCTCCAGTTTTCGTCGAGCGTTATCTCTACCAGGCGATTGATCGCACAGTCTCGGGGCTCGGCGCCACGGGCCTCGTGATCCAGTTCGGCGGCAGCCCTGTCAGAGAGGGCGAGCCGGACAACTGGCGCAGCATGAATCTGCCATCACAATCCATGCTGATTCCGAGGGGGGTGCCCACGCACTGGCACTACTCGGGCGCGGTCGACTTTGCCGTCATCTATTTTCTCGAAGGCGGCGGGGGCGCCATGCAGAGCCTCGAGTTGCTGGCACAGTCGCGAGACACGCCCCTGTCGTTCAGCGACCCGCTAGTTGGAGCCGCAGCGCAGCAGCTTGTCGGCGAGCTGCAGAAGGGTCCAGGCGCCGACGAGGGGTTCATGGAACGCCTGGCCGGCGTGATGCTCGAGCAGGTCTTCCGGTCCCTGACGACCCTGGGTTCGCCGGGCATCAATCCGCGTCACGTGCACTTTTCAAGGCTGCAGGCGGTGCTCAACTTCGTTCACGACAACCCGGCCGGTGAACTGTCGGTATCACGGCTGGCGGCGCTTGCGGAGGTGAGCCAGGCGCATTTCTGCCGGATCTTCCGCGATGCGATGGGCGTTCCGCCCCACCGCTACGTGCTTGCGACCAGGCTGGACCTTGCCCGCAAGCTGCTCACGCAGTCGAGCCTGCCAATATCACGTATTGCCGAGGAGTCCGGCTTCAGTTCGCAGAGTCACCTGACGGCGTGTTTCCGGGCCGCCCATTCGACGACGCCCGCCCAGTACCGGGTCAATCGTTCACAGGTGGCCTGAGGCGCACGGGGCTGCCAGCGACTGCGACCATTGACCATTTGTGTTTGCGATCCTGCGGCGTATATTCCATCGGTAGCCGACGGTGCGGGTTTCCGCTCGTCTTTTTTTCGAGAGTCCGCATTAATAAAAGACTCTAATATTCTGTAAAACAAGATATTTATTGTGGATACGCCAGACTTCGAAGCCAGAAACCGATCGCACCTGCGTGCCGCAGTGCTGCAACTCCTTGGCGCAGGACCGGTCAAGCAGCGACTGAGCGAAGCGTCGCTGCGGCACCTCAGTGACGTTGATCCTGCCAAGCTCCCCCTGGATGTCGCGGAGCGCTACGAGCAACTGATGCAGTCGCTCAGCACGGAGCCCCCGATGGGCGGGCTCGGACGGATCGGGGCCACGGTGCGCAAGATGTCCGACCAGGAGGCCTCCGCCTGCGCTACCCGGATCCTTGACCTTTACCTGGCGCTGTCGGCAGGCAGCCAGCGTGAACCGGTCGCGAATCCGCAGCGCCAGTTGCGGCTGGTGGGCGACGACGAGGCCGGGCCGCTCCTCAGTCGAGCTTGAATTCAATCACGTCGAAACGGGTAGTTTCTTCGTGACGCGCCTGGCGCTTGATCGCGTCCACGATCTGCCGCTTGTCCCAGGGTACGACCTCGTCTCCCAGATCCATGACCCCCGGGGCAATCGTGTCGTGCGAGCCGAACGGCTCCAGCACCACGATCGGCTTGTCGAACGCCTTCGCGCAATGCAACTGGAATTCAACCCAGTCCGTGTGGCGCCGGTAGAGCGAAGCGGGGACGATAACCAGCTCCGCTTCGGTGATCTGCCTGCGAAGGTCGTCGCGAAGCACCTCCTTGTCCCCTGCCGGTCGCTTGTCGGGAGTACTGGTGTTCAGGTAGAAGAAATTGCCCGTACTCTCCAGGTACTCGAACACACGGTGGTAGTCGTCATCCTCGATCCAGACATGACAAACGAAGAGCCGGATCGGGTTTTTCTGCGATACGCTGCTCACTGTAGCTCCGTCCCCGGTGTGGCCATTGGTCGCCGCGTAGTCTAGCCCACCTTTGCCGTCTCCGGATCCATCATCAGCCCGATAAGATCAACGGACCCATGCGCTTTCTCCTCTACAACATCCGCTACGCGACCGGCACGGGCGCGGCTTTCCACCTGCCGGTGCCGGGTGCCGGGTACCTGCGCAACAACCCGCGCGTGCTGGAAGGCATCACTCGCTTCATCAAGTCGTCGGACCCGGACATCGTGGGGCTGATAGAGGTGGACACGGGTTCGATCCGCACTGGCCGTATCAACCAGGCGCAGGCGATCGCCGAGTCGCTGGGCCACTACTCGATCTACCAGTGCAAGTACGGGACCAACTCGCTCAATACCCTGGTGCCAATCGTCAACAAGCAGGCCAATGCGTTCCTGGCAGCGCCACGCGTCGAGGGTGAGCGCTTCCACTATTTCGACACCGGCATAAAGCGGCTGATCATCGAACTGGAACTCGACGACCTCTGTGTGTTTCTCGTCCACCTGTCGCTCAAGTTCCGCCACCGGCAGAGCCAGCTGCGCAACCTGTTCGAGCTGGTGCGTGCCTCCAGCAAGCCGGTCATCGTCGCGGGCGACTTCAATACCTTCTGGGGCGAGCATGAAATGGCACTGTTCATCGAAGCAGCCGGGCTCCGCAGTGCCAACCGCGATCGCATCCCGTCATACCCGGCACGCAAGCCGCGTATGGAACTCGACTTCATACTCCATTCGCGCGACATCACCGTCGATTCGTTCTGCGTCGCGGACGTCATGTTCTCCGACCACAGGCCGCTCATCTGCGATTTTCGCGTGACCGGGCGCCGGCAGCGCGCAGCAGCCTGAACGGCAGGTCCGGGGCGACACGGCTATGGTAGGATCCGTCGCGATAAAGGAAGCGCCAGAGCCCTAGGCCAATGCGGCACGGACAGACGAGATGACCGAGACCCCGACGCTCGAACTCAAGCTGCTGCGTTCCTTCTCGCCGCTGGATGGCCTGAAGAACGAGAACGTGCGCGCGCTTGCGCGCAAGACAGCCTTGCGCGAACTGGGCCAGGGCAGGATCCTGTTCAAGGAAGGCGACGCCGACAAGCGTACGATCTACCTGGTCTCGGGCGTCGTCGACCTGCTTACCGACGGCAAGATCGTCAGGCTCGGTGTCGGGAGGATCAGCCGAGGCCCGGCACCCGCTTGCCCCGGTCCTGCCCCGGCGCAGCACGGCGCGTGTTGCCTCCGACCGCATAGAGTACCTGTCGATCGACAGTGACCTGCTCGACGTGCTGCTCACCTGGGACCAGACCGGGACCTACGAGGTAGGCGACCTGCACTCCGCGGAAACGGGCGGGGACTGGATGACGGTACTGCTGCAGAGCCGGGCGTTCCACCGCATCCCGCCGGCGAACCTGCAGGCGGTATTCATGCGGATGCAGCGCGTACCCGTGACAGCCGGCGAAACCATCGTCCGCCAGGGCGCCGAGGGCGATTATTTCTACGTGGTGGTCAGTGGCCGCTGCGCCGTCACGCGTGAAACACCGTTGAACCGCGAAGGCATCAAGCTCGCCGAACTGGGCATGGGCGACACCTTCGGCGAAGAGGCCCTGGTCTCCGGCGCGACGCGCAATGCAACAGTCACGATGCTCACCGACGGTGCGGTGATGCGGCTGGGCAAGGACGACTTCAACGAGTTGCTGAACGAACCGATGCTGCGCTGGGTGGACTATACCGAGGCGCGGCGCATCGTCGCCGGTGGCGGCTGCTGGCTGGACGTACGCCTGCCGAGCGAATACGAGCACTGCCATTTCGAGAAGGCACTGAACGTACCGCTCTACTTCGTGAGGCTGAAGTTGAAGTCGCTGGACCCGGCGACGCCGTACGTCGTCTGCTGCGAGAACGGACGACGCAGCTCCGCGGCTGCGTACCTGCTGAGCGAACGCGGGTTCAATGCGTCGGTGCTGCGTGGCGGTATCGTGGAGACCGACCTGGCCGAGGCATTGAACGCCGTCGGCTGACGATCGATACCGGGCCGGCTTACATCGTGTGGGTGGGCTTGTCGCCGCCCAGCGCGCCGGCCAGGTACGACTCTATCTTGCGCTGCGTGTTGCCCCGGTCCTGTTCGCTGAACTGGACGCCGATGCCGGCGGTTCGCTTGCCCTGGGCGCCTTTAGGCGTCATCCAGATGACACGCCCCGCCACCGGCAGCTTCTCGTCCTCGCCCATCAGGTTCAGCAGCATGAACACCTCGTCGCCGAGCCGGTAGTTGCTGCTGGTCGGAATGAACAGGCCTCCGTTCTTCACGAACGGCATGTAGGCAAGGTAGAGCGCGCTCTTGTCCTTGATGGTGAGCGTCAGCAGTCCCGGCTTGTTCGGTTGCCTCGTCACGGGGCCCATCGCGAAACTCCTTTGCGTCCTGGCAGGCCCGCGACCTCGACCAGCAGCGACTCGATCACTAGTTGCGCGGCCGCCGATCCCTCGAGGAGTCGCCTGACCTCGCGCACCCGGTCCACCAAACGGAACGCGGCGCTTATGTTCACTTCGCCAGCCGTCCTTTGCAACACGGGCCCACCCCTAATCGTGACATGGGTCCCAGTCGCGGCGATCCTGGCCCTGATCGCCAGCGCCAGCCACGACTCCAGCCAGTCGAGCCGTGCGGGCAGGCCGTCGCCCATCATGTCCGCGGCCGCGCCACACGCCTCGACCCGCCCCGCCAGCAATTCCTCAAGCAGCGTCGACATCTGGCCGTCCAGCGCCTCGAAGTGAGGCGCTATTTCCAGCGCCCGAAGTGGCGCCCCGCCCGCAATCTCGAGCAGGCCGTCCGCCACCGCTGCGCCAGTCTCGCGCTGGAGCCAGGCGCGTGCATCGGGCGTCGTCGGGCAGGCTATTTCGAGGCGCTGGCAGCGGCTGCGAAGCGTGGGCAGCAACCGCGACGGTTGCGACGTCACCAGCATCAGGAGGGTGCGTGGCGCGGGCTCCTCCAGGGTCTTCAGCAACGCGTTCTGTGCGCTGGTCGTCATGGCCTGCGCTGGCTGCACGATTGCGACGCGAAAACCCCTGCGCATACTGGTCATGGCCAGCTTTTCGCAAGCCGCGCGCACCTGGTCGACGCCGATTGACTTCTTGTCCTCCAGCGGCCGCAACCAGTGCAGGTCGGGGTGCGATCCGGCGCGACAAAGCATGCAGTCCGCGCACTCGCCGCAGGCTTCGAAGCGCTGGCCGCGACCGGTGCAGAGCAGCGTGGCCGCAAGTGCGGCGGCAAACCGCTCCTTTCCGACGCCAGCCGGACCGTGGACGAGCACCGCATGCGGCAATCTCTCGCCGGTCTCCGCAGCCTGCATGCGCAAGCGGGCCCTTTCGTGCCAGGGATAGATGTCCAGTGGCTGGACAACCGTGGCGGCGTCATCGGTCATCGGTCGGCCTCGAGCATGGGTTCGACGAACCGGCGAATGTCGGCCTCGACGGCCTCGACGGCACCAGCCGCCTCCACGACCCGCATCCGCGACCGATAGCGCCGGGCACGCGCGAGGTACGCAGCCCGCACCCGTTCGAAGAACTCGTGCTGCTCGGTTTCGAAACGATCCGGGCCCTGCCCCTCCGTTTCGCTCGTGCGCGCGCGCCATGCCGGTTTCGACCGGCGCGTCGAGCAGCACGGTCAGGTCGGGCTCGAACCCGCCGTGCACGATGGCCACGAGCGCATCGATGTGGCTCTCCGGCACGCCCCGGCCGCCTCCCTGGTAGGCGTAGGTCGCGTCGGTGAAACGGTCGCAGAGCACCCACGAACCCCGATCGAGCGCAGGGCGCACCAGGTTGTCGAGGTGCGTTGCCCGCGCAGCGAACATCAACAACAGCTCGCAGGACCCGGGCATCGGTTCGTCGCCTCGCTCGAGCAGCATCCGGCGCAGCTGCTCCGCGCGCGGCGTCCCTCCGGGCTCGCGGGTGAGCACGACATCACGGCCGCGCTCGCGCAGCCACCCGGCCAGGCGCAGGATCTGCGTGGACTTCCCGACGCCCTCGCCGCCCTCGAACGTGATGAACCTGCCTCGCATTCAGTGCCCCGTCGTCCGGTTGCGGTATCGCCGCAGGTAGCGCGCCACGGCCCGCTCGTGTTCCGCCAGCGTGCGGGAGAATTCGTGGCTGCCGTCCGGCAGTCCGGTCGCCACGAAATAGGTCTCTCCCCGCTCATCGGGCCGGACCGCCGCAGCCAGCGATGCCGCTCCCGGCAACGCGATCGGCGTCGGCGGCAGGCCTTCTCGTGTGTATGTATTGTACGGTCCGTCGCGCTCGAGGTCCGACCGACGCAGGTTGCCGTCAAATCCGGGGCCAAGCCCATAGATGACCGTCGGGTCGGTCTGCAGTCGCATGCCCATTCTCAGCCGATGAATGAATACCCCTGCGATGCGCGGGCGTTCCGAGGCAAGCGCGGTTTCCTTCTCCACGATGGACGCGAGCACCAGCGCCTCGTACGCATTCGCCAGCGGCAGGTCCTGCGCGCGCGACTGCCACGCCGCATCGAGTTCCGCGTGCATGCGTTCCCGCGCCTTGCGCAGGATCGCCAGGTCGGTCGTGCCCTTGTCGTACAGGTAGGTATCGGGAAAGAACGCTCCTTCAGCCGCGACACCGGGTTCGCCGAGCGCAGCCATGACAGCCGCGTCGTCTTCCCCGGCCAGCGTCTGCGCGATTGCCGTGTCTTCCTCAAGTACGCGACGCAGGTCGCGGAACGTCCAACCCTCGACCACGGTGATGGACCGACGCACCACCGCGCCCGATTCGAGCAGCTCCAGCAGTTGTCGCGGACTCGTGCCTGGCTCGATCTCGTACTCCCCGGCACGTACCCGTGCATCCGTACCGTGCAGTCGCGCATAGGCCGCGAAGATGCGCGGGTGATCGACGAATCCACGCGCAGCGAGGTCCTGCGCGGTGCGCGAAAACGGCTGGCCGACGGGTACCTCGATCCTGCGTGCACTTTCGCCGATCGCGACGGGCGCGTCGAGCCATCGGTCCAATGCCAGCCACGCACCGAGCAGCACCAGCACCGCTGCAGTTACGAGGCCGGCAACCACGCGCATGCTGAGCGCCAGACGACTCAAGCAGTGCAGTCCATCAACTTGCGCGTGATCCCGCCGGCCGCCCAGCGCCGCACGCCGATAAGTTCCTGGACAGGGCGGATTCCGACCACGGCGTTGGTCACGAACAGTTCATCAGCTGTTTCCAGTCGATCCGGGTGCACGTCCTCGACGACGACCGGGAGCCCGATGTCTGCCGCTGCCGCAAGAACAACCTGGCGCATCACACCGGCGACACCACAGTCGCGTATCGCCGGTGTCACGAGGCGCCCGTCTTCGACCAGGAACACGTTGGCGGCGGTGGCACACACCAGCCGCCCGTCGCTCGAGAGCATGAGGCCTTCGTCGATGCCGGGGTCGTCCCACTCCGAGCACGCCATCACCTGCTCCAGCCTGTTCAGGTGCTTCAACCCCGCGAGCAGTGGATTCAGGCCCATCCTCGTGTCGCAGATCCTGAGTACCGCCGGCTCGAGCGCGTCACCGCGCGGGCGTGCCGCGGAAGACACGACGATGCGCGTGACCGAAGGATCGGCCGTGGGTCGGTATCCGCGCGGTCCCGGGCCACGGGTGATCGTGAGTTTCACCGTAGCCGTGCCCATGCCCTCGAGTACCCGTTCGCATTCGTCCTCGAGCAGGCCGGCCGAGGGCATCGGGAACTTGAGCCGGCGGCAACCGTCCTCGAGCCGCGCCAGGTGCAGGGGCAGGCGTGGAATGCGGCCGCCCATGGCGGCCATTGTCTCGAACAGGCCGTCGCCATACTGCAGACCCCTGTCGTCGGCTGCGATGCCCGCGTTCTCCGAACCGTTAACCAGCCTTCTTCCGATCATCCGATTCTCCCCAATGCGCGCAGCAGGCCCTGGGCCTTGGCGCGCGTCTCCGCCAGTTCCGCCTGCGGACTGGAGTCGGCGACGATGCCCGCGCCCGTGCGGAATTCGACGCGATCGCTTGTCACCGTGAGCGTCCTGATAAGTATGTTGAGGTCGAGCGAGCCGTCCAGTCCCAGGTATCCCATGGACCCGGTATACGCGTCACGCGGCGCGGCCTCCAGCCCCGCAAGCAATTCCATGCAACGAACCTTTGGGCACCCCGTGATCGTCCCGCCCGGGAATACCGCCGCGATCGCCCGGCCGGGCGTGACGCCGTCGCGCAGTTCGCCGGTCACGTTGGACACGATGTGATGCACTGTCGCATAGGTCTCTACCGACATGTACTCGTCGACTCGCACCGTCCCGCCGCGACAGATACGGCCGAGATCGCTGCGCTCGAGGTCGACCAGCATCACGTGCTCGGCGCGTTCCTTCTCGTTCAGTACCAGTTCCCGCTTCAGCGTGTCGTCGCAGGCCGCGGTGCTGCCCCGCGGCCGCGTGCCCGCGATCGGCCGGGTGCTTGCGATACCGCCGCGGATCTCGAGCAGCCGCTCCGGTGACGAACTGATCATTGTGAACCCCGGCAACGCCGCTATACCGGCGAATGGCCCTGGATTCGCCGCGCGTAACCGCCGGTAGATCTCCACCGGCGACACGCCATCGGCCAGCCGTGCCGCCCATCCGCGCGACAGGTTTGCCTGGTAGACGTCGCCGCGACCGATGGCCTCGAGCACCGATCGCACGCCATCCAGGAACGCGTCCGGCGGGTCCTCCGTGACCTCCCCCGACAGCAAGTCGCTGCGGGCCGGTGTCTCGACCAGGGTGCTTGCGAGGTCCCGCTCCACCTCCCGACGCAGCGATTCCTCGTGACCGGCTTCGGCATGGAACGACGTGGCCCCGGTCAGGCGGTCGTGTACAAGCGCGCCGCGCATGCGCCACGCGATTGCGCGTGCATGACGCGACTGCGGAAGCCTCAGGCTCGGTTCAATTTCCCCGGCCAGTTCGTAGCCCGCGTACAGGAACCAGCCGCCAGCGAAAGGAGCATCACCAGCCGCCGGTTTGCCCGACTCGCTGCGCCACCATGAATCCAGGGCGTCGAGAAATCCCGCGTTCGAGACCGACCTGTGGCCCTCCAGCCGTCCGTCCGGGCGCGCGATGAGGCGTTCACCCGGCAGGCACAGCAGCACGTCGTGGCGGCCAAGCGGCGCGCTGCCGCCGACGCTTTCAAGAAGCACGGGGTAGCGATCAGGGAATCGTGCGTGCAACCCGAGCAGTGCGTCGCCGGGCCAGGCTGCCCGTTCGGTCACTGCGGGGCGCGGAAGACGAGACTGCCGTTGGTTCCGCCGAAGCCGAACGAATTCGACAGCGCCAGCTTGAGCTGCATGCGACGCGCGCTGCCCGGGACATAGTCGAGATCACAGGCCGGGTCGGGATTCTCGAGGTTGATCGTGGGTGGAACGATGCCGTCGCGGATCGCCAGGATCGTGAAGATGGCCTCGACCACGCCCGCGGCGCCAAGCAGGTGTCCAGTCATGGACTTGGTCGAACTGACGGCAAGGCCGGCCGCATCATTACCGAACGCGCGCTTGATGGCGACCGTCTCGGCTCGATCGCCGAGTTCGGTCGAGGTCGCGTGCGCGTTGATGTACTGCACGTCCCCGGGGTTGACGCCTGCGTCGCGGACCGCGTTGACCATCGCGAGGCGCGCGCCCTCGCCGTCCTCCGGCGGTGACGTGATGTGGTAGGCATCGCCGCTCATCCCGAATCCGGCGAACTCCGCGTAGATGCGCGCTCCGCGTGCTCGCGCATGCTCGTATTCCTCGAGCACGATTGCACCGGCACCCTCGGACATCACGAACCCGTCACGGTCCCGATCCCACGGGCGGCTGGCACGGGTGGGCTCGTCGTTGCGGGTCGACAGCGCGCGGGCCTGGCCGAAACTGCCGAGCCCGAGCGGCGTGAAGGCCGCTTCCGCACCGCCAGCCACCATCACGTCGGCGTCGCCGTACTGGATCAACCGGGCGGCGATGCCGATCGAGTGCGTGGACGTCGTGCAGGCCGTGACCAGCGATATGTTGGGTCCCTTCATTCCGAAGTGAATCGACACCTGCCCGGCGGCCGCGTTGATGATGCTGCCGGGGATGAAGAACGGCGAGATCTTGCGCGGCGTGCGCGACTCGAGCCACTTGGCGGTGGTTTCCTCGATGGTGCTGAGACCGCCGATCCCGGCGCCCATCGCGATCCCGATCCGCGGGGCATTCGCCTCGTTCACCTCGATGCCCGAGTCCTTGACCGCCTGCACGGCGGCGGCAAAGCCATAGGGCACGAACGGATCGAATTTCCGCACGTCCTTCGACGACATGTAGTCCTCGGCATTGAAGCCGGCGACCTCGCCACCGATATGGACCGGGAATGCGCTGGTATCCAGCCTGGTCAGCGTGCCGATGCCGCTGCGACCGTTGCACACGCCATCCCAGGCCGATGCAACTGTGCTGCCGAGCGGTGAAACGATGCCGAGGCCGGTGACGACGACTCTACGCTTGGACAAAGGAAGCGTCTCCCCGTCTGGGCAGGTGGTTGCCGCGACTGCCGTCCATGGCAGTCGGGCCGATCGCAGCTCAGGCCTGGCTGCGTCGCTCGTTGATGTAGTCGATCGCCTGCTGGACGGTGGTGATCTTCTCGGCGTCCTCGTCAGGAATCTCGGTCTCGAACTCTTCCTCGAGCGCCATCACGAGTTCGACCGTGTCGAGCGAGTCTGCGCCAAGGTCGTCTACGAAGGACGAATCGTTGTTGACCTCTTCTTCCTTCACCCCCAGCTGTTCGGCAACAATCGCCTTGACCCGCTGTTCGATGGTGCTCATTGTCTTCGGAGTCCTCTGTGGGAAACGATGCCAGCCGGACCTCCCCTTCGAGTACCCGGCATGGGGCGCGTATTCTAAGTTAAGGGTTCCATGCGGTCCAATTTCAACTAAAACATCAATTAAATCATATACATACCGCCATTAACGTGCAGGGTTTCCCCCGTCACGTAGCCGGCATGGGACGAGGCCAGGAACGCAACGGCGTGCGCAATATCGTCCGGGGACCCAAGCCGTCCGAGCGGTACCTGCTCCTGCAGCGACTTGCGGGCCTGTTCGTTCAGCGCATCGGTCATGTCTGTCACGATGAAGCCCGGCGCGACCACGTTGACCGTTATGCCGCGCGAGCCGACCTCCCTGGCCAGGCTCTTGCTGAAGCCGATCAGCCCGGCCTTGGCGGCCGCGTAATTGCACTGGCCGGCGTTGCCCATGACGGCGACAACCGAGGCGATATTGATGATTCGCCCGCGCCGCGCCTTCATCATGCCCCGCATGACCGCCTTGCAGGTCCTGTAGACGGCCGTCAGGTCGGTGTCGATCACCGTCTGCCAATCCTCCGCAGCCATGCGCATCAGCAGGCCATCGCGGGTCACGCCCGCGTTGTTGACCAGGATCGTTGGTGTGCCTTCGGCGGCTTCGAGTTCCTTGAAGCAGCGCTCGACCGAGTCGGCGCTTGATACGTCGAGCACCACGCCTCGCCCGCGCAAGCCCGCTGCCGTCAGCGATTCGCCGATCGACGCCGCGCCCGCATCGGACGTGGCCGTGCCGATCACGTTCGCTCCGCGTCGGCCGAGTTCCAGCGCGATTGCGCGACCGATGCCACGGGACGCGCCGGTCACGAGTGCCAGGTCGTTGTCGAGCATCACTTCATTCCCCCACGGCTGCGAGCGCCGTTGCCAGAGTATCCGGATCGTCGATCGCAAGCAGCTTCAGGTCCGCGCGACGTTCGACCCGCTTGTTCAGCGAAGTGAGCACCTTGCCGGGGCCGCATTCGACCAGCGTGGTGGCGCCTGCCGCGAGCATGGCGCGAACCGTGTCCGCCCAGCGTACCGGCTTGAAGAGTTGCTCGCGCAGCGCCGAGCGAATGCCGTCCGGGGTCTGGTGACGCTTCACATCCACCGTGTACACATCGGGTACGTTCGGCATCCGTATGTCGACTCCTGCCAGGCGCGCGGCGAGTTCGTCGGCCGCACCGGTCATCAGGCTGCTGTGCGACGGGACGCTCACCGGCAGCGCGACGGCGCGCTTGGCGCCGCGCGCCTTCGCCGCCTCGATCGCGCGCGACACTGCCGACGCGTGCCCCGCGATGACGACCTGCCCGGGGGCGTTGAAATTTACCGGCTGGACGACCTCGCCATTCGCCGCCTCGCGGCAGGCGGCGGCCACGTCTTCGTCGGACAGCCCGAGCACTGCCGCCATTGCGCCGGTGCCGAGCGGCACTGCGCGTTGCATGGCCTGGCCCCTGAATCTCACCAGGTCCACGGCCGCGCGGAAGTCGATCGCATCCGAGCAGACGAGCGCCGTGTATTCGCCGAGGCTGTGTCCCGCCATCGCGGAGGGCATCGGGCCGCCGTGGCTGCGCCAGGCGCGCCAGGTGGCGACGCCGGCTGCGAGCATGGCCGGCTGGGTGCGTTCGGTGGCCCCCAGCTCCGACTCGGGACCCTGTTGGCACAGGGCCCAGAGATCGTAGGCCAGCACATCAGAGGCCTCGGCGAATGTCTGCAGCACCACCGGCTCGGCTGCCGCGAGCGCCGCAAGCATCCCGACAGACTGGGAACCCTGGCCCGGAAACACGAATGCCAGTGACATGACCTTCCCCTGTGCGCGGGCCGCCCCTTGCGGCCGGCCGATTATAGCCGCGTGCCACGTCGACGACGTGCGCGCAACAGGCCAAGTGCAGCGACTGCGCCGCCAATTGCGCCGTAACTGTGCGCCTCGACCACTACCGGCAGCGCGAGCGTGGCACTGGTGAATGGCACTGGACCGGCGAAATGCTCCCAGCCGAGCTTGGCTGCGAAAATCAGCGTCACGGCGAGCGTCACCGGGTCACGTGCCTTGCCGAGCCATGCGACGAGCCCCGCTGCCATGCAGCCGTGCAGTACGCCGGAGAAGCCCACGTACCACTCGAGCTGCGGCATCAGGAAGATGAAACCAAGGTCGATCGCGGCGGTCGAAGCAAGCATGACGAGACACCAGCCGCGAAGACTGAACTCCGCCGCGAACAGCCACCACACCAGTGCCGCGCCGGCAAGGTTCCATGCCAGGTGGGCGGCATCCGCGTGTACCAGGTGACCGCTTACCAGGCGCCAGGCCTGTCCCCCGAGTACGGCGACACGCTCGTAACGCAGGCATGCCGTCACTCCCGGGCCGGCCAGCCACAGCGCGACGAGCAGCAGGCCGAAGCCGGCAGCCGTGCGCCAGTTCGCATTGCGAGTTGTCGAGATACGCGCGTCCACGCTCAACCGGGGGGTCCGGTGCCGCCATTTGCTATGATTCGCCGACTCTACAGCCACAGGCATGATCACGCGATGAACTTCCCCGCATTCACCCGTCCTCCGGGAGCTTTCCGGTTCCATGGGCCGCGCTTGCGGCAATCGGGATTCACGCTGATCGAAATCATGGTCGTCGTGGTGATCCTGGGAATCCTCGCGGCGCTGGTGGCGCCGAACGTTATCCGCCGCATCGACGATGCGCGTGTCACGAAGGCCCGGCAGGACATCCGCGCCTACGAGACGGCGCTCAACCTTTATCGCATGGACAACTTCCGCTACCCCACGACCGAGCAGGGGCTCGAGGCGCTGGTCACGCGACCAGTCGACCCGAACATCCGGAACTGGAAGGAAGGGGGTTACATCGACGGCCTGAAGAAGGATCCATGGGGCAATGACTACAACTATCTCGCCCCGGGCTCCCACGGTGACTACGACCTCTACACCCTCGGCGCCGACGGCCAGCCGGGTGGCGAGGGTCAAGATGCCGACATCGGTAGCTGGAACATCGAGTAGCGTCTTCCGGCATGCGAGCGCCGGCTCCCGTGCCTCGGGCTTCACGCTGCTCGAGGTGCTGGTCGTCGTCGTGATCATTGGCATCATCTCCAGCATGGCGGTCGTCTCGATCAGGGTGCTCGGGGGCGACCACGAGATGGACCAGGAGGCCGCACGCCTCGCCGCCGTGCTCGGCCAGGCGCGTGAGGAAGCCATGCTGCAGGGCCGCGATATCGGCCTGCGCGTGGATGCGCGCGGCTATGACTTCCTTCGCTACGACACGCGCAGCGAACGCTGGCTGGCGGTATCCGAGGACCCGCTGCTGCGCGAGCGAACCATGCCCGACGGCGTCAGCCTCGATCTCCTGCTCGAGTCCCGGGCCGTGCTGCTGAAGCCGCGCTCGGCCCAGACGGAAGCGCAGGCGCTGCTGCCGCAGGTCGTGGTGCAGGCATCGGGCGACCTGGTGCCGTTCGAGATCCGGATGCGGCGCGATGGTACCGACGAAGTACGGCGCGTTGCCGGCAGCACGGACGGCAAGCTCATCTCGGGCAAGATCGACGATGCTGCCGTCCGCTGAAGCACTGCCTCGCGCTGCGCGCTCCACCGCGGGCTTCACGCTCATCGAGGTGCTTGCGGCGCTGGTCATCGTTGCGCTCGGCATGCTGGGCGTGATTGAGGCCGTGTCGCAGCAGGCGCGCAACGGGGCCTACCTGCGCGAAAAGACCATCGCTCACTGGATCGCCATGAATGTCGTGACCGATCAGCGGCTCCAGCCGGCGCCGCCGCCGGTCGCGGATTCGTCGGACGACGTGGAGTTCGCTGGCCAGCGCTGGCGCTGGTCCATGCGAGTCACGCAGACCGAGGTGCAGAGCCTGCGGCGCATGGATGTCAGCGTACGTCCCGCCGATGCACGCGACGATGTCGTGCTGGCATCGGTGACCGGCTTCTACGGAAGCGCGGTGGGCCCGGCGGGCGGCGGCACGATCGCATGGAACGGCGCCGGAGGCGCCGCGCCAGGGCAGGACCAGGACGGCGGCGACAGCGGCCAGGACGACGGCACGAAGAATCCGCCGGTGACACCGCCCGCCGAAGGCGTGCCGCCGATCATAAATCCCAAGAACGACGATGACGAATAGTGAGTACGACACCCAGACATGCCGGGTTTACGCTGCTCGAGCTGCTGGTCGCGGTCGCGATCTTCTCGGTCGTTGGGGTGCTTGCGCTGAGCGGCTACACGCAGCTGCAGAAACAGAGCGAGTATGCCGAGCAGCGCCTCGATCGTACGCGGCAGGTGCAGCGCGCCGTGCAGACGCTCGTCCAGGACCTCGAACAGGTCGAGCCCCGCGCCATCCGTGAGCCGATCGGCGATACGCGGTTGCCGTCGCTGATGCTCGGCGTCGCGACCGAATACCGCCTGGAGCTCAGCCGGGCGGGCTGGAGCAACACGGCCGGGTTGCCGCGCCCGACCGTGCAGCGCGTTGGTTACAGGATGGAGAACCTGGAACTCTGGCGTGACCATTGGCCGGTGCTGGACCGCACGCTTGCTGTCGAACCCGTCCGCGAGAGGATGCTGACCGGCGTAACGTCGATCACCTTCCGGGTACTGGACACCAGTCGCAGCTGGGTCGACCAGTGGCCCGCGGCGCAGACGACCGACCCCGCGGAGGTACGCCGGCGCCCGGCCGCCGTTGAAGTCATCATCGAGCTCGAGGACTGGGGGACTATCCGCCGTCTCGTCGAGGTGCCTGGATGAGCGTTCCCCGGCGGCACGCGACGCGCGGGACGCAGCGCGGCGTTGCGCTGATCACGGCGGTGCTGATCGTGGCGCTCGCCACGATACTTGCCGTGAACGTCGTCTATCGCGGCATGCTCGACCAGCGGCGTGCCGGCACGCTGTTCGCGCTCGACCAGGCCTTCGAGGTCGCACTGGGCGCGGAAGCCTGGGCGGCCGATGTCCTGCAGCGCGACGAACAGGAGTCGCAGGGCGACAACTTCACGGAGAACTGGGCGAGGCCGCTTCCACCATTGCCGATCGAGGGAGGTACGGTCGCGGGACGGCTGGAGGACCTGCAGGGCCGCTTCAACCTGAACAACCTGGTGTTCGCCGACGGGACGACCAACCCGGACGCCGTGCTGCAGCTGGCGCGAATCCTCACCTGGCTGGACCTGGAGCCGACCTGGGCCTCGATGATGGCCGACTGGATCGACGAGGACACGCAGCCCGGATTCCCTGACGGCGCCGAAGACAGCGTGTACACCGGCCAGAATCCTCCCTATCTTGCGGCCAACATGCCCATCACGCGTGCGAGCGAGCTGCTGTCGCTGCCGGGATTCGGCCCCGAGCGCTATGCGAAGCTCAAGCCCTATGTGACCGCTCTTCCTGTCGGCACCAAGCTCAACGTGTGCACGGCACCCGGCATCGTCGTCGATGCGCTGGTAGAAAACGTGCGCGAGTTCGGCCTGAGTCCCGACGACCTCGCCAAGCGTCGCGAGAACGGTTGCTTTCCCACCCTGACGGACCTGCGCGGATCATTCGGTGATGAGGAATACAACAAGGTCAAGGACTCCATCGGCGAATCGAGCAATTTCTTCGGCGCGACGGTATGGGTCACTATTGGCACCACCGATTTCACGCTGTACAGTCTCCTCGTGCGTGGACAGGGAGGACTTGTGCGTCCCCAGTTGCGCAGTTTCGGAACCGAATGATCCTCCCGAGGCCCGATGTCTGAGACGCTGGTGATTCGCCTGCGCGCCGCCGAAGGGGCGCAGGCTTCGTGGCTGATCGTCGATGCGAACGGCGCGCGATCTGGTCCGGTCCAGACAGGCCCGCTCGCCGACGCGTTGGGGCTCGCGCAGCTGCGGGCGGTCGTGCTTCTGCTGCCCGGCAGCGAGGTGACGCTGGCCGCGCCTGAATTGCCGTTGCGTGGCGGCGCCCGCCTGGCGCAGGCGGTGCCGTTTGCCCTCGAGGAACAGCTGGCCTCTGATGTAGAGGGGCTGCATTTCGCGATTGGCGACAGGGCGACCGGCGCCGCCGCCACGCCGGTGGCCGTCGTTTCGCGGCACTTGATGGACCGGTGGCTGTCAGCCTGCGACGCTGCCGGCATCCACCCTGACGCTGCGTATGCAGAGACCGCCGTGGTGCCCTCGACACCGGGCGGCACCACCATCCTGCTCGACGGCGAGACTCTCCATGTCCGCCGTGAAGGCGTGATTCCTTTCGCGCTCGACGCCGATCCACTGGCGGACGCCATCGCCCTCGCGGTCGACGGCGCCGGAAACACGGCCGGGCATATCGCGTTCTACGCTGCCCCGGCCGATTACGAACAGCATCGCGAAACCATCGAGGCGCTGCGCGAGCACGCTTCGACACTGCAGGTGAAGCTGCTCCCTGACGGATCGCTGCCGCTGCTGGCGAGCCAGTGCATTCACGCAACGGCCGTGAACCTGCTGCAGGGGCCGTACGCGGCTCGATCGTCGCTTGCGGTGGGATTCCGCCGTTGGCGGCTGCCGGCGGCGCTGGCGGCCGCCACCGCGCTGACGTTCGTGGTCGTCCAGGGACTGTCCATGTGGCAGCTCTCGGGGACAGAGAAGAAGCTCGATGCGCAGATCGCGCAGGTGTTCGCCCAGGCGCTGCCCGGGAAGAAGGTGGTCAACCCGCGCGCGCAGATGGAAGGCCTGCTTGGCGGTGGCGGCGGAAACAGTGCGTTGCTGCCGACGCTGTCGGTCCTGTCGCGCGCGATTGCCGGCACCCCACAGGCTCGCGTCGAATCGATCAGCTGCCGCGGCGACGCCGTCGACCTGCGGCTCACGGCGCCGTCGGTCGAGTCGCTGGACGGGCTGAAGCAGGCGATGAGCGTGGGCGGCCTCAGCGCCGAGCTGCAGTCAGCGACGCCGCGCGGCGAGATGGTCGAAGGCAGGCTGGTCGTGAAGCTGGGCCGGTCATGAACGTCCGCTCCTGGCTCGCCAACCTTGCGCCCCGCGAACGAAAGCTGGTTTACGGTGCAGCGGCGCTGGTCGGTGTCGCCGCGCTTTACCTTGCTGTCGTGCTGCCCCTGCAGCACATGCACGCGAGGCAGCTCGCGCGCGTGGAGCAAAAGGCCGCGGATTTGGCCTGGATGCAGCAGGCGGCACCCAGGGTTTCGGCGATGGCAACCACCGGTGAAGCCGGCACCAAGGAATCCCTCGTGGTGCTGGTGGACCGCACGGGACGCCAGTCCGGCCTCGGCAGCGCGATTCGTGACCAGAGCCCGAGCGGCAACAACGGTTTGCGGCTGCGCCTCGAGGGTGCGCCGTTCGACGCAATGATCACCTGGCTGGCTGGGCTGCAGATGCGGTTCGGTATCAGCATTTCCGATGCGACCATCGATGCCGGCTCCGCCCCGGGACTGGTCAACGCAAGTATCACGCTTACGCATGGCGCCAGCGCCGCGCCGTGACCCCAGGCCGAGCAGCGAGCCCGGTGTCGCGAGGCGGCATCGTCGGCTCGCGCTCGTGGGCCTCCTCGCCCTCCTCGGTTTTGCCGTGGCCACGTTGCCGGCCAGCCTGGCCGGGCGGCTCTTCCAGCGCGCTGGCCTGACCGTCGCTGGTTTTTCCGGAACGATCTGGTCGGGCGTCGCGGGTGGTGTCCAATGGCAGGGCGCATCCCTGGGCGAGATTCGCTGGCGCTTTCGTCCACTGGCGCTGCTGCGTGCCCGGGCCGCTGCGGAAGTCTCCATGAGTCGCCGCGACGGATCGGTCAGCGCCGAAGCTGCCTCCGCACTCGACGGATCGCTGGATCTCTCCAACGTGCACCTCGATCTTCCAATCGAGTTTTTCGCCGAGATTCCGACCGGGATGGCGCGCGGCTGGCACGGCCGGGTGAGCGGCGCGTTCACGCAACTCCGAATCGTCTCCGGCTGGCCGGTCGCGGCGGCCGGTACGCTGCACCTGTCGAACGTAGTGATGCCCCAGCTCGGGCCTGACCGCATCGGAAGCTTTGAAGTCGTCATCCCCGACCCGCGATCGACGTCACAGGGTTCCTCCGACATCAAGGCCCGCGTGACCGACACGAGCGGTACCATTGCGGTCGATGCAGCATTGACGCTTTCCGACGGACGCAGCTTCCTTCTCGAGGGCACCGTGGCAGCCCGAGACAGGGCACCGCCGGGGCTGGCGCGATCACTCGAATATCTCGGCCCTGCCGATGCGACCGGTCGGCGCCAGTTCGGAGTGAGCGGTACGTTCTAGGTCCAGTCCCGCCACGCCGACAGCAGCGGGAAGTACAGCCCCAGCCGGATCGGCTCCGGGCCGAGGTGTCGCACCAGCACGGCATAGCGTTCGAGTTGCGGTGAGTATCGCTGCTGCTCGCGGTCGAGGAACTCCTCGAGTCCGGCGCCTTCATGCGTGCTCGTCTTGTAGTCCACGATCCAGCGCGTCCCTTGCTCGTCTACGAAAGTCCGGTCGATCACCACGGACACCACGTCGCCGTTCACCCGCCCCGTCAGGGCCAGTTCACCGTACGCGGAATGACGTTGATTGAGCAGCCAGCGTCCACGCTCGTCTTCGAGCGTGCGTTTCACGGCGGTTGCCACGCGCTCGACGGCATCTGCGCGGCGGTCATCCGGCACGCCGAGTTCCGCGAGCTCGTCGCGGTAGCGACGCGCGGCCGCGGATCCCGGCGCGCGAGCCGACGGGCCGGCACCGCCCCCGGCGATGCGCAGCAGCTCCCGGTGTACGACAGTTCCGACATGACGTGCCGTCTCCGACGCCCAGTCGAACTGGACGGTTGGCTCGGTCGTCGCACGCGGCCGGCTCGACGACTCTGTACGCGGCATCTTCAGCGCCGGCACTGACCACCCGAGCGGCAGGCGTCGCAGCAACGGGTCGCGCGCAATGACCGGCGGCGTCTCGCCTTCGATCGCCGTTGCGCCTGCAAGCCGCGCCTGAAACGCCGACTCGACCGCTGGCCACAGCATCCCGAGCGCCACCGTCGACGGGGGCGTCACGATCGTCGGGCCGCCGCCGTCTCCGCCCTTGAGCGCGCAACTGCCGAACAGGTGCAGCCGGCGCCTGGCACGTGTCGCCGCGACATACAGCAGCCGCCGCTTCTCCTGCAGCAGCTTCCCGCTTTCCAGGCCTTCGAGCCAGCGGTAGAGCGGGTTCGGGTCGTCCCCCGTGCCCGCAAGCGGTGCGACGACCAGGCCGAGGCCACCGGCCCCGGGCAATCGCGCCCACTGCAGCAGGCGCCTGTCGTCCGAGCGCGATCGCCGCTCGAGGCCGGGAACGATGACCGTGTCGAACTCGAGTCCCTTCGCCTTGTGCACGGTCAGCAAGTGCACCCGGATCGAAGCGTCGGGACGCGACGGCGCGTAGAGCTTTTCGAGTGCCTCGGCGAGCCTGCCGAGGTCCACGTATCCAAGCGATCGCCGTTCAAGTTGCGCGAGCTCGTCGAAGTACGCCTGTGCTTCGTCGAGCTCGCGCGCAGACCCCGCCGTGGCCGGGCCGCCCAGTGCGAGCCAGGCGCGCTCCACGGAGTCGCGGAGCCCGAATCGTCGCAGCTCGACCGGTGCAGCCTCCAGGATGGTCCAAGCCCTGCCAAGCCTTGCGCGCGCGTCCGGTGCAAGCCGCCCTCGCCGTTCGTCGTCCCGCAGCAGTTGTGGCAGCGTCGCGGCCGGCCGGTCCCCGCACAACGCGTGAAGTTCGGCGAGAGTCAGCCCGCACCAGGGCGCGCGCAGCACCGCTAGCCACGCCGGGCGATCCGCAGGGTGCGCGATGGCCCGCGTCAACGCGAGCAGGTCGAGCACGACCGGCCGTTCGGCCAATGGGTCGATGTCGGTGGCCTGGAACGCAACACCCCTGCGCACCAGCTCACCCACTATGTGCAGCAGGTGGCTTCGACCCTGTACCAGGATCGCGATGTCGGCATCGCCATCCTCCGCGAGCCGCTGCTCGACCACGTCGGCGACCGAGCATGCCTCAAACAGCCTGCTGCGACGGAACAGCGGATGCACCTGCACGCTGCCGTCCGCGCCGGCTCCCATCGCCGCGACACTGGCCGAGTGCGTCACCGCGCCGGTCACCTCGTCGTCCAGTGACGGCAGCACCCGCGCAAAGCAGCCGTTCACCCAGTCGACCAGCGGGCCTGCCGAACGATAATTGACCGCCAGCGAAAGCGGTTCGAGCACGAGGTCGCCGAGGCCGCGTTCGCGCACGTCGAGGAACAGGCCGACCTCGGCATTCCGGAACCGGTAGATGGACTGCATCGGGTCGCCGACCAGGAACAAGGTCCGGCCGTCGCCCCGCTGCCAGCCGCTGGTGAGTTTTCCGAGCAGGCTGACCTGGGACTCCGACGTATCCTGGAATTCGTCGACCAGCAGGTGCTGCAGCGTCGCGTCGAGCGCAAGCGCGGTATCCGTGGGCGAATCGTCGCTGCCCAGCGACTGCTGCGCCGCCGCGGCGATGCGCGGATAGTCGGCCAGCCTTCTCTCGGAAAACACCACCTCCAGTTCCGCGGCCGCCAGTCGCAGCACCACCAGCTGGGCCTGCAACACGCGCCACTCGTCGGTCGAGTAGCGAGGCGCCGGCAGCCTGCGCACGGCGTCGAGTCGCGCCGTCAGCTCCTCGAGCGGTCCCAGCGCCGACGCTGCCGCCAGTGCGCGCTGCTTGAGTGGCGCACCGGTCTTGCCTGGCGGAAAGCCCACCCTGTAGTCGAAGCTCCTGCGTGGCGTGCCGGTGGCGGTGAGCAGCAGGGTCGCGAGTCCGAGCCACTGTGCCTTGTCCGCAAGCACGCCCTGCGGCGCGTCCTGCCGGCCCGCCCATTCCGCGATCGGAGACTCGCTACCGGCCGCCACCAGCGTCGCGGCCGCTTCGCGCGCAACTACCGCTGCGTCGGCAAGCAGGTCCGCGGGGAACTCGCGCGCGAGCGCTGCGAGATGCGCCTCGACCAGCGCGGCGCGCGCCCGTTCCAGGCTGGCCCGAAGATCCGCATTGGCGATCTCGTCAACGGTCACTTCCGGAAGTACCGGTCCCCAGGCATCACGACGCGCCAGCATCTCGATCACCAGGTCCACAAACTTCGGCACGCGGTTGTCGACGTGCGCGAGCAGGGTCGCGACCGCTCGCGAGTGCAGGTCGTCGCCTCCAGGCAGGTGCTCGAGCAGGCGTTCCGCCGCCTTGCGATAGAGATCGCTCGCGTCGTCCTCCACCGCCAGGTCCGCACCGAGCCCGGACAATACGGGCAGCCTGCGGGCGAGCCCGAAATTGAGCGCGTCGATTGTCTGTATACGCAGGCGCGCAGGGTTGCCGAGCAGGTCCCAGCCCAGTCGCGTATCGACTGCGAGTGCCGCCCGTGCCAGCTCCAGCGTGCGCGCGTGCGGCAGCCTGCCGTCGGCCAATGCCGGATCCTTCGCGGCGCGCAGTGCCCGAAGGATTCGATCGCGCATCTCGGCCGCGGCCTTGCGCGTGAAGGTGATCGCCAGCACCGACTCCGGTGCCGTGACCGTCGCAAGCAGCGCGAGAAAGCGGCGGATCAGCAGCTCGGTCTTGCCCGATCCCGCCGGTGCCTGGACGATGAAGCTGCGCGTGACGTCGAGCGCGCGCTCGCGAGCCTGCTCGTCCGCGCGTCTCAGGTCAGTCATCGACCGACTCCCGCGCCGCGACGCCGAGACGCGTTTCACCGATGCGACACAACATGCCCAGTCCGCAGTAGCGGCAAGCCCGCTCCGGGTCCGGCGCAAGGCGCGCATCGCCCGAGGTGTGTTCGAGCGCGATCGAGGAGAGCCGCCTGTGCCAGGCATCGATGAGTTCCTCCCAGGACGAATGCTCATCCGGCCAGCCCCGGGACCCTTGTGCGATGAGGCCGGGAAATGCCGCGGAGTCGCGCGCCACGCCGCTGTAGGCGGTATCCCCGGTGCGCACGCGTCCGAACGCCACGGCCGACACGCGTCCGGCACCGACCGCCTCGACATAGAGCGGCAACTGGGGAAGCCGCGGACGCTCGCCGAACCAGGCTGCGGCTTCCGCGTCCGCGCCTGTCTTGTAGTCGATGACCGCGAGGCTGCCGTCCTCGAGGCGGTCGATCCGGTCGACCCGCAGTGCCAGGGCGAGTCCCCCGAGCTTGACCGCGTACTCCTGCTCCACCGACTCGACCTCGAACGGCGGTCGCGCGGCGTCGATCTCGAGCAGCTCGGCTGCCCGCGCCAGCAGCCACTCGATCTCGATTTCCAGCAGCTGTCGCATGAAGCCCTGCGCTGAACGTCGCGCGACAGCGACTTCAGCCTCGACCGCCCTCGCTATCGTCACGCGCAGCTGGTCACGCGACAACGCACGCAGAGACGCATGTGTGCGCAATTCCAGCCACAGCCGTGCAAGCACCGCGTGGATCAGTTCACCGCGCTCCGAGGCGGCCAAGCCGAGTTCTGGATCCTCGAGCGGGCGCGCTCCGAGCCTGAATTCGGCCTGCGCGCGGAACGGGCACGCCGACTGGACCTCCAGCAGCTTCGCGCCGCCGCGCTGGGATTCCCCCGGCCCGACGGCCGGCATCGAGCCGTCGACCTGCTCATCGAGTGCCGGGCGTGCCGCGTGGATTGCAGCCGCCGCGGACTCTGCCTCCCAGAAGTCGGGTGGATCGCCGCGAGGCACGCCTGCCAGCAACGCGCTCGGCAGCAACGGTGCCTCGGCATCGAACCTCGGCACGCTCATGATGACGTCGTCGGCGCTCCGGCCGAGGCGCTCGAACAACCGCTTCGACTCCAGCGCGGCGATATCCGCCGTGGCACCCGGCATCTGCTGCGACTTCTGCCAGTCGCGGGGCAGGAACGGGTCCGGAAATGCTGGTGCGGGCCAGCGCGTCGTGTCGAGCCCGCAGACCCACAGCGCGTCGAAGCTCATCCCGGCGCAGGTCGCTGCATCGATCACGGTCAGCCCCGCCCGGAGCTCCTGGGGCTCGAACAGCACGTCGTCGGCAAGATCGCGCAGGAGTGCAGCGGCTTCGGGTGCTCGCAGCGTGCCGATGCAGTCGTCATTTGCGCCAAAATCGGCGAGCAGGCGGTCGCAGCGCTGGCGTGCCTGGTATTCGTCGCCGTCGAGCCCTTCGCCCGGCCAATCAGCCGCCGCGAGCAACTGGAACCACAGCTGGGACCAGCGGCTGGGCAAGGCACGACGCGGCCATTGCCCGGCAAGTGCGAGGCCCGAGCGCAGCGCGCGCTCGAGCGCTGGGCAGTCCTTCTCCCCCGCCAGGCGCGCCAGCGTCATGAGTGCAGGCTGCGGTGCTTCGTAGCGCCGCATGTGGGCATCGAGCCTCGCCCGGGCGTCGGCTTCGCCGCTGCCGGCGAGAAATGGATTCAGCAGCAGGCGACTCGCGGCCGGGAGATCCACGAGCCTGCAGCAAGCGTCGATGTAGTCGAGTGCTGCCGCGACCACCGGTTGCGCCGAGAGCGCACGCGCCGCAGCGAGTTCGAAGCCACGGGACTCGGGCGCCGGTCCGAGTGCCAGCGTTGCCGAGGGGACGAGGACGCGCTCGATGCGCCTCCTCGCCTCGTCACGGCGGGCAGCAAGGTCCGGTACGACGATCGCAACCCTCGCCTGCGGATCGCGGTCCAGGCGGGCAGCCGCCCAGCGTGCTGCCGAGTCGAGTTCCGCCTCGCGATCCTGGCACTCGATCCAGGACACCAAGCCACGCCGCGAATCCGGTGGCCGCTGCATGACCTCACAGCCTGACTGCCTGAGGCGATCGAGCAGCGAGCGCTGCGCCGGCGTCAGTTCATCGAAACCCGCGAGCTCGAGCTGCGTCGCCGGTGCGACCGCGCCCAGGGTGGCTGTCGCCAGCGACTCGTCCACCCAGTCGTTCTCGCGCAGCCAATCGGCGAATTCCCGCGCCCAGCGCGCGAACGCGAGCGACTCCGGGCGGTCTTCGCTGCCGAGTGCGAGCTGCGGGATCTCCCATGCATGCATCCGGCGCCAGGACTGGTGGGCCATCCAGCCGAGCCGGCCCGGCGAGACGAGGCCCGAACTCGCGGGATCGCGCAGCACCGCGCGCTCCCAGACCAGGCGGGCCGCGCCATCGGGCAGCCACCGGCCGGACATCCGCCCGGCCCGCCGCTCGTCGTCGAACATCCGCTGGACAAGGTCGGGCCACGTGAGGACATCCGGCGTTCGCCATACCGCGAGACCCTGCCGTTGGCAGTCCTCATCGAAACGCAGCCGGAGCCAGTGGGCAAGGCGCCGCGTGGGCGTGACGACAGTCACTCCAGGTCGCAGGCTTCCTGTATCCACTAGTTGTTATATAACAATAACTTATGAGAAGTTATTGATCTGATTTCAACCATTACCGGCCGTATCCACCACCCTCAGGGCGGGATTGGGGCGAGTCGCAGGGGATTCTCCAAGCGCATAGTTCCGGAGCAGTTCCTCCATGCGCCCGAAGACGTCCGCGATCACCCGCGGCTCCGGCAGGTTCGTGACCCGGAAGTGGTTGGTGTACGGGACGTTGAAGCTCGATCCCGGGGCCACGAGCACGTGCTTGTGCTCGAGCAGGTCCAGCGCGAACTGCTGGTCGTCGAATCCAGGCAGACCCTCGGTTCGAACTCCGATGAAAGCGTACATCGCGCCGTTCGGCGGGGTCAGGTACAGGAACCGGCTTCGCGCGACCGCGTCGACGATGGCCTTGCGGGATTCGTACAGGCGACCCCTTGGTGTAACGAGCTCGCGGATGCTCTGGTACCCGCCGAGCGCGGTCTGCACCGCCCACTGGCCCGGGACGTTGCTGCACAGTCGCAGCGAGGACAGCAGTTCCAGCGCGGAGAGGTACTCGCGCGAATGCTCCAGGTCGCCCGAAAACACCGCCCAACCGACCCTGTAACCGCATGCGCGATACACCTTGGAGAGGCCGCACAGCGTCCCGCACAGTGTGTGCTGCACCAGGGTCGCCATCGGGACGAACTCGGCATCGTCGTAGGTCATCTGGTCGTAGATCTCGTCGGCCAGCACGACCAGGTGGTGCTTCTCCGCGATTCGCGCGATGGCCTCGAGCACTGCGCGCGGATATACGGCGCCGGTCGGGTTGTTGGGATTGATCACTACGATGGCGCGCGTGCGCTTCGTGATCAGCGATTCGATCTCGGCGGGATCAGGCACGAAGCCCTGCTCCGGCCGGCATGGGTAGTGAACCGCGCGACCACGGTTGAGGTTCACGGCCGCCGTCCACAGCGGGTAGTCCGGACTCGGGACCAGGACTTCCTCGTCCGCCGCGAGCAAAGCGCGCAGGGTCAGGTCGATCAACTCGCTGACGCCGTTGCCGATGAACACGTCGTCGGCGGTGACGCCGCGCACGCCCCGTTCCTGCTGCTGCATCACCACGGCTTCGCGTGCCGGGAAGATGCCCTTCTGGTGGCAGTACCCCTCCGCCGAGCGCAGGTTCTCGATCATTGCCAGCCGCATCGTTTCAGGAGTCCTGAACCCGAAGGCGCCGGGGTTACCGATATTGAGCGAAACGATGTCGTGGCCGAGGCGCTCCATTTCGTGTGCGCGTCGCGCCAGCCGGCCACGGATCTCGTAGCGCACGTTGGCGAGCCCGGGGCTCGGGCGGATGGTGCGGATCGGCATGTCCAAACCTTGCTGGTTGCGGTGCGTCGATTATGGCCCGGCAGCCGCAGCCTGCACAGGACCGGCTTCACGCGATGATCCCCAGCTTCCTCAGGCCGGCCAGGCGCGCCGAGTCCAGGCCCAGTCTTTCGCCCAGCACGGCTTCCGTATCGGCCCCCAGCGGCGGCGGCGCACGGACGTATTCGACCGGCGTGCGCCCAAACACCACTGGATTGCGCACGCCTGGCGCCGAACCGGCGGTCGGATGCGGCAGGTCGATCCGCAGGCCGCGGTGTTTCACCTGGGGCTCGGCGAAGACCTGCGCGAGGTCGTTGATCGGCCCGCAGGGTACCCGCGCCGCCTTCAGAACCGCGAGCCACTCGGCGCTGGTGCGCTCGAGCATCAGCCCCTCGAGCACCGGGACCAGGGCTGCACGGTTCGCCACGCGGGCTCCGTTGGTCGCGTACGCCGGGTCCGTGGCCAGCGCCGGCCGTCCTATTGCCTCGCATAGACGGCCGAACTGGGCGTCGTTGCCAACGGCCAGCATGACGTGCCCATCGGCCGTGGCAAACGCCTGGTAAGGCACGATGTTCGGATGCGCGGTGCCGCGTCGCACCGGCGGCGCGCCGCTCACCAGGTAGTTCAGGTTCTGGTTCGCGAGCCATGCCACCTGCGTATCGAGCAGCGACAGGTCGATGTACTGACCCTTGCCGGACGCATGCCGCTCATGCAGCGCTGCGAGGATGCCGCTTGCCGCATACATCCCGCACATCAGGTCGGCCACCGCCACACCGGCTTTCTGGGGTCCCGCGCCCGGCTCCCCGTCGGGCACGCCAGTGATGCTCATCAGTCCGCCCATGCCCTGGATCATCGCGTCGTAGCCGGGCTCCGCCGCATCGGGGCCGTCTTGCCCGAATGCGGATATCGACAGGTATATGAGACCCGGGTTCGACGGCCGCAGGTCCGCGTAGGCGAGGCCGTAACGGGCAAGGCCGCCCACCTTGAAATTCTCGACCAGCACGTCGGCCTGCGCGGCCAACCCGCGAATCAACTCCTGGCCTTCGGGCCGGGAGAGGTCGATGGCCACGGACCTCTTGCCTCTATTCGTCGACAGGTAGTACGCGGATTCAGCCGTGGCGTGGCCCTCGGCGTCGCGCAGGTACGGCGGGCCCCACGACCGGGTATCGTCCCCGCCCCGCGGATGCTCGACCTTGATGACCTCCGCACCGAAGTCGGCGAGCAGCTGCGTGGCCCAGGGCCCCGCCAGGATGCGACTCAGGTCGAGTACGAGGATTCCGGCCAGCGGCCCAGCCATTCAGAGGCCCAGTAATTTGAAGTTCATTCTCGCCCTGGACCCGGGTAATTGCAGCTCGGGGGAGCTAATCACAGGGTCCATGGCCCGGCAAGGCGCACAAAAACCTAGTCTCATTCAGCCATCCGCGGACAGCTCCCGCCACCGGTGGCAGGAAACCACGGCTCCGCCGCCCACGGACTCGAGCGACGGTTGCCGTTGCCAGCACGCATCGGTCGCGTGCCGGCAACGCGGTGCGAATGCGCAGCCCGCCGACGGGACCGCGGACGGCGCGACCTCCGCGGTGGGTTCGTCCGGCGGCGAGCGCCTGGCCAGCCGGGGATCCGGCTCCGGGACCGCGGCCAGCAACGCTCGCGTGTACGGGTGGCGCGGCGTCGCGAACAGCGCGGAACGCGGTGCGCGTTCAACCACTCGCCCGAGGTAGAGCACCACCACCTCGTCGCACAAGTGCCGGACGACGGCGAGGTTGTGGCTGATGAACAGCAGCCCGATGCCTTGCCGCTGCCGCAGGCCTGCGAGCAGGTTGACGATCTGCGCCTGGACCGACACGTCGAGCGCACTCACCGCCTCGTCGCAGATCAGCAGCTTCGGATGCGCGATCGTGGCCCTGGCAATTGCCACCCGCTGGCACTGGCCACCGGAGAGCTCATGCGGGTAGCGCGACGCGAGCCCGTGGTCGAGACCGACGGATTCGAACGCTGCCACGACGCGCGCCCGCACCGTCGGGCCGTCGGACACGCCCTCGAGGGCCTCGAGGGCCTCCGCCACGCTGGCGCCCGCCGTCATGCGCGGATCGAGGCTGCCGAATGGATCCTGGAACACGACTTGCAGCTCACGACGCATCTGTCGCATCCGCTCCCGGGCCGCGGTGTCGACGGTCCACCCGCGCCACCTCACGGCGCCGGCACTCGGCTCGACCAGGCCCAGCACGACCCGGGCGAGCGTGGACTTCCCGCAGCCCGACTCGCCGACGACCCCGAGCGAGCAGCCTTCCGCCAGTTCGATGTCGACGCAGCTGAGCGCATGCACCGACTCGCGCTGCGAACGCAGCAGGCCCCTGCCCGCGTATTCGACAGAGAGCCCCCGGACCTCGAGCAGCGGCTCGCTCATGTCGTCCACCCGTCGGGAAGCGCCGCGTGGCAGGCCACGGCCCGGCCGCTGCCCCACTCGAGCCCGGGTTCGGACTCCCGGCAGCGATCTCGAGCAAACGCACAGCGCGGTGCAAACCGGCAGCCATGCAGCAGGTCATGGGGCCGTGGTGGCTGTCCCTCGATATAGGGCAGGTCGTCGCCCGGTCGCGTGCCGAGCCGGGGGACGGACTCGATCAACGCGGCCGTGTATGGGTGGCGGGGCGTTGAAAACAGATCGGTGGTGGATGCAAGCTCGACGATCGCGCCGGCGTACATCACCGCGATACGATCGGCCAGTCCCGCCACCACGCCTAGATCGTGCGTGATCAGCACGATGCTCAGGCCCTGCCCGCGCAATCGCGCCAGCACGCCCAGTACCTGTGCCTGGACCGTCACGTCGAGTGCCGTGGTCGGTTCATCGGCGATCAGCAGCGTGGGGCCGGGCATCAGTGCCATCGCGATCGCGACCCGCTGGCGCTGCCCGCCCGACAATTCGTGCGGGTACTGGTCGTAGCGCCGTTCCGGGTCGGCGATGCCGACCGAGCGCATCAGTTCCAGCGCGCGGGCGCGCGCCTCGGGGTAGCGCATGCTGCCCCGGTCCAGCACGAACTCGATCAGTTGTTCGCCGACCCGCATGTGCGGCGTCAGCGCGTTCATCGGATCCTGCGACACCATGCCAGCCAGCGCCCCGCGTGTGGCTGTGAGGTCCCGCTCGCATGCGCCGATGAGTTCCCGGCCCTGCATCCGGGCCGAGCCCAGCGCACGGCCGTTGGCCGCGAGCAGGCCGAGGCAGGCAAGGAACAGCTGGCTCTTCCCCGATCCCGACTCGCCGACCACGGCCACGCACTCTGCGCCGTGCACGTCGAGGGACACGCCGCGCACTGCCTCTACGGGCCCCTGCTCCGTTTCGAAAACGACACGGACCTGGTCAAGCGAGAGCAGCGTGGATCCTGTCACTTCAGCGCTGCCTCGGGTCCAGCGCGTCGCGCAGCCCGTCTCCGAAGAAATTGAGACACAGCAGGATCAGTGCCAGCACGGCGGAGGGCCCTAGCAGAAGCCACGGCGAAGACTCCATTTCCAGTGCGCCTTCCGCGACCAGGCGGCCGAGGCTGGTGAGTGGCTCCTGGACGCCGAGCCCGAGGAAGCTCAGGAAGCTCTCGAAGAGGATCACCTGCGGCACGGTCAGCGTTGCATAGACGACCACCGTGCCGACGACGTTCGGCACGATGTGGCGCGCGATGATCCTGTGGGCCGGCAGCCCGAGCGTAATCGCCGCGTCGACGAAGGCCTGCTGCCTGAGAGCGAGCGACTGCCCCCGCACGATGCGCGCCATCGTGAGCCATCCCACCGCGCCGATCGCGAGGAAGATAAGCAGCAGGCTCCGTCCGAAGACCACCGTCAGGATGATCACGAAGAACATGTAAGGCAGCGCGTAGAGCACGTCCACCACCCGCATCATCCACTCATCCACCCGCCCGCCGAGATATCCGGCCGTCGCGCCCCATGCCACGCCAATCACGAGACTGACCGCGGTCGCGAGCAGCGCCACCAGCAGCGATACCTGGGTGCCCGCGCACAGGCGCGCAAACAGGTCCCGGCCGTTGCCATCGGTTCCGAGCCAGTGCCCGTTCGCCAGTGATGGAGGTGAGGCGAGTGGATTCAGCGACCAGTCGACGTGGTCGATTGAGTAGGAACCCATGGCCGGACCCACCAGCGACAGCACGACCAGCATTGCGAGCACCGCCAGCGCCCCGAGCGCCGCGCGGTTCCTGGCCAGCCGCCGCCAGGCTCCGGCGTAGATTCCGGGGCGCGGTTCAGTCATGGCGGATGCGTGGATCGAGCCAGCCGTAGGCAAGGTCGACCAGCAGGTTGAGCACCAGTATCAGCGCCGCGTAGAAGATCACCATGCCCATCACCAGCGTGTAGTCGCGGTTGACGGCGCCCTGCACGAAGTACCTGCCGACCCCGGGCAGGCCAAACACCTGCTCAACGACCAGCGAACCCGTGAGCAGCGCGGCCGCCGCGGGTCCGAGAAAACTCAGCACCGGCAGCAGCGTCGGCCTGAGCGCGTGGCGCCTCAGGATGGCGGGGCTGCTGATGCCCTTGGCGCGCGCCGTGCGGATGAACGGCGACTGAAGCACTTCGAGCAGGCTGCCTCGCGTCAATCGGGCGATGTAGGCGACGAACGGCAGCGCGAGTGTCAGCACCGGCAGGATCATGTACCTCGGGTTGCCCGGCTCCCAGCCGCCGGCCGGCAACCAGCCGAGTTGCACGCCAAACACCAGGGCAAGCAACGGTGCTACCACGAAATTCGGCACGGCGATGCCGATCAGCGCGATCGCCATCACCGCGTGATCCACCCAGCGATTGTGGCCGCGTGCCGCCAGCAGCCCGAGCGGAATACCGAGCAGCAGGGCAAGCAGCAGCGCCGACGAGCCTATGGTCAGCGTCACCGGCATCCCGCTGCCGATGATTTCAGCCACGCCGTAGTCCTTCATGCGGAACGACGGCCCAAGGTCGCCGTGCAGCAGGCCCGCGAGGTAACGCCCGTACTGCACGAGCACCGGCTGGTCGAGCCCGTAGGCTGCCTGCAGGTTAGCCTCGATTTCCGGAGGCACCGTCTGCTCCTCGTCGAACGGCCCGCCCGGCGCCAGGCGCATCAGGAAGAAGGCCGCGGTCACGATCACGAACAGCGTGGGCCCGATGCCGAGCACGCGGCGCAGCGCGTAGCGCGCGTACATCAGTCCGTGCCCCGGCCGACCAGACCCCGGAATTCTGCCTCGTGGGCGATGCGCACGCCGAGTTCGGTCGCCTTGCGCAGCTTGGAGCCGGGATCCGCGCCCGCTACCAGCAGCGTGGTCTTGCGCGAAACGGAGTCGGTCACTTTTGCCCCCGCCGCGCGGGCGGCTGCGCGGGCCTGGTCGCGGCTCATCGAGTCCAGCGTGCCGGTGATCACGACCACCTCGCCTGCAAGCGGACCATCGGTGCTGCGGGCGACCGGTTCTTCTTCGGCCAGGTGACGCCAGCGTCGCGAAGCGCGCGGATCACCCTGCGATTGTGCGGTTCGTCGAAGAAATCCTTCAGGTGCAGAGCCACCACCGGACCCACGTCCTGAACCTGCTGGATCTCCTCGGTGGTCGCAGCCTCGATTGCCTCCAGGCTGCCGAAATATCCGGCGATTGCCAGTGCCGTCGCCTCGCCTACGTCGCGTATGCCGAGCGCATACAGGAATCGGGGCAGCGTGGTCTTGCGGCTGCGGGCCAGCGCTTCGACGAGCCTCGTGGCCGACTTCTCGCCCATGCGCTCCAGCGCGGCGAGCTCATCGGCCTTGAGCGTGTAGAGGTCGGCGGGCGTCTCGACGCGCCCCGTGTCCACCAGTTGCTCGACGATCTTCTCGCCGAGGCCCTCGATGTCCATTGCGCGGCGCGACGCGAAGTGCAGCAGGGCCTCGCGTCGCTGCGCGCTGCAGACCAGCCCGCCGCTGCATCGGGCAACCGCCTCGCCTTCCGCGCGGGTCACGTGCGAGCCGCATACCGGACAGCGCTCCGGCAGCCGGACGCGCCGCGCACCGCGTGGCCGACTGTCGGTGATGACCCTGACCACCTCGGGTATCACGTCGCCGGCGCGGCGCACGACCACCGTGTCGCCGACGCGCACGTCCTTGCGCTCGAGGTCGTCCATGTTGTGCAGCGTGACATTGCTGACCGTGACGCCGCCGACGAACACCGGCTCGAGACGGGCGACCGGCGTGAGCGCGCCGGTCCGTCCGACCTGGAAGTCGATGCCGCGCACGGTCGTGGTCTCCTCCTGCGCCGGAAACTTGTGCGCGATCGCCCAGCGCGGTGCGCGGGAGACGAAACCCAGTTGCCGCTGCCAGTCGAGTCGATCCACTTTGTACACGACGCCGTCGATGTCGTAGCCGAGCGTATCGCGCAGCCCGGCAATTTTCGCGTGGTAAGCAAGGCAGCCTTCAGCCCCCGTGACCGTTTCGGCTTCCGGGCAGGTGCGCAGCCCGAAGCCGCGCAGCGCGTCGAGGACCTCGCACTGATGCGCCGGGGAAATCCAGCCCTCGGTCGCACCGACACCATAGAAGAAGACGTCGAGTGCCCGGCTCGCAGTGACCTTCGGGTCGAGCTGGCGCAGGCTGCCCGCGGCCGCGTTGCGCGGATTCGCAAAGGTCTTCTCGCCTGCTTCCGTCGCACGGCGGTTCAGCCGGTCGAACGACTGCCGGGTCATGAATACCTCGCCGCGCGCCTCGAACACGCCCGGCGCGTACCCGAGCAGCCGCAACGGCAGCGACGCGATGGTCCTGACATTCGCCGTGACGTCCTCGCCCGACGAACCGTCGCCGCGAGTCGCCGCCTGCACCAGGCGGCCTTGCTCGTACCTCACGCTGATGGCCAGGCCGTCGATCTTGGGCTCCGCGGAGTACTCGACGGTCTCGACGTCGAGGCGCTCGCGCACGCGCTGGTCGAAATCCAGCAGGTCCTGCTCGTTGAATGCATTGTCCAGCGACAACATCGGTATCGAGTGGCGTACCGCCGAGAAACCCTTCAATGGCTGTCCGCCAACACGCTGCGTCGGTGAATCCGGAGTCACCAGCCCGGGGTTCGCCGCCTCGAGTTCGCGCAGCTCCCGCGTCAGCGCGTCGTAGCGCGCGTCCGAGATTTGCGGGTCGTCGAGGACGTAGTAGCGATGGTCGTGATACTCGATCTGCCGGCGCAGTTCGGCCACCCGTTTCGCGGCGTCGCGGTCGCTCATCGAGCGCCTTCAGCGCCGGTCGGGGTCCGCGCCGCCGCGGTCGAAGGCGAGCATGTCCTCGCGCAGGCGAACGACGCGCTGCGTGGTCAGCGGAACGCCCCGCTCGTCCTGCATGTGTCCGCCAAGCCTTGCCGCAAGCGAGCGCGCCGTCGCAAACAGCTGCTCGAAGGCCTGTTGTGCGCTCAGCGGACCCGGCAGTACCGCGAACAGCGCCACCCCGGAATATGCTGCGCCAGCCATGGTCGCCGGGTCGAAGGTGCCGGGCTCACGCAGGCTTGCGAGACTGATCAACGGTCGCCCGGAAGCGTCCAGCCGGTGAAAGATCTCGTAGCGTCCGAACTCGAAACGCTCCGCGAGCAACGCCTCCTGCAGCAGCGAACCCTCGAATCGCGATGGCAGCGGTGCCACTACCCGCAGCGCGACGATCCGCTGCGCCCGGGCCTCGACCGCAGTCTGGGAATCGGGGCCCTCCGCGGGCTCGGTAACCGGGGGCTCGGTGGTCTTGTCGGTGCGCTCAGGCGCTGCCGCACGATGCTGCCCCATGGTCGGCTCACGTCGGCCGGTGCGCACGCCGTCGCCATCCACCTCGACCATCGGAACGACTTCGTGCACCCGGGGTGCCCGCTCGTCGCTGCGGATCCGTGGCTCGAGCCGTCCCGCAGTCCTGTCGATACCTGCGTCAGCGTCGGTGCCCAGGTCGACGTCCGCGTCCGTGCCGGTGCCTGCATCCATCGCCGAATCTTCAACCTGAGCGACCAACCGGCCCCTGGACTCGATTGCCGTCGCCCGGCCCGGCTCGCTTGCCGCAGACCGTGACCTGGCCCGGATGCCCCACAGGTACATGCCCGCAATCAAGGCGAGTCCGGCCGCAAGAAGTATCCAGCGAAGTTCCGTCATCATTTACCGTCAGATCGCAGCCAACCGCACGGCCTCCTCTACATCCACCGCGACCAGCCTCGACACCCCTGGCTCGTTCATGGTCACGCCGAGCAACTGGTTTGCGAGTTCCATCGTCGCCTTGTTGTGGGTCACGAACACGAACTGCACCCGACCCGACATTTCCTTGACGATGTCGCAGAAGCGCCCGACGTTGTTCTCGTCGAGCGGCGCATCCACCTCGTCGAGCAGGCAGAAAGGCGCCGGGTTCAGTTCGAATATCGAGAATACCAGTGCAACCGCAGTAAGCGCCTTCTCACCGCCGGAAAGCTGGCTGATGGAGCTGTTCCGCTTTCCCGGCGGACGAGCCATGATCGCCACCCCCGCCTCCAGCACGTCGTCACCCACCAGCTCGAGGTAGGCATGGCCGCCGCCGAAGAGCCGCGGAAACTTGTCCTTCAGCCCTGCATTGACCCGGTCGAACGTATCCTGGAAGCGGCTGCGGGTCTCGCGATCGATCTTCTTCATCGCGTCCTCGAGCGTCGCGAGTGCGTCGTTCAGGTCCGCGAACTGGCGATCGAGGTATTCCTTGCGTTCGGACTGCTCACGGAATTCGTCGATGGCGGCCAGGTTCACCTGGCCCAGGCGTTCGATTTTCCCCGACGCCTCTGCCAGCCGCTGCTCCCAGCCGACGACGTCAGCCTCCGCGGCCAGCGCCGCGGAGACTTCCGCGAAGTCAAGGCGCGTGGCCGTGAACTGCTCGAGCAGGGTCTCGCGACGGACGCGCAGCTCCTGCACCGAGAACTTCACGTTCTCGAGCAGTTCGCGAGCTTCCTGGACGGCCGACTCGGTTGCGACGCGGCGTTCGTCGAGTTCGCGCAGGCCCGCGTCCACCGCGTCCATCACGCGCCTGGCGCCGGCCAGCTCCTCCTCGACGGCCACCCGGCGCGACAGGGCCGCCTCGAGCGACTGTCGCAGTTCTTCCTCGCCGCTCTCGCTGGTCGCGAGCTGGCTCTCGAGGTCGGTCTTGCGCAGCGCGAACTGGGCGATCTGGCCCTCGAGCCGCGCAATACCGGCCAGCAGCGACTCGCGGCTCGCACGACGGGACTCGACACGGATTGCCACCTCGCGCGCGGCATTGCGATCTTCCTCGGCCTGTCGCCGGGATTCTGCGAGCGTCTCGCGCAGCGTGTCGCGCTCGGCTTCCAGGGACTTGCGGCGCTCCTCGAGAGAGGCCATCGCATCGACGGCTTCGCCGAGCCGCGCGCGCGCGGAGCGGTTACCTGCGGTCGCGGACTCGAGCGCGCCCTCGAGTTCCGCCAGTTCGCCGGCGAGCTGCTGCATCCTCGCACTGCGCTGCTCCGCCCTGGCGCGCAGGCCATCGAGCTGCGAGCGCAGGCTCAGGTGATCGGCGCCCGCCTGCGCCAGCTGCGCCTGTTCCGCGGCGAGCCGGTCTTCAGTGCTTCGGATCCCCGCGCGCAGCGCGTCCAGCTCGCCCTCAAGCTCGCGATGGCGGGTCTCGAGCCGCTCGAGTTCGGTGCGCCGGCTGCGCAGTTCCTGCTCGCGCTCGATGACTCCCTCGTGCACGTCGCGATCACGGCTCACGCGCAGCCAATCCGGTCCCATCCATATTCCATCACGCGTGACCACTGACTGGCCGGCGCGCAGGCCGGCGCGGGCTGCGAGCGCCTCCGCAAGCGTGTCGGCGGCCTGGATGCCCTCGAACAATGCGTCCAGCCCCACGGGCCCCTGCACGCGCGAGCGCAGCGTGCCCGCCGACGCGCCAGTCCCCGGTGCGCCCTGGCCGGCGGCGAAGAACGTCACGGTCCCGGACGACAGGCTCGCGAGCATACCGGCCACGTCGTCGATCGAATCCACGCACACCGCTTCGAGATAGGAACCGAGGACCGTTTCGACTGCGCGCTCCCAGCCGTGGTCCACCGAGAGCTGCTGCGCAAGTCGTTCATTGCCGTCCAGGCCTCGCGATGCGAGCCAGTCGACGACCATGCCCTGGCCCTGGCCCAGCGCGGCGCGTTGCAGCGCATCGAGCGAAACGACGTGACCCTCGACCTCCTGGGTATTCCGGCGCGCGGCCTGTGATGCTTCCGCGACTTCCCGTTCGCGTGCTCGTTCGGCCTGCAGCTTCCCGGCAAGCGTTGCAATGCCGCTGCGGGCCGCATCGAGCACTCGGCGCGCCTCGGTCTCGGCGCGCTCGAGCTCGTCAATCTTCGCCGCAATGTCGGCCGCCGACAGCGCGGCGTGCTCCTGGGCGACGCGCGTTCGCTGCTCGGCGAGCCGGTGCAGCTGGATATCCATCTGTCCGAGCCGGGCCCGCTCTGCCTCCGCGCTGGACGACGTCTCACGCAGCGACTGGTTGAACTCTTCCCACTGTTCCTGCCACGCCTGCATCTGCAACTCGCAGTCCGCGAGCCCGGCCGCCGCGCGCTCTTCGGCTGCGCGAGCCTGCTCGAGCCCGGGGCCGAGTTCGGCAAGGGCGACCTCGAGTTCCGCGGCCTGCCCGGCATCGCGCTTCAGGTGCGTGCTGGCCTCCTCGAGTCCCTGCACCGCCTGGGCGAGTTCCTGCCGCTGCCGCGAGCGCATCTCCCGCGCATGCGCTATGGCCTGCTCGCCGCGTGAGATCTCGGCGCCGACCTGGTAGTAGCGTCCCTGAACCTCGCCAAGGACCTCGCCCTGCTCGTCGTGCTCGCGCCGGGTTCGCTCGATGGCGGCTTCGACCGAGCGTTGCTCCGCGAGCGCTGCCTGCAGCGCAAGCTCACGCTCGCCCATGATCACCTGGCGTGCTCCCGCCTCGGTTTCGATCTCGCGCAGCCTGAGCGCGAGCAGTTCGGCCTGCAGTTGGCGTTCTTCCTGCTTCAGCGCCTGGTAACGCCGCGCAGTCGCCGCCTGCCGCTGCAGGTGCCGCAACTGCTTCTCCACCTCGTCGCGAAGATCGGAAAGGCGCGCCAGGTTCTCGCGGGTGTGCCCGATGCGGTTCTCGGTTTCGCGGCGGCGCTCCTTATAACGGGAAATGCCGGCGGCCTCCTCCAGGAACGCACGCATCTCTTCGGCCCTAGCCTCGATGACCCGCGAAATCATGTTCTGCTCGATGATCGCGTAGCTGCGTGAGCCGAGCCCGGTGCCGAGGAAGAGCTGCGTGATGTCCTTGCGCCGGCAGCGCGCACCGTTCAGGAAATATGTAGACGTGCCGTCGCGCGACACGAGCCGGCGCAGTGACACTTCGGCGTAGCCTGCATACTCGCCGCCGAGCTTGCCGTCCGAATTGTCGAACACGAGCTCGACGGATGCGTTGCCGACCGGTTTGCGTGACGCCGACCCGTTGAATATCACGTCGGCCATCGAATCGCCGCGCAGGTGCTTGGCCGATATTTCGCCCATGACCCAGCGGACGGCGTCGATGATGTTCGACTTGCCGCATCCGTTGGGGCCGACCACGCCCACCAGGCTGCTCGGGAAACTGATCGAGGTGGGGTCCACGAAAGACTTGAAACCGGCCAGCTTGATCTTGGTCAGGCGCATCGATCACCAGGGGTCAGGGAGTCCCGTCCGCGAGACTCTTGAATGGAAACGAAGTGTAAAAGAAAGTGACCCGGCCCACAGCACCGGAGAGCCGGCGCGGGCCGCAAATGCCCCGTGCGGCCTGCCCGCTGGACCACAGGCCCGCGGTCTGTATAATCCCGCGTCCTTCGCAGAGTCCCTGGAGCCCATCGATGCCCGCCAAGAAGCCGTCTGCCAAGCCGACAAAGGCCAAGAAGACTGTTTCCGCCAGGCCCGTCGCCAAGGCAGCTGCGAAATCGCGCGCGAAGCCCGCACCGGCAGCCAAGGCCAGGACCAAGGCAAAGGCGGGAACGAAGGCCAGGGCGGCGGCTGCGAAGCCAGCCCCGAAGGCTCGGGCCAAGGTCGCCTCGCCGAAAGCCAAGGCTGCGCCGAAAGCAGCGCGGCAGGAACCGCGGCAAAGGCTCGTCCTCAGGCCGTTGCGGTGAAGCCGGTGGGGAGCACCGTACCGCCGGTGCTGAGCGCAAGCCTGCTGTCCGGCCCGCGAAACGTCGAACCCTACGTTCCTCGCAAGGGCGAGGAGTACATGAGCAAGGAGCAGCTCGACCACTTCCGCACCATCCTCTCCAGCTGGAAGCAGGACCTGATGCAGGAAGTCGACCGCACGATGCTGCACATGAAGGACGAGGCGGCCAATTTCCCGGACCCGAACGACCGCGCAACGCAGGAATCCGAGTTCAGCCTCGAACTTCGCACCCGCGACCGCGAGCGCAAGCTGATCCGCAAGATCGACGAAGCGCTGAAGCGGATCGAGGACGGCAGCTACGGCTTCTGTCTCGAGACCGGTGAGCCGATCGGCGTGAAGCGCCTCGAGGCGCGCCCGGTGGCCACGCTCAGCGTCGAGGCCCAGGAACGCCGTGAACGGCGCGAAAAGCAGTTCGGCGACCGCGACGACTGGTACCGTTGAGGCCCCGTCGCCCTATCGCGGGCGATTTGCGCCGTCTCCCACCGGGACGCTTCATTTCGGGTCGCTGGTCGCAGCCGTTGCGAGTTTCCTCGATGCGCGCGCTGCTGGAGGCAAATGGCTGGTCAGGATCGAGGATCTCGATCCTCCCCGTGAGCGCCCCGGCGCCGCGGACGAAATCCTCTCCACGCTCGACAGGCTCGGCCTGCACTGGGACGGACCCGTGCTGCGCCAGAGTACCCGCTCGGACGCATATTCAACGGCACTGGAGCAGCTGCGGCGAGACGGTCAAATCCGCGACTGCTACTGCGCGCGCGCTGCCCTTGCCGCTCTGCCCCAGAACCTGCGACGCGCGCCCGGCGATGACTTGTTCCATGCCCCAGACTGCATCTCCGGGCCGGCCGATGGCAGCTTGCGCCAGGCGCTTCGGCTCCGGGTGCCAGACCAGGAGGTCGCGTTTCGAGACCGAGTCCAAGGCGTGGTGCAAGCCAATGTCGCCGCAACCGTCGGAGATTTCGTACTCCGTCGCAGGGACGGTCTCTATGCATACCAGCTCGCAGTGGTCGTGGACGATGAGGAACAGGGCATCACCCACGTCGTTCGTGGCGCGGACCTGCTCCAGAGCACCCCGCGCCAGATCCTGCTGCAGCGGGCCCTCGGCTTGCGCGGTCTGGAATACATGCATGTCCCACTTGCCGTGAACGCCAGCGGGCTTAAGCTCTCAAAGTCGTCGGACGCGCCAGGGCTCGCCGCGGCCTCCTCGACGCTGCAGATCGTCGCAGCGCTCGAGTTCCTCGGCCAGGGTCCACCGGAGGCTCTCAGGGCAGCGACGGCCGATGAGGCGCTCGATTGGGGGGTGTCAAACTGGCACCCCGGGCGGTTCGCCGGCGTGGCTTCGGCACCGGCTCCGGCATGAGTCGAACAGGTTCGGTTACAGGAACAGCAAGCATGACCACGAAGGCCAAGACCAAGACCAAGCGGACCCGGGCACGGACAGCCTCCCAGGACGGAGGCCGGAACTCGCCGCGCGTGATCCGCAAGTATCCGAATCGCCGCCTTTACGACACGGTCGAGAGCCGCTACGTGACGCTCGCGGACGTGCGCCGGCTGGTGGTGGAGCGAATCGACTTCGTCGTACTGGACCGCAAGACGCAGCAGGACATCACGCGCAGCATCCTGCTGCAGGTGATCGCGGAGCAGGAAGGCGCCGGGGAATCGCTGATGAGTCGGGACTTCCTGTCGCAGGTGATCCGCAGCTATGGAAGCGGGCTGCAGGATTTCGTCGGTCGCTACCTGGACGAGAGCATCCAGCTGTTCGCGCGTGAACAGCGGGACCTCCGCGAGCGATTCAAGAACGTCGTCGGGGTGGACCCTGTCGAGACCGTGACCATGGTCGCGCAGAAGAACTACCAGCGCTGGAAGGCGCTGCAGGAAGAAGTCTTCAATCGCCTGCCGCGTCCCCCGTGGGGCCGCGACGAGTAGGCGGCGGGGACATTCCCCTGTTGGCGCTACGAGGCGCTGACGGGGACATTCTCCCTTCCCCGCGACACTGGCGGAAAAGGGAAAACGTCCCGATCAGAAAAGGAGAATGTCCCCTTCTCGCCTGATCAGCCGTCGACGTTCCGCATCGAGAGCCGCACGCGGCCCTGCCGATCGACCTCGAGTACCTTGACGCGCACGATGTCGCCCTCGTTGAGCTTGTCGCTGACCCGCTCGACGCGCTCGTCCGAGATCTGCGAGATGTGTACCAGGCCGTCCTTGCCCGGCAGGATCTGCACGAACGCGCCAAAGTCCATCAGGCGCACGACCTTGCCCTCGTAGACCGTCCCGACCTCGACCTCGGAGGTGATCAGCTCGATGCGCCTCTGCGCCTCGCGGCCGGCAGCCCCGTTGACCGATGCGATCTTGACCGTGCCGTCGTTCTCGATGTCGATGTTGGTCCCGGTCTCCTCGGTGATCGCACGGATCACCGCGCCACCCTTGCCGATGACTTCGCGGATCTTCTCCGGGTCGATCTTGATGGTGATGATCGTTGGCGCCCACTCGGACATCTCGGGGCGGGCCTGCGTGATCACCTTGGCCATTTCGCCAAGGATGTGCAGGCGGGCATTGCGCGCATGTTCCAGCGCGACCTGCATGATCTCGCGCGTGATGCCCTCGATCTTGATGTCCATCTGCAGCGCCGTGACGCCTTCGGCTGAGCCCGCGACCTTGAAGTCCATGTCGCCGAGGTGGTCCTCGTCACCGAGGATGTCCGTCAGCACCTGGAATTTCCCGCCCTCGAGCACCAGGCCCATCGCCACGCCGGCTACGGGTGCCTTGATGGGGACCCCCGCGTCCATCAGCGCGAGGCTGGTGCCGCACACCGAGGCCATCGAGCTCGAGCCATTGGACTCGAGGACTTCGGAGACCACGCGAATCACGTAGGGGAACGTGGTCATGTCCGGCATCACGGCGCTGACGCCGCGGCGCGCAAGGTTACCGTGGCCGATTTCGCGGCGCTTGGGCGAGCCCATCATGCCCGTCTCGCCCACCGAAAACGGCGGGAAGTTGTAGTGCATCATGAACGGCTCTTTGCGCTCGCCCGCCAGCGCGTCGATGATCTGCGCGTCGCGGCCGGTACCGAGCGTCGTGGTCACGAGCGCCTGCGTCTCGCCCCGGGTGAACAACGCCGAGCCGTGGGTGCGGGGCAGCACGCCCGTCTCAACGGAGATCTTGCGCACCGTGTTCATGTCGCGTCCGTCGATGCGCGGCTCGCCCGCGAGGATGCGACGACGCACCAGGTCATATTCGAGGCGGCCGATCTCGTCCGTCACCTTGCGGGCGGCGAATTTCGGCTCGTCGCCCGATGCCAGCGCGGCCACTGCCGCTTTCTTGATCTCGGCGATACGCGTGTAGCGCGCCTGCTTCTCGGTGATCGAATAGGCCTGGCCAAGATCGGCTTCGACCTGCGCCGCCACCGCGGCGACGAGTTCCTTGTCGGGTTCCGGCGCGGCCCATTCCCAGGCCGGCTTGCCGGCCTCGGCAGCGAGTTCGCGGATCGCCTTGATCGCGACCTGCATCTGCTCGTGGCCGAACACCACTGCGCCGAGCATCACTTCTTCCGACAGCACCTTGGCCTCGGACTCGACCATCAGCACTGCGTCGGCCGTGCCAGCCACGACCAGATCGAGCTCGGAAGTCTTGAGGTCGGTCGCGGTGGGATTGAGCAGGTACTTGCCGTCACGGTAGCCGACTTTCGCCGCGCCAATCGGGCCCTTGAACGGAATGCCCGACAGCGCGAGCGCGGCAGAGGCGCCAAGCATGGCCGGGATGTCGGAATCGATGTCCGGGTCGAGCGAGACGACCGTCGGTACCACCTGCACCTCGTTGTAGAACCCTTCCGGGAACAGCGGGCGGATGGGCCGGTCGATCAGCCGCGAGGTGAGTGTCTCCTTCTCGGAGGGACGACCCTCGCGCTTGAAGAAGCCGCCCGGGATGCGGCCTGCAGCATAGGTCTTCTCGATGTAGTTGACGGTCAGCGGGAAGAATTCCTTGTTGGGGTCTGCGTTCTTGCGACCGACTGCAGTCACGAGGACTACCGTGTCACCCATGGTGACGAGAACCGCACCGTCGGCCTGGCGCGCGAGGCGGCCGGTTTCGAGGGTGACTGTGTGGGAACCGTATGGAAATGACTTCTTGTGGACGTTCACGATGTTGTCCCGTACTGCGGAAAGCGTGTGGATGTGCTGAAACGAATCCGGCCCGCATTGCGGGCCGGATTTCAGGAATTCAGCGGCGTAGGCCGAGCCGACTCACTACCGCCTGGTAGCGAGAAACGTCGCAGGCCTTGAGGTAGTCGAGCAGCTTGCGGCGCTGGGTGACGAGCTTCAGCAGCCCGCGTCGCGAGGAATGATCGCGCTTGTGCGCGGTGAAATGCTCGCTGAGCTCGTTGATGCGCGCGGACAGGAGTGCGATCTGGACCTCGGGGGAACCCGTGTCCGTCGCGTTGCGGCGATAGTCGCCTACGATCTCGACCTTGCGCTCGGTGGACAGTGCCATCGTCTGGAAACCTCGAAAACCGTGTATGCCTTTGAATTGAGCCGCGCATTTTACCCTTGCACGGCCTGCGATCTCAAGCCCGCAGCGACCCGGCGCCCCCGGCCCCCGGTACGAACAGCCGCTCGACCGTGATCCGTCCCTCGTGGTCAACCACCACGAGCCCCAGGAACCGACCCTCGGGACCGTATGCCCGCGCCCGGCCCGTGCCCTGCCCCGCTTCGCAGGCCGCCAGGACCCGCCCCTGCCGCAGGTGCAGCGCCTGCAGCTCGTCGAGATCGACCCGCGGCAGCCCTGCAAACGCCCGGTCCACCGGCAGCAGCCAGGGAGGGTTATCACCGCTCGCCCCGCGCGATGAGGCCCAGGCATCGACCTCTTCGAGCGTCACCATTTGCTCGTCCTCGAACGGCTCGACCCACAGGCGCCGGAGTTCCCCGAGGTGCCCGCAGGTACCAAGCGCCCGTGCGATGTCTTCGCCCAGCACGCGGATGTAGGTGCCCTTCGAACACACGACCTCGATGGAGATCTCAAGCGCGCTGGTCGTGAGCAGTGCCAGGCGGGCGATGTGCAGCCGTCGAGCGTCGCGCGGTACCTGCTCGCCCCGCCGCGCCAGTTCGTAGAGTGGGCGGCCGTCGCGCTTAAGGGCCGAGTACATCGGCGGTACCTGCTCGATCGCCCCGGTGAAACCGGCGAGCACGCCCTCGAGCAGGTCCCGGGACAGCTCCGGTACGGCGGACTCCGCGACGACGACGCCGTCCGCATCACCGGTATCAGTCGCCGCGCCGAGGACGATCCGGGCCCGGTAGGCCTTGGACGACCCGAGCAGGGCCCCGCAAGCCTTGGTGGCCTGTCCCAGGCACAGCGGCAGCATGCCAGTGGCCATCGGATCGAGGGTTCCCGCATGGCCGCCCTTCGCTGCCGACAGCAGGCGTCGCGCACGCTGCAGCGCCTGGTTCGAGCTCATGCCGGCAGCCTTGTCGAGCAGCACGATGCCGTCGACCTCGCGCCAGGCAATGCGCCGGGTGCTCGCGCGGGCCGCGGCGCTCACTCTTGCCCGTCGTTGGCGGTTCCGTCGTCTTCCACGTGCCGCTCGCTGTCGTCGCGCACCGCACGCGTGATCAGGTCGTCGAGGCGATTGCTGCGCTCGAGTTGCTCGTCGGGCTGGAAATGCAGGTGCGGAGCGACACGCAAGCGCAGCGCGCGGCCCAGCGGGCCGCGCAGCCGGCGCGACGCGTCAGTGAGGATTTCCAGCTGCAGCGGGTCGCCGGAGTCGCCCGCAAGCAGCGTGTAATACACCCAGGCGTGGGTCAGGTCCGGAGAGACCCGCACGTGGGTGATCGTGAGCGGCTTCAGGCGCGGATCGCGCACCTCGCGCGGAAGCATCTCCGCTAGGGTGCGCTGCACCTGCTCGGCGACACGTCGTGCGCGCGGGACTTCACGCGGCATTGGCCGGCGTCACATGCTGCGCGCGATCTCGACCCTCGAGTAGCACTCGATCTGGTCGCCCACGCGGATGTCGTTGTAGTTGCGCACGCCGATGCCGCACTCGGTCCCTGCCCGCACCTCGCCCGCGTCGTCCTTGAAGCGCCGCAGCGAGTCGAGCTCACCCTGGTGGATGACCACGTTGTCGCGCAGCACGCGCACCGGGTTGCCCCGCTTGATGAAGCCTTCGGACACGAGACATCCGGCAACGGTGCCGAACTTGCTGGAGCGGAACACCTCGCGGACCGCGGCGAGGCCGACGATCTGCTCCTTGATCTCGGGCTTCAGCAGCCCGGTCATGGCCAGCTTCACGTCGTCGATCGCCTCGTAGATCACGCTGTAGTAGCTGACGTCCACGCCACTGTCCTTCATTGCGCTGCGTGCAGCGCTGTCAGCGCGCACGTTGAAGCCGATGATGCGCGCCTTGGAGGCAGCGGCCAGCGTCACGTCCGACTCCGTGATGCCGCCCACGCCGCTCGAGATGACCTTCACGCTGACTTCGTCGGTGGACAGCTTGCCGAGCGCGTCACGCAACGCCTCGGCGCTGCCCTGCACGTCGGCCTTCACGATGACCGCGACCACGCCGCCGGACTCCTCGCCCATCTGCGAGAACACGTCCTCGACTTTCTTCGTTGCACCCGCGAGGCGCACGTCACGGTACTTGCCCTGGCGGTAGAGCGCGACCTCGCGCGCCTTGCGCTCGCTGTCGACGACCAGCAGGTCGTCGCCGGCGTTCGGCGCGTCGGAGAGCCCGAGCACCGCGATCGGCATCGAGGGGCCGGCGGACTGGACCTGTTTGCCGGTCGCGTCGAACAGCGCGCGGACGCGCCCGAATTCCTGGCCTGCGATGACCGGGTCGCCCGCCTTCAGCGTGCCGCGCTTCACAAGCACGGTCGCGACCGGGCCGCGGCCCTTCTCGATGCTCGACTCGAGCACTACGCCGGCCGCAAGACCATCGGTAGGTGCCTTGAGGTCCAGCACTTCGGCCTGCAGCAGGATCGATTCGAGCAGCTGGTCGATGCCCGCGCCGGTTTTTGCGGAGACCGGCACGAACATAGTGTCGCCGCCCCAGTCTTCCGGGATCACGTTCTGCTTGCCGAGGTCGTTGCGCACCCGCTCCAGGTCCGCCTCCGGCTTGTCGATCTTGTTGACCGCGACCACGATCGGCACGTTGGCCGCGCGCGCATGCTCGATCGCCTCGATCGTCTGCGGCATGACGCCGTCGTCTGCGGCCACCACCAGCACGACGATGTCGGTGACGTGCGCGCCCCGCGCGCGCATCGAGGTGAACGCCGCGTGGCCCGGCGTATCGATGAAGGTGATCTGGCCTTTCGGTGTCTCGACCTGGTAGGCGCCGATGTGCTGGGTGATGCCGCCGGCCTCGCCGGCCGCAACCTTGGCGCGGCGGATGTGGTCGAGCAGCGAGGTCTTGCCGTGGTCAACGTGGCCCATGATGGTTACCACAGGGGCCCGGGGCAGTGCAGTGGCGTCGCCGGCATCCGCGAGCAACTGGTCCTCGAGGGCGTTCTCCTTGAGCCGGATCACCGTATGGCCGAATTCCTCGACCACCAGCTGGGCGGTGTCCTGGTCAATGGGCTGGTTGATGGTGGCCATCACGCCCATCTTCATCATCGTCTTGATGACCTCGTTGGCCTTCACCGCCATGCGGTTGGCCAGTTCACCGACCGTGATGGTCTCTGGAATCTGGACCTCGCGCTTCACCGGCGCGGTGGGCAGCTCGAAGCCGTGCCGTGTATCCACGCTCACGTGCACGGCGCGGCGGTGACGGCCGGCCTGCTGGCGCTTCTTGAAGCGCGCGCTGGCGTCGCCCGCCACGTGCAGTTCCTTGCGTCCGTACTTGGTCGCCGGTCCCTTGCCGGCATCGGCGTTCTCCGCCGCACGGGCCTTGGGCGCGTGCGGCGCACGCACCGGCGCCGGCTCGCGGTGCTTGTCGTCGGTTCGCTCGCGCTCGGCGCGCTCGCGGTCGCGCGTCTCGTTCTGCCGGGCGGATTCCTCGGCGGCGAGCAGCCGCGCCTCTTCCTCGGCCTTCTGGTTCGCTTCCTGCTCCAGGCGCTCGCGCTCCAGGCGATCGGCATCACGTCGCTCGGCCTCCTTGCGCTCGGCCTCGAGCCGCACGGCGTCTTCAGACTGCCGCTGGCGATCGATTTCATCCTGGCGCTGGCGCTGCTCTTCCTCGAGCACGGTGCGATTCAGGTAGGTCTTCTTCGCACGCACCTCGACGGACACGGTACGCGCCCGGCCCTGCATGGAAGCGACCTTGATCTCCTGCTGAGCCTTGCGCTTCAGCGTGATCTTGCGCGGGGCCGCCGTATCCTCCTGCCGGCCGTGGGCACGGCGCAGGTGGGTGAGCAGTTCCATCTTGGCCTCGTCGCTGATGATGTCATCGGCGCCCGCAACCTTGATACCAGCCTCGTCGAGCTGGGTGATTAGCTTGTCGACCGGGACCTTGAGGACCTCGGCAAACTGACTGACAGTCACTTCCGCCATCTGGTACCTCCGCTCACGCCTGCTGGGCCTGCTCGAACCAGTGCTTGCGTGCGGCAAGAATCAACTCGCCCGCACGCTGCGGGTCGAGCGTCGAGATCTCGCCGAGTTCGTCCACTGACTGCTCCGCGAGGTCCTCCCGGGTCACGATGCCGTGCCTGGCGAGTTCGCCGGCCAGCTCTTCGTCCATTCCCTCGACCTCGAGCAGGTCCTGCGCGGGTTCGGCGGACTCGATGGTCTCCTCGGTTGCGATCGCCTGCGTAAGCAGAACGTCCCGGGCGCGGCTGCGCAGCTCCTGGATCATCGTCTCGTCGAATTCCTCGATGCCTGCAAGCTCGCCCTGCGGCACATAGGCGATTTCCTCGATGCTCGAGAAGCCTTCCTGCACCAGGATCGCGGCGACGTCGTCATCCACGTCGAGCTGCTTCATGAACAGCTCGCGCAGCACGCCCTGCTCCGATTCGCTCTTTTCCTCGGCCGCCTGCTCGCTCATGATGTTGAGCTTCCAGCCGGACAGCTCGCTCGCGAGCCGGATGTTCTGGCCACCGCGACCGATCGCCTGCGAAAGCTTTTCCTCGGCGACCGCGATGTCCATGCTGTGGGCGTCCTCGTCCACGACGATCGAGCTCACTTCTGCCGGCGCCATCGCATTGATGACGAACTGGGCCGGATTCTCGTCGAACGGGATGATGTCCACGCGCTCGCCGGCGATCTCGTTGGAAACCGCCTGCACCCGCGATCCGCGCATGCCGACGCAGGCGCCGACCGGGTCGATGCGCGCATCGTTGCTGCGCACCGCAATCTTGGCTCGCGCGCCCGGGTCGCGGGCCGCGCCGAGGATGTCGATCAGGCCCTGGCCGACCTCGGGCACCTCGAGCTTGAACAGTTCGATCAGGAATTCGGGCGCCGTGCGCGACAGGAACAGCTGCGGGCCGCGCGGCTCGGAACGCACTTCCTTCAGGAAGGCCTTTATACGGTCCTGGGTGCGCACCGGCTCGCGCGGGATCATGCACTCGCGCGGGATGAAGCCTTCGGCGTTGCCGCCGAGGTCGACGAATATCCCGTTGCGGTCGACACGCTTCACGAGGCCCGACACCAGCGTGCCGACCCGGTCGTTGTACTGCTCGACCACCTGCGCGCGCTCGGCCTCGCGCACCTTCTGCACGATTACCTGCTTGGCAGTCTGGGCGGCGATGCGGCCGAAGGCGACCGACTCGAGCGGCACTTCGACGTAGCCACCCGGCTCGGCGTCCGGCGAGACGTCCAGGCCATCCTCGAGGCGCAGTTCCTTCTCGGGGAATTCGAGCTCGGTCGAATCGTCGGCAAACACCTTCCAGCGCCGGTAGGTGTCGTAGTCGCCGCTCTTGCGATTGATCGCGACGCGCACGTCGATGTCGTCGCCGTATTTCTTGCGCGTGGCCGACGCGAGTGCTGCCTCGAGCGCCTCGAAGATGATTTCCTTGTCGACGCCTTTCTCGTTGGAGACCGCATCGACAACCATCAGGATTTCTTTGTTCATCTCTCGTCCTCCCGCCACGCGGGGTTCAGGCCTGCGGCGCCAGGTGCGCCCTGCGAATTCCGGACACCGGCAACACGTGCCGCTGCCCGTCCACCTCAACTTCGATCGTCGTCGCATCCGCGGCGGCGAGCAGTCCCAGGAACCGCCTTCGCCCATCCTGCGGTTGCGCGAGCTCGACGAACACTGTCTCACCCACGAACCTGCCGAAGTGCTCGGCAGTCCGCAGCGGACGCTCGAGCCCCGGCGACGAAACCTCCAGCGTGTACTCGCCGGGGATCGGGTCCTCCGCGTCGAGCACATCGCTCACCGCGCGGCTCACCCGCGCGCAGTCTTCGACCGTAATCCCGGCCTCGGCGTCCAGGTACAGGCGCACGAGCCCGCTGCCCCTGCCCGGCGAGCACTCGATCTCCCACAACGAGTAGCCGAGTTCCTCGACCACCGGTTGCAGCAATTCCGTCAGCATTTCCCTCTGCATCATTCCAATCGCGCAGCGCAGAAACAAAAAATGGGCCGGCGGCCCATTCGTTTCTTCGCGGCCGGACGACTTGACCGTCCGCCGCAAACGAAAAATCCCCGCTCAGGGGGATTTCTCAGGCGAATCTCCCGCCGGACCGGCATGCCCCATTCCAGGGCCCGCCTGCTCGGCCAGGAACCGCCGCCAATCAATGACTTGCACTGGCGTCCGGCTCCAGGACCGGGGGATTCTATAGGAACCGCACGGCTGCGGCTAGTCCGTCGGCATATGGGTCAGCGCATGACAGCGACCAGGCTGTCGGCCACGCGATCCACGTTGGCTTCGCTCACACCTGCGATGTTGATGCGGCCGTCCGGCGGCAGGTACACGTGGTGCCGATCACTGAGGTCCCTGATGGCCGCTGCATCGAGGCCGGTGAGCGAGAACATACCGCGGTGCCGCGTAACCCAGCCGAAGTCCAGGTCCGGTCGCCGGGCGACGAGCCGTCCGGCGAGCAAAGCCCGTAGGGATTTCATCCGCCCCACCATTTCGCCAAGCTCGCCGATCCAGCCGGCGCGCAGGTCTGGATCCGCGAGCAGCCGAGCCACGATGGCGGCACCGTGGTCGGGTGGCATCGAGTACATGCGGCGGGCCGTGCGTGCCTGGTGCGTCGCGATCGCGCCGGCGACTGCCGGGGAGCCGGCTACGATCGCCAGCGCCCCGGTTCGCTCGCGATACAGGCCGAAATTCTTCGAGCAGGAGACGGCCAGCAGCATCTGCGGGACACGCGCCGCAAGGTACCGAAGCCCGAAGACGTCAGTTTCGACGTCGTCGCCGAACCCCTGGTAGGCCAGGTCCACAAAGGGGACGAGCCCACGCGATTCGATCACGTCGCCCAGTGCCTGCCACTCCCCGGGACTCAAGTCGGCGCCTGTCGGGTTGTGGCAGCAGCCGTGCAGCAGCACGATCGATCCCGCCGGCAGGCCCGCGACATGATCGCGCATTGCCTCGAACGAGACGCCGCGCGTGACCGGGTCATAGTACGGATAGCGTGCGAGCTTGAGGCCCGAGCTGCCGAGCAACGGTTCATGGTTGGCCCAGGTCGGCGTGCTCACGTGCATGACGCAGCCTGGCTGCGAGGCGTTGATGAGCTCTGCGCCCAGCCTGAGCGCGCCACAACCACCGACCGTCTGGATGGTGGCCGTGCGATCGCGCAGGCCGGCCGCGACCGGCCCGAGCGCCATCTCGACGATGAGCCGGTTGAATTCCAGGTTGCCGGCCGGGCCGACATAGGTCTTGGTGCGCTGGGCGGCCAGCATCGCCCGCTCGGCCTCGCGCACTGCGGCCGGGACCGGTGTCTCGCCCTTCTCGTCCCGGTAAACGCCGACGCCAAGGTCGATCTTGTCCGGTGACGGATCGGCACGGAAAGCCGCGGTGACCCCCAGGATCGGGTCCGGCGGCAGCTGCTCGAGATTGGCGAATATCATCCCGGCGATTGTCGCACGGGCATCAGGCCGTCGGCACGACCCGCTGGTCGATGGCGCCGAAAATGCTCGCACCGTCGGCAGAGCACATCTCGATCCTCACCCGGTCACCGAACCGGAGAAACGGCGTGGCCGGCTTGCCGTGCTCGACCTGCTCCAGCATCCGCCGCTCGGCGATGCAGGACGAGCCGAGCGAGCGATCGTAGTTGGACACCGTACCGGATCCGACGATAGCGCCGGCACCCAGCCGCCGCGTGCGTGTCACGTGCTCGATCAGGCGCGGGAAGTCGAAAGTCATGTCCACGCCGGCGTTGGGCCGCCCGAACAGCTGCCCGTTCACGTGCGACACCAGCGGCAGCAGCACCTTTCCGCCGTCCCAGGCGTCGCCGAGTTCATCCGGAGTGACCGCGACCGGGGAGAACGAGGTAGCAGGCTTGGACTGGTAGAAGCCGAAACCCTTGCCGAGCTCGCCCGGGATCAGGTTCCTGAGCGACCAGTCGTTGACCAGCATCAGGAGCTTTATGTGCGAGCGCGCGGCGGCCGCCCCGGTACCCATCGCGACGTCGTCGGTCACGACGGCCACCTCGGCCTCGAAGTCGATGCCGAATTCCTCGCTGGGAAACGGCGCATCGCCGGTGGGTGGAATGAAGTCGTCCGAACCTCCCTGGTAGACCAGCGGATCGGTCCAGAAACTGGGCGGCATCACTGCGCCGCGGGCCTTGCGCACCAGTTCGACGTGATTGACGTACGCGGAGCCGTCCACCCAGTGGTAGGCGCGCGGCAGCGGCGCGCGTGCCTTTGCCACCTCGAACGGCGCGCTTGCGGTCGCTAGGCCCGCCTCGAGTTCGTCTGCCGCCTGCTGCAGCAGCGGCGCGAGCTCGGTCCAGCGGTCCAGCGCCTGCTGTAGCGTATTTGCCACCTGTGGCACCGGCATTGCGCGCCCGAGGTCGCGGCTGACGACCACCAGCTGTCCGTCACGCGTGCCATCCGCGAGCGTGGCGAGCTTCATGGCGCGGTCTTCCAGCTTTGTACGTACTCGTTCCACTCCACGCCGCTCGCGGCCGCGGCGACGTCGAGCGGATCGCGCGTGTCTATCATCACAGCGATCTCGTCGGTGGCTTGCTTTTCCTGCTTCAGCATTCGCTTCAGTGCCTTCGGATGCGGCCCGTGCGTGAAACCGCCCGGGTGGAAGGTCAGCATCCCGGGGTGGATGTTGTCGCGGCTGAAGAAGTCCCCTGCGTGGTAGAACAGCACTTCGTCATAGTCGTCGTTGTTGTGGAAGAACGGCACCTTGAGCGCACCCGGGTCGGTCTCGAACGGGCGCGGCACGAAGGTGCACACGACGAACCGGTTGGCCATGAACGTCGTGTGCGCCGAGGGCGGCAGGTGGTAACGATGGCTCATCAGCGGCCGGAAATGCCGGACGTTGATGCGCACGACCGAGAGTTCGCCGTGCCAGCCGATGGCATCCAGCGGATTGAACGGATAAGTGATCAGCGACACCTGGCCACGGCGCTTGACCTCGACCAGCCAGGGGCGCGACCCGGCCTGCTGGGCCGTGAACGCAGCGTCGAGCGCCGGCGCATCGAGCAGAGCCGGGTCGAAGATGGCGTGGTTCCCGACCAGGCCCTTGTCGGGGAGCATGTAGCTCGAGTTGGTCGCCTCGACCAGCAGCAGGTCCATTGGCGCAGCGCAGTCGATGCGCCACATCGTGCCGCGCGGCACGACCACGTAGTCGCCGGCCTCGATGCGCAAGTGTCCGAAATCGCAGTACAGGTCGCCACGCCCCGAGTGCACGAACAGCAGCTCGTCTCCGTCGGCGTTTCGGGCCAGTCGATCCATGCTGGCGCCGAGGCGCCAGAAACGGATGCGGCAGTGCGCATTCGCAAGGACTTCGTGCGCCGACCACGGGCCCGTCGCGCCCACCGCGAGCCGGACGAGGTCGAAGGCGCGCGGCTGCAGCGGACCGGTGAACTCGCTCCACCCGGTCGGCGGGTGGCGGTGATGGAAGAACGCGGCCGGGCCGAAGAACCCTTCCTTGCTCATCTCGCGCTCGAAGGTGCCGTCCGGCAGGTCGCAATGGGCCTGTCGCGAGGCGTTGCCTTCCACCCTGGACACGGAAATGTAACGCTTCACTTGATGCCCCCTGGTTGCAATGCACTCGCCGCCCGGCCAGCGTGCGCCCGCCTCAGATCACGCCACGCCGCTCCTGGTCGAGCTCGATGGACTCGAACAGCGCGCGGAAGTTGCCTTCGCCGAAGCCTTCGTTGCCCTTGCGCTGGATGATCTCGAAGAAAATCGGCCCGATGACGTTCTTCGTGAAGATCTGCAGCAGGATGCCGTCCTTCGCGCTGCCGTCGATGAGGATGCGGCGCTTCGCCAGTTCCTCCAGCGACTCGCGGTGCCCCTCGACCCTCGCGTCCACGCCCTCGTAGTAGGTGTCGGGCGAATCCTGGAACTCGATGCCGTTGCGGCGCAGCTGGTCCACGGTCGTGTAGATGTCTTCAGTGGCCAGCGCGATATGCTGTATGCCCTCGCCCTGGTACTCGCGCAGGTATTCCTCGATCTGCGACTTGTCGTCCTGCGACTCGTTGATCGGGATGCGGATCCTGCCGCACGGACTGGTCATCGCGCGGCTCAACAGCCCGGTCTTGCGGCCCTCGATGTCGAAGTAGCGAATCTCGCGGAAGTTGAACAGCTTCTCGTAGAAACCCGACCACTTGTCCATGTTGCCGCGGTGGACGTTGTGCGTCAGGTGGTCGATCACCGTCAGGCCCGCCGCCGGGCTCGGCTCGGGCTGCGGCACGGGCACGAAGTCCACATCGTAGATCGTGTGCTCACCGTAGCGATCCACCAGGTACACGATGCTGCCGCCGATGCCCTCGATGGCCGGAATGCTGAGCTCCATCGGACCGACGGGGTTCTCAACCGGCGTGGCGCCGAGCTCGACCGCGCGGCGGAATGCATACCCGGCATCCTTGACGCGAAACGCCATGGCACAGGCCGACGGCCCGTGCCGCTCGGCGAATCGCTGCCCGAAGCCACCGGGCTCGGCATTGATCACGAAGTTGACGTCGCCCTGCCGGTGCAGCGTGACGTTCTTGCTGCGATGCCGGGCCGCGACCGGGAAGCCCATGCGTTCGAAAAGCGTGCGCAGCAGCTCGGGATCCGGTGCCGTGTATTCGACGAACTCGAAGCCGTCGGTCCCCATCGGGTTTTCGAAAAGATCCGCCATGACCGTGCCTCGCTCGCGGCTATTGTTTCAACTGAAACTAACGGGTCATTGTAACGGGGGTGCGGCGCAGCAATCCAATGCGGCTGCCCCGGCACCCGCTGTCGCCGGGCGGGGCCAGCAGCGAGGCCGGCGCTTGCCTGTCTCGAATGGTGGGCCGTGCTGGATTCGAACCAGCGACCAACTGGTTAAAAGCCAGCTGCTCTACCGACTGAGCTAACGGCCCATTCGCGGTTTGGCGGCGGCAGTGCCGCGGCGGGCGCGAATGATAGCAGGCTTGCCGGAGCCTGCGTTCAGCAGTAGCGGGTCGGGTCGGCGACGCCCGCGGCCTCGAATCCCTCGCGTCGCAGGCGGCAGGAATCACAGCGCCCGCAGGCCCGGCCCGCTCGTCCGCCTGGTAGCAGGAAACGGTGTCGCCGAAGGCCACGCCAAGCCCGAGACCACGGCGGATAATCTCGGCCTTGCTCAGCGAAATGAGCGGCGTCCGGATTCGCATGGGCGCCTTCCCTTCGACGCCGGCACGCGTTGCCAGGTTCGCGAGGCGCTCGAAAGCCGCGACGAACTCCGGACGGCAGTCCGGATAGCCGGAGTAGTCCACGGCATTCACGCCAATGAAGATGTCCTGCGCCCCCAGCACCTCGGCCCAGGCGAGCGCGAGCGACAGGAATACCGTGTTGCGCGCCGGCACGTAGGTCACCGGGATGCCGCCGACCGGCGCTTCGGGTACCGCGATGCCGCGATCGGTGAGCGCGGAGCCCCCGAAAGCCCCAAGGTCGATGCGCATCACGCGGTGCTGCCGTGCCCCGAGGGCGGTCGCGACCTGCTCCGCCGCGCGCAATTCGGCTTCATGACGTTGCCCGTAGGCGAAACTGAGCGCATGGCAAGTGAAGCCCTCGGCGCGCGCGATCGCAAGGCAGGTGGCGGAGTCCAGCCCGCCGGACAGCAGCACGACCGCGGGCCGGGCAATCACGTCGTCCACCTCGCCTTTGCCTGGTTCGCTCATCGTCCTGGCTGGTCGCCCCAAAGCACCTTGTGCAGCTGGACCTGCAGCCGCACGTCGAGCCGGTCGGCCAGGATCCATTCGGCAAGATCGCGCGGCTCGACCTGGCCCCAGCTCGGCGAGAACAGCACCTGGAATTCGGTGCCCGGCACCGAATTTTTCAGCAAGTCTCGGGCCCATTCGTAGTCGGCGCGTGAGCAGACGACGATCTTGAGCTGGTCCCGTGAAGTGAGCAGCGCCAGGTTCTCGAGGCGGTTGCGCCCCGATTCGCCCGAGCCCGGTGTCTTCAGGTCCACCACGCGGCTCACTCGCGGATCCACCGGCGCCACGTCCATCGCTCCGCTGGTCTCGAGCGAGACGCGGAATCCGGCGTCGCACAACGCGCGCAGCAGTTCGAGGCAGGCTTTCTGCGCCAGCGGCTCGCCGCCCGTGACACATACATGGCGCACGCCTGACCCGCGCGCGGTCTCGAGCAGCGCATCGACCGGCTGCCAGTCGCCGCCGTGGAACGCGTACTGCGTGTCACAGTAAACACAGCGCAGCGGACAGCCCGTCAGCCGAATGAAAAGGGTCGGCCAGCCGACTGCATCAGCCTCCCCCTGTATCGAGACGAAGGTCTCCGTGACCTTGAGCCGGTTCACCGGCCCTCGGTGTCCATCTGCACGAGACGCTGCTCTGCCAGCGTGGCAGCGTCCGTGCCGGGGAAGCCGGAGATGACTTTCTGCAGCGTGGCTCGTGAATTGCGGAATGCCTTCAGCTCGTACTGGCAGTAGGCGACCTTCAGCAGCGCGTCCGGCGCCTTGCGTGATTCCGGAAAGCCGCTGACGACCTTCTGGAACACTTTCAGCGCGGTGACGAAATCCCTCTGCGCGTACATCGACTCACCCAACCAGTAGGCGGCGTAGTCGGCTCTCGGGCCGTCGGGGTACTTGGTGAGGTAGAGCTGGAATCCGCGCGCGGCTTCCTCGTAGCGCCCCGCCTTCAGTGCCGCGAACGCATCGCTGTAGACGGTCGTCTCGTCGGCGGCCCTGATCTCGGCTTCCGTCGGCCCGGGACCGCCGGCCACCGGAATTCTCGTGGCCTCGGCGCCACCAGGCGCCGCGACACCCTGTTCCCGGTCGAGCGGCTGCGCTCCGGTCACGCCCGGCTGCGCGCCGTTCTCGATCAGCAGCAGCCGGCGATCCAGGTCCGAATACAGATCACGCTGCTGCTTCCGCAGGCCTTCGATCTCGTGGCGCACTTCGTCCAGCTGTCCGCGCAGCGTGCGCAGTTCCTGCCGCATCGCTTCGGCCTGCTGCTGCAGCTGCACCAGCGTCTGGTTGGCACGCTCGACGGCCGCCAGTCGCGCGTCGGTCTCGTTGGCGCGGGCTTCCAGCTCCTTGTTGCTCGCGGTGGCCAGCGACGCGACGCTCCACGCCAGCAGCACGGCGCCCGCGAATGCCCTCAGTGGTGTCTTCACGGCCATCACTGCGGGTACACGAACTCGACGCGGCGATTCTGTGCGTAGGCAGCCTCGTCGTGGCCTTCGACCGCCGGGCGCTCCTCGCCGTAGCTCACGGTGGTGATCTGCGCGGACGCGACGCCCTGCGCGAGCAGCGCATTCCTGACCACTTGCGCGCGACGTTCGCCGAGGCCGATGTTGTATTCGCGCGTGCCGCGCTCGTCGGTGTTGCCCTCGAGGCGAACGCGCGCCGTGGGGTATTTCACCAGGTACGCCGCGTTGGCCGCGACGACCGGGAGGTACTCCTGCGGTATTCCGGCACTGTCGTAGTCGAAATAGATGATGTTCTTCGTCTTGATCTGCGCCAGTGCCTGCTGCTGCGGCGTAAGGTTGCCCGCCGGCACCGTCGTGCCCTGGTCGATACCGGTCGTCGACGCATCTTCAGTCTGTGCGGCAGGCGTCTGCGTAGCCGGCTTGGTCGAGGTGGGCTTGGTGCATGCGGCGAGGCTGGTCGAGAGGACGACTAGCGCGAGTACGTGGGTCAGTTTCATGGCTGGCGGGCTCCTCGGAAATTCAGTGTTCGGTCACGGACCGGCATGGCCCGCACGAAAGTGCGCGCCTTTTACCACAATGATCATGCGCAATCATCAGCGCGGCGGGTACGGAGACCAGGCCGGTTCGCGCACGTCGCCCTGCGAGGAGCGCAGGCGCTCCTGGTAGCGCCCGTCGCTGGACACCATCGCCAGCGAACCCGGGCCACGGTCCTCGGTCGCGTAGATGATTACCGCCCCGTTCGGCGCAAAGCTGGGCGACTCGTCCTGGCGGCCGCTGGTCAGCATCCGCAGGGTACGATTGCCGAGGTCCATCAGCGCGATCCTGTAGCCCCGGTCCTGGGTCACCATCGCGAGCGACTTGCCGTCGGGCGACACCCTGGGTCGCGCGTTGTAGCCGTTGGTGTAGGTCACTCGCTCCACCTCGGACGGCCGGGCCAGGTTCACCCGGTAGATCTGCGGGCTGCCCGCCCGGTCGGAGGTGAAGTACAGCGACTTTCCGTCCGGGGTCCAGGCGGCTTCCGTATCGATCGCCTCGTTGGAGGTGATCCTGGTGAGCGCCTGCGTCGCGAGGTCGAGCACGTAGATGTCGAGATTGCTGTCCCGCGACAGCGTCAGCGCAAGCCGCGTGCCGTCCGGCGAATACGCCGGCGCGCCATTGATGCCCGCCCGCGCCGATACCCGCCGCCGCTCGCCGGTGGCGAGCCGCTGCACGTAGACCGCCGAGGCCTTGCTCTCGAACGACACGTAGGCGAGGTTCTGCCCGTCGGGTGACCACGACGGCGACATCAGCGGTTCGCCGGACTCTGCCACCGTGCGCGGGTTGTAGCCGTCCGCGTCGGAGACCAGCAGCCGGTAGCGCTGCGAAGGCGGCTTGCCCTCGACCGAGATGTAGGCAATTCGCGTCGAGAATGCTCCGGGGATGCCCGTCAGCCGCTCGAATACCAGGTCGGAAATGTGGTGTGCAACCGCGCGGAGGGTCTGGCCGGATGCAGGGATCGTCTGCGCGAGCAGCTGCTGCCCGGTCTGCACGTTGAACAGTTCGAACGACACGCCCATGCCGCCGCCGTCAACGCTTCCGACCACGATGTAGTCGGCCTTCAGCAGGCGCCAGTCCTCGAATCGGACCTGGCCGCCGTTCGTCGGTCGGGTCACCATGTCCCGCCGCTCGAGCGGCGCGAACCGGCCGCTGAGCCTCAGGTCCCCGCCGATGATGGCCGCGACGTCATTGCTGCCGCCCTCGACCTGGCCGCCAAACGGAACCACCGCGACCGGCACCGCATCCTTCACGCCCTCGGTGATGTCGAGCCTCAGCTGGGCGCGCGCCGGTGCAGCCATGGCCGCAAGCATCGCGACCAGTGCGAGGATTCGCGCCAGCACCCGGCGCGCGGTCAGTTCATCAGCATTCATCAGGACCCTACTCCGTCGGCTTGAACACGATCTCGAGCCTGCGCTCGAACGCCCGCGGGTCGCTCGGCGGCGGCAGCGGCGAGGCTTTATACACGGCAGTCACGATCGACTCACGCACCGCCTCGTCGCCATTGCAGGTGCCGAGCCTGACGTCCACCACCGTTCCGCCCGCAGCCTGGTTCACATACAGGGTACAGGCTAATCCGGCGCGTGCCGACGGCGGTCGGATCCAGTTGCGCTCGATCGCCTGCGTGAGCAGCGCCCTGTATTCATCCTTTACCCCCGAGCGGGCAAGGGCCAGCCCCTCTGCCTCTTCCGCGGCCAGCTGCCGCTGCAGGTCCGCTTCCCGTGCCGCACGCGCCTTCGCTTCCCTGGCAGCGATTGCCTGTGTTTCCCTGGCCCGCTGCGCCTCCGCATCCGCCAGCTTCTTGCGCTCGGCTTCCGCCTCGGCCTTGCGACGTGCCTCGTCTGCAGCCCGCTTCTTCTGTGCTTCGGCCTGCTCGTGTTTGAGTCGCTCGATTGCGGCGGCTTCCTCGCGGGCTTTGCGCTCCACAGCCTGTGCCTGCTCCACTCGGACGCGCTCGGCTGCTTCAGCCTCGGCGCGCTCGCGTGCCTGCGTGTCTTCGGCCGGCGGCGGGGGGCGCACTTCCTTTGCGGGCTCGGGCGCAGCTTCCGGCACAGGTTCGGGCCGCGGCGCTGGCAGCGCTTTTCCAGACAGCACCGACTTCGGCAGGTCTTTCGCGTCGACCACTACACCCTCGATCGCCAGCTGCTCTGGCTCCTGCGGCTTCGTCCAGCGCAGCGCCATGCCGGCCACCAGCGCTATCAACAGCAGGTGCAGGCCCGCCGAGCCGACCAGGGGTCGCAGGTGTTCGCGCGCAAACCCCGCCATTGCTCAGCGCTTCGCGCGCGGGCGCGCCTCTTCGACCGGCGGCTGCGTCACGAATCCGACCTTCTTTGCACCCGAGCGCTGCAGCAACACCATGCCCTCCACGACGCGGCCATAGGCGACGGCCGTATCTGCCTTGACCAGAACGGGGCGCTCGGGTTCCCTGCGCATCGCCGCGGAGGCCACTTCGAGGACTCGATCGGCATCGAGTGCCTGGCTGGGGTCACCGATGTTCAGGTACATCAGCGCCTCGCGATCGATGCTCAGTACCAGTGGCTCGAGGTCGTCTGGCTGGATAGGTTCCGCTCCTGCCTTCGGCAGGTCCACCTTGATGCCCTGGCTCAGCATTGGTGCCGTCACCATGAAGATGATCAGCAGCACCAGCATCACGTCGATATAGGGGACGACGTTGATCTCGCCCATCAGCCGACGTCCGCGCTTGTTTCTCACCAATGCGCCCTCAGTCGCCGTCCACGCCCGCGTGGCGCTGCAGGATGGTCGAGAACTCCTCCATGAACGTGTCGTAGCGCAGTTCCAGGCGTCCGACCTGGTCGGCGTAGCGGTTGTAGGCGATCACCGCCGGTATGGCCGCAAACAGGCCCATTGCCGTCGCAATCAGCGCCTCGGCGATCGCAGGCGCGACCGTCGCGAGCGTGGCCTGCTGCACGGCCCCCAGGCCCTGGAAGGCACCCATGATGCCCCACACCGTTCCGAACAGGCCGACGTAAGGGCTGGTCGAGCCGATGGTCGCGAGCGTCGCCAGGTTCTGCTCGAGACGATCCGTCTCGCGCAGCTGCGCCACCTTCATCGCACGGCGACTGCCCTCGAGCAGTTGTCCGCTACCAAGGCCCACACGCTGGCGCAGGCGTGAAAATTCGCGGAAGCCCGCCACGAACACCCCTGACATGCCGACCGGCGAGCCGCCCTCGAGTGACTTGTACAGCACCGCGAGGTCCCCGCCAGACCAGAACTTGTCCTCGAACTCATCTGCCGTGTCGCGCGCCTCGTTCAGCACCCGGCGCTTGCGCAGGATGATGGCCCAGGACACGACGGACGCCGCTGCGAGCAGCGCGAGTACGCACTGCACGGGAAAACTGGCGCCGAGGACCAGGTCGAGCGCGGAGTGTTCACCCATCGTCAGTCATCCTCATGCGTCGAACAGGCCAGTCGTGCCCGGCCGCTCGAGTGCGGGCGGCGTAAGGCCGAAGTGAAGGTATGCGTTACGGCTCGCGATGCGGCCGCGGGCCGTACGCGCGATGTAGCCCTGCTGGATCAGGAACGGCTCGATCACGTCCTCGATCGTGCCGCGCTCCTCGCCCAGCGCCGCAGCGAGGCTGTCCACGCCGACCGGCCCGCCGTCGAATTTCTCGATGATCGTCAGCATCAGCCTGCGGTCCATCGGGTCGAAGCCCTGCGGATCGACGTCGAGCAGGTCGAGCGCGCCCTGCGCCACCTCGTCGGTCACGTGTCCGTCGGCCTTGACCTCGGCAAAGTCCCGCACCCGGCGCAGCAGCCGGTTGGCGATGCGAGGTGTACCCCTCGACCGCTGGGCGATACGCGCCGCACCAGCCTCGTCGACGGGCACGCCGAGGATCCGTGCCGAGCGCTCGACGATCCGCTGCAGGTCCTCGCTACCGTAGAACTCGAGCCGCTGCACGATGCCGAAGCGGTCGCGCAGAGGCGATGTCAGCAATCCGGCGCGAGTCGTTGCACCTACCAGCGTGAAGGGAGGCAGGTCGATCTTGATCGAACGGGCTCCAGGCCCCTCCCCGATCACGATGTCGAGCTGGAAGTCCTCGAGCGCCGGATAGAGGATCTCCTCCACCACCGGGCTCAGGCGGTGGATCTCGTCGACGAACAGGATTTCATTCGGCTGCAGGTTGGTCAGCAGGGCCGCCAGGTCGCCGGGCCGCTCGAGCACCGGGCCAGAGGTCTGCTTGAATCCAACCCCGAGCTCGTTGGCGATGACGTGCGCCAGGGTGGTCTTGCCGAGGCCCGGGGGGCCGAAAATCAGCACGTGGTCGAGCGCCTCACCGCGCTGTCGCGCGGCCTGGATGAAAATCTCCATCTGCGCCTTCATCGGCGCCTGGCCCACGTATTCCGCGAGCGACTTCGGCCGCACGGCGCGGTCGTAGGCCTCTTCGTCCCGCTGCGGGCCAGCCGAGATCACGCGATCCTGCTCGATCATTCAGCGCACCCCGCCGTCAGCCTGCCGCCGCGCGCAGCGCGTGGCGGATCATCTCTTCGGTGGAAGTCACCGACGGCTCAACCTTCTGCAGCAGCCGTGTGACTTCCGCGGGCTTGTAACCGAGCGCCACCAGCGCGCTGAAGGCCTCGGCCTGCGGGCTGAGCTGGGCACCGGCCGGCGCGCCGGTCAGCCCGCCGCTGGTCGGTCCACCGAGCAACTTGAGCCTGTCGCGCATCTCGATGATCAGGCGCTCCGCCGGTCTTGCGCCCGATGCCCGGCACGCGCACCAGCGTCGCCGCGTCGTCCGCCTCCACGCAGCGGTGGAAATCGTCCACGCTGATACCGGAGAGGATGGCGAGCGCGATTCGCGGCCCGACGCCCGACACCTTTATCACCTCGCGGAACAGTCCCCGTTCGCGCTCCGTGCCGAAGCCGAACAGTACGTGTGCGTCCTCGCGCACCACCAGGTGCGTATGCAGCGTGACCTCGGCACCGATCGAAGGCAGGCCGTAGAACGTGGACATCGGTGCTTCGACCTCGTAGCCGACGCCACCCACGTCCACCACCAGCGACGGCGGGTGTTTTGCTGCGAGGCGTCCTCGCAGGAATCCGATCACGGGGTCGCCCCCGCTGCCGCGCCGGCCGCGACCGCCAGCTTCGATTGCCTTGAATAGGCGTGGCAGAGCGCGATACCGATCGCATCAGCAGCGTCCGGTCCGAGTTCGCCGGTAAGCTTGAGCAGCGTCATCACCATCAGTTGCACCTGCTCCTTCTGCGCCCCGCCCTTGCCCACCACCGCGAGCTTCACTTCGCGCGGCGCGTATTCGAATACCATCGGGTCGGTCGAAAACGCCGCGCAGAGCGCCGCACCGCGCGCCTGCCCGAGCTTCAGCGCACTGTCGGCATTGCGGTGCATGAAGACCCGCTCGATGGCAACCTCTGCCGGCCGGTACTCGCGCATGAGCTCGAGAACGCCCTCGAAGATCTGTCGCAGGCGCGGCGGGAATTCGACACCTCTGGTGCGGATCGCTCCGCTGGCGACGTAGCGTGCCTCGCCGCCGGCCCAGTCGATGACGCCGAAGCCGGTCGCCACGGAACCCGGGTCGAGCCCGAGTATCCGCACGGACGCTCCACCGGTTGCGTGGCCCCGGGAAGGGAGCGCCCAGCGCCGGCCACCTCGACTGAGCCTGGGCAAATCCTCACCCCACGGGAGACGCTACGACAGCGGCGTATGATAGCGCACGCCGTGAAGCCCGCCGAATTCGACCCCGAGTCCCAGACGCCTCGCGTCCGCACAGCCCTGGAGCTGGTCAGGACGCACGCGCCACCCCTTGCGGCTGCCCACAGTCTCGAACTTGCCTCGTTGCTGGCCGAACTGAGGGTGGACGAGGACCTGGTGCTCGCCGGGCTGCTGATCCCCTGGCTGGAGGAAGGCACGCTGGACGACGCGCGGGCCGGGGACTATTGCGGTGCGACGGCAGTTCGGCTCGCCCGCGAGGTCGAGCGTGTCGTGGGCATCGGGATACCGGCGGACTGGAACCCCGGCCAGCCGATGAAGCCACAGCAGGCGGAAGGAGTGCGCAAGCTGCTGCTTTCGCTGGCGTCCGACGTGCGCCTGGTGCTGCTCAGGCTCGCGCTGCAGCTCGTGCGCCTGCGCAACATGAAGAAGTCGCCGCCCGCCGAACAGCGCTGGGCGGCGCTCGAGACGCGCGAAATCTACGCGCCGCTCGCAAACCGACTCGGAATCTGGCAGATCAAGTGGGAGCTGGAGGACCTGGCGTTCCGCTACAGCGAACCAGACGAATACAAGCGTATCGCAGGCTGGCTCAAGTCGAAGCGGGAGGAGCGCGAACGCTACATCGCCGACGTCCAGGGCCTGATCGGCAGGGAACTGGCCAAGGCTGGCATCAGCGGCGAGATCAGCGGACGCCCGAAGCACATCTACAGCATCTACCGGAAGATGAAGCGCAAGGCGCTTGCCTTCGAGCAGGTCATGGACGTGCTTGCGGTCCGGATCCAGGTCGAAACCGTCGCCGAGTGTTACGCGGCGCTCGGCATCGTCCACGGCCTCTGGGCCTATCTGCCGGGAGAATTCGACGACTACATCGCGACGCCGAAGGAGAACAACTACCGTTCGCTGCATACGGCGGTCATCGGCCCCGGTCGCCTGCCGCTCGAGGTCCAGATCCGCACCCGCGAGATGCACGACCACGCCGAGCTTGGTGTCGCCGCGCACTGGCAGTACAAGGAGGGCCGTCGCGCCGAGTCCAGCTTCCAGCAGAAGATCAACTGGTTGCGGCAACTGCTCGAACCGAGTGCACGCGCCGGAATGGAACCGGACCTGCTCGACAGCCTGCAGGCCGAGATCTTCGAGGATCGCGTATATGCACTGAGCCCGAAGGGCGAGGTCGTGGACCTGCCGCGCGGGGCGACGCCGCTCGACTTCGCGTACCACGTGCACACCGATCTCGGCCACCGTTGCCGCGGCGCGAAGGTGAATGGACGGATGGTATCGCTCGGGCACCATCTCGCCAACGGCGACACGGTCGAGATCATCACCGGAAAGCAGCCGAACCCCAGCCGCGACTGGCTGGTTCCGTCGTTGGGATTCCTGGCCTCGCCCCGCAATCGCAGCAAGGTGCGCAGCTGGTTCCGCAAGCTCGACGAAGGCCAGAATCGCGAGCAAGGCCGGCAGATGTTCGAGCGGGAGATCGAGCGGCTGGGCGTACGCGGCCTGCCGTTGCCGGAGATCCTCGATGAGCTGAAGCTGCCCGACGCGGACTCACTCTATGTAGGACTCGGCAATGGCGAAGTCACCGTGGCGCAGGTGGCGGGCGCCATCCAGCGCCGCCAGCATGAGAAGGAGCCTGCCAGGCTCAAGGCGCCCACCCGGACTGCCGGCCACGATGCGACCGGTGGCATGGTGGTGGACGGTGTCGGCGACCTGCTGAACACGATCGCTCGCTGCTGCCGGCCGGTCCCGCCCGAGTCGATCGCCGGCTACATTACGCTTGGACGGGGCGTCAGCATCCACCGCGCTGACTGTGCAAACCTGATCCGGCTGCGCGACAGCCAGCCGCGACGCGTGCTGGCGGTCGACTGGGGACGGCCGTCGCCCGAGCGTACTTTCCCGGTCGCCGTCCGTGTCGAGGCCTTCGACCGACGCGGCCTGGTTCGCGACATCTCGTCGGTCCTGGCGGACGAGCACATCAGCATCGAGACGATGAACACGATTACCAACACTGCCGAGAACACGGCGACGGTGGACATGACCGTCACCGTGCATGGCCTGGAGGAATTGAGCCGCCTGCTGGGCCGCCTCTCCGGCTTGTCGAACGTGATCAGCGCCAGCCGGCGACGCTAGGGGACATTCTCCTTTTCCCGACGCCAGGAAAAGGAGAATGTCCCTGCCCCAGCCTACTTGTTCGGCATGTCGATCGCGCGCTTGTCCGCCGCGAGCGCGGCCTCGTGCAGCGCTTCGCTCAGAGTCGGGTGCGCGTGGATCGTGCGCTGCAGGTCCTCGGTGCTCGCCGAGTATTCGAGCGCCAGCACTGCCTCTGCAATCAGCTCGCCGGCCATCGGTCCCAGGATGTGCACGCCCAGGATCTCGTCGTCGTCGGTTGCAGAGATCAGCTTGCAGAAGCCTGCGGGCGCTTCCATTGCACGTGCACGGCCGCTCGCCAGGAACGGAAACGAGCCCACCTTGTAGGCGCGGCCGGATTTCTTCACCTCTTCCTCGGTCTTGCCGACCCAGGCGATCTCCGGGGCGGTGTAGATCACCGACGGAATGACCTTGTAGTTCATCTCAGAGACCAGGCCTGCGATCAGGTCGCCGACCATCACGCCCTCTTCCTTGCCCTTGTGAGCGAGCATCGGGCCGCGCACCGCATCGCCGATTGCCCAGACGTTGGCGGCACCGGTGCGGCATTCGTGGTCCACCTTGATGAACCCGCGCTCGTCGAGTTCCACTCCCGCGCCTTCGCCCAGCAGGTCCTGCGTGTACGGCCTGCGGCCGATCGCGACCACCACCTTGTCCACGGTCACGGTCTTTGCGCCGGAATCATCCTGGTACTTGAGCGTGATGCCGTCCTTGCCGCGCTCCATGCCGCCGACCTTGGCACCGAGCCGGATATCCAGGCCCTGCTTCCTGAAGTGCTTCAGCGCTTCCCTGGCGAGCTGCTGGTCGGCCATGAACAGGAACTGCTCGAGTGCCTCGAGCACGACGACCTCCGCGCCGAGCCTGCGCCAGACACTTCCGAGCTCCAGGCCGATGACACCGGCACCGATGACGGCGAGGCGTTTCGGCACGGCCTCGAGATCGAGCGCACCCCAGGAGTCGAGAATGTCCTTGCCGTCGAATGGAACGCTCTTCAGTTCCATCGGCACGGACCCCGACGCCAGCACCACGTGCCTGGCTGTGAGTTCGGTCTTCTTGCCGTCGAAGCCGGTGACCTCGACCTTGTTGCCCGCAATGAGCCGCCCGTGTCCCTGCAACGCCGTCACGCCCGCCGCCTTGAAGAGTGCGACGATGCCCTGGGTCGAGGCCTTGACGATCTTTGCCTTGCGCTTCTGCATCGTTGCGACGTCGAAGGCGAGGCTGCCGGCCGAGATCCCGTGCACCGCGAACTCGGACTGCGCGCGGTGGTAGAGCTCGGTTGACTCGAGCAGCGCCTTCGACGGGATGCAGCCCGCGTTCAGGCAGGTGCCGCCGTAGGCGTGCGTGCCGTCGCGGTTCTTCCACTCGTCCACGCAGGCAACCTTGAGCCCGTTCTGGGCCGCACGGATGGCGCAGGGATAACCGGCAGGGCCGGCGCCGATCACGATGACGTCATAGCTGGTGTCGGACATCTGGGCTCCTTATACCTGCAGCAACAGTCGCGCCGGGTCTTCCAGCGCATCCTTCACGGCGACCAGGAACTGTACCGCTTCGCGGCCGTCGATCAGCCGGTGATCGTAGCTGAGCGCGAGGTACATCATCGGGCGCACCACGACCTCGTCGTCGACGACGACCGGGCGCTGCTGGATCTTGTGCATGCCGAGGATCGCGCTCTGCGGCATGTTCAGGATCGGCGTCGAGAGCAGCGAGCCGAACACGCCGCCGTTGGTGATCGTGAACGTGCCGCCGGTCAGGTCCTCGATCGTGAGCGACCCTTCCCGGGCACGATTCGCATAGGACACCACCGACTGCTCGATCCCGCCGAAACTCATCGCGTCCGCATCGCGCAGCACCGGGACGACCAGCCCCCGGTCGGTGGAGACCGCCACGCCGATGTCGTAGTACTCGTGGTAGACGATGTCGGCACCGTCCACGGATGCATTGACCGCCGGGTAGCGACGCAACGCCTCGATGCAGGCCTTGACGAAGAACGACATGAACCCGAGGCGCGCGCCATGCACCTTTTCGAAGCGCTCCTTGTGGCGGGCGCGCAGTTCGTTCACGGCCGTGAGGTCCACCTCGTTGAACGTGGTCAGCATCGCCGCGGTCGCCTGGGCCTGTACCAGCCTCTCGGCAATGCGCGCTCGCAGTCGGGTCATCGGCACGCGCCTCTCGGCGCGCAGTCCGGCGGTGCCCGCCGCAGCGCTCGCCGTACCGGCCGACGTTGCGGCCGGTTCGCGGCCCGTCAGGTGCGAGAGGACGTCGCCCTTGGTGATCCTGCCGTCGCGCCCGCTGCCTGGAATCGCCCCGGCGTCCAGCTTGTGTTCCTCGACCAGGCGGCGGACCGAAGGCGCGAGCTTCTCTCCGACAGCCGGCGCGCCCCGCGTCGCCGCAGGCTTCTCTGCAGCCGCGTCGGATTTCCCGGCTCCGGCATCGGACTTCGCCGCGGTTGCCTGGTCGGCGGCGGCAGTTGCTGACCCGGCCGCGGGGCCGGCAGCGGCACCCTCCTCCAGCAATGCCAGCAACTGGCCACTGGTCACCGTGGCACCGTCCTTGACCTTCAATTCAGCAATGACGCCTGAAGCGGGCGCGGGTACCTCGAGCACGACCTTGTCGGTCTCGAGATCGACGAGGTTCTCGTCGCGGGCCACGGCGTCGCCCGGCTTCTTGTGCCAGGCAACCAGCGTTGCGTCGGCGACCGACTCAGGCAGCTGGGGTACGCGCACTTCGATCGTCATGATTTCTTCCTGGTGGCGGCCTTGCGCAGGCTGCGCGGCGGCGGTGCTACTTCTTCAATGGTATGGGCGACGAGCGCGGCACGCACGAGGCCGTGCTGCTGCTCCGCGTGGACCTGCGGAATTCCGGTGGCAGGCGCTGCCGATGGTCCACGGCTGCTGCACAGGAGTTCCTGCTTCGGACCGAGCTTCTCCTGCAGGCGGTGCCGAATCTGGAACCATGCGCCCTGGTTCTGCGGCTCTTCCTGGCACCAGACGACCTCGCGGGCGTTCGGGTACCGGCGCAGGACGATTTCGTAATCGTCGCTCGGGAAAGGATAGAGCTGCTCGATCCGCACGATCGCCACGTCGCGCCTCTCGTCGGCGCGGCGCGCCTCGAGCAGGTCGAAGTAGACCTTGCCTGAGCAGAACACCACGCGGCTGACCTTTTCGGCACGCAGGTCGTCGATTTCGTCGATGACCTCCTGGAAGAAGCCCTTCGACAGGTCTTCGAGTGGCGATACGGACAGCTTGTGGCGCAGCAGGCTCTTCGGCGTCATCACGACCAGCGGCTTGCGGAAATCGCGCAGCATCTGCCGCCGCAGCATGTGGAACATCTGCGCCGGGGTCGAGGGCACGCAGACGATCATGTTGTGTTCGGCGCACAGCTGCAGGAATCGCTCCAGCCGTGCCGAGGAATGTTCCGGCCCCTGCCCCTCGAAGCCGTGCGGCAGGAGCATCGTGAGCCCGCAGTAGCGGCCCCACTTTGTCTCGCCGGAGGCAATGAACTGGTCGATGATGACCTGCGCGCCGTTTACGAAGTCGCCGAACTGCGCCTCCCAGATGACGAGGCAGTTGGGATCGGTGGTCGAGTAGCCGTACTCGAAGCCGAGCACCGCCTCCTCCGACAGCAGCGAATCCGTCACACGGAATCTCGGCTGGCCCGCCTTCAGGTGGCGGAGCGGAATGTAGACAGCGCCAGTCTTCTGGTCGTGGCCGACCGCATGGCGGTGGAAGAACGTACCGCGACCGCTGTCCTGCCCGGTCAGGCGAATCTCGTAGCCCTCGTCGAGCAGCGTCGCGTACGCCAGCATCTCGGCGAATCCCCAGTCCAGCATCGACTGGCCGGCGGCCATCTTGCGCCTTTCGTCCATGACCTTCTGGACCTGCCTGTGCAGCGTGAATCCTTCCGGATAGGTCGTGCAACGAACGCCGAGGTCCTTGAGAGTCTGCATCCTGACGCCGGTCGGCACCTGCTCGAACCAGTCCACGTCGTGGTACCTGGCCCAGTCCACCGTGTGGACGTTACCGATCATGCCGAGCACGTTGCGGGCCTGCGGCATGCCGTCGCCGTCGTCGAGGCCGTTGCGATACTCCTCGACCATCCGCTCCGCCTCGTCGGCGGTGATCACGCCTTCGTCGGCGAGACGGCCGGCGTAGAGCTGACGAGTGGTGGGCCTGGCGCGGATCGTCGAATACATCACCGGCTGGGTCGCCGCCGGCTCGTCCGCCTCGTTGTGACCGAGGCGCCGGTAACAGACCAGGTCGATCACCACGTCCTTGTGGAACTTCATCCGGTACTCGATCGCAAGCCGTGCCGCGAATACAACCGATTCCGGGTCGTCGCCGTTCACGTGCAGGATCGGTGCCTCGACCATCTTTGCAACGTCGCTGCAGTACAGCGTCGAGCGGGTATCGCGCGGGTCGTGGGTCGTGAACCCCACCTGGTTGTTGATGATCAGGTGCACGGTCCCACCGGTTGAGAAGGCCCGCGCCTGCGACATCTGCAGCGTTTCCTGGATCACGCCCTGTGCGGCGAATGCGGAGTCGCCGTGGATCAGCACAGGCATGACCTTGACGCCGGTTGCGTCGCCGCGGCGCTCCTGGCGGGCACGTACCGAGCCCTCCACCACGGGGTTCACGACCTCGAGGTGCGAGGGGTTGAAGGCGAGCGCCACGTGTACGTTTCCGCCCGGCGTGCGAACGTCGCTGGAGAAACCCTTGTGGTACTTGACGTCGCCGGACCCCTTCAGCGTCGCGAGGTCGTACTTGCCTTCGAACTCGGAGAACAGCGCCTCGGGGACCTTGCCAAGCACGTTGACCAGCACGTTCAGGCGGCCACGGTGCGCCATGCCGATCACGATGTCCTCGACGCCGTGCGAGCCGCTCAACTGGATCATGTCGTCGAGCAGCGGGATCAGGCTGTCGCCGCCCTCCAGCGAGAAGCGCTTCTGTGCCGGATAGCGGGTGGCGAGATAGCGCTCGAGTCCCTCCGAGGCCGTGAGGCCCCAGAGGATGTTCTTCCTGGCCTCCGGCGAGAAGTGCTGCTGGACCCGGCCTACCTGGAAACGGTCCTGCAGCCACAGCCGCTCGGTCTCGTTCGAGACATGGGCGAATTCGGCGCCGATCGACCCGCAGTAGATCTGCCGCAGCTCGGCAACGATGTCGCGCAGCTTGAGGCGCGGCTTGATCGCGTCGTTGCGGCTACCGGTGTGGAACTCGGTGTCCAGGTCGGCCTCGGTGAGGCCCATGTAGTCGAGCCCGAGCACCTTCGGCATCGGCCGCACCATCAGCCCGAGCGGGTCGATATCCGCAATGAGGTGGCCGCGGTTGGCATAGATCTGGATCAGGCGGGAAACCGCGCCCTGCTTTGCGGCGCGGTCGCCGGCACCCGGTTGGGCGCCAGTTGCAGTCCCGGAACCTGGCGAGCGCGCATGCTGCGCACGCCGCGCAAGATCTTCGACCAACGGGCCGTGGGCCACATCCAGGCCGAGGCCACCGAGGCCGCCGAAGTAGTCGCGCCAGCGGGCGTCCACCGACTGCGGGTCGGCAAGGTAGCGCTCGTACATCTCCTCGACATAGGGAGCATTGCCCGCCGCGAGCGGCGTGGATGTACGCATTGCCTCGAATTCGCTCATCTTGGATCGGTACTCGACAGTCACCCGCCGGCCCGGACAGTCCGGACCGGCAAAAGGGTCGGCTAGTTTAACGTAGGTATTAGCCGAAAGCCCCACGGCGCACGCGCCGGGCCGGTAATTCCAAAGGAAAGGGCCGCCTCGCCGGTTTCGCTCAACCGCCAGCCACCCTACGGGCACCGCAACTCGTTCACGATCTTGCCTGTGAGCTGGTCGTCCAGTGTCTCGATCTTCGCGTTGGCAGCACCGGGTTGCGCAGTGAGCTGCGCACTGCGCGCCTGGTACTTGTTGGTGGTGGCCGCCTGTCGCGCCGCGCGGGATCATGTTCTAGCAGGACGGCTCAAGCACGATCTGGCTCAGGCGCGAGCGCACCATGAACAGGAAATCGTTGATGGCCGTTTTCTGCTGACGCCTGGGCAGCAATAGTGCAGCTTCGTACGCCGGCGCGGTAAGCGATCCAATCAGCACGATCATGATGTAAACCGCATCGCGGTCGAGGCGCGGATCAAGCGCCACAAACCGGTCGGCGATCAATCCGGCCGTGCGAACCGTATCTTCGTTGTCGAACTTGCGCAGCGCCGGGAGATAACGCGTCGCGGCCGCCAATCCGCGCGCCACGGGCCTGCTTCGGTACATTTCGTAGCCCAGGACCAGGCTTTTCTCAACGGCGTCGATCAGCCCGGCCGGCGTATCGGCCTTGGCCAACTCTGACGCGACACCACGGTTGTATTCATCCACGAGTTGCGAAACCAGGGTCAGCAGGATTGCCTCGACCGACCTGAAGTAGTGGTAGATCGAGGTGTGGGTAATGCCGGCGCGCGCCGCGATACTGACCATGGTCAGACTGTCGTAGCCGCCTTCCGCGACCACGGTCTCGGCAGCAGCCAAGATCGCATCAATGCGGTCACGGGCACGCTGCTGCTGCGGGGGGCGCTTGGCCTCCGGATATTTTCGTCCCGCGGCTTTCATTGCTTCCAAATCACTCCTCGCGACGCCCTGGCGTGAGCCCTGGTATCCACTATCAACGTCGGCCTGACGTCAAATTCCTGCACGTGTCGTCCGGGCGATTATGCCGCGCGAACTGCTGATGCGGATGCGAATCAGAACTATTGACATACTGTCAGTTATTCTTGACACTGTGTCGAGTTCTTGCACGGCGCCCGGGAAGAGGCGCTGGCCGCACCGAGAATTGACAGGGGGGGATTGGGCGATGGATAACCATCACGGGCGCTTGATCCGTGCCAGCACGCAAGGCGGAAGCACCGCCGACCTGAATCGGCGCAGCTTTCTTGGCGCGGCGACGGGCGCCATCGCCGCGGCCGTCATGCCAGGTCGCGCGGTGGCGGCGTCGGTTGGCGAACCGGATGTGCTTGATGTCGCCATTGTCGGAGCCGGCCTGGCCGGGCTCACGGCCGCCCGCGACCTGCGCCGCGCCGGCAACGAATCGTTCGTGGTGCTCGAGGCCCGCGACCGCGTGGGCGGTCGAACGCTGAATCACGACCTGGGCGACGGCTACGTCAGCGAGGCGGGTGGTCAATGGATCGGCCCGGGTCAGACGGCGGTGGCGGACCTGGCCCGCGAACTCGACGTCGCCACGTTCCCGACGTACTACCAGGGCAAGACGGTGATGCTCGCCGGCGACGGGCGGGTGGCGATGGACCTGCACGGCAGCTTCGGTACCGACTTCAAGATTGCCGCGAAGCTTGATGAGCTGGCGCGCGGCGTGCCGTCCGGGGCGCCGTGGCAGGCCGCGCGCGCCGCGGAGCTGGACCCCCTGTCCCTCGGTGACTGGCTGGTCGAACAGAACCTCAGTGTTGAAGACAGGGTTGGCTGGGGCATTTCCGCCCTGCTCTCGGGCGGCACCATGCCGGCGAAAATGGGCCTGCTGCATTTTCTGTCGATGATCAATTCGGCCAACAGCCGTTACGAAGAACTCGACTCGATCAAGGACAGCGCACAGGAGACCCGTTTTGTCGGGGGCTCGCAGATCCTGAGCCAGAAGATGGCCGACGCCCTGGGCGACAAGCTGCGGCTGTCGACGCCGGTACGCAGGATCAGTGAATGGGATCAGCCGGTGGTCAGCCTGCACACCGACCAGGGACTGGTGCGGGCGCGCCGGGTGATCATGGCGATTCAGCCGGCACTGTGTCACCAGATCGACTTCAGCCCGGCGCTGCCCGAGTCCGCGCAGTGAACTGCAGCGGCGCTGGCCGGCCTACTCGCCCGGCCGCAAGACCGCTCACGTGTACTCCAAGCCGTTCTGGCGGAAGCAGGGGCTCAATGGCCATATCCTTCAGGCCAACGGCCCACTGTTCTGGGCCTACGACAATTCGCCGCCGGACGGATCCATCGGCGTGATCAACGCCTTCATCACCCAGTCCGAGGTGCCGGCCGATCCGCAGCAGGCCGAACAGATGCTGTCGGCAATCTATGCCCAGGCGCTTGGTGATGAAGCCCTGCGCCCGCTGCAGTTCCACGATCACGACTGGGGCCAGGATCCCTGGACCATCAGTTGTGTTTCCGCGATCCCGCCGGGCTTCTGGACGCGCTACGGCGAGGCGCTGCATCCGCCGGTGGGCAGGCTGATCTGGTCGGGAACGGAAACCGCGGACATCTGGGCCGGTTACATGGATGGTGCCGTGCGCTCCGGGCATCGTGCCGCACTGCAGGCGCTGCAGGCATTGGCTCAGGTCGGATAGGGAGCGCGCATATGCAGCCGGTGCAACGAAACAGGCGGCAGGTGGGCGCGAGCCGATTGCTGGTCATCGGCTCGCTGCTGCTGGTGGCGGTGCTGGCTACGGCCGGTGTCATGTACGGCCCCGCGTTGCTGGACTACTACCGATTTGACAAGGCTATTCAGCGAGCAAGCCAGGAAAACGTGGCCACGGGTGGCCCATGGCCGCAGCTCAATGAATCGTGCATGCCGTGCCACGGCTATACCGGCAACTCGCAGAACCAGTTCTACCCGAGCCTGGCCGGTCAGCCGGCGGACTACCTGCGTGCACAGTTGCAGGCATTCGCCAGCGGGCAGCGCGCCAATCCGACCATGTCGTCACTGGCCGTCAATCTTTCGCCGGCCGAGATCGAGACGCTGGCAACTTTTTTTGCGGCCCGCACCGTGGTGCCGAACAGCACGTTCAAGCCTGATTCGCAGCGTGTGGAAATCGGGAAGCGGCTGGTCGAAGAAAAAGTCTGCGCTGCCTGCCACGGCGCCGAGCTGCAGGGCCAGGCGGCGTTTCCCCGCCTTTCCGGTCAGGGTTACGACTATCTGGTCCATCAACTTCGCAGCTTCAAGAATGGCTCGCGCAAGGATGCTTCCGGCGTGATGTCGGCGCTCGCTGCACCACTGACTGACGAAGACATCGTCAATATTGCGACCTACCTGGCCAGCAACCGAGGAACCTCCCATGCCCAATGATCGCCGCGATTTCCTGAAGTCTGCCGGTTTGCTGGCCTTGTCGACCGGCCTGGGTGGCCGGTCGGCCGATGCCGCAGATGCGGGTGCTAAATCCGTCACGCCACGCCTCGGCGTTCGGGGCAGCATGCCTGGCACGAAGATGGAATTGAATGGCGTGCGTTATCACGTGGGCGAGCAAGGAAGCGGCGACAAGGTCGTGCTGCTGATGCACGGCATGCCGGACACCTCCAGTGTCTGGACCGACCAGGTGCCGGCGCTGGTGAATGCCGGCTACAGGGTCATTGCACCGGACATGCTCGGTTATGGCGAAACCGAAAAGCCGCAGGACGCGCAACGCTATCGTGGCGAACTGATCATCGCCGACATGGTGGCGCTGCTCGATACGCTGGATGTACCGCAGGTGGACCTGGTAGGTCATGACTGGGGCGCCTTTTTCAGCTGGGAGCTGGCGCTGAATTTCCCCGAGCGTTTCCGCCGGCACGTTGCTCTCTCCGTCGGTCACCCGGACCTGATGATGAACGTGAAATCCGTCGATGAAGTGAAATACAGCTGGTACATGTACCTCAATACCATGGCCGATACGGCGCAGCTGTACGCCGCGAACGACGGCGCATTCTTCAGGAAATTCATCGTGCCGACCCATCCGGACGTGGACGAAGTCTGGTCGCGGATGAAGGATCCCGCGGCGATGAACGGCATGCTGAATCTGGATCGGGCCAATCCAATGGCCTCGGCCTATCTTGCAGCGGTCACCAGCACGGCGGCGCCGCGCAAGTGCCAGGTCCCCACGCTGGGACTGTGGAGCAGCGGTGATACCTACTTATGGGAGAGCCAGGTGCAGGACAGCGCAACCCTGATGGCGGCCCCCTGGCGTTATCGGCGAGTCGAGGGTGGGTCGCACTGGCTGATGCTCGACCGACCACAGCAGGTCACTACGCAGATGCTGGAATGGTTGCAGCTCAGGTGACGGCGATTTACCTGACTGCGGGCCGGCAAGTTTGCGGCTCGTTGGCGTTGGCCGGCGATTTCAACGTGTTCGATAGGACATAGGTTAGTGACGATTACGCTAAGTTCAGGAAATGGTCACCGCCTGGTCGGCTGGGTCGCGATCGTCGGCGCGCTGCTGGCATGGACAAACATCGGTTTGTACGTCGCTGCCGTCGGCGGTGATTTCGCCGTTGTGTTTCAGCCGGAGGTTTTTCTCGGTCTGCCGGCCCAGGCGCACGGATTCTTCCACGCGGCGATGGTGCTGGACACGCTCGGGTTCTACCTGCCCTTTCTGCTGATCGGCGGTTACCTGTGGTCAGTATTGCGCGCCGAACATGGCGCGCTGATCGACATCGCGACACTGTGCATCGTCGTCTATGTGGCGATGGGCATCGCCGGCGCTTCGATTCTGTTTGCGGCACTTTCGCCGCTGGCCGCCATGCATGCGTCCGGCGATCCGACGGTCCGCGCCGCCAGTGAAGCCGCCTGGCTCGCGATCGCGAGCTCAGCGCAACAGGGCTTGTGGTTGATGGAGGGCCCCGTGATGGGGTTCTGGGGGCTGGTCATGGGCAGGGCCATGAGAACGTCCGGCTTGCCCTATGGCCGCCTGTTGATGGTTAACGGTGCGTGCTATGCAGCGGTGTTTCTGGCCGGTGCTTTGCAGCTGTGGGCCGTGACCGAACTGATCCAGATGGTTTTCCTGATTCTATTGCCGCTGTGGGCCCTGCTCATGGGACTTGCATTGTTGCGCAGGAGGATTTGAATGACTTACTTGAGGTTTCTACGCAAGCTTGCAGTGGCTGCGGCCGCGATCGTCGGATTGACGGCAACCACTGCGGTCGCACAGGGCAAGCAGCCGAACCTGGTGTTCATCCTGGCAGATAACGTCGGCTACGGTGACATGGGCGCGTACGGCGGCGGCGAGTTGCGCGGCATGCCGACACCGGTCGCCGACCAACTCGCCCGCGAGGGCATGATGCTCAACCAATTCCTCGTCGAGCCGTCCTGCACGCCGTCGCGCGCGGCGCTGATGACCGGCCAGTACTCGATCCGCAACGGCCTCTCGTTGTTCATCATTCCGGGCACACCCAACACACTTCCCGGCCGCGCCTACACCATGGGGCAACTGTTCAAGGACGCAGGATATGTCACCGCGCTTTTCGGCAAATGGCACCTTGGCATCGAGCCGCAGAGCCTGCCGACAGCGCACGGCTTCGACCGGTTCTACGGTATCCCGCCGGACTCGTCATGGAGCGATTCGACGACGGTGCCGGGGATCGTGGCGACCCACAGCGCCGGCAACGCGACCGAGAAGGAGTTGCTGCAGAAAGGCCCATGGATCATGGAGCAGGTGGCCGGCGGCGAGCTGAAGAAGGTGAAGCCCTTCACGCAAGAGGCGCACGCCGAAATCGACGTCGAGCTGACGAATCTTTCGGTGGCCTTCATCAAGGAACAGGCCGGGGCCAAGAAGCCGTTCTTCCTCTACCTGCCGTTCTCAGTTGGCCATGGGCCAACGCTGCCATCCAAGGAATTCGTGGGCAAGTCGCGAATTGGCCAGTACGGCGACAAGATCATGGAGGGCGATTATCACGTCGGCCAGTTGCTCGCCGCGCTGAAGGAGGCCGGTGTCGAGGACAACACCATCGTCGTCTACGCCTCGGACAACGGGCCGACCGGGGACGAGTTCAAGAACTGGAGCACGCTCGGCATTCCCGACATGGGCAGCCCCGGTCCGTTTCGCGGCAGGCTCGGCGCCACGTCGGAGGGGTCGGTCCGCACCTTCGCCTTCATCCGCTGGCCAGGGCATGTAAAGCCCAACAGCAAGTCCTACGCGATGTTCTCCGAAATGGACTTCCTGCCGACCTTCGCCGCCATCCTGGGGCGCAAGCTTCCCGATGACCGCCCGATCGACGGCATGGACCAGACCGCGGTGCTGACCGGCGAAAGCGAGATGGGCGCGCGCGACACGCTACTGAGTTTCGTCGGCGCGGACCTCGTGGCGGCCCGGTGGAAGCAGTGGCGGATCTATTTCAAGGAAGAGGTCCTGACCGGCACCGGCAAGCAGCAGTTGGGCGGCGCCTATACGGGGCTGGTGAACATGTCGTATCCAACCGTCTACAACGTCGAGATGGATCCGCACGAGGATCTGAACCTCGGCGGCAATTTCGTCTGGGCGATGAGCCCGGCGCTAAAGGCGGTCCTCAAGTACGAAGAGTCTTTGAAAAAGTACCCGAATCCGCCGGCCGCCAACGTGACGAACTTCGGCGCACGCTGAAGCACCACGGAGCGGCACCAACCTCGCGAATAGGCAATCTGCAGTTACCGTGGAGCCAGGAAATGACATCAAGCGTAATGCTTCGTAACATTGCAATGGTGACGGCCGCGATGGTTGGCATGGTCGCGAACGTCGCGCTGGCCCAAGACAAGCCGAACGTGGTGTTCGTGCTGTTCGACAATGTAGGCTTCGGCGACCTCGGCCCCTACGGCGGTGGCGAAAGGCGTGGTGCTCCGACGCCCCGCATCGACCAGATGGCACGCGAAGGACTCACGCTCACGCAGTTCCTGGTCGAGCCCGCCTGTACACCGTCGCGCGCGGCGCTGATGACCGGGCAGTATTCGATTCGCACCGGCTTGTCCCTGGTCATCATTCCGGGCGCGGGTGGCGGACTGCCGGCCAATGCGCCGACGATGAGCCAGATGTTCAAGAGTCAGGGCTACGCCACGGCCATCTTCGGCAAATGGCACCTGGGCAGGGAACCCCAGGCGCTTCCCATGGCACACGGCTTCGACGAGTTCTACGGCATTCCACCGGATGCGTCCTGGGATTCGTCGACCTACGTCACCACGATCGAAATGACGCATTCCATTGACGCGCCACAGGCCGCGATGCTCTCCAAGGGCCCACAGGTCGTCGAGTACGTGCCCGGCAGCGGCTTGAAGGACGTCAAGCCGTTCACCCTGGAGGCCAGGGCCGAGATCGACAATGAGCTGGTCGCCAGGGGTATCGACTTCATGAAGCGCCAGGGCGCCGCCAGCAAGCCTTTCTTCCTGTACCTGCCGCTCTCGGTCGGCCACGTGCCCAATCTTCCGTCAGCGCAGTTCAAGGGCAAGTCGCGCATCGGCCAATACGGCGACAAGCTGATGGAGGGCGACTATCACGTCGGCCTGATCATGGATGCGTTGAAGAGCCTGGGCCTGGACGACAACACCATCCTCGTGCTCGCGTCCGACAATGGGCCCGAAGGCATGACGGCGCGCGAATGGGGCAACAATGCCTCGCCTGACGCGGGCAATTCGGGCCCCTACCGGGGAGAGTTGGGCGGTGCTACGGACGGTGCGCTGCGCACCGCCGGCATCATTCGCTGGCCGGGGCATGTAAAGGCAGGCACGACCTCGAACGCCATGTTCTCGATCATGGATTTCTACCCGACCTTCGCAAGCATCGTCGGCGCCCGGATGCCGACCGGCAAGCCGATCGACGGCGTCAGTCAGCTCGACCTGCTGCTGGGCAAGAGCGATACCGGCAACCGCGAATCTTTGCTCAGCTTCATTGGCGGCGACCTGGTGGCCGCGCGCTGGAAGCAATGGCACTACTACTTCACCGACATGCACCCGACCGGAGAAGGCACGCAGCGCCTGGACGGCTTTGCCTCGACCAACGCGCCCCTGGCTGGATATCCCAAGATATTCAATAGCGAGATGGACCCGTACGAAACGCTGAACGTGGCGGCGCTTTACTCGTGGTCGGTGGGGGAAGGACTGAAGGTCGTGGAGCAATATCTAAAGAGTGTGAAACAGTATCCCAACCCACCTGCCGCGAACCTGACGACGTTCTGAACGACGGGGTGACCGTACGTGCGAGCAACAGCCGTTTTCCGCCGTATCTTACCCGTGCGCACGACGCAAGCACGGCGCGCAGGGCTCAGGGCATGCGCGTCGACGTGCCTGCTGGCCAGTGCTGCACTGTGCTCGATCCAGGTTCGCGCTGACGAAGGCGGCGTGCCGTTCTGGTTCTCGGGCCAGTTTGCGAGCCTGGCCGCCGTGCCGCCGGCGCCGGGCTGGTCGGTTGCAGTATTGCCCTATTACTACGATGGAAATGCTGGTGGCAGCGAGACTTTCCAGAAAGGCAGGAGCCTGAGCGCCGGCCTCGCGACGAGTGCACCGCTGTTGCTGTTCCAGCCCGGCTACGCGTTCGAGAAGAAGATCCTCGGCGGCCAGCCTTATGTCGGCATCGGCTGGGGACCTGGTCAGAACAGAACTTCTGTGGATTTCACGCTGTCGCCGCCGGGCATCACCGGGTCGCGCAGTGACTCGGTCACAGGCGGCACCGACGTGTATCCATTCGCCAGCCTGTCGTGGAGCGAGGGCAATGACAACTGGATGACCTACCTGACCGGCGATATTCCGGTGGGCGCCTACAGCTCCGAGCGCCTGGCCAACCTGGGCATCGGCCATGCGGCCATGGATGTCGGAGGCGGATACACCTACCTTGACAGCACGAATGGGCGTGAGATGTCTGCCGTAGTTGGTGCGACCTACAACTGGGAGAACGCGGACACCAGCTACCGAAATGGCGTCGATTCGCACCTCGACTGGGCGGTGTCGCAGTTCCTGTCGGAAAACTGGCAGGTTGGGCTGGTCGGTTACGTGTATTACCAGCTGACGGGCGACGGTGGCAGCGGCGACCGTGTTGGAGACTTCAAGTCGCGCGTTGCGTCGGTCGGCCCGGAAGTCGGCTACGTGTTCAAATTCAACGGCCAGCCGGCCTACGCCAACCTGCGCGGCTACTACGAGTTCTGGGCACAGAACCGGGTCGAGGGCTACGCAGTGTTCGCCACCATGAACATACCGCTGGGAAACGCCGCCAAATGAGGCGGCGTGCCGCGACGACACCGACAAACCCACCCGACTGCTAATATCGCCCGGCCTTCCAGTGTCCCCGCCCGCGGCCCATAGAACTTACGACAGCAGGTAACCATGCACGCACAAGTCCATCGCTCCAAGGCGAGTCACCACCCTGTGGCCACATCGTGGAGGCTCACATTCGCCCTGCTCGCCCTGGGTTGCGCCTCCGGCTGTGCCGGAACTTCGGGTTCCACCTCGTCCACCGCCTGGGCGCCTGGCGCGCCGCGCGACAAGACCTATTCGCGGGTGCTGGTGGTCGGCGTCAGCGCCAGCGAGGACAACCGCTGCATGTTCGAGAATTTCCTGGCCGACGAACTCACGAGCCCGTCGACGCAGGTGATCCAGAGCTGCAACCAGGCAACACCGGTGACCCCGCCGACCCAGGAATCGGTGGCACGGATGGTGGCTGCTACCGGTGCTGACGCCGTGCTCGCGACCCGACTCGTAGGCACCCAGGCGGCGGTGCAGAACGACGGCAGCCGCGACGACCGCGGCGGGTATTACTTCAAGGCCGAAGGGACGGCAGACGCGGTCGGCCCGTGGGGCTTCTACGACCTGCCGGTGGTCTACGGTCAGTACGAGAACCAGCCGTCGCTAAGCCTGCTCGAGGGGCAATTTTCGGTGAGCAGCAAGTTCTACTCGACGCAGAAGGCCATCCTCGTCTGCTCGATCAGCACTTCCGTGAAGGACAGCGACACTTCGGACAATGCCATCGCATCGGTCGCCGAAGCGATCGCTGATCGCCTGCGGAGTGACGGGCTGGTGAAGTAACCGGGCGCGCGCGACCTGCATGCCTGTCGCTTGATCCGGGCATTGGCAACCGACGCCATCGACGGCGTCATTGCGCGGTACCTAGTTGATCACCTTCGATGCGACATTCGACAGATCGCTCTCGACGTTGCTGGTGTTGTAGGCGGTCATCGCAAAATACCAGGTGCCGGGTGCCAGGTTCTCGATGACGACGCTGGTGACCCCCGTTGTCGGCAGGTCGACCGAAAGATTCAGGTTGGCCGCGCTCGTGCCGTACTTGACACGATAGCCCTTCAGATCGGTCAACGCGGACTGGTCGGTGTTCCGGGTCGGTGGCGTCCAGGAAAGCGTCACCGAGCCCATCTGTATCTGCTGTACCGTCAGCGTGATGCTGGGCAGCGAAGCGCTGTCGGTGCCGTCGGACACCGTGATGACGATACCCGGGTACGTGCCCGCATCGCCCGCGGCGGGAGTGCCACTGAGCCGCCCGGTGCTGCTGTTGAACGTGGCCCAGGATGGCTTGTTCGCGATCGTGAAGCTGAGCGCCTGGCCGTCAGGATCGGACGCGGTGGGTGTGAAGCTGTAGGCCTGTCCGACGGTCACCGAGGTTGCAGGGTTGCCGCTGATCACCGGCGGCCGGTTTGCAGCGGCCACCACGGTAAGCGTGAATCCGGGTAACGCAGCGCTGTCGGTTCCATCCGAGGCCGAGATGACGATACCGGAGTAGCTGCGGGCATCGCCCGCGGCGGGAGTGCCACTGAGCCGCCCGGTGCTGCTGTTGAACGTGGCCCAGGACGGCTTGTTCGCGATCGTGAAGCTGAGCGCCTGGCCGTCCGGATCGGACGCGGTGGGTGTGAAGCTGTAGGCCTGTCCGACGGTCACCGAGGTTGCAGGGTTGCCGCTGATCACGGGCGGCCGGTTCGCAGCGGCCACCACGGTAAGCGTGAATGCAGGCAGCGCCGCGCTGTCCGTGCCATCGGAGACCGTGATGACGATACCTGAGTAGCTGCGGACGTCGGCCGCGGCTGGGGTACCGCTCAGCCGCCCGGTGCTGCTGTTGAACGCGGCCCAGGACGGCTTGTTGGCGATCGTGAAGCCAAGTGTCTGGCCGTCGGGATCGGACGCGGTCGGCGTGAAGCTGTAGGCCTGTCCGACGGTCACCGAGGTTGCAGGGCTGCCACTGATCACCGGCGGCTGGTTCGGCGTTTCGACCACGATCGTAAACGGCGGCAACGTAGCCTCGGCGGCACCGTCCGTGACGGAGATCGAGACGTTCGGATAGGTGCCGGCATCCGCCTCCGTTGGCGTTCCCGTCAGGCGCCCGGTCGAGGTGCTGAAGTTCGCCCACTTGGGCTTGTTAACCGCGGCGAAGGTCAGTGGCTCGCCATCAGGGTCGACTGCCGTGGGGCGGAACCTGTAGACCTGACCCGGCAGGGCTTCAGTTGGCGGCACGCCGCTGATTTCGGGCGGGCTGTTATCCGCGATCACCGTGATCGAGAAAGCCGGCAGGCTGGCGCTTGCGGCGCCGTCCGTCACGGTAATCGTAATGTTCGCGTACGAACCGACGCTGGTTGTGGATGGCGTGCCGCTCAGCAGCCCGGTCGAGGTGTTGAAGTTCGCCCAGCTGGGCTTGCCGGTGATCGAGAAGGTGAGCGCCTGGCCGTCGGGGTCAGATGCCGTGGGCTGGAACGAATATGCCTGCCCTGCAGCCACCGCGGCGGCCGGAACGCCTGAGATCACCGGAGGATGGTTGGTCGGGCCGGTGCTGGTGCCAGCGCTGACGACGATGTCGAACGCGGGCAGGGCCGTCTGCTCCACGCCGTCCGACACCGAGATCGTGACACCTCGGTAGGTGCCCACGTCAGTGGCAGCGGGCGTACCCGACAGCCGGCCGGTAATCGCATCGAACTGTGCCCAGGACGGCTTGCCGGCAACCGAAAACACCAGTGTCTGGCCGTCCGGGTCAGATACCTGCGGGATGAATTCGTAGGAGTTTCCGGCGACCACCTCGGAGGCCGGCGTACCGCCGATCGAGGGCGGCGTGTTGGCTGGCGGAAGCCCCTCGATCTGCAGGTCGAACCTGGGCAGCTCGCTGATCGCCTTGCCGTCTGAGACGCTGATCAGGATACGCCGGTACATTTGTTGAACCGTCGCGGGCGGTGTGCCCTTCAGCATTCCAGTAGTCGGGCTGAAGGTCGCCCAATCCGGACGGTTCTCGATCGTGAAAGTCAGGACGTCGCCATCCGCGTCGGTGGCCACCGGCTCGAACGTGTACGGTTGGTCGACCTGGGCGACGGTAGCCGGCACACCGTCGATTTGCGGTGGATTGTTGACGGCGGCTGGGGCGTTCGGGTCTGAGCTGGATGACTCGCCGCCGCAGGCGGCGGCGAAACCGCAGAGAATTGCGATGGCAGCCCGCTTCCACGTAATCATTTCCAACATCGTGCACCTCGTCAGCAAAGACCTGCTGGTGCAGAGGAGCCGGATGGGAAGCCGGGAAGCTCAGAAGAGACCGCCAAAGTCTGCGTTCGACGCATGACGGCCGCCGGTACTGGGCAACCCCGCTATCCAGGACATCCGTCCCTCGGACCGGAGGCTTTGCGTCCCTGCCTTTCGACAGGTTTGCCGTGATCAAGAACCAGACAGCTGGCAGTATGCTCGCGGGGGCCATCGATTCAACTTTGGCCGCTGCTGCACCGCCAGAACTGTGAGGTAGTTCCGCCCTCACGCAATCCATGGCGCAAAGGCATAAACGCCGCGCATGGTACACGATCTGCACGAAGTTGGCGCCCCGGGCAGGAATCGAACCTGCGACCTACCGCTTAGGAGGCGGTTGCTCTATCCACTGAGCTACCGGGGCGCGCGGAGGGCAGTTTACCGGCCAATGTGAACCACTGGCCACCGCCATCCGCGTTACCCCGGCCCGCCCCTAGTCAGTCGCTCTCGCGAGCGCGTCGCTGGCCTTCTTCTGCTCGGCCGCCGACAACTGAGACTTTCCGAGCTTGAAGGTCAGCTTGTTGATGCTGCCTGTGAACCGGAACGGCAGCTGATAGCTGTCGTCGACCGGAGTGCGCGTGTCGCTACCGATGTCGAGCGTCTCGTCGATGGACATCAGCAGCGGAATGGTGTGCTTGATCTCCTTGCGTGACAGCTCCCGGCCGTCGACCGTGAGCACTCCCGTGCCGCCCTTGCCCGGTCCCGGGCCGTCGTACTTGAAATCAAATACCAGCGTGTGCTTGCCCGCCGGGAGTGCCGAACCAAGCCAGTCCTCGCCACCCACTCCACCTTCCCATCGGAAGCGCTCGAGGTCGAGCAGGTTGTAGACGAACACCGGCTTGCCCTTCTGGAGATACAACGCGTAGCCGCCAAAGCGACCGCCGAAGGTCACGATCATGCCCTCCGCGCCTCCCTTGGGCACCGTGATGTTCGCCGTGATGGTGAAATCCTTGTCCAGCACGTCCGGTGCACTGCCGACCGGGATGCTCGCGTAGTCACCCGAGTAAGTGAAGACCGTCTTGCCTGCCACCGCACTGGGCCTCGGCGTCTGTAAACGCACGAACCCGCTGTTGTCGAGTGGCAGCACGTTGTACTTCGCAGCCTCGCTCAGGAACAGCGCCTGAAGTTCCTTCAGCTTGTCGGGATTCTTTGCGGCCAGGTCGTTGTCCTGGGAGTAGTCGTCCGTGATGTGGTAGAGCTCCCACTTGTAGCCCGTGACCACGTCGGGAAGCTTGCCCGTCGCGAGGTCCCACGGCGGCGCGAAGGGTGTCGTGTTCGCCATCCAGCCGTCGTGATAGATGCCCCGGTTGCCCACCATCTCGAAGTACTGCGTGGTACGCGTAGAGGGCCTGCTCGCGCCCGCCTTGTCGAACGTGTACGCCATGCTCACGCCCTCGATCGGCTTCTGTGCGATTCCGTTGACGGTGGTGGGAGCCTTGATGTGGGTGGCTTCCAGGATGGTCGGCACGATGTCGATCACGTGGTGGAACTGGCTGCGGATGCCGCCGACGTCGGTGACGTGACCGGGCCAGGAGATGGCCAGTCCCTGGCGAGTGCCGCCGAAGTGCGATGCAACCTGCTTGGTCCACTTGAAGGGCGTGTCGAAGGCCCAGGCCCAGCCGACCGCCATGTGCGGGTAGGTCTTGTCGGAGCCCCATTCCTCATAGTGCAACAGTTGCAGGGCTTCGGGGGCCTTCAGGATGCCGTTGTAGGCCGTGAGCTGGTTGTAGGTGCCGTACAGCGTGCCCTCGGGACTCGTGCCGTTGTCGCCGCAGATGTAGATGATCAGCGTGTTGTCCAGTTTGCCCTGGTCCTGGACTTCCTGGATCACCCGGCCGATCTCATGGTCGGTGTACGCGGCATAGCCCGCGAATACCTCGGCCTGTCGCGCATAGAGCTTCTTCTGCACCTCGGTCAGTGAATCCCACCGGGGAATCTCGGCGGGCCAGGGCGTGAGCTTCGCGTTCGCCGGGATCACGCCCAGCCGCTTCTGGTTCGCGAAGATCTGCTCGCGCAGCTTCTCGTAGCCCATGTCGAACTTGCCCTTGAATTTCTCGATCCATTCCTTCTTTGGCTGGTGCGGCGAGTGTGAGCCGCCGGGAACGTAGTAGACGAAGAACGGCTTGTCAGGCGCGACCGCGTCCAGGTCGCGCATGTGCTTGATGGCTTCGTCGGCCAGGTCGGTCGTCAGGTTGTAGTCCGTCCGGCCGAGCCACGGGGTGATCGGCGTATGGTCGCGGAACAGGTACGGCGTCCACTGGTCGGTCTCGCCGCCCATGAATCCGTAGAAGTACTGGAAGCCCATGCCGGACGGCCACTGGTCATACGGTCCGGCCACGCTGTACTGGTAAGTGGGCGTGTTGTGGTTCTTTCCGAACCACGATGTCGCATAACCGTTGTCGCGCAGGATCGTGCCGATGCTGGCGTTCTCCGGGCCGATGATCGAGTCGTAGCCCGGGAAACCCGTCGAGAGCTCCCCGATCACGCCGAAGCCGACCGCGTGATGATTGCGACCCGTGATCAGTGCCGCGCGCGTGGGCGAACACAGCGCGGTCGAGTGAAACTGCGTGTAGCGCAACCCCGCCTTCGCGACTCGATCCAGCGCCGGAGTTGGGATCACGCCGCCGAAGGTGCCGGACACGCCGTAGCCCTGGTCGTCGGTCATTATCAGCAGCACGTTCGGCGCGCCCCTGGGCGGCACGACGCGCGGTGGCCACCAGGGCTTCGAGTCCGCAGCACCTTCCTTGATGACACCGCCGAATTTCATCGGCGGCGCTGGAAGTTGTTTGCCGTCGAGCGTCACCGTTGCCGTGGGCGAGCCGGCGACACCCGTGACGGTCTGTGCCGAAGCCGGGGCAGTCATGAGCGCGATTGCCGCCGGAAGCGTCGCAACGACTGCAATTGACAGTTTTCTCGGCAGGCTCATCTGAAACTCCTCCCCGTGGACCCGTGATATCGCTGCTCATCGACGCGCGACGCCTGGAACCGGCGAAACCGCGCTCTGACATTGAAGCACAAGCTATCGGCGCAGCCCCCCTTTTCCAGCCCCCCGCATGGGGGGGCAGTTCGTCGACCTGGTTGTCTAGGCTTCCATCGCACAGCCACACCGGTTCCGCGACTGGTGTGAAGGGGCATCCGGGGCGGCCGGGTCCTCGTTCAGAACAGGGCAAGGCCGATGGCAATTTCACGATTCGATCACTTCATCGACGGTGAGTCTGTTGCGCCGGGCGGCGGCGAATACCTGGACGTCGGGAATCCGGCGACCGGCGAGGTAATCGCGCAGGTCGCATGTGGAACTGCCGAGGACGTCGACAGCGCAGTCGCCGCGGCCCAGCGCGCATTCGAGGATCCCACGTGGCGCGGCTTGACGCCTGCGGACCGATCCGCGCTGCTGAATCGTTTCATCGCCGTCATCAAGGACAACGCCCGGGAGCTGGCCTACCTGGAGTCGATCAGCTCTGGCGGCACGATCAGCCGCATTGTCAGCCTCGACCTGCCCATGATGGTGGACGCCTGCACGACGATGGCCGACATCGTCAGCACCTACCCGTTTACCGAGAGCCGGCCGGCCAGGCCCCTGCCGGAACTGACCGACGTGAAAGTGGTGAAGGAGCCGATCGGCGTCTGCGGCCTGATCCCGGCCTGGAACGTACCGATGCTGCTTTTCATCAACAAGGTGCTACCAGCACTGGCTGCCGGTAACACGGTGGTCGTGAAGCCCTCCGAGCTGACGCCGCACACGGCGACCCGACTGGCGCAGCTGTTCGCGCCGCTGCTTCCTAAAGGCGTCCTGAACATCGTCAACGGCGTCGGAGCCGTGGTCGGCGAAGCGATGGCCCTGCATCCGGGCATCGGCAAGATCTCCTTCACCGGTTCCACGGCAGTCGGCAAGCGAATTCAGCTCAATGCGACAGCGACCATGAAACGACTGACGCTGGAACTCGGCGGCAAGGGAGCCGCCATTGTGACCCCGGACGCCGACCTCGACGCCGTCGCGCAGGGCGTCTTGTTCGGCGTGATGCTGAACGCCGGCCAGGCCTGTGAATCAGGCACACGGCTGCTGGTGCACGAGTCGATCTACGAGCCGCTGATCGCGCGGCTCGCCGAATTCGCCGGCCGTCTCGATGTCGGCAACCCGCTGGATCCGCAAATCGGCGTCGGGCCGCTGTTGCAGCGCAGCGCACGGCCGCCGGGTCGCCGCTTATATCCGCTCGGCGGTCAGCAGGGCGCGCGACTGGTCTGTGGTGGTGAAAGCATGGTCGTGACCGGCTGCGAGGGCGGCACGTTCATAGCGCCCACCGTGCTGGCCGATTGCAACAACCGGATGGACGCTGTTCGCGAGGAAATCTTCGGTCCTGTGCTGGCCGTCATCAAGTACCGCGGCGAAGACGAGGCCATCGCCATCGCCAATGACTCCGACTACGGCCTGTCGGCGGGCGTATGGACCGGTGACGTGGTCGCGGCGCAACGCATCGCGCGTCGCCTGCGTGCCGGCTCGATCTGGATCAACGACTGGCACATGCTGCGCAACGACGTGCCCTTCGGGGGTTACAAGCAGAGCGGCCAGGGTCGCGAAAGCGGCGTCCATGGCCTCGAGTCCTTTCTCGAGACCAAGGCCATCACCACGGCCTTCCAGCGCGACCCCGCGAAGAAGTCGATGACCTACGGGATCCTGCACAGGCAGGTCTGACCGAATCGCCGCTACCAGCCATCAAAAACGAGCGAAACAATGTCGACCGGCTATTTTGAATTCTGGGCGCGCACACGGGTTCACTGTGCCGTGGGGGCGACGGTGCGCCTCCCTGCCCTGCTGGCCTCACTCGGCGCCCGACGCGTGCTGCTCCTGAGCGACAAAGGGCTGGAGAAGATAGGCCTGGTTGAAAAGGTAGCTGCCATCCTGCGCGACGCAGCGGCCGGCAACCAGCTCCAGCTTGCCGGCATTTTCACCGACGTACTGCCCGATGCAGGCAGCGACTGCGTCAATGACGCAACCCGATACGCTCGTGAAATCGGTGCAGACGCGATCGTTGCACTTGGCGGCGGCAGCGCGATGGACGTGGCCAAGGGGGTCAAATACGCGCTCGCAAACCGCCTGACCGACATCTGCGACGCTGTGGCCGCAGGGCTGCGTATCGACGTCACCGGCTCGCCGACCGGCATCGCGCACGTCAGCATGCCGACGACTGCAGGCACGGGCTCGGAGATGACCAACGGGGCGGTCATCTACAACGACCAGACCGGCGTCAAGGCACTGCTGGTGGCTCCGTACCTCGAGTCCGACATAGCGCTGCTCGACGCGCAGCTGACGGTCGGGCTGCCAGCGTCGATCACGGCGGATACCGGCATGGACGCGCTGACACATGCGGTCGAAACACTGGTGAATCCGTCGGCCAATGCGTTCACCGATGGCCTGGCCTTCAGCGCCATCGACTGCATCCTCGGTTCGCTGCCGGTGGCCGTCGAAGACGGACGCAACCTGCAGGCCCGCGAAAACATGCTCCAGGCCGCGAGCATGGCCACGCTGGCGCTCAATAACGCCGTCGGGCCGGCGCCGGTTCACAACTGCTCGCATGCACTCGGCGCCCTCTACCACATCCCCCATGGCCGGGCGAACGGCGTCCTGCTGCCCGTAGTAATGGAGGAAGTAATCGACTTCTACCTCCCTTACTCCAGTCAACTGGCCAAGGCTTTCGCGATACCCCCCGGCGACGCTGAAGCCACGCTGCGCAGCGTCATTGCGCGCATCCGGGACCTGCAGCAGCGAATCGGCATGCCGGCGGATTTCGCTGAATTCAGGATTCCGCCGACCGACCTCGAACGCATCGTCATGGCGGTCGCCACGGATCCACTCGCCATGCTGTACCAGGTGCCGCCTGAAAGGATCGCGGCGATTGCCGTGCGCGTGATCGGCAAGCACCCAACGTAACGGGTACCGGGATCCAGCAGAAATGAGCGTTCTCCAGGGAATCAGGATCGTCGAGATCGCCGGCATCGGGCCGGGGCCGTTCTGCGGCATGTTGCTGGCGGACATGGGCGCCGACGTCATCCTGGTCGAGCGTGACGATGCGCTGTCCGGCGATCCGCTCGAACTTGGCGAGAACGCCATCGTCAATCGCGGCAAGCGGTCCGTCGCGCTGGACCTCAAGGACGCGCGCTCTGTCGATGCGGTACTGCGCCTGGTCGACGAATCGGATGCGCTGATCGAAGGCATGCGCCCGGGGGTCATGGAGCGGCTCGGACTCGGGCCTGAGGTTTGTCTCGCCCGCAATGCGCGCCTGGTCTACGGCCGCATGACCGGTTGGGGGCAGGACGGTCCGCTGGCGCATGCAGCCGGGCACGACCTGAATTACATCGCGCTCTCCGGCGCGCTGTGGTTTTCTGGCGTGCCCGGGTCGGCTCCGCTGCCGCCACCGACGCTGGTCGGCGACCTTGGCGGTGGCGCGCTGTACCTCGCCGTGGGAATTTTGGCCGGAATCCTCAATGCGCGGCGGACCGGCGCAGGCCAGGTCGTGGATGCCGCGATCGTGGATGGCAGCGCCAACCTTATGAACCTGCTGCTGTCCGTGCATGCTGCAGGACAACAGCCGTTCGAGCGCGGCCAAGGCCTGCTCGACGGACCGCACTGGCTCGGCAGCTATGCCTGTGCGGACGGCCGGTACGTGAGCGTGTGTGCGCTGGAGCCGCAATTCAATGCCCTGCTGTTCCGGAAACTCGGCCTCGCCGACGACCCCGAGTTCAAGCGCCCCTACGATCCGGCCTGCTGGGGTCACCTGAGGGAACGGCTGGCGGGGTTGTTTGCCAGCCAGCCGCGCCAGCACTGGGTCGACCTGCTCGAAGGCAGCGACGCCTGCGTCGCGCCCGTGCTGACGGCTGCCGAAGCGATGCAGCATCCGCACATTGCCGCGCGCGCCGTCTACTCGAGACAGGGTGGCCGACTGCAGGCAGCCCCCGCACCGCGATTCTCCGTAACCCCGTCAACGGCCGGAACGATCCCGAGGCGCGGCAGTCAAGGCGGCGAGATCCTGCGCGACGCCGGCCTCGACACCGAAGAAGTCGAACGACTGCTGGCCCGCGTTTCGCCAAATCCCGATCTGGTACTGGAGCCCACATGAGCGACGAGATCCTGCTGTCCGAGACCCTGGGACCGGTGACCCGCCTCACGCTGAATCGCCCCAAGGCCATGAACTCGATGAACCTCGCCATCCTGGCCGAACTTGACCGGCGCCTTACGGAAATCGCGGCCGACGAAGCGGTGCGCGTGCTCGTGATCACCGGCGCGGGGCCGGCATTCTGCGCCGGGGCGGACCTCAAGGAAGTGCTCGCCGGACGAACCGCTCAACCCGGCGAAACGGATTTTCTGGATCGCGCAAGCGTCGTACTGGACCGGCTGCGGAACTTCCCCAAGCCGGTGATCGCGGCATTGAACGGCGTCACGATGGCCGGTGGCCTCGAACTTGCGATGTGTGCCGACCTGGTCGTGGCCGCCGCGAGCGCCACCATTGCCGACGCACACGCCAATTTCGGGGTTTATCCGGGCGGCGGGGGCGCTGCGATCCTGCCGCGGCTCATTCCGGTCAACATGGCCATGTACCTGCTGTTCACCGGCAAGTCGCTGTCCGCAGCCGAGATGAAAGCATGCGGGCTGGTGTGCGAAGTTCATCCCGACGACGTGTTCGCTGAAGCAGTGCTCGCGCTGGCGCAGCTCGTCGCGAAGAAGAGCCCGGTCGCATTGCGCCGCATGAAGGAAGTTGCGCGCGCCTCCGCCGACAAGACGCGTGACGACGCGCTATTTCACGAGCAGGTGATGCTGCGTGCGCACATGCGCTCGCATGATTTTCATGAGGGGCTGCAGGCCTTCGCCGAAAAGCGCGCGCCCCGGTTCCTGGGCCGCTGAGACTGACCGGGCCGACGGTGGAGCGACGGACACCGCAAAGGAGCACTGATGGGACATGTATTCAGGACCGAAGACCAGCACGGCGCCGTCGATGGCTTGCGCCGTTTCCTCGACGACCGCGTCGATCCGCTGTTCCGCAAGCAGTATCGCGACGACCTGCTGGTCCCCAAGGAAACGATGCGTGAACTCACCCGTGAGTTGTCACAGTTCGGCCTTGTCTCAGGCATCGCCAGCGAAGCCGAGGGCGGCATGGGCATCGACTTCCTGACGCTGACCATGCTGTTCGAGGAGGTCGCCGCCTGCTCGATCGACATGTCCACGGTGATCCTGATCAATACCTTCGGCGCGAGGATGATCGCCGAACTTGCTCCACCTCACGTTCGCGAGCGCTACCTGCCCGGCCTGCTTGGAGGCGACCTCTTCTGCAGCATGGCGTTCTCGGAGCCCGATGTCGGCTCGAACGTGATGGAGATCAAGGCCAGGGCACGGCGGGACGGAGACGACTACGTCTTGAGCGGCGAAAAGACCTGGATCAGCAATGGCGCCTACTCCGACGTGCTGATCTGCACCTGCCGTACCAGCGACGATCCGCGCAAGGGCCTGTCTCATTTCGTGCTCGACCGCAATGACCACCCGTACGAGGTCCGCGAACTCCGCAAGATCGCCAGCAACGGGCAGTCCACGGCCCAGATCTTCCTGAATGACGTCCGCGTGCCGGCCGCCAACATGATCGGCAAGGAAGGCGATGCGCTTCGCAACACGCTCGCAGTCTTCGAGCGCTCCCGCGTGTTCGTGGCTGCACAGGGCCTGGGCATCGCCCGCCGCGCGCTGGAAGAAGCGATCAAATACTCGAAGGTGCGCAAGCAGCATGGCAAGCTGATTGCCGGACACCAGCTGATAGCCGCAATGCTGGCCGAGATGGCCACCAACGTGGACGCAGCGCGACTGCTCACCTATCGCGCCGCCGAGATGATCGAGGCTGGCGTACCCGCCGAGATGGAAGCCGCGATGGCCAAGTACTTCGCCTGCGAGGCGGCCGTGACTATTGCACGCCAGGCAGTGCAGATCCACGGCGGCAACGGGCTCACCAGGGACTTCCTGGTCGAGCGTCTGGCACGGGAGGCCATCATCGTGCCCATCCCGGAAGGCACCACGCAGATCCAGCAACTGATCATCGGCCGCGCGCTGACCGGCGTGAACGCGTTCTGACCCGCGCCGGATGCCCGAGCTGGATTCCACGCGCCATCCACCTGCACCACGACGGATTCAATTCATGGACATTCGCGACAAGGTCATCGTAATTACTGGCGGCGCCTCCGGCCTGGGGCTTGCCGCCGCCCGATATCTCGCCGGCGAGAAAGGTGCCCGCATCGCCATCCTGGATCTAAATGCGGAGGCCGGCGATGAGGCCGTGGCCGGGATCGACCCAGAGCGTGCGGTGTTCGTGCGCACCGACGTGAGCAGCGAAGAATCGGTACAGGCCGCTGTCGATACCGTCATCGCCCGGTTCGGCGCCATCCATGCCTGTATCAACTGCGCAGCGCTGCCAATTGCGTTCAAGCTGCTGGGCAAGGAAGGCAAGGCTGCACCACTGGCGCGGTTCGCACAGGCCACCGCCGTGAACCTGAACGGCGTGTTCAATGTCATGTCGCGTTGCGCGGAGCAGATGGCCCGCAACGAGCCGGAGGCCGGCGAGGAACGCGGCGTCGTCATCAACGTGGCCTCCGGGGCGGCCTACGAGGGACAGGTCGGACAGTGCGCCTACTCCGCCACCAAGGCGGGCATCATCGGCATGAACATGCCCGCCGCCCGTGAGCTCGGCACCATCGGCGTGCGTGTCAACGCAATTGCACCGGGGCTGTTCCTGACGCCCATGGTCGCTGCGCTTGAGGAGAAGGTGCTCGCGTCGCTCAGGGAACAGATGGAGGCACCGAAGCGCCTGGGAGACATGCGTGAATTCGCGCACTGTTGCGCATTCATCATCGAGAACCCGTACGTCAACGCAGAGACGATCCGCCTCGACGGCGCCACGCGCATGCGCGCGCGCTGAAGTGATGGGTATGCCCCGCGCAGCCAGGCAAACTGACGGCAGGCGTCCGGCACACAACGCCCGGCCCTGCGGCATCAGCTGGCAGGCACGGATGCTCAATTTCTTCAGCCGGCACGTGATCAAGCGCCGGGTCGAGCGCAAGGGCCTGTCGACGGGCACTGCGCGCACCGTGGTGCGCCTGCTGGAACTGACGACCGTTCGCCTCGGCAGCTTCGCGACCGTGCACCGCAAGACGGTGGGCGGCGTGCCCTGCGACGTGGTCTATCCCTTGAATCCTCCGCCAACCGAGCGCGTAGTGCTGTACATGCACGGTGGTGGCTTCATGGTGCACCTGCCGCGGAGCTATCGGCGATTCGCAAGACGCATCGCCGAGGCCTACGGGGCGACGGTCTACCTGCCGGATTACCGGCTGGCACCCGAGCATCGCCATCCGGCGGCCACCGACGATTGCCTGGCCGTGTACCGTGCGTTGCTCGGGGACGGTTGCGACCCCCGCCGGCTGTGCGTAATGGGCGATTCCGCAGGTGGCAACCTGGCGCTGGTGACGCTGCTCCGCGCACGCGATGCGAAGCTGCCCTTGCCGGCCTGCGCCACCCTGCTTTCGCCAGGTGCGGACCTGACCTTTTCCGGCGCAAGCTACCGTCGCAATGCAAAAGCCGACCCGTTCGTGCCAATGAACGCGCTGCACCAGATTGTCCGACAATATGTCGATGCGGACAGCAAGACGCATCCGCACGTATCGCCGATGCTCGGCGACTTCACCGGGCTGCCGCCGATCAAGATCCTGGTCGGCAGCACCGAAGTGCTGCTCGATTCGTCCGTCGGCACGGCCGAGTCCTGTCGCGCCGCGGGTGTGGACGTCGTGCTGCAGGTCTGGCACCAGATGCCGCATGTGTTCCCGATGCTTGGCTTCCTGCCCGAGGGGCGGCTGGCCATGCAACACATGGTCGACTTCTTCAACAGGCACACCACCCTGCCCGCCACAGCGGCGGCTGGAGACACACGATGAGACAGCTATCCGGCCAGGACGCGACGTTTCTATATCTCGATACGCCGAACTGCGACATGCACGGCACGCTGGTATTCATCTACGACCCGTCCAGCGCTCCGAAGCAGCCCGTGGGGTTCAAGGACATCCTGCGACACATCGAGAGCCGTCTATCGGTCTCGCGTATCTTCCGCCAGCGGCTGGTACACGTGCCGCTTGAACTCGATTACCCGTACTGGGTCGATGACGCGGGCTTCGACATCGAGTACCACGTACGTCATATGGCGCTTCCGAAACCCTGCGACTGGCGCCAGTTCTACATTCTCGTGTCGCGCCTGAATGCGCCCCCGCTGAACCTGCGGCGCCCGCCGTGGGAGATGGTCGTCATCGAGGGACTGGATCACCTGGAGGGCCTGCCCAAGGGCAGCTTTGCGCTGCTGATCAAGGGGCATCACTGCGCGCTCGATGGACATTCGGCCGCGGAATTGACGATGGGGCTTCACGACCTGTCGCCGGACGGATCGCGGCGTGTCGAAGCCACCCCCGTGCCCTACTCGCCCGAGTCACCGCCCAGCCTGTTGATGATGCTGGCCAATGCCGTCACCAACAATCTCAGCGAGCCGGTGAAGATGCTGGCGCCGGCAAAGCGGGCGCTGCCGGGGCTGGCGACGATGATGACCCGCTTCTACAGGCAGACGCTGGCCGATCCAGGCAGCAATCCGGTTACTCGATTTAACGGCAAGTGCTCGCCGCACCGCGTTTTCGCGCTGCGGACTTATGTGCTCGACGACATCAAGCGCATTCGCAAGGCCGTTCCTGGTGCCACCATCAACGACACAGTGCTGTCGATTGCCGCGGGCGCGGTACGCGAGTACCTGGAGGCCAACCACGAACTGCCCGACGTCTCGCTGCGGGTCATGGCGCCGATCAACACGCGGACCGAGGGCGAATTCGGCCAGGCCGGCAACCGGATCTCGATGTTCTTTCCCGACGTGCATACCGAGATCGCCGATCCGATGGAGCGACTCGCCGCCGTCTACGCATCGACCCGCCATGCGAAGCAGGTCGCCGACGGCATCGGCGCACGCGAGATGACCGACATCAATCTCCATTCACCCGCCGCGCTGACGATGCTCGCCTCCAAGCTGTTCACCCAGGCGGGCCTCATGAAGGACAGCACGCCCATCTTCCACTTCGGGCTGTCCAATGCACCCGGTCCGACCGTGCCGATGTACCTGTGCGGCGCGAAGCTGCAGGCTTGGACCGTGCTCGTGCCCTTGTCCCACGGCTTCCGTCTCGGATTCGCTGTCACCAGCTACATGGACAAGCTGATGATCTCGTTCACGGCCGACCGCGAGGCCGTGCCCGATCCCGAGTTCTTCGAGCAATGCGTCGACCGCAGCTGTGCAGCGCACCTCGCGGCTGCCAACAGAGTTCTTCGCAGGCACCCGGAATTGCTGCAGCAGGCCAGCGGGGTCCAACGCCGCGCTCATCCGGGGCTCGCGTCCATGACGCAGATGGGCAAGGCTGCTGGGAAGCCGCGCAAGGCTGCGAAAACCGCGGCTCGACGGTCCGGGAACCGACCGGCGTCCAAGCCAAGGCGCGCGGGACGTTCCGCAGGAGCGCCGCGTGGCAACAAGAGTCGGACCAGGGATTGAACGGTCGGGGTGTGGCCGGGTCCGTCTCGGCGGGCCCCGAAGCTTGTATAGCGGACGTGCGCAAAAGGGTAGGATCGGCTAGTAGCCGACGGTCGCAGATTCGTCCTCCTCGTGCCGCATGACATGCCACCCATAATTGACCGCCTAACAGATCGATGATCTATTCCGATCAATGTGATATGAGGACTGAGACGCATTCATGCCGCAGGACCGCAGCAATTGGGCACGATGCAATTCGGGTCACTGCCGTGTGACGGCCCAGCGCATTACATCGCGGAGTGAACTCGCCGGCTACATGAAAACCGAGATCACAGACCGGCACGGATTGGCATTTGCTATCGACTCACGATGATAGAAAAATTCCTACAGGACGCCGTCATCATTTGGGCAACGATCGACCCGATCGGGACGATGGCGCTATTCACCGCTCTCACAGCGCGCCTTTCTTCAGAGGAGCGCCGGCGAACCGCATTCAAGACCGTCATCTATGCTGGCGCTGTCCTGTTGGGGTCCATCGTGATTGGTCAGGTGATTCTCGGGGCTATGGGAATCCGGCTGATTTCATTCCAACTCGCCGGAGGCGTGATCTTGTTGCTCTTCGGTCTGCAGATGATTTTCGGCTCTGGACCTCGGTCATCGCGCGCCGAGCCCGAGCACGACATCGCTGTTTTTCCGCTTGCAATTCCCGCGACTGCAACACCAGGTGCGATACTTGCCGTCATTCTGCTAACTGATAATCACATTCACCCGATATCCGTACAGATCGGAACCTCCCTCATCACTCTGGGCATCCTTGGCATCACGCTCATTCTTCTTTTGTTCTCAAGTCGAATCATCGGCATCATCGGTGTTAGTGGTGCGTCGATCCTGACCAGGGTTATGGGGATGGTCCTCGCGGCACTTTCTGTGGAATTCATCATGAACGCGCTTGGAGTTGAGCAATGGATTGGGCCAGCGCCATAACAGTTCGCTACACGGGACGGCTCGCTCTGCTCGCCGCCCAGGCGCGCGGGTATCGGCGCTGATCTACGAGACGCGTCGCCCGCGATCCTTCCAGTATTTCTCGCGCACCGTGCGGCGAAGAACCTTGCCGACGACGCTGATCGGCAGCTCACCTACGATGACGATCGACTTCGGCGCCTTGTAGCTGCCGATGCGGCTCTTTACGTGTGCGATCAACTCGTCCGCGCCGACATTCACGCCGGTCTTCAGCATCACCTCGGCGTGCACCACCTCACCCCATTCCGGGTGGGGAACACCCACGACCGCAGACATCACGACGCCAGGGTGCGAATTAATTGCCGACTCGACTTCGATCGCATAGACGTTGAAGCCGCCACTGATGATCATGTCCTTCTTGCGGTCGACGATGTGGATGAAACCCTCGGGATCCATGTAGCCAAGGTCGCCTGACTTCCAGAAACCGCGTTCGAATTCCGACGCCGTTCCTTCAGGGTTCCTGTAATAGCCGCTGATCGTGCCTCGGGTGCGCAGCCAAAGCTCGCCTGACTCACCGAGTGGTAGCTCATGGCCATCATCGGCGGCGATCATCACCTCGATGCCGGGCCCAGGTCGTCCGGCGGAAGCGAGTCGCCTCGCGCCGGCCTCGTCGGTCAGTTCGTGATCCTGCTTCGCGAGTACGCTCACCGCAATCGTCGATTCGGTCGCCGCGTAGACCTGCAGGAAGATGCCACCGAATCGCGCCCGAAGCAGCTGGAGCTTGTCCGGACTCATCGGTGCGGCGCCATAGAAGATCGTCTCGAGCGACGACAGGTCGTGGCTGCGCGCCTCCTCGAGCTCGAGCAGCCTGTACAGCAGCGTCGGCACCAGGAAAGACAGCGTTATCCGTTCCGCCTCGACGACCCTGCACCACTGCCTAAGGTCCGGCAGGTTCTGCGTCACCATGCAGCCGCCGCGAAAGAACGTCGGCAAGAGCATCATTCCCGCCGCGTGGCTCAGCGGCGCGAACTGCAGGTTGCGAGTGCCCTGCTCGAACAGGCGGTCGGGCAACGCGTAGAACGAATCCCGGCACCCGAGCCAGTTGTCGATCGTGTACTCGGCGCACTTGCCCTTGCCGGTGGTCCCGCCGGTGAAGCGATACAGCATGACGTCCCGCATCACGTCGTGCTCGACATCTGGGGGCGTGTCCGGTACGCCGTCGAGCAGGTCCCAGAAGCAGTGCAGTCCTTCGCGTGCAGCTGGCGGCGGGTCCATGCAGACGATCTGCACGTCACGTTGCCGCAGCATGTCGTAGTAGCGATCAACCAGTGCGGACTCCAGGAACACGACCTTGGGCTCGATCCAGTCGATCTGCCAGGCATGTTCTTCCGCCGAGTCGCGGAAATTGGTGAATGCCGCCGCGGCCTCGCCCTTGAAGATCGTCCAGTGGTGCAGAAGCGAAACGTTGTCGTTGTCGAGGATCAACAGGTAGCGATCCCCGCGCCTCAAGTCCAGCTTGCTGTGCATCATGTTGGCGATGCGGTTCGTGAGCGCGTGCAGTTCGCGGAATGTGTAGCGCCGGTTGCGCTCGGCATTGACGAGCGCCTCCAGGTCGCAGTACTGGCGCGCGGTCGCCGCCATGAGCCGGGAGAAGTTGGTCTTCACGATGTCCGCATCGTAGCCACGGACTCGCCGCGCCAGACCCCCCGGTCGGGGGGCATGCGTGGGGGTGCTGCGGTTCCGGCCGAGGCCCTGCGGGCGCAGTGCGCGGTGCGAAGCTTGCGGGAGTTACAAGTATGTCGGGCTCAGTCGAGCCCCGAGAGCGCCTGTGCGCGTCTGACGGCCTGGTAACGCGTCGTGACACCAAGCTTGCCGAACAGGTTCTTCAAGTGCCACTTGACGGTTTCCGGGCCGATCTTCAGCGAGCGCCCCACTTCCTTGTTGCTCAGGCCCCGACTCACCAGCGCCAGGATCTCGCGTTCGCGCGCCGTGAGCGCCTCGACCAGGCCCGGCGTGGTACCCGCGGCTGGCCGGGCCACCGCCGCCGATGCGGTGCCGGACATCCGCAACAGTCCGTCGAGATAGTCGTCCTTGGGTCCGCCGGCAGAACGCCGGTCGGACGCGCGCAGTTCACCGACAAGTGACACCGCCCAGTCGCCACTGTCGACGAAGGTCCTGGCGATCCCGAGATTCCGAGCGGACAGAAGGGCTCGCGCCATGGCCTCGAGAGCATGTTCCCGGTCGCCATGTTCGTGCAGCACCTGGGCCAGCATGACCTGCGCCGTCACGCCATCTGGCGGCGGTGCCAGCTTCCAGATCTCCTCAGCGACGACTGCGACGCGGCGCGTGCTCTCCTCGTCCAGGCTCGTCATCGCACGTTGAAACGCGACTCCCAGCGCACAGAACCGGGCGCCGAGCCAGTTGTTGGAAAAGCCCTTGCTGGCGAGCAGGGGCACGATTGCTTCCAGTCGCCGGGCCAGGTAGTCCACCTGGCCCGCGTGCGTTCGAACGGTCAAGCGAATCAATTCGATGATCGCCGCCGCCTCCATGCGTACCCAGCCGCGATCCGCCCCGAGCAGTCGCATCCGGTCGAATACCGCCATCGCACCCGGAACGTCACCGCGAGCCGCCCGCGTCCACCCGAGCGCATAGCTGGCGCTCGCCATGAGATCGGTCGGGCAGGTTTCCTCCAGCATTCCGACGCGGCCGGCCCATGCACGCTCGACGCTGTCGAATCGCCCGCGCTCATAGTCGAGCCGGGCCAGCCAAATGCGAGGCACCATGGCTGCCAGCGAACGGGCGCCCGCCTCGCCGTCAGCCAGATCGGCGGCCGCCTGCCATTGCGCCTCCGCCTCGTCGATCCGGCCTTCATGCCACCAGCTGACGCCAAACAACGACAGCTGATAGACGCGTTTGAACAGCGTGGCGCACGGTGAAAAATCGCGCGCTGCAGAAAGCCGCCGATGCCACAGGTGATCCACGATCGCGGCGACCTTCAGCACGTCGACTACCCAGGGTTGCGACTCGGTTCCATCCGGCAGTCCTTCATCGAGAAGGCCAGCCAATCGAGCCGAATCGTCCTGGACGTAGGCGAGCGTCGCGCGAATCGCCAGCATTTCTGGCTCCACCGCCCCACCCTCGCCGCCCGATCCAGCCGCAAGTTCGAGTTCGCGCAGGATGCTGTCGACGGCATCGCCCTGGCCATTCAGCGCCAGTGTCCATGCCTCGGCCAGGCGCAGGTGGATGCTCCGCCGATGCAGGTCAGCCGGCAGGCTGGTGAGCAATGTCTGGAGCACGAAGTAGTCGCCGTCGCGGACCAGGCTCATCGCACAGCGATTGGCGACCTCGATGGCCTGCTCCGTATCGCCGGCCTCGATAGAGTGATGCAACGCTTCGCGCCAGCATTCCTCGCGGGTGAACCATTCGCCTGCACGCATGTGCAGACCGTGCAACTCCCCGGGCCTCAGCCGATTGAGTTCGGCCAGCAGGAAATCCGAGAACAGGTGATGAAACCGGTACCAGCAGCCCTGGTCGTCGAGCGGAAGGATGAATAGTTCGCGCCGCTCGGCCTCCGCGATCATCCTGCCGGCCTCAATCTCCCCGGTCACTGCCGCGCACACCTCCGCGGAAAACCGGCCCAGTATCGCGGTGCGCATCAGGAAATCGCGGAGCTTTTCCGGAAGCCTTGCAAACACCTCTTCCTGCAGGTAGCCGCTAACGCTGCGTGTCGTGCCGCTGAGTGCCTCGACCGGATTGCCCGGTTTGTGCCGACTGCGCAGTGCGATTGCCACCATCTGCAGGCCGGCTGCCCAGCCTTCCGTATGCTCATGCAGGGTATCGATGTCGCCCGGTTCGAGCCTCGCATCTGCGGCCGCCTGCATGAACGCACCGACTTCGTCGAACGTCAGTGCCAGGTCGTCCGGCCCGATCTCCTCCATCTGCCCGGTCGCACGCAGGCGGGACAGGCCCTGCGGCGGAAATGAACGTGCGGCGACCGCCACCGACAGGTTGTCCGGAGCGCGCGTCACGAAATCCGTCATCCACTCCTGGATCTCGTCGGACCCCAGGAAATGAAAGTCGTCGACGATCAGCACCAACGGGGATTTCAGGTCGGTGACCGCGTTGGCGAGCAGGACCTTCAATGTCGCGGCCGGAACCTGCCGGCCGCGCCGCCTGACCAGTTCGATCACGTCGCGGCCGGCCTCCGGGCACGCTCTATTGATTGCGGCGGCCAGGTAGGCGATGAACACGTGAATGTCGTCATCGCTGCGGTCGACACTCAACCATGCGGTCGGGATCCCGGCGCAGGCGAGTTCATGCTGCCATTGGGCAAGCAGGGCCGTCTTGCCGAAGCCGGCGCCAGCATGGACGAGAGTTACGCGAAAACGGGGGGGCACGCCGAGTCGCGACAGCAGGCGCTGACGCGGCACCCAGCGCGACCGGACACGCGGCGCCGCAAGCTTGGTCGCAAGGAACATCGATTCGGAATCGCCAGGCGACTCGTGATCCTGGGGATCCGACATGGCCATCTCGTGGGTTCCCCTCCGGAACAAAGCGCGCCAGACGAGTTGCGACGCTACGCCCCCGGCCGCGCCCGCGCAATCGGCTCGCGGTTCCGATTACGCGCAGGATGCCCAGGCGAAAAAAAACCCCAACCGGTGTCGGTTGGGGTCAGCGTATTGGTGGAGCGGAAGGGGATCGAACCCTCGACCTTCGCATTGCGAACGCGACGCTCTCCCAGCTGAGCTACCGCCCCACGAAAGGGCGCGCATTGTAGCACCGGCCCGGCGACCCGCAACCAGAAGCTGCGCCTGTATGATCGTGCGATGGAAATCAGCGTCCGGACGGCCGAGTCTCGCGACATCCCGTTCCTGGTAAACGGCAACGTCGAGATGGCACTTGAGGCCGAGCACAAGCACCTCGATCCGGCCACGGTCGAGCGTGGCGTGCTTGCAGTGTTCGAGACGCCAGGACACGGTCGGTATTTCGTCGCCGAGATCAACGGCAAGGTCGTCGGCCAGGCGATGTACACCTGCGAGTGGAGCGACTGGCGTGCCGGGGATTTCTGGTGGTTCCAGAGCGTTTACGTCGCGCCAGAGGCGCGACGCATGGGCGTATTCCGCGCTCTGTACCGGCACATCGAGGGCCTGGCGAAAGCCGATCCCAGGGTCTGCGGCCTGCGACTCTACGTCGAGCGCGACAACGAGCGTGCCCAGGAGACCTATCGTCGTTGCGGAATGCAGGACGCGGGATACGTGGTGATGGAAGTGGACATGTCGGGCGCCATTCGCAGCGCCCGGGGAGAATGAGCATGCTAGAGAATGGCCGTAAGGCACCGGAATTCGAACTCGCCGACCAGCACGGGCGCAAGCACACCCTGAAGGCACTGCTCGCCGACGGGCCGCTGATCCTCTATTTCTATCCCGCCGATTTCACGCCGGGCTGCACGAAGGAAGCCTGCAGTTTCCGCGACCTGCACCAGGACCTCCTGAATGCAAAGCTGCGAGTCGTAGGTGTAAGCCCGCAGGACGTGGCGTCACACAAGCGCTTTGCGGAGAAGTACGACCTGAATTTCCCGCTGCTTGCCGACCCGGACAAGAAGGCCGTGAAGGCCTACGACCTCGACGGCCCACTGGGGTTCGGCGTCCGCCGTGGCACTTACCTGATCGGTGCGGACGGCAAGATCAAGGATTCCGTGCTCGCCGACCTGAGGATCGGCGCGCACGAGACGTTTGTCCGGAAAGCGATCGAGGCCGGTGCTTCCATTTAGAAATACATTTATAAAACATACTGTTATGAGACAATCTTAAGGCTTTACTGTCTTTCTCCCCGGTTCCGGGCCGGCGGGCGGCTGTGACCCGTAATGCAGCTGGAACAGCCTCACCGACCCCGGGCTTGGCATCACCACCACGTATATCGAGTCATAGTCGTCGCTTGCCATTGCGACGTTGGTGGCGCTCAGTCGGCTGAGCACGCCCGGGATCGTGCTCGAATACCCGACCACCACGATGGTCTTGCCACGGTGCTCGTCCTTGATGCGGCTCGCGAGCCCATCCCAGTCGCTGGCGGCCAGCAGGTTGATCGGCAACTGGAACTCGTTCGCGATCGGCGCGGCGGTTTGTTCGGCACGACGGGTGTCGCCCGAATACAGGTAGTCGACCTTTCCGCCGGCGAGCAGGCCGGCAATGAATTCACCGAGCCCGCGCACGCGTGCCTCGCCCGCTGGACTGAGGTCCGGATCTTCCAGCGGAACGGTCGACGCCTCCGCGTGCCGCACCAGGATCACGACCGTGGTGCGTGCCCAGGTGCCGATCCAGATGATGCCCGCCCCTGCGAACAACACGAACAGCAGCGGCACCATCATCGGTGCAGCGTGCGGGCGACGGCGCGGCCGTGGTGTCAGGGGTTCCGCCATGGGCCGATGATAGCGGTCAGTCGAGCGGCCGGCGCAAGCGTTCGAATTCCGGGGTCGAACTCTCGCGGAAATCGCCGCCCGGATCCTCGCGCTCGATGAACAGTACCGCGAGCCCCAGCCGGCCAGCCAGCGCGAGGCCGTCCACCGGCCCCAGCACCATCAATGCGGTGGCGTAGGCGTCGGCGCGCGCGGCGGACGGGTCCAGGACGGATACCGATGCGAGGTCGTTGGCAACCGGCACCCCGGTTCGAGGGTCCATGGTGTGGGACACCCGGTGGCCATCGACGATGCGGAAATCGCGATAGTCGCCTGAGGTCGAGGCGCTCATGCCGTCGAGTTCGACCAGCGTGTATGGCATTCGCTCGCCCCGAAGCGGCATTTCGACCGCGACGCGCCACGCGCGGCCGGCGGGGCTGCGCCCTCGGGCCCGAACCTCGCCGCCAAGCTCGATGAGGTAATCGCGCACGGCCAGCGCATCGAATCGCTCCGCGATCAGGTCCACCGCATAGCCCGGCGCGATGCCGTTTACGTCCAGTTCGATACCCGCTGCGGTCTTCCTGAGCGTCTGGCCGTCGTCGGACAACTCCAGTCGGGGCGGGCTGTCGCCCGGCCTTGTACCGGCGGGCGAAGGCTCGGCCGCAGGCGTGCTCGTCCCCTGCCCGTCCCCGAACCCCCAGGCACGGACCAGCGGCCCGACCGTGATATCGAATGCGCCGCCGCTCTCCGCGCTGACCGCTTCCGCGAGCGCGACGATCGCCTGCAGCTGCGGCGACACCGGGACTGCTTCGGTGGACCGAAGGGCATTGAACGCCGAGATCTCGCTTTTCGGGTCGTAAGTCGACAGGTGCCGGTTGACCTCATCCAGCACGCCATCAATCACCGTCTGCACCGTCTCGCGGGTGACCCCGCCAGGCAACCGCGTGACGGTAACGCTATAGGTCGTGCCCATCGTCGGGCCGTCGAACTGCTGCGGCGCCGGCGTGCAACCGCCCGCCCACATCAGTACCGCCGCCGCGAGAAGCCGCGCGCGCACGCGCTACTGGACGACCTGGTTCAGCTCGCCCTTGCGATAGCGTTCGGCCATCTTCTCCAGCGACAGCGGCTTGATCTTTGCTGCCTGCCCGGCACAGCCGAAGGCCTCGTAGCGCAGCTTGCAGATTACCGAAGCAGCCTTCTGCGCGTCGGCGAGGAACTTTCGCGGGTCGAACTCGGACGGTCTCTCGAACAGGTGACGCCGGATCGCGCCGGTCATGGCCAGTCGGATGTCGGTGTCGATGTTGACCTTGCGCACGCCGTGGCGGATCCCTTCGACGATTTCCTCGACCGGCACGCCGTAGGTTTCCTTCATCTGCCCGCCGTGCCTGCGGATGACCTCAAGCCACTCCTGCGGGACGCTGGACGAACCGTGCATCACCAGGTGCGTATTGGGGATCCGTGCGTGGATTTCCTTGATGCGCTGGATCGCGAGGATGTCGCCGGTGGGCTTGCGCGTGAACTTGTAGGCGCCATGCGAAGTGCCGATCGCGATGGCGAGCGCATCGCACTGCGTCTTCGCGACGAAGTCGGCAGCCTGGTCAGGATCCGTGAGCAGCTGCTCACGCGTCATCGTGCCCTCGGCCCCGTGGCCATCTTCCTTGTCGCCGCGCATGGTCTCGAGCGAACCGAGCACGCCGAGCTCCGCCTCCACGGTTACACCTATCGCGTGCGAAAAATCGACCACGCGCCGCGAGGTCTCCACGTTGTACTCGTAGGTCGACGGCGACTTGCCGTCCTCCATCAGGGAGCCGTCCATCATCACGCTCGAAAAGCCAGAGCGGATTGCCGACATGCACACCGCGGGTGACTGGCCATGGTCCTGGTGCATCACCACCGGGATGTGCGGATATGCCTCGATCGCGGCCTGGATCAGGTGGCGCAAGAAGGCCTCTCCGGCGTATTTCCGTGCCCCCGCCGAACCCTGCATGATCACCGGGCTCCCGGTCTCGTCGGCCGCTTCCATGATGGCGCGGACCTGTTCGAGATTGTTGACGTTGAAGGCCGGAAGGCCGTAGCCGTTCTCGGCGGCGTGGTCGAGCAACTGGCGCATGGAAACGAGAGGCATCGGACACTCCTGTGGGGTCAGCAGCTGGAATCTACCGCACGGCACGATCGGCGCAATAGGTGAAGTTGCGACCCGCCGCGAGGCATTGCGGACTTCGGCGAGGCATTGCGGACTTCGCACGCCATGGAGTAAATAGGATTGGAGCCGCCATGGAATTCAAGGACTACTACAAGATCATGGGCGTCGCACGCGACGCCACGCAGGACGAGATCAAGCGCTCATACCGCAAGCTCGCGCGCAGGTATCACCCGGACGTGAGCAAGGAGCCCGATGCGGAGGCGCGCTTCAAGGAAGTGGGCGAAGCCTACGAAGTGCTCAAGGATCCCGAGAAGCGCGTCGCCTACGATCAGCTGGGCGCGAAATGGCAGGCAGGCCAGGAATTCCGCCCGCCCCCGGACTGGGATGCTGGATTCGAATTCAGCGGTGGCGGGAATGCGGCCGCGGGTGGGCAGGATCACAGCGCCTTCTTCGAGGAACTCTTCGGCCGGCGCCGTGCGGCCGGCGCGGGCCGGGCGCGCAGCTTCCGCATGCGCGGCGAGGACCATCACGCCAAGGTCGTCATCGATCTGGAGGACAGCTTTTCGGGTGCGACTCGCTCGATCACCCTGCGCATGCCAGAGCTTACCGACGACGGGCACGTGACGACCCACGATCGAATCCTGAACGTGCGCATTCCCCAGGGCGTCCGCCCCGGCCAGCAGATCCGCCTTGCCGGCCAGGGCGGCCCGGGCATCGGCGGCGGTGAGGCGGGAGACCTCTATCTGGAGGTCGAGTTTCGCGACCACACTCTCTACAAGGTCGATGGCGCGGACCTCTACCTCGACCTGCCCGTCGCCCCGTGGGAGGCCGCACTCGGCGCATCGGTCCAGGCGCCCACGCCATCCGGCGTGGTCTCGCTCAGGATCCCGCCCAACTCCAGCCAGGGACGCAAGCTCCGTCTCGCGGGGCGCGGTCTGCCGGGCAAGGCGCCTGGCGATCTGTACGTGGTGCTGCAGCTCTCCCTGCCATCAGCAGACAGCGATGCCGCCAGGAAGCTCTATCAAGAGATGAAAGACCAGCTCGCGTTCAACCCGCGTGCAAATCTGGGGGTGAACTGACCCATGGCGAAATCCGATCAGCAAGTGGTCCTAAGCGGAGAGGTCCTCGAGGAAGACCACGAAATCACGCTAGTCCAGCTTTGTCTCACCTGTGGGGTCCAGGAGGAGACGATCGAGGCACTGGTTGAACACGGCATCCTGGAGCCTGCGGGCAAGCGCGGCACCCAATGGACCTTCCGCGCGGTGAACATCAGGCGAGCACGGACCGCCGTTCGGCTGCAGCGAGACCTCGATGTGAACCTGCCCGGGGCCGCGCTCGCGCTCGAATTGCTCGAGCGCATCGATGAGCTCGAAGCGCGCCTGCGCGCAGCAGGCGGGCGCAGCGCAACCTATTGAACTGGCGGAGAGGGTGGGATTCGAACCCACGTACACCCGTGAAGATGTAACTGGAATTCCAGTCCAGCGCCTTCGACCACTCGGCCACCTCTCCGTTCGAAGGGTCGGAGAGCCTACACGTTCGGCCGGCGCCCGGAAAGTCCCGCGGCGCTTACGAAGGCTCGACGCCGGCCGCGCGCATCGCGGCCTCGACCACCGGGCGATTTCCCTCGGACAATGCCAGCAGCGGAAGCCGGATCGCCCGCCCCGCCAGCCCCATTCGATGCACCGCCCACTTGGCCGGGATCGGGTTTGGCTCGACGAACAGCTTTTCGTGCAGCGGCGCGAGCATCGCATCGATTCTCGCCGCCTCGTCGTGCTCGCCGCGCAGCGCGGCAGCACACATTTCGTGCATCGCCCGCGGGGCGACATTGGCGGTCACCGAGATCACGCCCCGGGCGCCGGCCCGCATCAACCGGGCGGCAGTCGGGTCGTCGCCTCCCAGCAGCAGGAATCCGGGGCGCGAGAGCCGCAGCACCTCTTCCCCCCTCTCGAGGCTGCCGGTCGCTTCCTTGATGCCCGCGATGCGCGGGTGCTGCGACAGCCTGCCCACGGTCTGTGGCAGCAGGTCGCAGGCGGTCCGCCCGGGAACGTTGTAGAGGATGATCGGAATCGAAACGGCGTCGGCAATGGCCGTGAAATGCTGGAAAAGCCCTTCCTGGGTCGGCCGGTTGTAATAAGGGGTGACGACCAGCAGCGCATCGGCACCGGCAGCCTCGGCCGCGCGCGACAAGGCCACGCTTTTCGCCGTGCCCGCCGTCCCGCTGCCGGCAATCAGCGGCACACGGCCTGCGATCCGGTCGCGCGCCCGCTCGATCAAGTGCTCGAGCTCCTCGCGTTCCAGTGCCGGGGACTCACCCGTCGTGCCGCCGACAACGACCGCGTCGGAGCCCGCCTCCAGGTGGAAATCGATCAACCGGTCCCATGATTCGAAGTCGATTGCACCGTCCTGGCGCATGGGCGTGACCAGTGCCGGGATGCTGCCCTTGAACATTCCTGCCTCGCGTGGAGTCCGGACCTGATGCTATGCCCTCGCCACCGCGAGTGGCAAGGCACGCGCGCGTGTACTGCGCGCTCACTGACCGCTACACTCACCGGCACAAACCTATGAATCAACTAATCGCGATTTCCGCAATCGGCAGTGACCGCACCGGGCTGGTCTACGACCTGACCCGGGTCGTGGTCGAATGTGGCGGCAATGTCCTCGAAAGCCGCATGACGGCGCTCGGCAACGAGTTCGCCATGCTGATGCTGGTGTCGGGCAACTGGCACACGATGAGCAAGCTCGAGGGCGAGCTCGCCAAGCTGGCCGAGACCTCCGGACTGACCATTTCGAGCCGACGCACGGAAATCCGCCCGCCGCGGACCGACATGGTGTCGTACACGGTCGACGTGGTCTGCCTTGACCAGCCCGGCGTGCTGCACGCGCTGGCTGGTTTCTTCTCGTCTCGTGGCATCGACATCGGCGACATTTCCACCCGTACCTACGCCGCAGCGCACACCGGCGCGCCGATGTTCTCGGTGTACATGGTGGTACTGATCCCGACGCGCATCCACGTGGCGGCGCTGCGCGAGGAATTCATGGACCTCTGCGACCACATGAACCTCGATGCAATCCTGGAACCCTTGAAGGCGTGAGACGACATGGCTGAGAAGACCGCGACGATCGGCAGGAAGGTCCCGGATTTCACGCTGCCGGCCACCGGCGGCAGGCCCTGGAGGCTTTCGGAAGCCAGGGGCAAGGCGCTGGTGGTGTATTTCTACCCGAAGGACAACACCTCGGGCTGTACCAGCGAGGGCATCGCGTTCAGTGATCTACATGACGCGTTTCGCAAGGCCGGCGGCGTAGTGGTCGGCGTGTCGCCTGACAGCCTTGCTTCGCACGAGAAGTTCAAGGCGAAGCACGCATTTCCCTTCGAGCTGCTGAGCGACGAGGAAAAGAAAGCCTGCTCGATCTTCGGCGTCTGGAAGGAAAAGAGCATGTACGGCCGCAAGTACATGGGCGTGGAGCGAAGCACGTTCCTGCTCGATGCCGAGGGTGTCCTGCGACGCGAGTGGCGCAAGGTCAAGGTCAACGGGCACGCGGAGGAAGTCCTCGAAGCGCTGCGCGACCTCTAGCCGAATCCGCCCGTTTTATTTGAGCGCACCCCGGAGTCCGTCGTTGCCGTCCAAGAAAAAGCCCGTTCAGCGCCGCATTTTCCTGCTCGACACAAACGTGCTCATGCACGATCCTACCTGCATCTTCAGGTTTGAAGAGCACGACATCTTCATTCCGATGATCGTGCTCGAGGAACTCGACGCGGGGAAGAAGGGCATGTCGGAAGCCGCGCGCAACGTGCGCCAGGTGAGCCGTTTCCTCGACGAGTTGATGGCGAACTCGACCAAGCAGCAGATCGACCGCGGCCTCGAGTTGCCCCCGGCCAAGTATCTCAATGGCGGCAAGAGGCCCCCGACCGGGCGCCTCTTCTTCCAGACCAGGCAGATGAAGACCGGCCTGCCTGACACGCTTCCGGGGCACGGAGCCGACAACTCCATCCTTGCGCACACGGTTGCGCTGCAGCGCGAACACCCCCTCGCCAGGGTCACGCTGGTTTCCAAGGACATCAACCTGCGCATCAAGGCGGCGATCATCGGCGTGCACGCCGAGGACTACTACAGCGACAAGACGATAGAGGACGCCGACCTCCTCTACACGGGCATGGAGGAGCTCAAGCCGAACTTCTGGGAGCGGACCGGGCGCAGCCTCGAGTCCTGGCAGGAACACGGTCGTGCCTACTATCGAATCCGCGGCAAGCTCGTCGCACAGTGGGCGCCGAACCAGTTCGTCTACCAGGGTGGCGAACACGGAATCGAGGCGATCGTGCGCCGCATCGAGGGCGACTCGGCGGTGATCGAGGTCGCGCGCGACTTCCGCCGCGAGAGACACGGCGTGTGGGGCATCAACGCGCGCAACCGCGAACAGAACTTCGCGCTCAATCTGCTGCTCGACCCGGAGATCGACTTCGTGACCGTGCTCGGCCCTGCGGGCACCGGCAAGACGTTGCTCACGCTCGCGGCAGGACTCGCACAGACGCTCGAGACCAATCGCTTCAGCGAGATCATCATGACGCGAGTCACGATCCCGCTCGGCGAGGACATCGGTTTCCTGCCCGGCACCGAAGAGGAAAAGATGGAGCCCTGGATGGGCGCGCTGATGGACAACCTCGAGGTCCTGACACAGAGCCAGGAAGGGGGAAGCTGGGGCCGCGCGGCCACCAACGACCTGCTTCGCAACCGGATCAAGATCCGTTCGCTCAACTTCATGCGCGGCAGGACGTTCCTCAACCGCTACATCATCCTCGACGAGGCGCAGAACCTGACGCCGAAGCAGATGAAGGCCCTGGTTACCCGCGCCGGCCCGGGCACCAAGCTGGTCTGCCTGGGCAATATCGCCCAGATCGACACTCCCTACCTTTCAGAGACCACCTGCGGCCTGACCTATGTCGTGAACCGGTTCCGCGGCTGGGCGCACTACGGCCACGTAACACTGCTCCGCGGGGAGCGCTCGCGCCTCGCCGACATTGCCTCCGAGATGCTTTGAGCGCGGTATGTGCAGCTGCTGCGGAACCGAGCGGGCCCCGGCTCGGTCGAACAACCCCATGAGCATCGCCAATTCCCGCCGCTGGCCCGCCGTCCTGGCCGGCTTCCTGCTGACCGCCTGGCTGGCATTGCCCGGTCCGCTCGCCGCCTCGGAGGCCCAGGACCAGTTGCCCGAACTCGGCACCGCCGCCCAGCAGACGCTCAGTATCGAAGACGAAGCCCGGATCGGCCGCATGGTGATGCGGGGACTCCGCGACTCCGGACGTCTCGTCGAGGACCCGGAGACAAACGAGTACATCCAGTCGCTGGGACTGCGTTTGTCGAGCCTTTCGAACCACGGCAACCGCGACTTCAACTTCTTCCTGGTCAACGAGCGCACGATCAACGCGTTCGCACTTCCCGGCGGCTATGTCGGTGTCAACACCGGCCTGCTGCTGGACACCCGCAACGAGAGCGAACTCGCTGGTGTGCTTGCGCACGAGGTGTCGCACGTCACGCAACGCCACATAGCGCGCGGCATCGAGTCGGCGGGCCGCACCAACCTGGTATCGACCGCAGCGACGCTGGCTGCAATCCTGCTCGGGGCGCTGGCAGGCGTCGACGGCAACGCGACGCTGGGTGCGATCACGGCCGCACAGACCATCGCGGCGGAATCCCAGATCGCGTTCACTCGATCGAACGAACAGGAAGCTGACCGCGTCGGGATTGCCCTGATGGTCGAGGCGGGCTTCGACCCCAACGCGATGCCGGCCTTCTTCGAGGAAATGGGTCGAAAGACCCAGCTGAGCCCCGAGAAGATACCGGAGATGCTTCGCAGCCACCCGATCACCAGCGAACGCATGGCCGAATCGAAGAGTCGCGCTGCCCAGTATCCACCCGTGGTGCCGAACGACTCGACAAGCTACGCGATCATCCGTGAGCGGGTTCGAGTCCTCACGACGCCCGCCGGGCAGGATCCACGAACCTATTACGCGTCACTGATCGGAACCGAGCCCGACGCCAGCATCGCGCAGGTGTATGGCAGGGCACTGGCCCAGATGATCTCCGGCGATGCCGTGCACGCCGTGCCGGTCTTCCAGGGGCTGGTGGCGACCCACCCGGAGATCATGCAGTTCCACACGGCGCTGGCACAGTCGCTGATCGCCGCGGGAAACCCCGGCGCCGCTCTCGGCGTGCTGGAACGTGCGCTCGAGCTCTCGCCACGCAACGTGCCGGTCACGATCCGTTACGCCGAGGCGCTGCTCCAGGCGAATCGCCCGAAGCGCGCGCACGAAGTACTGCTCGACCTGTTCAACAACGTCCCCCCCACCCAGGAACAGATCCGGCTCACGGCAATCGCGGCCAACGCGGCCGGAGACGTTGCCGACAGCTACGCGTACATGGCCGAGTACCACATCATGAGCGGGGACCTGCCGCTTGCCGGCAACCAGCTCGAACTGGCCCTGTCGGTGCCGGGCATCACCTCGGTCCAGAAGGCCCGCTATGTCGCGCGGCTGAAGGAAATCCGGGACGCGATGCCGCCACAACGCCAGCGCAGCCAGCCGCCGCCGAACCCGGGCAGCGGACGAAACCCGGGCGGCTGACGATTCCACTGTAGAATCGCGGCCCACAACCCCACCTGGCCATGGAAATCGTGATGCCTGCGGCTGAATACTGTCGATTGCGCATTGCGGCGCTTGCAACGCTCGGCCTCGCCCTCGCCGGCTGCGCAACGACGGCCGAGCGCGTTCCTGCCGATCCCTTGCAGCCGATGAACCGGGGCATCTACCGTTTCAATGACTCGATCGACCGCGCGGCGCTCAAGCCCGTCGCCGTGGCCTACCGCGATCACACGCCCTCGTGGTTTCGCACCGGCGTGGGTAACTTCTACCAGAACCTGTCGACGCCCGGGACGGCCGTGAACAACCTGCTGCAGGGCAAGCCGGTGTCGGCTGCGCAGGACACGCTGCGGTTCATCCTCAACACGACGCTCGGCTGGGGTGGCGTGCTGGACGTCGCGTCCGGCGCGGGACTGCCGCAGCATGACGAGGATCTCGGCCAGACGCTGGGAAAGTGGGGCGTACCTGCCGGACCATACCTGATGGTTCCGTTCCTCGGTCCATCGACGCTGCGCGATCTTCCGACCCGGGTGGCAACCACGCTGCTGGAACCGCTCTACTGGTTCGACACCGGCAATGCGCGCTGGGGATCGCTGGCCCTTTCGCTGGTCAATACTCGCGCCAGCCTGCTGCCGCTGGACGAGACCCTGGAAGGCGTCTACGACAAGTATGGGTTCATCCGCAATGCATACCTGCAGCGCCGCCAGTTCCTGGTCCACGACGGCAACCCGCCCGAGGAGCCGCTGGACGACGAGTTCCTCGACGAGGCGACCGAGGACGAAGACGGAGCGGTGCCCCCACCCTGAGCCAAGGGGCACTCGAGCAGGTCAGCTTCGGAGCAGAAGATCCTCGAGGTCCGAGATCCGCGCGATCGCCAGCATCTGGGGCGGCACGTTCTCGTAGCGCAGGCCGACCCCCGCGGCCACGGCGGCTGAGACCCACTCCACCAGCACGGCGACCCCGGCGCTGTCGCCTTCGGTGACCCCCGAGAGGTCGATGACCTGGTCGCGGTCTCGGCCGATCGCCTCGATGCCGACCTGCAAGGCCTGCGCTGCAGTCGCGAAGTCGAGCTGGCCACTCGCACGCAGCCGGTCGTCAGCGACGCGTTCGAGGGCGAATCCAGGCACTGTCAGCCCGCGGCCTTTGCGGCCGGTTCGGCACTTCCGCCGCCCTCCGCCTCGAGCCTGTCGATCACCGCATCGAGGCCCCTGGCTTCGATCTCCGCACCGAAGTCGGTACGGAAGTTCTTTACGTATGAAATGCCCTCGATCGTGACGTCCCAGGCCTTCCAGCCCTTCGCCGTCGCGTGCAGCGAGTAGTTGACCGGCACGGGTGTACCGTTGTCGCGCTTGACCTCGGTGCGCACCGTGGCCCGGTCCGCCTGCAGGTCACCCTTGAACGGCAGGATCACCAGGCGATCCGCAGTGAACTCGAGCAGCGCATTGCCGTACTTGCGCATCATCGACTGGATGAACGCATCGACGAAGCGCTGGCGTTGCTGCTGCGTGGCGGTACGCCAGTACTTGCCGAGCACCAGGCGCGCTGAATAGTCCGCGTCGAAGCTCGGCAGCACGACCCGGTCCACAAGCTCGCGCAGCTTGGCCGGGTCGGCATTGAGCGCGGCGCGATTGGCATCGATCTCGCGCAGCAGGTCCTGCGAGACTTTCTCGATGAGTTCCTGCGGCCCCGGCCCGGGGATCACGGTTGGGTCGTCCGCGAGGGCCGGCCCGCTCACCAGCAGTGCCGCGAAAAACGAAAGGAAGATCGCACGCATTTTCATGTGCCTCGCTACTGGCCAGGGCTTGCCGGGGGTTCGGCCGGGCTGGCAGCCTCATCCGACGCCTGCCCGGGCGGCGGTTCCTTGATGGCCTGGCCGAAAAGGTACTTGCTGATCAGGTTCTCGAGCACGATCGCGTTCTGCACGAATTCGATCTGGCCGCCTTCCTTCAGGAAATCCTCGGAACCGCCCGGCTCGATGCCGATGTACTGTCCGCCGAGCAGGCCTGCCGTGTAGATGCTGGCATCGCTGTCGTCGGGAATTTCGTCGTAGCTGGCGTCGATGCCCAGGTGAACGATCGCCTTGAAGAGCTTCATGTCGTAGCCGATGGCCACGACCCTGCCGATGGTCACGCCGGCCATCTTCACCGGGGCGCCGACCTTCAGCCCGCCGACGTTGTCGAACTGCGCGACGACCTCGTAGCCCTTGCCGTCGGATGAAAATTCCCTGTTCGAGATCTGGGTGACCAGGAAAAGGATTGCCGCCACCCCGAGCAGCACGAACAGGCCCGTGGATATGTCTATGGCGCGGTTCTGCCGCATGGTTGCCTCGAAGTCAGAGAAGGATGGCCGTCACGATGTAGTCGAGCACCAGCGTCGCCACGGCGGAGACGACGACGGTCCTGGTCGTTGCGCGCCCGACGCCTTCGGCCGTGGGCTCGGCATTGTAGCCCTCGAACACGGCGATCAGGCTGCACGCGATGCCGAACACCAGGCCCTTGATGAGCCCCTCGGTCACGTCGGAGAGCTCGACGAAGCTGCGCATCTCGGACCAGAACTGCCCGCGGTCGATGCCGAAGTACTGCACGCCGATCAGCTGCACGCCGAATATGCTGACCATCACGAAGATCGCGGTCAGCAGCGGCATGGAGATCACGCCGCCGAGGAAGCGCGGCAGCACCACGCGCTTCATCGGGTCCACGGCCATGATGTCCATCGCGGCGAGCTGGTCGGTCGCCCGCATCAGGCCGATCTCCGAGGCAAGCGCCGTGCCTGCGCGGCCCGCGAACAGCAGCGCAGTGACCACGGGCCCGAGTTCCTTGAGCAGCGTGAGCGCGGCACCGGTGCCGAGCGACTCCTCCGAACCGATACGCGCGAGCAGGTCGTGGCCCTGGAGGCCCATGACCAGGCCGACGAACAGGCCGCTGATCATGATGATCGCGAGCGACAGCGCACCCGCGTTGTATACCTGATCGGCAATCAATCGCGGGCGCAGCACGGCGGCGGGCGTGATCCACAACAGCCGGCCGAGAAACCGCGTCATCGCGCCGATGCGCGCCAGGAACTCGCCGGCACCGGACAGCATCTCGCCGAGCAGCGTCATCGCGCGGCCTTCCCGGATGCGAGCAGCTGCCCATAGTAATCGGGCGCCGGATAGTGAAACGGCACCGGCCCGTCGGCGAGCCCTTCCAGGAATTGCCTGACGATCGGCGACGGGTGGTCGTGCAGTTCCTTTGGCGAACCGCTGGCGACCACCTTGCCTTCCGACAGGATGTAGCTCTGGTCGGCAATCTGGGCGATCTCCCGCACGTCGTGGGAAACCACCACACTGGAGATCCCGAGTGCATCATTCAGCGAACGGATCAGTCGCATCACGACGCCCATCGAGATCGGGTCCAGCCCGGCGAAGGGTTCATCGTAGATCAGGATGTCGGGGTCCATGACGATGGCGCGCGCCAGCGCGACCCGACGCGCCATGCCACCCGAGAGTTGCTGGGGCATGAGCCGGGCGGCACCGCGCAGCCCGACGGCGTGCAGCTTCGTCAGCACCAGCGAGCGCACCAGGCGCTCCGGCAGGCGAGCGTGCTCGCGCAGCGGGAAAGCTACGTTCTCGAACACGTCGAGGTCGGTGAGCAGTGCACCGTGCTGGAACAACATGCCCATCCGTCGCCGGAGAGCGTAAAGCTCCTTGCGCTTCAGGCCCGCGACGTCACGCCCGTCCACCTCGACGGTGCCGGAATCGGCCCGGATCTGCCCGGTGATCAGCCTGAGCAGCGTCGTCTTGCCGGTGCCGCTGGGACCCATGATGGCCGTGACCTCGCCCCTGCGCAGCACCACGTCCAGGCCGCGGAAGATGGGCTTCTGGTCGATTGCGAAGTGCACGCCACGCAACTGCGCGACGTTTTCTTCTCCCGCAACCGCACCGCGGCTTCCCGCAAGTTCGCGCTGACTGCCCATGATCCTCCGACTAAAGCGCCCGGCGGACGCCGATTACGCCTGTTTCGACCGATGAAATTGTATCAGGTTCATTCGCGCGGCCCGGCCAGCGGGCGCCGCATTTTGCCACGCGCCGCCATTAGTACTAAAATCGTACCAATTATGGAACCCCGCCATGCTACGCATCAGTAAGCTCACCGATTACGGCACGCTCGTCCTGGCCTGCCTCGCCTCGCCACCCGGCCGCCGGCACACGGCGACTGCGGTGGCAACGCGAACACGCCTCGGCCTGCCGACCGTGAGCAAGCTGCTGAAGAGCTTCCACCACGCCGGAATCGTGACCTCGGTGCGCGGCGCGCACGGCGGCTACGAACTAGCCCGCCCTGCCCACGAGATCAGTGCCGCGTCGATCATCGACGCGATCGAGGGGCCGGTCGCGATCACCGAGTGCAGCGGCGACCACAGCGCCTGTGACCTCGAGAACGTCTGCAGCACTGGCGGGTCCTGGCAGCGGATCAACGAGGCGATTCGTCGCTCGCTCGACGGTATATCACTGGCGCAACTGTCCGGTCAGGAAGCCGTTGCACAGTGGCGTCCTGAACTGGGCGGCGCCTTCGGTCGAGTGCCATCGACCCGCGCCGGCGAGCGGAATTGAGGGCGAGGCCATGACCAACACGACACAGGACCTCGATGTAATTGTCGGACAGAAGTACCGGCATGGTTTCGTCACCGACATCGACTCCGACACGGTGCCGCCGGGCCTCGACGAGGACGTGATCACGTTCATTTCGCGCAAGAAGCGCGAACCGCAGTTCATGCTCGACTGGCGGCTGCGCAGCTACCGCCACTGGCTGACCATGCGGGAGCCAGACTGGGCGAAACTGAGGATTGCGCGCGTCGACTACCAGGCGATCTCCTACTACTCGGCGCCGCGCTCGAAGACCGACGGTCCGAAGAGCCTCGAGGAGGTCGACCCGAAGCTGCTCGCCACCTATGAAAAGCTCGGCGTCCCGCTGCACGAGCGTGCGCGGCTGGCCGGCGTCGCGGTGGACGCCGTCTTCGACAGCGTGTCGGTGGCCACGACCTTCAAGGACAAGCTCGCGAAGGCCGGAGTCATTTTCTGCCCCTTCTCCGACGCGGTGCAGAAGCACCCGGAGCTGATCGAGCAGTACCTGGGCAGCGTCGTGCCGTACACCGACAACTTCTTCGCCACGCTGAACTCGGCCGTGTTCACCGACGGCTCCTTCGTCTACGTGCCGAAGGGCGTGCGCTGCCCGATGGAGCTTTCGACCTACTTCCGCATCAACGCCGCGAACACCGGCCAGTTCGAGCGCACGCTGATCATCGCCGACGAGGGCAGCCACGTAAGCTACCTCGAGGGCTGCACGGCGCCGATGCGCGATGAAAACCAGCTGCACGCGGCGGTCGTCGAGCTGGTCGCGCTCGGCGATGCCGAGATCAAGTACTCGACGGTCCAGAACTGGTACCCGGGCGACGAGAACGGCGTCGGCGGCATCTACAACTTCGTCACCAAGCGCGGCGAGTGCCGGGGCGCGAATTCACGCATCAGCTGGACCCAGGTCGAGACCGGCTCGGCGATCACGTGGAAATACCCGAGCTGCGTGCTGACCGGTGACAACTCGGTGGGCGAGTTCTACTCGGTCGCTCTTGCCAACCACTGCCAGCAGGCGGACACCGGCACCAAGATGATCCACATCGGGCGCAATACGCGCAGCACCATCGTGTCGAAGGGCATCTCGGCGGGCCGCGGCCAGAATACCTATCGGGGCCTGGTGAAAATCCTGCCGTCCGCCGAAGGCGCGCGCAACCACACGCAGTGCGACTCGCTGCTGATGGGCGATCGCTGCGGCGCGCACACCTTTCCGTACATGGAGATCCGCAACCCGCGGGCCATCGTCGAGCACGAGGCCACGACCTCGAAGATCGCCGACGACCAGCTCTTCTACTGCCGCAGCCGCGGGCTTTCGGAAGAGGACGCGGTGAACATGATCGTCAACGGCTTCTGCAAGGCCGTCTTCAAGGAGCTGCCGATGGAATTCGCCGTAGAGGCTCAGAACCTGATGTCCGTCAGCCTGGAAGGCGCGGTCGGCTGACCGAACGAGGAGAGACAGCTTGCTCAAGATCCGTGACCTGCACGCCCGAATCGGCGACCGGCCGATCCTGAAAGGAATCGACCTCGAGGTTCGCCCTGGCGAAGTGCACGCCATCATGGGGCCGAACGGCTCGGGCAAGAGCACGCTTGCGAGCGTGCTTGCGGGCCGCGAGGGCGTCGAGGTCACGCGTGGCTCGGTCGAGTACCTCGGCCAGGACCTGCTCGCGATGGAGCCGGAGGAACGCGCACGGGCGGGTGTTTTCCTGGCCTTCCAGTACCCGGTGGAAATCCCGGGCGTGAACAATGCCTATCTGCTGAAGGCGGGCCTGAACGCCGTGCGCAGGCAGCGCGGCGAGGCCGAGCTCGACGCGTTCGAGTTCCTGGCGCTGGTGCGCGACAAGATGAAGTTGATGCAGATGGACGAGAGCATGCTGAACCGCGGCGTCAACGAAGGTTTCTCGGGTGGCGAGAAGAAGCGCAACGAGATCCTGCAGATGGCCGTGCTCGAGCCGAAGCTCGCGCTGCTGGACGAGACCGATTCCGGGCTCGACATCGACGCGCTGCGTGTCGTCGCGAGCGGCGTCAACAGCCTGCGCGGACCGGATCGCGCGATCGTCATGATTACCCACTACCAGAGGCTCCTCGACTACATCGAGCCGGACGTTGTCCACGTGCTTTCCGGTGGCCGGATCCTGAAGAGCGGCAACCGGACGCTCGCGCTCGAGCTCGAGCGTCGCGGCTACGACTGGGTACGCGAGGAGGCAGGCGCCGCATGAACGCAGTCGCGCTACCCGCCGCACTCGCCCCGTACCGGGCGGCTTTCGAGTCGGCCGGGGCCATGCTGCCGGACACCGCGGCACTGCGTAGCGCTGCACTCGATCACTTCATCGCGGCCGGATTCCCGTCGACCCGCGACGAGGCCTGGAAATACACCAGCCTGAGGCGCCTGGAGTCGCGCCGATTCGCGGACCAGCCGGCGGCGGCCGCCGAAGCCTCCGTGCGCTCACCAGCGTCCGGCGCGCGGGTCCTGGTCGTGAACGGACGCATGCTCGAGGCACCCGACCCGGGTTCCCCGGAACTCCGCGGAATCCGTGTCCGCACCCTCGCCCAGGCGCTCGCGGACGGCGAGCCGCTGGGGACGCTGCTGCGGATTCCGACTGGCGGCGGCACCGAGCGCTTCGCGGCGCTGAACGCTGCGCTCTCCCCGGACGCGATCGTCGTCGACGTCGCCGACGGTGCACGGCCAGGCGCCGCGTTGCACGTATCGCTGCAGGCGAGCGGCGACTCCAGCATGAGTCATCCACGCCTGCTGGTGCGCGTCGGGCGCGGCGCGAGTGCGCAGGTCGTCGTGCACCACAGCGGCGACGACGAGGCCGAGCGATTCGTCAACTCCTACGTCGAGATCGAGGTGGGCCCCGACTCGTCGCTGCGGGTGTATCGGCAACAGGCGCAGGGGGCGCGCACGTTTCACATCGAGCGTATCGAGGCGACGGTTGGCCAGCGGGCCGTGCTGACCGTGCACGACGCCGAACTCGGCGGTTCGATCTCAAGGCTGGACCTTCACGCCCGGCTTGCCGCGCCGGGCGCCACGGCGGAGCTGAACGGGCTGTTCCTGGCCGACGGCGCGCGGCACCTGGACGCGCACGTGCGAGTGGACCACCTCGCCCCGCACACCAGCAGCCTGGTCGACTACCGTGGCGTGGCCGCGTCGCGCGGACGTGCAGTATTCAACGGCAAGGCCGTGGTGCACGAGGACGCGCAGAAGTCGGACGCCCGCCAGGTGAGCCGGAACCTGCTGCTCTCGCCTGGCGCGGAAATCGACACCAAGCCGGAACTCGAGATCTACGCCGACGACGTAAAGTGCAGCCATGGCGCCACGACCGGGCAGCTCGACTCGGCCGCACTCTTCTACCTTCGCTCACGCGGCCTCGATGAGTCCGAGGCCAGGAGCGCTCTCACCAGGGCATTCGCCGGGGCGATCCTCTCGCGCATGGACCTCCCGGTCTTTGCCGAGGCCGTCCACGCCGTCCTCGATGACCGCCTCGCGCGGCTGCTGGACTCACCGGCATGAGCGTCGCCGCGCCTGCCCCATCCGTCCGCGCCGCGCTCGACGTCGAGGCAATCCGGCGCGATTTTCCGGTGCTCGCACGCCGCGTGCACGGCAAGCCGCTCTGCTACCTCGACAACGCCGCCTCGAGCCAGCGCCCGCGGCAGGTGATCGACACGATATCCAGCTATTACCAGTCGTCACATGCCAACGTGCATCGTGGCGTGCACGCCCTCAGCCAGGAGGCCACCGACCTCTTCGAGGGCGCGCGCGAAAAGCTGCGCCGCTTCGTCAATGCCCGCTCGACCCGTGAAGTCATATTCGTGCGCGGAACCACCGAGGCGATCAACCTGGTTGCGCAGAGCTACGCCCGGCCAAGGCTGGCAGCCGGCGACGAAATACTGATTTCCTGGCTCGAGCACCACGCCAACATCGTCCCCTGGCAGATGGTCTGCGAGCAGACCGGCGCTCGCCTGCGCGTGATCCCGATGACGCAGTCCGGCGAGCTCGACTTCGATGCGTTCCGGTCCTTGATCGGCGAGCGCACCCGCCTGCTGGCGCTTACTCACGTATCGAACGCGCTCGGTACCGTCGTACCGGTGCAGCGTTTCATTGCCGAGGCGCGCCGGCACGGCGTTCCGGTACTGCTCGACGGGGCGCAGGCTGCGCCGCACATGCCGGTCGACGTGCAGCAGCTGGACTGCGATTTCTACTGCTTTTCCGGACACAAGATGTGCGGCCCGACCGGCATCGGGGTGCTCTATGGCCGTGAGTCGCTGCTCGCCGCAATGCCGCCGTGGCAGGGTGGCGGCGACATGATCCTGGCGGTGAGCTTCGAGCGCACCGTCTACAACGACCTGCCGTGGAAGTTCGAGGCCGGAACGCCCCACATCGCGGGCGCAATCGGACTCGGCGCCGCGGTGGACTACCTCGAGGAAATCGGCCTCGGGCGGATCGCGACCGCGGAACACGAGTTGCTCGAATACGCCACGACCAGGCTTGGCGGAATCGACGGCCTGGAGGTCGTTGGTACTGCACCTGAGAAGGCCGCCGTCATATCCTTCAAGCTGCGCGACATACACCCGCACGACCTGGGGACGATCCTCGACATGGAGGGTGTAGCGATCCGTACCGGTCATCATTGCGCGATGCCGGTCATGGACTACTACGGCGTGCCGGCCACCGCGCGGGCATCGTTCGCGTTCTACAACACGCGCGCCGAGGTCGACCGGCTGGTTTCGGCGCTCGGCGTTGCGCAGGAGATCCTGGGCTGATGGACCTCGCCGACCTCTACCGCGACGTGATCGTCGATCACAATCGCAAGCCGCGCAATTTCCGCCCCATGCCGGATGCCGACTGCCACGCCGAGGGATTCAATCCCTTGTGCGGCGATCGACTGACGATCTACGTAAAGCTCAAGGACGACGTGATCAGTGACGTGTCATTCCAGGGCAGCGGTTGCGCGATCTCGGTCGCATCGGCATCGCTGCTCACCGAGAGCGTGATGGGCCGGTCGATCGCCGAGGCCGAGCGCCTGTTCGGGACCATGCACGCGATGCTGACACGGGATGATTCGGACGTGGACGTCGCGAGCCTCGGCAAGCTTGGAGCGCTGTCGGGCGTGCGCGCATTCCCGGCACGGGTGAAATGCGCAAGCCTGTGCTGGCACACGCTCGACGCGGCGCTGCATCGGCAGACCGAACCGGTACGAACCGAGTAACCAGGGAGCGATCCGTGTATCGACAGGACAACGAGCCGGTCACATTTACCCGCGACGTGGACGCGATCATCGTGCCCGCGGGCCTGGCGGTGAAGCTGCGCAAGGGCCAGGACGGATTCATCACCCAGGCGCTCGGCGGCAGCTTCACCGTCTATGTCGAGGGCAACCTGTTCCGCGTGGCAGGCAAGGACGCCGATGCGCTCGGCAAGGAAGCCGTGGACGTGCCTCAGTTGCCGCCGAATGCGAGTGACGAGGACGTGCGCGAGCTCGCATGGCAGCAGATGAAGGCCTGCTACGACCCGGAGATCCCCATCAACGTGGTGGACCTCGGGCTGGTGTATTCCTGCGACGTCACCTCCGAGGCGGACGGCCGGGTCGTCTCGGTCACGATGACGCTCACGGCCCCAGGTTGCGGCATGGGCGACGTGCTGGTCCAGGACGTGCGTGAAAAGGTCGAGATCATCCCGACCGTCAAGCGCGTGGACGTGGAACTGGTGTTCGACCCACCCTGGCAGCAATCGATGATGTCCGAAGCCGCGCGCCTGCAGACGGGCATGATGTGAGCTGGGTACGCGTCGGCGCTGTTGCATCCATCCCGCCGGGCGACCATGCCTCGGTCGAGGTCGATGGCACGTTCGTCGCCGTGTTCAACGTCGACGGCGAGTTCCTGGCGGTCGAGGACGTCTGCACCCACGACGGCGGCGGACTCTCCGGAGGTCCGCTCGAAGGCGACCAGGTGGTCTGTCCGCGGCATGGGGCGCGCTTCTGCCTGCGCACCGGCCGGGCACTCAGCCCTCCCGCCTATGAACCGGTTCGCTGCTACCAGACGCGCGTCGTAGACGACCACGTAGAGGTGCGGGAGCCATGAAACGCCTGACGCTGGTTCGACACGCCAAGTCGGACACGCCCCTCCCCGGCCAGAAGGACTGGGATCGGCCGCTCAACCGCCGCGGGCAACGCGACGCGCCGGAGATGGCGCGACGGCTGAGGGCGCGGAAACTGAAACCGGACCTGGTGCTTTCAAGCCCCGCGGTACGGGCGCTGACGACGGCAACCATCATGGCGCGCGAACTCAGGGTCCCGGCGGAGGTCGTGCGCCAGGACGAGCGGCTGTATCTCGCCTCCCCGGCCGACCTGCTCGCAGTCGTCCGCGACCTGGGCGGACACGCCCCTCACCTGATGATCTTCGGACACAATCCCGGCATCACGGAATGCGCCAACCGGCTGTCGGCGGGCGAACACATGGACAACATGCCGACCTGTGCCGTGTTTACGGCGACATTTGCAGTCGACGAGTGGAGCGAGCTCGAGTGGGGCAGTGGCCAGGAGGTCGAATTCGACTACCCCAGGAACCTGGCCTAGGCGCGACCAGCTCCGGTCGGGCGCGACTAGACGCGTCCGGGAACCGAGATCGAGGCGCCCGTGACGGCACGAGCGGCGTCGGAGGCGAGGAACGCCACCACTTCCGCAATCGCCTCGGGCCTTACCCACCGCGTGAAGTCGGCGTCTGGCATGTCGGATCGATTGCGCGGCGTATCGATGATCGAGGGCAGCACGGCGTTGACCGTAACGCGATAGTCCTTCAGTTCATCGGCGAGGCTTTCGGTCAGCTTCTGCACGCCGGCCTTGGACGCCGCGTACGCGCCCATGCCCGCATTCGCGCGGCCGGCGGCCGCGCCGGCGCCCACATTGATGATGCTGCCGCCTCCGCGCTCGATCAGCGCCGGCAGCGCCACCTTGCAGCTCACGACCGCCGTACGGAGGTTCATCCGGTAGAGCTGGTCCCAGGTCTCGACCGATCCCTCCAGCAAGGTCTGGAACTGGAAGCCGCCGACCACGTTGACCAGCACGTCGATTCCACCGAAGCGCATCGCAGCGGCCGCCACTGCCTTGCGTGTTCCTTCCATCTCGGCCAGGTCGACACCGCCGATAATCAGGTGCCTGGCACCAAGTACCTGCTGCAATTCGGCCGGTGGCGGTGCGAGATCGAGCAGCGCGAGCCGGGCATCGCGTGCGGCGAAGCCGCGCGCGACCGCAGCGCCAAGCTCGCCGAAGGCACCTGTCACCACCACTACCCTGTCCTTCATATCCATTGCTCAAGCCTCGCTCTGTACACTTCCCGCAAGGTTTGCCGCGCAATCTTCAGCATTCGGGAACGTTGACGGCAAGTCCGCCCTGGCTCGTTTCCTTGTAGATCGAGCTCATGTCGCGGCCTGTCTGCCGCATGGTCGCGATCACCTGGTCGAGCGACACCTTGTGGGTGCCGTCCCCACGCTTGGCGAGCCGCGCCGCATTGATGGCCTTCACCGCGCCCATCGCGTTGCGCTCTATGCACGGGATCTGTACCAGTCCCGCGATCGGGTCGCAGGTGAGGCCGAGGTTGTGTTCCATGCCTATCTCGGCGGCATTCTCGACCTGTTCGTTGGTGCCGTTCATTGCCGCGACCAGGCCTGCGGCGGCCATCGAGCAGGCGACCCCAACCTCCCCCTGGCAACCCATTTCGGCCCCCGAGATGGATGCGTTCTTCTTGTAAAGCATGCCTATCGCGCCTGCGACCAGCAGGAAGCGAACCACGCCTTCGTCGCCCGCACCCGGCTCGAAGCGGCGGTAATAGGCGATCACGGCCGGTACGATGCCCGCCGCGCCATTGGTCGGCGCCGTGACCACCCGGCCGCCGGCCGCGTTCTCCTCGTTGACCGCAAGCGCGAACGCGTTGACCCAGTCCATGCCGTCCGGCGGCCGCGCGTCCGAGGATTCAACCAGCACGCGTCGCATGCGCGCTGCCCGCCTGCGGACATTGAGCACGCCGGGCAGCAGGCCGCTGCTTGCAAAGCCTCGCTCGATGCAGTCGCTCATCACCGACCAGATTCCGAGCAAAGCGGCCCGCGTCTCGGCCTCGCTGCGAAACGCGCCTTCGTTGGCCAGCACGAGTTCGTGCAGTTCGAGCCCGAGCCTGCGAGCCGATGCCAGCAGGTCCAGCGCCGAATCGAATGGATGGGGAACCGCGACCTGCTTCGCCTCGTCAGATGGCTGGCCGAACTGCGCCGCGCGGACCGTGAACCCGCCACCGGTCGAGTAGTACTCGTCGCGATGCAGGACGTCGCCGCCCGGATCAAACGCGGTGAATCGCATGCCGTTCGGATGCAATGGCAGCACCTGGTCGCGGTGGAACAGCAGGTCCAACGGTTCGTCGAACTCGATCTCGCGCGTCCCACCCAGCCGCAGCCGCCCGGACCTGCGAATTCTTTCGATCGCCGGCTCCATGTCCGCAGGCTCGATCGTGTCCGGCCGCTGCCCCTCGAGGCCCAGCAGGATCGCGCGGTCCGTGCAGTGCCCCTTGCCGGTCAGCGCAAGCGAACCGTAGACCTGCACACCGACCTTCGTGACCTGCTCGAGCAGCTCGCGTGCAGCAAGGTCAGTCACGAACCCGCGCGCCGCATTCATCGGCCCCATGGTGTGCGAACTCGACGGCCCGATGCCGATCTCGTAAGATGTCGAGAACGCTGAGATTGATGGTTGTTACCGCTCTGCCCGTCGCAGGCAGGAATGTATTCCACCGACGGCCGGGTTGTTGATGGTAACTGTACGCTCCCGGGCAAGGCGACGCAGGAACGCGGGCCGCGCTGGCGGCGACTCGGTCTCGTATTGGAGCCCGATCGTGGTCAGCGTGTCGGTCTTGTCGATACCCGGCGGCACGTCGGTGTTGTACCGGACCTCGTAGCGACCCTCAGGCCGAAGCGAACCGGAGACCTCGACGACGAGGCCGAGGTTGTTCTGCAGGTAGGTGTTGTCGATCCGGCTCGACCAGGAACAGGTTCACGATCCTGGTCGTCTCGGTGATCTGGCGCTCGAAGCCGACGTTGCCGCGGAAGATGACCCCGTCGATCGTGTCGCCCGTCTCGCGCTCCTTTGAAACGCGATAGCCGGGGCCGCCCTGCACCCACAGCTTGGTCTCCTCGCTGTCGAAGAACTTGTAGCCAAGGCCGGTTGCGAGCGATGCCTGGTAGTCGTACGCGCTGAAACGGTCGTCATCGAGCGGCCCGCGCCGAACCAGTAGGCGCGCTCGGTCAAGCTGTAGTTCGTCTGTCCGCGGACTTCCCAGCGCTGGGCAGTCGTGGTGTCGCCGTCGTTGCCGTAGTCGCCCATGAAGCCCAGCACGTTCTCGATCTTCTCGGCTTCTGGAGGTCACCTCGAGCGCGCCATTGGCAGACTGGTTATCGCTGTTGCCGGTGGCCATCGAGGCGCCGACCTCGGCCTTGCCGGACCAGTCCGCCCAGGCAGGCTGGACGATGGCCGTCATGGCAAGCGCCAGCAGGATTGCGTTGATCTTCCTGTTCATCTGATCTCTCCCGGACGCGACAAAAAAGCGGCCGCGGAGTATAGCCAATACGATCAGGTTTTTCCGCGGCGGTCCGCTGGCCGCCCTGCGCCCTTGCGCGCCGGGCCTCCGCCCGGGAAAATTCAGCGGCCAGCGGCATGGGAACAACATATGAACGCGGCGCCATACAAGTTTTCCGCCACCGATGCCGACTTCGAGACGGTGGTAGTTGCCGAATCAGCGAACCGGCCAGTGCTGGTGGACTTCTGGGCCCCCTGGTGTGGCCCCTGCCGGACACTGATGCCGCTGCTGGACCGCATCGCCGACGACTACGGCGGCCGGTTCGCGCTGGCCAAGGTCAATACCGACGAGCAGCAGCAGGTGGCGGGACGGTTCGGGATCCGCAGCATCCCCACGGTGATGCTGTTCCAGCAGGGCCAGGCGGTCGAGCAGTTCGTTGGCGTACAGCCGGAAGCGGCGATACGCGCGCTGCTCGACAAATATCTCGCCGCCACGGTCGATAGCGGACCGGACCCGACCGGACAGCTGGTCGCGCAGATGGATTCGGCGCTGGCAGCCCGCGACATCGAGGCGGCGCGCGCGGCCCTGCGGCAGCTCGAGTCGATCCGGGCGGACCACCCGGCCCTTCCAGCGCTGCGCGCCTTGACCGGATTTGTCGAAGCGGCGATCGCCCGGCCCGACGTCACCGCCCTGCATGCAGCCCTGGAGAAGGACGCAGCAGACTCGGCCTCGAGGCATGCGCTCGCGGCTCATCACGCGCTGGCGGGCGACGATGCAACCGCGCTCTCGGAATGGCTGGAGATCCTGCGCCGCGACCGGCGCTTCGGCGACGACCTGGCCCGGCGCAGCATCCTGGCGGTCTTCGATGTCCTGGGCGAGGGGCACGAGCTCACGGCAAGCTACCGGCGCCGCATGGCGAGCCCGTTGCATTGAGCGATTCGTGCCTCCCGGCTCTTGCCCAGCTCAAATGACCGAAGTATAAGAAGCCGCGAGAACCGACCGACGACCAGCCCTAGACCAGCCCCGGGTCCTGCGATGGCAGAAAAGCCAGAGTCCGACGAGTTCGACGACGAAGAATCCGACGACGAGGCCGGCGGCGAGGACTCGCTCGACGTGGATCGGCTGATACAGGACTTCGACAAGCGCAAGCGCGGCGTGGCGCGGCACGTGGAAGAACCCGCGTGGCGCAAGCTCGAGCGGCTGCTCGAGCAGAAGCGCACGTCGGAACTGCTCAGCGACTTCGACGACTACGACATCGGCGACGGTCGCAGGCCGCGCAAGCGCTAGCAGCCGGGTCTCGACGCTGGTTCCTCCGGCCAGGCCTGGAGCTGGTGCGGGCCTGCTGTCGGCCTAGTGAAAGTCGCGCGATGCCGTGGCGACACTCCCGAGCCAGCTCGACAGGTCCACCAGCCTGCGCGCGATCACGTGCAGCACCTCTCCCTCGACCTGTAGTTCACCGGCCACGCCCATCAGTCGCGAGCCGACCAGCGTCTGCCTCTGCCGTTCGGCGACGTCGCGCCACACGATCAGGTTGACGTAGCCCGTCTCATCCTCGAGCGTCACGAAGGTGACGCCCTGCGCGCTGCCTGGCCGCTGCCGCGTGATGACGAGCCCCGCGGTGCGTACCGTCGCGCCATTCCGCATCCTGCGCAATCCCGCGGCGGTCACAATTCCTCGCCCCTCCAGCCGCGCACGCAGCAGCGCGAGCGGGTGGCGCCGCAGCGTGAGTCCGGTGTGTGCATAGTCGGCGACGATGTCCTCGCCCTCGCGTGGTGCGCGCAACAGCGGGATGCCCTCGGCGATGCGCGTCTCGGCCAGCAGCGGCAATGGCAGTTCCGTACCCGCGACGTTCCACGCCGCGCGGTGGCGATGACCAGCGAAGCCCGCGAGCGCCCCCGCCGCCGCGAGGCGGCCCAGCTCACGACGGCCGAGTCCAGCCCGTTCGGCGAGATCCTGCACACTATCGAACCCGCGCACACCGCGTGCCGCGACCAGGCCCAGCCCGGCCTGTTGCGACAGGCCCTTCACCAGCCGCAGCCCGAGCCGCAATGCCGCCGCACCGTCCTCGCGACGCTCCAGCGTGCAGTCCCAGTCGCTCGCGAGCGCGTCGACCGGCCTCACCTCCACCCCGTGGCGCCGCGCGTCCTGCACCAACTGCGACGGCGCGTAGAATCCCATCGGCTGGCTGTTGAGCAACGCCGCCGTGAAGGCCGCCGGCTCGTGCCGCTTGAGCCATGCCGACACATACACCAGCAGCGCGAAGCTAGCGGCGTGCGACTCAGGGAAGCCGTACTCGCCGAAGCCAAGGATCTGGCGGAAGATCTGCCTGGCAAATTCCTCGGCGTAGCCGCGCTCACGCATGCCGCGGATCAGCCGATCCTCGAAGTGACCCAGGCCGCCTTTGCGCTTCCAGGCAGCCATGGCGCGGCGCAGCTGATCGGCCTCGCCCGGCGTGAAGCCCGCGGCCACGACCGCGAGCTGCATCACCTGCTCCTGGAAAATCGGCACACCGAGCGTGCGCTTCAATACGCCCTCGACCTCGGCGCTCGGGTAACTCACGGGCTCGAGCCCGCCGCGACGGCGCAGGTAGGGGTGCACCATGTCGCCCTGGATGGGACCCGGGCGGATGATGGCCACCTCGATCACGAGGTCGTAGTAGTTCCGCGGCTTCATCCGCGGCAGCATCGCCATCTGCGCCCGTGACTCGATCTGGAAAACACCCATCGTGTCGCCATGGCCGATCATCTCGTACACGGCGGGATCCTCGGCCGGCACGCTTGCGAGCGTCCAGCGCAGGCCGCGGAATCCCTCGACCAGCGCGAATGCCCGCCGTATGGCGGCCAGCATGCCGAGCCCGAGCACGTCCACCTTGAGCAGGCCGAGCGCGTCGAGGTCGTCCTTGTCCCACTGTATGACCGTGCGTTCCGGCATCGCCGCATTCTCGACCGGCACCAGTTCCTCGAGCAGGTCGCGCGCGATCACGAAGCCACCGACGTGCTGCGACAGGTGCCGCGGAAAGCCGAGCAGCGCCCGGGCCAGCGTGATCACGCGCGCGAGCACCGGGCTGCCGGGGTCGAGTCCCGCCTCGCGCACGCGCTCCGCGTCGATCCGCGAGCCGTCCCACCACTGCATGGAACGCGCAAGTGCGCCCACCTGCAGCGGATCGAGGCCGAGCGCCTTGGCCGCGTCGCGCAGCGCGCTGCGCGGCCGGTAGCAGATCACCGTCGCGGTGAGCGCGGCACGGTGGCGCGCCGTACTTCGCGTAGATGTACTGGATCACTTCCTCGCGCCGCTCGTGCTCGAAATCCACGTCGATGTCGGGCGGTTCGTTGCGCTCGCGCGATATGAAGCGCTCGAACAGCAGCGACATCCGTGCCGGGTCCACCTCGGTGATGCCGAGGCAGAAGCACACGGCGGAGTTGGCGGCGGAACCGCGGCCCTGGCAGAGGATGCCGCGCCCCCGCGCGAAATCCACGATGTCGTGGACCGTGAGGAAATACGCCTCGTAGCCGAGTTCCTCGATCAGTGCGAGTTCGTGCTCGACGAGTGCGCGGGCGGTCGCGGGCGTGCCCTGCGGCCAGCGCCGCCGCTCGCCCTGCCGCGTGAGCTGCCTGAGCCAGCCCGCGGGCGTTTCACCATCGGGCACGATCTCCCGTGGATACTCGTAGCGCAGTTCGTCCAGCGAGAAGCTGCAGCGCCGGGCGATGTCGATCGTCGCGGCCAGCAAGCCCGGTGGATAGACCTCCTCGAGGCGCGCCGGCGGACGCAGGTGTCGCTCGCCATTCGGATGCAGCGCAAGGCCCGCGCGGTCGACGGTGGTACGGAGTCGCGTTGCCGTGAGCACGTCCTGCAGTGCGCGGCGGCCGCGCACGTGCATGTGCACGTCGCCGGCAGCCACCAGCGGCAGGCCGAGTTCCCGACCCAGTTGCCCGAGTGATTCGAGCCGGCCGCGATCGCGACCCGAGGTGAGCAGCTCGACCGCAATCCACAGGCAGCCGGGAAACATCTCGGCCAGCCAGCGGGCTTCGGCCGGATCAGGCGTCGTGCCCGGAAGCCAGAGCGCGAGCAGGCCAGCGGAAACTTTCAAATCCCCGCGCTCCAGCCGGTATGTTCCCTTCGGTGCCGCGCGCCGCGCCTGCGTGATCAAGCGACAGAGCCGGCCGTAGCCATCGCGGTCGGCCGCGAGCAGCACGCAGCGCAGGCCATCCTCCAGCCGCAGCTCGCTGCCGATGATCAGCTTGATGCGATGCTCGCGTGCCGCGACGTGCGCGCGCACGACGCCAGCGACCGAACACTCGTCGGTGATCGCAAGCGCCTCGTAGCCCAGCCCGGCGGCGCGCTCGACCAGTTCCTCGGGGTGCGAAGCACCGCGCAGGAAACTGAAATTGCTGAGGCAGTGCAGCTCGGCGTAGTTCATGGGCGGTCCGGTCGCGTTGTACCCCTTGCGCTCAGCCGAACACGCCGTGCATGAACCAGCGCCCGTCCTTGCGTCGCTCACGGAACACCCACAGGCGCACACCGTCCGTCGTGCGCGCGATGTAGTAGTCGCGGCGCACGTCACGACCGTCCCACCAGCCCGACTCGATACGCTCCGGCCCGTCCTCGATTTCCAGTCGCCCTTCAGTTGCGGCCAGTCCAGGCCATCGAGCAGCCGGGGCTCCGCGAGCAACCACAGCGGCCGGCAACCAGGGGACATTCTCCTTTTTCCCCCGCTCGTTTCACTCGAGTGATGCTGGCGTGAGGTGGAAAAAAGGAGAATGTCCCCTCTCGCCCACGCCGCCTCGGGGCGGTGCTCTGGCACCAGGCGGACGCCTTGCACTGCATCTGCACCCAGGCGCGCGCGCAGGCGTTCGATGAACTGCGGCACGCCCATCGCGTCGCGCCGGCCGCGTGCGAACAGGTCACCGGCCTCTTCACGCGCCTCCAGCAGAACGCCGCTTCGCAAGCGCAGGGTACGAACGGGTTCGGGCAGCTGCGTGCGCGCGAGCCGTTCGCACAGCAGTCCTGCCATCTGCCCCGCCTGCGCCGTGGGCTCGGCGAATCGCAGTCGCACGCGAGTTGCTGGTGCATCACGGTGTGTGAGCCGGAACTCGAGCACGTCTACCGCGCATCCCCTGGCCTGCAGGTATCCGCATAGATCGTCGAGCATAGGAGCCATCGTCCGGCCGAGACGCTCGGTGTCCGAGATCTCGGGCTCGAGGTTCCGTTTTTCCATGTAGCGCTCCCGCCGCACGAATGCAGCACGCGGATCGGGCGCGCGGCCAAGGGCTCGATCGAGCGAGCGCAGCAGCTCCGGCGCAAACCGGCGGGCGAAACCGTCGCGCGGAAGCCTGAGGCAATCGCCCACGGTGCGCACGCCCATCGTGGCGAGCGACTCGAGGCTCTTCGCCGGCCAGCGCGTGCAGGCGAGTGGCAGTGGTGCGAGTCGGTTCGCAAGGCTGTCCCGACTACGCAGCGCGACCTCTTTCCCGCTGCGTGCGAACCAGAGCGCGGCGAGCGGCGCGGGCGCTATTGCGAGTCGCGGCTCGACGCCCGCGGATTGCAGACGCTCGCGCACGCAGGCAACCAGCCGTCGCACTCCGCCAAACAGCTTCAGGCTGCCACGCACCTCGAGCAGCACGCCGTCGGGCGATTCGAACGCGACGCGTGGCGTGAAGTCCCCCGCGCAGGTGGCAACCGCCTCGAGCAGTGCACGCTCGCGCGAGATGTCGCGTGCCAGCACAGAGAGCCCCGGCAGCAGCGCCAGCGCAGAGTTGAGTGCCATGCCGTGCACGATGCCGGCGGCAGCCGCTTCGGCATCGCAGGCGCAGACCACCCTGCCCCCGCGCTCCACGTCCACCACCACGCTGGCCGTAACTGGTGCCTGGCCGACACCGGGCCCTGCAACGGCGGGCCGGCGCAGCGACTCGAGCACGTAATGAGGCAGGTGTATCGCAAGCCAGAGCTCGCCAGCCGTCGCGACGGCGCGAGCCGGCTCGCCCGGCCCACGCCCGGTAGGGGGTGCAGGTCGCAAGCGCGAACGGTCGCGCGCGATCGCGGGAGATGGCAGCCCCCCGGGCATGGCCCGGTGTCTTCGGGGCAGCGTCACGTCAGTGCGCGGCGGCTTGCGCCGCCGTGTCCAGCCAGCCGAGGAGGATGGTTGCCGGCCGGCCGCCGCGACTCTTGAGGATGCGCGCCTCGAGGCCGCCGGGACCGGCAGTGAGTGCGATGCGCAACACTGCGGGCGACGGCTGCTCGCCATCGGCGAGACTGCGAAACAGCACCGTCATGCAGCGCGACTGCTCCGAGGCCAGCTGCAGGCGACGCAACCACTGCCGGTCGCGGAACGGGGCCCAGCCGATCACCGCGCTGCAGGCCCCCGAGCGCAGTGCCTGCTCCATCGCCCACTCCGCAGGCTGCGCACGCACGATCAGCAGACGGTGCAGGTCTATGCCGCGCGCTGCGAGCGCCGGCGCGTAGGGCTGGTACGGCGGCGAAACCCATGCAAACCAGCCATCCTCGTGTTCATCGCGGCCGAGTACCGCGAGCGCCGGCATCAGCAGGCTCACCTCGCCGATGCCACAGCGATCCACGAGGATCTCGATCAGGCCCTGTCGTGGCCATCCGCCGCCGGGCAGGCAGCGGTCGAGCGCTGCATAACCCGTGGGCAGCGCGGAGGATTCAGCCGTTGGCCCGGTCTGTTCCCGTGCGCGCCAGAGGCCGGGGTGACGCAGCAGGTCGTCGAAGGAAGACATTCACGCCCTGCCCGCCTCCTGCCTCACCACGCCGACCACCACGCCTTCGATGATCAGCGACTCGTTCTTCAGGTCGACGCACAGCGGCTCGAAGTCCAGGTTCTCCGGCAGCAGCCACACCATCGTGCCGTCCTGCCGGTAGCGCTTCACGGTCACCTCGTTCTCGAGCCGCGCCACGACGATCTGCCGGTTGCGGACTTCGGGCGTGCGGTGCACGGCGACCAGGTCGCCGTCGAGGATGCCGGCGTTCTTCATGCTCATTCCGCGCACCTTGAGCAGGTAATGAGGACGCGGCTGGAAGAGCTGCGGGTCGATCTGGTAATGCGCCTCGATGTTTTCCTCGGCGAGGATGGGCCGGCCGGCGGCGACCCGGCCGATGAGCGGCAGGCCCAGTTGCTCGCGCAGCGAGTCGCGGAGCTGGATGCCTCGCGAGGCGCCCGGCCGCAGCTCCAGTACTCCCTTGCGCTGCAGGGCGCGCAGGTGTTCTTCGGCCGCATTCGCCGACTTGAAGCCGATTGCCTCGGCAATTTCGGCGCGGGTGGGTGGCATGCCGTGCTCGATCACGGCTTCCTGGATGAAGCGCAGGACCTGGCGCTGGCGCGGGGTGAGGTCGTCCATGGCGATACCTGTGTTTATTTACAGTAGCTGTTTTTATATACAGTCTCCGGGCGCAATGCAAGCCCGGCATGAGCGCCATGGTCAGGGGCGCACGCGGTGACCAGGCAGGCACGCGACGACAGCCGACCCTCCATGACCGTGACCGCCACCAGGCAGCGATTTCAACGCGGAAACCGCGTGGATCAGCGGCCCAATGGGCTTCGTCGAGAGCCTTTTCGCCTTTTACCTGCGCCCGACATAGGTTAATATTGCGCTGCGCTACTGCGGACCTGATTTCCCGGCATACCCGGGCGGGCGCTGTTGGCTGTTGATAATCAATGTCACACGAAGGAACGAAACCCATGAAGACTGCCGTCGCCAAGATCCTCACCGTCGCCGCTGCTGCCGTTGCCCTCGCCGGCTGCGTAAGCGAGTCGAAGTTCAACGAATACGTCGCTTCCAACGACGCCGCCGTCAAGGCTGCCCAGCAGGAAGCCGCTGCCGCCTCCGCCACCGCCAAGGCTGCTGCCGACGCTTCCAAGGCTGCCGCCGACGCTGCTGCCATGGCCAACAACACCGCCAACCAGGCGGGCCAGGCTGCCAAGGCTGCGCAGGCCTGCTGCGACGCGAACAGCGAGAAGATCGATCGCGCGTTCAAGAAGTCGATGGGCAAGTAATCGCCCGGCGATTGCTCGAAGTTCGACCGGAAACGCCGCGGCAACCCCGCGGCGTTTTCTTTTCCGCCCGAAACCGGGCCTCCCTCCAACTTAATCCAGCTCCAGTCCAAGTTCCGGGCCGACCGGTGTCCTATCGTTTCACCACGGCGAATACCCGCCGTCGTTGACCGACACAGGAGACTGCAATGAAGAAATTTGTCATCGAACGAAAAATCGAGGGCGTTGGCCGGATGAACGATCGGGAACTGTCCAGCGCAGCTGGTACGTCGAACAAGGCCCTGGCCCAGCTGGCGCCGAAGGTCCAGTGGGTCCATTCCTACGTGACCGCCGACCGCACGTTCTGTATCTACCTGGCCGAGGACGAAGCGATGGTGCACGAGCATGCGCGCATCAGTGGCTTTCCAGCCACACGCGTATATGAAGTGCTGACGATGATCGATCCCACCACGGAGAGCCGCGACAAGCTCGCCCAGGTGGCGTGAAACGAGGCGCGCGGAAGCGCGATGTGGCCCCGGGCATCGGGTTACATCGCCTTCCGCCCGCCGACCGCGACCCACCGCTGGACGCAAGTACAATGCGACCGCGGCACTGGCACTTCATCGGGGACCCTGCACCATGAAACCACGCTACGACGACATCCTGCAGACCATCGGCCATACGCCCGTCGTCCGCATCAACAAACTAGCGCCTCGACACGTACGGCTGTTCGTCAAGATTGAATCGTTCAACCCCATGGGCTCGGTGAAGGATCGCCTGGCGCTGGGGGTCATCGAGGATGCCGAGCGCCGCGGGGCGCTGCAGCCCGGGCAAACCGTCGTCGAAGCGACCAGCGGGAACACCGGCATTGCTCTCGCCATGGTGTGCGCGCAGAAGGGCCACCCACTGGTCGTCACGATGTCAGAGAGTTTCAGTATCGAGCGCCGCAAACTCATGCGGTTTCTTGGCGCGCGGGTCGTGCTGACCCCGGCCGCGGACAAGGGCTCGGGCATGGTTGCCAAGGCTGCGGAACTGGCGCGCCAGCACGGCTGGTGGCAGCCGCTGCAGTTCGAGAATCCGGCCAATGCGGAAACGCACGCCAGGACCACCGCCGTGGAGATCCTGGATGCCTTTGCCGACCTGCCGCTGGATTACTGGGTCACCGGATTTGGCACCGGCGGAACGCTGAGCGGCGTATCGCGCGTCCTGAAGCAGCACAGTCCCCGCACTCGCGTCGTCGTCTGCGAACCCGACAATTCCGCGATGCTCGCGAGCGGCCTCGAGCAACCCCGCAACGCCGATGGCTCGGCGCGGGGCAGCCACCCGCTGTTTCGACCGCACCTGATGCAGGGCTGGTCGCCGGATTTCGTCCCGGTGATCGTCGAGGAAGTGACGCGGGGTGCGCGCATCGACGAATTCATGGCCATCGATGGCAACGACGCCATGCGCTGTGCACGCGAACTCGCGCGCCAGGAAGGTATCTTCGTCGGCACGTCCTCTGGCGCAACGTTCGCCGGTGCCTTGCAGGTGGCTGCGCGCGCACCCGAAGGCGCTACGGTACTGTGCATGCTGCCGGATACCGGCGAGCGCTACATGACGACCCCGCTTTTCGCCGACGTGCCGGAAGACATGACCGACGAGGAACTCGCTCTTTCGCGATCAACGCCCGGTTACAGGTTTGATGTCCGCCCCCCGCCGGCGCCCGCCCCGCATGCCGAGCCGGTAGAGGCCGTGGCCCGACAGGAGATGCAGGCCTTGATCGACGACCGCGAGCAACCGGTCGTGCTGTTCGCGCTTGAATGGTGCGAATTCTGCTGGTCCGTTCGCAAGCTTTTCGATCGCTACGAGATTCCTTACAGGTGCATCAACGTCGATTCTGCCGACTATCAGCGCGACAACCGCGGCGGTGCCCTGCGCGCCGCTCTCCGGGAGCGGACCGGCTGGGTCACCATGCCGCAGCTGTTCATCGGCGGCGACTTTGTCGGCGGTTGCAGCGAGGCATTCGATGAGAGCCTGGCGGGGCGGCTGCAGAGTCGCCTCCAGGCACTGGGTATCGTGCTGAACGAGGAGATTGCCGATCCATACGGATTCCTGCCGAACTGGTTGCAGAAGCGCAGAAGCTAGGGTCTTCGCGACCGGGCAGGTTGCGCCCCGGTGTCACGGACGGATCCGGACGCAAGCGGGGTCCGGCCAGAATGCCGTCGCCTCGTTTGTCCTCCTCACCTTGCCGGGATGCCGGCGAGCGCCAGATGGTCCAGATACCGGTCCACGAAATCCGGCGCACGAATGAAAAAGAAATCCTGCCTGGCAAATGCGAGACTGTAGCCGGGCTTCATCTGCAGCAGGCGATCGCCCACCGCCCCGGCCTCCTCGAGGCGCCCGAGGTCGGCGAGCAGGGCGCAAAGCGTCGCGAACGGCCAGTAGGTGGCGTACTGCTGCCGAACGGCGGCGCGCACGAAATCCTCCGCCTCCTCGAGACGGTCCAGGCGATACAGCGCAATGCTGCGCATGTGATGGAAGGTCCACAAATGTGGATCCTGCGGACTCAGCCGCACCGCCCTTTCGTACAACGGCAACGATGCGGCCGGCTTGTCCCACACCGTGTAACAGAACGCCAGCGCAAAATACGCCTGCGCAAAGCTTCGATTGGCCTCGATCGCCTGGCGGAGTTCGGCCTCGGCTTCTGCAAAACGACACAACAGGCATAGCGACCTGCCGAGCGCGAAGCGGCTGAAGGCATCCTGCGGTTCGAGGGTCACGGCGGCCAGGGATTCCGCAAGCGCCTGTTGCAATTCATCGTGACGCCTGGACGCTTCGCCGTAGAATGCCAGCTGCACCGAGGCGTACGCCAATCCGGCATGGGCCCGGGCCAGATTCGGGTCGAAGGTCAACGCCCGCGCAAACCAGCTCTTCGCCACCGCCAGGTCTTCCGCGGTGAAGTGATACAGGTGCAAGAATGCCCGGTGGCAACAGTCCCAGGCCTGGAAGTCCTCGGGACGCTTGCGGTCGGTCCTCAACCGCTCGATCTGCCCAAGCTTGGGCTCGATCGTCGCCGCGATCTGCTGTGCGATGTCCTCGAGCACAGACTGCATGCTGGCGTTCTCGATGGCATAGCCCTGGTTCCACAGCAGTCGCCCGCTGTCGCAGTCCACCAGTTCCGCGTCGATGCGCCCGCTGGCTTCGGTCCAGCGGATACGCCCCGTCAGCAGATACCGGACGCCCAGGACGGAGCCGATCTGCCGCGGCGGCAGGCTGGCGTCAACCGCAAAACTCGACCCCCGCGCAATGACGGTCAGCCATTGGTGGCTTGCGAGCAGCGCAATGATGTCGGCGGCGATGCCCTGACCGACGTAACCGCGCTGCGAGCCCTCGCCCGCCATTTCAAACGGCAGGACCGCGATGCTGGTCGGCGGATCAGCCGCATTTGCCGGCGTCGCGGCGGTAGATGCAGCCGATGCAATCTGGCGCGTGCCGGGCAGCTCGGCTTCGACCGGACCAACGTAACGAAAGCCGCGATGACGCATCGTGACGAGGAGTCGCTGTTCCTTGCCCGTATCGCCGATCAGCTGCCTGACCGCCTTGATCCGGCTGCTGAGCGTCGCCTCGGAAACGACGCGCCGGTTCCAGACCTTGTCAAACAGCTCGTCCTTGGAAACGATTCGGTCGTGGTTGGCGACGAGATAGTGCAGCACGTCGAATACCTGCGGCTGCACAGGAAGTGGTTGCCCGGCGCGGCGAACCTGGAAGCGCGACGTATCCAGCTCCAGCCCGGCGAATCGGTAGGTCTCGGACATGTACCGCCATGGCCTCCGCTGGCCGTCTCACGCTGCGAATTCTGGCTGAAACCGGCCCTCTCTCCAACTTAATCCAGTCCCCGTCCAAGTTCGGCTCCCGCCGGTCTCCTATCGTTTCCACCACGGCGAAGACCCGCCGTGGGTGACCGTCGCGGAAGGCCGTTGCAATGAGGAGACCTGTCGTCGAGGGAGCGGTCCAGGGCGCAGGCCCGGTGCACCGGATGTCCCGTCCTGATTCAACTTTTATTTAGTCCGAGGAAAATATCATGTCGATCCAGACAACACTCAATACCCGCGAAGTCGCGGTCTGTGCCGTAATCGCAGTGATGGCGGCGGGGCTCACGACCCTGCTGTTCATTCACGTGTTGTTCAGCGCGCCGATCGTCGCGTGAACAACTCGCGCGGCTGCCCTTTTCCGGCCTGGCGGATAAGGGCAGCCGTCAGCGCCGCGCACGGGCGTGGCCGCCGATGAACGCGACCCGGGAACGGCCAGCCGGCACCGATGCGTGTCCGGGACCACCGCCGTTCTGTCGTCGGGCAAAATGACGCTCATGAACTATCCGACCCAGGCCGCGCCTGGTCCGCCGGGCGCGGGGCGCGTGCTGATCCTGACTGTACTGACGATGATGGCATTTGCGGCCAACTCGGTCCTCTGCCGCCTCGCGCTCAGGACGACGCATATCGACCCGGCGACATTTACGCTGCTTCGACTCGCATCGGGCGCTGTCACCTTGTGGCTGATCGTGCGGATTCAGACGGGCGGCCGCCGCATCGCCGGCAACTGGCGATCAGCGATCAGCCTGTTCGGCTATGCCACTGCGTTTTCATTCGCCTATGTCTCGTTGAGTGCTGGAACGGGCGCATTGATCCTGTTCGGCGCAGTACAGGCCACGATGATTCTCTACGGCCTGCTGCGCGGAGAGCGCTTCACGCTGCTGCAGACCGCAGGCTTGCTGTTCGCACTCGGTGGCCTGGTTGCACTGCTGCTTCCCGGTGTCACCGCACCGCCCTGGGGCGGCGCGGCCCTGATGTCCATCGCCGGAATCGCCTGGGGAGCCTACTCGCTGCTGGGGCGGGGCAGCGTCAACCCGATCGAGACCACGGCAGGCAATTTTCTCAGGGCGTCGGTGCTCGGAGCGGTCTTGAGCGTTGCCTCGCTCAGTCTGTTTGCGTGGGATGCGCGCGGCGCGTCGCTTGCGGTTCTTTCCGGCGCCGTTGCGTCCGGACTCGGCTACGCGGTCTGGTACACCGTGTTGCCCGCACTGCGTGCCACCCACGCGGCCACCGTGCAACTGAGCGTACCGGTCATTGCCGCACTCGCGGGCGTCGCGGTATTGGGCGAGCACCTGTCGCTGCGGCTGATCTTCTGCTCGATTGCCGTCCTCGGTGGAATCGCATTGGTTCTACGCACACGTCGGTCGACACGGGGGCGGCAATCATGAGGCGCCGCGAGTGCCGTGCCGCGTTCGGGCACAGCCACAAACACCTTGATCCAGCCGTTCGCGACCGCAGTAGCCGCGTCGAGCGCTGTACGTCACTAGCGGCCACCCGATTCCCGGCAGCGATCGCCGGAGTTGACGAGCCTGGCTGGAGCGCGCCACAAGTTTGTGGTCATATGCACGGCAAAGCCTTCATGTTGATTCAGCATGCACCGCGGGTCGTTGTTCACGGCATTGCATGTCACACGGAAGACGGTTGATCATGAAAGTCCGCGCCTCCGCTTTCATCGCCACCAGCCTCGATGGCTACATCGCGCGCCCCGATGGAAGCATCGACTGGCTGGACGACGTCCAGACCCTGATTCCCGAGGGCGAGGACTGCGGCTACCTGGAATTCATGGCGTCGATCGACGGCATGGTCATGGGACGACACTCATTCGAGCGCGTGCTCACGTTCGCGGAGTGGCCTTACAAACGATTGCCGGTCTACGTGATGAGCCATGCACCGGTAAGCGTTCCCGTGGAACTGGCCACATCGGTGCACTCGTGGCAGGGGACGCCTGGCGCGCTCTCCGACCGCCTGGGCCGTGAAGGCTTCCGCCACCTCTACGTCGATGGCGGACAGACCATCCAGGAATTCCTGAAGGCCGGCCTGCTGGACCAGATCACCATAACCGTGGTGCCCGTCCTGCTGGGCGTCGGGCGCCCGCTGTTCGGCCCACTGCCGCACGATGTCGAACTGACGCTCATGCACTCGCAGGCATACGAGTTCGGATTCGTACAGTCCACCTACCGAATCGAAGCAGCAGGGCTGGCCTGACCAGCGAATCCCGTACTGCACCCTTGGGCACGCGCGCCAGGGCCTGGCGCTCTCCGCAGGCGCCTGCGGATTCAGCGCAGCTCGGCGCGCACCGGCATGGACAGCGGCACGGGCACCCCGGTCGCCTGCTGGAATGCTAGCCGGACACCCTCCCAGTCGATGACGACGCTGTGGCCGGTCACCGCGGCCGTGATCAGCGCGTCCATCAGCGCCGGGTCCATGTCGCGTGGATCGTCAGTGCCCTCCAGCGGCGGGTGGCGCTCGACGTAAAGCGTGCCACGCTGCCAGCCGACCTTGTTCGTCTGGTCGACGAGCGCGACACGGGTGTTCACGGGTACCAGCGGAAACAACTCCGCGATGTCCTCCGGGTACAGGCGCATGCAGCCGTGAGTCACCTGCATCCCGACGCCGGCGGGGTTATTTGTGCCATGGATCAGGTACGCGCCGCCAGGTATCCCCAGGCGCATCGCATACTCGCCGAGCGGGTTGTCGGGACCCGCTGGAACCACCTTGGGCAGCGGATCGCCGCGTTCCTCGTGCTCCTTCAGAACGGATGCGGGCGGATACCAGTTTGGCTTCTCCTGCTTCGAGACGACCCGGGTCACGCCGATCGGCGTCTTCCAGTCCATCTTGCCGACGCTGACCGGATAGGTCCGTACCACGGCCGCCTCGCCTTTTTTCACGGGCGGGTAGTAGTAGAGCCGGTGCTCGGGCAGGTTGACGACGATGCCGCTGCGTGGCGCGTCTGGCAGGATGAAGCGCGACGGGATCAGGACTTCCGTGCCATCGCCCGGAATCCACGGATCGACGCCCGGATTGGCCGCGACGATCTCCTCGTAGCCCACACCGTTGCGGCGCGCAATGTCAAAGAGGGTATCCTCGTGTGCGGCGATCGCCGTGGAATTGCCGCCAATGACGTTGTCGCCGTTGGTGGGCAACAGGTACTCGGCGGCGCGCACCGGACCAGCCGCCAGCAGCAGCGAGGCCAGCAGCGAAATCGACCGTGCTGCGACCGCAAGGAAACGGGACATCGGGTGCAACCTTTTCATCACGTGGCGCATTCTAACGGCTGTCGGCAGGCGGCGTTGACCTGTCGGTTGCCGGGCCGGTAGCCTGCGCCAGGCAGGGGGAAATCATGACGTTCAAGATCTCGATCGAACTGTCGGCGCGCGACCTGCGCCATTTCCGACGCGAACTCGGCAATGCCCGCAAGGCGGTCCGCATCGCCGATGACGAGGAGATCCTCGCGGCCGCGAGGGAGCTTGTCGCGACTTTCAAGGGGTCGAAGCTTCCGGACTTCATCAGGGAACGGTTCGGCAAGCTGCAGACGCTCCTGGACATGCTGGCAGACCCGGACTGGCAGCTCGGCGACCGCGAACGCGGACCCGTGCTTGCCGCACTGGGCTACCTCTGCGACCCGGAAGACCTCATTCCCGACAGCATCCCGGGGATCGGCCTGCTCGACGATGCCGTCATGATCGAACTCGTGTTCCATGAGCTTCGGCATGAGATCGAGGCCTATGACGATTTCGTCCACTCCCGCTTGTCGCTGAAGCGGGGCGCCCGCACCGGACGGGACCGGGCGGCTCAATACGGTCGGCAACTGGAGAGGCGGCGCGCCGCGCTTGTCGCAAGGATGCACCGGCGCCGCGCGAAAGACCGGAACCGACGTCGCTAGCATCGGCCGGCCGTCGAGTCAGCCCTGCGGCATCTCCGCGGCAGCCACCACCCGCGCCATCAATTCTTCTATCTGCCCTGGCACGCCCTTGCGCGCCTCGGCGATCGCGACGCGCACGGCGTTCGCAAAGGCCGCACGATTGGCGCCGCCGTGGCTCTTTATCACGACGCCCGCAAGACCGACCATGCTCGCGCCGTTGTACGCGCCGGGGTCGAGCCGGACCTTCAGCGCGTTCAAGACCGGCCTCGCGCCGATAGCGCTCAACTTGCGCAGCGGGCTGCGCGTGAACTCCTCGCGCATCACCCCGCCGATGAACCGCGCAAGCCCTTCCATCGACTTGAGCGCCACGTTGCCGGTGAAACCGTCGGTCACCACTACGTCAACGTCGCCGGAGAAAATCTTGTCGCCTTCGACGAAGCCCGCGTAGTTGATCGGCGCGGCCGCAAGCCGACGATGCGCCTCGCGGATTTCTTCCGTGCCCTTGATGTCTTCCTCGCCGACGTTGAGCAGGCCGATGCGCGGGCGCTCCAGGCCATGAAGGTCGGTGGCAATGACCGAGCCCATCACCGCGAACTGCACGAGGTGGTCAGCCTTGCAGTCCGGATTCGCGCCCAGGTCGAGCATCACGGTGTGGCCGTGCACGGCCGGGACGGCAGAGACGATCGCGGGACGGTCGATGCCGGGGATCATGCCGAGCACGAAACGCGCGGTTGCGAGCAGGGCACCGGTGTTCCCCGCTGAAATGCAGGCCGACGCCTCCCCCCGCTCCACGAGGTTGATGGCGACGCGCATCGAGGAATTCTTCTTGCGGCGAAGTGCGTCCTGCGGACGCTCGTCCATGCCCACCACTTCGCTCGCCTCGACGATCGAGCAGCGGGCGGGAAGCGCGGCCCCGAGCAGCGGGCGCAGTACATCCCCGCGCCCGACCAGCACGATCTCCAGGTCCGGTGTCGCGGAGAGGACGTCCAGGGCCGCGGGGACGACCACTTTGGCGCCGTGATCGCCACTCATGGCGTCCACGGCAATGACGAGCCCGGCATTCATGCGCGGGCCGCCAGGACTATTCCTGGCCGTCGTCGGCCACCGGCTTCTCGATCACCCGCTTGCCCCGATAGAAACCGTCGGGCGTGATGCGGTGACGCAGGTGGGTCTCGCCGCTGGTACGGTCGACCGACAGTGCCGGCTTCGACAAGCCGTCGTGCGATCGGTGCATGCCACGCTTCGAGGGCGACTTGCGGCTCTTCTGGACTGCCATGATCTCTACTCCTGTTGCGGGGTCAGCGCTCGCCCTTGTCGAGCAGTTCCCGCAGGTTCTCAAAAGGTCTCTGCTTCTTCTCCGCCGTCGAAACCACTTCGATGGCGGCGCTGGCCGGTGCGGCCTTGCCGCAGCCGGCCTGGTCCTCGTGCATCGGCACCAGCGGCATGCCGAGCAACACCTGTTCCTCTATCAACTCGGCCAGCGAAAGCCGCTCGGCGTCGCCCACCGCTGCTTCGTATCCGCCGGGCACCGGATCGTCGCCGTCCGCGACGATCGCCAGCCGGGCCGCATCGTCGATGCGGACTTCGCAGCTCCGCATGCATCGCTGGCAGGTGAGCAGCACGCTGCCTTCCACCTTCAGCTCGACCGTCGGCCTGCCCTCGAACCTGCCGAAGGCCAGCACCGCACGCACTCTGGTTCCGTCGAGTGCACCCGCCTCGACCAGCCGCGGAAACTGTTTAAGGCCAAGCTCACGCTCAAGCGTAGCCGAGCGGCCCGCCAGCTCGATCGCGTTGACCTGATCAGACCTGGCTGCCGACATGGGCCGCGTATAATAGTGACGCGCCCTCCCCATGTCAAAACGTAACGAGCTTAAACCCTTGTTTTTCAAGGACCATAGTGCCGGCCGGTGCCCGGCGTGAGTGCCGCGCCCCGGCCACCGCTGGTCCTCGCCTCGACCTCGGCGTATCGCCGTGCGCTGCTCGGGCGGCTCGGCATCGAATTTGAGTGCGTTTCGCCCGCCACCGACGAAACGACGCTCCCAGGCGAGACGCCACCCGATCTCGCCGTCCGGCTCGCGAGGCTCAAGGCCGAATCCGTCGCCGCGAACCGGCCGGATGCGGTAATCGTGGGCTCCGACCAGGTCGCGCTGCTCGGCGGGCAGGTGCTCGGCAAACCCGGCACGGTCGAGCGCTGCATCGAGCAGCTGTGCCACTCGTCCGGTCGCGAAGTATTGTTCCTCACCGCCGTGCACGTGATCGGCCCGCGGGGAGCATGGGTCGAGTCGCACCTGGACCGCACCACCGTACGGTTTCGCGCGCTCGACGACCGTGAGATCGAGCGCTACGTGTCTGCCGAGAACCCGCTCGATTGCGCCGGTGGATTCAAGGCCGAGTCACTCGGGATATCGCTGTTCGAACAAATCAGGTCGGACGACCCGACCGGACTCACCGGTCTGCCCTTGATCTGGCTCTGCGGCGCGCTTCGCCGCGCGGGGATCCCGGTGCCTTGAGCAGCGCGTCGAGCACGGCCCCCAGGTCCTCGCCCAGGGGCGCGCTCACCTGCAGCGGTTCCTTCGTACCCGGCCGGTTCACGCCGATCGACGCCGCATGCAGGAACATGCGATCCAGTCCATATTTCCGCAGCGCGGCGTTCTTTTCGCGGTCCCCGTACTTGTCGTCACCTGCCACCGGGTGACCGGCATAGGCGGCATGCACCCGGATCTGGTGCGTCCTGCCGGTATCGATTGCGACCTCCATCAGGCTCGCGACGTTGCCGAAGAACTGCACCGGCCTGAATGTGCTCACGGCAACCTGTCCATGGCCACGGACCGCGACGTGGCGTTCGCCGCTGCGCCGCTCGCCGGTCGCGAGCGGCAGCTCGATGCGCTTCTGGCCCAGGTTCCAGGTGCCGCAGACCAGCGCGAGGTAGAGCTTTTCAGTCGTACCGTCGCGCAGTTGCGCATGCAGGTCGCGCAGCGCCGCGCGCCGCTTGGCGACGATCAGGCAGCCGCTGGTGTCGCGATCGAGGCGATGCACGAGGTCGAGTTCCCTCTCGTCCGGCCTTGCGGCACGCAAGGCCTCGATGACGCCGTGCGAGGTGCCGCTGCCGCCGTGCACGGCGATGCCGGCCGGCTTGTTCAGCACCATCAGGTCGCGATCTTCATACAGGATGGAGGCAATGAGCAGGTCCTGGAGCGACCGGCTGGGCGGCCGCGCTGCGTCGGCACCCGGCTCCGGGCGCCGCACGGGCGGAAGCCGGACGCGATCTCCTGCCACCAGCCGCTGGTCGGGCTTCGCCCGCTTGCTGTTGACGCGGACCTCGCCCTTGCGCAGCAGGCGGTAAACGTGGGTACGGGGTATGCCCTTGAGGACCCGCAACAGGAAGTTGTCGAGCCGCTGGCCGTCGTCTCCCTCGGCGGCTTCGACGTACTGGACGCCGCCGCCTGGGGCCGAGTCTTCGATGCCCGTCTTGTTGTTCTCGTAAGCCATTGATTCGCCGGCGTTCGCTTGCTAGAGTCCGCGGTCGAAGCGCCGCCTTTCCGCCCTTGCGGTCTGGCGGGCGCCCTACCCGCGTTGCGACCACGGGCCCATGGGTCCGTGGCGCGCGCATCTTAGTTGGTTCTGATGCCTCAGACCATCGCACTGCCGTGAACACGCGCATGTACCGCAGCCCCGGCGGGCCCAGGACCAGCGCGAACCGCGGCGGGATCGGTGCCAGAGAACCAGGATTCGGTCGAACGCCAGCGCTTTGACGAGCGCTGGCGCAAACGCAAAAGCCAGATGAAAAAAGCCGCTGCAAGACCTCTCCGCATGGATACCGCACCACCCGCCCGGGCGTTCACGGTCAATCACTCGTATTCAGCGAGGACCGATGAAAAGAATGCTCGTCAACGCAACCCAGGAAGAGGAGTTGCGTGTAGCGCTGGTGGACGGCCAGCGCATCTATGACCTCGATATCGAAATCCCGTCACGGGAATCGAAGAAAGCCAACGTCTACAAGGGCCGGATAACCCGGGTCGAGCCCAGTCTCGAGGCGGCTTTCGTCGACTACGGCGCCGAGCGCCACGGCTTCCTTCCGCTGAAGGAAGTCTCCCGCGAGTTCTTCAAGGCCCAGGAAGGCGAAGGCGGCGGCCGCCCCGGCATCCGCGAGATGATCCAGGAAGGCCAGGAAGTCATCGTCCAGGTCGAGAAGGAAGAGCGCGGCAACAAGGGCGCGGCCCTCACGACGTTCGTGAGCCTGGCAGGGCGTTTCCTGGTGCTGATGCCGAACAACCCTCGCGCGGGCGGCGTCTCACGCCGTATCGAGGGCGACGACCGCGACCAGCTTCGCGAAGCCATGGACAGCCTGCAGATCCCCGAAGGCATGGGCGCGATAGTGCGCACGGCCGGCGTGGGCCGATCGGCCGAGGAGCTGCAGTGGGACGTCAACAACCTGGTCGACATCTGGAACGCGATCAAGCAGGCCTCGGAGGGCCGCCCCGGCCCGTTCCTGATCTACCAGGAAAGCAAGGCGATCCTGCGCGCGCTGCGTGACTACCTCTCCGACGACATCGGAGAGATCCTGGTCGACAAGCAGGAGATCTTCGCCGAGGCGCAGGACTACATGCAGCGCTTCATGCCGGGCAACCTGCGCAAGCTCAAGTACTACGACGACCACGTTCCGCTGTTCACGCGCTACCAGATCGAGAGCCAGATCGAGTCCGCCTACTCGCACAAGGTGACCCTGCCCTCCGGCGGCAGCATCGTGATCGACCACACCGAGGCGCTGGTCTCGATCGACATCAACTCGGCGCGCAGCACGCGTGGCACCGACATCGAGACGACTGCCTGCAACACCAATCTCGAGGCCGCGGACGAGATCGCCCGGCAGATGCGCCTCCGTGACGTGGGCGGGCTGATCGTCATCGACTTCATCGACATGGAGTCGCAGAAGAACCAGCGCGCGGTCGAGGACCGGCTGCGTGACGCGGTGAAGCAGGACCGCGCCCGCATCCAGATCGGGCGCATTTCCCGCTTCGGGCTGCTCGAGCTTTCCCGGCAGCGGCTGCGCCCCTCGATCAGCGAGTCCACCAACATCACCTGTCCGCGCTGCAATGGCATGGGCGTGATCCGCAGCGTCGAGTCCCTGGCGCTGGCGATCCTCCGACTGATCGGCGAGGAGGCGCGCAAGGACCGCACGGCCAAGGTCATCGCGCACCTGCCAGTGGATGTCGCGACCTACCTGATGAACGAGAAGCGCGACTGGCTCAACAACATCGAGAGCAAGAGCGAGGTGGACGTCATCCTGGTCCCCAATCGCTACCTGGAAACGCCCGCATACGAGTTGCGTCGCGTGCGCGACGACGAGGCGGACATGCCGGAGTTCTCGGTCATCAGCCACCAGATGGCCGTGCAGCCGCAGATTGACCTCGATGCGATCGCGGCCGAGGAAAAAGCGGTCCCCCCGCCGGTCCCGGCCGTCACGACCGTCGTGCCGAGCACGCCTGCCCCGCCGCCTGCACCGGAGCCGGTCGTCGTGCCAAAGGCCGCAGCCGTGACCGGCGCGCCGCCGCAGTTCGGCCCACGCGAAGGCGCGCTGGTGCGCTTGTGGCGCTGGCTTGTCGGCGACAAGCGCGCACCAGAACCAGAGAAGAAGGACGCGGCACGCCCCCGCGATGAACGGGATCGGCCGCGCGATCGTGACCGCGGCCGCAGCCGCGACCGCGATGATCGCGGTCGACGCGACGGACGAGGACGTGACGAGAAGCGAGCGGACCGCAATGATCGCGACCGACGCCCCGGCCAACGTGACGGCCAGCGTGACGGCCAACGCGATGGGCAGCGCGACGGCCAGCGCGACGGCCAACGCGATGGGCAGCGCGATGGCCAACGCGATGGGCAGCGCAACCAGCAGCGCGGCGATCGCGGTGAGGAGCGTGGCCGCAACAGGGCGGACCAGTCACAGCAGGGTGGATCGCGTGAGCGTCGTCCCGACGCGCAGTCTCAGCGCCAGCAGCCACCGCAGCAGCGTCCGGAAAGCATGCCGGTGGCAGCGGTCGCCACCCCGCAGCCACAGCGTACCGAAGGCCCGGCACCGGCAGAAGGCCAGCGACCCGAGCAGCAAGGTTCCCGGCCGGAAGGCGAGCGCAGCGAGCGTACGGGACGTCGCTCCCGCCGCGGTGGTCGTCGGCGTCGCCGTGACCCGGGCGAGGCCTCTGCCGGCGGCGAGCAGCGCAACGAAGACACGGGATCGGTCGACGCTAACCTCGGGCAGCCCGGCGAGCCAATCGAGCCGGCAAGAAACGAATCGAACTCGCCCGAGCGGCAGGCAAGACCAGGCCCGACACGGGAACATGCCGCGCCCGCGGCAGCCGTCGCACCGGCGAGATCGCAGGCACCGGTGGACACGGCGTCGTCGCAGGCAGCCGGAGCCCCGCGGCCTGGTGCCTTCGACTTCGAGCATCGTCCGGAGCCGGTGCGATACGAACCCCCTCCGCCGCCGGTCGTGAGGCCGCCGCATGACGTCCAGGAATGGACGCCGGCACCGCCCAGCGACGCGACCCGCGAGGCACCGCGCGAAGAGCCCTGAAGGGCCTGCGGCGCGGTGTAGCGCTGCCGGGTGCAGGACGTGAACCCGCCGGGGAGGCCGATACAGGCTCCCCCGGCGGCGTCTTTTCAGGTTTCAGCCGACCAGTCCCATCTTCGTGAGGACCGATCGCAGCTGCCTCCAGCGCTGCTCCAGCGCGCCCGTGTACCCGATCGACATCCGCACCAGCCCGGGCCGGATACCTGCTTCCTCGAGGTCGCGTTCCGACATTTCGCTGCTGGTGGACGCCGCCGAGCACGACATCAGCGTCTCGCTGAATCCAAGGCTGACCGCCATCAAGCCGAACTGGTGCTCGTTCTGGAGCAGTCCCATGAATTCGAAGGCACGCTCCCGTGTCCCAAGGTCGAGGGCGAGGATCCCGCCCTGCCCGAAGTCCGGGTGTGCAAGACGCACCAGCAGCTCGTGGTCCGGATGGGTCGCGAGGCCCGGATAGATGACCGGCAGGCCAAGCTCCTCGAGTCGCGACGCGATGCAGCTCGCCCTCCGGCTATGCTCCGCCATGCGCAGGCCCAGGTGTGGCAGACGCAGGCTGATGTCGAACGCAACCTGCGGGTCCATGGTCGGGCCGAGCAGCATCAGCGAGCCCATGTGCAGGTCCATCAGCCGCATGACGAATTCCGTCGTGCCGCAGACCGCGCCGGCGATGTGGTCGCTCGCACCGTTCATGAACTTGGTGAGGCTGTGCACCACGACGTCGGCCCCGTGCTGGATCGGCGCGATGATCAACGGCGTGAAGGTGTTGTCCACCACCAGCATCGCGCCGTGCCGATGGGCGACCTCCGCGAGCTTCGGGATGTCGGCGACCCGCAGCGTCGGGTTCGATACGGATTCGCAATACAGGATCCTGGTGCGCGGCGTGAATGCGCGCTCCACGGCCGCGAGGTCCGACACGTCCACGAAGCTCGTCGTCACGGCCGTCTTGGCGGGAAGGTAGTCGTGCAGCAGCGCAAACGTTCCACCATAGACCGTGCGACTGGCCACCACGTGGTCGCCCGTGTCGCACAGCTGCATTACCGTCGCGGCGATGGCCGAAAGGCCGCTCGCGGTACAATATCCCGCCTGGGCGCCCTCATAGGCCGCGATCTGGCGTCCCAGCACGTAGACAGTCGGGTTGAAATGCCGCCCATAGAGGTAACATCCGCCAACGTCCGGGCCGAGATTTCCCTGGAATATCTCCGGCATCGTGGTCGGGTTGATCACCGTGAACGTCGTGCTGGCCTCGACCGACATGTTCACGCCACCGTGCTCACCGAACTCGTGACGCAGGTTCGCAAAGGACTGGATCGGATCGAATGTGCTCATTGCGGCCTCGATGGCAAAGTAGGTCGTCAAATCCTGCGCCCGTCTCACGCAGCTGCCACGGCAGAGTTCCTGGCGGCAATTCTGCCAGCGGCATGGATAATCTTGGCACGTATCTTGATCCACGGCGCGCGGCGAAGATCGAATCCGGCTGTTGCCGCCGGCCTCGGGTCGGGCAAACATGCCGCGGCATGTGCTATTAATCCCGCGTGGCAACCATGAATACGAACCTCGCCCGGCTCTGGCGCGACCGAACGGGCCGCCACGTCACGATCGTCGTGGCCGCCAAGGTCTGCCTGCTCGCGGCCATATGGTGGGCGTTCGTCAGGGACAATAAGCCAGAACCCGATGTCAACGACGTCGCCGCTGCCGTGCTGCAGGCCGCGCCGCAGACCGCCACCGCCGCACCGGAGCCGCCCAGATGATCAACGATACCCTAGTCGACCTGTCGCGCCTGCAGTTCGCGGCGACCGCCATGTATCACTTCCTGTTCGTGCCGCTGACGCTCGGCATGGTCTGGCTGCTGGTGATCATGGAAAGCGTCTACGTGATGACCGGCAAGCAGGTCTACAAGGACATGACCAAGTTCTGGGGCAAGCTGTTCGGCATCAACTTCGCCATGGGCATCGCCACCGGCCTCACGCTCGAATTCCAGTTCGGCACCAACTGGGCCTACTACTCCCACTACGTCGGCGACATCTTCGGCGTGCCGCTGGCCGTCGAGGGACTGATGGCGTTCTTCCTCGAATCGACGTTCGTCGGCCTGTTCTTCTTCGGCTGGGACCGGCTGTCGAAACCCGCGCACCTGATGGTGACGATAATGCTCGCCATTGGCAGCAATCTTTCCGCGCTCTGGATCCTGATCGCCAACGGCTGGATGCAGGATCCGGTCGGAGCGACTTTCAACCACGAGACGATGCGGATGGAGTTGGCTGACTTCTGGTCGGTGGTATTCAACCCGACCGCCCAGGCGAAATTCGTGCACACCGTCAGTGCCGGATACGTGACGGGCTCGGTGTTCGTGCTGGCCATTTCGTCCTGGTACCTGCTGAAGGGACGGAACATCGAGTTTGCCAGGCGCTCATTCCGCATCGCTGCTGCGTTCGGGCTCGCCTCGGCCGCATCGGTGATCGTGCTCGGCGACGAGTCCGGATACACCGTCACCGAGTCCCAGCAGACCAAGCTCGCGGCGCTGGAGGCGATGTGGCACACCGAGCCGGCGCCGGCGCCGCTGACGCTGTTCGCCATCCCGAATGAACGCGAGATGCGCAACGACTATGCCATCGAGATTCCCTACCTGATGGGCTTGATAGGCACGCGCTCGACCACCAAGGAAATCCCGGGCATCGCGGAGATCAAGGTAAAGAACCGCGAGCCGCATCGTCTCCGGCGTCGAGGCCGTTACTGCGCTCGAGATGCTGCGCGCCAACCCGGCCGACCAGTCGGCACGCTCGACCTTCGAACAACGCAAGGCGGACCTGGGCTTCGGATTGCTGCTCAAGAAATACGTCGTCGACGTTCGCGAGGCGACGCCCGCGATGATCGACCAGGCCGCAGCCGACACCATTCCGCGCGTGGCGCCGATGTTCTGGAGCTTCCGCATCATGGTGGGTCTCGGTGTCGCACTGCTCGCGCTGTTCGCAGCCGCGTTCTATTACACCTTGCGCGGCGACTTTGCAGCACGCCGCTGGCTGCTCTGGTCGGCACTGCTGATGCTGCCCGCACCGTGGATTGCCGCGGAACTCGGCTGGATCGTGGCCGAGTATGGCCGCCAGCCATGGACCATATACGGCGTGCTTCCAACCCACCTGTCGGTTTCCACGCTGTCGGTCGGCAGCCTCTACGGATCGCTGCTCGGCTTCCTGGTTTTCTATACCCTGCTCGCCGTCGCCGACGTGTACCTGATGGCCCGCTTCGCACGCCAGGGACCCGGTTCGCTCGGGACGGGCCGATACGACAACGAACCGGCCCGCGCCTGAGGGGGAACAACCATGCTCGATTATGAAACGCTGAGGTTGGTCTGGTGGCTTCTGGTTGGGGTGCTCCTGATCGGGTTCGCCGTGATGGACGGGCACGACATGGGCGTCGGAACGCTGCTGCCGTTCGCCGGTCGCAACGACGTCGAGCGGCGCGTGGTAATCAACACCGTCGGTCCCCACTGGGATGGCAACCAGGTCTGGTTCATCACCGCGGGCGGCGCAGTCTTCGCTGCCTGGCCACTGGTATACGCAGCAGCATTCTCGGGCTTCTACTGGGCGATGCTGGCGGTGCTGTGGGCACTGTTCCTGCGGCCAACCGGTTTCGACTTTCGCAGCAAGATCGAGGATCCGCGCTGGCGGTCAGGCTGGGACTGGGGAATCTTTGTCGGCAGTGCCGTGCCGCCCGTGATCTTCGGCGTCGCGTTCGGAAACCTGCTGCAGGGCGTTCCTTTCTCTTTTGACGCCACGCTCGCGACGCGCTACACGGGAACTTTCTGGCAGCTTCTGAATCCCTTCGCGCTGCTCGCCGGTGTCGTGAGTCTCTCGATGATCACGTTTCACGGCGCCAATTACCTGATGCATCGGACCGAGGGAGAAATCTACCGTCGCGCGCGAGTCGCATCGCTGGTGTTCGGGCTGTTGCTGCTCGCGACATTCGCGCTGGCCGGCGTCTGGATAAGCAGCGGAGTCGGCGGGTACGTGATCACTTCGGGCGCCGATCCGGCGGGCTTTTCAAATCCGCTTGCGAAGACCGTCGTGGCCGACCCGGGTGCGTGGATGAACAACTATGCGAGATGGCCGCTCACTATGCTGGTACCGGCCTGCGGCTTCCTCGGAACCATCGCCGGCCTTGTGCTGGCCCGGCGCGGCTGGACCCTGGCGGCATTCATCGCATCCTCTGTCGCGATGGCGGGAGTGATCGGCACGGCGGCTGTCTCGATGTTTCCATTCGTGATGCCATCGAGTTCGGAGCCGAATTCCAGCCTGACGGTGTGGGACGCGACCTCGAGTGAGCTCACGCTCAACCTGATGCTCTGGGCCGTCGTGATCTTCATGCCCCTGATCATCTTCTATACGCGCTGGGCCTACGGGGTGATGGCCGGCAAGGTTACTGCCTCCTATGTCCAGGCGAACCAGCGCGGCACCTACTGAGGAAGCAAGGCATGTGGTACTTCACCTGGGTTCTTGGCGTCGGTTTCGCCGTTCTGCTTGCGATCCTGAACGCGATGTGGGGCGAACACACGGAGGAACGCCGCGATTCAGACGCGCACTGACCCATGCCGAATTAGACAAGGAGAATGATCATGAGCCACGAAGGTCTCCACGAGGCAGCCGGTGACCTCACCGACGCGACCATCGACATGCATCGAGCGATCACTTCGCTGATCGAGGAGCTCGAGGCAGTCGACTGGTACCAGCAGCGTGTCGACGCGTGCAAGTGCCCGGAACTGAAGGCCATCCTGGCCCACAATCGAGACGAGGAGAAGGAGCACGCGGCCATGGTTCTCGAGTGGATACGCCGTAATGACGACAGCTTCTCGAAGGAGCTCAAGGACTATCTCTTCACGACGAAGCAGATCGCGCACCGCTAGTGCGCATAGGCGGCGAGTTGGTCAGCGTCGCCCTGTCGACCGGGAAACAAGCTCGTCGAGCAGGCCGATCGAGGCCTCCTCGGCCAGGTCCAGCACGCGCTCGAATCCCACCGGCCCGCCGTAGTACGGGTCGGGTACGTCGTCCTCGTCGATCTCAGGCGCGAACTCCAGGAACAGCCGCACGCGGTCCCGGTACTGTTGCGGACTGCGATCGAGCAGGACCTCGCGATTCAGCCGGTCCATCGCGATCAACAGGTCAAACCTCGCGAAATCCGCCTGCTCGACTGCGCGGGCCCGCAAGGACGAGATGTCTATCCCGCGTCGCGCGGCTGCAGCGATTGCGCGACGGTCCGGCGGATCGCCTACGTGGTAGTCGTGCGTGCCGGCGGATTCAATCTCGACGTCCAGCCCCGGTGCACGCTCCGCGACCAGCCGACGGAACACACCTTCCGCGGTCGGCGATCGGCAGATATTGCCCATGCAGATGAACAGAACTTTCATGTCTTCGCCCCACGCACGCCTGCCCTAGTACACCCACGGCACCAACCGCTTCGTGCGGCGTGCATACGCCGCGTAGCGCTCACCGAGCGCAGCGTTCAGCGCGGCCTCCTCGACATGGATACGCCGCATGAACGCCAATGCAATCGGCAATATTATGAGGGCGAGCGATAGCCAGTTGCCGAGGCAGATGCCGAAGCCCAGGAACGCCAGCAATGCCCCAGTATAAGAGGGATGACGTACGACCCCGTACGGGCCCGAATCCACCACCCGGTGGTCTTCCGCAATTGCGACATCCACGGTGAAGAACCGCCCGAGATACACGATCGCGTACCACCGCAGCGCCAGGCCCAGCACGAACACCAGCACACCGAGCGAATAGCCGACGGCGAGCAACTGCGACCCGAACTGCGGCATTGTCTTGGCTGCGACGATTGACAGCGCAATGCTCGCCAGGATCACGAACCACAGGAAACGCAGCGACGACCGGTCCGTCGCCTGCGACGGCGTGCCTGATCTCTTGAAGATCCCGAGCGCCACTTCCGACAGCCCGTAACAGATCCCAAGTGATTGAGCGGTCGGCAGATCCATTCAGCCCTCGCACGCACGGTGATGGCCGGCTCGCGTCAACTCGACATGAGTACCGGGCCGCCCTTCGCTTCCGCGCGCTGGTAGGCCGGTCGTGCGCGTATCCGCGCCAGGTACTCGCGCAGCTTCGGACACTGACCAAGTCCTTCCGCACGCGACATCAGTGCCTCGACCGCGAAGCTCATCTGGAAGTCCGCCATCGACAGGTCCTGGCCCGCAAACCAGCGGTGGCGCGACAGGTGGTCCTCGATGAACGCAGTGGACGCCTTGAGGTTCGGATCGACGAGCTGCTGCTGGACCTTGCCGCACAATCCACGCGCGACCGGCCGTACGAAGAACGGCATGGGCTGCTTCGGGATCGACGTGAACACCAGTTTCATCACCAGCCAGTTCATCAGCGAACCTTCGGCGTAGTGCATCCAGTACCGGCACTGCCGGCGCTCGGCAGTGCCGGCAGGAGGCTCGAGCCGCGCCAGTTCACCGCCAGCCGTCGAGCCGTATTTCTCGACCAGGTACTCGATGATGGCACCTGACTCCGCGACCACCACTCCGTCGTCCGTGATTACCGGTGACTTGCCAAGCGGGTGGATCGCCTTGAGTTCCGGCGGCGCGAGCCGCGTGGCCGGATTGCGCCGGTATAGCTTGAGCTCGTACGGGACGCCGAGTTCCTCGAGCAGCCACAGGATGCGCTGCGAGCGCGACGTCTCGAGGTGATGAACGACCAGCATGCCCGCGGTCAGGAAATCACGCCGCAGACCATCCGGGCTCCACCACCGCCGAGTGGCGCGGGATGGTCGGCGTGGTTGTCGCCTCCCGCGTGCACCATCAGTGAATGTCCGGGCAGATCGCTCAACTTCAGGCGCGGCGCCAGCACAGGCTGGTCGGCGATTCCGTCGGCATTGACGTACAGCGGCGGAAGGTCACCCAGGTGGCCGTCGCCCCATGGAAAACCATGCTTGCCGGTCTTCGCGGGATCGTAATGCCCGCCGGCCGCCAACGCTGGCACTGCCTTGCCGTCTTTCTCCGCCGGCATGCAGCTCGGATTCTCGTGCACGTGGAAACCATGCAGGCCCGGCGGCAAGCCCTTCAGTTCGGGGCTGAATACGAGCCCGTATTTTGACTCCGTCACGGTCACCGTACCTGCGCTCTCGCCGATGCCGGTGGCGTCGACGAAGTTCATCTTGATCGTCAAGCCGTCGTCGGCCAGCGAACTCAGCGGGATCGCGGCCAGCGTCGCGAACAATGCAAGGGCTTTCATGTTTCTGCTCCAGGTTGGATATCGACGTCCGTCGGCCACTGGATTGTACCGGCGGGGCGGAACACATTGTGCCCCCATCGGCTCACGATCGCCCAGCCTGACTGCATTTCGAGCTGTCGGGAATCCAGGCATGCCGCCCTGCTAAAATCCGGGATCGTCAGGCAATTCGGTCACGTTCATGCACAGAAAGCCCGGTCGAGTGGCCATCATGCTTGCACTGGCATTCGTGCTCGCGACCTGCGGGGTGCTCGGATACGCCTGGCTGGGGCCGCCAAAGGTCGGAAATCCGAAGATGCTCTACGCCTCGCTGTTCGGAAGCGGCGTCAAGACCCCTTCGCCCGGGGAAGTCGCCAACCGCCTGCGGGCGGCACCGGGATTCGAGGTCGACATATACGAGGGCAACATCCCGCTGGCACGCTGGTTGCTGTTCAGCGCGACTGGCGATCTCCTGGTAGCGCGCTCGCGCGGCGGCGAAGTAGTGCTGCTCGATCGCGATCGCGACGGCGACGGACACCCGGACGGCCGTAGGGTACTGCTCGAGAGCCTCGACAGGCCGCACGGACTTGCGATTCGCGACGGCTGGCTCTATGTGGCGGAGAAGACTGCGATCGGTCGCATTCGCTTCGACGAGCAGGCCGGTGCCACGACGGGCGATTACCAGCGCGTCGTCACGGGGTTGACCGGAGACGGGAACCACGTCACGCGCACCATCGCGTTTGGCCCGGACGGCAAGCTCTACCTCTCCCAGGGCTCGACCTGCAATGTCTGCGTCGAAAAGGACAGGCGCCGAGCGACGATGATGCGGTTCGAGCCCGATGGCACGCAGGGCGAAATCTACGCAACCGGGCTGCGCAACAGCGTCGGCTTCGACTGGGCCCCCTGGGACGGCTCGCTGTACGCGACCGAGAACAGTCGTGACCTGCTCGGCGACGACTTTCCACCCGATGAACTGAACCGCATCGAGCGCGGCGCCTTTTACGGGTGGCCGTACCTGAACGGGTTCAACGTGCTCGACCCCGACCTGGGCAAGGGACACGAGGCCCTGCTCGCCACGGCGCGACCGCCCGTGCATGGATTCCGTGCGCACAACGCCCCACTCGGCATCACCTTCCTGCGCTCGCCCGGCAGGCAACCGGGGTACGAGCGCGCGGCGGTTGTTGCGTTGCACGGCTCGTGGAACCGATCGGTTCCCGACGGGTACAAGGTGGTCTCACTGCATTGGGCCGCAGACGGCACGATCGAGGAGCGCGATTTCCTGACGGGGTTTCTAGGCGACTCCGGTGTGATGGGTCGCCCCGCAGGCGTCGCCGAGGGGCCGGACGGCGCCGTGTATGTGGCGGACGACTACGCCGGCGTGGTCTACCGTGTTGCGCCTGCCGCGGGTCGGTGATTCTGCGCCAGCGCCAGGCTCCGAATCATCCACCCACGCAGCAGCAAGCAAGAACCGTGTCGAACAGCAGGCTCGTCTATTCCACCGGCCAGGGTCGGCACTGCCCCGAGTGCGCCCGCCCGATGGCCCAATGCCAATGCAGGCGCAGCAAGCCGGCGCAGCCGGTCGCGACCGTGATCGCGGGCGATGGGATCGTGCGGGTGGGCCGCGAGACCAAGGGACGCAGGGGCAAGGGGGTCACCGTGGTCAGCGGCGTTCCGCTTGCCGGCGCCGGACTCGAAGAACTCGCCACGCGACTCAAGAAGCGATGTGGATCGGGCGGCACCGTGCACGACGGGGTGATCGAGATCCAGGGCGACCACCGCGACATGCTGGTCGTTGAACTCGGAAAGCTGGGCTACACGGTGCGGCGTTCCGGGGGTTGAGCGCCGGGCATCGAGGTGTCGGGTATGTTTACACTTATAAAGAACGAGGCATTTATATTTCTCGAGTAAAACTCACAAGTAATTGTTTTTTAATGCATATATTTGGATGGCCCGGATCTTGCTGATTCCTCCACAAACCCGATGATTTCACCGGGGTAACAGGCCGAATTACGAGCCGGGGGGACGAAGAATGAAGTCAAAGATCCTTGGACTGCTGGCGCTGGGCATGCTTTCGAGCGCCACTCATGCAGATGTAATCACGCTCGACTTCGAGGGTGTCGGCAGCCAGGCAGCCATCCTGGATTTCTATAACGGGGGTACCGACAGCATGGGTAACTCCGGCACCAACTACGGTGTTGCGTTCGGCCAGAATGCGCTTGGGCTCAAGGAATCCGACCCAGACGCGAACTTCGCGCTTCCGCCGTCTGCGGAAACCGCGATGTTCTTCCTGACCGGCACCGCAATCCTCAACTATGCGCCCGGCTTCGACACTGGGTTCTCGTTCTATTATTCGACCGTCAGTTTTGCCGGCATCGTTGAGGTGTTCGATGGCCTGGACGGAACGGGCAATCTGCTTGGCTTGATCGAACTGGCAGCGCTCGGAGCCGGCCCCTCGCCGGGAAACCCGTTCAGCAACTGGGCCATAGGGTCCCTGGCGTTTGACGGCACGGCACGATCGATCAACTTCGGCGGAACCGTCAACCAAGTCGGTTACGACAACATTACCTTCGGCTCTGCAATCCCGGGCGGCGGCACTGATGTTCCGGAACCCGCCTCGCTCGCACTGCTTGGACTCGGCCTTGCGGGCCTGGGTCTCAGCCGGCGCCGCAAAGCGTAACAGAGGCCCCCAGAAGCAGGGAGCCCGTCCTTGCGACGGGCTCCTTCCCTTTTAGCCCGAACAGCGAGTACGCGCACTTCGAGCAGGACTCCGGACGATCAGACTGCAGCCGCGACACCCGTCGATCTCCCGTCACGGTGTAGGCTCGGGTGCCGCCAGCCTCGGCGGGATCCCACCGGATGAAGCGAAATCCAACAACCCGCCTGAACAAGTACCTCGGCGAATCGGGCGCCTGCTCGAGGCGCGAAGCCGATCAGTGGATCGACGCTGGCCGGGTCACCGTCAACGGCGCGGTCGCGGTACTTGGCACCCAGGTCGCAGAGGGCGACGTGGTGCTGGTTGACGACAAGCCCTTGCCGGAACGGCCGAGCCGCGTCTACCTGGCACTCAACAAGCCCATCGGCATCGAGTGCACCACCGATCGAGAGGTGCCGGGCAACATCGTCGATTTCGTCGGCCACCGCGAACGCATCTTCCCGATTGGACGCCTGGACAAGGATTCCGAAGGCCTGATCCTGCTGACCAACGACGGCGACGTCGTCAATACCGTGCTGCGTGCGGAGCACGAGCACGAGAAGGAATACGTCGTTGCGGTGGACCGCCCGCTCACACCTGAATTCCTCGAAGGAATGGCCCGCGGCGTTCCGATCCTCGACGCGGTGACCAATCCCTGCCGGCTGACGCAGGTCGGCCGCAATACCTTTCGCATCGTGCTGACACAGGGCCTGAACCGCCAGATCCGGCGGATGTGCGAGCATTTCGATTACACGGTGCGAAACCTGCAAAGGGTTCGCATCATGCATGTCAAGCTCGGTGACCTGCCGGTGGGCCGATGGCGCAACCTGACGCCCGACGAGATCCGCGGCCTCGTGAAGCCAAAGAAGACGCTGGGCCTGCGTCCGCGCCGACCGCCGTCCGCCTGATTCGGCAAACAGGGCAGACCCAGGCTTCAGGCCCCCTGTCCTCGGGCCAGCCGCCTCCCGCTGATTTTCAGCGCGCCTCAGCTGCTGCCGGGCGGCGCGCGCAGCGAGCGCTTGTGCGTCAGGTCCAGGTAAAGGTTGTAGCCGGCGACGCCCGCCGGAAAAAGATTCGAGAGGATGCCGACGGAGTCGTTCTTGCCGAACGTGAAGTAGGACAGCAGCAGCAGGCTGCCCGAGATGCTCATGAACCAGAACGCAGTCGGCACGACCGGCTTGCCGTGCGCCCGCGAATACGCCATCTGCACGAACCAGCGGCCGGCAAACAGCACCACGCCGAGATATCCGACCAGCTTCCAGGGCGTAACGGTGATGCCGAATGCCGTGTGCAGGACCTCGTTCATCTGATTTCTCCCGGAGACTCGACACCCTGCCCGCCCGCGATCTCGCGCGCCCGCTGCAGGTCGGATTCAGTGTCGACGCCCGCACCTGGCGGCACGCGACAGGTTCCGACCAGTATCCGCATACCGTGCTGCAGCGCCCGTAGTTGTTCGAGCATTTCGCACTGCTCGAGGCTCGACGGCGGCAGGGCGGTGATTCGGCGCAGCGCAGCGACCCGATATGCATAGATGCCGATGTGCCGCATCGCATGCGCGAATGCATGCAGGCCGCTCGCGGCGCCGGCGGCGCCGTCGCGTGCGTGCGGAATCGGCGCACGGCTGAAATAGAGCGCGGCTCCATCTTCGGCCGCGACCACCTTGACCACGTTCGGATCGCGGAACTCTTCGATCGACCGCACGGGTGTCGCAAGCGTCGCAATCCCCGCCGATTCGTCGCCGAGCAGCATTTCCGCCGCCTGCTCGATCAGTGCGGGAGGCATGAAGGGCTCGTCGCCCTGCACGTTTACGACCACAGTGCCCTCATCCCAACCGAGCCCCTCCGCAACCGCCGCGACACGGTCCGTGCCCGATGGCAATTGCGGATCGGTCAGCATCGCAATCACCGCGCTCGGGTCGCGAGGGTCGTGGACCGCCGAAGCGATCCTGGCGTCATCGGTCGCCACCACTACCCGGTCCGCGCCGCTCGCACAGGCCTGCTCGACGACACGCTGGATCATTGGCCGCCCTCCGATTTCGAGCAGCGGCTTTCCCGGCAGCCTGGTCGAGGCGTAACGCGACGGTATGACGACGTGGAACCGCACCGTCAGTCCTTCAGGAGCGCGTCGTCCGACGCAAGCCGTGTCGCCTCCTCTTCCAGCATGATCGGGATCCCGTCCCTTACCGGGAAACACAGGCGATCCGCGCGGCACACGAGGCACGGCACGTCGCGATGCCATTGCAGCGGCCCCTTGCATACGGGACAGGCGAGAATGTCGAGCAGTTTGCTATCCAAGTTTGACTCCGGCGCCTGTCAGTCCGGCGCTTTCCAGGACGAGGGCGAGCAGGTCCCGGGCTGTCTCTCGCTCCATCCCAAGTTCGAATTCCACGTACCACCAGCCGGCCCGGGCGTAGGCCAGGCATTTTACGGCATCCTTCTCCGTCATCAGGACCAGGGCATCGTCCGGAAACGGCTGCGCCGCGGTATCGATCGGGGCATGGTCCGGCAGAGGATGCTCGGCGAAGTCCAGTCCTGCGTCGCGCAGCGCGTCGAAAAAAGCCTGCGGGTTGCCAACGCCGGCGACAGCGTGCACGCGCCGGCCGCGGAAATGCGCGAGTTCCCTGCGCTCGCCGGTCAGCAGGTTCACCGCATCCCCGGGCGAGAGCCTGGCCTCGGCGACAAACGGGCCGCGCGGATGCACCGCTGACGCATCGCCTGGACCGCGCCGTGTCAATACGACCGCGTCGGCACGCTCGAGGCGGCCTGCCGGTTCGCGCAGCGGCCCGGCGGGTAGCAGGCAACCGTTGCCGAATCCGCGCAGGGCATCGACCACGACGATCTCAAAGTCGCGGCCCAGCCGCAGGTGCTGCAGACCGTCGTCGGAAACCACGATCTCGGCGCCCCGCTCCCTCGCCAGGCTCGCGGCTTCCGTCCGGTCGGCTCCAATCACGACCACGTGCGGGCCGCTGCGGGCGTGCAGCAGCGCCTCGTCGCCAACCTCGAGCGGGTCGTCGCCGGGTTCGACCGTCCGGGCGCTTCCACGATGCCGGGCGCCGTAGCCCCGCAGCACGACCCCGACACGGCGCCCGCGTCGCGTCAGTTCGCGCGCCAGCCATGCGGCCACCGGCGTCTTGCCCGTGCCTCCGACGGTGAGATTGCCAACCACCACCACCGGCGCGCCGATCCACACCTGGCGCAGGATGCCGATGCGGTAGAGGCTGCTGCGCGCGAAGACCAGCACGCCGAAAATCCAGGACAGGGGCCGCAGCGGGAGGCTGCGCCATGCGGGCCCATACCACAGTTCCTGAAGTCGGACCGATGCGCTCATTCGTTGAACTGCATGCGGTAGAGCACCGCGTACTGGCCGTCGCGGGCCAATAACTCCTCGTGGGTACCGGTCTCTATGACCCTGCCGCCATCCATGACCAGGATCCGGCTCGCCTTCTCGACCGTGGAAAGGCGGTGTGCGATCACCAGCGTGGTGCGATTCTGCATCAGCAGGTCCAGTTGTTCCTGGATCTGGCGCTCGAGTTCCGTGTCGAGCGCCGACGTCGCTTCGTCGAGGATCAGCACTGGCGTGTTGCGCAGCATCGCCCGGGCGATGGCGATGCGCTGGCGCTGACCGCCGGAGAGCAGGATGCCCCGGTCACCCACCTCGGTGTCGAGCCCGGCCGGCAGCGAATCCGTGAACTCGGTGACACGTGCCGCGACTGCCGCCGCCTCGATCTCCGCGTCGCTCGCCGGGAACCCGAAGGCAATGTTGCGCCGCACGGTGTCGTTGAACAGCACCACGTCCTGGCTCACGAGGCTCACCTGCGCGCGCAGTTCGGCCAGGCGGTACTCACGCACGTCGTGCCCGTCGAGCAGCACGGAGCCGGCTGCTACGTCATAGAACCTCGGCAGCATGTTCACCACGGTCGACTTGCCACTGCCCGAGCGCCCGACGATCGCCAGTGTCTCGCCGGCACGAACCTCGAAGCTGACCCCGGATAGCACGTCGCTCGCACCCGCGGCGTAGCGGAACGTGACGTTGCGAAACTCGACCTCGCCGCGGGCGCGTTTCATCGGGCGGGTCCCGCCCGGATCCTCCAGCGGCGTATCCATGATCTCGAAGATGCTCTGGGCGGCTGCTATTCCCTGTTGCAGGGGTCCGGCGACGTTGATGATCCGGCGCAGCGGCGCGGTGACCAGTCCCAGCGCGGCGATGAACGACGTGAAGTCGCCGACCGTCATGTCGCCTTTCATCGCGTCGCTGGTTGCCGCGTACAGCACACCCGCCATCGCGCTCGAAGCGATCAGCATCACGATGGGATTGCTCAAGCCCTTGGTCAGCATCAATCGCATGTAGGAACGCCGGTTGTGCTCGATCACCTTTTCGAACAGCCCCGTCTCGTACGCCTGGGCGTTGAACACGCGTACCACGCGCGGCGCTTCGATCGCCTCCTTGGCAACCCGGGTGACCTCGCCCATCGAATTCTGGATACGGCGGCTGTAGCGGCGGAACAATTGGTTTACGCGGCGGATCATGAACGCGATCAGCGGTCCGACCGTGAGGCTGATCAGGGTCAGCTTCGGGTTCTGCCAGACCAGGTAGCCAACCAGGCCGAATATCGTCAAGGTGTCGCGGATGAACACCGTGATCGAGTCAGTGGTCGACTGCGCGACCTGCTCGGTATTGTAGGTCAGCCTCGAAAGCAACGCGCCCGATGCCTCGCGATCGAAAAAGCTGATCGGCAGGTGCAGGTAGCTGTCGAAGAGCTGGGCGCGAAGTTTCTTGACGATGTGCCGGCCGACGTAGCCGGGACAGTAGGTCTGCAGGAAGTCGCCGATACCACGGAAAATGAACAGCACGACCAGCGTGACAGGCACCAGCCAGACCATGCGGGGATCCTTGTTGACGAAGGTCCCGTCGAGAAAGAACTTTATGAAGCCCGCCCAGCCGGCATCGGACGCAGCAGACATCACCATGCCGAGCACTCCCACCATGAACATGGCGCGGTGCTCGCTCAGGTAACTGAGCAGTCTGCGGTAGGTCTTCAGCGCACCTGGCCTCAGGCGCAGCTCCGTGATGCCGGCCGACTTGACGCCGCTAATCTCCTTGGGCTTCATCGTTGACCGTCGCGATGTTGATCTGGCGATACCCGGCACGCCCGGCAACTTCCATCGCGGTCACCACCGACTGGTGCGTGGCTCGCGCATCGGCACGGACCGTGACCGGCATCGCTCGATCGCCTGCGGCGACCTTGCCAAGCGCTGCGGCCAGTGTCTCCGGGCTGTTGTTGATCAGCGCTCGGCCGTTCACCCGGTAGCCACCCGCGGCGGTTACGTCGATCTCGATTGACTCGCGCTGCGACTCTGCGTCGGGCGCGATGCCGGCCTCCGGCAGCCGGATCTTCAGGCGACCCTCGTCGATGAACTTGGTTGAAAGCATGAAGAAGATCAGCAGCAGCAGCACTACGTCTATCAGCGACGTCATGTTGAGGTCGGGCTCCTCGCTGCGGCGCGGCTGGAATCTCACTCGACGCCTTCCATGCTCGCGTTCGGCGTGGTGCCGCTCGCGCGGTCGATCGCCTGCACCAGCTTGATGGACTCTTTCTCCATCTGGATCACCAGTGCATCCACCCGGCCCCGCAGGTACCGATACGCGACCAGGGCAGGAATGGCGACCAGCAGGCCGGCAGCGGTCGTGATCAGTGCCTCGGCGATGCCGCCAGCCATGGCGGTCGGATTGCCCACCCCGGCCACCGTTATCGCCTTGAACGTGCGAATCATTCCGGTGACTGTGCCGAGCAGTCCCAGCAGCGGCGAAATGGCCGCAATCGTCCCCAGCATGTTCAGGAATCGCTCGAGGTCGTGCGTCACGTGGCGGCCGGCGTCCTCGATGGCGCCTATCATCACCGCCCGGTCACGATGGCGATTGGCGAGCCCTGCCGCGAGCACCCGACCGAGTGGCGAGTGCTGCTGCAACGCCGCGATCTGCTTGTCGGAAAGCGCACGGTTCTCGACCCACTGCCAGACCTTGTCGACCAGCTCCGCCGGCACGACCCGTTGCGCGCGCAAGGTCCAGAGCCTCTCGAGCGTAATGGCCACCGCCAGTATGGAGCACATGATGATCGGCACCATTACGATGCCGCCAGCCTTCACGATCTCGAACATGTCCTGGTACTGGCCCTTTGTCGCTGAGCCCCGGGATGATACTTGATCGCGGGCGCGCGCCGCGACCCGATGCCGTCACGGGTCGCGCCAGGGTCGCTGCGCCGTCCGCCGCCATTCGGCCGGTGCGGTCGCTGCCTCCTCGGGTCCAATGTCGAATTCGATGGCGCCGGAGGTGGCCGTATTCAGCACTTTTGCGCCAGACAGCGTCCAGCGCTCCAGGACGCTGGACGCGGGAAATCCCCAGCGATTCCGGTATCCGGCTGGCACCAGCGCCCAGCGGGGTCGCGTCGAGTCAACCAGCCCCTGTCCCGACGACGTCCGACTGCCATGATGCGGCACGACGACCACCGTGATGCCCGCGGGCAACCCGCGGGCGAGTATCTCGGCTTCGGCGTCGCGCTGGATGTCGCCGGTGAGCAGCAGGGCCTCGTTTCCGGCGCGTACCAGCAACACACAGGAGCGGTCATTGTCCTTCGGCAGCATCGCCGAGGCCGGGTGCAGCCACTCGAAGTCGACACCATCCCAGGTCCAGCGAATGCCTGCGCGACAGCGCTCTGCGCGACCGGCACCGAGACCGTCGAGCGCCTCTCCGCTTGCCGCCAAGCGCCGCACCGGCATCAGTCCGGCCAGTGAGGCTGAGCCGCCCGCGTGGTCACCGTCGTCATGGCTCGCAACCAGCAGGTCGACCTGCCGACGTCCCCGGCTGCGGAGATAGGGCTCGACGACCAGCACACCCGTGTCGGTCCCGCTGCGGAACGCGGGCCCGGAGTCGTACACCAGCACGTGTCGCCGGGTCTCCACCACGGCACTGAGGCCCTGCCCGACGTCCAGCAGCGCGAAGTGCATGGACCCGGGCGCAGGCGGCGCGGCCCGCCATGCGCACAGCGCCGCAACCATCAGCGCGCCCGCGACGCGCCCGGGCGCCGGCAGGGGCAACATCGCCGCAACCGCACCGGCGACCAGGGCGATCCACCCCCAGGCCGGAAGTGACGCGACGCCCCAGGTCGCGAGCGGCCATGCAGCAGGGGCCGATATCAACGGCCACGTGGATTCGATCACCCACGCGATTACGCTCAGCGCCACTGTCCCGGCAGGAGGCACTGCAAGTGCAAGTGCCGTGGCGACCAGGATCGCGGGCACGATGACCAGCGTATAGAGCGGGATCGCCGCAATGTTGACCAGCGCAGATACCAGCGACAGGTTTCCGAAGCAGGCGGCAAGCACTGGGACGAGACCGACGGTGACCGCGAGTTGCGCCTTGGCGAAACCAGCCACGATGCCGGTATTCGCCAACCCACCGGTACTGGCGAGCAGGATCGCCGCCACCGCCCCGAAGGACAGCCAGAATCCAACCGCCAGCGGCGCCAGCGGATCGAGTACCAGCACCGCGATTGCACCAAGCGCCAGTGCGTCCGCCACGCCGACCCTGCGCCGCAGCAGGAGCGCAACCGCGACCATCGCGATCATGATCATCGTTCGCTGCGTGGGCACCGACCAGCCAGCCAGCAGCGAGTAGCCGAATGCGGCCAGCGTTCCCGCCAGCACCGCCGGGTCGCGCCGCGCGCCGAGGGAGCCGCGCCGCTGGCGCCAGCGCTGCACGCGCAGCGTGAGCCACGCGGTCACCGTCGCGAACATCCCGATGTGCATTCCGGAGATGGCCATCAGGTGGCTGGTGCCGCTGCGCGCAAGTTCCCGCCATTGGTCGCGGCTCAGTGCATCCTGCAGGCCCACCGCGAGGCCAGCCACGATGCCGGTCGCCGGGCGTGTTCCCAGCGCGTCACGGATTACATCGGCGATCGCGCCGCGCGCCGTAAGCACGGGACTCCGTGCAATATCGCCCCAGTCGCGGCCTGCAGTGACGGCCGACTTCACGTAGCCCGAGGCACCGATGCCTTCCCGCAGCAGTCGCGCTTCCTGGTCGTAGCCGCCGGGATTGGAAAACCCGCGCGGCCGGCGAAGCTTTGCGATGACCACCATGCGCTCGGCAGCCTTCGGCGCCGCACTTTCCTCGTACCACGTGAGCTCCACCAGCGGCGGCACGCCGGGCGCAGGCGCGGTGGCAAGGCGGAAACGCGTACCTGCCTCCAGCAGTTGCGGGACAGACGACACGCTGCCCCGCAACTCGACATAGCTGCCCTCCAGCGCCGGGTCGAGTCGTTGCTCGAGCCGACCCGAGACCGCGATCCAGCACCACGCAAACCCGACTGCGAACGCCAGTGGCGCCGCCTGGCGCGCTGCCAGCGCGAGCGACGCCGCGACCAGCACGGCGGCCGCCACCATCCAGTCCGCAGGCAATGCCGGCATTGACAGCAGCAGGCAGGTGCCGCCCAGGAAACCGAGGGCCGTGGGAACCATGGCAGGCTGCGCTCCTCCGATCCGGGCAGGCAGCATGCGTCGCGCAGCGACGCCCGACGCGGCGCCAATCAGCCGCGTTCGCGCAGATTCAGCCGGAGATCGTCATCTCGCCAGGCGCTCACGCAGTTTCAGCCGCCCCCCGCAACGCCTCAGCCGGCTACCAGCCTGCCGTCGCGCAGCGTCAGCACGCGCTGCATGCGTGCGGCTATCTCGGCCGCGTGCGTGACGATCACCAGGCTGGTGCCAAGCTCGCGATTGAGTTCCAGCATCAGGTCGAGGACGGCACGGGCATTGGTGCCGTCGAGGTTGCCGTGGGCTCGTCGGCCAGCACGAGTTTCGGGCGCGTCACCAGTGCCCGCGCGACGGCCGCGCGCTGGCGCTCGCCGCCCGAGAGCTGTCCTGGCCGATGGCCGAGCCGCCCGCCGAGGCCCACGCGCTCGAGCAGCATGCGCGCCTCGGCCTGCGCATGCGCAACCGGGTCGCGTCGCACCAGCAGCGGCATCGCGACGTTCTCAAGCGCGGTGAACTCGGGCAGCAGGTGATGGAACTGGTAGACGAAGCCGAGCGCGCGATTGCGCAGCACACCGCGAGCCGCGTCGGAAATCTCCGCGAGCGACTGGCCTGCGATGCGCACGATGCCTGACGACGGCAGGTCGAGCCCGCCGAGAATCTGCAGCAGCGTGGTCTTGCCCGACCCGGACGCCCCGACGATCGCGATCGTCTCGCCCTGCCCGATCGCAAGCTCCACGCCGGTGAGCACCTCGAGCCGCTGGCCGGCCTCGTCGAAATGCTTGCGCACGTCCACGCAACTGAGTATTTCGCCGTCAGTCATGTCGCAATGCCCTCGCCGGGTTGGTACGCGCCGCGCGCCAGGCGGGATAGAGTGTGGAAACGCAGCACAGCGCGAAAGCCGTGCCGGTGATCAGCAGTATGTCGCGCGGCTCGACGCGAGCCGGCAGGTCGCTCATCAGGTAGACGCTGGCATCCATGAACTGCGTACCCAGCAACCGCTCGAGACCGTGCACAAGTGATTCGAGGTTAAGTGACAGCAGGATTCCAAGCGCGACACCACCCAGCGTTCCGACCAGCCCGATCACCGTGCCCTGGGTCGCGAAGATGGCCAGTACGCTGGACGGGCTTGCGCCGAGCGTGCGCAGTATCGCGATGTCCGGCTGCTTGTCCTTCACTGCCATCACCAGAGTGGAGACGATGTTGAACGCGGCCACCGCGACCACCAGCAGCAGGATGAAGAACATCATCCGCTTGGTCAGCTCGATCGACCGGAAGAAGTTCGCCTGCCGCTGGGTCCAGTCCTCGACCCACAGTCCGCCGCCGAGTGCGCGTGCCACGTCGCGTGCCGCCTGCGGCGCCTGGTAGGGATCGTGGAATGCAAGCCGGATACCGCTCACGTTGTCGCCAAGCCGGAATACGCGCTGCGCGTCCGCGAGGCTCGTGAGCGCGAGCCCGTTGTCGATCTCGTACATACCCGAATAGAAAGTGCCGATCACCGTGAAGCGCCGCATGCGTGGCACGACACCCGCAGGCGTGACCGACCCCTGCGCGATCGCCATCACGACGCTGTCGCCCGGTACGACGCCGAGGCGGGCCGCAAGCTCCGAGCCGAGCAGCATGCGGTAGGACCCGGGCTCCAGGGCAGCGAGCGCGCCGCTCTGCAGGCGGTCGGCGATCGCCGAGACCGTGGTCTCGACCGCCGGGTCGATGCCGCGAACGCTGGCTGGGGCGGATTTTCCCTTCGGCTTGTCCGCGATCAGCAACGCCTCGCCTTCCACGTACGGGGCCGCGGCTTCGACGCGCGGGTCGGCGACCGCCGTTGCACGCATCGCCGGCCAGTCCGGGGCGCCGGCGCCGAACGCGGCCAGCGTCGCGTGCGAGGTGATGCTCAATATCCGGCTGCGCAATTCGGTCTCGAAACCATTCATCACCGACAGCACCACGATCAGGACTGCCACGCCGATCGCCACGCCCAGCATCGACATCAGCGAAATGAACGACAGGAAACGATTGCCCGAAGAACGCAGGTAGCGTCGCCCGATGCTGATTTCGAAGGGGATCCCACGGGCCATCATTCGTACCGCAGGGCTTCGGCCGGCTCGGTCGCCGCGCCGCGGATGGCCGGGTAGATGGTCGCGAGCACCGTCAACAGGAACGCGATCGACGAAATCGCCAGCACCTGCCCGACCCGCAGCTCCGACGGCAGCTCGCTGATGTAGTAGACGGTCGGGTCCATCACGTGGAACCCGAGCGCGCCCTCGAGCGCAGGAACGATCACGCCGACATTGCTCGCGACCAGCACTCCGAGCGCCGTGCCGACCAGCGTGCCGATCGCGCCGATCACGAGCCCCTGCGTCAGGAACACGCCCACCACGCCGCGCGGCGCGAGCCCGAGCGTGCGCAGGATCGCGATGTCCGAGCGCTTTTCGTTCACAACCATGACCAGTGCCGCGACGATGTTGAAGGCCGCCACCGCGACGACCAGCATCAGGATCAGGCTCATCATCGTCTTCTCGATGCGGATGGCCCTGAAGTACGCCGCATGCTCGCGGCTCCAGTCGCGCACCTCGAAGCCCGGGCCGAGCGCGGCCGCCACCGCCGCTGCACGCACTGGCGCGGCCATCACGTCGTCGAATCGCAGCCGAATTCCCTCGGGGCCGGTAGCGTCGCCGGCAAGGTCGGCCGCGTCGCGCATCGGCACCAGCACCAGCGAACCGTCGTGGTCCTGCAGGCCGACTTCGAAGAAGCCCGACACTTCGAAAGTCTGCAGCGCCGGCCGGCCGCCGGTGAGCAGGTCGCGGCCAGGGACCATCACCGTGAGCTGGTCGCCGACCTGCGCGCCGAGCTGCCAGGCGAGGGCCCGGCCGACGATCGCGTGCCGGGATCCCGGCGTGAGATCGGCCAGTCGCCCCTCGAGCAGGTGCTGCTCGATGCTGGAGACGCCGGGCTCGGCCTGCACGTCCACGCCGTGCAGCAGGGCGGGCATCAGGTACCCGGACCGCCCGACCATGGCCTGCACGTCGACGAATGGCGCTGCGCCCACGGTGCCCGGCACTGCGAGCGCGCGGTCGGCAACGGCCCGCCAGTCAGACATCTGCTCCGGCGGACCGGTGACCGTCGCGTGCGCGGTCAGTGCGACCAGCCGGCCGCGGAGTTCACCCTCGAATCCATTCATGACGGAGATGATCGTGATCAGTGCCGCGACGCCCAGGCATACCCCGAGCATCGACACCCACGAAATGAAGGACACGAAGAACCCCTGCCGCCGGGTCCGGACGTAGCGCAGTCCGAGGAATACTGGCAGGGGGTGGAACATGCTGGGTCCTGGCGAAAGGCCGCAAGGCTACCCGCGGACACCCTGTTTTGCACGCCGCGTGAACGGCCGCCCTGGTCCGCGGGCAGGCGCAAACCGGCATTCGGTCACGCCCTGCGCGCCGAAGCCGGTGCTATATTGCGCTTACAGTTCCAGCAGGGGCCTTGATCATGCGCAGGATTGTGCTGGCGGTAGTCGGAGTGGCGTTGGGGCTGGGCTCTGCTATCGGGCAGGCGCAGGACGGCCAGGCGGCCGGCGCCTCGTATGGGCAGGCCCAGGTGGATGTCCCCAGCCGGGGCCTCACCATGGGCCAGGTCGAGGGCCGGTATGGGGCTCCCACCGACCGCATCCCCGCGATTGGCGAGCCGCCGATCTCGCGCTGGGTTTACCCTTCGTTCGTGGTCTATTTCGAGTACAACCTCGTCATCCACGCGGTCGCGACCCAGGCAACAGCGTCAAACAACTGACCGGCGGCGGCCAGCGACGAAACGCGCCTGCGCCCACGCACCCAGCCTGCGGGGTCCCCGTCCCGTCTGATAATCTTCGCAGTCCCGCGGGACCGGACCGCACCCACGCCCGAGCATAGAACAAGTCTTAGGATTTGTTCTCTAAACTATTGTTTTGTCAAAACAAATAATAGCGAATCTGCCCGACAAACAGCATCCGCTCCTGAGATGGACCGGCGTGGCCGGTGCCGGCACTGCGCTGCACCTCGCCCGGTCGACGACGGGTATCCGCGCCCCGCTGCTTCTGGTCGACGCCGACGCAGCCGGTGCCGCTCGGCTGGAGGAGGAAATCAGGTTCTTCGCACCGGCCACCCTGCCGGTGCTGGCGTTCCCGGGCTACGAGACCCTGCCCTACGACCAGTTCTCGCCACACCCGGACATCATCTCGCAGCGCCTGCGGGCCCTGGCGCGGTTGCCGACGCTGGGCCGCGCGATCGTCGTCACCGACCTGCCCACCGCCCTGCAGCGCCTGCCGCCGCGCGCTTTCATCGACGGCCACGCACTCGCGATCGACGTCGGCCAGGAGCTCGACCTCGCCGCATTCCGGCTGCGGCTCGCAGCGGCCGGGTACGCTAGCGTGCCCCAGGTCGGGGCTCCGGGTGAGTTCGCGATCCGCGGTTCGCTGTTCGACGTGTTCCCGATGGGCAGCGAGGTGCCGCTGCGCATCGACTTGATGGACCTGCGCGTGGAAAGCGTGCGCAGTTTCGACGCCGAGACGCAGCGCTCCGGGGAACACCTGCCGCGCGTCGACCTGCTCCCTGCGCGTGAGTTCGGGCTCGGGGCGGACTCGGTGCGCGACTTCCGCCGCCGCTTCCGCACGCGTTTCGAGGGCGACCTTACACGCATGCCGCTGTATCGCGACGTGGGCGACGGACTGGCGCCTTCCGGCATCGAGTACTACCTGCCGCTGTTCTTCGACGAGACGGCGAGCCTGTTCGACTACCTGCCCGCCGGCGCCGTCGTTGCGCTGCCGGCCGGATACCGCACGATCCTCGCATCCGCGTGGGTTTCGATAGAAGAACAGTTCGAGGAGCGCAGGTACGACATCGAGCACCCGGTGCTTGCGCCCGGCGAAGTATTCCTTGCGCCCGCCGACTGGCAGCAAGCGCTGGCCCGCTCGCCGCGGCTGCTGCTCGGTGACGCGGGCGAACAGTCGACCAGCGCCGGCGGCGTAACTGACGATACCCGGGAGCCGGGTGACGACGGCATGTCCGGCGAACGCGACGAGGTGCCGGTCCTGGACCTGCGTACCGCGGAAGCACCGGCACTGCGAATCGACCAGCGGCACGAGGACTCGATCAGGGACTTCGCTGCACGGCTTGCAAACCACGAGGGCCGCGTGCTGCTCGCCGCCGAGTCCGCCGGACGGCGCGAGCTGCTGCTCGACCTGCTGCGCCCACACGGCGTGACTGCGCGAGTGGTTGCCAGCTGGGAGGATTTCCTCGCCGGCGACGCGCCGATCGCACTGACCATCGCGCCGCTCGCCTCCGGCCTGGCGCTGGCTGAACCGCCGATAACGCTCTACGCCGAAGAGCAGTTGTTCGGCGAGCGTGCCCGCCAGGAACGACGCCGACGTCGGTCCGACCGCGACCCTGCCCGCATCATCCAGCAGCTTGCCGACCTGCGACCCGGCGCGCCGGTGGTGCACGAAGACTATGGCGTTGGTCGCTATCTCGGACTCATGACCATGGACGCCGCCGGTCTCGCCGCCGAGTTCCTGGTGCTCGAGTATGCCGATGGCGACAAGCTGTACGTCCCGGTTCAGTCGCTGGAGCGGATCAGCCGCTACACGGGCGCCGCTCCTGAATCGGCGCCCCTGCACAAGCTCGGCGGTGACCAGTGGGCGAAGGCCCGCAGCCGTGCTGCCGCGCGGATCCGCGACGCCGCCGCGGAACTGCTGGACGTGTATTCGCGTCGCGCGGCCCGCGAGGGGCACGCGTTCGCGGTGGACGAGACCCAGTTGCAGGCGTTTGCGTCGGGCTTCCCGTTCGAGGAAACCGCGGACCAAGCCGCCGCGATCGAACAAGTGGTCACCGACCTGCGATCGCCGAGACCGATGGACCGCGTGGTCTGCGGCGACGTGGGCTTCGGCAAGACCGAGGTGGCGCTTCGGGCCGCGTTCGTTGCCGTGCAGGGCGGCAAGCAGGTCGCGGTACTGGTACCGACCACGCTGCTGGCGCAGCAGCACTACCAGACCTTCGCCGACAGATTCGCTGACTGGCCGGTGCGCATCGAGCTGCTGTCGCGCTTTCGCGGCGACGCGCAGGCGAAGACAGCGCTGGCCGGCCTTGCGGACGGCAAGGTCGACATCGTCGTCGGCACGCACCGTCTGTTGCAGCCCGGCGTGCGCTTCAAGGACCTCGGACTGCTGATCATCGACGAGGAACACCGCTTCGGGGTGCGCGACAAGGAAAAGCTCAAGTCGCTGCGATCCGAGGTCGACGTATTGACCCTTACCGCGACCCCGATTCCACGCACGCTGAACATGTCGCTCGGCGGGCTGCGCGACCTGTCGCTGATCTCGACGCCACCGGTCGGCCGCCTTTCAATCAAGACTTTCGTCAGCGAGTGGAGCGAGCCCACCATCCGCGAGGCGTGCCTGCGCGAATTGCGTCGCGGCGGACAAGTGTATTTCGTGCACAACTCGGTCGATACCATCGAGAACGCCGCGCGGTTGCTGGCCGGGCTGGTTCCGGAGGCGCGCATCGCAATCGGCCACGGACAGATGCGCGAACGCGACCTCGAGCAGGTCATGCTCGATTTCTACCACAAGCGCGCCAACCTCCTGCTCTGCACCACCATCATCGAGAGCGGCATCGACGTGCCGACTGCCAACACCATCATCATCGACCGTGCCGATCGCTTCGGGCTGGCGCAGCTGCACCAGCTGCGAGGTCGCGTCGGTCGTTCGCATCACCAGGCCTATGCCTACCTGGTCACGCCGCCGAAGAACGCCATGACCGCCGATGCAGTCAAGCGCCTCGAGGCCATCGAGTCGCTTGAGGACCTCGGCGCCGGTTTCGTGCTCGCGACCCATGACCTGGAGATCCGCGGCGCCGGCGAACTGCTGGGCGAAGGCCAGAGCGGCCAGATCCAGGAGATCGGCTTCGCGCTCTACACGGAACTGCTCGAGCGCGCCGTCACGGCGATGCGCGCCGGCCGCGTGCCCGAACTGGAGCAGCCGCTTCACCACGGGCCGGAGCTCGACCTGCACGTGCCGGCGCTGTTGCCGGAGGCATTCCTGCCGGACGTGCACGCGCGGCTGGTGCTCTACAAGCGCATCTCCGGGGTGGCTTCCGAGGCCGACCTCGACGACCTGCAGGCCGAGACCATGGACCGCTTCGGCCTGCTGCCCGAACCGGCAAGGAACCTGTTTCGCATCGCGCGCCTGAGGGTGGGTGCTGCGCGGCTTGGGATCGAGCGGCTCGACGTTGGCCACAGCGGAGGATCCATAGCCTTCGGCCCCGACACGCCGGTGGAACCGGGTGCGCTGATTCTGCTGGTGCAGAAGAGCGGGCGGGCACTGCGATTCGACGGCCCGAGCAAGCTGAGGTTCAGCGGCGCATTCGAGGAACCCGAGGCACGATTCGCCGCAGCGCAGGCGCAGGTTGAAGCACTCTCGGGCTGCGCGTCGCACTGACTGCGAATTCAGATGGCCCCGTCCTCGACTCGATTTCCACCGGCATGCTTGGCGCGCTCCAGCGCGCGCTGTGCAGCCTCGAGCAGCACCTCGCAGTCCCGGCCTCGTGGCGGGACGACGGTCACCACTCCGGCGCTCATGGTCATGAAGCGGCCAGTGCGCGAGCGCGGGTGGTGGATCGCAAGCGCTCGTATCCGGCCCAGGATCGTTTCGGCGAATGCACTCGCACTCGGCGGCTCCATGGCCACGCCCAGCGCCGCGAACTCATCGTCACCGAAACGCGTCACCACGTCGCTGGCCCTGCGCATGGCAGCTGCAATGGTCCTGCCGATCTGCCGCAGCACCTTGTCGGTCGCCCCCTGGCCAAAGACCTCGCAATACTCACGGCAACCGTCCACGTCGAACCTGAGCAGCGTGATCGCGCGGCCGTCGCGCTGCCCGATCGACCAGTCGCGCCGCAAAGTCTCGAGCAGGTGCTCAACCGTGGCCAGTCCGCTCGCCCGGTCAATGGTCGTGCCGGCGACGACACGCTGCAGCGGCCGGTAATACATCGCCAGCCGTCCGTCCGGCAGCAGCACGGCCCAGCGCTCGCAGCCGACCAGCGAATCATCCGCGCGCTTGAGCTGTACGCGCATCGAGCCGCAACCGGCCGTGGCAGTCGGGTCCAGCGGTGCCTCGATCTCGAGCTCTTCGAGCTTCTGCCCGACCAGCGCCGGCACCTGCATGCCCAACAGGGCGGCCAGCGTTTCGTTCGCGTAAAGGATCCGCGGCGGGCTGCCCTGGACGACCAGGATGCCGTCCGGGGCGTGACGCAGGACGTCGGCGGTCGATGTCGGGTCCATGTCCATCGTGCTCATGCGAGAGTTTATCGCCGGTCAGGCGTCGAGCTGCAAGCTCGGTGCATCACGACAGTGATCCACGGCCGCCCTGCACTGCGCCCAGCGCTCACCCGCCAGCAGCGAATCCCAGTCCGGACCGGGCCGGCCGTGCAGGCGGACCAGCCGGACCTGGCTCACCGGATCGGATTCGCCCCCGAGTTCGTCGAGCGTCGCCAGCACCGCCGCGCGATCATTGCAGACCGAGAGGATGTCACAACCCGCGGCCAGGGCCCGCCGCGCCCGCTCCGGCACCGAGCCCGCCACCGCAGCGCCGCCCATGCTGAGGTCGTCGGAGAAGATGGCGCCGGTGAACCCGAGGCCGTGGCGCAGTTCCTGCTGGATCCAGCGCCGCGAGAACCCCGCCGGCGCCTCGTCCACCTCCGGGAACAACACGTGCGCTACCATCACCGCAGCCAGGCCGTTGGCCACCAGCCGGTGATAAGGCAGCAGGTCCTCGCCCAGTTCAGCCAGGGTGCGTCGGTCAACCGGAAGCGCCTTGTGCGAATCGGCCACCACGGCGCCGTGACCCGGGAAATGCTTGGCAGCTGCCGCCATGCCCGCGGCACGCATGCCCTGCACGCAGGCGACGGCCAGTGTCGACACCACCTCGGGGTCGCGGTGGTAGGCACGGTCGCCGATCACCTCGCTGATGCCGTAGTCGAGGTCCACGCACGGCGTGAAGCTCATGTCCACGCCGACGGCACGCAGCTCAGCGGCCAGCAGCCAGCCGCACTGCCACGCCAGGCGCCGTCCGGCATCGGGTTCGAGGTCGTAGGCGTGGCCGATGGATCGCTGCGACGGCAGGACCGTGAAGCCGCTGCGGAAACGCTGCACCCGACCGCCTTCGTGATCGACGGTGACCAGCAGTGGCGGCTTGCGGATCGATCGAATTTCGTGGACCAGCTCCGCGAGCTGCGGGACGCTCTCGAAGTTACGAGTGAACAGGATCACCGATCCGACCAGCGGGTGTGCGAGCACGCGACGGTCATCGTCCGTGAGCGCCGTGCCCGCAACGTCGACCATCAAGGGACCGAGCGTCACGACGCCTCCCGAAAAGCGATCACCGGACGATCCGCGCCTGACTGGAGTCTTGCCGACATCGCATCATCGTTCAAATACCGCCATCGCCTCGACGTGCGTGGTGTGCGGGAACATGTCCATGACCCCGGCCGCCGCGAGGCGGAACCCGTGCTCCCGCACCAGGATGCCCGCGTCCCGGGCAAGGCTGCCCGGGTGGCAGGAAATATACACGACGCGCGCAGCACCGCTCGCGCCCACCACCGGCAGCACCTCGCGCGCGCCGGCACGTGGCGGGTCGAGCAGCACGCGGTCGTAGCCACCCCGGGTCCAGGTCGCTTCGCTCATGTCGCCAGCAAGATTCGAGGAATAAAAGGCAGTGTTCGCGAGCCGGTTCAGCGCGGCGTTGCGTCGGGCGCGCTCGACCAGCCCCTGTTCGCCCTCGATGCCGACGACCTGTCCCGCCCGGGTCGCCAGCGGCAGCGAGAAATTGCCGAGGCCGCAGAAGAGATCGAGCACACGTTGCCCGGGGCCGGGATCGAGCAGCTCGACCGCACGGGTGACCATTGCATCGTTCAGCGCACCGTTCACCTGGATGAAATCGGCGGGCTCGAATTCGATGCGCAGGCCGTAGGCCGGCAGGGAATAGTGCAGCGGCTCGACAGCGCCTCCCAGTGGCCGGATGGTCTCGATGCCGCCCGGCTGCAGGTAGATGCGTACCGCGTGCTCGCGCTCGAAGCC
>CAVTNX010000016.1:0-65521 GCA_963736205.1 uncultured Gammaproteobacteria bacterium | reverse complement strand
AGGCGCTGGAAGCTCGTCTGGAGCGACGAGTTTGACGGCGACGTGATCGACCCGACCAAGTGGGATTTCGAACTCGGCAATGGTTTCTTCGACTACAAGAAACACGAGTGGGTTCCGGGCTGGGGCAACGAAGAGCTGCAGTACTACACGCGCGATCCCGAGAACGCCTGCGTCAGGGACAGCCTGCTGTACATCCGCGCGCTGAAAGAGCCGCTGCACGGCTGCGGCTACACCTCCGCGCGCATCCGGACGCGCAAGCGCGACGGTACGCCGCTCTTCACCAAGCGCTACGGCAAGTTCGAGTTCCGCGCCAGGGTGCCGCACGGCAAGGGACTGTGGCCTGCGATCTGGATGCTGCCCCAGGACGACAAGTACGGCGGCTGGGCCGCGTCCGGCGAGATCGACGTCATGGAGATCGTCGGCACGCGCCCGTCCGAATATCTGGCCAGCGTCCACTTCGGGTCACACGCACCGAAACGCTCGCTGGTCACGCACGTGCACAAGTTCCCGGAAGGCCAGTCGGTGGCCGAATTCCACGTCTACGCCGTCGAGTGGGAGCCGGGCGAGATCCGCTGGTCGGTTGACGGCGAGGTCTGGGCCACGCAGACGTTCTGGTGGAGCTGCAGCAGGACGCGCAACGGCAAAGGCATCGAGGCGCGCAGCAGCGCCGACCTGAATCCCTGGCCCGCGCCTTTCGACCAGCCGTTCTACATCGTGATGAACGTGGCGGTCGGCGGCGACTTCCCGGGAGTTCCGAATCCGGAGACGAAGTTCCCGGCCGAGCTGGTCGTCGACTACGTGCGGGTATACGACCGGGTGGGCGGCTACGGAAAACCCGCGCCGCGCGGCAAGGGCCGGCTGCCGTACCAGAAGAAACGCTGATTGTGATGCGCCTCGCGTGGCGCCTCGGGGGACCCTGTGAAAACCGAAAACTACAAGCTAACCGTGACCGAGAAGTTCGGCTACGGCCTCGGCGATCTCGCGTCGAACATGTTCTGGCAGATGTTCGCGATCTTCATGGCGAAGTTCTACACGGACGTATTCCTGCTGGGCGCCGCCACGATGGGCACGATGATGCTGGTGACCCGCATCGCCGACGCGTTCGTCGACCCGATCATCGGCACCATCGCCGACCGCACCGAGACTCGCTGGGGACACTTCAGGCCCTACCTGGTCTGGATGGCCATCCCGATGGCTGTAACTGCGGTACTCGCATTCACGGCACCGAGCTTCACCGGCACGGCCCGAATCGTGTACGCCTACGCCACGCTGATGCTGATGATGTTCGCGTACTCGGCCATCAACATTCCGTACTCGGCGCTGCTCGGCGTGCTGACGCCGGATTCCAAGGAACGTACCAGCGTCACCTCGTACAGGTTCGTGATGGCGCTGATCCCGGTATTCATCATCGTCAATACCGCATTGCCGCTGGTGCGGTACTTCGGCGGCAGCGATACGTCACCGTACGGCTGGCAGATGACGATGATCGTCTACTCGGCCTTCGCCGTGCTGCTCTATTTCGCGACATTCGCCATGACGCGCGAGCGGGTGCAGCCGCCACCGAAGCAGGAGACCTCGCTGTCAACCGACTTGAAGGACCTGCTGCGCAACCGTCCGTGGGTCGTGCTCTGCGGCGTAGGCATCGCGGCACTGACGTTCGGCAACATCCGCAACACCGTCACCATCTACTACTTCGACTACGTGGTGCCGAACGGCAGCGGGTACTTCGGCCCGGTGATGACCACCGGCGCGGTCGCTTTCATTCTCGGCGTCATGGCGACCTCGCCGCTCGCGAAGCGCTTCGGCAAGCGGAAATTCTACCTGGTGTCGATGTCGCTGACCGCGCTGCTGACCATCGGGTTCTATTTCGTGCCGCCCGAGAACATCAAGCTGGTCTGGGCGGCCAACACGATCATCAATTTCTGCGCCGCACCGACCGCGCCACTGGTCTGGGCGATGTACGCCGATACGGCTGACTACTCGGAGTGGAAATGGGGCCGCCGGGCCACCGGGCTGATCTTCTCGGCGGCGTCGTTTGCGCAGAAGTTCGGGTGGGCCATCGGCGGAGCCGGCGCCGGCTGGCTGCTGGCGTATTTCGGTTACCTGCCCAATATCGCGCAGGGCCCGCGCACCGTCCATGGCATCGTGCTGATGATGAGCGTGATCCCGGCCATCGCCGCCATCGCCGCGGTTGCGGCGCTGTGGTTCTACGAGATCGACGAGGCGATGGTGCAGCAGATGTCGGCCGACCTTGCGGCGCGGCGCGGACCCGAGCCGGACGAGGATCTCGCCGCGACACCCGCAGCCGTGCCGCCGGCGGTTCCGGCATTCGCCGTAGCGGAGCACCCGGAGGTCGTGGTGGGTCGCTCCGCCTCGGACTTGCAGGCAGGCGAACCGCCAGCGCCCGCCTGGAGGCGCTCGCCGTCTGCGCCGCGGATTCCGGTGCTGGCTGGTGCACGCTGGCAAGGAGTCGGCGCCGATGGGCAGGGGGCACCGCCTCCGCCCGCGCTGTCTCCGGAGGAACTCGCCAACCTGTCGGGAGAGTTCGCCGAATCACTGCACGCGGGCGTGCACGGCCTGTGCTTCAGTCCCTACCTCGAGGGCCAGGCGCCAGGCTCGATCGTGAGCGAACATCAAGTCCGCGCGCGCCTCGGAATCATCCGTCCCTACACGGGCTGGGTTCGCAGCTTCTCCTGCACCGACGGCCATGAGCAGACGCCGCGCATCGCGCACGAGATGGGGCTGAAGACGCTGGTCGGCGCGTGGCTGGGGACCGACCGAGAGATCAACGAACGCGAAATCGCCGGGGCGATCGCGGTCGCGCAGGCGGGGCATGCCGACATACTGGCGGTCGGCAACGAAGTGCTGCTGCGCGAAGACATGTCCGAGGACGAGCTGCTCGGCTACATCGAGCGCGTAAGGCAGGCGGTGCCGGGAGTGCCGGTGGGCTACGTCGATGCCTACTACCTGTTCGAGCGGCATCCCAGGGTGACTGCGGCCTGTGACGTGGTGCTGACCAACTGCTACCCGTTCTGGGAAGGCTGCCCGCGCGAGGAGGCAATCGCCTACATGCAGGCAATGTACCACCGCACCGTCGCGGTGGCCGGCGGCAAGAGAGTCATCATCAGCGAGACGGGCTGGCCGCACACCGGCACGGCCTTCCACGGCGCCGTGCCATCGGTCGAGGGCGCGATGCGCTACTTCATCGACACGTACCGCTGGGCCAGGCAGGACGGAGTAGAGGTCTTCTACTTCTCCGCGTTCGACGAGGCGTGGAAGGTGGGCGTCGAAGGCGACGTCGGCGCCTACTGGGGCCTGTGGGACAAGGACGGCAACCCGAAGTACGTCTAGACGCGGAGACGATCGCCGATGCTCAAGCTGCCATACGGAAACGCAATCTGCTATTCGGGTTACCGCCGCGGCCAGAGCCCCGGGGACAGGCTCTATCCGTCGCTGGCGGAGATCCGCGAGGACCTGCACATACTGCACAAGAACTGGCGCTTGCTGCGCCTCTACGACTGCAGCGTGCACGCCGAACGCGTGCTGGAGGTCATCCGTCGGGACCGCCTCGATTTCCAGGTCATGCTGGGTGCGCACCTGGGTGCGGAGATGAACAATTTCGGCTGTCCATGGGGCGCCACCTACAGCGAGGAACAGCTCGAAGCAAACGTGGCCGAGAACGACGCCGAGGTCGAGCGGCTCATCACGCTCGCACGCCACAATGACGACATCGTCTTTTCCGTGGCGGTCGGCAACGAAGCGACCGTCGACTGGACCGACCATTTCGTGCCGATTGACCGGATGATCGAGCATGTCCGTCGCGTCAAGGACGGTGTGCCGCAGCCCGTGACATTCTGCGAGAACTACGTGCCGTGGAGGGAAAATCTGCGCGACCTGGTGCGGGAGCTGGATTTCATCTCGCTGCACACCTACCCGGTCTGGGAGTACAAGCACGTGCACGACGCGCTGCATTACTCCAAGGACAACTATCACAGCGTCGCCAGCCTGTATCCCGACAAGCCGGTGGTCATCAGCGAGGCGGGCTGGGCGACGAACTCGAACGGGCGCGGCATCAACCCGGAGAACTCTTCGCAGGAACTGCAGGCGATCTACTACCAGGACCTGATGGAGTGGACCAGCAGCGAGCGCATCCTGACCTTCGTGTTCGAGGCATTCGACGAGCCCTGGAAGGGTTCGTCGGATCCATTGGAGCCCGAGAAGCACTGGGGCCTGTTCACGGTGGACCGGGAGCCGAAGATCGTCATGCAGCAGCTCTACGCCGAACGGCTGCGTGATCGCCGGACCGCATGAGGCGGCCCGCATCGTCGCGCCTCGCAGGCCATCGAAAGATGCCGACCAAGACCATCGCGGGCTGAACATGCAGCAGGGGCATACCGCCTTGATGATGCAGCCGTTCGACATGGTCGTGTTCGGCGGGCGCGGCGATCTCGCCAAGCGCAAGCTGCTTCCGGCGCTCTATCACCTCGATCACGAGAACCGGCTGCCGCAGGACGGGCGCATCATCGCCGCTTCGCGCGGCAGCATGAGCCGCGACGCCTACCGTGGGCTGGTGAGGGAAGCCTGCGCGACGGAGCTGCCCACCGGGCAGTTCGACGACGAGACCTGGCAGCGGTTCTCAGCAAGGCTCGATTACGTCGAGGTCGACGCGACCGAGGCCCAGGCCTTCGGTGCCTTGCGCGATGCCCTTGCCGGGCGCGACGCGACGGTGCGCTGCTTCTACCTCGCGACGGCGCCCGAACTTTTTGGTCCGATCGCGTCCAACCTCGCGGGCGCCGGGCTCGTCACGCCGGTCACCCGCCTGGTGCTCGAGAAACCGCTCGGCAAGGATCTCGCCTCGGCGACGGCCATCAACGCCGCGATCGGCGCAAGCTTTTCCGAGCAGCAGATCTTCCGCATCGATCACTACCTCGGCAAGGAAACGGTGCAGAACCTGATGGTCCTGCGCTTCGCCAACGGGCTGTTCGAACCGCTGTGGAACCGCACTTTCGTTGATCACGTGCAGATCACGGTCGCGGAGACGGTCGGCGTCGGCGGACGCTGGGGCTATTACGACCAGGCGGGCGCACTGCGGGACATGGTGCAGAACCACATGCTCCAGCTGCTCTGCCTCACGGCGATGGAGCCGCCGATCACGCTCGACGACGACGCAGTGCGAGACGAGAAGCTCAAGGTGCTGAAGTCGCTGGCCCCGATCGGCGGCGCTGATGCCGCTCACCTCACCGTCCGCGGCCAGTACCGTGCGGGTGCGATCGACGGACAGCCCGTGCCCGGCTACCTGGAGGAGGTCGACGCGGCCCCGGCCAGCGGCACCGAGACCTTCGTTGCGGTCAAGGCCGGCGTCGAGAACTGGCGCTGGTCGGGTGTCCCGTTCTACCTGCGCACCGGGAAGCGCCTGCCCTCGCGCGCCTCGGAGATCGTCGTGCAGTTTCGCACGCCGCCGCATGAGCTGTATCCGGAGAGCGCGGGTGCGATACACCCGAACCGGCTGGTGATGCGCCTACAGCCGGACGAAGGTATCCGCCTGCTGATGATGAGCAAGCAACGCGGGCCGGGCGAGATGAAGCTCCGTCAGACCGCGCTCGACCTGAGCTTCAACGAGACGTTCGGGGGGCGCAGCCCGGGCGCCTACGAAAGGCTGCTGCTCGACGTGATCCGGGGCCGGCCGACGCTGTTCATGCGCGTGGATGAATTGCAGGCCGCGTGGCGCTGGACCGACCAGATCGTGGCGGCCTGGAACCAGCAGGGAATCGTGCCCAGGTCGTACACCAGCGGCAGCTGGGGACCGAGCGCCGCCGTGGCATTGATCGAGCGCGACGGCCGCACCTGGCACGAGGACGAGCCGTCATGACGCATCCGGTCGTCGCCGAGGTCACGGAGCGGATTCGCACTCGCAGCGAGCCGCGACGCCAGGACTATCTTGATCGTAGCGCCGCCAACGACGGACGGGGCACCCACCGCGCCCGCCTGTCCTGCGGCAACCTGGCGCATGGATTTGCCGCGAGCAGTGCTGCGGAGAAGCCGGCGCTCGCGGCGGGCCAGCGGCCCAATATCGGCATCGTCACGGCCTACAACGACATGTTGTCGGCGCACCAGCCGCTGCAGGACTACCCGGGCATCATCAAGGCGGCCGCGCTGGCAGCAGGCGCCACGGCCCAGGTGGCAGGCGGCGTCCCGGCGATGTGCGACGGCGTCACCCAGGGCCGTGCCGGCATGGAGCTTTCGCTGTTCAGCCGCGACGTCATTGCGATGTCCACGGCGATCGCTCTTTCGCACGACATGTTCGACGCGGCGCTGTGCCTCGGGGTCTGCGACAAGATCGTGCCGGGCCTGCTGATCGGTGCGCTTGCGTACGGCCACCTGCCGGCGCTGTTCGTGCCGGCCGGGCCGATGACCTCCGGATTGCCGAATGCCGAGAAGTCACGCATCCGCCAGCTGTATGCGGAAGGAAAGGTCGGCCGCCCGGAGCTGCTCAAGGCCGAGGCCGAGTCCTATCACGGGCCGGGTACCTGCACGTTCTACGGCACCGCCAACAGCAACCAGATGCTGATGGAGGTGATGGGCCTGCACATGCCGGGCAGCGCTTTCGTCAATCCCGGCACGCCGCTGCGGCTCGCCCTCACGCAGGCTGCTGCACGGCGGGCCGTCGCGATCACGGCGGCAAGCGGTGACTACCGGCCCGCGGGTCGCATCGTCGATGAGCGCGCGATGGTCAACGCGATGGTGGGCCTGCTTGCCACGGGAGGCTCGACCAACCACACGATCCACCTGGTCGCGATAGCTGCGGCCGCCGGCATCGAGATCGACTGGCAGGATTTCTCGGACCTGTCCCGGGTCACGCCGTCGCTGACGCGGATATACCCGAACGGCCAGGCCGACGTGAACCACTTCCATGCCGCTGGCGGCATGGGCTTCGTCGTGAGGGAACTGCTCGATGCGGGTTTGCTGCACGCGGATGTCACCACCGTGTTCGGCGACGGCCTCGCGGCGTACGCGCAGGAGCCATTCCTGGACGATGGCCGCCTGCGATGGCGTCCGGCCCCGGTGCAGTCGCTGGACGCGGACGTCCTGCGCACTGCCGCAGACCCGTTCGCGCCGGACGGCGGTATTCGCCTGCTGACGGGCAACCTCGGGCGCGCAGTCACCAAGGTGTCTGCCGTGAAGGCACGGCACCGGGTCATCGAGGCGCCGGCCGCCGTTTTCGACAGCCAGGAAGCGGTGGTGGCCGCGTTCAAGGCCGGCAGGCTGCATCGCGACGTAATCGTCGTCGTGCGGTACCAGGGTCCCAGGGCAAACGGCATGCCGGAACTGCACCAGCTCACGCCGTCGCTCGGCGTCCTGCTCGACCTCGGGCACAGGGTTGCGCTGGTCACAGATGGGCGCATGTCCGGCGCGTCTGGCAAGGTGCCTGCGGCCATCCACCTGTCGCCCGAGGCTGCCGCCGGTGGCCTCATCTCGCGCCTGCGTGATGGCGACCTGCTGCGACTGGATGCCGCGACAGGCAGGCTCGAGGCGCTGCTCGATGTCCGCGAGCTCCAGGCACGTGAACGTCCAGGCGGGGCGCCGCCCGGCCATGACCTGGGTTTCGGGCGCGAACTGTTCGCGAACATGCGCGGCTCAGTCACCACTGCGGAGCAGGGCGCCATGACCTTCGGTGGCCCCTTGCATGCGCAGCAACCCGTTGTGACTTCCGACATTTGAAGGACCAGGTCCCATGCTGATCGAATTGCTGCGACGTTACCGAGTGCTGCCGGTGCTGGTGATCGACGATCCGGCCGATGCTGTTCCCCTGGCCATCGCGCTGCGAGATGCCGGCGTTGGCTGCGTGGAAGTGACGTTGCGGCGGCCGGGCGCAATCGACGCGATCCGCAGCATTCTCGCGGAGGTCGATGGCGTCGCGGTCGGCGCCGGTACCGTCACGACGGTCGAACAGCTGGACCAGCTGCGACGGCTCGGCGTTGCCTTTGCGGTCAGTCCCGGTACCAGCGCGGTGCTGCTGCGCAAGGCGCAGGAAATCGGGCTTCCGTACCTGCCCGGCGTGATCACACCGTCCGAAGTAATGACCGGCCTCGAGCTCGGCGTGACGGTATTCAAGTTCTTCCCGGCCGGCGCCTTCGGCGGCATCGGGGCGCTGCGCGCCTACGCCGATGTCTTCGGGCAGGTGCAGTTCTGTCCGACCGGCGGCATCGGTCCGGACAACATTGCCGACTACATTGCGCTTCCTAACGTCGCCGCCGTTGGAAGTTCCTGGCTGGCTCCTGCCGAACTGGTCAAAGCCCGGGACTGGCGCGCGATCGGCGAGCGTGCAGCAGTGCTCCTGTCGCGCCTCGCGCCGGTCGCCGGCGGCTGAGCGCCGCGGCGGCACCGTGGGGCCTGATCGGGCCGGGCTCGCCGTTCCGATCAGCCTGTCCGCGCGCAGCAAAGACGGCGGATGCCGTTGCCGCTTTGCAGCAAAAATCGCGGCAGTCATTTGATTGACACCGACGAGACAAGCTGTGTAGATTTGGCTTTGAAAGCGCTTTCGGGAGAGGGGGAGTCCCGCGCCAGTGTCGCCACGGACACCTCCCTCGCCGTTGCATCGAACACCGTATTCGGAGGCACGCCGATGAGATTCTTCAGGCAATTGACCTTGCTCGCTCTGACGATCGGCCTCGGCCTCAATCTGGCGGGGTGCCAGCCATCCGACTCGAAGGCAAAGAAGCAACCTTCGCTCACGTCCATCAGTGTCTCGCCGGGGACGGCCACCGTGATGCTGAGCAGCACGCAGGCACTCAGGGTCATTGCTACATTCAGCAACAATTCGACCATCGACGTGACCTCGGCGTCGTCATTCTCGGTCACTTCCTCGTCGCCCGCTGGCGTCGTGTTCGTCAGCAGCGCCGGTGTGGTGACGGCGGCGAAGGCCGGGACCGCGACGATCACCGCCACATACTCGGCGCTCGGCATCACGCAGACCGCGACGTCAGCCATCACCGTTCCGTCGGCGACGCTGGTGTCCATCGCCGTGACGCCGACCGCGCCTACCGTGGCGGTCGGTGCCACGCAGCCGCTGACGGTCACCGGCACCTATAACGAGGGATCGAAGGCGGTCATTGCGGTCGGTTTGACGTTCGTATCCTCCGAACCTTCCGTCGCGACCGTCGGCGCTTCCGGGGTCGTGGCGGGAGTCGCCACCGGGACGTCGACGATCACCACGACTGAAGCGACTTCGGGGAAGTCCACGACCACGCTGGTTACCGTCACCGAAGGTGGCGGTAGCGGCTGCGGAACCACCGAGCCCACCTGCGCGCCCGCGACGGTGATTCCCGCCGACAACGTGATGATCTACAGCGACGGCGAGACGGTGCCGGGCTTCGATTCGTGTCCCAACTGGGGCCAGGCAACGATCTGTCACGGCGAAGTGACGATCGCGGGCAACACGTCGCTGTGGTACTCGGCGCTGAACTACGAGGGGCTCGACTGGTCGTCCAATCCGGTCAACGTGTCGTCCAGAGCGAAGCTGCACATCGACTTCTGGACGCCGGACCTGGAGAGCGTGAGCGTGTCGCTCATCGGTGGCGGCCAGGAAAACGCCGTCGCGCAGGTGCTGACCACCGGAAGCTGGAACAGCGTCGACATCGACCTGAGCGCCTACACCGCGCCCGACCTGTCGGCTATCGTCCAGATCAAGCTGGAATCCGCGACACCCGGCACGCTCTACGTCGACAACATCTACTTCTGGGGCACGGCCGGCGGCGGCGGTGGCGGCACGACGATCATTACGTTCGACGAGGTGCCGCCGCCCAAGCTGACCGACTTCGGCGTCAACGGCGCACCGCCGGTCATCGCCAACGATCCGGCGGGTGGCGCGAACCAGGTGCTTCAGGTGTTCAAGTACGCGACGCCGCCGCCGGGCTCGGAGCAGTGGGCCGGTGTGACGGTCTCGACTCAGACGGTTCCGCTTGACTCGATCCCGGCGATTCCATTTACCGCGACCGACACGAAGATGACGATACGGGCCTACAGCCCGGCGGTTGGCGTGCGCGTACGGCTGAAGGTCGAAGACGCGTCCAATCCTGGCATCACGTGCGAAACCGATGCGATTACCACCACCGCGGGTGCGTGGGAAACGTTGACCTTCGATTTCGCCAACCCGGCCCTCAACCCGCCGGTCGGCGGCGGGCCGACTTCGCCACTGGATCCGTCCAAGACTTACAACAAGCTCTCGATCTTCTCCGACTTCGGCATCGGCAATGGCGGCTCGGCACCGCTGCCGGAGAATCGCGTGTACTACTACGACGACATCACCTTCCTCGGCACCGGTGGTGGTGGCGGCGGCGGTGGCGGCACTGAGCCGACCGATGCGCCGGCGACGGTCATCCCGGCGGGCTCGGTGACGATCTACAGCGACGCGGCTGCAGTCGCGAACTTCAACCCCTACCCCGACTGGGGCCAGGCGACGCAGTTCAGTGAAGTGACCATCGCCAACAACAAGTCGCTCAAGTACACGAACCTGAACTACGAGGGTATCGAGTGGAAGCCGGGGTCGGTCGATGTGTCGGCCAAGGGCACGTTCCACCTCGACCTCTGGTCGCCCGACCTGGCGAGCGTGAAGGTATTCCTGATATCCACGGCGACGGGCCAGGAGACGGGCGTTGACGTGCCGCTCACGGCGGGCGTCTGGAACAGCGTCGACCTGCCGCTCACGAGCTTCACGGCGCCGGACCTGGCGCAGATCGACCAGATCAAGCTCGACGTGCAGCCGGCATCCGGCACGCTCTACGTCGACAATATCTTCTTTGCGGGCGGCGGCGCGGCCAGCTGCGGCACGACGGAGCCGACCTGCGCTCCGGCGACTGCAATCCCGGCGGGCTCGGTGACGATCTACAGCGACGCGGCTGCAGTCGCGAACTTCAACCCCTACCCCGACTGGGGCCAGGCGACGCAGTTCAGTGAAGTGACCATCGCGAACAACAAGTCGCTCAAGTACACGAACCTGAACTACGAGGGTATCGAGTGGAAGCCGGGCTCAGTCGATGTGTCGGCCAAGGGCACGTTCCACCTCGACCTCTGGTCGCCCGACCTCGCGAGCGTGAAGGTATTCCTGATTTCCACCGCGACCGGACAGGAGACCGGCGTTACGGTGCCGCTCACGGCGGGCATCTGGAACAGCGTCGACCTTCCGCTCACCAGCTTCACGGCGCCGAACCTGGCGCAGATCGACCAGATCAAGCTCGATGTGCAGCCGGCATCCGGCACGCTCTACGTCGACAATATCTTCTTCTCGGGCACGGCCGGCGGCGGCGGCGGTGGCGGTGGGTGCACTGAAATGGGATGTGCCGGGCCGGTCATGATTCCGGTCGCAACGACCAATGACGTGTTCGGATTCATCAAGGTCGGTGACGCCATCTTTGCCCAGGACTACATCGGTGCGCTCGAAGGCAACGGCAACCATGGCGGGTGGACGGGCGCGACGACGATAGGCGCGGCCAGCGGCGGGAGCATCGGCTATTACAACGATCCGCTGATGAGCAGCTCAGTCCAGAAGATCGACGAGGGCGGGTGGGTTTCCGGCACGATCGACAATCCGGGCGGCGTGCCCAGTTTCTTCCGTTACTTTGTGTTCACCGCGCCCGCCTCGACCTTCGCCGCGTCCTACATGGGCCTGTACGCGAACTCGCCGACCAACGGCACCGTTGACGTCAGCGGGTACGCCAGCATCAAGTTCAAGCTGTGGGGTCCGGCGGAGATGTATGAAAGGGCAGGTTTCGATCCGGTCATCGAGATAACTCTCGCGGGTCCTGCGGTCGCTGGCTGCGTCGCAACCGGCTCTGGCGGAACCGAGATCTCGACGACATTCGTGGCGAACCAGAAGATCGGCGCGGGATCATCCTACAAGCTCTCGCTGGCCGGTTGGACGGTGAAGGGTCTCTGCGGCACCGACACTGCCGGGACGGCCGTTGCCTCGGTACTTGGCCATCTGGCACGGGTGGCGGTGAATGTTCCGGGCAGCAGCTTCAACTTCACCAATGCCAGTGGGGCCGGACAGTACCCGACAGGCGTGAACCTCGGTCCGGTGGCTTTCACCAACAACTGAGCCCGGTCTTCAGCATGCACTGCGAGGGCCGCCCATTAGGCGGCCCTTTTTTTCCGGCAGGAATCAGGCCACGCAGGTGGCGATCGAGCGCGGCGGCAGCCCCGCCAAGGTGCGGCCGTCGGCAACACGCAATTCAAAGCGCAGTGGCTGCTCGGTGCGGTTCATGACGACTGTGGCGACTGATCCATCGGGATTCACAAACGAGGCTGCCTCGAGCTCCTGCAGGCTGCTCTCGCACAGCAGGCGCTGTGCGCCCGGCTTCACGAACCTCGCGAAGTGCCCGATGTAGAAGTACGAGCTCTGCGGCGAGAACGAATCGGACGCGGCGTCCGCAAGGATCGGCGCGCTGCAGAAGTTTCCGACGTGGTTCGGTCCACCCTGGTCGTCGAGCAGCAGGTTCCAGTCGATCCATCCCACCGTCCAGCGATTCAGGTCGTTGATCATCGACCGCGCGTAGCGCTCACCGAGTTCCCAGGAACCGTGATGCGGGCCGCCTTCCTGGCAACCCTCCGTGAACAACAGTTGCTTGTCCGGCCATGCGTCGTGGACCTGCTGCACGTGGTCGAAGCAGTCGTCTCCGTACCAGTGGAATGCCGTGCCCCAGACGAAGCGCGCCGCATCCGGGTCGGAGTACACGGCGCGCGCCCGCTCGACCATCAGGTCGCGGTTGTGATCCCAGATGACGATCCTGACGTGGCCGAGGCCCGCCGCCTCCAGCTCGGGACCGAGGAAGTCGCGCACGAAGTCGCGTTCCTCCTCGGCCGTGTAGATGCACGAGTCCCAGCTCTGCGTGGCAGCTGGCTCGTTCTGCACCGAGACGCCCCAGATCGGTATGCCCTCTGCCTCGTACGCCTCGATGAATCGCACGTAGCAGCGCGCCCAGGCGCCCCGGCATTCAGGGCGCAGCGCACCGCCGCCGTTCATCCGGCCACTGGTCTTCATCCACGCCGGCGGACTCCACGGCGACGCGAGCAGCTTGATCGGCTGGCCAGCGACGCGTTGCGCCGCCTTGATGAAAGGCAGCAGGGCCTGCCGGTCACGCGCGATGCTGAAACTCTCGAGTGCCATGTCGCCCGGTGTCTCGACATGCGCGTAGTTGCCCAGCGCGAAGTCGCAGCTGCCCATGTGCACGCGGCAGAGTGAATAGCCGTGGCCGCGCTCGGTGTCGAAGTACGCCTCGAGCAGTTCCTGGCGGCGTCGTTCGCCGAGGGCCAGCCAGTTCATGGCCGCGGCTTCGGTGAACGCGCCGCCGAATCCCTCGATCAGCTGGAACCGGCGTTCAGTGTCTACCGACACCGAAGGCAGGCCAGGCTCGCTTGCGCCAGGTGCCAGTGAGGGTTGCACCGTCAGCCGGGCAACGCTGTCACGGGCCGTCAGGAACCAGCGGATCTCAGTGGGTTTCATGCCTGGTGAGAAAGGAACGTGACGGATTCGATCCGCCTCAGCCGTGCAATTGATGATGTGGACCCATAGGATACGGGATGCCTGTCCGTCCCGACGGGCAACCCGGGAAACCTGCCGCATTCCGGAGGAGCAAGATGGCTGCCGCTCGATTCACGCCGAAGCTTGTCTTCTGCAGTCTCAGTCTCGCATTCGCGATGTTGCTGGCTCAGGCCAGTCAGGCCACCGCGCCGCAGGACGCCATCCTCGGCACGTGGCTGACTGAAGACGGCCAGTCGAAAGTGGACGTGGTGTCGGACGAGGCTGCCGATGGCAGCACCATGTACTCGGGCAAGGTGTCCTGGCTCAAGGAACCTACGCGCGATGGCGAGCCGGTGCGCGATGCAAAGAATGAAAACGCCGCGCTGCGTGACCGACCCATCCTCGGGCTCGAGATACTCTCCGGATTCAAGCCCACTGGCCCCGCGACGTGGTCCGGCGGCGAGCTTTACGCCCCGCGCAACGGCAAGAGCTTTCCGGCTGTCCTGACGCTTACTCCGGACGGCCGCCTCCAGGTGAAGGTCAACGCCGGTATCGTCTCCAAGACTGTCTACTGGACGCGCTGAGTTAACCGGCGCCGGTGTGCTCGGCGAGCCCTTTCTGGGCCAGGTAGTCACGATTCCAGAACCGCGACAGGTATTTCTGCCCGCCATCGCAAAGGATCGTGACGATGGTGTGGCCGGGCCCCAGTTCGCGCGCTACCTGTACCGCGGCCGCGACATTGGCACCGCTGGTGCCGCCGAGAAACAGCCCCTCCTCGCGAAGCAGCCGGTAGCCGGTGCGGACGATGTCCGCGTCTTCGATGCGGACCGCGTCGTCGATCGATGCGCCCTCGAGATTTGCCGTGACGCGGCCAATACCGATGCCCTCGGTCACGGCGCTCGAGCCTTCGGACTTAAGCGTTCCGCTCTTGACCCAGTTGTACAGCCCGCTACCCATTGGGTCGGCCAGCACGATGCGCACGGCGGGGTTCTGCTGCCTGAGATAACGCGAGACGCCTCCCAGCGTACCGCCGGTGCCGGTTGCGCAGACAAATGCATCGATGCGGCCGTCGGTGTCGTGCCAGATCTCCGGGCCCGTGGTGGCGTAGTGCGCCTCGCGGTTCGCGGTGTTGTCGAACTGGTTGCCGCAGACCGCGCCTTCGATCGTGGCAGCCACGCGCGGCGCGTACTTCTGGTAGTGATTTTCGTCGGCGTACGGCACGGCCTTGACCACCTGCACCTCGGCGCCCAGCGTTCGCAGCAGCGCGGCCTTCTCGGGTGACTGGTTGTCGGGCATCACGATCACGCAGCGGTAGCCGCGCGCGTTGCAGAGGTGTGCAAAGCCGATGCCGGTGTTGCCTGCCGTGCCCTCGACCAGCGTGCCGCCAGGTTTCAGCAATCCGCGGCGCTCGAAGTCCTGGAGGATGCCGAGTGCCGCACGGTCCTTCACCGAGCCGCCGGGATTGAGGAACTCGGCCTTGCCCAGGATTTCGCAGCCGGTCTCGTCGCTGAGGCTGCGCAGCCGGATCAGGGGAGTGTGGCCGACGGTTTCGGCGAAGCCAGCGCGAATGCTCATGGGACACCGGGCAGCGGAACGACAGGGGCATTCTAACGGCTGGGAATGCTACATACTTCGGATACAGAACCTCGCGGGTGCATTCGACCATGCCAAGCAATGCCTTCGATATGACCATCGCCGAAGCCCTGATCGGGATCGACACGCTGTGGGGCGGCGACGTGATGAATCCCTCCGGCACCGGCCGCTTCATCGCGGACTGCTGGTTCTCGGACCAGCCTTTGCCAGTGGCCTATTCGCATCCATCGGCCGCGGCACTGCGCGCCAATGGTGGTGTCGGTGCGCCATTGCCCGATCACGCGTCAATCAAGGCATACCTCTCGGCAGTCGACGTCGGCGGCAGCATCCGGCAGCTGCTCGAGCAGTCCCGGGCCGCGGGTGACTGGCGTGGCGCGTATCTCGAAGGGCTCGGTTCCTGCTGCGAAGTGATGTGGGATCTCGCGATGGAAATCATCGGCGAAGGCTCGCCGGTCGCCTACGAGCATTGCGTGCGCACGATCACCGGGCGCGCGCCGGAGCCGTCCGACCCTGCGGCGAAGCGCGCGCGGGTCATCGAGCTGCTTTCCGCGGGCGGCTATGCGACCGGGGGCGACACGGCCTCGCTGCTGTCCGCGGTCGATGCCTGGCGAGCCGACCGGCATGTACCGGGAAAGTCGATCGCGGCCATGGGCGATGCATTCGTCGCCTACTACGACGCGCTGGCGGCCCGCCACCTGCTGCCACACCTGCCGGTCGAATTCGCGCGCGTGCCGCGCGCGAACGTCAGGTTCCTCGCGATCGAGAACGCATGGTTCTCCGGTTCGATGAATTACCTGGGCCACGCGCGTCGCCCCGACGGCACGCCCGAATACGAGGCGACCTACGAACTGAACGCCGCGCTCGAGATCTCGGTGCCCGAATTCCAGCAACTCGTCAGCCACGAAGTCGTCCCCGGGCACGTCACGACCTTCGCCTACCTGCAGGACCTGTTCGTGCGCGGCCTGGTCGGGTTCGAGGCCTCGGTGCTGACGATGAACACGCGCGCGGCCGTGCTGTTCGAGGGCATCGCGAACAACGCCATCCTGATCGCGCACGACGTGATCGAGCCGGCCGACCTGCCGGATCGTGATCTGGAGCTCGGCGTGCTGCTCGCATTGCTGCAGGACGACGCGAAGAACCATTCGTCCTGGCTCACCTGGCAAGAGCAACGCCCGCAGCCGGAGGTGGCCGCCATACTGCGCCGCGACTTCCTGGTGTCCGACGAGCGTGCCGACAAGCTCTCTGGCGCCTGGGGGCGTCACCCGTTGCTCGGGCGCATGTACCTGCCGGCGTACCGCTGCGGCACGGAGCTCGTCGCGCAATTGCGGCGGGACTACGCACCGGCGGACGTGTTGCCGGCACTGTTTGGCGCGCGCGGCCTGGTGGATTCCTTCACCCTGCCGAAACTGCTGGCAGGGCAAACGCCAGGGGCCTGAGCGAGCGCCAGCCGACGGCGCGTGAACGGCGCCCGCTCGGTCGGTCAGCGGGCAGTGGCTCTCCGCCCGTGACATTGCCTCCCGGCGGACCGGGGTCAGGCGCCGACGCTGCCGCGCAGTTGCTCGAGTGCGATCAGTCGCTGGATGGCATCCAGTTCGAACTCGTCCTTGCCCAGTTCACGCAGGCTCGACCAGCCCTGGCGAAGTTCCTTGCCGAGTGCGTCGGGCAGGTTCCGCAGCCAGCCTTCAATGCGCAGGTCGACGAACTCGCGTTTCTCCTCCAGCGTCAGCTCGCGCGCGAGCAGCAACCTTGAGGCTTCCTCGGCATCGACCATCGTCTGCAGCAGGGGCCAGCGCCTGCCGGGCTGTTCTGCGCACAACGCGGCGAACGCGACGCTCGACGTCTCGCGGATCAGTTCCTCCTCACGGGTCGTCTGGCTTTCGTGCTCCTTGGTCTCGTCCCAGCTTTCGGAGTCCTCGGCGATGTAGCGCAGGTACTGCATCGCGAACAGGCAGGTGGGCGCCACCAGTTCCTCGCGGGTGCGCGCGTCGACCCACAGCGCGGCGGCGGCGCGCAGGCAACGGCGAGCCGTCGTCTCGGCCAGCTTGCGTCCGAACACCAGGCCAGCCGCCTCCTTGACGAAGCACGGCAGTTCGCTGGCGATTATCTCGCGGTAGCCGGGCACGTGACGTTCGAGCAACACCGCGGCGCGCCGGTCGAGCACGGACAGGTCGCTGGTCACGGCCGGCAGTCCCAGCGTCGTGCAGGCGAGGTTGTAGACGATGGCGCGCGGCAGCGTGACGCCTTCGGGCCAGGCATCGCGCAGGTCGCGGTCGTCCGGGAGCGACGTGCCGCCGCCCCATTCAGGCGGGTACGAAGGGATCGAGCGCCCGTAGTTGGCGGAGCCCGTTGCGCGGATGCGCACGCGCGTCTGCGGCACCAGGCTGCCGAAAGGGGCGAGCAGCGCGGCGATCCTGAGCAGGGTCTCGGTGTGCGCATCGATGCCTGCCTCGAGCAGTCGGGTCATCGACTCGGTGTCCGCGACCGGCAAGGCAGTCGATGCCTGGCGACCCTGCGACGAGCGGGCAGCCACGCTGGCGCGGAACTCCGCGGCAAGGCGTGCTGCCTGCTCCGGCGCGTCGGCACGGATGCCCTGCATCGTGACGCCGTCCGCGCGCGAGAACTGCGCGATGACCCCGGGGTGCGCGGGGTCGAATCCCCCGCGGAATCCGGCCCGGCCGGCGCCTATCAGGAAGCTGACCTTCGGTGCGGGCTCGCCGAGCCGCCGTGCGCGGGCCGCGAGACGTCGCTCAGCTTCGGCGCGACCCGCCACGGCCAGCGTGTAAGCGGCATCGGTCGCGATCTTGCCGCTCTGCAGCGCGGTGTCGGACATCGCGACGAACACGCGGACCAGCGCCTGCGGGCGATCGAATGAGGTCCGGAACGTCTCCGGCGTCGGCAGGTCCTCGATGCCGAGGCCGCGCTCGAGCGCCTTGTAGAACGATTCGAGCAGGTCCGGCAGGTGGGCCAGCGCACCGACGTTCTCGCACAGCGGTACCAGGCGCACCCGCCTGATTCGCTCGAGCATGCCGGCGCGACGCTCCGGTGAAACGCGGCTGGCGAGAAATGCATCGACGCGTTCTGGCGGGCCGTCGAACAGGCCGGCAATCGCCTGCAGGTACATTGAGCCCACCTTCACCACGGCGCCAATTTCCGCCGTGGAATTTACCTGCGGGACGGAAATCTCGTAGATCGCATTCTGCTTCGGTGTTACGCCGACGCGCTCGCAGGCCAGGTGGAACAGCACGTTGGCGCGCGCGATGGAGGCGAGGATCTTTGCGACCTTCTCCTCGTCCTGCTCGAGGAACGGATTCGGTACCCGTGCGAGCAGGTGCCGGTCCTCGCCCGGGACGATGCCGAGACGCATCAGCGCGAGCACGACTTTTTCCGGGACGTCGAGCCAGTCCGGGCTGATCTGCCGGCCCTCCATGTCCAGCAGCACCTCGCTGCAGGGCCCGACCAGGTCGTCGATGTTCTCGTCGAACTCGTCGTGCGCCTCCATCAGCGGATTCCACTCGATGTGCGTGATTGCGCGGCGTGCCCGGTCGGCGGTTCCCTCGGGCGCTGCCTGCAATGCCCGCTCGAGCTGGGCCGCGCGGTGGGCGGTGGAGTCGGGATGCTTGGTGCCGGTCAGGCGCAGCTGCTCGTGGCGCGGATTTTCGAGCAGGCGCCGCCTGGCTTCGGTGAACGCCGCCGGGTCGAGGCCGTCGAGCGCTTCGTAGCCCCCTGCCGTGCAGGTGCTGTTCCACACGGCATCCCGCGCCGATTGCGGTGCGTCGGATGCCACGGCGACGGCCGAACCAATACGCCCCTGTTGCTCGATGCGGGTACGCACGCGGTCCATGAAGACCGCCAGTTCCTTGACGTCCTTCGATCCATACGAAAGCCGCTGCCAGGTACCGTAGCGGTCGGCGCCCCCGCTGCCGGCGAATGCGGCAAACGGGATGCCGCCGACACCGCCGGAGAGCAGCAGTTCGAACGCGTCGATCGAATTACGCACGACGGCTTTCTCGTGTACGCCGTTGCGCAGGCGGTCGAATGGTTCGCCCACCAGTCCCGGAAACGCCAGCGGCGAGTAGAAGGTGCCGCCGAAGTCGGTACGCTCGACGCCGAGCGAGGCGATCTCGTCGACCGCCTTCAGCATGTAGTCGCGCCGCTCGCGCATGTAGGGTGACGGTCTCCGCAGCACCGCCAGCGGACTCTGCAGTGCGGCGAGGGCCCAGTCCTGTGCGAGCGTCGATGGCGTCGCGACCAGCCAGGCCGAAAGATTTGCGAGGATCTCGCGGGCGCGGACACCGTTCGCGCGGATCTGGTCGGAGATGACCATCCAGCAGGCGCGCGCGCCGGTCGATGCGCCGAACATGTCCATCTTCGACAGGCCCGACAGCGACACCACCCAGTCACGCCACTCGGGGCAGGCGAACGCCGGGTTGACGAACCAGCCGACATAGTCGAGGCGCTGGTATACGGAGTCGTAGAGCACGTAGCAGCGATGCTTGACCGCGATGCGCACCAGGTCCTCGACCAGTGCGCGGGGATAGACGCGACCGGTCGGGTTGTGCGGGTTGTTGATGATGACGGACGAGATTCCGCCGCCGGCAAGCAGTCGATCGAGTTCGTCCGGGTCAGGCAGGAATCCCGGGGCCGCGGTCGGAAGCTCGACCACGGTCTTGCCGGCGCGTTGGATGAACCAGTCGTATTCCCAGCTGGGGCGCGGCACGACGACGCCCGAGCCGTCGGCACCGAGCACCTCGAGGACGATTGCCAGGCCGGCGCGAGTGCCGGGCGTGAACAGCACCTCGTCCGGCTGGAAGCGCACGTCCGAGTCCGGGTAGTCGAGCAGCCCGTCGCGATTGAAGAAATCCGCGACCTCGCTGCGTACGTCGATACGCCCAACCGCCGCACCATAACTGTGCACCGTGTTGCGCGTGATCCGTTGCGCTGCGCGGACCACCTCGGGGTGCGGTGCGAAGTCCGCGTTCTTGTAGTCGCCCTGGGTCAGGTCGAGCGCGCCTTCCTGCTGCACCCGTCGCGCGAACAGGCGCACGAAAGGCTCCGGAGTAGACAGGGCGCGGGCGGATATCGCTGCCGACGGCAGTCCCGCGCGCGCGGCAGTATTCGACTCTGATGGCATGTTCGACCCCACGAGAATCCGTGCCGGCCACCGGGGACGGGGCCGGCAGGATAAAGAGGCGCCATTCTGGTGGGAGAACCGGCTACCGGACCATCAGGAACTTAGCGCTGGAACAACGTACATTCCGCGACCGCGCGAACCGCGCTTCCACTCAACCGAGCTCGACGGGGACGAAGATCCTGGAGTCGCCGCGCTGGACCAGCAGCGCCACGTGATCCTTCGAGCCCGTCACTGCCTTGCGCAGGTCCGCGACACTGCCGGTCTGCTTGCCATTGGCCGACAGCACGATATCGCCCGGGCGAATGCCGGCCTCTGCGGCCGCTCCGTCCGCGTCCTCGACGACCAGGCCCTCGCCGACCTTTGCCTGGCGCTGCTCGTCCGGCGACAGCGGCCGCACCATCAGGCCGAGGCGACCGGATTCCGGCTCGCTGGCATTGTCGGCCACCGCTTCGACCTTGGGTGCTTCGCCGAGCGTGACGCTGACCTCCCGGGCCGACTGGTCGCGCCACACCTTGAGTTCCACTTTCCTGCCGGGCGCGACCGCCGCGACGATCGATGGCAATTGCCCGGCGGTCTCGATCGGCTGGTCGCCGAAGGCGAGGATCACGTCGCCCGCCTTGAGGCCGGCCTTGTCGGCCGGTCCGCCGTCCTCGACGTTCGATACCAGCGCACCGCGCGGCACGTCGAGCCCGAACGACTGTGCCAGCGCCTGGTCGACGTCCTGTATGCCGACGCCGAGCCGACCCCGCGTCACGTGGCCGCTGGCCTGCAGCTGGCGGCTCACGTTCATCGCAACGTCGATCGGAATCGCGAAGGAGATGCCCTCGTATCCGCCCGAGCGGCTGTAGATCTGCGAGTTGATCCCGATCACCTCGCCGTTCAGGTTGAACAGCGGGCCGCCCGAGTTGCCCGGATTGACCGCGACGTCGGTCTGGATGAACGGAACATACGAGTCGTCGGGCAGGTTGCGGCCGAGCGCGCTCACGATGCCGGCGGTGACCGAGTTGTCGAAGCCGAACGGCGCACCGATCGCGACCACCCACTCTCCGACCTTGATCGTGCGCGGATCGCCGAAGCGCACCGTGGGCAGGTCCTTCGCCTCGATCTTGATCACCGCCACGTCGCTTGCTTCGTCCTGGCCGAGCACCTTGGCCTCGAATTCGCGTCGGTCCTTAAGCTTCACCGTGACTTTGTCCGCGTTCGCGACGACATGGGCATTGGTCAGGATCACGCCATCGGACCCGACGATGAAACCGGAGCCCTCGCCGCGCATCGGCATTGAGCCATGCGGATTGCCGGGCATGCCGCGGAAGAACTGCTGCATCGGGTCATCGGGCCCGAATCCAGGGAATCCCGGGAAGGACGGCATCTGCATTCGGGCCGAGGTCTTCACCGTCCCCTTGACGCTGATGTTGACGACGGCTCCGCCGTACTGGTCCACCAGCGTGCTGAAATCAGGGAGGCCATAGCGTGCAGCGCTGGACGCTGTGGCCGCGCTGGCCGCTGGTGCGGCCGCAGCGGCTGGTTCCGTGGCGGCGCGTTCCTGGGCGTGCGGCGCCGTGCCGTAGAGATACAGCGCACTCGCCGGCAGTGCCACGAATGCCGCGCCTGCGATTGCCGCCAGCCATGGGCGGCGCAGTGGGTTGATCGAGTTCATGCCGTGTCCTCCGATGCATCCAGCGCACGGTGGGAGGATCCCACAGCGCGTCAAGGTGGCATCGTCGGGTACCAGACTTAAACGATACTTAAACCGGCAGCGGGGCAGGGAACACCACCCGCACACGCAGACCTTGTCCGCCATCACCGGCCCCCAGTTCAACGCTGGCGCCGTGCCGCTCCGCAATCGCCTTCACGATGGAAAGCCCGATGCCGCTGCCGGAGGTGGCCGTACCGGGGGCACGGTAGAAGCGATCGAACACCCGCTCACGCTCCGCATCCGGAATCCCGGGTCCCGAATCACACACCTCGAGCACGGTTCGTCGACCGGACCCGTCCGCCTCGCGCCGAACGGCGACGTCGACGCGCCCGCCGCCAGGCGTGTACCTGATCGCGTTGTCCACGAGGTTTCGGAGCAGTGCCGCCAGTGCGTCGGCGTCGCCACGTACGGTCGCCGGATCCGCGCTGGTGATTCCAAGGTCAATCCGCCTGGAATCCGCCAGCGGCAACAGGGCGGTAACGGTCTCGCGGGCCAGCCCGTCGAGGGCGACGGTGCCTGGCTCGGCGACTGCTGGCTGCTGGTGCCGCGCCAGCGTCAGCAGTTGCTCGACCAGCCGCGTAGCGCGCGCCACGCCTGCCTGGAGCTGTGTTGCCGCTTCGCCGCGCCCGGCATCCGTATCCGCCGAGGCCAATGCCTGCAGCTGCAGGCTCAGTGCAGTAAGTGGCGACCGCAACTCGTGCGCCGCGTCCGCGATGAAGGCACGCTCATGCTGCAGGGTAGCCGACAGCCGGCCGAGCAGGTCGTTCAGCGCGCTCACCAGCGGTCGGACTTCTTCGGGCAAGCCGCGCGTCTGCAACGGCTCGAGGGCCTCGGGGCTGCGTGCGCGGACCGAGCCTGCCAGCACTCCCAGCGGCTGCAGCGAACGGCCGACGATCCACCAGATGAGCAGCGCCAGCGCGGGCATCATCACGCCGAACGGGCCGAGCGTATGCAGGGCCAGCCGGGCCGCGCGGTCTTCGCGAACCTTGAGCGCCTGCGCCACCTGGATCACGTGGTTGTTCGCCACCACGCCGAACACGCGCCAGCGGCCGGCCCTGGGCGAGTCCACGGTTGCGAGACCGAGCGTGGTGGCGACCGGCAACACTGCCTTCGGTTGCGAGACATAGATGCGGCGTCCGTCGAGCGACCAGACCTGCACGACGAAGTCGTACTGGGGAACCTCCTGCGGCAGTCCCTGGCGGTCGGCAAAACCGTAAGCCTGGTCGCGCAGCAGCAGCGCAGTCTCGCGCAGGTGGTAGTCGAAGAAGGCGTTGGCTTCCGCGAGCGCGTTGCGATAGATGACGAAGCCCCCTGCGAGGCCGATCAGCATCACGGCACCGAGCAGCCAGGCGAGCAGGCGTGCGCGCAGCGAGTTCATGCGGCCGGCGGAACCCGATAGCCAACGCCGCGCACGTTCAGTATGAAATCTGCTCCCAGCTTGCGGCGCAGCGAGTGGATGTGCACCTCGACCACGTTGCTGCCGACCTCCTCGTTCCAGCCGTAGAGGCGCTCCTCGAGCTGCGCTCGCGAGAGGATGCGGCCGGGATTTTCCATCAGCGAATGCAACAGCGAGAACTCGCGGGCCGACAGCTGCACTTCGCTGCCGTCGCGCCGCACCTCGTGGGTGGCGGTATCCAGCGCGACGCCGAGATGCTCGATCACCGGCGAGGCCCGGCCTTCGCGTCTGCGCAGCACCGCGCGGATCCGGGCCGCGAGTTCCGACAGCTCGAAAGGCTTCACGACGTAGTCGTCTGCGCCGGCGTCGAGTCCCTCGACACGGTCACTGATGGCATCGCGCGCGGTCATGATCACCACCGGCAGGGCGGACCCGCGCTGTCGCAGGTCCTTCAGTACCTGCAGGCCCTCCCTGCGAGGCAGGCCGAGGTCGAGCAGGCAGAGATCATAGGTGCCGGTGTCCAGCGCATGCTCGGCCGCGGCGCCGTCCTGCACCCAGTCCACGGCGAACCCCTGCTGATGCAGTCCGGTGCTGACCGCCTGCCCGATCATGGGATCGTCTTCTGCCAACAGTAGCCGCATGACCGCGCGCTGGTCTCCGATATCCGGGGAGCTTCAGGATGAATGACCCGCTCGCCGGGTTCAATGACAGCGCATCAATTGATCTCCGCGGGGCTGTCGGCCATTCGCGGCGGACGCACTCCGTGCCGGCGACGGCTGCGGTACGATTGGCCGGCATGGCGACGAAATCCAGCAGCAAGAGCAAAAGCAAGAGCAGGGGCGGGCGAACGCAGGCACCTGGCTATCGCTGGGCGGGCTACGACGACGAGAAACTCCTCGCGCTCCGCTTCTGCGACCTGCGGCTGAGGCTCCGCGACAGCGAGGCGTGGCCTTCGATCGAGGGCCTCTACGCCACGCTCGAGCGACGTGGCTTGCGATTCCGGCCGCACGTCTGGTTGGGCGAAGAGTGGTTCTCTCCCGATGGGGTGCCTGGCATTGCCGTGCCGTTCTACCTGGCACATTCCAGGCTGCAGAAGCTCGAACGACGCTACATGGGCGAGGTGGAGGGCGGCAGCAGGAAGTGGCTGACGCGCATCCTGCGCCACGAGGCCGGGCACGCCATCGACACGGCCTACGGGCTGCGGCGCCGGGCAGACTGGCGCCGGGTGTTCGGGCCGTCGTCGCAGCCGTACCCTGGCGACTACGCCCCGAGACCCAGCAGTCGCAACCACGTGCTGCACCTCGGCCACTGGTACGCGCAGAGCCACCCGACCGAGGACTTCGCCGAGACTTTCGCGGTCTGGCTGCAGCCGAAGGCGCGGTGGCGGCGCGACTATGCGGACTGGCCTGCACTGCAGAAGCTGGAATATGTGGATCGCCTGATGGCGGAAATCGCCGGGCGCCTGCCTGCCAATCGCGATCGTACGGTTGTCGAGCCGCTCACGACCAACGAACGCACGTTGGCGAAGCATTATCGACGCAAGGCCGGATCCTATCTCCGCTACGACCGGCGCTACGATCGCTGGCTGCGCCGCGCGTTCGTCGACCGAGACTCGCGCGCGAGGCCGGTATCGGCAGCGACCTTCATTCGCGAAATAGAGCCGCAGCTTCGGCGATTGCTGGTTCGACGTTCGCGACTCCACCCTTACCTGGTCGACTATGCAATCGAGACCACTGTCCGCCGCGCGCGCGAACTCGACCTCGTGCTCAGGCGTCCACGACGCGAAAGCAAGCGCCGCGTCGTGCGGCTGCACGAGCGCGTCGTGCTTGACGTGCTGAAGCGCAACAGGGAGAACTACGCGCTATGAAGAGACGCCGCATCCTGCTGATGGTCCACGAGACGCTGGTGCCGCCTGCCGACCTGACCGGGCTCAGCGAGGCCGACATCGAGGAGTGCCGCACCGAATACAACGTGATGTCGGCGCTGGAGAACCTCGGTCACCAGGTGCGCGTGATCGGCATCGGCGATCGGCTCACGGAGCTGCGCGAGGCCATCCGCGACTGGCGGCCACACGTCGCGTTCAACCTGCTCGAGGAATTCTCCGGCATCGTTTCCTACGACCACTACGTGGTCGCCTACCTGGAACTGATGCGCCAGCCGTACACGGGGTGCAATCCGCGCGGCATGATGATTTCGCGCGACAAGGTGCTCACCAAGCGGGTGCTTGCTTCGCACCGCATACCGACGCCGCGCTTCGCGCTCTTTCCGCTGGGTCGGCGCTTTCGCGAGCCGCGCCGCCTGCAGTTCCCGATGTTCGTGAAGTCGGCGACCGAGGACGCGTCGCTGGGCATATCGCAGGCGTCCGTCGTCGAGGACATGGCGCGGCTGCGGGAGCGCGTCGAGTTCATCCACGAGCAGACGCGCAGCGGCGCGCTGGTCGAGGAATTCATCGACGGCCGGGAGCTCTACGTCGGCGTGCTCGGCAACGAGCGCCTGACCGCGCTGCCGGTGTGGGAGATGAACTTCGGGACCCTGCCGCAGGTGCAGTCGGCCATTGCGACGCGCAAGGTCAAGTGGGACGGTGCCTACCAGCGCAGGCACGGCATCTCGACCGGCCCGGTGCAGGACCTCTCGCCGTCGCAGGTCGATGCAATCGGCCGGCTGGCGAAGCGTATCTACCGCGCGCTGGACATGAGCGGATATGCGCGGATGGACCTGCGCATGCGTCCTGACGGCAGCCTGTTCGTGCTGGAGGCCAACGCAAATCCCAATCTCACCTACGGCGAGGACTTCGCGGAGTCCGCCGAGCTGGCGGGCATCAGCTACGACAAGCTGCTGACGCGTATCGTCAACCTTGGCATGGCTTATCAACCGGAATGGCGCTTGTTCGAAAGCTGAAAGACACATCTTGCGGGTACCACGATGACCACCAGAAACATCACACTGCAGGTAAATCGCGTCGCACACGCCGAGACGCGCCTGCGCGAGAGCGACATGCCGGAACTCGCCGCGGGCCAGGTGCGCTTCCGCATCGAGCGCTTCGCGTTGACCGCAAACACGGTGACCTACGCCACGACCGGGGACACGCTCGGATACTGGGACTTCTTTCCCAGCGGCGAGGCGGGCTGGGGCTGCGTGCCGGCCATGGGCTGGGCAGAGGTCGTCGAATCGCGTCACCCCGAGGTGCCTGCCGGTGGTCGGTACTACGGCTGGTATCCGATGGCGCGCTACGTGGACATGGCGGTCGCCCCGACGGCGGAAGGGCTGCGCGACGAAGGGCCGCACCGTGCCGCGCATGCGCCGGTGTACCGGGCGTACACCGTCACTGATCGCGACATTTTCTACCAGCCGGGTTCGGACGCCGAGGATCGACATGCGTTGCTGCGCGGGCTGTTCATCACCGGCTGGCTGGCCGAGGATTACTTCGCCGACAACGAGTGGTTCGGCGCGGAACGGGTGCTGGTGCTGTCGGCCTCGAGCAAGACCGCGATCGGGTTCGCGCGCTGCGCCGACCAGCGACCCCGGCTCGAGGTGATCGGGGTCACGGCGGCGCGTAACCACGCGTTCACGCACGGGCTCGGCTGCTACGACGAAGTCGTCGAGTACGACGAGATTGCCACCATTCCTGCTGGTCCGCCCATCGTTTCGATCGACATGGCGGGCAGCGGGCCGGTGCTCGCCGCGGTGCACGGGCACTTCGGCGACCAGTTGAAGCATTCGATGGCCGTCGGCTTGAGTCACCACGATGCTCCCGCGCGGGCAGCTGCGCTGCCGGGACCGAAGCCCGCTTTCTTCTTTGCGCCGGCGCAGGTGAAGAAGCGGGTGCAGGACTGGGGGCTGCGCGGCTACCAGGAACGCACGGCCGCGGCACTGGGTGACTTCGTCGGCTGGAGTCGCGAGTGGTTGCGGGTCCAGCATTCGCGTGGTCCCTCGGCGGCTGCCGCGACCTGGAGCGAGGTCCATGCCGGTCGCGCGGAGCCTGCAACCGGTCACGTCGTGTCGCTCTGGGACTGAGTTCGCCACGGCATTCGGACCGGTTTGTCAGCCAAGTGTCGCCCGTGAAGGCGGGTCGGTCGCGGAGGATTGCGTGTACAAGAAGCTCGTATCGGCTGCGTGGATGCTCGTGCTCGCCTTGCCATCCGTCGCGCAGGTGGCCAGCGACCCCTATTCGTGGCTGGAGGAAATCGAGGGTGAGCGGGCGCTTGACTGGGTGCGCGCCGAAAATGACCGCTCGCTCGCTGTCCTGGAAGGCGACCCGCGCTTTGCCGCGATGCGTGCCGAGGCGCTCGCGATCCTGACCTCGCCGGCGCGAATCCCCATCGGTGCGATCCACAATGGTGCGCTCTACAACTTCTGGCAGGACGAGACGCACGTACGCGGACTGTGGCGGCGCGCCAGTGTCGCGAGTTATCGCAGCGGGACGCCGGACTGGGAAGTCCTCATCGACTTCGACAAGCTCGCCAGGGACGAGGGCGAGAACTGGGTCAGCGGACAGTTCGTCTGCCTGTCCCCGGAGTACCGGCACTGCATGGTGGAGTTATCGCGCGGTGGAGGCGATGCATCGACCTGGCGTGAATTCGACACATCGACCAGGGCGTTCGTCAAAGGTGGGTTCCTGCTTCCGGAAGCGAAATCCGACGTCTCCTGGGTCGATGCCGATACGCTGCTGGTCGGAACCGACTGGGGCCAGGGTTCGCTCACCGAGTCTGGATACCCTCGCATCCTCAAGACATGGCGGCGTGGGAAGGCGCTCGGCGACGCGACGACGTACTTCGAAGCGAGCAGCGGGGACGTCGCGGTTCGTTCCCGCGTGGACCAGGACGACGGTGCCCAGGTCTTCGTGCTGCGAGGCGTTTCGTTTTTTGACACCGAATTCTTCTTCGCGACCGGGCTCTCGAAGCCGTCGAAACTTCCGCTGCCGTTGAACTCGAGCCTCCAGGGTGTGCTCGACGGCCGCGCCATCTTCTTCCTGCGGCAGGCCTGGCGGCACCGGGACAGGGATTACCCGCAAGGCTCCGTCATCGCCTATGACCTGGAGACCGGTGGCGCGGAACTGGTTTTCGCCGCCAGCGACGCGCAGTCAGTCGAATCGGTGGGTGTGGGGGAAAGCGGCCTGGTGATCCAGTACCTGGAGGACGTGTCGGGCAGGGCGGCACGCGTCGACCGCGGCGGCAAGGGCGATTGGCAGGCGAGCGAGATCCAGCTGCCCGCAAACGGCGTCCTGAAGATCGCCTCGGCGGGTGGCGGTACCGATGACGCGTTGCTCTCTTTCGAAAGCCTGGTGACGCCGCCATCGCTGTATTTCGTCACACCGGCGAACAAGGTCGAAAGGATCTTCCAGGCACCCGCGGCTTATGACGCATCCGACGTCGTGGTCGAACAGCGCTTCGCCACGTCCACCGACGGCATTAAGATTCCCTATTTCGTGATGGGCAGCAAGGCGGTACTCGCGAAGGGCAATGCGCCGACAGTGCAATACGCCTACGGCGGATTCCTCAGTGCCACGTTGCCGGTCTACTACGAGGATCCTTCGCGGCCGCAGCACGGAGCTCTCGCCGGAAGGCTCTGGATATCGCGGGGCGGCGTGCTGGTGCTCGCCAACATCCGGGGCGGGTCGGAGTACGGCCCGCGCTGGCACCAGGCGGGCCTGCGCGAGAATCGCCAGCAGGTGTTCGACGACTTTATCGCGGTCTCGGAAGACCTCATCAGGAGGGGCGTGACCTCGCCCGGGAGACTGGCGCCATCGGCCGTTCAAACGGCGGCCTGCTGATGGGGGCCGTGGTCAACCAGCGGCCGGAGCTGTATGCGGCCATGGTCATTGGTGTCCCGTTGCTCGACATGAGGCGCTACACGAAGCTCGGCGCCGGGGCTTCGTGGGTGGCCGAATACGGCGATCCGGACACTGCAGACTGGTCGTACATGTCGAAATGGTCGCCGTACCAGAACATGCGGGAGAACGTCGCCTATCCGCGCGTCTTCTACTACACCTCGACCCGGGACGATCGGGTTCACCCCGGCCATGCGCGCAAGGCCGCTGCGAAGATGAGGTCGCTGGGCCGCGACTATTTCTACTACGAGAACATGGAAGGCGGCCACGGCGGCACGGCCAACCAGGACCAGCTGGCCTACCGCATCGCGCTCGAATACACGTATTTCGCCCGGATGCTGATGGGCGCCCGCCCGCCAGGAGTTCCATAGCGGCCAGCCAGGCCCTGCACGGGCGCGCGCGATCCGGCGTATATTCCGACCGCTGTTCACGTGGAGCGCGATCGTTGGAGCCGCAGTTCAAGTACCGCGCATTCATCAGCTATAGCCACGCCAACGAAGAGTGGGCGAAGTGGCTGCACCGCAGCCTCGAGACCTACCGGGTGCCGAAGCACCTCGTCGGTCGTGAGACCGCATTCGGTCCGGTCCCGGAACGGCTTGCGCCGGTCTTTCGCGATCGTGACGAACTGGCGACCGCAACCAATCTCGGCGAGACGCTGACCCGCGCACTCGAGCAGTCGGCATTCCAGGTGGTGATCTGTTCGACTGCGGCCGCAAAGTCGCGCTGGGTGAACGAGGAGATCCTGGCGTTCAAGCGGCTCGGTCGCGAGCACAGAATCTTCTGCCTGATCGTTGATGGCGAGCCGGGCGCTTCCGCCCACGAGGCGACCGCCGACCAGGAATGCTTCCCGAATGCGCTGATCTATACCATGGGTGCCGACGGGGAACTCACCGCTACGCGCAGTGAACCGATTGCCGCCGACGCCCGGCCCCAGAAAGACAGCAGGCACGACGTAAGGCTGAAGCTGGTCGCCGGCATGCTCGGTGTCGGCCTCGACGAACTGAAGCAGCGTGAAGCCCAGCGCAGGCATCGACGCATGATGTTGCTGGTCTCGGCATCCGTCGCTGGCATGGCGATCACCTCCGGGCTGGCCGGTGCGGCCTGGCTCGCTCGCAACGAGGCGGAGCGGGAACGCGTGCGAGCGGAGTCCGAGGCGGAGACCGCGCGCCAGACAACCGACTTCCTGGTTGGACTGTTCGCGGTGTCCGATCCGAACGAGGCACTCGGCAACTCCATCACTGCGCGCGAAATCCTCGACAGGGGCGCGCAGAGGATCAATTCGGAGCTGCGCGCCCAGCCGGCGATCCAGGCCACGCTGATGGAGACCATGGGTACGGTATACACGAGCCTCGCACTCTATCCACGCGCCGAATCGCTGCTGGAGAGCGCGTTGAAGAAGCGCCGCGAGCTCTTTGGCCAAGACAGCATCGAGGTGGCGCAGTCCGCGGAGAAACTCGGCGGAGTTCTGACGCTGACGGCCGACTATGATCGCGCCGAGCCGATGTATCGGGAGGCACTGGCACTGCGGCGCAAGCAGCTCGGCCCCGAGCACGTCGACATAGCGCGCAGCATGTACCAGCTCGCCGACCTGCTTGAGCGCAAGGGCGAGTTCCTGGAGGCCGAGCCGCTCTACCGCCAGGCACTCGCGATGCAGCGCAAGTTGCTGGGCAACAAGACGGTTGAGGCGGCCAAGAGCCTCGAGGGACTGGCGCTCAACCTGTACGACCAGGGCAAATACGATGAGGCGCTGCCGGCCATGCGACTCGCCGTGTCGCTGCAACGACAGCTGCACGACACGCCTCACACCGACCTCGCCGAGGCACTGAACAACCTGGGATTCGTGCTGCAGGCGGCCGGCGAGTACCAGGAGGCCGAGGCGCTGTTCCGCGAAGCGCTGCAGATGAAGCGCTTCCTGCTCGGCGAGACGCACACCGAGATCGCAATGAGCCTGAACAACCTCGCGAGCGTGCTGTCCGACCAGAAGAAATTCCGGCAATCCGAAGCGATGTACCGGGAGGCAATCGCCATTCAGCGCAAGCTGCTCGGCAACGACCACCCGGACATCGCGCTGGCGTTGAACAACCTGGCGTTCGTGCTGCATGACGAGGGCGACCTGGCGGGCGCCCTCGACATGATGCGCGAGTCGCTGGAGATGTACCGGCGTACCGTGGGGGCCGAGCATCCATCGGTCGCGCGCAGCATGAGCAACCTGGCGATGTGGCAGATCGAAGGCGGCGACTACGCGTCGGCCGAACCGCTGCTGCGCGAGGCGGTCGAGATGCGTCGCAAGCTGCTCGGCAACGAGCACACCGACGTCGCGGCCAGCCTGACCCTGCTTGCGACGCTGCTGGTCGACACCGGGAGGTTCGAGGAGGCGAGGGCAGCGGCGGCGGAAGCCCGTGCGATCTGCCTGCCGGCGCTGGGCGCCAGGCACCGGCGCACGGCGGCGGCCACCAGCGTCGAGGGAGCGGCGCTGGCCGGACTTGGACACACGGCTGATGCCGAGGCGCTGCTGCTCGACGGACTGACAGCGCTGCGGGCCGACGCGGGGGCCCTGCCATTCCAGGTCGACAATGCGGCGCGCTGGACCGCCGCCTACTACACCAAGCACGGGAACCCTCAGGAAGCCGCGAGGTACCGGGCCATGCTGCGGGGCGGATGACGCCCCGGGGCCCGCCGGCCAGTTCCTGCCTCGGCCCAGGGCCCGTGGGAAAATTAGTTTCAAATGTTGTTACATAATCCCCGGTCCGCGGATGTTGAAAACCGGATTCGTGCTAGTCTCCGGGTCGTTTCAAGCCTGCGCCGTTCGAAGCCTGGTTCCGTGACGCAAGTCGCGCCGGCCAGGCGTGCCAGGGTTCCGCTCCAAACAAGAACAGTCAGCGCAAGTGGCCGCTTGCTTGCTCACGCCAAGGGGAAGAAGGATGAACAGAATTAGCCTGCTGGCCGGCCTGACGGCATTGCTTGCCATGGGCACGGCGGGTGCGACGCTCCCGCCGCCCCCGCCGGTCTGCCCGGAGCATCCTGTCGCTTCGGAAGTCAATCCGGAGACCGGGCACTATTTCGAGATCTATTCATCGACTGGCGTCAGTTGGGACGCTGCCAAAACCTGTGCCATGGGCAAGACGTATTCCGGCGTTCCCGGCGTCCCGGCCATCAACGGCCACCTGGCCACCATCACGTCGTCCAGCGAGGACGCCTGGGTCGATGCGCTGCGAGCCAACAGCTCAGGGCTGGGTCAGGTCTGGGTCGGCGGCTTCCAAGTGAACCCGGGCACGGCTGAGCCGGGCGGCGGCTGGGGTTGGGTGAACAACGAAGGCCCGTTCCCAGGCAACAACGACGGACCCGCCTACGCGAACTGGAACAGCGCCGAGCCGAACAACTCCGGCGAAGTCGAAAGCCACCTCACGCTCGGGCGCTACGGTCCGACCGGCGGCTGGAACGACGAAGGCGTCGCCCCCGGCTCCATCGCCGGATTCATCGTCGAATACGATGTGCCACGCCCGGCCGAGTGCGAGGGTACCGAGTGCAAGACGATCAATGGGCAGTTGTTGACCATTCCCCCGGAATGGATCAACAGCAATACCGACACGATCAAGTTCTCGTCATACGAGTTCACCGATCCGCGCGTCGCGAGCGGAACGTGCGGCGCCGAGCCCTTGACCCTGTTCGGCGATGCCTATGGAAAGCCGGAATTGCGGATTCCGGCGTACCTGTGCGGTTCGCCGAAGTTGGTCGTCGTCGTGGTCGATGGCAGAGACCTTGATTTCACGACTGGCACGGTGCTGATCGAAAACGACACGGCTACGGTCCTGCCGGGCAACAAGACTCCTGCCAGCGCTGTCCCCGCCAATGCGGCCTATGTCTGCAAGGACACCAGGGCCGGCTCGACCAATCCCGTCTACCCGCTTGTCGCCGGCGAGGATCCGCAGTACCAGGACGTCGTCGTATACCAGACGACCGACCCGGGCCGAATGCTTGAAGACCAGACTGAAATCGACGGGCAGCTTGCCCAGTTCGCCGGCGCTGCCAGCGAAGTCACCAACGGTTGCGGAAGCTCGCGCGGCACCGGCAAGGAAACGTCCTATTTCGTGGTCGGCATGCACGTCGACTTCGGGACAATCGGCGCGACTGCTGCCGGCAGTCACGACCGTTTCGTCGCATTGACGCGCTACAAGCTCACACTGCTGCAGCAGTCGGTTGCCGCGGCCCGGTCGGCAGGCGCGTTGCGGCCTGGCACGTCCGTGATCATGGAAGGGCTGGTCGCGCTCGCGATTCGCAGGCTCGATCGCGGTGACCCGGTGGGTGCGAGGTTCCTGGTCGACCAGTTCGTCAACCTGGTCAATGCGGTCCGCTACACGCCGGTTGCCACGAACAACTTCAACGGTGAGCACTTGATGCGCGGCACGAACATCGAGTTCACGCTAAGGGTCAAGGTGATCCCGTACGCGCATTGAGCGCCTGACCGGCGAGCCGGTCGCTGCCCGGCCTCGGGCGAACGGCTGACGGTTCGCGGTGCGGGGCCACGACGGCCGCGCGTTCGGGGTGCTTGAACAACGAAGCCCGTGGCTCGAAGCACGGGCTTCGTCGTTCCTGGTGTAGTCTCTTGCCCGGACGTTGCGACCAACCGGGGGAGACCGCATGCCGGACCAAGCAGCCGCCAAGCTGCCCGCGCTTCGCCCTGAGCTGCACAGGGTCTAGGTTAAGCCGTGGTTTCAGGCCTGCTCCTCACATTACTCGCGATCGCCTATCTCGGGCTGTTGTTCGCTGTGGCTTTCTACGGCGAGCGAAAGTCCGTCTACCCGGGCAACGCGCGCCTGCGTCCCTACATCTACAGTCTTTCGCTCGGGGTCTACTGCACGACCTGGACGTTCTACGGCGCGGTCGGCACGGCAGTCAGCGGCGGGTGGGCCTACCTGCCGATCTACCTGGGTCCGGTGCTGCTGTTCGTGTTCGGCACGCCGTTCCTCGGCCGGTTGGTGGCCATCGCGCGCGCGCACAACACGACTTCGATCGCCGACTTCATTTCGGCGCGATTCGGCAAGAGTCCTGCCCTCGCCGCGCTGGTCGCGATCATTGCGCTGATCGCGGCCGTGCCTTACCTGGCACTGCAGTACAAGGCCGTCGGTACCGGCATCGACGTCCTGACCGGCTCCGTGGGACAGGACCCGGCGTGGTTTGCCGACACCGCCCTGTGGGTGGCATTGCTGATGGCGCTATTCGCAATGCTGTTCGGCACGCGTCGTCTCGACGCCACCGAGCACCACGAGGGCGTGATGCTCGCGATCGCGTTCGAATCGGTCGTCAAGCTGCTCGCGTTCGTCACGATCGGGGCGTTCGCCTTGCTGCACCTGGACGGCGCACCGGACATTTCCCACACCCGCCTCGGGGACATCGGCCAGGTTGCAAGGCCGGATTTCGTCGCCGCGACCCTGCTTTCCGCGGCCGCGGTGCTGTGCCTGCCAAGGCAGTTCCTGGTCGGGGTCGTGGAATGCGCCGACCCCGCCGACCTGCGGAAGGCGCGCTGGCTGTTCTCGGGCTACCTGGTGATATTCACGCTGCTGGTGGTCCCGGTGGTGCTCGCCGGACTCGGCGCGAACCTGGGGGCGACGCACCATCCGGACTCGTTCGTGCTGTCGCTGCCGATGGAGCACGGGGCAACCGGAGTGGCCGTGCTGGTATTCCTGGGAGGATTGTCCGCAGCGACGGCGATGGTGATCGTTGCGAGCATTGCGCTCGCGACCATGGTTACCAACGACCTGGTGATGCCGGCGCTGTGGCGCAGCCGCTGGCTGCACCTCGATCGCAGCGCGGATGTCGGCAGGCTGGTGCTGTGGTTGCGGCGAGTGACGATCCTGCTGATCGCGTTGCTCGCGTATGCGTATCACCACGCCACCGTTGCTCCCGCGAGCCTTGCTTCCATCGGCCTGCTCGCATTCGCGGCGGTTGCACAGTTCGCGCCTGCGATCGTCACCGGCCTGTACTGGCGGGGGGCGACCCGTGAAGGCGTCTTCTGGGGGCTCACCGCCGGTTTCCTGGTCTGGCTCTACTCGTTGCTGCTGCCGAGCCTGATGGCGGGAGGAGTGATCGGCTGGCCGCTGTTCGAGCAGGGTCCATGGGGAATTTCCTGGTTGCGGCCGCAGAGCCTGTTCGGCATCGAGGTCATGAGTCCCTGTAATACGAGGCGCGATGCTCGCGCTGGCAATCAACGTCGTGGTGCTGGTGCTGGTCTCGCGAGTGCGTGGCGTCTCGCTGCGCGACCGCATGGCCGCCACGTCCTTCCTGCGTGGCGGCACACCGGTGGCGGGTGTCGCCGCCGCGGGCGGGGCGCGGGTCGGCGACCTGCTGGCGGTGATGGAGCGCATCCTGGGCGTGGATGGGGCCACTCGCGCGCTGGAGGGCTACCACACCGGCCTGCGCAGGCCGGTCCCGGCTGCCAGCGAACCCGCCGACCGCGGCCTGCTGCAATACATGGAACGCGTGCTCGCTGGCGCGATCGGCGCCTCATCGGCACGGCTGATGTTCACCCACGCGATGGCGGGACGCGGCATTCCGCCCGAGGACGTGGCGGAACTGCTGGACGAAACATCCCAGGAACTGCGCTTCAGCCGCCAGCTGCTGCAGGCCACGATGGAAAACGTTTCGCAGGGGATCGCCGTGGCGGATGCCGACGCGCGTATCGTGGCATGGAACCGCTGCTACCTGGAAATGTTCGATTACCCCGACGACATGGTGTATGTCGGCCGGCCGGTTGCGGACCTGATCCGCTGGAACGCCGAGCACGGCGAGTTCGGCGACTCGGATCCCGAGCCACAGGTCGCGAAGCGCCTGACGCACATGAAGGCCGGCACCGCCTACGTTACACAGCGCACCCGTTCGCAACGGCCACGTGTACAAATCCGCGGACAGCCGCTGCCGGACGGCGGGTACGTGACCACCTACAACGACATCACCGACTTCAAGCGAACCGAGCGAGCGCTGCTCGAGGCCAAGTTGACGCTCGAGCAGCGGGTCGAGGAACGCACCGGCGCGCTGCAGGCGGCGCTGGCGTCCCAGCAGCGCGCCAAGCGACAGGCAGAGGAAGCCAACGCGACCAAGACGCGATTCGTGGCCGCCGCCAGCCATGACCTTCTGCAGCCGCTCAACGCCGCGCGCCTGTTCGCCTCGACGCTCGCCGAGCGCAAGGACGACCCTGAGGTCGTCGAAATCGCCGAGCGCATCGACAGCTCGATGCGCGCCGCCGAGGAAGTCCTCGACGACATGCTCGACATCGCCCGTCTCGAGAGCGGGACGATGCGGACCGACATCGCGGATTTCTCGATGGACGAGATCTTCGAGGACATCGAACGGCAGTTCACGCCGCTGGCGACGCGGCGCGGGCTGCGGCTGCGCGTGACGAAGCCGCGCTGCCGCGTGCGGAGCGACCGACGTCCTGCTGCGGCGCATCCTGCAGAACCTGGTCTCCAACGCATTGCGCTACACGCAGCGCGGAGGCGTGCTGGTGAGCTGCCGGCGTCGCGGCCCGTTCGTGGAACTCCAGGTCTGGGACACCGGGCCCGGCATTCCGGAGAAGCACCAGCTCGCGATTTTCGACGAGTTTCGCCGGCTGGATCGTTCGTCGCCGTGGGGTGAGAAAGGCCTAGGCCTGGGGCTGTCCATCTGTCACCGCATGGCCCTGTTGCTTGGCCACGAACTCGGCGTGCGCTCGAACGTAGGGCACGGCTCCGTGTTCAGCCTGCGGGTGCCGCGCAGCAGCGCGGCGGAGAAGCCAGTTGCCGTCGTAGTCGACGACGAGCGGTCGGCCGCGCCTGCCACGCTGGTCGGCCTTACGGCGCTCTGCATCGACAACGAACCGGAGATTCTCGCCGGCATGAAGGCGCTGATGTCGCGCTGGGGGGTGAATGTGCTCGCGGCTGCGGATGCCGCCGAAGCGCGCGCGCTCTTTGAACAGGACCGGCCTGACGTGATCCTCGCCGATCACCGGCTCGGCGACGGCGAGATTGACGGCCTCGACCTGCTGCACTCACTGCGGCGCGCGGGCGTCGAGCCGATGCCCGGCGCGCTCGTGACGCGCGGACCACAGTCGCCGCGCTGGCCGAACGCGCCCGGTCGCTGGGATACCCGGTGCTGCGCAAGCCCGTGAAGCCGGCCGCGCTGCGCGCACTACTCGGGTCGCTGGCATCCCAGCGCGCGATCGGGCATCGCGTCCGATCCGGGCTGAGCTACTCCGATTCCTCTGGCGGCGGCTTGAGCGCCGCGCGGTCCGTCGCAAGGCGACCGGCAGCGAGCACGGCCTGCGTACGGGTGGCGACGCGTAGCTTCCGCAGTATTGCGGTTACGTGCGCCTTTACCGTGGCCTCGGACACGTCGAGGTCGTAGGCGATCTGCTTGTTCAATTGTCCCGAGCACAGCGCACCGAGCACGCGGAACTGCTGTGGCGTCAGTTCCGCAATACGCTGCGCGATTTCGAGGTCCTCGTCGGTCGCATGCATGTCGCGGGGCTGGCGGTATCCCGGCGGCGTATAGATCTCGCCGGCCAGCACGGCCTCGATCGCCGCGCCGATCTGGCCCGCCTCGGTTGATTTCGGTATGAAACCCTGCGCGCCGTAGCGCAGCGCGGCCGCAATCGTCTGCGGATCGTCGTCCGCAGAGACGATCGCGACAGGCAGCCCGGGCCGGGTGCCGCGCACGTGGGCGAGTGCATTGAACCCCTGCGCGCCCGGCATGTTGAGGTCCAGCAGCAGCAGGTCGGCATCGGGCTCGGCCTCGATGGCCGCGAGCAGGGAGGCAACGGAATCGGCCTCGACGAAACCGGTGCCCGGCTCGCGTCGTGCCACCGCGGCCTTCAGGGCTTCGCGAAATAACGGATGGTCATCGGCGACGATGATCTGTAGGGTCATGCGCGCGAGACTACACCGAGGGGTCCGGCCGCGCCGGCCGCGTTCGACCAAAGGCGTATTTCGCCGACGGGATATCCGTCGCAGCATCCTGCCAATGCCAACCCGGGGGAAAGCCATGCCTGTACAGAACCACTGCAACCCTGTTCTTCGTCGTCTGGTCGTCGCGACGCTCTTCGCTCGCGGCCCTGGGCGCATCGTCCAGCGTCCTGGCCCAGTCCACGGACACGTCGACGGCTACGTCGGCCAAGGAGGCGGCGCTCGAGGCGCGGGTCGCGGAGCTCGAGAAGATGGTCAACGAATCGATCAAGGAAAAGCAGGCGCCTGCGCCCGCCGCGGCTCCCGCAGCAGCGGCTGCCCCGCTGCCGAAGGGTGCGCAGCCCGTGCAGAGTGTCTCGATCCTGCCGAACGCCGCGCCGGGCACGACGCTCTATGTTTCGGGCTACGTCAAGGCCGATGCGAACTGGACCGATACGCCGGACGGTGAACTCGGCGCCAGCGCCTCCGGTCGCGATTACTACGTGCCCGGCCAGACACCGATCGGTGGCAAGAGCGAAGGCACCGACTTCAACTTCATCGCCAAGCAGAGCCGGTTCATCGTCGGCACCAATACACCGCTCGAGAACGGCGACAAGGTCACCACGCACTTCGAGGTCGACTTCTACGGCTCGACCCTTGGCTCGCAGAACGTGTCGAATACCTATGGCGCCGTGCTGCGGCAGGCCTTCATCCAGAGCAATCACTGGCTGGTCGGCCAGGCCTGGTCGACGTTCATGGACGTCAGTGCGCTGCCAGAAGCCGTGGACTTCATCGGCCCGACGGACGGCGTGATCTTCATCCGGCAGCCGCAGGTCCGCTACACGACCGGCGGCTTCTCGTTCGCCGTGGAAAACCCACAGACGACGGTCACCCAATGCGCCACATTTGACGTCGCCCCCCTCAACCCGAACGATTGTGCGGTACTAAGCTCCTCCTCGATCTCGAGCGACGATGGCTGGGTCCCGGACTTGATTGGTCGCTACACCTGGAAGGGCGACTGGGGCAGCGTGGTGCTGGCCGGCTTGGTTCGTGAACTGGTGTACGAGAACCGGCCGTCCACCGGCACTCAAACCGACGCTTCGACCTGGTCGGCCGCCGGCAGCCTGTCCGGCAAGATCAATGTCTGGGGCAAGGACGACATCCGCTTCATGCTGCTCGGTGGCAACCTCGGGCGCTACGCAGGCCTGAACTTCACCAACGACGTATATCTGAACTCGAAGGGCGACTTCGACACGATCGACGGCTTTGCGGGTTACGTGGCCTACCGCCACTTCTGGACCGACAAGCTGCGCAGCACGGCGTTCTACGCGGTCGGGAGCTACGACAACCCCAGCAGCCTCGACAATGTGGGCGCCAACCAGGCGAGCGAGAGCTGGTCGCTGAACTTCTTCTACTCTCCGATCCCGAAGCTCGACATCGGCGCGGAGTACCGGTGGGCAAAGCGCGAGCTCGAGAACAACGACAACGGCACGTTGAACCGGTTGCAGTTCACGACGAAGTATTTCGTTCTAGGGGCGGCAGGTCGACGGGGACATTCTCCTGTTTCTGCGCCTGGACGCAGGAAAGGGGGAATGTCCCCTCCCCACCCTCCCCAAAATTCGGGGAATGTCCCCTCATTCCCCTGAAGTGGCCGTCCCGGCTCATCCTTTGGTCGAATGAACGTCCGTCGCGGGCGCGGCCACTGGCTATACTCAGCCTGGACACACGCCACGGTGACCGCCCATGGCCTACGACCGGAACAACGTATTTGCGCGAATCCTGCGCGGCGAGATTCCAGCGCACAAGTTGTACGAGGACGCGCACACGCTGGCATTCATGGACGTGATGCCGCAGTCGCCTGGCCACGCGCTGGTGATCCCCAGGTTCGAGGCCGAGAACCTGCATGATCTCGCGCCGGAGGCGCTGGCCGCGACCATCCTCACGACGCAGCGCGTGGCCAATGCAGTCAGGAAGGCATTCGCACCCACCCGGCATCCTGATCGCGCAGCTGAACGGTCTAGGCGCCGGCCAGAGCGTGTTCCACATCCACTTCCACGTCATTCCCCGTTACGAGGGGCTCGACCTCAAGCTGCACGCACGGGAAATGGCAGATCCAGCGGTCCTGGCCGGGCAGGCCGAGAAGATCCGGGCTGCGCTCGAATGAGCGCGCTTCACAACGAACGAGGCACGGGGAGACAAGCATGAGTTCGGACAAGTTGCACAAGGTACCAGCCGAATTCGCGTCTGCAGACGCGCATCACCAGCGACCAGTACCGGGACCTTTACGCTGAATCCGTGCGCGATCCGGAGGGTTTCTGGGGCCGCATGGGCCAGCGCATCGACTGGATTCGTCCCTACGGCAGGGTGAAGGACGTCAGTTTCGACGCGAACGACTTCCACATCCGCTGGTTCGAGGGCGGCCAGCTGAACGTTGCCGCCAACTGCCTGGACCGGCAACTCGCCAGGCGCGGCGACAAGACCGCCATCATCTGGGAGGGCGACGACCCCAACGAGAGCGTGCGCATAACCTACCGCGAGCTTTATTACCGCGTCTGCAAGCTCGCCAACGCGCTCACCTCGCTGGGCGTGCAGAAGGGTGACCGGGTCACGATCTACCTGCCGATGATTCCCGAGGCCGCCGTCGCGATGCTCGCATGCGCCCGCATCGGCGCCATCCACTCGGTCGTGTTCGGCGGATTCTCCCCGGACTCGCTCGCCGGGCGCATTTCCGACTGCGCCTCGACCATCGTGATCACGGCGGACGAGGGCGTCCGCGGCGGCAAGAAGGTGCCTCTCAAGGCAAACGTGGACCAGGCGCTGAGCTCACCTGGGACTGAATCGGTGAAGCACGTGCTGGTGGTCAAGCGAACTGCCTCGCCGGTCGCGATGTACGAACGCGACAGGTGGTACAGCGAAGTCGTCGATGGCCAGCCGGAGACCAGCGAACCCGCCGCAGTGGATGCCGAGGACCCGCTCTTCATCCTGTATACCTCCGGTTCGACCGGCAAGCCGAAGGGCGTGCTGCACACCAGCGGCGGCTACCTGGTGTACGCGGCACTGACGCACGAGTCCGTGTTCGACCTGCGCGAGGATGACGTCTTCTGGTGCACGGCCGACGTCGGCTGGGTCACGGGCCACAGCTACGTCGTGTACGGGCCGCTGGCAAATGGCGCAACGACGCTGATGTTCGAGGGCGTGCCGAACTACCCTGACGCGGGCCGGTTCTGGCAGGTGTGCGACAAGCACAAGGTCTCGATCTTCTACACGGCACCGACGGCGCTGCGGGCGCTGATGCGCGAGGGCGATGAGCCCGTCAAGAAGCACTCGCGGAAATCGCTGCGCCTGCTTGGCACGGTCGGCGAACCGATCAACCCCGAGGCCTGGGAGTGGTATCACCGCGTGGTCGGCGACGAACGCTGCCCGATCGTGGACACCTGGTGGCAGACGGAGACCGGCGGAATCCTGATCACGCCTCTGCCGGGCGCGATCGACACGAAACCGGGGTCCGCGACGCTGCCGTTCTTCGGCATCCGGCCAGCCATCGTGGATACCGAAGGCAAGGTGCTCGAGGGAGCCTGCGAGGGCAACCTCATTCTCACCGACAGCTGGCCCGGCCAGATGCGCACTGTCTATGGCGATCACCAGCGCTTCATCGACACCTATTTCAAGACTTACCCGGGAACGTACTTCACCGGCGATGGCGCGCGTCGCGACGTGGACGGCTACTACTGGATCACCGGGCGAGTCGACGACGTGCTGAACGTCTCGGGGCATCGGCTCGGCACCGCCGAGGTCGAGAGCGCGCTGGTGGCACACCATCTCGTCGCCGAGGCGGCCGTGGTCGGCTGCCCACACGACATCAAGGGGCAGGGCATCTATGCCTACGTCACGCTGGTCGTGGATGCGAAGCCGACCGAAGAGCTGCGTAAGGAGCTCCGGGACTGGGTACGTCGCGAAATCGGCCCGATTGCGACACCGGACTTCATCCAGTGGGCGCCCGGGTTGCCGAAGACCCGCTCGGGAAAGATCATGCGCCGCATCCTGCGCAAGATCGCTGCCAACGAGCACGAGCAGCTCGGCGATATCTCGACGCTCGCCGACCCGTCCGTGGTCGCGAGCCTTGTCGTCGAGCGAATGAACCGCTGAGCGCGACCTCCCGGCGGTCCGGCCTGCGACCAAGGTCGTAGTGGCCGGGACCGCCGCGGACTCCTGCATCTACGACCAATGTAGCAGTGGGCCGACCGGGGCCTGCTGCTAGATTGCGTGCAACCCTAGACCGGGAGGAGGGAATCATAATGACTAGAGAAAGAAGACTGGAATACTGGAAGCGCAATCTCAGGATCGTGCTCGGGCTGCTTTCCATCTGGTTCGTGGTCTCGTTCGGCTTCGGCATCCTGCTGCACGACTGGCTGGACAACTTCCGGATCTACGGCTTCAAGCTTGGCTTCTGGTTCGCCCAGCAGGGTTCGATCTACGTATTCGTCGTCCTGATCTTCGTGTACGTGGGGATCATGAACAAGCTCGACATCGAGCACGACGTGCACGAAGACTGAACCAAGACAAAGAATCCCAGGGGACACATATATGTCAGTTCTAACGTGGACCTATCTGCTGGTGGGCGCGAGCTTCGCCCTGTACATCGGCATCGCGATCTGGAGCCGCGCGTCCCACACGCGTGACTTCTACGTGGCCGGCGGCCATGTGAGCCCGCTGGCCAATGGCATGGCGACTGCCGCCGACTGGATGTCGGCCGCATCGTTCATCTCGATGGCGGGCCTGATCTCGTTCATGGGCTACGACGGCGGCGTCTACCTGATGGGGTGGACAGGTGGCTACGTGCTGCTCGCGCTGCTGTTCGCGCCCTACCTGCGCAAGTTCGGCAAGTTCACGATCCCCGACTTCATCGGTGATCGTTACTATTCGGATACGGCGCGGCTGGTGGCCGTGGTGTGCGCGATCTTCGTCTCGTTCACCTACGTGGCAGGGCAGATGCGCGGCGTCGGCATCGTTTTCTCGCGGTTCCTCGAGGTGCCGATCAACCTCGGCGTCATCATCGGCATGGCGATCGTGTTCTTCTATGCGGTGCTCGGCGGCATGAAGGGCATTACCTACACACAGGTCGCGCAGTACTGCGTGCTGATCTTCGCCTACATGGTGCCGGCGATCTTCATCTCGATCCTGCTCACCGGTCACACGCTGCCGCAACTCGGCTTCGGGGCGAAATCTCCGGATCGGGCACGTTCCTGCTCGACAAGCTCGACGGATTGAGCACCGAGCTCGGTTTTGCGCCATACACCAGCGGCGGCAAACCGCTGATCGACGTGTTCTGCATCACCGCGGCGCTGATGGTCGGCACCGCCGGCCTGCCGCACGTGCTGGTCAGGTTCTTCACCGTTCCGAAGGTACGTGACGCACGCAAGTCGGCGGGCTGGGCGCTGCTGTTCATCGCCGCTTCTCTATACGACGGCCCCGGCCGTGGCGGCGTTCGCCCGCTACAACATGATCGAGACCATCAACGGCACCGATGGCGCAGGCGCGCTCTACAGCGAGGCGCCGAGCTGGATCACCAACTGGGAGAAGACCGGCCTGATCAAGTGGGAGGACAAGAACGGCGACGGCCGCATGTTCTACGCCAAGGACGACCGCAACGAGATGACGATCGACAAGGACATCATGGTGCTCGCCAATCCCGAGATCGCGAAACTCCCGTCCTGGGTGATCGCGCTGGTGGCGGCAGGCGGCCTCGCAGCGGCACTGTCGACCGCGGCGGGCCTGCTGCTGGTGATCTCGTCGGCGATCTCGCACGACCTGCTGAAGAAAGTCGTGATGCCGAACATCACCGAGAAGCAGGAGCTGCTGTACGCGCGCCTCGCGGCCGGCGTCGCGGTGGTGATCGCGGGCCTGCTCGGCATCTATCCGCCCGCGTTCGTGGCCCAGGTGGTGGCGTTCGCGTTCGGCCTGGCGGCGGCGTCGTTCTTCCCGGCGATCCTGCTCGGGATCTTCGACAAGCGCGCGAATATGCCGGGCGCCGTCTCGGGCATGATCGTCGGCATCGTGTTCACGGCCGGCTACATCATCTACTTCAAGTTCATCGATCCGACGGCCGGCGCCGACCAGTGGTTCCTGAAGATCTCGCCCGAGGGAATCGGCTTCGTGGGCATGCTGCTCAACTTCGCGGTAACCTACGCGGTGAGCCATGTGACGGCTCCGCCGCCGGAGCACATCCAGCACCTGGTGGAGGACATCCGGGTCCCGCGCGGAGCCGGCGCGGCCAGCCACCACTGAGGCTTTGTGCGAGGGTGATCACCGGGGCGGTCCTCGCGGGCCGCCCCGCTTTTTTCAGCGCCAGGGCTATTTGACGTGAGCCGGCACGACCAGGAATTCGATTTTTCGACCCCGCCATTCAACCTGCTCACGGCGGAGCAGGCCGGCGAGCTCGGCGCGCGGATGGACATCGAGTTCGTCCCCAAGGGCACGACCATTCTCGAGGCTGGCCAGGGCTCGGAGTTCGTCTATGTGATCCTGAAGGGCGAGGTCGTGGCGATGGAGGCGGGCGAAGGGTACACGCGGGTCTTTGCCGAGTTCGGTGCGCACGACCTGTTCGGCACGACGGCCTCCTTGACCGGCCGCGCACGCTACACTTACGAGGCCATCGAGGACACCCTCGCCTGGACTATTCCAGCCGCAGCATTTCGTGCGGCGGTGTCGGCAAATGGTCGTTTCGCCGCCTATTTCCTCGCGTCGCTCGCCAAGCGCAGCGCTGAGGCCGAGCGGTCCGGCGCGCCCACCGACCTGGCCGAGATGATGCTGACACGTGTCGGGGAAGCGCTGCTCGCCGAAGCGGTCACCGTGCCCGAGGACTGTCCGCTCGACGAGACGACCCGGCGCATGCGCGACCGGCGTGTCGACTGCGTGTTCGTCGAGGGGCCGGCCGGTCTCGGTATCGCGACCCGCACCGACCTGCTCGAGGCGATCGCGCTGGGCGGGCGCTCGCTGGAGCAGCCGGTCGGCGGAATTGCGAGCCGCCCTGTCGTGAGTTGCGATACAGCCGATCCCCTGTTCCAGGCGCTCGTGACGATGACCCGCGCCGGAATAGAGCGTATTGCGGTGCTCGAGAATGGCGAGCTCAGGGGCACGCTCGGGCTCGCCGAGCTTCTCAGCCATTACTCCAGCCATTCGCACGTGATTGGCCTGCGCGTTGCGCGAGCCGAGACCCGCGCGGAGCTGGGTGCGGCTGCGCGGCAGGTCAACCAGCTGGTTCGAACGCTGCATGGCAACGGCGCACGGATGCAGTACCTGGCCGACCTGGTGAGCGCTGTGAACCAGCGGCTGCTGTCGCGCCTGTTCGAGTTCTGTTTCGACGAGGGCTTGCGCAGTCGCTGCTGCCTGCTGGTGCTCGGCAGCGAGGGGCGCGGCGAGCAGTTGTTCAAGACTGACCAGGACAATGCGTTGATGCTCTCGCCCGACGTGCGAGATGAGGACGTGGCGGACGCCGCACAGGCCTTCAGCGACGGCCTCGCTGAGATGGGCTATCCGCCGTGTCCGGGCGGCGTGATGGTCTCCAATCCGCAATGGCGCGGGGACGAAAAGGCCTGGCTTGGTCGGATCGAGACCCTGCGCGGCAACACCGCGCCGCAGGCGTTGATGCGAGTGGCGATCATGCTGGATGCGCGCATCGTTGCCGGTGACGCACAACTCTTCGCGCCAATCCGGGAGACCCTGTTCGGGTTCGGCCAGAACGAGGTGTGGATGCACCACTTCGTGGCGCCGGCGCTCGAGTTCCAGACGCCGCTCCGGCTCTTCAGCGGACTGCTCGGCCGCAGCGCGCCGGTGGACGTGAAGAAGGGCGGCATCTTTCCCGTGGTTCACGGAGTGCGAACACTCGCGCTGCAGTACCGGCTGACCGAGGCTTCCACTTTCGATCGCATCGATGCGCTGATGGCCGCCGGCGCCCTGAGTGCGACGCTCGGCGCGGACCTGCGGCAGGCCTATGCGATCATGCTGCGGCTTCGGCTCGGGCAGCAGATCGAGGCGGTCGGCGAGGGCGAGTTGCCCGGCAATACCGTCCGGCTCGATGCGCTGCGCCGTCTCGACCGTGACCTGCTGCGCGACGCGTTCGGCGTGGTGCGCGAATTCCAGCGCTCGCTGTCGTCGCGTTTCGGGCACGGTCTCTAGGCCATGGAGTGGCGTCGGTGAGGCCCCTGCGCCGCGCACTCCGCGGATTGTGGCGGGCGCTGCGGCCGCCGGCTGCGCCGAAGGGCGGGGAGATCGTCTCGCTGGATCTCGAGACCAGCAGCCTCGACCCGAAGACGGCGGCGATCCTGTCGATCGCGGCCGTGCCGATACGCGACCGGCGCATCCTGCTGAGCGAGGGATTCGAGCGCAAGGTGGCCGGCGATGCTCCAGTGGACCTGGAGGCCGTCAAGTATCACCGGCTGCGTCCGGTGGACGTGGCGCAGGGTTCGACCGCCGTCGACGCCGCCGCCGACTTCGTCGCCTGGCTCGACGATCGGCCGTTGATCGGCTACTGCATCGGTTTCGATTGCGCAATGCTCGACCGGGTTCTTCGGGAAGGAGGGCATGACGGATTCGAACCCGACCGCTTCGACGTGCGCGATCTCTATCGGCGCGCGATCCTGCGCAGCAACCCGGAGGATTCGCCGCCGCGCGCGCTCGACGAGATGCTCGCACGACTGGGTGTGCCGATGGTCGCGCGTCACACGGCGCGCGGGGATGCTGCTGCCGTCGCGATGGCTTACCTTCTGCTGTCGAAAGACCGCCGCTAGCACGGTCGGGGTGTACTGATGGTCAGCGAACTCCGGGACGTGCGGGATTTCCTCGGGCGGCACGCGCCGTTCTCCGCGCTTCCGGACGACGCCCTCGATCGCCTGCCCCGTTCGGTGTCGGTTCGTTATCTCAGGCGCGGGTCGGAATTTCCGCCGGCAGAAGCCGACTCGACGAGCTTCCACGTCATCCGCAAGGGTGCCGTCGAGCTGCGGGACGAAGCCGGGGAGCTGGTGGAAAAGCTCGCCGAGGGCGACTGTCTCGATTCCAGCGCCGTTGCAGCCCGCAATCAGCAGAAACTCCTCGGGATGACGGTCGAGGACACGCTGGTCTACGTGCTGCCATCGGCCCTGCTCGACGAGCTCCGAAAGGACCATCGGGCGTTCGGCGACAGCTTCGAGACGTCGATACGAGAGCGGCTGCAACAGGCCCGTGAAACCGCGCTCGACGCACCCCAGGTCGGTGGAAACCTGCTGCGACTCAGCGTCGGGGAACTCATGGTGCGCGATGCCGTGACCGCCGAAGTGGCGATGAACATTCGCGATGCTGCCCGCCTCATGACCCGCGAGCGCGTCTCGTCGCTGCTGGTCCTGCGCGACGGCGCCCTCGCTGGCATCGTGACCGATCGCGACCTGCGCACCCGCGTAGTGGCCGAGGATCGCAGTGGAAATACACCGCTCGTCGATATCATGACGCCACGTCCGCATACGATCCAGGGGAGTGCCTCGGCGTTCGAGGCGCTGATGGCGATGAGCCGGCTGCGTATCCACCATCTTCCGGTGGTGGACCGCGATGGCGTACAGGGGCTGGTCTCGACCAATGACCTGTTGCGCGCCCAGAGCGCGAATCCGCTCTACCTGGCCGACCGGATCCGGCGCTGCGGCTCGGTCGACGACCTGCGCCAGGTGGCCGGCGAGGCGCGGGAACTGCAGGTGCAGATGGTGGCGGCGCATGCCAACGCCCGGCAGCTCGGCCAGGCACTGACCTCGGTGTGCGATGCAGTCACTCGTCGCCTGATCGAGCTGTCCATTCATCGGCTCGGGGAGCCCCCGGTCCATTTTGCCTGGGTCGCCACGGGCTCCCAGGGTCGCGGCGAGTTGACGCTGCATTCGGACCAGGACAACGCGATCATCCTGGACGACGGCTATCAACCAGGCCTGCATGGCGATTACTTCGCTGCGCTCGCAGGCGCAGTCAACCAGGGGCTCGGCGCCAGCGGCTATACGCTCTGTCCGGGCGACGTCATGGCCTCCAATTCCCGCTGGCGCCAGCCGCTGGCCGTATGGCGCGACTACTTCACCGCCTGGCTCGAGAAGACCGATCATAACGCCGCGATGCTCGCGGCCAACTTCTTCGACATGCGCACGATCTGGGGTGAGGACGCGCTGCGACAGCGCCTGATGGAGCGGATCCTTCAGCGCTGCCGCGGTGCGAAGGTCTTTCTGGCGTACATGGCGAGCCACGCGCTTGGCAACCGGCCACCACTGGGGTTTTTCCGCAATTTCGTACTGGTCGGTTCGGGGGAGCACGAGGGTTCGGTGGACCTGAAGCGGCATGGCTTGCTGCCGATCGTCGACCTGGCGCGGGTTTACGCGCTGGCAGGAGGCGTCGAATCGGTCGCGACACTCGATCGGCTGCGAGACTCGCTCGCCGCAGGCACCCTGAGCGAGGAGGGTGCCGAGAACCTTGCGGCGGCGTTCGAGTTCATCTCGTTGATTCGCTCGAAACACCAGGCGCAGCAGTTGCGCAGCGGCGGTGAGGCGGACAACTACGTCAAGCCCGATGCGCTGACTGCAATGGAGCGGCGTCACCTGAAAGACGCGTTCGGGGTGATCGCGACGCTCCAGGACGCCGTGCGCTCCGCACACGGCGACCGGCTGCCGCGGTGACGCAGGGCTCACTGCTGCCGTTCAGTTTCCGTCGGCACCAGTGGGCGCGCTCGGCACCGCCGGGACCCCTGCGCACCTACTACGAAAAACCTCTTCCGCCACGCGCTCGCGACTGGATGCAGGTCGAATTCCTGGCCCTGGACCTCGAGACCACGGGCAGCGACCCGGACGTGGACGAGATCGTCAGTGCGGGCTGGGTACAGGTCAGAGGCGGTGCGATAGACCTTGGCACTGCGACCCGGCGGATGGTGCGGACCTCGGTACCAATGCCCGAGGCAAGTGCCGTCATCCATGCGATCACCGACGACGAGGCAGCGCAGGGCGAGCCTCTCCGCGCGGTGCTCGTCGACATCCTGGGCGCGCTTGGAGGCAGGGTGCTGGTTGCCCACTACGCGCCGACGGAGCTCGGGTTCCTCGATGCAGCGTGTCGGCGCTGCCTGGGCGGCGGCCTGCTCGTGCCGGTGGTCGACACGCTCCAGCTCGCGCGTCGCAGGTATTCGAGGGCGGGACGCGCACCGGCGCGCGGGGAGTTCAGGCTCGACGCACTTCGGATGCACTACAACCTGCCAGGGCACCAGATGCACGACGCATTAAGCGACGCGATCGCGGCCGCGGAACTGTTCCTGGCACAGGCAGCGGCGCTTTCGGAGGAAGGTCCGCTGGCCCTGCGCGCGTTGCTTGCCCGCGTATGAGGCGTCGTCGGGAAGGGGACCGTTGCCGGCCTGCGGCTGGTCCGCGACAGCAATTGTCCGGCGAGCCGCCCAATGGTATTTTCGATCGGGCATTCGCCGCAAGCACCTTAGCGGCGCACGAAAAGGTTGCCGAATGTTCCTGCGCATCAACAATGTCCTGACAGCTCCCGAGATCGCACGGCTGGTGGAACTGAGCCGCGAGTTGCCCTTTGTCGAGGGGCGCGTTTCGAACCCGGCGAACCCCACAAAGAACAACCTGCAGGTGGATCCGGCCGACGCGAAATCGCTTGAGCCCGCGCAGCTCGTGCAGGCAGCCCTGGTGCGTTGCCGGGAGTTCGTCGACTTCACGCTGCCGAAGCGCCTTGCCGCTCCGCTGCTGTGCCGCTACGAACCGGGCATGAATTACGGGGCTCACGCCGACGCAGCGATTCTCCAGCTGCCCGGCGGCCGTCTGCGCTCCGACATCTCGTGCACCGTGTTCGTCTCGGACCCGGCAGCCTACGAGGGTGGGGAGCTCGCGATCGTCCTCGGCAACCAGCGGCTGACGTTCAAAGGTGTCCCTGGCGAAGCCATCGTCTATCCGTCCACGACCCAGCACGAAGTGCTGCCGGTGCGTTCCGGCGAGCGCCTCGTCGCGATCACTTTCGTCGAGAGCCTCATCGCCGACCAGCACCAGCGCAGCCAGATTTACGAATTGAGCGAGATCGCGGCGCTCGAAGGCCTCAACATGAAATGGGAGAACCGGGTGCGACTCGAGGTAGTGCGCCAGAACCTGTTGCGGATGTGGTCGACGAGCTAGGTTGCCTCGTCGGCCAGCAGGCGGGCGACGGTGGCCTCGGTGCGTGACAGTGTCTCCAGCCAACGCATGCCCCGGCCAATCTCTTCGTGATGATCGCGTCGCGCCTGGTTCAGCAACTGCGTGCGCAGCGCCGGGCTGTAGTCGTAGTCGGGGGATTTGGAGTAGCGCGCGAGGGCCGGGCTCGAGCCCAGGCTGGCCAGCCAATCGTCGGTCACTGGCAAGTCCAGGTGGTTGGTGATTCGCTGCATTTCCCGCTCGATACCGGACAGCAGGGCATCGAAGTCCACGGCCAGCAGCCGTTTGGGGAACTGGTCGAGGATCTCCCGTCGCGTCAACGATTCGGCGAGCCAGCTCATCGCCGCAAGTTCCCCGGGCGACAGCGCATGCAGCGGGCCGACCGGCGTCGCCATATGCGAGCACAGGCGACGCATGCGCTCCACCCCGTGGCCGCGCAGGTCTGCCTGCGAATTCTGCCCGGCGAGCAGCGTGGCGAGGTAAGGCTCGGCGCGCAGGTTCAGGTAGACCGCGCGCGACGAGTCCCGGCACTGCAGCAACCGTGGTGCCATGCGCGCGGTGACGCTGGTGGCCTTGACCACCACGCAGGATGTCGAGGCGTATCCACGGCTCCACAGGCGGACCAGAGCGTCGAGCACGCGCTCGAACTGCGACTCGCTCAACAACGACTCCGGCTGTCCCAGCGCGTCGCCTGCGTCGGCCAGCGTCCGCAACGGCAGCGGTTCCCGCAGCGACAGCACCGAGCCGGTCGTGTCGAGCAGCCGGCTGAGCAGCGTCGAGCCCACGTGCCCGGTGTGCAGGATGTAGTGCAGTGGCCGGGGCTCCTGCACGAGCTGCGCGCCGGCGATCACGCTCTCGAGCGGTTGCCAGGCGCCCCTGGTGCCGGGTGTCAGTATCCGGTCGTCTAGAAAACTTGCCGCCCGGTAAGCGGGTTCATCGAGCGCAATCTGCAGGACGCAGGAGCGAGTGATATCAAGCTTCTGCGGATAGGAATCCGGCGAATCGGGCAGTCCCGACAGCAGGTCGGTCGTGGAGCCGGTCTGGCGTGTTTCCATGTCGCGTCGCCCTGCGGGTCATGACTCCGCCGGCCGGGCCGGCGGGTCTGGATTGCGGACCGCCTGGTCCGTCGGATGTCCGGATTCTATTGGACTATCGCGTGACCGGGTGCCTGAATGGCCGAGCCTTGGTAATGTTCGGGGCATCAGGTCATGGAGGAGGGGAATTGATGCATCACCGATACGACCGTCGGACCTTCTGCCAGGCGATCGGCGCTGCCGCAGCCCTTGCCGCGATCGCGCCGGCGCGCGCCGAGGCCGATCGCGCCGGCATGCTCGCGCGCCCCATTCCGACGACCGGCGAGCGTCTCCCGGTGATCGGCCTCGGCACCTCGGGCGTCTTCGACGTGGGCGCGGATGTTTCCGAGCGCGCGCCGCTGCGGGAGGTGCTCGACATCCTCATAGGGTCCGGCGGCTCGCTGTTGGACACCTCGCCGATGTACGGGCGTGCCGAGGAGGTCGCGGGTGACCTCGTCGCGGCCGAGCAGCTCAGGTCGCGCATGTTCCTGGCCACAAAGGTCTGGACGCGGGGGCGCGAGGCCGGCCTCGAGCAGATCGAGACGTCGATGAAGCTTCTCCGGTCGCCGAAGCTCGACCTGGTGCAGGTCCACAACCTGGTGGACCTGGACACGCAGCTCGCGACCCTGCGCGGACTGAAAGAGCAGGGACGCGTGCGTTACATCGGCGTCACGCACTACACCGTGGCGTCTTACGACGACCTCGAGCGCGTGCTGAAGAAGGAACAGCTGGATTTCGTCCAGTTCAACTACTCGATCGGTACGCGTGAGGCCGAGCGGCGGCTGCTGCCGCTGGCCGCCGAGCGCAAGGTGGCAGTGCTGGTGAATCGTCCGTTCGAGGACGGCGCGCTCTTCAATCGCGTACGTGGCCAGGCGTTGCCGGCCTGGGCAGCGGAGATCGACTGCGCGTCGTGGGCGCAGTTCTTCCTCAAGTTCATTGCCGGCCACCCGTCGGTCACCTGCGTCATCCCGGCGACTTCCAAGCCACGGCACATGCGCGACAACGCCGCCGCCGGCCACGGGCGGATGCCCGATGGGAAAATGCGCGAGCGAATGGCGAACTATGTAGCCTCGCTCTGATGCAGGCCTGGCTCGGCCGCCTGGCGATCAGGCCGGAGGAACGGGTGACGGTTGCCGCCGCGTTCCTGCTCTTCTTCTGCGTGCTGTGCGGCTATTTCATGTTGCGGCCGGTGCGCGAGACGATCGGCACGGTGCTCGGCGAGCGCGAGGTCGAGGACCTGTTCGTTGCCACGGCGCTGGCTTCGATCGCCGTGGTTCCGCTGTACGGCTGGGCCTGCGCCCGGCTGCCGCGTGCGACCGTACTGGCCTCGGTCTACGGTATTTTCGGCGCTTCGCTGCTGGTGCTGGCCATGGTCATGCAGGCGGATCCACGGGAGCTTGCCGGCGCTAAATTCTTCTACGTGTGGATCAGCGTCTTCAACCTGTTCGTCGTGTCCGTGTTCTGGACATTGATGGTCGACCGGATGGACGACGAACGCGCGCGGCGGCTGTTCGGTATCGTCGCGGCGGGCGGAACCACCGGCGGCCTCGTGGCCCCGGTCGCCACGGACCTGCTGATCGTGCCCATTGGACGCACCGGGATCCTGGTCGTCTCGGCCTGCCTGTTCGGTGTCGCCATCCTCTGCCAGGCACTGCTGCTCCGCCACCTGCGCCGGGACCCGGCAGCCGCGCGTTCGGTCGGCCTCGAGCGGCCGATCGGCGGCAACCCGTTTGCCGGCATCACGCTGGTGCTGCGCTCACCGTACCTGCTCGGCTTCTGTGCGTTCGTGCTGCTGCTGGCCTCGACCACGACCTTCCTGTATTTCGAGCAGCTGCGGCTGGTCACCGAGACATTTCCGGACGAGAACCAGAGGACGCAAGTCTTCGCGCGCATCGACTTCACGGTGCAGGCGCTGACGCTCGCAACCCAGGTGTTGTTCACGGGCGCCATCGCGCGCCGGCTCGGCATTGCGGTGCTGCTGTGCTCGGTGCCGGTCGCGATGATGGGTGGCTTCCTGGCGCTGGCCGTGGTCGCCAATTTCTGGGTGCTGGCCATCGTGATGATCGTGCGGCGGGCGGGCGAATACGCGTTGACGCGGCCGGGGCGGGAGATCCTGTTCACGTCGGTCGATACCGAGGCCAAGTACAAGGCGAAGAACCTGATCGACGTGGTCGTCTACCGGGGCGGCGACGCACTCTCGGCGCAGTTGCGCGGCGGCCTGCGGGCGGGCGAGATGACAGCCGCGTCGCTCGCGCTGGTCGGCGCGGGCATCGCCTTCGTCTGGGCGCTGGTCGGCTACTGGCTTGCGCGGCGCCACTCAAGGGGCTGACACGCCAGCCCCCTTTGCCCGGCGCTCCAGGTCCTCCAGCCGACCGGTCAGTTCGGCGATCTTGCGATCGCGCTCCTCGATCGCCGCCGCCACGTCGGACGCCTCGAAACGCTGCGGAATGTGCTGCGGGCAGTTCGCGTCCCACGCGGAGACCGCGAAGACGATCGCCTGCTCCGGGCGGGCCTTGTAGCCCTCGGGCATCAGAGACCTCACGAGATCCGGGTCGTCCTCGACGACGCGAGACTCTCCCCACAGCTTGATACGCTGGCGGCGCGCGTAGTCGATCAGGAACAGGAAAGCCCTGGGGTTTTCGGCCAGGTTGCCCTGCGAGATGAACTGGCGGTTGCCGCGGTAGTCGGCGAACGCGAGCGTGCGCTCGTCGAGCACCCGCAGGAACCCGGGCGGCCCGCCGCGATGCTGGATGTATGGCTGCCCGTCGGCGCTGGCCGTGCCGAGGAATATGCTGGTCTGCGCCGCGATGAACTCGGCGAGGTCGGGGGTGATCGTCGTCGACCAGCCCCGCCCCGCCTCCATTCGCGCATACGACTCGCGCGAGCCCTTGCGCTCCTGGATCGCCTTCACCACGGGCGTGAAGGCGATGTCGCTGGCGTATGTGCGATCGACGGTCATGCCGCGTTGCGGGCGTGGGCGACCGGAAAGTCGATCGTGGTCTGCGCGACCTCGTTGACGTAGTTCGTGAGCGTATTGAGCGCCACGTGCAGCACGATCTCGACGATGTCGGCGTCCGAGTAGCCGGCGAGCCTGGCGGCGGCGAGGTCGGCGTCCGAAACGTGACCACGCGCCTCGACCACCTTTACAGCGAACTCGACCGCCGCGGCCGCCCTGGCGTCCGTCGACGTGCCGTCGCGATTCGCGGCGATCTCGACATCGGTGAGGCCCGCCATCTTCTTGCCGATGAACGAGTGCGCGGACGTGCAGTACCCGCAGCCGTTGTACTCCGCGACGGCGAGGGCGATGCGCTCGCGGGTGCGCGCGTCGAGCGAGCCCTTGCCCAGGGCCCCGCTCAGCCCGAGGTATCCCTCGAGCGCGGCCGGACTCAGGGCGACGAGACGGAAGAGGTTCGGCGCACTACCGAGCGTGGCCTTGACGCCTTCCAGCAGCGGCTGGGAGGCGGCGGGAGCGGTCTCGACGCTGGCCGGGAAGTTGATACGGGACATGACAGTGATCTCCTGGGTAAGTGGCTGATTTGCCCTGTGAGCAGCTCAGCGCTGTCCACGGGCAAAGTGTGCATTAGGGCTATTGGCACGATAATATGGTCTGAAAGCAATTGATAATTGCGTTAATAGCAATAAAGGCATGGACCGTTTTTCCGCAATGAAAGCCTTCGTGACCGTGGCCGATGCCCGCGGATTCGCGCCGGCGGCGCAGCGGCTCGGCATATCCGCATCCGCGGTGACCCGGCTGGTGGCGCGGCTGGAGGAAGGGCTCGGCATCCGTCTACTGCAAAGGACGACGCGCTCTGTCTCCTTGACCGACGCAGGTGCTCGCTACCTGGAGCGGGCGCGCCGCATCCTCTCCGATCTGGAGGAGGCGGAGGATTCGGCCCTGGCGGAGCGCGCTCGTCCTACGGGGCGGCTGGTCGTCTCGGCGCCCGCGGTGTTCGGTCGTCTGCACGTGGGTCCGCTGATGTGTCGCTACCTGACCCAGTATCCCGAAGTCGTCGGCGAACTGACGCTGTCCGATCGCATGGTGAGCCTCGTCGAGGACGGCATCGATCTCGCCGTGCGGATCGGCAACCTGGCGGACTCGTCGCTCATCGCCCGCAAGGCCGGGTCGACTCGCCGGGTCGTGGTCGCGTCGCCGGCCTATCTCGCCAGGCACGGCGAGCCCGCGACACCTCATGACCTGGTCAGGCACCAGACGATCCAGTTCAGTCCGCTTGCAAGCACTCCCGACTGGTCATTCAGCGACGAGGGTGAGGAACTTCGCGTCTCGCTCGCCTCGCACTACGTCACCAACAGTGCGGATCCGGCGCTATGGCATGCCGAGCACGACGGTGGGCTGACGCTCGCGCTCTCATACCAGGTGGCCGACGCCGTCAGGGAGGGCCGCCTGCGCATCGTGCTCGAGTGCTTCGAGCCGCGCCCGCTGCCGATCCACTTCGTCTATCCATCATCACGCCTGCTCTCCGCCAAGGTCCGCGCGTTCATCGAGCTGGCCGCGGCCAGCTGCGACTGGCGGTTCTGACGCATCGGTCAAATGAGTGGTAGTCAGTTCAGCGGTGGCGGCAGGGCGCTGGCCGGCGGTGCTGCGGGCGTGCTGCCAGTCAGGCTGTCAGCCTCGCTGACCCAGCCACCGCCCATCGCCTTGTAGATATTCACCGCCGAGACGAACAGCTGCGCGCGCGTTCCGGCCAGGTTCAGTTCGGCCGGAAAGAGAGCCTGTTCGGCCTGCAGCACCGTGCTGTAGTCGGTGTAGCCGCCGTCGAAGAGCGCACGCGCCAGGTGTGTGTATTCCTTCAGCGAGGCCACCAGCCGGACCTGCGCCTGCAGTTGTTCGCGCAGCTTGCTGTTCGCGACCAGTGCGTTGTCGACGTCGGCAAACGCATTGCGGATGGCGAGCTTGTAGTTCTCCAGCGCCGCGCGTTGTGCGGCTTCGGCCTGGGCCACCTGGCCGCTGACTGCACCGAAGCTGAAGATCGGGCCGATCACGGAACCTGAATAACTCCACACGCGGCTGCTGCCCTGGAAAAGCTTGGACAGGTCGCTACTGACGTTGCCATAGCTGCCGGTCAACGAAATGGTCGGGAAGTACAGCGCCTTGGCCGCGCCGATCTGCGCGTTGGCGGCGATCAGTTGCTGCTCGGACTGCAGCAGGTCGGGCCGACGCTCCAGCAACCCGGAAGGCAGGCCCGCCGGCACCGACGGCAGCACCAGCTCGTCTACTGTCTTGCCACGAGCGATGTCACCGGGATTGCGTCCGATCAGCACCGCGAGCGAATTCTGGGTCTGCGCGATCTGCGATTCGAGCAGCGGAATCTGCGCTGAGGCGGACTCGTACTGCGATTGGGCCTGCGCAACGTTCATCTGCGACACCTGGCCATACTGGAACTGCAGCTTGAACAGGTCCACCGAGTCGGCGTAGGTCTTCAACGTGCGTTCGGCGACTTGCAGTTGCGCGTCCAGGCCGCGCAATTGCAGGTAGGCGTTGGTGACCGAGGCCACCACGGACAGCACGACCCCGCGCCGCGCTTCACTGGTGGCCAGTACATCGGCCAGTGCCGCTTCGCTCTGGCGGCGGATGCGTCCCCACAGGTCGATTTCCCAGCTCGCGGAAAGCGCGGCCTGGTAGGAGGTGGCCGGGTTCGGGTAGTCAGGGAGTTGCGAGGCGAAAGACGGCTCGCGAGTGCGCTCCTGCCCGCCCCCGGCGCCGTAGCCGACTTGCGGGAAGAACTGCGAACGCACTTGCGGCAGCAGGGCAGCAGCCTGCTCGACGTTGGCGGTGGCGATCGCGATGTTGCTGTTGTGCGCCAGCGCCTCGGTGACCAGGCCGTCGAGCACCGGGTCGTCGAACTGCTGCCACCAGAGCGTGTCGGCGCTTTCTACGGCTTCGTTCGTTGAGTACTGGAAAGAGCCAGGCGCTTCGATCCCGGGGCGCCTGTAATCGGGCCCCAGCGCGCAACCGGCGGCAAGCGTGGCAGCAACTGCGGTGGCAAGCAGGAGCCGCACCTCAGTGCTCCCCGGGCGCGGGCGGTGGGGTTTCGCGGGCTTTCCCCTTGCGTCGTTCAGCCCAGCGGTCGAATACATAGAAGAACAACGGAACGTAAAGCATCGCCAGCGTGGTCTCGCCGATCATGCCGCCGATGATTCCCGTGCCGATCGAATGGCGGGCATTGGCGCCCGCACCGAGCGCGAGTGCCAGCGGCAGGCAGCCCACTGCGAAGGCCAGCGATGTCATGATGATCGGTCGCAGCCGCTGCTCGCCTGCGAGCCTCGTCGCTTCCATGATGCTGTGGCCCTGCTTGCGGAAGTCCACGGCGGCGGTCACGCGCAGCACCGCGTTCTTCGCGCCCAGTCCAATCAGCACCAGCAGGCCGATCTGGAAATACACGTCGTTCTCAAGGCCGCGGATGTAGTTGACCAGCAGCGCGCCGAGCACGCCGAAGGGGATGGCCGTCATGACCGCGCCGGGCAGCGTCCAGCTCTCGTATTGCGCGGCGAGCACCAGGAACACGATCAACAGCCCGAAGGCAAAGGCCAGCAGCGAGGTGCCGCCGGATTGCTTCTCGTCGTAGGCCAGGCCGGACCACGCGGCAGCGTATTGCGGTGGAAGCGATGCGGCCAGCTCTTCCATCGCGGCGATAGCCTGGCCCGAGCTGTAGCCTTCAGCGGCACCGCCGATGATTTTCGCGGCCGGAAAGCCGTTGAAGTGAGGCAGGGTGTCTGGCCCCGAAGTCCAGCCGAGGTCGACCACTGCCGACAGCGGCACCATGTCGCCGCGGTCGTTGCGCGTGTACAGCCGTGTCAGGTCCGAGGGTTGTTCGCGATAGCGCGCCTCGGACTGCAGGATGACCCACCAGACGCGGCTGAACTGGTTGAACTGGCTGACGGTGAGTGAACCGAACTGCGCCTGGATGGCGCTGTAGACGTCCTGCACCGGAATCCCCAGCAGCGTGGCCTTGTCGCGGTCGACAGCGGCGCTCAACTGCTGGGCGCTCGCGGTAAAGGTGCTGTTCAGCCCGGTCAGCTCGGGCCGCTGGCGTGCGCGCTCGAGGAAGGCACTGGTCTGCGCTTCGAGTTCCAGTGGTGAGCCGGCGGCGGTGTCCTGGATCCAGAACTCGAAGCCGCCGGTGCTGCCGATGCCTGGGATCGGCGGCGGCGCGATCGGCAGCACGGCCCCCTCCTGGATCAGCTTGGCCTCGTTGAACAGATTGACCAGGATGGCGCGCGCATTCTGTGCCTTCGCCTTCTCGATCGAACCGTAGCGCTCCTTGAAATCCTCGAACGTGACGAAAAAGGTGGCGGCGTTGTTCTTGAATCCCCCGTCGATCAGGCTGTAGCCGGTGACCATCGAGCGCGTGGCCACGCCCGGGATCTTCGCCAGTATCCTGTCCACGCGTTCGGCCACCGCCTGCGTGCGCTCGAGGCTGGCCGACTGCGGCATCACGATCGCGACGAACGCATAACCCTGGTCTTCCTGCGGAACGAAGCTGGTGGGCAATTGCTGGAACAAGTGCCAGATGCCCCACAGGAACACGCCCAGCAGTACGAAGGCGACGAGCATGCGCTTGATGACGAACTCCACCGCATGCCCGAACCCGGTCGTCACCCGGTCTACCTGCCGGTTGAACCAGGCGAACGGGCCGCGCTGCGGAGGCGGGTTGTGCCTGAGCAGCGTGGCGCACATGGCGGGCGTCAGGGTCAGCGCAATGAATCCCGATACCGACACGGAAATGACGATCGTGATGGCGAACTGCTTGTACAACTGCCCGGTGGTGCCGGGCAGGAAAGCCGCGGGAATGAATACCGAGGCCATGACCAGCACGACCGCCACCAGCGAGCTGCCGATCTCCTGCATCGAGCGGATCGTCGCCTCCTTCGGCCCGATGTGGTGCTGCTGCATGTTGCGCTCGACGTTCTCGCAGACCACGATGGCGTCGTCGACGACCATGCCGATGGCCAGGATCAGCCCGAACAGCGTCAGCAGGTTGATCGAGAATCCCAGCGCCAGCATGCCGGCGAACGTGGCGATCAGCGAAACCACGATGGCCACGGCACAGATCACCGTGGTGCGGGGGCTCTGCAGGAACAGGTACACCACCAGTACCACCAGCACCATCGCTTCAACCAGCGTCTTCAGTACTTCCTCGATCGACAGGCGCACGAAATCGTTCGTGTCCAGCGCCACGGTGTAGGCTATGCCTTCGGGAAAACGCGATTTCATGTCCTCGAGCGACTCGCGCACCGCCTTCGACACGACCAGCCCGTTCGCGCCCGGCTGCTGGTAGATGGCGATGAAGGTGGCCGGCGCGTTGTTGAGCCGCGTGTCGGCTATGTACTGGCGCAGGCCCACCTCGGCTCGCGCCACTGCGCCAAGGCGCACGATGGCGCTGCCGTCCGCGTCGGCGCGCAGGATGATGTTCTCGTACTGGCGCGGGCTGGTGAACTGGCCTTGCGTGACCACCGGAAAAGTCAGATCCACCGGCTCGGCATTCGGCTGCTGGCCCACCTGGCCGGCGCCGAACAACTGGTTCTGCTGGTTGACCGCGTTGGCGATGTCGCTGGTGGTGATGCCCAGCGAGGCCATGCGGTCGGGGTCCATCCAGATGCGCATCGCCTGGTCCGGCACCCCCATGATCTGCGCCTGCCCGGCGCCGGGCACGCGCTTCAACGCGTCGAGCACGTAGACATTGGCGTAGTTGGCTACATAGGCCGCGCTGTAGCGTGCGGCGTCGCCGGTGATGGCGATCAGCATCATGATCGTCGCGGACTTCTTCTGCACCGACACGCCGAGCTGCGTCACTTCCGACGGCAGCTGCGGCAGCGCCAGGTTGACTCGGTTCTGCACCTGCACCTGCGCGATGTCGGGGTCCGTGTCGAGCGAGAAGTACACCGTCAACGTCAGCTGGCCGGTGGCGGAGCTGGCGGACGACATGTACAGCATGTTGTCCACGCCGTTGATCTGCGCTTCGATCGGCGATGCGACCGAGTCGGCCAGTGTCTTCGAGTCCGCACCCGGGTAGGTGGCCTGCACGGTCACCTGCACGGGCGTGATCGACGGGTACTGCTGCACCGGCAGCGCGGTGATCGACAGCAGCCCGGCGATGACGATCAGCATCGCCACCACGACGGCAAAGATCGGTCGTTCGATGAAGAAGCGCGAGAACATGCGCCGCGGACTTAGCGGCCGGCTGGCGCGGCCGGCGCAGATGCCGACGCGTTGGCGGCATCGGAAGAAGCGGCCGGGTCGTGCGACGTGACCGTTACCGTGGCGCCGCTGGACAGGCGCTGCCCGCCGTCGACCACCAGTTGATCACCAGGGTGAAGCCCTTCGTTGATGAACCAGCTGTCCTGGTACCAGTCACCGACGGTAACCGGCCGCTGTTCGGCCTTGCCGTCCTTGTCGACCAGCCACACGAAATGGCCCTGGCCGCCTTGCTGCACTGCTCCCTGCGGCACCAGGATCGCATTGGGGCGCAGCGCGCCCTTGAGCCGTGCGCGCACGTACTGGTTCGGCCGCAGCGCCCCGTCCGGATTGTCGACCGTGGCGCGGATCAGGAAAGTACCGGTCTGCGGGTTGTACGAGGGATCGGCAAAGGTGATCTTGCCGGTGAACGGGAAGATGCTGCCATCGGCCTGCTCGATCTCGACTGTCATGTTGCGGTCCTTCGGCAACACCAGCGTGCCTGCCTTGATGTCGTTCTCGATGCGCTGGAACTCGTTTTCGGACAGGCTGAAGTTGACCCACATCGGTGACAGCACCGAGACCGTGGTGAGTTGGCTGTTCTGCGGGCTTACGTAGGTGCCATTGGCCACCGCCGCGTAGCTCGAGACGCCGTCAACCGGCGACCGGATCACCGTGTAGGACAGGTCGAGCTCCGCGGACTCGAGCTGCGCCTGTGCCTGTGCGACTGCCGCAGCTGCCTGCTCGTATTGCCCCTGCGCGTTGTCCAGGTCCTTCTGCGACAGCGCATTCAATTGCGCAAGCGGCCTGGTGCGGTTCAGGTTGGCGGTGGCCACCTGCAGCGAGGCCTGGTTGCGCTGCAACGCGGCCTTGGCGCCATCCACCTGGGCCTGGAAGGGCTTCGGATCCATCCGGAACAGGACCTGCCCGGTCTTGACCACCGAACCCTCGACGTAAGTCCGCTCGTCGAGGAAGCCCGACACCCGCGCCTGGATGTTTACCGCCTGGGAGCTTTGTGTCTGCGCGACGTACTCGGCTGCTACCGGCACGTCGCCGGGGGTAATGACCATCGTCGTGACATCGAGTGGGGCCGGCGCCGGCTTTTCCGGCGCCTTGCCGCAAGCGACCAGCAGCGCTGCAGTGAGCGCGACGAGTGCCAGCGGACCAAGCCGCTCCAGTCGCCTTGTCGCCCGGAAGTCAGGCGGCATGGTCGAGTGGCCGCCGGCGAAAGGCGGCCAGCATCATCGTCGCGGTCGAAGGGCAGCCTCGACCATGAGCCCGATGCCCGGACGCGCAGCGGAGGTCATCGATCGCGGTAGACAACATTTGCGGTCAGCCCATATCGAAAGAGAACCGGTTGCGCGCGGCGCGCAACGCGAATGGTAAATCCAAACGGCAGATCCGTGCAGCGGTGAGAGGCGCCTATTCCTCGTGAGCGTGGGCCTTCTTCAGGAAGGCGTCCGTGACGCCCCTCGTGTGGCAGTTCGAGCAGAATGCGCGGTCCGGGATGACCAGCCCCGCGGCCCGGGCCTTCGCCGGGTCCTTCATGACCGCATTCTTCGAGTATTCGCTGCCCGGGCCGTGGCAGCCCTCACAATCGAGCGGCGGCTTGCGCGCGGCGTGCCCGCTCTCGGACCACGATGCTAACTGCACGTCGTGGCAGGTTTCGCAGTTGTCGTTCCCGACCCGGCTGAGACCGGGTTTCGTCGCGGCCACCGCTATGGGTCCACCCTTGTCCACCACGTCGGGGGTCGGCGCTGCGGCTGCCGCAGGCGCGGCCGAGGGCGCAGCAGCAGCAGCAGTAGGAGCAGGAGCAGCAGGAGCGGAGACGGGAGCGGGCGACGAGATTGCGGTCGGAGCCGGTGCCGCGGCCGGCGGCTTGGCGACCGGTGCAGGCGACGGTGCGGGGCTTGCGGCTGGAGCCGGTGACGGCAGCTTGGCGGAAGATGCAGGCGGCTTTGTGGAGCTTGCAGCTGGAGCTGGTGACGGTGCCGACAGCTCGGCGACCGGTGCTGGGGTCGCTGCGATTGCGCCGGATGGCGTTTCGCCAGGTTGTGCCGGGGCGACTTCGGCCGGCGCTGCGGTGCTCGAGGCCTGCCCTGGTGGCGCATCGAGCGGGCTTTCCGCGGGCGCGGGACTCGGAGCCGCTTCCTGTGCTGGCGTCGACCCAGGTTGTACTGTGGGTGAAACGGCCGCCGGTCGGTCGGCCGGGCCTGAAGGGGATCCGCAACCGGTAACCAGCAGTGCGATACACACCAGCAGCGCGGCACCAAGATCCATTCTTGTCGTCATTGCGCGTCTCCCCATCCTGGAGCGCTCATGCAAGAGCGCACCTGCATGGTACACCGGTGCACCTCTGGGCTTAGTCAGGCCTTTAGCGCACTGCGAATCTGCTCGAGCGCGGCCGGGTCTTCGATGGTCGTCAGGTCCCCGGGGTCGCGGCCCTCGGCGAGCGCCTGGAGTGACCGTCGCAGCAGCTTGCCTGAACGTGTCTTCGGCAGCAGCGTCACGAACAGCACTCGACTGGGCCGCGCGATTGCGCCGAGCTGGCCATCCACCACGGCCATGATCTCCTTTTCCTGCTGCGCGCGACTCATCTCGGTATCGATTTTCGACGCGTCCTTGACCACGGCGAACGCCAGTGGCATCTGCCCCTTGAGCGGATCCGCAACGCCGACGACTGCGACTTCGGCGATGTTGGAGTGCGCCTGGATCGCTTCCTCGATTTCGCGCGTGCCGATGCGGTGTCCGGCGACATTGATCACGTCGTCCGTTCGTCCGAGGATGAATGTGTATCCCTCGTCGTCACGCACACCCCAGTCAAAAGTGGAATACAGCAGCTTGCCGGGGAAATCGCTGAAGTAGGTCTTCACGAAGCGCTCGTCGTCGCCCCACACGGTCGTCATGCAACCGGGCGGCAGTGGCGGCGCAATTGCGAGCACACCCTTCTCGCCGTCTGTCGTTTCGGCGCCGTCCGGCCCGCGCAGGAGCCTCAGGTCGTAGCCATACACCGGGAAGCCGGGGCTGCCGTACTTTACGCGCGCCGGCTCGATCCCGGGCGCCAGCGAGAGGATCGGCCAGCCGGTCTCGGTCTGCCAGTAATGGTCGATGACCGGCACCTTCAGCGCGTCGTGGATCCAGCGATGCGTCGGCTCATCCAGCGGCTCGCCGGCCAGGAACAGGTGCCGCAATGACGAAAGATCGTATTTCGTCATGTAAGCCGGATCCTGCTTCTTCAGCACGCGTATCGCGGTCGGCGACGAGAACATCACGGTGGCCTTGCGGTCGGCGACGATCTTCCACCAGATGCCGGCGTCGGGGCGGATCGGCAGCCCTTCGTAGAGGATGGTCGTCATGCCCTGGATCAGCGGGCCATAGACAATGTACGAATGACCCACCACCCAGCCCACGTCGGACGTCGTGAACATGGTTTCGCCGGGCTTGCCGCAATAGATGTATTCCATCGAGCTCGCCAGCGCCACCGCATAGCCACCCGTGTCACGCTGCACTCCCTTCGGCTTGCCGGTGGTGCCAGACGTGTAGAGGATGTAGGAGGGCTCGCTAGATTCCAGCCAGGTCACCGGCACCTGCGCAGTGGCGTGCTGGCGCGCGAGTTCGGCGTAGTCGAGGTCCCGTCCCGGTACCGGCTTGAAGTCCTTGTCGATGCCGCGGTTTACCACCAGTACTTTCTGCGGCGGGTGCTTCGCCAGTCGGATGGCCTCGTCGACCAGCGGCTTGTAGTGGATGGCACGCCCGCCGCGCAGGCCCGCGTCGGCGGTAATCAGGAGTTTCGGCTTCGCATCGTCGATGCGCGACGCACAGCTCGCGGCTGCAAAGCCGCCGAATACCACCGAGTGCACCGCACCCAGGCGCGCGCAGGCGAGCATCGCGAACGCGGCCTCGGGAATCATCGGCATGTAGAGCAATACGCGATCGCCGCGGCCCACGCCCTGCGCCGCGATGATCGCGGCGCACCGGTTCACCTCGGCGTGCAGTTCGCGATACGTGAAGCTCTTTTCGGTGTTGGTTTCAGTGGAAATGTAGACCAGCGCCGGCTGGTCACCGCGTGCCGCCAGGTGGCGATCGATCGCGTTGTGGCAGAGGTTGGTCTCGCCACCGACAAACCACTTGGCAAACGGCGGGTTGGAGTAATCGAGCACCTGGTCGAACGGGCGATGCCAATCAATGCGACGGGCTTCCTCGGTCCAGAATGCGTCGCGGTCCGTGATGGACCGGCGATGGAAGTCGGCGTATGCACCCATAACCCCCTCCTGTGGTTGGCATGGCACGGCGTGTATATTCTGGCCACGAGGCCGCGCACAGGGACATTATCGCCCCTCCAAATTCGCATAGGACCATCAAATAGTCTTATTCGTGGCCTGGCAGTCGCGCGAATGAGGGCCGCCCCAGCCGGGAGGTCGCCGGGGCAAGTCATTCATGGGGTCCAGCAGCGAGTTCCAACGGCAACCACCGTGGATTCAATCCGAGTCGGTGAATCACCCGGCGATGCTGGTCGCGGTTCTGCGGTGGCCCTGGGTCCGGCCGAAGCACCCGGATCCATGGCGTCGCGACCCGAAAAACTTCCGGCCCAGGCTGAGCCTCATCCCGCTGAGAGGATCCCGAGAAATGCTCGGTGGCAATACCCACGGCAAGTACACTACGGCGATGCGCTCACGACAATACGGCCGGTCAGCGCCAGTTCAACCTTGATGGCATGACTTCCAGCACCACCTGCACCCGAAGACGGGCGGCTTTCGCTAGCATTTCATGATGGCCCTGCAAGCTCCCTGTGCGTCAATCATCGTTCCGACCAGGAATCGGCCGCATCTCTTGCGTCAGGCCCTGGCGTCGATCCTGGCGCAGACCAGTCCTGATTTCGAAGTCGTGGTGGTTGTCGACGGCGCCACCGGCGAGCACCTGGCGGCGATGCGCGCGCTGGCCGCGAAACTGGATCCGCGATTTGTGTTCCTGTTCCGCGACTCGGAAGAACCCCGGCATGGACCGG
>CAVTNX010000015.1:0-76256 GCA_963736205.1 uncultured Gammaproteobacteria bacterium | reverse complement strand
CTTCGCCGTTCCGCCGCGCAGTTCGACCACCAGCACCACGGGCGCGCCTGCCGAGATGATCGCGAGCGACCCTGGTTGCGCATCGTGCCTGACGTTCACGACGCAGCCGCTGCTGTCCACGAAAAGCATGTCGAGCGGCAGCAGCGTGTTCTTCATCCACATCGACACGTTGGCCGGGGGGTCGTAGACGAAGATCATCGCCTGTCCGGCAGCGATATCGCGTACGAACATCAGCCCCTGTTCGCGGGTCCGCGGCGTGTCGGCCCGCCACGCGTCGAATTCGTGGCGGCGGGCACTGCGTGTCTCGACCACCACCTGCTCGCGCGGGAAATCCGCGAGGGGTACCAGGCTGCGCTCGCTGACGTCGCCGGCGGCCGTTGCAGGAATGAGCCAGGCGGCCCACAGCATGCACAGCGCAGTCGCCCGCAGCCACGCGCTCACTTGAATTCCACCACCGCACTCACGTCGAAACGCGGAACCAGCACCGATCCGTCCCCGCCGACGGCACGTGCGGGTTGCGTGCAGTAGCCGCGGCCCGTCAGGCGGAACCTGTGGCCGTTTTCATCGAGCGGCTCCTGCTTCACGTCATCCATCGCGCACTTGTCGTCGCCCTGGGTGGCGTAGAAGACTCCGACGCCTTCGCGAACCAGGGTCAGGTTGACCGGCACGTTGCGCGCGCTGGCGCCGGCTCGCAGCGGGCCGATGCCGATCACCACCAGCAGCGGTCCCTGGCCCGGGAGTTCGCCCTTGTAGACGAGGCGTACGCCTTCGCCGTCGGGTCGCAGGCCACCCAGGCATTGGGGCGTAGGGGGCGCCCAGTCGATCTCCGCGTCGATCCCGCCCGAGAGGCGCGCCTGCAGGCGGCCCTCGTCGGACGGCACGCAGAGCGCCTGCTGTGCCGACGGCATCTGCGTGGCGGCATCGTCCGGCGTATTCACCGAGGCTGCCGTCAGGTGCAGGCGCGCCCGCGCCCGACGGCGTGCCGGCAACTGTTGCGGATTCCGGGTCGGCTGCCGGGGCCACGCCCTCGTCTGCGTGGCCGCAGGCCGAGACGAGCAGCGCGAGCGCGACGGCCGGCAGCGCGTGGCCGGCCAGCCGGGACCTATTCGGTCCCCGGCGAATGTACGAGAAGGTGCTTCGCCAGCTGACCATGCAGGTAACCGATACCTCGCGCGAGATGCATCGTGACGGTGAGGAGCAGCAATCCCATGATCGAGACCAGCGGCAGCAGCGCCGGGTGCAGTGTCTGCATCTGGACGTCGCCGTCGATCGTGATCAGGCCGGCATCGTAGAACAGCGCGGCAATCGGCGCGACGATTGTTGCAACCGACACGACGATGCCCACGACCGCGAACGTGAAATAGAACACGCCGAGCGGCAGCATCAGCAGGAAGTAGAACAGCGTGCCCCAGGTCCGCGGGTCCTTCAGCATTTCCAGGATGCGCGTCAGGAACGGCGTCCCGCGATCCGCGTACGGAGGGCGGCGCGGCATGCGCGTGCCCAGCATGGTCTCCACCAGCCGGCCTTCGGCGAGGGCGACGATGCGCGCCGTCCCGACGAACAGCAGGAAGAAGGGCACGCCGATGATCAGGATCGCGAGCCCGATCGACAGTGACAGGCCGGTGGCGGAGAACGTGAAATAGACGATGCCCGTGACCAGCGACAGCAGCATGTAGAGCAGCGACAGGTAGGCGCGCGGATCGGCGTACACGCCGAAGAACCGGCCGAGCGTGCTCGAGCGGGGCCGGGGAGGAGGCGTGCGCAGGGCCTTCTGGATCGTGGCCTCGTTGGCTCGATAGGCCTCGGCCACTTCGTCCGGGGCGCCGTAGCTCGAGACGATGGCAGCCAGCATCGTCGCTTCGTCCTCGCCGGGCCGCTGCGCGAGTTCCGCGCGCAGGTGTTCCTCGGCGTCATAGAGGGCGTCCTGCACCAGCGCCTTGTCAGCGCCCTTAAGCGCCGAGCGCAGGGCGTCGAGATACTGCTCGACCGTACTCGGTGTGGCGGCCGTCATGGCGTCGTCTCCTCGGTATTGGCGCGTTGCACGATGGAATCCACGAAGTTGCGCGTCTCGGTCCAGGTGGCGCGCCAGGTGGCCAGCACCTCACGGCCCAGCGGCGTAATGCGATAGTACCTTCGCGGCGGGCCCGAATAGGACGGCACGACGCGGCTCGACAGCAGGCCCGCGGCACTCATGTTGCGCAGCACCGGGTAGAGCGCGCCCTGCTTGAAGGGGCTGGGTGCCTCCGGATCTTCGGCCAGTCGTCGGGCGATCTCGTAGCCATACAGGTTTGAGTCTGCCTCCGACAGGACCGACAGCAGGACCAGGGAGGTGAGTCCGGCGCTCAGTTCCCGCTGGAACTTGCGGACGATAGGCTCTGCATCGTCGGCAGGCGTCGCATCGGCTGGGCTGTTTGTCACTGCGGTACTCACGAGTGCCAAGGAGTGGTTGATATTAAATACCGCATACTATTGCGAAGTCAACACTAGTACTCGATCAAACAGAGCCGGGCTGAGGCTGAGGCTGAGGCTGAGGCGGGGGGCTGGGCTTGGGGTTGGGGCCGAGGCCAGGGCCGGGCTCGGACAACCGCCCATCGGCCAGGCCGGTCCGCTTGGGTGTTGGCCGCAATGCGCCGGGGTGGGTCCGGTCTGTAACATCGGGGTAACGACAACGTGCGGGAGTGGACACCCTGATGAGCACCGAACAGCAGCGACAGTTTGCCCCGCGCCGATACCTGAGCCGGCTCACGCGTGGAACGCTGGCAGTGATCATGGCGGGAGGCCGCGGCGAGCGGCTCAAGCAACTGACCGAGGATCGCTGCAAGCCCGCGACGCCGTTCGGCGGCAAGTTCCGGATCATCGACTTCGTGCTGTCGAACTGCGTGAACTCCGGCATTCGACAGATCTCGGTGCTGACGCAGTACAAGGCGCATTCGCTGATCCAGCACATCCAGGGTGGATGGAGTTACCTGCGCGGCGAATTCGGCGAGTTCGTGGAGATCATCCCCGCGCAGCAGCGCCTCGGGCCGGACTGGTACCAGGGTACGGCCGATGCGCTGTGGCAGAACATGGAGATCATCCGTGCGCACCGCCCGCTGCACGTGCTGGTGCTGGCCGGAGATCACATCTACAAGATGGACTACGGACCGATGATCGGCTTCCACGTGGAGAACGAGGCGGACATCACCGTAGGCGTGGTCGAAGTTCCGCGCGACCGCGCGCGAGACTTCGGCGTGCTCACGGTCGACGAGTCGAATCGCGTGGTTCGATTCCAGGAAAAGCCGCTGGACCCGGAGCCGATTCCGGGCAGGCCAGACGTCGCGCTCGGCTCGATGGGCATCTACGTCTTCAACCCGAAGCTGCTCGAGCGCCTGCTGCGCGCCGACGCCGAGAACCCTGCTTCGGCGCACGACTTCGGCAAGAACATCGTGCCCGACGCGATCGAGAACCTGCGCGTGTATGCCTACCCGTTCGAGGACGTGCGCACCAAGGCCCAGAACTACTGGCGCGACGTGGGTACCGTGGAGGCCTATTACGAGGCGAACATGGAACTGGTGCGTGTCTCGCCGGAACTCAACATCTACGACGAGCAGTGGCCGATCTGGACCTACCAGGAGCAGTTGCCGCCCGCCAAGTTCGTGTTCGACGACGACGACCGGCGCGGCGTTGCGGTGGACTCCATGGTGTCGGGAGGCTGCATCATCTCGGGATCGAGGGTATCCAACTCGCTGCTGTGCTCGAACGTGCGGGTGCACGATCGTTCGGCCGTCGACCGATCGGTGATCCTGCCGCGGGTCAGGATCGGCGAGAACTGCATGATCCAGCGCGCCATCATCGACGAGGGCACGCTGGTGCCGGACGGGACTCAAATAGGTGTGGATCCCGTCGCAGATGCGGAACGCTTCCACGTAACGGAGGGCGGGATCGTGCTGGTGACTTCGGCTATGCTGAAGGCCGCGTCGAGGCCCGCCTGAGCGGGCGAGGCCGACAGGCGCCGAGGAGGATCCCAATGCCCAGGCTTGCCCTGCGGGCGCTGCTGCTCGCCACCGTGTTCGCACTGTCCGCCTGCGCGTCGCTGGCGCCGAAGATCGAGACGCCGACGGTCGAGCTCATGGGCGTGCAGGTCCTGAGCGGCGACATGTTCTCGCAACGGTTCATGGTGCGCGTCAAGGTCCAGAATCCGAACGACATCGAGGTGCCGGTCGAGAGCATCGAATTCACGGCGTTCCTGATGGGCGACCGGTTCGGGGAAGGCACGAGCTACAACCCGTTCGTGCTGCCGGCAAAGGGCGAGGCCGAGTTCGATATGTACATCACGACCAACTTCGTCAGCGGTTTCGGCCGGCTGGTGAGCCGGATGGGCGGCCACAAGCTCGAGAACGTCGAGTACGAAATCACCGGCAAGCTGCACCTGCAGAAAGGCCTGATGCGCACCATCCCGTTCAACCACAAGGGCCTGGTGAATTTCTCCAAGGCGCAGAAGGCACTGGAGTAGACGGTAGGGGACATTCTCCTTTTTTCTTCTGAGAAAAAAGGAGAATGTCCCCTACCGGATCATGATGCCTTCGTAGAGGCGCTCGTATTCGGCGGCCTGGCGGTCCCAGGAGAAGTCCTGCCCCATGCCGTTCAATACCAGCCGGCGCCACAGCGTCGGCTGCCCGTACCAGTCGAGCGCCGTCTCGAGGGCCCAGCGCACGGCGGGCGGATCGAAGTCGTTGAACACGACGCCCGTTCCCTGTCCCGTCGCGGGATCGAAATGCTGCACCGAATCGGCGAGGCCGCCGGTGCGGCGCACGACCGGGACGGTGCCGTACTTCATGCTGTACATCTGGTTCAGGCCGCAGGGCTCGTACATGGACGGCATCAGGAACATGTCCGACGCAGCCTCGATCATGTGGGAGAGTTCCTCGCTGTAGCCGCTGTAGAACGTCGCCCGGCCCGGGAATCGCTGCTGCAGTCCCTGAAGGAATTCCTCGTAGTGTCGCTCGCCGCTGCCGAGCGCGATGAACCGGAAGTCGCGTGACCCGAGCAGGTCGGGCAGGACGTCGAACAGCAGGTCCAGGCCCTTTTGCCGCGTGAGCCTGGTGATCATGCCCACCAGCGGCGTGTCCGGCGCCGCCGGCATGCGCAGCAGGTCGAGCAGCGCGAGCTTGTTCCATAGCTTTCCGGTCAGGTCCGACGAATCGTAGTTGTGCGGAATGTAACGATCGCCGGCCGGATTCCACTCGTCGTAGTCGACACCATTGAGGATGCCCGTCACCGACTCGCCTCGGGCCCGCAAGTCGCCATCAAGCCCGTGCCCGCCCTCGGGCGTGCATATCTCCGCGGCGTAGGTGGGGCTGACGGTGGTCACCGCATCGGCGTGAATGACGCCCAGCCGCATCGGGTTTACCTGGCCGAGGCCCAGGTCGGGCTTGTACAGCGCCTCGATGGCGACGCCGGGGCCGAGGTCCTCGGCGCGCCCCGCGGAAAAAATGCCCTGGTAGCCGATGTTGTGGATCGTGAAGACGCTGCGTGTCGCCCCGAATATGCGGCGGTCCCACGCATATGCATGCTTGAGCAGCAGCGGCGCGAGCGCCGTGTGCCAGTCGTTCGCGTGCACGATCTGCGGCGCGAAGTTCATGCGCTGGCAGCATTCGAGCGCGGCTCGCGTCAGCGCCAGGTAACGGACGTGCTCGTCCGGCGCGTCGGAATAGATGCGCGGGCGGTCGAACAACGCGGGGCAGTCGACGAGGTATACCCACAGGTCGGTGTCCGGTACGCGCGCGGTCTGCACCTCGTAGTGGAACTCGTGTGGCCCGACCCGAAGGGTGAGCGCGCGAAGGAAGTCGACCGGATGGCGGTCGATGCCAGCGAGCTCCATCTGGCCGTGCAGCGGCACGAAGACGCGCAGGTCGTGGCCGCGCCTGGCCAGGTTGCAGGTCAGTGCCGCGGCCACATCGCCGAGCCCACCGGTCTTGGCAAACGGCGAATACTCGGCTGAAATGAAACAGACCCGCATCCGCGAAGTGTGCCACTACTCGTGCATCGGCAGCGATGGGTAGCGACCAAAATCGAAGGAGGGGAGGCGGATGGCGACCAGAATCGACCGGGGCGGCCCGGAGCACGATTCGGGTGGCGCGCGCCGCGCCGGTGCTTATGCTGGCAGCCATGAAATCCAGCCACGCCACCGTGTTTCCGGGTGCGACCCCGCTCGAGTACCGTCGCATCGAACGCGCCATCCGCTTCATCGACCAGCGATTCCGCGAGCAGCCGAGCCTCGAGCGGGTTGCGAAATCCGCCGGGGTCGCGCCGCACCACTTCGCACGAATGTTCCGGCGCTGGGCCGGCATTTCGCCCAAGCAGTTCATGCAGCGACTCACGCTGCAGGCCGCGCGCGAATCGCTGGGGCAGGAGCAATCCGTGCTGCAGGCGGCGCTTGATGCGGGCCTTTCAGGGCCCGGACGCCTGCACGACCTGTTCGTAACGCTCGAAGCCGTGACACCGGGCGAGTTCAAGTCGCGCGGCAGCGGGCTCGAAGTCCGGCATGGAACGGCTGCCACGCCGTTCGGCCCGGCCACCATCGCGGTGACCGCGCGTGGCATCGGCTTCGTCGGCTTCGAGACGCAGGGTGGTGAAGTGCCCGGCTGGGATGAGTATCGGCAGTCGTGGCGCGATGCGACGTTCGTGGAAGATGCATCCGCGGCGGTGGCGGTCACCGCGCGAATCTGGGGCACGGCAACGAGCTCCGAAGAGCCGTTGCGGCTGTGGGTCCACGGATCGAACTTCCAGATCCAGGTCTGGCAGGCGCTGCTGCGCGACGCGCGTGGCCTGACGGTCAACTACTCGGGCATTGCCGATGCGATCGGGCGGCCCGCCGCCGCGCGCGCGGTCGGCGGCGCGGTGGGCGCGAATCCGGTCGCCTGGTTGATCCCCTGTCATCACGTGCTGCGCGCGAGCGGTGCGCTGGGTGGATATCGCTGGGGCGTGGAGCGCAAGCGCACCATGCTCGCCTGGGAACTGTCGCGAGCGATCTCCGCGGGACACTGAGGCGGAACGCGGCGCGGATCGACTGCGCCCGGGCGGCCAGCCCGCAGCAGGCCGCTGCCGCGACCAGCGGCCGGGAAATCAGCCTCGCTTGTCGTCGTCGCGCGTCTTGTCCCGCTTCGGCAGGATCGCGCTGAGCATGTTTTCCTGCACCTTCGACAGTGTCTCGAGGTTCTGTCGCGTGATGTCCGCGACCGTGGAGATCGGTGTACTCGCGACGATCTTGGAAATCTGGGCCTGCAGCGCTTCCTGCTGGTTCAGGAACGTCTCGACACTCTTCTCCAGGAAGCCGGCGAGAAATCCCTGCATTGCGTTGCCATAGAAGCGGATGATTGCCTCCAGCACCTTGGTGCTCAGGATCGGCCGCCCGAACTGTTCCTGCTCCGCGATCACCTGCAGCAGGATGTGGCGGGTGATGTCGCGGCCGGTCTTGTCTTCCACGACCTTCAGTTTCTCGCCCTTCACGATCAGCATGCGAATGTCTTCGAGCGTGATGTGACGGCTCTGCGACGCGTCGTAGAGCCGACGATTCGCGTATTTCTTGATCAGGCGTTCCTGGTTCATCGGCGCAGTGTACCTTGGGAATGTTGCAGCGCGGCAGATGCGAGGCTGCCCAGGTCGGGGATTCTAGGTACTGGTCCGTTGCGTCGCAACAAGACGCGGTGACGCTGCGGTGGTGCGGGCTGCTGCGCTCGGAATAGACTGGACATCCAGGCCAGGACGCGGGGTTTTCCATGTCGCAGAAAGAATTGATCGCGGAGCTGTCACGACGCATCGGCGAAGAAGTCCACCTGAGCGACTGGCTCGAAATAACGCAGGCGCGGATCAACGCATTTGCCGATGCCACCGGCGACCACCAGTGGATCCACGTGGATGTGGCGCGCGCCGAACGCGAATCGCCGTGGAAAACTCCCATCGCGCACGGCTACCTGACCCTGTCGTTGTACCCGATGCTGCGTGGCCTGGTCGCGTCCGGCCAGCCGCTCTATCCCGGCGTGAAACAGGCCATCAACTACGGCCTGGACCGGGTGAGATTCCCGAGTGCGGTCAGGGTGGGCAGCCGCATCCGGGCGCATTGCACGCTGCTCGCGGTCGAGGAGGTCGCCGGCGGCCTGCAGGTCAAGGAGCAGTACACCGTCGAGATCGACGGCGAGCCGAAGCCTGCGTGCGTCGCGGAGGCCATCATGCGCCTGTACTTTGCGTGACGACGCGCCGGCAGGAATTTCCTGATTCCATTGCGGCATGAGCGCGACGGGGCCTCGCGGCTTATAGTCCAACGCACAGCAGCCCCTCCGGGCGGGAGAATCAAGCAATGATCTACGACAGCATCCTGCAGACCATCGGACGCACTCCGATCGTGCGCATCAACCACCTGGCACCCGCTCACGTCACCATGTACGTGAAGTGCGAGTTCTTCAATCCGCTCTCGTCGGTGAAGGACCGCCTCGCCATCGCGATAATCGAGGACGCCGAGCGCAGCGGAGCGCTCAAGCCCGGCCAGACGGTTGTCGAGGCCACCTCCGGCAACACGGGCATCGCGCTTGCAATGGTGTGCGCGGCAAAGGGCTATCCGTTCGTCGCGGTGATTGCGGAGTCGTTCTCGGTCGAGCGGCGCAAGATCATGCGCATGCTCGGCGCGAAGGTGATCCTGACCCCGGCCGCCGAACGCGGAACCGGCATGGTGCGCAAGGCTGCCGAGCTCGCGAAGAAGCACGGCTGGTTCCTGGCCAGCCAGTTCGAGAACCCGGCCAACCCGGCCTATCACCGGCAGACGACGGGGCCGGAGATCCTGAGCGATTTCGCGGGGCGACGGCTGGACTTCTTCGTCACCGGCTGGGGCACCGGCGGGACCCTGACCGGTGCCGGCGAGATGATTCGACTTGCGCGCCCCGAGGTACGCGTGATCGCGACGGAGCCGGCTGGTGCCTCGCTGCTTGCGGGCGGCGAGTGGAAGCCACACAAGATCCAGGGTTGGACGCCGGACTTCGTGCCGGGGGTACTCAATCGCTCGGTGCCCCACGAAATCGTCCCCGTCACCGACGAGGAGTCGATTGCGGCAGCCCGGTCGCTTGCGAGCCGTGAGGGCATATTCTGCGGCATTTCCGCCGGCGGAACGTTTGCCGCGGCTTTCAAGGTTGCCGAGAAGGCGCCCAAGGGCGCGGTCATCCTGGCGATGCTGCCGGATACCGCCGAGCGCTACCTCTCGACGCCGCTGTTCGAGGGAATTGCCGAGGGTTCCGATCCCGAGCCCTGATCGCAGCGCCGCGCTCGTTTCGCACGGCCAAGGATGTGATAATCCGCGGCCACTTCCGGCTTGTCCGGGTTCGGAGCCTGCGTTCAATCCATGTCTGATTTCCTCAAGAAGGCGCTGCTGGGCGCCGTCGTCGGCGCGATCGTCGTCGGATTTGCCTGGCATACCCAGAACGAGCGGTTGAAGCACGCGCCGTTGGCGTCCGGCCCGGTGCCCGCGGCGGCACCGGGATCGGCGGGCGGCGCGCCGGGCGCGCCCGCCGCCAGCGGAGCTCCGATGAGCCAGGTGGCCGTGCGCGTGATCGTGGCGCCGGTGCGCAAGGAGCGCCTGACGGCGGAGATCGAGGCGCTGGGCACGGCCAATGCCAACGAGTCGATCGACGTGACTGCCAAGGTGTCGAACCTGGTGACCGCGGTGCGTTTCGAGGAAGGGCAGCAGGTGCAGAAAGGGGACCTGCTGGTCGAACTCGACGGGGCCCAGGCCCGCGCCGAGCTTGCGATTGCAGAGGCGGCCGTCACGGAGAGCCGCAGCCAGTACAAGCGCAGCCGCGAGCTGTACACGACCAAGGCCTTGTCCGAGGCGCAGCTCGACCAGATCGAGGCAGCGCTGAAGGCAAACGAGGCGCGCGTTGCGGTGGCGCAGGCCAGGCTCGCCGACACGATGATCCGCGCGCCGTTCGCGGGCCGGGTCGGCTTGCGCCGCGTGAGTCCCGGCAGCCTCGTCAATCCGGGAACGGTCATCACGACGCTGGACGACACGGCCACCATCAAGCTCGACTTCACCGTACCGGAGAGCTACCTGTCCACGCTCGCTCCCGGGCTGCCGATCACGGCGCTCAGCATCGCTTATCCGGGCAGGACCTTCGAGGGCAAGGTGTCGAGCGTCGATTCGCGTGTCGACCCGAGCACGCGCTCGGTGACCGTGCGGGCGCTGGTTCCGAATCCGGAGAGGCTTCTCAAGCCCGGCATGTTCATGAACGTACGACTCGAGCGCGGTGCCGCCGATGCGTTGCTGGTGCCGGAACAGGCGCTGGTGCCCGAGCAGGGTGACGTGTTCGTGTTCGTGCTCGAGGGCGACTCGGTCGCGAAGCGGCTGATCCGCACCGGGCAGCGCCGTGTCGGCGACGTGCAGGTATTGCAGGGACTGTCGGCCGGCGACCTGGTGGTGACCGAGGGGACGCAGAAACTGCGTGATGGGGTGCGGGTCACGGTCGTCGATGCCGCGGCCGGGGATACGCCCACAACCGGCACGGTGACTCCATGAGGCTGTCGGAGGTCTCGGTCAAGCGGCCGGTGTTCGCGACCGTCATCAGCCTGATGCTGGTGATTCTCGGGCTGCTCGCCGCCTCGCGGCTGCCAATCCGCGAACTGCCGAATGTCGAATCGCCCGTGGTGTCGATCGACACCACCTACCGCGGCGCGTCTGCCGACGTGGTCGAGAACAAGATCACCCAGGTCATCGAGGACCGCGTGGCCGGGCTCGAGGGCGTGACCAAGATGACCTCGCAGAGCGTCGACGGGCGCTCGAGCATCGACCTCGAGTTTGACCCGAGCAGGCCGGTGGACGCGGCGGCGAACGACGTCCGCGATCGCGTGGCGCGGGTCGCGGACCAGCTGCCGGAAGAGGCCGACCCGCCGGACATCGGCAAGGTCGACTCCAATGCCGCGCCGATCATGTACGTGAACCTGTCGAGCGACACGATGAACGTGCTCGAGCTCACGGATTACGCCGACCGGGTGCTTTCCGAGCGCCTCGGCGTCGTGCCGGGGGTGGCCCGCGTGAGGCTGAGCGGCGCGCGGCGTTACGCGATGCGAGTGTGGATCGACCGTGAGGCACTGGCCGCGAGGCAGCTCACCGTAGTCGACATCGAGAACGCGCTCAGGCGCGAGAACGTGCAGCTGCCGGCCGGTCGAATCGAGTCGTCGCAGCGTGAGCTCACACTGCGCACGGAGACCGGGCTCGACACCGCGCAGGACTTCCGCCAGCTCGCCATCGGTCGCGGGCCGGACGGTTACCAGGTGCGACTGGGCGAGGTTGCAGACGTGCGCCTCGCGGCCGAGAACGAGCGGACGGTGTCACGGTCCAACGGCGTGCCGGGCATCAGCCTGGGCATCGAGCAGGTTTCCAAGGCCAATACACTCGAAGTCGCGCGCGCCGTGCGCGAGGAGCTGGACCGCCTGCGCCCGGAGCTTCCGCCGGGCACGGTGCTCGAGATCAACCTCGACCGGTCCATCTTCATCGAGGAGTCGATGCGCGAGGTGGTGATCGCGCTCGGCATGTCGCTGTCGCTGGTGCTCGCGGTGATCTACCTGTTCCTCGGCAACCTGCGTGCGATGCTGATACCCGCCGTGACCATACCGGTCTCGGTCATCGCCGCGTTCATCGTGATGGCCGCGATGGGTTTCTCGATCAACATCCTCACGCTGCTCGGCCTGGTGCTGGCAATCGGCCTGGTGGTGGATGATTCGATCATCGTGCTCGAGAACATCTACCGGCGCATAGAAGCAGGCGAGGCGCCGTTGCTGGCGTCGGTGGAAGGCAGCCGCGAGATCGGTTTCGCGGTGATCGCGACCACGCTGGTGCTGATGGCGGTATTCGTGCCGATTTCGTTCCTGCAGGGCAGCGTCGGGCAGCTGTTCCGGGAGTTCGGCTTCACGCTCGCGGCGGCGGTGGGATTTTCATCGCTGGTGGCGCTTTCGCTCACGCCGATGCTGCGCCTCGAAGCTGTTGAGCAGTGGTGCGAGGCATTCGCGGTTCGCGGAATGGGTGGACGAGTTCTTCCGCCGCCTGGCCGCGCACTACGAGGCGACGCTGCGCCGGCTGATGCTGCGACCGTGGCTGGTGGTCGCCGCAATGCTGGTGGCGGTCGGCCTGGCGGCGGTGCTGTTCCGCTCGATCCCGAGCGAGCTCGCTCCGCCCGAAGATCGCGGCATGATCTTCTACACGCTCACGGCGCCGGAGGGATCGTCGCTCGAGTACATAGACCGCCACGCGAGGGAGTCGGAGGACATCATCGCCCGCGAGCGCGCGACCGGCGACGTGGTCCGCGGACTGCTGCGCATCCCGGGCGGCTTCGGCGGGGCCTCCGACATCAACCAGGCGCGCGGTTTCCTGCTGCTCGCGCCGTGGAACGAGCGAGAGCGCGGGGCGGAGGAAATCGCGCAGTCGATTCGCATGCAGCTGAACCAGATTCCCGGCGTCCGCACCAGCGTGGGCGTCATCGGCGGCTGGACCCGCGGCGGCAGCAGTTCGCCGGTGCAGGTAGTGCTCGGCGGCACCGATTACAAGGAGCTGGCGCAGTGGCGCGACCAGTTGATGCAGCGAATGAGGGACAACCCGGGGCTCGACAACGTCCAGTCGAACTACGAGGAGCGCAAGCCCGAGCTGCGCGTCGCCGTTGACCGGGATCGTGCCGCCGACCTCGGCATCTCGCTGCAGACTGTCGGCAGGACACTGGAGACGGTGCTCGGTTCGCGCATCGTCACCACCTACATCGACCGCGATCGCGAGTACAACGTGATCCTGCAGGGCCGCGCCGAGGACCGCGCCACGCCGACGGACCTCGACAACCTCTACGTCCGCTCCGATCGTACCGGCGCGCTGATTCCGCTCTCGAACCTGGTCCGGCTGACCGAGTCGGCCGGGCCCATGCGCTTGAACCGCTTCGATCGGCTGCGTGCCATCACGGTGAGCGCGTCGCTCGCGCCGGGCTACACGCTCGGCGAGGCACTCACCTTCGTCGAGAAAGTGGTCAAGGACGAGCTGCCAGGCTCGGTGCGCCTCGAATTCGACGGCCAGTCGCGCGAATTCAAGGAATCGGGCGGCCAGCTGTACATGATGTTCATGCTCGCGATGGTGGTCGTGTTCCTGGTGCTCGCGGCGCAGTTCGAGAGCTTCCTCCACCCGTTCGTGATCATGACGACGGTGCCGCTCGCCGTGATCGGCGCGCTGGTCGGCCTGTGGATGTACGGCGTGTCCATCAATGTCTTCAGCCAGATCGCGTCGATCATGCTGGTAGGTCTCGCTGCCAAGAACGGCATCCTGATCGTCGAATTCGCGAACCAGCTGCGCGATCGCGGCGTCGAGTTCCGCGAGGCGGTGATCGGGGCCGCGGCCATCCGCCTGCGTCCGGTACTGATGACCAGTTTCTGCACGGCGTTCGGCGCACTGCCGCTGCTGCTCGCCACCGGCGCCGGTGCCGAATCGCGGCAGTCGATAGGCGTGGTGGTCTTCTACGGCGTGATCATCTCGGTGTTCCTGACGCTGGTCGTCGTGCCGGCCGTCTACCTGATCGTCGCGCGCAATACCCGCTCGCCACAGGCGATCTCGAAGATGATCGACAGGCTGCGAGCCTCGGTGGCTGCCAGGGAATCGGAGCGTCCCGTCGCTGACCAGTGATATGACAACGTTTCGAGACAGATTTCATAAGCGGTTGAAATAAAAGTAAATAATAACGCAATGTAATTGATGGCAGGCGTTCCCCTCCGGTCCGCTTGCTAGAATCGCGGGGCCCGAAGCGGCTTCTGCGCGGGTATCGACCATGGCATCCACCCCATACCAGCAGCTCGAGCAGGAGTTCCGCCGACTCCACGCGATTCGCGGTGCCGCGAGCCTGCTGCGCTGGGACGCGGCGGTGATGATGCCGCGCGGCAGCGCCGACGTGCGCGGCGAGCAGCTCGCTGCGCTCGACTCGGAGTGCCACGTGCTGCTGACCACGCCAAAGCTGTCGCGGCTGATCGAGCGGTCGCAGGCAATGGAATCACAGCTCGAGGAATGGCAGCTGGCGAATCTCCGCGAGATGCGCCGCGAGCGCGACCACGCAATCGCCACCCCGCTGTCACTGGTGACCCGCCTGGCGCGCGCCACCGCCATCGCCGAGGTTCGCTGGCTCGAGGCCAAGCAGGAAAGCAACTTCGCCCTGTTCGCGCCGCACCTGGAGGAGGTCGTTGCACTGACGCGCGACAAGGCGCAGGTGCTGTCGCAGGCCCTCGGCCTGGCGCCGTACGACGCGCTGATCGACGAGTTCAGCCCGGGATTCGTGTGCGCGGATATCGACCAGTTGTTCAACGCGGTTTCGCGCCGCCTGCCGCAGATGATTCGCGAGGCCATAGAGCTGCAGGCCGCGCGCCCGCCGCTGCCCTTGCTTGGCAAGGTCAGCGTGGCGAAGCAGAAGTCGCTTGCGGTCGCGGTGATGCGCGCGCTCGGTTTTCCATTCGACCGCGGCCGCCTGGACGAGAGCGACCACCCTTCCACCGAGGGTGTCTGGGGCGACCTGCGCGTGACCACGCGATTCGACATCAAGGATCCGTTCGCCGGGCTGATGGGCGTGCTGCACGAAACCGGCCAGGCCATGTACGACCTCGGCCTGCCCGTGGCATGGCGCGACCAGCCGGTCGGGCGGGACCGCGGCATGGCGCTGGAGGAGAGCCAGTCGCTGCTGCTCGAGGTGTTCATCGGGCGCAGCCGGCCATTCCTCACCTGGCTGCGTCCGCTGCTCGAGAAGCACTACGGCGCGACCGGACCCGAGTGGGAGGTTGAAAACCTCTACCAGACACTGATCCGCGTGCGGCGCGGCGCGATCCGCTCCGAAGCAGACGAGCTGACGTATCCGGTGCACATCATGCTGCGCTACGAACTGGAGAAGCGCATCTTCGACGGCAGCCTGCCGGTGCGCGACCTTCCGGAGGCCTGGCGCGACGGATTCGAGCAGCGCCTCGGCCTGCGACCCGCGAACGACGCCGAGGGCTGCCTGCAGGACGTGCACTGGGCCATAGGCTCGTTTGGCTTCGTGCCTTCATACGTGCTCGGTGGACTCATCGCGGCGCAGTTGTACGAGACACTGCGTCGCGACCATGCCGACCTCGACCGCGAGATAGAGGCCGGCCGCTTCGGCGCGTTGTTCGACTGGCTGCGCGCGAACGTGCACGGCGTGGGCGCAAGCCTGAGCGCACAGGAACTGATCAGGAACGCGACGCGCAGGCCGCTCACGGCCGCACCCTGGCTGCGTCACGCGGAAGCAAAGTACCTGGAAGGGATCGGCTGACCCATGTCGGCGGTCCTCGAGCGAACCTCGAACAATTTCCGGAGACTGCAGGCCAGGCTGCGCGGCCAGGTCGGCAAGGCGATCGACGATTACTCGATGATCGGCGAGGGCGACCGGGTGATGGTCTGCCTGTCCGGCGGAAAGGATTCCTACACGCTGCTCGACGTGCTGCTCTCGCTGCAGCGCAAGGCGCCGGTGCGATTCGAGCTCGTCGCGGTCAACCTCGACCAGAAGCAGCCGGGTTTCCCGGCCGAGGTGCTGCCCGACTACCTGCGCGCCGCAGGGGTCCCGTTCGAGATCCTCGAGCAGGACACCTACAGCGTGGTCAAGCGCGTGATACCGGAAGGCAGGACGATGTGCGGCCTGTGCTCGCGACTCAGGCGCGGGCGCCTGTATCGCTACGCGGCCGAGAACGGCATCACGAAGATCGCGCTCGGGCACCATCGCGACGACATCGTCGAGACCATGTTCCTGAATATGTTCTTCGGCGGCAAGCTGAAGGGCATGCCGCCCAAGCTGCTCTCGGAAGACGGCCGGCACATCGTGATCCGGCCGCTCGCGTACGTGCCGGAGCGCGACATCGAACGATACGCGAACGCCCGCCGTTTCCCGATCATCCCCTGCAAGCTGTGCGGTTCGCAGGAGAGCCTGCAGCGCGTGGCGGTGAAGCGGATGCTGGCGCAATGGGAGCGCGAGTTTCCTGGCCGGACCGAGACGATTTTCTCCGCGATGCGGGATGTCGCGGCGTCGCACCTGGCCGACCCGGCGCTGTTCGACTTCGCCGCGCTCGAGGCGCGGCGCGCGGCGGGTGCTGCGACGCCGGACAGCGACGCCGAGCCTTGGGACGAAACCTAGGTCCTGTACCCGGTAAGCGTGCGGACGGGCGTCGCGCGGCATGGACGCCGCGCGCGAGCCTCCAGGGATGGATTTACGGCGTCCCGGCCGGATGCTTACCGGGTACAGGACCTGACCACAGAGAGGGTGTCAGCCCCGCGCCGTCACCCGCGCGCGGCTGTGCCAGTACCCGTAGCCGAAGTAGACCGCGGCGCCGACCAGCGACCAGATCAGCAGCCGGATCCACGTGTCGTGCGGCAGGAACCACGTGAGCGACAGGCACACGATCACGCCGGCGGTGCAGGTGACCGACGCCATCGGCACGCGAAATGCGCGCGGTGCGTCCGGCATCGTGCGGCGCAGGACCATCACCCCGATGCAGATCGCCGTGAACGCGAGCAGGATCCCGATGGACACCAGTTCGCCGAGCACGTCGATCGGGAAGACGCCGGCGAAGAACGCGGCGATCACCCCGGTGATGATCGTTGCGATCGACGGCGTGTGGTATTTCGGGTGCACCTTCTGCAACTGCGGTGGCAGCAGTCCGTCGCGAGCCATCGCCATGAAGATGCGCGGTTGCCCGAGGATCGACATCAGGATCACCGAGGTCATGCCGATGATCGCGCCGAGCTTGACCGGCAGGCCCAGCCACTTCAGGGCCGGGTGCGCATCGAGCGCCACTGCGACCGGAGCGGCGACGTCGAGTTGCCGGTAATCGACCATGCCGGTCATCACCGCACCCATCGCAACATACAGAACCGTCGAGATCAGCAGCGCCCCGATGATGCCCGCCGGCACGTCCTTCTGCGGGTCGCGCGCTTCCTGCGCGGTCGTGGCTGCCGTGTCGAAGCCGATGTAGGCGAAGTAGATGATGGCCGCGCCCTGCATCACGCCGCTGAAACCGAAGTGGCCGAACTCGCCATTGTTGGCCGGCAGGTACGGGTGCCAGAGCGAGGTGTCGATGTATGACACGCCGACCACGATGAACAGCACGATGATCGCGACCTTGATGACGACCATCAGGTTGTTCAGGCTGGCCGACTGGCGGATGCCGATGTAGCAGAGCCAGGTGAGTGCCGCGACGATCAGCACGGCCGGCAGGTTGACGATCGCGCCGGTGGCGGCCAGCGTGTGTTCCGCGGTCTTGCCGACCGGGGCGTTCACCAGTTCCGGCGGCAGGTGCAACCCGAATTCTTCCAGCAGGTTGATCACGTAGCCGGACCAGCCAACCGCTACCGTCGCCGCGGACATCATGTATTCGAGCGCCAGGTTCCAGCCGACGAACCAGGCGACGCCCTCGCCGAGCGTGGCATAGGTGTAGCTGTAGGCGCTGCCCGCCACCGGGATCAGCGACGCGAGCTCCGCGTAGCAGATCGCGGCCAGTCCGCAACCGATTGCCGCGACCAGGAAGGCGAGGGTAACGGCCGGCCCGGTGTGGTTTGCGGCGACGGTGCCCGAGAGCACGAACACGCCGCTGCCGATCATGGAGCCGAGGCCGATCGCGATCAGCGTCCGGGCCGTCAGGACCCGGGCCAGCCGCGGACCCTCCTCGACTTCCTGCATGATCCGGGCGACCGGCTTGCGGGCGGCGAGTTGTCTGAGCACCTTCGAATACCCCCTGTACCGGCTTTTGCCGCAAGTCTCTCACAGCGACGCGACGGCCGGCAGCCTTCGTTTCAGCTGCCGTATCATGCGCAGCATGAGCGGACCGGCCAATGAACCTGACCAGCGCGAATCCGGGTTGCCGATCCCGGAGACCTACTGGGTCGCCCCCGGCAGGGTCCTGGCAGGCGAGTATCCGGGCTCGGCATCGCGGGCCGCCGCCATGGACCGACTGCGCCGGTTCCTCGACGCCGGCGTGACTGCCTTCGTCGATCTCACGGAGCCGGGCGAACTCAAGTCCTACGAGCCGCTGCTGCCGATGCAGGCGCCCGACGGGCGCAGGATCGAGTACCTGCGCGAACCGATGCCCGACCATGGTGTTCCGCCGAACCGCGAGGCGATGCGGCAGATCCTTGCCACCATCGATGGCGCGCTCGAGGCCGGCCACGTCGTGTACATCCACTGTCGCGCCGGTCTCGGTCGCAGTGCAACGGTCGCAGGCTGCTGGCTTGCCGATCACGGCGATCCGGCAACCGATCCTCTCGACCAGCTGCAGCGCTGCTGGCAGCAGTCCGCGAAGTCTTGGATCTGGCCGATCGTGCCGGAGACGACGGAACAGACGACGTTCGTGCGGGAATGGAGATCTGCGACGCCCAGCGCCAGGCGCGCACGGACCGTGGCTGGCGACGCTGCGGATCGAGTGCGCGGCGCGCTGCTCGGGCTTGCGGCCGGCGACGCGGCCGGTTCTGCGCACGAGTGCGGCCGGCCCGACGACGGCCGGTGGACCCAGCACACTGCACTTGCGCTGTGCCTGGCCGAGAGCCTGCTCGCGCTCCACGGCCCGGACCCTCGCGACCAGATCGAGCGCTACATAAGGTGGCAGCGCGATGGTCACCTGTCGGCGGACGGATCGCCATCGACACCCACGTCGGATGTTGCGAAGGCACTTGCGAACTACCAATGGCGCGGCCAGCGAATGGCGGGCCGGCACGATCCGCGCGACCGCAGCACGGCAGCCCTGCCGCGAGTGCTGTCGGCCGTCGCGTGGGCAGCGACGGATCCGGCCGCGGCGGTTCATCTTGCGGGCGAATCCGCGCGGACCACGCATCAGTCGCCGTTCGTGGTCGATGCCTGCAGGTTTCTCGGCGCCATGCTGGTCGGTGCGTTGCATGGCGCCCCGACTGCGAAAATCCGTGAAGGCCTGTACGAGCCGGTCGCCGGGCTGTGGTCTGCGAAGCCGTTGAAGCCTTCGGTTGCGGCTGCGTTTCGCGCGGCCGGCAAGCAGCGGCCAGGTGCCGTAACCGCGAGCACGGGGCCGGCGGACGCGGTCCAGGCCGTGGTGCGGGCCAGGACAGCCCTGTCGGATGGTTTCGAACAGACCGTGCGCAGGGCCTGTGACGGCGCGTTCGAGCCGGCGCTCGAGTCGGCGTTGGCTGGCGCGCTGGCCGGCGCGGTGTTTGGCGCAGGTTCCATTCCGGCGGGGCAGTTGTCGCGCCTTGCGCGGCTCGACCTGCTCGAGTCGTTCGCATCGCGCCTCGCCGCGCTGGCGGCCGCTGCGCCGCGGGTCGCCGGGGGTGGGAGGTGACGGCAGGGCGGAGCAGCGCGAAGCCGGCGAGCGGTCCCGCGAAGGCCGCTGCGCCCGTACGGCGCGAACCGGCCTGGACACGGCTAGACGACGAAGCGCTGCTCGACAAGCGCTTCTGTGACCTCAGGCTCAAGCTCGCCGGAACCTGGCTGGAGGAAGGGATCAACCGCCTCTATGGCGAACTCGAAGCCAAGGGCATCGGCTTCCGCCCGCATCTCTGGTTGTCCGAGGAGTGGTTTTCGCCGGACGGCGTGCCCGGTATCGCGATCCCGTTCTACCTCGCGCATCCACGCCTGATGCGGCTCGAGCGTCGCTTCATGCACCAGGTCGAGGGTGGCAACGAGCAGTGGTTGATGCGCATCCTGCGCCACGAGGCGGGCCACGCGATCGATACTGCCTACGGGCTGCGCCGGCGCAAGGCGTGGCGGGAGACGTTCGGCAAGGCGTCGCGGCGCTATCCGAACCGTTACTTCCCGCGTCCCGCCAGCCGGAACTTCGTGCTGCACCTCGGCCACTGGTATGCACAGAGCCACCCGACCGAGGATTTCGCCGAGACCTTCGCGGTCTGGTTGCCGAGGCGTGCTCGCTGGCGCAGCCGTTACCAGGGCTGGCCCGCGCTGGCCAAGCTCGAGTTCGTCGACCAGACGGTGCGCGCGCTCGAGGGACGCCGCGCCGTGCGCGAGGACCGCCAGACCATCGAGCCGCTCGAGGAGAATTCCCGCACGCTGCGCGAGCATTACCGTCGCAAGCAGGCGCGCTACGAGGTGGATACCACGCGCTCCTATGACCGCAGGCTGCTGAAGTTGTTTGCGCCGGCCGACCAGAGCCCGGACGGGGTACCGGCCAGCCGCTTCCTGCGGGAAACAAAGCCGCTGTTGCGCCGCCAGCTGGTCAGCAGCGCCCGCATGCATCCCTACATGGTGAGCCACGTGCTGCGCACCGCGACGCTGCGCGCCCGGCTGCTCGACCTGAGGCTGAAAGGCAGCCGCGCGGACGCCAGGCGCGGCGCTCTCGACATGCTCGAGCACATCATGCTGGAGATGCTGCTGCGCGACCGGGAGAACTTCGCGCTATGAAGCGCCAACGCGTGCTGGTGCTGGTGCACGAATCGCTGGTCCCGCCCGAGGACTCGAGCGGATTCACCGAGCAGCAGATCGACGACTGGCGGACCGAGTACGACGTCATGTCATCGCTGCGAGCCATGGGTCACGAGGTGCAGGTGCTCGGCATGGGTGACAACCTGGCCGACCTGCGCAATGCGATAGCGGACTGGAAGCCGGACATCACCTTCAACCTGCTCGAGGAATTCCAGGGCATCGTCACGCACGACCAGTACGTCGTGGCGTTCCTGGAGCTGATGAAGATGCCCTACACGGGCTGCAATCCGCGCGGCATGATGATCTCGCGCGACAAGGTCCTCTCGAAGCAGATCCTGTCCTACCACCGTATCCCGACCGCACGCTACGCACTGCTGCCGCGCAACAGGCGCTACCGGGAGCCGCGGCGCCTCGCGTTCCCGCTGTTCGTGAAATCGGCAACCGAGGACGCCTCGCTCGGCATCTCGCAGGCATCGATCGTGTACGACGCCCCGAAGCTGCGGGAGCGCGTCGAGTTCATCCACGAGCAGACACGGTCCGACGCGCTGGTCGAGGAGTACATCGAGGGCCGGGAGATCTATGTAAGCGTGCTCGGCAACGAGCGGCTGACGACGTTCCCCCTGTGGGAACTAAACTTCGGGACGCTGCCCGGGGTAATGGCCGGCATAGCGACCCGCAAGGTCAAGTGGGACCGGAAGTACCAGCAGAAGCACGGCATCGACACGGGACCCGCGCGGGACCTGCCGGCCGGCACCGAGCAGCGCGTTGCCCAGCTCGTGCGGCGCATCTACCGCGCGCTGTGCATGAGCGGCTACGCACGCATCGACCTGCGCATGAAGCCCGACGGCAGCGTGTACGTACTGGAGTCGAACGCCAACCCCAACCTTGCGCAGACGGAAGACTTTGCAACTTCCGCGCTGGCGGCAAGCGTCGGTTATGACGAACTGCTGGAGCGCATCATGAAGCTCGGCTCCGGTTACGAGGCGGCCTGGCGGCAGGGCTAGCGGCGCCCATTGCTTATCGCGCCCGCCAGCCGCTACGCTGGCGCCAATAGAAAATTCCGGGTGCTCGTTCATGTGGTTCAGAGACAGGGTGCGTCGGCGGGCCTGGGTGGCGCTTTGCGCCTGTATCGTCGCGTTCTCGGCACCCGGCCTGGCAGGCGCCGCCGGGTCCTCGAGGACGGGTCCGGACACGGCCACGACCGAGCCTGCCGGCGATCCAGTCGCGCAGTCGCCCATTGCGCCGGCCGTCGTGACCGTCGCAAACCGCCCGATCACGACCCTGAGGGCGGAGTCGCAGGGCGCATCGCCCGAGGAACGCGCCGAAGCGATCGAATTTCGCCTGGCTGAGATCATCAGGCATCGGGGGGCCGCTCGAGGTCACGACACGGACGCAACCGGACGGCGTCACCATCCTCGTGGACGGCAAGATTGCGTTCCGTGTGCTGGCGGCGACGTCGATGCGTTGGCCGGCCGAGACGCTGGGGGCGGTCGCAGCCGAGGCAGCCGACAACCTCCGCACGGCGCTGGCGGAAGTCCGCGAGGCAGAGGACACCCAGGGGCTGCTGAAGTCTGCCGGCTACGCGTTGCTGGCGACGGCGATATTCGTGCTGCTTGCCTGGCTGCTGTTCCGTGCGCTACCAATCGTTCGCCCGCCACGTCAATGAACTTCGTCCATCGGCGACTGACACACCTGCTGCCGTCGTGGACCAGCCAGGTCGTGGGCGAAGCCGCGCTCGGCGGACTCTTCAAGATGCCGCTGAAGCTGATCGCGATACTGCTCGGCGTCCTGGTGACCTACGAGTGGGCAGCCTTCGTGCTGCTGAGATTCCCGTACACGCGTCCGCTCGGTGAGTCGCTGCGGGACGACCTGCTCGCGGGGCTGGGCCGGTTCGGGGCGTCGATGCTCGAGGCGGTCCCGGGCCTGCTGTTCGTCGTGCTGATCATCCTGCTCGCGCGGATCGCGGTCCGCGCGGTGCGGGCGTTCTTCAACGGCGTCGAGCGCGGCTTCATACACGTTTCTGCGCTGGACGAGACCACGGCCCGGCCGACCGGAAAACTGGTCACGACGGGCATCTGGCTGCTGGCGATGGTCGCCGCGTACCCCTACATTCCCGGCAGCAGCAGCGAGGCGTTCAAGGGTATCGGCGTGTTCGTGGGCCTGATGATGTCCATCGGCGCGTCGGGCGTCGTGAGCCAGCTCGTCAGCGGCCTGATGCTGATGTACACGCGGGCGCTCAAGCCCGGCGAGTTCGTGCCAGATCGGCGAAACGGAGGGCACGGTGAAGTCGGTCGGCTTCATATCCACCCGCATCGAGACGCTGCGCCGCGAGGAAGTCAATGTCCCGAACTCCGTGATTGCGACCAGCGTGACGCGCAACTACTCGCGGCTGGCCGCGCAGGGCGGCGTGTGGGTCCCCACCAAGGTGACGATCGGATACGACACGCCCTGGCGGCAGGTGAAGGCGATGCTGATGCTGGCGGCGGACCACACCGACGGCGTCTTGAAGGAGCCCGCGCCCCGTGTGCTGCAGACCGCACTGATGGACTACTACGTCGAGTACACGCTGCTGGTCGGCCTTGTGACGCCCTCGGCGAAGATCGTCACGATGGACGGGCTGCACGGCAACATCCAGGACGTGTTCAACGAGTACGGCGTGCAGATCATGTCGCCCAATTACCGCAGTGACCCTGAGACGCCGAAGATCGTGCCGAAGGAGAAGTGGTTCGAGGCTCCCGCGGCGCGTTGACTGGCGCGCGCCGCAGGCGCCTCAGAGCGTGTGGCCGCGCAGCTGGTAGTGCGTCCTCTCGAAGGCCGTCTGGCAGTCGAAACACCGCGTTGCGGACGGCGTCGCCTGCAGGCGGTGGGTCTCGATGACCTGGCCGCATTCGTCACAGCGTCCGTAGCTGCCTTCCGAGATGCGGCGCAGCGCATCTTCGACCGCGCGCAGCTCCGCGAGGTCGCGATCGATTTCCGCGAGGTTCACGTCGACGATCAGGTCCGCGAATGACTCGTCCTCGAGATCGCGCACTTCGTTCGCGATCTGCGCATATTGCTCCGAGTCGCTTTTCCGCAGCGTATCGCGGATTTCCTCGCGCAACTTCCTGGCCCGATCGCGCAGCACAGAGCGGAGTCCATTCACCTGCTGTACGTCGAGTTGCTGTTTCATTTGCGCTTCTCCTGCCAGGCGGCCGGCGAGGCCGGCGACGGCTGGCGCGAGCCGAGCATTGCCTGTCTGCGCAGCGCGCGGAATAGGGAATTACACACGCCTGTCTCGGAAAGTTCGCGTACTCGCAGGCGCGAATCGCCGGACGCCGGTTGACAAGGGCCGGAGGGCGGCGTAGCAAAGGCTTCCCCGGCGTAGAGGGTTCTGGATTGGATCACGGTCTCAAGTGCTGGAAGTGCGGTGCCTCGCTCGCCGACTACACGCTGCCGCTGCGACGCATAGAGGAGTGCCGGTCCTGCAGGGCCGAGCTGCACGTCTGCCGCATGTGCGAATTCCACGACGTGTCGGTCGCCAAGCACTGTCGCGAGACGATTGCCGAGGAGGTCAAGGACAAGCAGCAGGCCAATTTCTGCGACTATTTCCGGCCGACCCCGTCAGCGTGGCAGCCCGGTGACCTGTCGGCGGCCGACCGCGCCCGCGCCGACCTCGAGGCCCTGTTTGGCGGCCGCAAGTAAGCTAGTTTCAAACTGAAGTCTCCGGGGAGCCCCGATCATGCGATCCAGCCTTGTCCGTTCCGTCTACCTCGCCGTCATGCTCGCAGTCGCGTTTGCGGGCGCAGTGCTTCCGCGCCTCGTGCAAGCCACGGATGCGTCCGCCGAGTCGAAGCTCGTGCCTGCCCGGCCGGACATCTATGCACCGGTCACGTTGACCGCCAACCTCGCGGGCCTGTCGGCGAAGGAGCGCTCGATGCTCGGGCTGTTCATCGACGCGGCCAAAGAGATGGATGACCTGTTCTGGGCGCAGACCTACCCCGGCGATCGCGGCAAGCTGATGGCGGGAATCGCCGACCCGAACGTGCGCCGCTTCGTGGAGATCAACTACGGGCCCTGGGACCGACTCGAGGGCAATGAACCGTTCGTGCCTGGATTCGGTGCCAAGCCGCCGGGCGCCGGTTTCTATCCGCTCGACATGACGAAGCAGGAATTCGAGCGCGCCGACCTCCCGGGCAAGACCGGCGAGTACAGCGTGATCCGCCGCGACGCAGCCGGGAAGCTCACCGTCGTGCCCTACAGCGTCGAGTGGCGCGAGCCGCTGTCGCGCACTGCCGGCCTGCTCGAGAAGGCCGCCGGCCTTGCCGAAGACCCGGGCCTGGCCAGGTACCTCGACCTGCGCGCGAAGGCGCTCACCAGCGACGACTACCGTGCCAGCGAGATCGCCTGGCTGGACATGAAGGACAACCGGATAGACGTGGTGATCGGTCCGATCGAGACCTACGACGACAAGCTGTTCGGCTACAAGGCGGCCTTCGAGGCCTATGTGCTGATCAAGGACATGGAATGGAGCAAGCGGCTCGCGCGCTACGCGGCGATGCTGCCGGCGCTGCAGCGCGGTCTCCCGGTGCCCGATGCCTACAAGGCCGAGGTGCCCGGCACCGACTCGGACCTGAACGCCTACGACGCCGTGTATTACGCCGGCGACTGCAATACGGGCGCCAAGACCATCGCGGTCAACCTGCCGAACGACGTCGAGGTGCAGCTTGCCAAGGGCACGCGGAGACTGCAGCTGAAGAACGTGATGCGCGCAAAGTTCGACAAGATCATGGTGCCCATCGCCGGCGCGCTGATCATCCCGGAGCAGCGCAGGCACGTGACCTTCGACGCGTTCTTCGCCAACACCATGTTCCACGAGGTCGCGCACGGGCTCGGCATCAAGAACACCGTGAACGGCAAGGGCACCGTGGGCGATGCGCTCAAGGAGCTCGACTCGGGGATAGAGGAGGGCAAGGCCGACGTGCTCGGACTGTACATGGTCACCAGGCTGCACGAGAAGGGCGAGCTCGACGGTGCACTCGACGACTATTACGTGACTTTCCTCGCCGGTATCTTCCGCTCAGTACGCTTCGGCTCGGCCGACGCGCACGGCGAGGCGAACATGATCCGCTTCAATTTCTTCGCCGACCGCGGCGCCTTTGCCCGCGACGCACAGGGCTACTACCGGGTAGACATGAAGAAGATGCGCGCCGCGGTGGACGAGCTGTCTTCCACGCTGCTGCAACTGCAGGGCAATGGCGACTACGCGGGCGTGGAGAAGCTGATCGCCGACCTCGGTGTCATTCGTCCGGACCTTGCGGCGGACCTCGCGCGGCTCAAGAGCCGCGACATCCCGGTGGACGTGGACTTCATACAGGGCAAGGCGGTGCTCGGCCTCGACTGACCGGCAGCCGCCTGGCGCGACCGTCACCGGCGTTCCTGCGCGCACTGCGACTCGCGCGCGGTCCGCGGCAGGGTTGCCTCGCCCGGTGGCGCGGGCTCGATCGACGGCGCCTTGCCCGGGCCGGGATCGTGGGCGCGAAGCAGGCGCGCCTCGCTGGTCGGTCCGCAGGGCCGGTCGGAGAAGACTACGGGCCGCGCATCGCGGCACACGTAGACCGGGCGGTGGGTAGCGGCAGGTGCCGGCAGGGTGGCAAGGCAGCTGCAAGCCAGGCCGGCAACGACTGCAGCAGCACGCAAGGTCCGCTCGGGCATGATCCGCCCTCCATGGCTGATGCGCGCAGATTGCGTCGAACGGCGACGCCGGGCCAGCGCTCTATGCGGCGCGAATCAACACATTTGATGCGGCGCCCGCCAGCGCGGGGCAGCAGCCGGCGGGGCGAACTTCCGCGGGCGAGGTCGACTCAGGCGCGCCCGACGTTGGCGTCGGTCGGCGAATGGAAATACTGGCTCTCTTCCGAGAATTCCTGCACCAGTTGTCGCAGTTGCTCGAGCCGGCCCTCGGCGGTACTGATCGGGAGGCAGTCCTCGCAGCGAGGGTCGCCACAGGGCTGGCGCGTGTACAGCCAGTACTGCACGGCGCCCGCAAGCAGGCCGTCGGCGATATCCCACAGGTCCGCTTTCTCGTCCTTGTCGGCAATCTGGTTGCCGAGCTCGACCGCCCGGCCGAAGGCTTCCTCGAATGACTGGGTTTCGTCCTGCATTTGATCGCGTGCCGTGTTGCGTGGGTGCTTGCGCGGAGGTGGCGATGATACCAGAGGCAACATCACGGTCCGGCCCGCCCGCCCGCGTCCGGACACGCCAGGGCAGGGTCGGCCAGCGGGTTCCGCGCGGACTCAGATACCGGCTTTGCCGAGCGCATCCAGCACGGCGCGGATGGCGCCGGCTACCCCTGGATGGCCTGCCTCGAGCCGCACCGCGGCACCCTCCAGCGCGTCGCCGTGGGGCGTGGCTTCGCCCGATTTCTTCGCCACGGGCGCCGACGGGGTGGTCTCGAGCAGCCGGCGAATGTCGCCGAGCAGCGATTCGAGCACGGCGCGATCTTCGGGATCGAGCCGCTCGGCGCGGCGCAGTTCCTCGTGCAGTCCTTGCAGCGTCTGGTGCAGTTCGCTCATGGTCGTACCGGTTGTCGATGTTCTGCGCCGAGTGTATCAGCGCAGCGCCAGGTTGGAGGTCCGTGGATTCCCGCCTCGCGTACAATCCCGCCGAACGGGGCGCGGTGCCTCGTGGCCGGAAAAGGAGCTATGGGCATGGGCACGTTCAGAGGGACCCTGGCTGCGGTCCTCGTTCTGCAGGTCGTTATTCCCGCCACGGTGGCGAGGGCCGGCGATGAATCGGGCGACCGGTTCACGCCCCGCGCGGAGATCACGCCGTACATTGGCTACCGCATGGGCGGGCAGTTCGACGTCGAGAGTACGACACCGGACACCAGCAAGTCCGTGGACCTCCAGGACTCGGGCGACTGGGGCATCGACCTCGGCATCTATCGCGACCGGACGTCCTTCTACGAGATCCTCTACAGCTACCAGTCTGCCGGGCTGGACTCGAACGATCCGTCGCTGAAGGGCGTGGACCTGTCCATCGAGTACCTGCAGGTCGGCGGCACGCTGCTGTTCGACGATCACGAGAGCTACCTGCCCTACCTGTCGCTCACCGTCGGCGGTACGAAGTTCGACGCCGGCGGCGGCTACGGCTCGGAAACGAAGTTTTCCGGCAGCCTTGGCGGGGGCGTGCGTTTTCCGATCGGCGATCACTTTGCCGCGACGCTCGGCGTGCGCGGCTACCTGACCGTGGTGAATTCCGACACGCAGTTCTTCTGCAGCGGCAGCGGCAGCGTCAACTGCCTGTTCCGCACCACGGGCAGCACGTTCTTCCAGGGCGAGGGGCTGCTCGGCTTCACCGCCGTCTTCTGACCGGCCTGCGCTCAGACCAGCACGCGCTCGATGCCGCCCGCATTGGCGCGGCGCACGTAGTCGGCGAGCCAGTCCTCGCCGATCGCGTGGCGCGCGATTTCCACCACGATGTAGTCGGCCTCGGTGGCGGAGTCGTCGTCGTAGCGGCTCAGGCCCTGCAGGCAGGACGGGCAGGACGTGAGCACCTTCACCTTGCCGTCGAAGCCATCGTCGCGCAGGCGCGCGGCGCCGGCCTCCATCTCGCGCTGCTTGCGGAACCGCACCTGCGTGGCGATGTCCGGGCGCGAAACCGCGAACGTGCCCGACTCGCCGCAGCAGCGGTCGTTGCGCTCGACGGGCCGCGAGCCCGTGCCCATCAGCGCGTTGACGACCTTGAGCGGATCGTCGGTCTTGATCGGCGAGTGGCAGGGATCGTGGTACATGTAGCGGGTACCGGCCACGCCATCGAGCTTGACGCCTTTCTCGAGCAGGAACTCGTGGATGTCGAGGATGCGGCTGCCGGGGAAGATCTCCCCGAACTGGTAGTCCTGCAGCTGGTCGTAGCAGGTGCCGCAGCTGACCACGACCGTGCGCAGGTCGAGGTAGTTGAGTGTATTGGCCACGCGATGGAACAGCACGCGGTTGTCGGTGATGATCCTCGATGCATGGTCGAACTGGCCTGAGCCGCGTTGCGGGTAGCCGCAGCAGACGTATCCCGGTGGCAGCACGGTCTGCACGCCCACCTGCCAGAGCATCGCCTGGGTGGCCAGGCCGACCTGCGAGAACAGGCGCTCCGAGCCGCAACCCGGGAAATAGAACACGGCCTCCGATTCGCTGGTGGTGCGCGTCGGGTCGCGGATGATGGGGACGTAGTTGCGATCCTCGATGTCGAGCAGCGCGCGCGCGGTGCGCTTCGGCAGCCCGGCCGGCATCTTCTTGTTGACGAAGTGGATCACCTGTTCGCGAACGGGAGGCCGTCCCCCGGTCGTCGCCGGCGGGCGTTTCGCCTGCGCCGTGCCGAGCGCGCCGAGCACCCGGTTCCCGAGCCGTTGCGCACGGTATCCGAGGCCGACCATCAATCCGCGGGTCGCGCGGATCGTGTCCGGGTCCGTCGCGTTCAGGAAGAACATCGCCGCCGCCGTGCCGGGATTGAAGCGCTTCTTGCCCACGCGCCGGAGCAGGTCCCGCATCGCCATCGACACGTCGCCAAAGTCGATGTCGACGGGGCAGGGCGATTCGCACTTGTGGCAGACGGTGCAGTGGTCCGCCACGTCGGAGAATGCGTCCCAGTGCTGCAGCGACACGCCGCGCCGTGTCTGCTCCTCGTACAGGAACGCCTCGATCAGCAGCGAGGTCGCCAGGATCTTGTTGCGCGGCGAGTAGAGCAGGTTCGCGCCCGGCACGTGGGTCGAGCACACCGGCTTGCACTTGCCGCAGCGCAGGCAGTCCTTGATCGCGTCCGAGATGGAGGCGATGTCGGACTGCTGCATGATCAGCGACTCGTGGCCCAGCAGGTTGAAGCTCGGCGTGTATGCGCGCCCGAGGTCGGCGCCCGGCATCAGCTTGCCCCGATTGAAGCGACCCTGCGGGTCGATGCGCTCCTTGTAGGCGCGGAACTCGGCAGTCTCGGAATCGTCGAGATATTCGAGCTTGGTGATGCCTATGCCGTGCTCGCCCGAAATCACGCCGCCCAGCTCGCGCGCAATGCGCATGATCCGCGCCACCGCTCCATTGGCCTGCTGCAGCATCGCGTAGTCGTCGGAATTGACGGGGATGTTGGTGTGCACGTTGCCGTCGCCAGCGTGCATGTGCAGCGCGACGAAGACCCGGCTGCGCAGCACCGTCGCATGTATGGCCTCGAGGTCGGCCACCAGCGGCACGAACGGGCCGCCGGCGAAGACCCGGCGCATTTCGGCGCGGATCTCGGCTTTCCAGGACACGCGGATGGTACGGTCCTGCAGCAGGTCGAAGACCCGCAGCGCCGGCTCGGCGCCCAGGCGACTCGACAGATCGTCGCGACGCGATTCGAGGCCCAGGCCGCAGAGTTCATCGAGCGAATCCGCGAGCGGCGCGTCGAGGTGCGCGGCCAGCCAGGCCCAGCGCGCGCCCGCGGCATTTACGGCCGCCAGCGCCTGCTGCGGCCGTTCGCCGAGCACGTCCTCGTGCGGAAGGCGGTCGACGTCAGGGTCGCCGGTCTTGCCGACTCGCGGGGAACCGCCCAGGTAATCGGCCAGCGCATGCGCCAGCGCGATCTTGTTCGCGAGCGAGAACTCGATGTTGATGCGCTCGATGGCGTCGGTGTATTCGCCGAGTCGCTCGAGCGGGATCACCACGTCTTCGTTGATCTTGAATGCGTTGGTGTGGCGCGCGATCGCCGCGGTGCGGGCCCGGTCGCGCCAGAACGCCTTGCGTGCCTCGGCGTTGGCCGCCGTGAAGCCCTCGCCCGACCGCGCGTTCGCAATCCGGACCACCTCCGACGCGGCGCGCGCGACGGCCGCCTCGTCGTCACCCACGATGTCGCCGAGCAGCACCATTTTCGGCAGGGCGCCGCGGCGTGACTTGGTCGCGTAGCCGACCGCCTTCAGGTAGCGCTCGTCGAGGTGCTCGAGACCCGCGAGTCGGACGCCGCTCGCGAGTTGTGCCGCGACGTGGTCGCGAATCTCGACGATCGCGGGAATCGCGTCGCGCGCGTGGCCGAAGAATTCGAGGCACACGGTGCGCACGTTCGCGGGCATGCGGTGCAGCACCCAGCGCGCGCTGGTGATGATCCCGTCGCAACCTTCCTTCTGCACGCCGGGCAGTCCGCCCAGGAACTTGTCGGTGACGTCCTTGCCGAGGCCCGCCTTGCGGAAACGGTGCCCCTCGATCTCGAGGCGGGCGGTGCGCAGCACGCGCGCTCGCTCGGGACGCTGGCGGCCGTCTTTCCACACCAGGTCGAATGTCGCGATCTCGGCCGCGTGGATGCGATCGAGGTTGTGGGCGGTTCGCGTGACTTCGAGCCAGTTGCCTTCGGCGTCCACCATCCGCCACCAGGCGAGATTGTCGAGCGCAGTGCCCCACAACACGGCCTTCTTGCCGCCGGCGTTCATGGCGATGTTGCCGCCGACACACGAGGCATCCGCGGAGGTCGGGTCCACGGCGAAGGCAAACCCGGCCCGGCTCGCCGCCTCCTCGACACGACGGGTGACGACGCCCGCCTCGGTCAGCACCGTGGGTACCGGCTGCGCTACACCGGGCAGCGCGACGGCCTCCACGGGCCCGATTCGCTCGAGCTTCTCCGTGTTGATGACGGCGGCGAGCGGCGTGAGCGGCACCGCGCTGCCGGTGTAGCCGGTGCCACCGCCCCGCGGGATGATCGTCAGCCCCAGTTCGAAGCACGCGCGCACCAGTCCCGGGATTTCGTCCTCTGTGTCCGGAGCGAGCACGACGAACGGGATCTCCACGCGCCAGTCCGTCGCATCGGTCGAGTGAGAGACGCGTGCATAGGGGTCGAAGCAGACGTTGTCGGCGTGGGTGTGGCGACGCAGCAGTCGCGTCGCTCGCCGGCGCAATGCCTCGGTGGCCTCGAACCTGCTGGCGAACTCTCTTACCGCAAGTCGCGCGGCATCGAGCAGCCGCGCCACGCGGCCATCGCGCGACTGGTCCGCGGGGTCGCGTCGCAATTCGATGTCGGCCAAGCGGTGTTCGAGGGCCGTGAGAAGCTGGCCCCTGCGCCGGGGGTTGTCGAGCAGGTCCTGCTCGAGGTAGGGGTTCCGGTGCACGACCCAGATGTCGCCGAGCACTTCGTAGAGCATGCGGGCAGAGCGGCCCGTGCGGCGCTCCGACCTGAGCTCGTCGAGCAACTGCCAGCCTTCGTCGCCCAGCAGCCGGATGACGATCTCGCGGTCCGAGAACGAAGTGTAGTTGTAGGGGATCTCGCGCAGGCGCGCCGGCGGATCGAGACCGGGCACGGCGGAAATGCTCATCTCAGGCGCTGCGGTCGCCGGCCATCAATTCCAGAATTTCCACCAGGGCTGGTCCTTGGCCAGGCCTTCGTTCGGGTCGGTCGCGGGTGCGTTGGCCGCCCGCACGCTTTCGGCAACCTCCGCGAGATCGGGGATTTCGAGCTCGCGGTAGCCTTCCGCCATGATGCCGAGCGCCTCGATCGCCGCCGGCGACCCGTCGTAGTTCTCGATCACCGCGCGCGCCCGGTTGACGGCCGCCACGTAAGCCTGGCGCTTCATGTAGTACCTGGCGACCGCGAGATCGTAGTCGGCGAGCTTGTTCCGGAGGAATATCGCCCGCTGCCGCGCGTCGGCCGCGTACGGGCTCTTCGGGTACTGCTGGAGCAGTATCTGGAACGACTGCAGGGCCTTGCGCGACTCGTGCGGCGGGCGCTTGGTGACGTCGGCGCGGAGCTTTTCCTCGAGCCAGCCTGCACCGGACTCGAAGTACACGAGGCCGCGGATGTAGTAGGCGTAATCCACCCTCGGGTGGGTCGGATTCTCGCGAATGAACATGTCGGCCTGGTCGATGGCCGGCTCGGCTTCGCCATTGCGGTAATACGCGTACATCAGGTCCAGCTGGCCCTGCTTCGCCGCGTTGGTGAACGGATAATAGGACTCGAGCGACTCGAGCTTCAGGATCGCGCCCTTGAAGTTATTGGTGCGCATGTCCTTGGCGGCGAGCTCATAGAGCTTGTCTGGCTCGGCCGTCGGGCGGACATCGCCTTCACTCGAGCAGCCGGAGATGGCCAGTAGCGCCGTGGCGGCCAGGCCGAGGAGGACGAACAAACGGGGGCAGGTGCGGGCTGTCGCCATGGTCGATTGGTGCATTGCCGGGGGCGGTGGGCGGAGGCGGAAGTATATAGAAAATGCGCTCCGGACCGCCGTTCCGGTACACAAGGCACCGGGCATCGGCCAGAATGCGCCGCGATGACTGCCTCCACTGTTGATATCTCGATCGAAATATCGTTGGACCTCGCCGGGCAGCGGCTGGACCAGGCGCTCGCGGCCCTGCTTCCGGAGCACTCCCGCAGCCGGCTCAAGTCCTGGATCGACAGCGGCGAGGTGCTGGTGGACGGTGAGCCGCGCAGACCGCGGGACAAGGTCTCCGGCGGCGAGAAGGTCGTGATCGCCGCGACGCTGCCCGAGGATCCGCGGGCCGCACCCCAGGACATCCCGCTGGTGCTGGTCCACGAGGACCGGCACGTCTTCGTCGTCGACAAGCCGGCCGGGCTCGTGGTCCATCCTGGCGCGGGCAATCCCGACAACACGCTGCAGAACGCATTGCTGGCGCTGGATCCGAAGCTCGCGAAGCTGCCGCGTGCCGGCATCGTGCACCGGCTCGACAAAGACACCAGCGGCCTGCTGGTCGTGGCCAGGACACTGGCCGCCCACACGGCGCTGGTGCGGATGCTGGAGCAGCGCGACATACACCGCGAGTACCAGGCGGTATGTCGCGGCGTGATGACGGCGGGCGGTACCGTCGATGCCCCGATCGACAGGCACCCGACCGACCGCGTGCGCATGTCCGTGCGCCAGGGCGGGCGCGAGTCGGTGACGCACTATCGGGTGATCAAGCGCTACCGGGCGCACACCCACGTGCGGGTGCAGCTCGAGACCGGCCGCACGCACCAGATCCGGGTGCACCTTGCCCACGCCGGATTTCCGATCGTCGGGGACCGCGTCTACGGCGGGCGCCTCGCACTGCCCCGCGGCGCGAGCGAGGCGCTGCGGCAGGCCCTCAAGGACTTCCCGCGGCAGGCGCTGCACGCGGCGCGGCTCGAGTTTGCACACCCGGTAACCGGCAAGCCTGTCGCATGCGAGGCGCAACTGCCCGCCGACATGCGCGAGCTGCTGCGCGTGCTGGCCGCCGACGCAGTCGCCAAATGAGTGGAGCCGTCGAATGGCTCGAGCCCGAGTGGCCGGCTCCGCGACGTGTCCGTGTCATCTCGACGCTGCGAACGGGCGGCGCCAGCAAGGCTCCATATGCATCGCTGAACCTTGCCGCACATGTCGACGACGATGACGGCCGCGTTCGCGAGAATAGAAAGCGGCTGCGCGACGCCGCCGGACTGCCCTCGGAACCGCTCTGGCTCGAACAAGTGCATGGCTGCGAGGTGGTCGAGGCCGTCGGGCAGGACCATGTGCCGAGGGCCGACTCGGCGGTCGCGACCGGTCCCGGCCGCGTCTGTGCGGTAATGACCGCGGATTGCCTGCCGGTGGTGCTCGTCGATCGTGCAGGCACGCGCGTGGCCGTTGCCCATGCGGGCTGGCGTGGGCTGGCCGGCGGGGTCGTCGAGGCGACGGTCGCCGCGCTCGGCGGCGATCCCGCGGACCTGCTCGCCTGGCTCGGCCCCGCGATCGGCAAGCGCGCTTTCGAAGTGGGTCCCGAGGTGCAGCAGGCATTCATCGGCCGGTATCCGGATGCCGGGGAGTGTTTCGAGCACAACCATCGTGGTCGTCTGCAGGCCGACCTGTACGGCATTGCGCGGCGCGTGCTCGCGCGAGCAGGCGTAGGGTCCGTTCACGGAGGCGGCTGGTGCACGGCCACGGAGGCGGCGCGCTTCTTCTCGTTTCGCCGCGACGGCATTACCGGCCGCATGGCGACACTGGCGTGGCTCGAATGACGATCGTGCTACGCTCGCGCGCCCGGTACCAGCGTGAACCATCGTGAACTCGCTGACCCTGATAATCGTTCTCACCGGCTTGAGCGGCTTTGTCAGCGCGCTCGCGGCCGCATTCTTCCTGGTGCTCGGCGACCGGCGCCGCAGTTCGGTGCTGCCGCACCTGGTCAGCTTCGCGACCGGGGCCCTGCTCGGTGCGGCGTTTCTCGGCCTGCTGCCCCACGCGCTCGATTCGGCCGGACCCGGCGGCGCGCATCGCATCGGCATGGGCCTGCTGCTCGGGATCCTGACCTTCTTCCTGCTCGAGAAGTTCGTCCTCTGGCGGCACTGCCACGACGATCCCTGCGAGATGCATTCGCCGAGCCACGCGGCCCGCGATGCCGCCTCGGCGCGCATGATCCTGCTCGGTGACAGCTTCCACAACGTGCTCGACGGCGTGCTCATTGCGGCGGCCATCATGACCGACCCCAAGCTCGGCATCGTGACCGCACTGGCGGTTGCTGCGCACGAAATCCCCCAGGAAGTGGGTGATCTCGCGATCCTGCTGCACGGCGGCTACTCGCGCGCTCGCGCGCTGGTACTCAACCTGCTGACCAGCCTGACCTCGATCGTTGGCGGCGTGGTCGCGTACTTCGCGCTCGGCACGGCGATGCACCTGCTGCCGTATGCGCTGGCCTTCGCCGCGGCGAGCTTCATCTACATCGCGGTCGCGGACCTGATTCCGGGCCTGCACCGGCGCGTGGACCTGCGGGCCGGAATCGAGCAGGTGCTGTTCATCGGGCTGGGTGTCGCGGTCGTCTATTTCACCCACCAGCACATGCATTGAGTATCCGGGTGCCATGCGACCGGGTGCCGAGCCACCGGCGGTAGCAAGTAGGTGCAGGCGATGTACGAACATCACAACACTCCACTTTTGTCCCGCAAGCAGTTCCTGCGCCGGGTTGCCCGCCACGGCGGGGTTAGCCTGCTGGTCATCGGCTCGTCGCTCGGTGCCGGGACCGTCGGCTATCACGCCTTCGCGGGCCTCGGCTGGATCGACTCGCTGCTGAACGCGTCGATGATCCTCACCGGCATGGGACCGGTGGACACGATGACGACGGACTCGGCCAAACTGTTTGCGTCCGTCTACGCGCTCTACAGCGGGATCGTCTTCCTGGCCGCCGTCGGCGTGCTGCTCATGCCGTTCTTCCACAGGATCATGCACAAGCTGCACGTGGACTAGTGATCCCGGCGGCATATAGCGCCTAAAAGCTTCTAAAGGCACTCAAAAGTGTCCAAAAGATCCTAAATTCTCCAATAAGCGCGATATCTGACGCCAGTCTCCGGGTTTGCCCGGCAGCTGGCGGCCGGGCGGGGTGGCTTGCACGCGGCCGATGCACGACCCTGGCGTCCCACCGGCCGGCAGCGCTCGACTGAAAACTTGCGGTGCGGCCCCCACGCTGCCCTTTATCTTCGGCGCTCGCGCCCCCAACTAGGCGGTAACGCAGACCCCGAAGGGAGCCTCGACCGATGCGAATGGACAAATTGACCAGCAAGTTCCAGATGGCCATGGCCGACGCGCAGTCGCTGGCAGTGGGCCGCGACAGCCAGTTCATCGAGCCCGCCCACCTGATGCTTGCCCTGCTCGACCAGCAGGGCGGGTCGGTGCGGCCGCTGCTCGACAAGGCCGGCGTCAACGTGAACCGCCTGCGCTCCCAGCTGGGCCAGGCGATAGACGGCTTTGCGAGCGTCGAGGGCACCGGCGGCGAGGTCCATGTATCGAACGACCTCGGCAAGCTGCTGAACGTCACCGACAGGCTCGCGCAGAAGCGCGGCGACCAGTTCGTGTCGAGCGAGTTGTTCGTACTCGCAGCGCTCGAGGACAAGGGCCAGCTCGGCCGGATCCTCGGCGACTGCGGCGCGGTCAAGGGCGCGATCGAGCGCGCGATCGACGAGGTGCGCGGCGGCGAGAAGGTCACCGATGCCAACGCCGAGGACCAGCGCCAGGCACTGGAGAAATTCACCATCGACCTGACCGAGCGCGCGGAGCAGGGCAAGCTCGACCCGGTGATCGGCCGCGACGACGAGATCCGTCGCACCATCCAGGTGCTGCAGCGTCGTACCAAGAACAATCCCGTGCTGATCGGCGAGCCGGGCGTCGGCAAGACCGCGATCGTCGAGGGCCTCGCGCTGCGCATCGTGAACGGCGAGGTGCCCGACAGCCTGCGCGACAAGCGCATCCTTGCGCTCGACATGGGCTCGCTGATCGCGGGCGCGAAGTTCCGCGGCGAATTCGAGGAACGCCTGAAGGGCGTGTTGAACGACCTGTCGAAGCAGGAAGGCCGCGTGATCCTGTTCATCGACGAACTGCACACGATGGTCGGCGCGGGCAAGGCCGAAGGCGCCATGGACGCCGGCAACATGCTGAAGCCGGCACTCGCGCGCGGCGAGCTGCATTGCGTCGGTGCGACCACGCTCGATGAGTACCGCAAGTACGTCGAGAAGGATGCCGCGCTCGAACGCCGCTTCCAGAAGGTGCTGGTCGACGAACCTTCGGTCGAGGACACGATCGCGATCCTGCGCGGCCTGAAGGAGCGCTATGCCGTGCACCACCGGGTCGAGATCACCGATCCGGCGATCGTCGCCGCGGCGACGCTCTCGCATCGCTACATCTCGGGCCGGCAGCTGCCCGACAAGGCCATCGACCTGATCGACGAGGCCGCTTCGCGCATCCGCATGGAGATCGATTCGAAGCCCGAATCGATGGACCGTCTCGAGCGCCGCATCATCCAGTTGAAGATGGAGCGCGAGGCACTGAAGAAGGAGAAGGACGAGGCGTCGAAGAAGCGGCTCGACCAGCTCGAGGTGACGCTCGAAGGCCTCGAGAAGGAGTACTCGGACCTCGAGGAAGTCTGGAAGGCCGAGAAGGCCACCGTGCAGGGTGCGGCGCAGATCAAGGAGGATCTCGAGCGCGCCCGATTCGAGCTCGAGACGGCCAAGCGCGCCGGCGATCTGACGCGTGCCTCGGAACTGCAGTACGGCCGGATCCCCGAACTGGAGAAGCGACTCGGGTCCGCGCAGGAAGCGGAGGCCGAGGTGCCGACGCTGGTTCGCAACAAGGTGACCGAGGAGGAAGTTGCCGAGGTCGTCTCGAAGTGGACCGGCATCCCGGTGTCGAAGATGCTCGAAGGCGAGCGCGACAGGCTGCTGCGCATGGAGGAGGCGCTTTCGAAGCGCGTGGTCGGGCAGCAGGAGGCCGTCAAGGCCGTGTCCGATGCGATCCGGCGTTCGCGCGCCGGGCTCTCCGATCCGAACCGGCCGAACGGGTCGTTCCTGTTCCTCGGCCCCACCGGCGTCGGCAAGACCGAGCTATCGAAGGCGCTCGCCGAGTTCCTCTTCGACACCGAGGAGGCCATGGTGCGCATCGACATGTCCGAGTTCATGGAGAAGCACTCCGTGGCGCGGATGATCGGCGCGCCCCCCGGTTACGTGGGGTACGAGGAGGGCGGATACCTGACCGAGGCCGTGCGCCGCCGGCCGTATTCCGTGATCCTGCTCGACGAGGTCGAGAAGGCCCACGCCGACGTCTTCAACGTGCTGCTGCAGGTGCTCGACGACGGGCGCCTGACGGACGGCCAGGGCCGGACCGTCGATTTCCGGAACACCGTGATCATCATGACCTCGAACCTCGGTTCGCAGGTCATCCAGGAACTCGCCGGCGAGGCCAACTACGCGAAGATGAAGGCCGCCGTGATGGAAATCGTCGGCAGCCACTTCCGCCCGGAGTTCATCAACCGCGTGGACGAGGTCGTGGTGTTCCACCCGCTTGGCCGCGAGGACCTGCGCTCCATCGTCGGGATCCAGGTTGGTTTCCTGCGCCGCCGGCTGGCAGACCGGGACATGGAACTCATCCTCGACGATTCTGCGCTGGACCTGTTGAGCGAGGCCGGCTTCGACCCGGTTTACGGCGCACGGCCGCTGAAGCGCGCGATCCAGCACCAGCTCGAAAACCCACTGGCGCAGTCGATCCTGCGTGGCGACTTCAGGCCCGGCGACCGCGTGCTGGTAACGGCAAGCGACGGGAAGCTGGTATTTTCGGGGCACGGCGAAGCCGGTTCGGCGGCGCCGTCCAAGCGCAAGAGGGCCTGACCTCGCTCGGGGCGGCCCGCGCAGTCGAAAGACGGCGGGCCATCCCGATTCCGTATAATCGCCCGCTCGCACCAGGGACCCGACCCGACCATGCCCATCTACGAATACCAGTGCTCGAAGTGCGACCATCACCTCGAGGCGCTGCAGAAGATTTCCGACAAGCCGCTCCGCGAGTGCCCGGAATGCGGGCGACACACCTTGAAGCGATTGATGTCGGCGCCGCTGTTCCGGCTCGCCGGCAGCGGCTGGTACGAGACGGACTTCAAGTCCGACAAGGAACAGAAGCGCAACCTGGCCCAGAAAGGTGACGCCGAGCCGGCAGGCGCCGAGACAAAGGACGCGGTCAAGCCGGTCGCCAAGGCTGAATCCACGGCTGAATCCACGGCAGGATCCAAACCCGAATCCAAGCCAGAGGCCCGGCCCGTCGCTGTTGCATCCGGGAGTGCACGGCGTTCGAAGACGTCGAGCACCGCCAGCAAGCCGCCGGCGCGAGCCCCGTCACGCAAGAAGGCGCCCGCCCGTGCCCGCAAGCGCTGACCGTCCCGGCCCTGGGCAAATGCCCCCGGATCCTCCAGTGACGGACGAGGCGGGACGCCGACATCCGCTGAAGACATTCCGCAATTACCTGATCGGCGGGTTGCTGGTCTGGATCCCGATCATGGTGACGGTCTGGGTGCTGCGCTTCGTGGCGCGGATCCTGGACCAGTCGCTGGTGCTGCTGCCCCATGCGTGGCGGCCGGAGACGATCGTCGGCACCTACGTGCCGGGCGTCGGCGTGATCCTGTCGCTGCTGCTGCTGTTCCTCACTGGCGTGGTGGTCAAGAACCTGTTCGGTGGCCGGATCGTTGCCGGGCTCGAGTCGCTGGTGCGCAGGATCCCGGTGATCGGGCCTGTCTACAGCGGTGCCAAGACTTTCAGCGAGACCGTGCTTACCGACACGGGGCGCTCGTTCAAGCAGGTCGTGATGGTGGAATTCCCGCGCAAGGGCGTGTTCAGCATAGGATTCATCACCGCGCACGAACTCGAGGAAGTGCAGGCCAGGACCGAACAGGACGTGACCTGCGTATTCGTCCCGACGACGCCCAATCCGACCACCGGATTCCTGGTCCTGCTGCCCAAGGACGAGGTCGTAATGATGGACATGACGGTGGACGAGGCGTTCAAGATGCTGCTTACGCTCGGCGTGGTGGTGCCCATCTGGCGCAACAAGCCGGTGGACGGTCGTCTTGCGCCGCAACAGGCCGAACCGTAACATCTGGCGCCCTCGGAATTTCCAATGCCCATGCGCACTCACTACTGCGGCGAGGTCAACGAAACCCTCGTCGGTTCCACTGTCTCGGTTGCCGGCTGGGTCCATCGCCGTCGCGACCATGGCGGCGTGATCTTCGTGGACCTTCGCGACCGCGAGGGGCTGCTGCAGGTCGTGTTCGACCCGGATGCGGCCGCGGTGTTCGCCGAGGCCGAGCGCCTGCGCGGCGAGTGGGTCATCAAGGTCACGGGCCTGGTGCGGCCGCGCCCTGCCGGAACGGCGAATGCCAACCTCGCCTCGGGCCAGGTCGAACTGCTGGCGCGCGAAATCGAAGTGCTGAACCGCGCCGAGCCGATTCCGTTCCAGCTCGACGAGGACGTGAAGGAAGAGACGCGGCTCAAGTACCGGTACATCGACCTGCGTCGCGACGAGATGCAGAAGCGGCTGCGACTGCGCCATGCCGTGACGCGCGCGATGCGCGAATACCTCGACGGCCACGGGTTCATCGACGTCGAGACGCCGATGCTGACCAAGGCGACGCCCGAGGGCGCGCGCGACTACCTGGTGCCGAGCCGAACGCAGCCGGGCAAGTTCTTCGCGCTGCCGCAGTCGCCGCAGATCTTCAAGCAGCTGCTGATGATGTCGGGCTTCGACCGCTACTACCAGATCGTGCGCTGCTTCCGCGACGAAGACCTGCGCGCCGACCGCCAGCCCGAGTTCACCCAGCTCGACGTCGAGACCTCGTTCCTGGAGCGCGACGAGATCCTGGCGCTGATGGAAGGCCTGGTGCGTGATATTTTCGCCAGGGCGCTGGGCGTGGCGCTCGTGGACCCGTTCCCGCGCATGACCTACGCCGAGGCGATGCGCCGCTATGCGTCCGACAAGCCCGACCTGCGCATCCCGCTCGAGCTCGTGGATGTCGCGGACCTGGTCAAGGACTGCGACTTCAAGGTGTTTGCGGCGCCTGCGGCCGACAAGGACGGCCGGGTGGCGGCGTTGCGCGTACCCGGTGGCGCCGAGAAGCTGTCGCGCAAGCAGATCGACGACTACACGGCGTTCGTCGCGCGCTACGGCGCCAGGGGGCTCGCGTACATCAAGGTCAATGACGCTGCGAAGGGCCGCGACGGCCTGCAGTCACCGATATTGAAGTTCCTGTCGGACGCGGCGATTGCCGGCCTGGTCGAGCGCACCGGTGCGGCGACCGGCGACCTGGTGTTCTTCGGCGCCGACAACGCGAAAGTGGTCAACGACGCGCTCGGCGCGCTGCGCGTAAAGGTGGGCCAGGACCTCGGGATGGTCGAGGCCGGCTGGCGACCGCTGTGGGTCATGGACTTCCCGATGTTCGAGTGGGATCCCGACGGCAAGCGCTGGGCCGCGATGCATCATCCGTTTACGTCGCCCGCGAACGACGATCCGGCGGCGCTCAAGGCCGACCCGGGCGGCGCGCTGGCACGAGCCTACGACATGGTGTTGAACGGCTCCGAGATCGGTGGCGGCTCGGTGCGTATCCATCGCAACGACATGCAGTCGACGGTGTTCGGGCTGCTCGGCATCGGGGCCGAGGAAGCGCAGAAGAAGTTCGGCTTCCTGCTCGAGGCGCTCAAGTACGGTGCACCTCCGCACGGAGGCATCGCGTTCGGGCTCGATCGCCTCGCGATGCTGATGGCGGGCGCCGATTCGATCCGCGACGTGATCGCATTTCCGAAGACCCAGACGGCGACCTGTCCGCTCACCGACGCACCGACCGAGGTGTCGGAGCAGCAGCTGCGCGAGCTGCACATTCGCGTGCGCCTGCCGGTGAAGGAGTAGGAAAATAAGGGACATTCTCCTTTCTTCTGGAAGAAAAAAAGGAGAATGTCCCCTGGCTTCAGGCATGACACGCGAGCCGGTCGTCCTGGTTCACGGCCTGTGGATGAACGGGTCGGAGATGGCGACGCTCAAGCGCCGGCTGCGACGCGAGCACGGCTTCGACGTGCACGTCTTTTCCTATCCGACGCTGCGTGGCCACGCGGCCGACATCAGTGCCAGGCTTGCAGATTTCGCCGATCGCGTCAGCGTGGGTCATCGGGTTCACTTCGTCGGGCACAGCCTGGGCGGCATATTCGTCTATCGCGCGCTCTCCGAGAACGCGGGGCGCTTCAAGGGCAATGCGGTGTTGCTTGGATCGCCGCTCAGCAGCTGCCGGGCCGCGCAGGGCGTCATGCGATGGCGGCCGCTGCGGCCCATGATCGGCCCGCACCTGCTGCGCGAAGTTACCTCGCGCGACGAACGCCGCTGGCAGGGCCCGGGCGCGCTCGGCACCATCGCCGGCACGCGGCGCATCGGCATGGGGCGGTTCTTCGCGCACTTCGACGAGCCGAATGACGGCACCGTGGCCGCGAGCGAGACGGTCATCCCCGGGCTCGACGATCACCTCGAGCTGCGACGCAGCCACATGGGCATGTTGTTCGCGAAGGACGTGGCAGCCCAGGTGGCGCATTTCCTGCGGCATTCGCGGTTCGACCCGGACCGCCGCAAGCCCGACGGAGATCGCCTGACGCCAGCATCGGGCATCGCAGCAGGACCCTGCGAGTCCGCAGGCCGGCTAGTTCGACTCACCCGGATCGATGGCCTCGAGCCATCGCTGCCACTCACGCTGGCGCATCGCCCGGACGGCTGAGAGATTCTCGCTGACCCTGGCCTTGGCGGAGGCGGTCCAGGCCGGAAGTTCCAGCGAGTGCGCAGGCGAGGCCGATGCTGCCATGGCCGCCGTAACCGTGTTCGCGTCGAGTCGGTCGGTGAATACGTCGGTCCGATTCGCAAGGTCGCCATTGTTCGTGCGGACGTACAACGCAATGAAGGTCGAGCCGGATCCGGTGAGGCCCTGGTAGTCGCCAACGAAAAGCCCGCTCGCGTCCGGTGCGATCCTCATGTCGAAATTCCCGGCCAGCCGTGTCTCGCGCCAGTTGCTCCGGTCCCGAGAAGTCGCGCAGCCAGAAGTCGGTCGGCTGGAAGGTCGACGTTCCGGGCTGCCGGAAATCGTAGTACGCGATTCCGACGGTACCGTCCGGCAGCACGGCGAGCGTGGGTGCGAATGCCGGAACGTCGAGGCGCGCATTGACCGGAGCCGGCGTGCTCCAGGTGCTGCCGCCGTCCTGCGACCAGGCCATGACGATGGAATCGTGTGCGCCACCGGAGAAACGCGAATCCTGCCAGACCGCATACAGTGTTCCATTGCGAGGATCGACCGCAAACGATCCCAGGATTTCTCCGGCACGTACCGCGACCATCGGCGCGGTTCGCACGCGCGTGCCCACCGACAGCAGGTCTGCAATGGGCGCCGGCGCCGACCACGTGACGCCCTTGTCAGTGGAGCGCACAACCGCGAGCCGTCCAACCGTCTGGGTCGGGTTGCCGGGCGCGGGACCCAGCTCGGTGAAGAAGTCGAAGACGGTTCCGTCCGGGGCAACGGTGATCACGTTGCCGATGGTCTGGCGACCGCCAGGTCCCGGGTCGTAGACGATCGTCGGCGGCGACCAGCTGATGCCACCGTCCGTGGAGCGCGCCATGACGGCGGGTCCGCGGTCGGTTCCTTCCAGGCGATCCCATACCGCATAGACGAAACGCGGGTCCGTCGCGTCGATCGTGACGCTCTCCTTGTCGTTGAAGTACAGCGATCCATCGTCGTCGGCGAGCGCCACCGCCGCACTCCAGGTGAACCCACCGTCGACGGAACGGCTGGCCAGCACGGCGCTCCGGGCGCCGGCCGTGTTGCTGTTGCCCGTGAAGGCGATGCCCACCTGGATGGCCGTGTTTCCGTTCAAGCTCAGCCAGGGGTCCGAAGCCCGCGCGAAAGAGCCGCCTGTGCACTGGGAAAACGGCGCGGCCCCGACCCGGTCCAACTCGATCCGCCATCCACCGACACTGCGGTCGCGAGGCCGCGCGCACCGCCATCGGACAGGCGATCCTGCTGCCACGCTGCTACCAGGTGGTTCGGGTTGGAGGGGTCGATTGCGAGGTGCGGCTCGACTTCCGCATCCGTATAGAGCCTCGTGCCAGCCTGCAGCGCCAGGCAGCCGTTGCTGAATGGCGTCGCCTGGGAAACGCGCACGGCCGTCGGCGATGAATACACCGGCGGTGTCCCTGGCGGCGGGTTGTTGCCTGGTCCATTGCCTCCGCCCCCCGAGCCTCCACCGCAGCCGGCGGGCAGAACGGCGACCAGCAGGGTCGAGATGATTCTCTGAAAACGATGCGCAAGGTTCATGGCGGCGGATCTCCCTGCCTGCGACGGCGCAGCGTTTCCTTCAGCCGGAACAACAGCGCGAGCGCATCGCGCGGGCTCAACGCGTCCGGGTCGAGATCGTCGAGTTCGGCGAGTGCGGCGGCCTCGGCCGGGTCCACCGGCGGCGGCAGGTCGAGCTCCTGCTGCGGCGTGGCCGGGCGCGCCGCGTGGTCGCGGCGCTCGAGCTCGTGCAGGTAGCGCCTCGCATCGGCGACGACGGGCTTCGGCACGCCGGCGAGCCGCGCGACCTGCAGTCCGTAGCTCTGGTTCGCGGGGCCTTCCTTGACCGTATGCAGGAATACCAGCGTGTCGGCGTGCTCGGTCGCGTCGAGATGCACGTTGGCGCAGGCCGGCAGTTCGTCCGCGAGCGCGGTGAGCTCGAAGTAGTGCGTGGCGAACAGCGTGTACGCGCCGACCTCGCGCCCGATGTGTCGTGCGCAGGCCCAGGCAAGCGACAAACCGTCGTAGGTGCTGGTGCCGCGGCCGATCTCGTCCATCAGCACCAGGCTGTCCCGGGTCGCGTTGTTCAGGATGTTCGCCGCCTCGGTCATCTCCACCATGAACGTCGAGCGCCCGCCGGCCAGGTCGTCCGCGGCACCGATGCGCGTGAAGATCCGATCCACCGGGCCGATGACGGCGGAATCCGCCGGCACGTAGCTGCCGATGCCGGCCAGGATCACGATCAGCGCCGACTGGCGCATGTAGGTGGACTTGCCGCCCATGTTGGGCCCGGTGACGATCAACATCCGCCGCCCGTCGTGCAGGTCGAGGTCGTTCGGCACGAACGGTCCGTCGAGGTGCTGTTCGACGACCAGGTGCCGGCCGCCGCGGATGTCGATGCGCGGCTCGTCGCAGAGTGTCGGTTTCGCGAGCCTGAGCGCGATCGATCGTTCGGCCATGTTCGCCAGCACGTCGAGCGAGGCGAGCGCCGCGGCCGTCGCCTGCAGCGCTGCAAGGTGCCCAGTCAGCCGGTCGAGCAGGCCCTCGTAGAGTTCGCGCTCGCGAGCCAGCGAACGGTCGCGCGCGCCGAGCACGCGGTCCTCGAAGGTCTTGAGCTCGTCGGTGATGTAGCGCTCGGCGTTCTTGACCGTCTGGCGCCGCACCCAGTCGGCCGGCACCTGCTCGGCCTGGCTGCGGCTCACCTCGATGTAGTAACCCTGCACGCGGTTGTAGCCGAAGCGCAGGTTCGCGAACCCGGTGCGCTCGCGCTCGCGGTTCTCGAGCTCGAGCAGTGCCTCGTCGCTGTGCTCCGCGATGCGGCGCAGTTCGTCGAGATCGGCGTCGTATCCAGGCGCGATCACGCCGCCCTCGCGCAGCAGCGCAGCGGGCGTGGGCATCAGCGCCGAGCAGAGCAGGCCGTGTGCATCCGGATGCAAGCCCGCTCCAGCTGCGAGCCGCGCCAGCAACGGCGAATCGATGCCCATCAGCATCCGCTGCAGTTCCGGCAGGCAGCCGAGCGCGTCGCGCAGTGCTGCCAGGTCACGCGGGCGCGCCGAGCGCAGCGCCACGCGGGCCAGGATGCGCTCGATGTCGCCAACCTGCTTCAGCAGGGAGTGGACGGCCTCGTGCAGGCCGGTATCGAGGAATGCCTCGACCGCCTGCAGGCGTTCCTGGCGAGCCGATCGTTGTCGCAGGGGCCGCTGCACCCAGCGGCGCAGCTCACGACCGCCCATCGACGTCGCGGTGCGATCGAGCACCTCGACCAGCGTACTGTCCACCCGCCCCGAAAGACTGGCGTCGAGTTCGAGATTGCGCCGTGTCGCGGCATCCAGCAGCAGCGCCTCTTCACGTTCCTCGCAGCGGATGCCGCGCAGGTGCGGCAAGGCGGACTTCTGCGTGTCGCGCACATATTGCAGCAGGCATCCGGCCGCGCCGATCGCGAGCGGTCGTCCGCCGAGGCCGAAGCCTGCGAGGTCACGAGTACCGAACTGCTCGCAGAGCTGTCGCTCCGCACTCGCTGCCTCGAAGTGCCAGGGTGGTCGCTGGCGCAGGCAGGCCTGCGTGCCCGGCGGCACGCGCAGGGTCGCGTCCTCGGCCACCAGCAGCTCCGCCGGTCGCAGGCGCTCGAGTTCTGCCGCCAGCGCCTCGGCGCCGGTCGCCTCGAGCGCGTGGAAGCGGCCGCTCGAGAGTTCGAGCCAGGCGAGGCCAAACCGTTCGGCCGTGGTGCTGAGCGCCGCGAGCAGCGTGTCGCGCCGCTCCTCGAGCAACGCATCGTCGGTCACGGTGCCGGGCGTGACGACGCGCACCACTTGCCGTTCGACTGGGCCCTTGGACTTCGCGGGATCGCCGATCTGCTCGCAGATGGCGACCGACTCGCCGCGGCGCACGGCGCGAGATAGATAGGTATCGAGCGACTGCACCGGCACGCCTGCCATCGGGATCGGCTGGCCGCCGGAGGTTCCGCGCGCGGTCAGCGTGATGTCGAGCACGCGTGCGGCCCGGCGGGCGTCCTCGAAGAATAGCTCGTAGAAATCGCCCATCCGGTAGAACACCAGCACGTCCGGGTACTGCGCCTTGATGCGCAGGTACTGCTGCATGACCGGCGTGTGCGAGGACAGATCCGGGGCGTTCATCTCGCCGACAATGTTACGCGAAAGAAAGCGCCAGCCTCCTTTGTGGAGGCTGGCGCTGCTTGGGAAACGGAGATTTTACTTCTTGTCCGGCACCGTGACCGGTGCCGACTGCCCGGCGACGAACGGGTAGGTCGCGAACATGCTCGCGACGGCGGCGTTCAACACCTTGTCCTGGTTATCCAGCATCTTGTTGGTCACGGTCTTTTCCATGCCGGCCTGGAACACGACCTGCCGCTTGGCGCGATCGACGATGTCCATGACCAGCGTGCCGACCTTGTAGTGCCGGGTGGTGACCTGCGACGAGTAGGCCCAGCCGCCGTAGGGCGCGCCGTACCAGCCGCCGTAGCCCCAGGCCGGTCCGTACATCGGACCCGGGATGGACTGCACGTCGGCCCGGTCCTCGAGCTTGCCGGTGAAGTGCACCAGCAGGTCCGGCTCGGCTGCGAGCTTGTAGCCCCGGGCCTCCATCTCGCGGGTCGCCGCAGCCTCGAGTGTCTGGATCGCCAGCGACTTGGCCTCGCCGCCCTGGTCCACGAAACCGAAGCTGTGGAAACTGCCGAAGTCAGCGCCCTTGTCGTAGTCGGAACGCACCGACGGCGTGGACGTGCACCCCGCCATCAGTGCCACGGCTGCAAGCGCAACCAGTCGTTTGCTCGGGAAGTTTTGCATCGTGTGTCGCCTCTTACCTCGAGAGCGGGATGATCTGCGCCATCTGCCAGTCGAGCAGCGCGGTCATCTTGTTTTCGATCTGCACCCAGCGCAGCACCTTGGTCGCGGGCAGCTTCTTGCCCATGCGCTTGGCGTAGTCCTTCAACAGGTCGTCGCGATCCTCGCGAACCTCGAACGCTTCCTTGAGGATGTCCTCCGCTGCGTCATCCGTCATCGAGTCGTAGTTCGACGCAAACTTGTTCACCACGTCGGTGTAGCGCGTCGCCAGTTGCTTCATCTCGGCCTGGTACTTGTCGAAGATCGGCGTGAAGGCCTGTACCTCGGCGTCGGTCAGCTGGAGCGTCTGCAACACGATGGTTCGCTTGTCGCCCTGGATCTGGGAGATCAGCAGCTGTTCCTGGTCTGACATGCTGATTTCGCCGGGCGTCGTCTGGGCGAGCGCACCCTGGGCACCTCCGAGTGTCGCGACGGCCGCCAGGGTGATAAGGATCTTCTTCATGGTTCGAGGCTCCAGTGGATTCTCTCGGGGTTCGACGGCCGGCACGAGGAATTGGTTCAACGCGCGAGCGGGATCAGCCCGTACACGCTGCGTCGCACCAGCAGCTCGATGCGCGTCTCGAGCTGTGAGTAGCGCAGCGCCTTCACCGGCGGCAGCACGCGCTCGATCTTCTTGGTGTATTCCTGCTTCAGCGCCATGCGCTTTGCTTCGATCGTCATCTTCTCGTCGAGCATCGCCTTGGCGTCCTTGTCCGTCAGCGAATCGTATTTCTCGGCGAACTCGTTGACCAGCGCGAGGAATCGATCGTCGAGCTTCTTCACCTTGGCCTCGTATTCGTCGTAGACGGGCCAGAAGGCCTTGCTTTCGGCCTCGGTCATGTTCAGGTTGTTCGCATAGACGGACCGCTTGTCGTTCATCACCCTGTTGAGCAGGATCTGCTCGTCCGCCGCGGGGACGGTGTTCGGCAGGGCGTCCTGGGCCGACGATGCGAGCGGGAGCGAGGTGACGAACAGGGCGAGGGCCAGCGGGGCGAGTCTCATAATGGGTTTCCTGACTGGAGGGGTGCGGCTGGACACGGTAGGACACCGCCCCGGCGCTGTCCAGAGGCGACTAGAATCCTGCGAATGACATCCCCAAACGACGCTGAAATCAGGGCGCTGGCTGCCCGGGTCGCCCAGCAGCTGCTCGGCGCGGGCCTTACGCTGGCCGTCGCGGAGTCCTGCACGGGTGGGTGGCTGGCCAAGGCCTGCACCGACCTGCCGGGCAGCAGCGGCTGGTTCGAGGGCGGGGTCGTCACCTACTCGAACCAGGCCAAGACCAGGATCCTTGGGGTTGGCGCCGACACCCTGAGGCGCAGCCGGCGCCGTCAGCGAGGCGACGGTCCGCGAGATGGCGGACGGGGCGCTGGATCGCTTCGACAGCGATGTGGCGGTCGCGGTGAGCGGCATTGCGGGACCGGACGGCGGGATGCCGGGCAAGCCGGTCGGGACGGTCTGGTTCGCCTGGGCCTTCGACCGGGGCGACCAGCGCGAGATCCGGGCCGAAGTGCAGGTCTTCGCGGGCGACCGGGAAGCCGTGCGCCGCCAGGCCGTGGTGCGCGCCCTGGCCGGTGTGCTCGACGCGTGAGCGGCGCGCTCGGCGGGTCGTCGGTGCGGCGGGGCTCCACGAGGCGCTTGTTTTTCGCGCTCTGGCCGGACGATGGGGTGCGAGCCCGTCTTGCAGTGCTCATGCGCGAATTGCTGCCGGCAGGTGCCGGCCGGCCCCAGCGCCCGGACCAGTTGCACCTGACCCTCGAGTTCCTGGGCGACGTGCCCGAATCCCGGCTGCAGGACGTGCTGGAATCGGGCGCGGCCGCCGCGTCCGGTGCCGCTGCCTTCGAGCTGGAATTCGACCTGGTCGAGCACTGGAAGCGCCCGCAGGTGCTGTGCCTGGCCGCCAGCTCGACGCCCGCGTCGCTGGCCGCGCTGGTGCAGTCGCTCAGGTCCGAGCTGCTGCTGCGCGGGTTCGCGCTGGAGGCGCGGCCGTTCAGGCCGCACGTGACGCTTGCGCGCCGGGTCGTGCGCGCGCCGCCGTCGGCGGCCAGTCAACCGCTGCAGCGTCCGCTCCGCTGGCCGGCCCGTGCGTTCGCACTGGTACAGTCCGTGACCGGCCCCGAGGGTGCCCGATACGTCGAGCTTGCATGCTGGCCGATGGACAGTCCTGGCCTATAGGCAGTCGTGGCCTCCAGGTAGTGATGGCCTATGGATACCGGAGCTGCCAGGTTCGGAGAGGCTCACGCCATGAGCCTGCGTGGGGCGAGACTGCCCATAGTAACTGGTGGTTTGCATGAATTTATCGCCCGGCGGGGGCGTGGTCGCTGTGAAATAATGCGCCCCTCCCCGGAGATCCACTTCTGACAGGGCCCCGGCCCAAAGCGAGCACAGGCAATGGAAGACAACCGCAAGAAGGCCCTGGTGGCCGCACTGGGACAGATCGAGAAGCAGTTCGGCAAGGGCTCGGTGATGCGCCTTGGGGACGCGGGCGCGACCTACGACGTAGAGGCCGTTTCGACTGGCTCGCTCGGCCTCGACATCGCGCTCGGCGTCGGCGGATTGCCGCGGGGCCGCGTGGTGGAAATCTACGGCCCGGAATCCTCGGGCAAGACCACGCTGGCGCTCACGGCGATCGCCGAAGTGCAGCGTGCGGGCGGCACCGCGGCGTTCGTGGACGCCGAGCACGCGCTCGACCCGGCCTACGCCGAGAAGCTCGGCGTGAACGTCGACGAGCTGCTCGTCTCGCAGCCGGACAACGGCGAGCAGGCACTCGAGATCACCGACATGCTGGTGCGCTCCGGCGCGGTCGACATGATCGTCGTGGACTCGGTGGCGGCGCTCACGCCGAAGGCCGAGATCGAGGGCGAGATGGGCGAGATGCAGATGGGCCTGCAGGCACGCCTGATGTCGCAGGCGCTGCGCAAGCTCACCGGCAACATCAAGCGCTCGAACAGCATCGTCGTGTTCATCAACCAGATCCGCATGAAGATCGGCGTGATGTTCGGCAACCCCGAGACGACCAGCGGCGGCAACGCGCTCAAGTTCTACGCCTCGGTGCGACTCGACATCCGCCGCATCGGCGCGATCAAGTCGGCCGACGAGGTGATCGGCAACCAGACCCGCGTCAAGGTCGTCAAGAACAAGGTGGCGCCGCCGTTCCGCGAGGCGGAGTTCGAGATCATGTACGGGCAGGGCATTTCGCGCGAAGGCGAGATCATCGAGCTGGGCGTGCTGCACAACCTGGTCGAGAAGTCCGGCTCCTGGTACAGCTACAACGGTGAGCGCATCGGCCAGGGCAAGGAAAACGTGCGCACTTACCTGCAGCAGCACAAGGACACGGCGCGCGAGATCGAGGGTGCACTCCGGGCCAAGCTGCTGGTCGTCGCGAAGAAGGGCGAGGCCGCCAAGGGTGAGGCGACCGAGGAAGCCTGACGCGGCCGCCGCCGAGGCCGACGAACGCACGGTCCGCGTAGCGGCGCTCGCGCTGCTTGCGGGCCGGGATTTCGGCCGCGTGGAACTCACGACGCGACTCGAGCGACGTGGCTATCCGGTCGAGGTGATCGCGGCCGTGGTGGAGGCGCTCGTAGCCGAGCGCCTGCTCTCCGAGGAGCGATTCACAGGGCAGTTCGTGCGGCAGCGGGCCGCGCGCGGCCACGGGCCGGTGCGCATCCGGATGGAACTGCGTGAGCGGGGCGTGGCGGACGCCGACATCGACGAGGCGCTCGAGGCCTCGGCCGAGGACTGGTCCGCAATCGCCCGCGACACGCGCCGCAGGCGTTTCGGGGCGGCCAGCCCGGCCGACTGGCCCGAGCGTGCAAGACAAAGCCGATTCCTGCAATATCGCGGGTTTTCCGCCGAGCAGATCCGGGCCGCACTGGGCCCGGGCGAAGACACCGAATCGTGAGCAAGATGAGCGAACCCCGAAAGCAGATGGGCAGCGCCGAGTTGCGTGCCGCGTTCCTCGATTTCTTCAAGGGCCACGGCCACACGGTCGTGCCCTCGAGTTCGCTGGTCCCGGGCAACGACCCGACGCTGCTGTTCACCAACGCCGGCATGGTCCAGTTCAAGGACGTGTTCCTCGGCAAGGACCAGCGCAGCTACGTGCGCGCGGCGAGCTCGCAGCGCTGCGTGCGCGCCGGCGGCAAGCACAACGACCTCGAGAACGTCGGCTACACGGCCCGGCACCACACGTTCTTCGAGATGCTCGGCAACTTCAGCTTCGGCGACTACTTCAAGCGCGAAGCGATCCACTACGCCTGGGACTTCGTGACCGGCACGCTCGGCATCCCGCCGGAGCGGCTGTGGGTCACCGTGTATGAAGAGGACGACGGCGCCGCCGAGATCTGGCTGAAGGAAATCGGCGTCGACCCGGGCCGCCTCACGCGCATGGGCATGAAGTCCAATTTCTGGTCGATGGGCGATACGGGTCCCTGCGGCCCGTGCAGCGAGATCTTCTACGACCACGGCCCCGGCATCGAGGGCGGACCGCCGGGCTCGCCCAATGAGGACGGCGACCGCTACGTCGAGATCTGGAACCTGGTGTTCATGCAGTACGACCGCTCGGCCGACGGCAGGATGACGCCGTTGCCGAAGCCCTCGGTGGACACCGGCATGGGTCTCGAGCGCATCGCGGCCGTGATGCAGGGCGTGCACAGCAACTACGACATCGACCTCTTCCGGCACCTGATCGACGCCGCGGCGAAGCTCACCGGCGCGACCGACACCAAGTCGAGCTCGCTGCGCGTGATCGCCGACCACATCCGTGCGTGCTCGTTCCTGATCGCCGACGGCGTGCTGCCGTCGAACGAAGGTCGCGGCTACGTGCTCCGCCGCATCATCCGGCGCGCGATACGGCACGGCTTCATGCTCGGGCAGCGCGAACCATTCTTCCACGCGCTGGTGCCGGTGCTGGACGAGGAAATGGGCGCCGCCTACCCAGAGCTGCACACGCAGCGCGCGCACATCGAGCGCGTACTCAGGCAGGAGGAGGAGCGTTTCGCGGAAACCCTCGCGCAGGGCATGGCGCTGCTCGACGACGCGATCGGCAAGCTCTCCGGCAAGCAGATCCCGGGCGAAACCGTCTTCCGGCTGTACGACACCTTCGGATTCCCGCTGGACCTCACCAGCGACATCGCGCGCGAGCGCGGTCTCTCCATCGACGAAGCCGGCTTCGAGGCGGCGATGGACGAGCAGCGCAGCCGCGCGCGGGCCGCCAGCAAGTTCGGCGTGGACATGCGCGCGGGCATGACGGTCGAGGGCCAGACCAGGTTCACCGGTTACGAGAGCGAGCAGGGCGCAGGTCGCGTGGTCAATGCGTTCCGCGGCACCGAGCCGGTGCAGGTATTGCGCGCCGGCGACGAAGGGCAGGTAGTGCTCGACTCCACGCCGTTCTACGCCGAGAGCGGCGGACAGGTCGGTGACCGGGGCGTGCTGGTCGCGGGCGACGCCCGCTTCGTGGTCACGGACACGCAGAAACTCGGCAAGGCGCACGTGCACGTGGGCCGGGTCGAGTCGGGCGAGCTGCGCGTGGGATACGAGGTAACGGCACAGGTCGATCACGAGCTGCGCCAGGCCACCCGGCTCAACCACACGGCAACGCACCTGTTGCACGCTGCGCTGCGCAAGGTGCTTGGGCCCCACGTCGCGCAGAAGGGATCGCTGGTGTCGCCGGAGCGCTTGCGCTTCGACTTCGCGCACTACTCGGCCGTGACGCCCGACGAGCTCCGCGAGATCGAGCGGCTGGTCAATTCGGAAGTTCGTGCGAATGCACCAGCCGAGACGCGACTGATGCAGTACGACGCCGCCGTCGCGGCCGGTGCGATCGCGCTGTTCGGCGAGAAGTACGACGACGAGGTGCGCGTGCTGCGTGTGGGCGATTTCTCGACCGAGCTTTGCGGCGGTACGCATGCGAGCCGCGCAGGCGACATTGGCCTGTTCCGCATCGTCAGCGAGGGCGGAATCGCGGCCGGCGTGCGCCGCATCGAGGCGGTTACTGGAGAGGGTGCGCTGCAGTACGTGGTCCAGACGGACCATATCCTCAGGGACATCGCAGGTGCCCTGAAGGCGACGCGCGACGACGTCGAGGAAAAAGTTCGGCTGATCATCGAGCGCAGCAGGCGGCTCGACAAGGAGATCGGGACGCTCAAGGACAAGCTCGCGAGCGGGCAGGGCCGCGACCTCGCGGCGGATGCCGCGACGATCGGCGGTGCGAAGCTGGTCGCGACCAGGGTCGACGGCGCCGATGCCGCGGCGCTCCGCAATACCGTGGACCAACTCAAAAGCAAACTCGGTAGCGCAGTCGTCGTGCTTGGTTCGGTGGACGCGGCGGGCAAGGTGCTGCTGATCGCCGGTGTCACGCCGGACCTGGTCGCGCGGGTCAAGGCCGGCGAACTGGTGAACTTCGTTGCCCAGCAGGTGGGTGGAAAAGGCGGCGGACGCGCGGATCTTGCGCAGGCCGGCGGCACACAGCCGGAGAATCTCGACGCGGCACTGGCGGGTGTCCCGGCCTGGCTCGACGGGCGGCTCGGCTGAATTGCTGCGCCGAGGTCCAATCGGACCACTAATTGCTGCGCAGCAATTTGCGCGGATTTTTTCCGCTCCACGCGTTATCTTTGCGGTTCTCTGAATCGTCATCCAGGGAACAGGCTAAGGGCCAGGAGCAGCGATGTTGATTCTCACTCGACGCGTGGGTGAGGCGGTCATGATCGGAAACGACGTGACTGTCACGATTCTCGGGGTCAAGGGCAACCAGGTTCGAGTCGGCGTGAATGCGCCGCGCGACGTTGCCGTGCACCGCGAGGAGATCTTCGAGCGCATCAAGCGCGAGGACGAGGGCGGCGGTTCCAACCGGCCTTCGACGTCCGACGACGGGCAGGATTCCCTGCCGTGAAACCAGGTCCCGGTTGACCGGGATCCCCACATAGATCAATGAGTTGAGCGGCACCTGTTGTCGCCCGGCTTTACTGTGGCGTGAAGGGCCGCTATCCTCCGCGGCTCTCTGCAGATCGGAGAGATGGCCGAGTGGTCGAAGGCGCGCCCCTGCTAAGGGCGTAAGGGTCAAAAGCCCTTCGAGGGTTCGAATCCCTCTCTCTCCGCCAGTAGATTTTAAGGTCGAGTACAACGCGCCCGTAGCTCAGTTGGATAGAGTGTCTGGCTACGAACCAGAAGGTCGGGAGTTCGAATCTCTCCGGGCGCGCCACAACCCGCTGGTTTTTGATCGGCAGGGACAACCGCCCAGATAATCGGCGGCAACCAGGCTACCCGCCGTGGCCATGCCCCGACCTGCCCGAGCCACCGCTGCGACCAGCGAACTGGGCGCGCCAGCGCGACGGCGCCATACCGGACCAGCGACGGAACGCGCGCGAGAAGACGCTGGCATCCGCGAAATGCAGGCTCTGCGCTATCGCAACGATCGGCATCTCGGTATCGCTCAGCAGTTGACGTGCCACTTCATAGCGGACCTCGTCGCCCAACGCCTGGAAGCTGACACCATACGGCTGCAGCCTACGGTCCAGCGTGCGCCGGTGCATTGCCAGCTCGGCCGCTACCTGGTGCATCGACGTGCCACCACTCAGCAGCTGTCGACGAAGCACGCGCCGCACCTGCGCCGGCAAATCGCCAGTGGCCTCGGCTTCGATGGCGCGGGCCTGTGTTTCCAGCGACATCAAGCGTTGCGCGTCGGCGCCGGGCAGCGGTACGTCGAGCCAGGCCTTGTCGAAGACTACCGCAGCCTGTTCGCGGTCGAAGCGCAGGGGCGCGCGCAGGAAACGGCGGTAGGGGCGGGTGTCGGGCGGCCGGCGGCGCATGAACTGGATCTCATGCGGCAGCCAGTGATCGCCACACAAGGTGCGCAAGACGTTCCAGATCGACGCCAGGACGATGTCGTAGACCACGTCCGCGCGTTCGACGGCAGGCTCATACAGTGCGTAGCCATAGCGTGCGAATCGCACGTCCTCACTCAGTCTCAGCAGGCCACCGCCGTCGCTGAGCGTCAGATAGCGAGTGAGCAGGTTCAGTGCGCTGCGCACATCCGGTGCTGCCTTGGTCAGCTCCGCGACGGCACCCAGGGCCTCCAGTGGGGTGTGCCGGCCGATCAGCAGACCCAGATGAGGACAACCCGTGAGATCGACGCACATTCCGAGCAAGCGGCTGCCCTGCCTGAACGGGATCAGGTTGTCGGGGTGATCGAACAGGTCGGCGGGCAAGCCAGACTCCGCCAGCAACTGGTCCAGATCGACGCCGAAATCGCGCAACAAGGGCTGCAATGCCAGGATCGATGCTACGCGGTCGTACCCGCCAGGCACCACACGGGACGCATCGGCACGGCTGGTTGCTCTGGAAAGTGCGGTGGTCACTGGATACTCGAAACGAACCGATGGGCGCGGCCTTGCGGCACAGGCGAACGCCCGCGAGCCGGCTCATTGTCACAAATAGCAAAGTTTGGCCGCGCCGGCCACCCTAGACTCGCGGAGGACCGGTTGACGCATGCTGGTACGGCGCACTTAATGTATCGCTTGGCTCAAGGCGCTCGGAAACGCCGGGCCAGTTTGCGATGGGCTCGCCCTCGCGACTCGCAAATAGAAGGAATTCGAATGAAACAGCCCCTCGGTTCATTGGCGGCCCTGGCGGCCGTCGTCGTGTCGTCCTGGCCCGGAATGCAGGTGGCCGAGGCGCAGGTGTCGCCGGAAACCCTGAAATCGATCTCGACACCCGACAAAGTCCAGACGCCCATCGGCAAGCTGGAGTTCTTCGACGGCGTGCCGACCGACGTCACCGTGGACACGCTTTATGACAACCTCGACCGCATGCGGGCCGTCAGCGTGTTCCTGGACAACGTCGGCGCACTATCCGTCTACAGCGTCATTGCCGGCAATGCGGCAATCGGTCTGAGCCAGCCCAATCAGATTGCCGTGGCTGAAAAGCTGCTCGACTCCCACTCGCTGTACCTGACCGGCAACACATCCACCATGTACTCCATTGGTCATCTCGACCTGGACGCGTACGGACCGACCGTGGTGGAAGTACCACCCGGCATGCTCGGCATGCTGGACGATGCATGGATGCGGTATGTCGGTGATTTCGGAGTGGCGGGCCCGGACAGGGGCAAGGGCGGCAAGTATCTCGTTCTGCCGCCGGGTTATACCGGCGAGGTGCCTGAGGGTTACTTCGTGTTCAAGGCGCCCACCTACATCAACTGGTTCTTCATGCGCGGCTCCATTGCCGACGGGCTGGCGCCGGCGCTGAAGAACATCAAGGACCACCTGAAGGTGTACCCGCTCAAGTCGGCAGGCAACCCGCCCGCCACTGAATTCGTGAACATCACCGGCAAGAGCTACAACACTGTCGCCCCCAGCGACTTCAGTTACTTCGAGGCACTCGACAAGATCATCCAGCGCGAACCCATCGACGCATTGGGCACTGAATCCAGGGGGGGCCTGGCGGCGATCGGCATCGTCAAGGGCAAGCCCTTCAATCCCGACGCGAGGATGAAGCGTCTGCTCACGGAAGCGGCGGCAATCGGCGATGCCACGGCCAGGGCGACGTTGTACAGCCCGCGCGAGAAGGGCTATTTCATCTATCCCGACAGCGACAGCTCCTGGGTCATGGGTTTCGCCAACAAGAATGTGTTTTTCGAAACCGATGGCGCACGCAACCTGGACGCCCGCACCAGCTTCTATTTCGGTTACACGGGTGTGACACCCGCCATGGCCGTCACGCATCCGGGCGCCGGCTCCGACTACGCCATCGCCTTCAGGGATTCCGAGAAAAAGGCTTTCGATGGCTCGAAGACCTACAGACTGCACCTGCCGCCCGATGTTCCTGTGAACAACTTCTGGGCGGTCACGATCTACGACACGCAGACCCGCTCGATGCTGCAGACCAGCCAGCCGTTTCCCTCGGTCGGGAGTCAAAGCGAGGGATTCCAGAAGAACGCCGACGGTTCGTACGACGTTTATTTCGCACCCAAAGCGCCGTCAGGAAAAGAGGGCAACTGGTTGCAGACCATTCCGGGCAAGAGCTGGTTTGCCATCCTGCGCATGTACGGCCCGCTGGAGCCATGGATCAACAAGACCTGGCGGCCCGGCGAGATCGAACTCGTGAAGTGACCGGGCTTCGATTCCGGACCGCGGGGCCGGCTCCCATGAGCCGGCCTGCAGGCCCACCTACTGGTTTGGACTGACGCCGACAGGCCTCCAAGGAGACTATCCCAATGAATCTTTCACTCACGCAGCCTCACCTGGCCATTGCCGTCCTCGGCGCGCTGACCATCGCCGTAGGCGGACCTGCGTCTGCACAGGTGTCGCCGGAAACCATGGAGTCGATCTCGATACCGAACAAGGTCGAGACCCCGATTGGCCAGCTCGATTTCTTCGACGGCGTGCCCGCCAAGGCTACCGTCGAGAAAGTCTATGACAACCTCGACCGCATGCGTGGCACGGTGGCGTTTCTCGACAATGTCGGCGCGGTGTCGATACACAGCGTGTGCACCGGCCTGGCCGACGCCGGGGCCAAGGGCGCGAACAGGATCGCCCTGTTCGCACAGTTGCTGGATTCGCAGACCCTGGTGGTCACCGCCAACACCTCGACCCTGTACGCCTATTCCTGCACCGATCTCGCCAACGATGGCCCGACCGTCATCGAGATCCCGCCCGGCATGCTCGGCTTTCTCGACGATGGCTGGCAGCGCTTCGTCGGCAACATGGGCGTCACCGGGCCGGACAAGGGCCGGGGTGGCAAGTACCTGGTGCTGCCGCCGGGTTACACCGGAGCGATCCCCGATGGGTATTTCCTGCTGAAGCCGTCGACGAACAAGAACTTCCTGTTCCTGCGTGGTTCGATCAAGGACGGGCTGAAGCCTGCAGTAGAGAACATCACCTCGAAGCTGAGAGTCTATCCTTTGAAGGACGCCGCAAAGCCGGCGCCGACCGAGTTCGTCGACATGTCCGGCAAGGCTTTCAACACGGTCTTCCCCAGCGACTTCAGCTATTTCGACCGCCTCAATGCCGTCGTCCAGGACGAACCGATCGACGCCATCAGCCCCGAGGTACGTGGCGCGATCGCCGCGATCGGCATCGTCAAGGGCCAGCCGTTCAAGCCCGATGCGCGGATGAAGAAGTTGCTGACGGAGGCCGCCACGCTCGGCAACGCCACGTCACGGGCCATCACCTATCACCCGCGCATTGCCGGCGTGAAAATCTATCCTGACGACCCCAGGAGCGTCTGGTCGACGGCCTTCGCCAACAAGAACACCAGTTTCGAAGCCGATGGGGCGATGGGGCTCGACGCGCGGGTGCTCTACTATTTCAACGCAGGAGGCGTGACCCCGGCCATGGCCGCCACCCGCGCCGGCGAAGGTTCCGATTACGCCTTGGCTGTGCTCGATGCCAACCAGCAGGCCTTCGACGGCGCTAAGACCTACAAGCTGCATCTGCCGCCGAATGTGCCGGTGAACGACTTCTGGGCCGTTACCTTGTATGACACACAGACACGCTCGCAACTGCAAACCAGTCAGAGATTCCCGACCGTTGGCAGCCAGACCGAAGGCATGAAGAAGAACACCGACGGTTCGTACGATGTCTATTTCGCGCCGCAGGCGCCGGCAGGCCAGGAAGGCAATTGGCTGCAGACAGTACCAGGCAAGAGCTGGTTCACCATCCTGCGCATGTACGGCCCGCTGGAGCCTTGGATCAACAAGACCTGGCGGCCAAGCGAAATCGAACTGGTGCAATGAGCCGGGTCGGCCAACAGGTCCACGCAGCGGGGCCGCAATCGCGGTCCCGCTGATTGATCGTGTTCAACGCCTGCTTCTTGTACGTGCCGGTTTTTGCTCTGGGTCGGAAGCCGCCGCTGCAATAGGGACATCACAGGGCCAAGGACGTCCCAAAAGGAGCGCCCGGAACCGGCGAGCAGCGGTCCTTCGGCGCCAGGGCAGATCTATCACGCGCCCTCGGTCGCTTGTCCGGCAGCGCCCATTGCGCGAGCATGCCCAGATAGAGGATTACACCAACTTCGGGAGATTGAACCGACATGCATGTCGTTCAATTCAAGGTTGGTCGGCATAAGGAGGTTCGGTTGAGTCTCGTGGGCGCCATTTCGTGAAAGCTCGGATCCTGCTGGCAGTCCTCGTCCTCTCTCTCCAGGGGTGTGCATCGGTGCCACTGTCCACCATGGTGCGGATGAGTTCTTTCAGCGAGCGTGAATTCTCCGGGCTGAGCGCCGACGAAGTCGGAGTCAAGATTCGGATTCCACGCGGTTTTGGTCTGGATGCCGCAAACAGCTGGTTGGGCATCGAGGTCACGTCAAAGGCAGCCATTCACAAAGCTCGATTTGAACTCGATCAAGTGAATTCGCAAGTTGTCGCACTGCCCGGAGGTTTCTTTTCCGGCCCCAAGCCTGGCATGGAGTATGAATTGCGCTTGTCGAACTCGTCCGTGGGCGCGTTTCGGGATCTGCAGGAGTTTGTCTCACAGGGCAAGGCTGAGGGCATCAACATCCGCGTAGTGCCGAAGCTCTCTTCCTCGCCGGAAGGGGCGACTTCGATCGCGGTCTGGATCGACCTTCGATTGTCAGAGACAGAAGGGTACTTCCCCCTGGTCGATGGAACCTCAATTCCCCTGGAGCGGCCTATTGCTCGTCGCTCCTTGGAAAAAAAGGCACGTCACGAGACGGGGCTTTCTGCTGCGTTGCCCCTGCTTACGCTTTACGTCGCTTGAAAAAGCCGAGACCCGCAAGGCCGAAGCCGAACAGCGCGAGCGTGCCGGGTTCGGGGACCGTAGCCATGGCTTTGTCGATACCGAATGAATCCTGTCCGTTGACGGTGATGGTCCAAATGCTCGAACCATGCGGCGCGGTGTAATCCAGCGCGTAATAGATCATTTGGCCGGGCTCGGGGCAATTCGGGCTGTGCCAGTCGCACGTCAACAATTCGATGAAGGACTCCCCGACACCGTCAATCAGGTTGCCGTCCTTGTCGAATGCCAGCAATTGATGAAGGCCTTCGGAATCGTACGGCCAGACGCGAACATGTCCGATGGCCACGTCAAAGTCCACGCGGAAGGTAGTCCGCCAGTAGGCTGAGCCAGCCCAGTTGGCAATCTCATCCAGCGGTATCAGGTGGCCGGCAGCTACCAGAGCATCTCCTGCAATAACACCGGCCCAATCGAAAGCGCCCCTGTTCGGATGCCGACCAATCGCTAGCCCGAGCCGGTCCGAACACAGTTCGGATACTGTTGGCGAACACAACCAAGATTCCGCCGCAAAGGTCGGCTCGCCCAAGTAGTTGGTAACGGTCGCGTGATCGAACGCATTGGTTATGTCGGTGCCTGGCGCAAAACCATCAGCGGTGATGTTGATGATTCCCGTCGCACTGGCATCGGTTCCACCGACCAGCAAAACAACGGCAACGAACGTCAGAATCTTCGCCTTCATGGCAGTCCCGTCCATATCTCTTGCCCGGTCTTGTCGGACGTTACGACCATGCTGGGCAACATCGGGGCTCGCGCAATTCGGGGTCATGCCTAAACCGGATGTTGAAAGGCTGTTGATGCTGCGATGCGGCAGGTTCGCGCGGTGAGCCTCGGCCAAAGTTGCCGTTTCGGGTAGACAGCGAAACGTGACCGCGGCGGTCCAGTGCGCACAGTCGTCTCTATTGGCGCGCCGGTTTCTTGATCGGTACCCGATCATCTCGCTTGGGCCTGGTGTGTTCGGTCCATCGCGATGTCGTTGGCTTGCGCTATCTGCTTACGCGATCCGGGCCCACCTGGCGACGACGCCATTCCCTCGGGCTCATTCCTGCCCAGTTCCTGAACGCGCGCGAAAACACGTTCGGGTCGGAATAGCGCAGTGCGCGCGCAATCTCCGAAATGGACAGCCCGGTTTCGCCGATCAGTTGCCGCGCAATGCCGAAGCGCGTCCGATCGACGAGCGTCTGCAGGTTCGTTCCCTCGGACCGGAGCCGCTTCCTGAGGGTTCGATCGTGGATGCCGAACAGGCGTGCAACGTCCCTTGCCGAGGTTGTGCCGTTGAGCGACAACTGCGGTAGCGCACATTCGACCTGCTCCGCGAACGACATTCCAGAGTTCTCTTCTGCATCCTCGATGACTCTGGTGAGCAGTCCGCGGAGCGCAGGATCGCTGCCGGCGATCGGTTGCTCGAGACACGTCGCAGCGAAGACCACGCCACATGCTTCGGCATCGAAGCCGAGCTTCGAGCGGAAAAGCCTGCGGTAGGCCGTGGTGCTTCTCGGGCGGAGGTGCGAAAACTGGGTGCGCAGGGGCTTCCACGCCGGGCCGCAGAGTTCCTGCAGCGCGCGGAATCCAATCGCAACCGCCGCGTCGTAGACCTGCGCCGTCAATGGAGCCGCTTGTCCATACGCGGCGTAACCAAGAAGCAGGTTTGACGGCTCAATCTCCACCAAAACCGGGACCGCCCCGCGGTCGTACAGGTGAAGGTACAACAGCAACGCCCGCAATGCTTCACCGACGGTCGCCGAGTTCCGCATCAGTTCTCCGACGACACCCAGGGACTCGAGTCGAAAGCGCTCGCCGACCAGCAGTCCGAAGTGGTCGCATTCGGTGAGGGTTGCGCACGCGGACAGCAGGCGGGCGAGCGCCTGGAACGGAATACGGCTGTCGGGGTTCCTGAACAACCGCAACTTCACTTCGGCCAGCGCGAACGCGCGGCGCGGCGTGACGCCAAACTCCGTCAACAGGGCGGGAATGGCCATAACCGGACCGATCCGGACATCCCCGGTCATGCTGGCGCCGGGAGATAACAGCTGTGAAGGCGGGCGGTGCATCGTCGGCAGGCTCCCCGGCCATGCTGGCTATTGAGGGCCGCATTTGCAAGGTCAGGCGCCTTCCGCGCTGGTATTCTGGAGCCTGTTCCCCAACCAGTTGGTCCGCTCAGGAGAGCGACATGATCGTATCGCGTCACATCCGCATTTTCGTGGCGGCCCTGCTCGTGTGCTTCGGGCTGGGCGTCGCCGCCGCGCAATCCGACAGCGGGGCGCTTCCGTCGCCCGCATTCAAGTACTCGACGCCGATGCCCCCGGGCGTCGCGGTTCCGGACAAGGTAGAGACCTCGATCGGTACGCTGGAGCTGAACTACGGCTACCCGGACGATGCAACGACGCAGAAGGTCTACGACAACCTCGATGCGTCACGTGCGCTGCAGGCGTACCTGCTGGCCATTCCGATCGTGAATCAGGTCGGAATGAGGGACACGCTCCGCAAGTACGGTCCGGTCAACCAGACCGACGTGATCTGGGAGGAACTCGTTGACTCGAGAACCATAGAGCTCACGGCAAACGACAACACGGTCTACAGCTTCATCTGGCTGGACACCAACAAGGGGCCGCTGGTCGTGGAAGTTCCCTCCATGGTCCTGGGTCTCATCGATGACTTCTGGTATCGCTGGGTCGCGGACGTTGGCATCACGGGGCCGGACCAGGGGAAGGGCGGCAAGTACCTGATCCTGCCCCCGGACTACAAAGGTGACGTGCCCGAGGGCTATTTCGTCGTCAGGCCGAGCACCTATGGCAGCTGGATGCCGTTCCGTTCCTTTCTCGTCGACGGCTCGCCCAGGCCCGGCGTCGAGAGCGTCAAGAAGCACCTGAAGATCTACCAGCTATCGGATGTGGCCAACCCGCCGGCGATGAAATTCGTCAACGCCTCCGGCATTCCCGAGACCTATGTCGCGCCCGGCGACTATTCCTTCTGGGGCATGCTGAACCAGGCCATCCAGGAAGAACCCAGCGCCGGAAGCGATCCGACGACGCTGGGCCTGTTTGCCTCGATCGGCATCCAGAAGGGCAAGCCCTTCGATCCCGACGCCCGGATGAAGAAGATCCTGACCGACGCCGCAAACATCGGCGCCGTGACCGCGCGCGCGATCGCCTTCCGGATTCGCGACAAGGACGCGTTCTTCTATTCGGACAGCCAGTGGCGCCTGCCGTTCTTCGGCGGCTATGAGTTCGAGGTGTCGCCCGACGTTGCCAACCTGGACGGCGCAGCTTTCTTCTACTATTTCGCGACCGGTGTGACGCCCGCGATGGCCGAGAAAATGGTCGGCAAGGGATCGCAATATCCCTGGACGGCACAGGACGCGGACGGCAACCCGTTCGAGGGTGGCAAGAACTACCGGTTGCACCTCCCGCCGAACATCCCGGTCAAGGATTTCTGGTCGGTCATCGTCTACGACAACCAGACGCGCTCGATGGTGCAGACCGATCAGCGGTTCCCCAGCCTGAGCAGCCAGAACAAGAAACTGCTCGTCAACGAGGACGGCTCGGTCGATGTCTACTTCGGGCCCAAGGCTCCCGCGGGCAAGGAAAACAACTGGGTGCAGACGATCCCCGGGAAGGGCTGGTTCATGATCCTGCGGCTGTACGGACCACTCGAGCCCTGGTTCGACAAGACCTGGCGGCCGGGCGAGATCGAACTGGTCAAGTAGGGCCGGCCGGGCGTCGAGGTAGAGGTGCCGCCCGCAAGGGCGGCGGCCTGGTAGACCTGGAGCTTTCGGAACGCAGCATACTGCGGTGTGTCATGGGTGTTCGGCATCGCCGCGCTGGCGATGCGCTCGGCAAAGCGTTGCAGCGGGGCCATGAAGAACACGACCAGCGCGGCCGCGACCGTCGCCAGGCCCCAGCGAACGCGTGGATCCGACAATGAGCGCGTCAACGGCGTGGACAGGGCGGTCGCGAGGAATGGCGGGTACAGGGCCAGCATCGCGCAATCGCCCATGGTGTGGACGATGAATTCCCACCTGAACCAGGTCGCGTACAGCGCGTGCGCCCGCACCTCGGGCGACAACATCAGGTCGATGCAGCCAGCGGGAATCAGCGTCACCCCCTCGATAACCAGCTGCACGGAAAGCTTGCGTGCGTTGCTGCCTGTTGCGCCAAGGCGAAAAGATTGTTCGACAGGATTTTGCGTCGCAATTCCCGGCGAGTGTCACCTGCCCGGAACCTGGCGACTTTCGTCGGGGCAACTGGCAGAATCCCCCGACCTCAAATCAGGGCCGGAAAGCCAGACTTACGGAGCCAGATGAAAAGCAAAATGAAGGCGCTGACGACCGCAATCTGTGCGGTCTCGATCGCGACGATAGCCGGTTGCGGCCGGAAGGCCGAATCGCCTGCCACTGCGCTTGCGCCCGGACAGGCCGCGGACACGATCTACGTCGGCGGCGACATCGTTACCGTCAACGACGCCCAGCCGGCTGTCGAGGCACTGGCAACCAAGGACGGCGTCATCCTTGCGGTTGGCAGCCGCGCGGAACTCGAGGCGGCGCACAAGGGGGCTTCCACGAAGATCGTCGATCTCGGCGGCAAGGCCCTGTTGCCAGCCTTCATCGACGCGCACAGTCACTACATCAGCGCGCTGTCGGTTGCCAACCAGGCGAAGGTGTATGCGCCGCCGGCAGGGCCGGGCAAGGACGTGCCCAGCATCCTCGCGGCCATCGAACAGTTTCGCATCGAGCGCAAGGTCCCCAAGGGCACACTGATACAAGCCTACGGGTACGACGACAACGTGATGCCGGGCGGTCGCCTGCTCAACCGCGATGACCTCGACGCCGCCTTCCCGGATAACCCCGTGATCGTCGGGCATGTCTCCATGCACGGCGCAGTGTTGAACTCCGCGGCGCTCAAGCAGTTCGGTATTTCAGCGCAGACCAGGACTCCGCCAGGTGGCGTGATCGTTCGCAAGCCCGGTACCGAAGAGCCCTACGGGTTGATCATGGAGACCGCCTACCTGCCGGTCTTCGCGAACCTGCCGAAGCCCACGCGTGAGCAGGAGGCGGCAGCGACCAGGGCTGGCCAGATGCTGTACGCGGAGGCCGGCATCACGCTGGCGCAGGAAGGTGCGACGCACGCGAGTGAACTCGAGATTTTGCAGCGGTCTACAGCGGCTGGTGCCAACATCATCGACGTGGTTGCCTACCCGTTCATGACGGACCTCGACACGATCGTCGCGGCCAACCCGGTCAGCGGCTGGGGCAAGTACGACAGGCACCTGAAGATTGGCGGCGTGAAGATCACGGCCGACGGGTCGCCCCAGGGCCGGACCGCGTACTTCACCACGCCGTACCTGACCGGTGGGCCGGGCGGCGAGAAGAACTGGCGCGGCGAGCCGACGATGTCGCAGGCCGAACTCAACGCGCTGATGAAGCGTGTCTACGACATGAACGTGCCGTTGAACGTGCACACCAACGGTGACGCGGCCATTGACATGTTCCTTGAGGGCTACGAGTTCGCGCGAGCGGGCGACTACAGCCGGCCGTGGAACGTGACGACGATCCACACTCAGTTCATGCGCAAGGACCAGATCCCGAAGTACGTAAAGTACGGGATCCGGCCGTCCTTCTACACGCTGCACACCTACTATTTCGCGACCGCCCACGAGACCAACCGGGGCGCCGAGCAGGCGGCATACATCAGCCCGATGCGCGACGCGATCGACGCAGGACTGCAGCCGACCAACCACTCCGATTTCTACGTGGCGCCGCTCGACCAGATGTTCATGATGTGGTCGGCCGTCAACCGGATATCCCGGGAAGGCGAAGTGGTCGGACCTGGCCAGCGAATCACACCGATGGAGGCGCTCAAGTCCCAGACGATCTGGGCGGCCGGGCAGTACGAAGAGCAGGACCGGCGCGGTTCGCTCGAGCCGGGCAAGATTGCCGACCTCGTTGTCCTGGAGAGTAATCCCCTCAAGGTGGATCCCATGTCGATCAAGGACATCAAGGTCGTGGAGACCATCAAGGAAGGAAAGACCATCTATCCGGCGCCGGCGCCGTGACACCTTTGAACTGGTTCCAGCAATGACGACCGCGGCTTGCCGGTGACACAAGCCTTCATCTGCGATGCGATCCGCACGCCCTTTGGGCGCTATGGCGGCGCATTGGCCGGTGTGCGCACCGACGACCTTGCGGCGCTGCCGATCAAGGCGCTGATGGCGCGCAATCCGCGGGTCGACTGGTCCGAGCTCGGTGACGTCGTGCTCGGCTGTGCGAACCAGGCCGGCGAGGACAACCGCAACGTCGCGAGGATGGCGGCGCTGCTCGCCGGGTTACCGGTCGAGGTGCCCGGGGCGACGATCAATCGCCTGTGCGGGTCGGGGATGGATGCAGTGGGATCGGCGGCACGCGTCATCGCGGCCGGCGAGGCCGGCATGGTGCTGGCCGGCGGTGTGGAGAGCATGAGCCGGGCGCCATTCGTGATGCCGAAGCCCGACGCCGCGTTCAGTCGTTCGAACGCACTGTACGACACGACCATCGGCTGGCGCTTCATCAACCCGGAAATGGAGTCGCGCTACGGCGTCGACACGATGCCGGAGACGGCCGAGACGCTGGCCGCTGAGTTCGGCATCGAGCGGGAAGCGCAGGACCGTTTCGCGCTTGCGAGCCAGCACCGGGCGCTCGACGCGCAGCACAGCAGGCTTCCTCGGGCGCGAAATCGTCCCTGTGCATGTGCCGCAACGCAAGGGCGCTGCGCTGGTCGTCGAGCGGGACGAGCATCCGCGCCCGACGTCGCTGGAAGCCCTCGCGAAGCTGCGCGGCATCGTCCGGCCGGATGGGACCGTCACCGCGGGCAATGCCAGCGGCGTCAACGACGGCGCCTGCGCGCTGCTGCTGGCGGACGAGGCCACTGCCGCACGGTTCGGACTGGCCCCGCGCGCACGCGTGCTCGGCATGGCGGTGGCGGGTGTGGCGCCGCGCATCATGGGCATCGGCCCGGTGCCGGCAACGAAGAAGCTCATGGCGCGACTGGGCCTGGACCTCGCGCAGCATGGACGTCATCGAGATCAACGAGGCCTTCGCGGCGCAGAGCCTGGCGGTCCTGCGGCAGCTGGGCCTTGCCGACGACGAACCTCGCGTCAATGCCTGGGGCGGCGCGATCGCGCTCGGGCATCCGCTCGGCGCATCGGGGGCCCGCCTGGTCACGACGGCGGTCAGCCGCTTGCACGCCTCGGGAGGACGTTACGCGCTGTGCACGATGTGCATCGGCGTCGGGCAGGGGATCGCGCTGGCGCTCGAACGCACCTAGCGTCCAGCCCTTGGTCTTTCGTCTTTAGCCTATGGCGTTGCAGCGTTGCAGGGCCGGGGTGGCGGCGTTGCGCCTGGCGCGGTGGATCGACGAACCGGCGCTTGACCAGGCTAACCAATCAACTCCAGCACCTTCTGGTAGCGCGGCATCGCCCGCAACGATTCGAAGTCCGAATCGTGCTTGATCCACGACTTGGTCTCGTGATTCGCGTGCGGCAGCAGCCGCTCGAGCAGGTCGAAGGCCTTGTCGTGGTCGCCGAGCTGGGCGAGCACGCAGGCCACGTTGTACTGGGTCAGCACGTCGTCCGGATCGATGGCCATCGCCCGGCCCAGCCACTCCCGCGCGCGATCGCGTTCGCCGAGTGATAGCAGGCAGCCGGCGCCGAGGTAGGCGGGGCGGGGATTCTCGGGGTGCTGGGCAAGCTCTCGCTCGGCGCGCTCGACGGCCATGCGCGCGACGCCCTCGATTTCGCTGTTGCGGCCTAGCGTATGGTAGATCATGCGCAGCATTCCCAGCGCCTGGTAGTCGTCAGGCCGGAGGGCCGCCGCGCGCTCGAACAGCGCCGCGGCCTGGTCCATCTTGTTCTGGGCGAAGCAGGCCCGGCCCATGAAGTAATGCGCCTCGAACAGGTTCGGGTCCAGCTCGATGGCGCGCTCGAATTCGGTCATCGCCTCTTCGTATTTCTCCGCCAGCGACAGCGCGAGCCCGCGGGACGCATGTGCCTCGGCGAGCCCGGCGTCCAGCGCGAGTGCCTGTGCACTGGTGGCCAGGATCGTGTCGATCGCGATGTCGACGTGGTAGTGCAGGAACAGGAAGGAGTCGCAGTCGGCGATTCCCGCGTAGGCGCGTGCGTACATCGGGTCGAGCTCGACGGCCTTGGCGAACATGCGCCGCGCCAGCTGGTAGTAGGACTTGGAGTGCCGGTGAAAGAACTGCCGTCCCCGCAGGTAATAGGTGTATGCCTCGATGTTGTCCGTGGGCGCCTGCGCGATCGATTGTCGCTCCTGCGGCAGCAGCTTGACCTTCAGTTGCTCGACGATCGCGTGCGTGATCTCGTCCTGGATCGCGAAGATGTCGGTCAGCTCGCGATCGTAGCGGTCCGCCCATACGTGACCGCCGGTCTCGCCGTTGATCAGCTGGCCGGTGACGCGCACCCGGGAACCCGCCTTGCGGACGCTGCCTTCCAGCACGAACCGGACGTCGAGTTCCTTGCTGACGTCCTGCACCTTCACGGCCTTGCCCTTGTAGGTGAATGCAGTGTTGCGCGCCACGACGAAAAGGCCGGAGACCTTGGAGAGGTCGGTAATGATGTCCTCGGTGATGCCGTCGCTGAAATATTCCTGCTCGGTGTCGCCGCTCATGTTGTTGAATGGCAGCACCGCGATCGAGATCCGCTCGGCGGGCCCTGTCGTCGAGTCGCCTCCGGTCGGTGAACCCGCCGTGGCTCCCAGCATCTGGCGCAAAGTCGAGACCAGGGTCGCGATGTGGGGCTCGATGGGGCGGGACAGCGCGTCGAGCCAGTGGGTGCCGCCCAGGCAGTACTCCATGGCGCCGGTCGGCTGCACGTCCTCGACCCGGAACGGGACGATGGTGCGGTCCAGCGAGACGGCACGCTCGACCTCACGCCGCACGTGCGGCGATGAATTCGCGCCCGCCGAGAACACCACCACGAAAACGCGGCAGGCCTTCACGGCCTCGACGATCTGCTCCCCGTACTCCGAACCCGCCGGTATGTCGCGCGGGGCAATCCAGCACCGGACTCCCTGCCTCTCGAGCCCGGACAGCACGGCAAATGCCGTGTCCTTGTCGGAGGCTGAGTAGCTCAGGAATACGTCGTGTGGCATATGACCTATGGAAGCCTCGACTGGCGAAGCTGCTGGAGTATCAAGGGGCTCGGCGGGATCTTGCACTGCCGGGGCCGCCGGGACAAGGTCGGAGCGGTGTACGGTCCGGGTACTGGCCACGCGCGGGCGGATGGGAAACGCCAGTCCGCCAGCTCCTGAGCATCTCCGGATGGCAATTGTCGTGGCGCCACTGGACAATGCCCACCAAGCAGCTGGCCGCATGCTACCGGCCGGCAACCAGAGGTATTTTTTTCATGGAACTTGAATTCAGGCGACAGGGGCTCACGGCGCTCCGGGGCGGCATTGTCGCTTCGGCAGTACTCCTGTCCGGTTCCGCGTGGAGCGCCGACGCAACCGTCCAGTCGCCGGCACCGGCGCCAGCAGCGGCAGCGGTAGCGCCGGTCCTGACCGAGTCCCAGCGTGAGGCGGCGGCCATCCTGATGGCCATGGCGAAAAACCTGGCTGGCATGCCGGCATACACCGTCACCGTTCGCCAGGGCTATGACGTCGTGCAGGCGACGGGACAGAAGATCGAGTTCGGCGAGACGCGGCACATTTCCGTGGATCGCCCCAACCGGCTGCGCGTGGAAGAGGTGGCGAGCGACGGCACGCGCGACCTTGCGATCTTCGATGGCGATACCATTACCGTGCTGAAAGCTGACGCAGGCGTGTATGCCCAGGCGCCGCAGCCTGGTTCGGTCGATGACGGGCTCGTGTACCTGGTCCGGGACTTGAAGCTGCGCATGCCACTGGCACAGGTTTTCTCGTCACGGCTGCCCGATGAGCTGCCGAAGCGGGTCAAGGACATCGACCTTGTCGAAACGACGGATATCTACGGCGTGCCGACCGATCACGTCGCGGGGCGCACCGAATCGGTTGATTTCCAGTTCTGGATCACCGAGGGCGACCATCCGCTGCCGCTGCGCGTCGTCATCACCTACCGGCATGCGCCGGGCGAGCCACAGTTCTGGGCGAATTTCACCAGTTGGAATTCGACTCCGAAGTTCGCAGCGGACACGTTCCGGTTCACGCCACCGCAGGGCGCCCGCCAGATTCCCTTTGCCGTGCAGGTAAAGGATGCCGCGGATGCACGCCAGTCGCCGGCTGCGAACGGGGAGGTCCGGCCATGAAATCGAAATTGCCCGGCGGCTTCGGCGTCGCCTGTCTCGCCGTCATCCTGGTGCTGCCGTTGCTGCTGATCGACGACGCATTCGCCGCTCGTGGTGGCGGTGGTGGCGGCGCACGCGGTGGTGGTGGACGCGGTGGTGGCGGCAGTTACTCGCGGCAGGGCCCGGCGGCCAGTGGTGGGTTCTCGCACGAGAGTGCAGGCCCGTCGTCGAGTCGCGACGCCCAGTCACCCAGCCGCAGCCAGGATTCGCGCCCTGCCGCGGCTACGAACGATCGCCCCTCGTCCGGGACCGATCGGCCGCCGCAGGGCAACCGCCCGCCTGAAGGCACGCGTCCGCCGGAAGGCACGCGTCCGCCGGAGGGCACCCGGCCCACACCCCCGCCACCTCCGCCCGGCTATCGCCCGCCGCCGCCGCCGCCCCCGCCGCCCTACGGCGGCTACTACGGTGGTGGTTGGGACTATTACGACAATAGTGCCGCGTTCGTGACCGGCGTGGTCGTCGGCGGCGCCGTAGTTGCGGCCTCCAGCGACTACGACGACGACACGACCACAACGACGACGACCACGACCACGACGACAGGCGGATTACCCTGCGGCGAGCCGACGGTCATGGACGTGGACAGCGTGCGGTACTACCAGTGCGGCTCGCAGTTCTACGTCGAGGCCTACGGCGGCAGCGGGCCGATCTACATGCCGGTATCGCCGCCGGGCTGAGATGCGACTTAAGCGCTTGCCGCGGCGAGGCGCTGCTCAGCGTCGCTGATCATGGCCTGGAAGCGTGCGTCGGTGCGGAGGGGATCGAGGTCCGGATCGCTTTTCAGCCATTCCAGCTGTTCGCTGCCGGTCTTTTTCAGGACCGGGCCGAGGAATTCGAGCCCCGCATCGAGATCGCGCAGGTTGACGACCATGTCGCATGCGAGGTTGTAGCGCATGGTCGCATTGTCCGGATCGATCAGGATGGCGCGCCGGGCCCATTCCTTTGCGCGCTCGGCGTCCCCAAGCACGAGCAGGCAGCTCACCATCGTCGCCATGGCCGAACCATTGTCGGCGTCCATGGCGATCGCTTTCTCGGCGCGGGCAAGTGTGCGCTCTGCCACTCGAAGCAGGCTGGCCGAATCGCCGAGGGCCGTGTAGCAGGTGACGAGCAGGCCTCCCGAACCGAAATCGGTCTCTACCAGCGCAGAAATCTTTTCCCAGTGCTGAGCAGCTTCGACGAGCCGGCGCTGGTGGAAGTGAAGTCGCGCCGCCTCCCTGTGCACGTCCGCGGATTCCGGGTCGAGGCGCAGCGCAATCTCTATTTCATCCTGCGCTGCACTGTACTCCCCACTAAGCGCGAGTATGCCGGCCTTAGCTGCGTGCGCCTCGGCGAGGTTTTCGTCGAGTGCGAGGGCTCGCGTCACGGCCACTGATCCATTGTCCCCGTCGCCCGTCGAGTAGAGCCGCATCCGTTGCGCCGTGGCCATCAGAGCCCATGCGCGCGCGTAATCGGGGTCGAGTTCGATGGCGCCGCGGCACAGTCGGATCACGGTGTCGCTGCGTCGCGTGTCGCTCATGAGTCCGGTGGCATAGTGCTGCCTGGCCATGAGGAAAAGATTATAGGCGTCGAGGTTAGTCGTCCCACGGTGCTCGATGGCCTGCTTTTCCTCGGGTAGCAGCTGCAGCCGGAGTGCCTTGACTATGGCCTCGGAAATCTCGTCCTGCAGAGCGAAGATATCGTTCAGGTCGCGGTCATAGCGTTCGGCCCAGAGGTGATTGTCGCTGGAACCCTCGATGAGCTGCGCCGTGATGCGGACCCGGCCGCCGGCCTTGCGCACGCTGCCTTCAAGCACGTACTGCACCTTGAGTTGTCGCGCGACCTGGGACACATCGACATTCTTGCCCTTGAACGTGAACGCCGTGTTGCGCGACACGACGGCGAGTGCTGACACCTTGCTCAAATCCGTGATGATGTCCTCGCTGATACCGTCGCTGAAATACTCCTGCTCCTGGTCACCGCTCATGTTGGAGAAGGGCAGGACGCGAGATGCTGACGCGTGACGCAGCGGCCGCGATAGCGGCTGGTGCCCGAACGGCAACGGAGCTGTTACCAGCGTCTTGCGATGGCTGGCTCGCGCGCTGGCGCCCCAGCATTGCGCTGAGAGCGCGCAACAGTTCCTGGAACGGCACGCTGGCGCGATCCTCGGCCCAGGTGTCGAGATCGGTCGTGTGTATCGCGCGCACGTCCATCGGCAGCCGGGCGCCTTCAAAGCGCACGGGGACCAGGATGCCGCGATCAGCCGCCTCGCGTGCCTCGCCGCGCACCCAGCGCGAGGCGACCGACGCCGGCGTCCAGACAACCATTACGGCGGCTGCTGCCTGCATCTCGGCCTCGATCTGGCTGTCAAACTCCTGGCCAGGCGTGATTTCCGGGTCCCACCAGACCGTGAGGCCCGCGGCTTCTATCGCAGCCACCACTGGAGCGACTCGGGCCTTGTCTGTGCGGGCGTAGGAGACGAAAACGTCGGCCATGCTCAATCCTGGGTGGGCGCGGGTGATCCCGGCGGCAGCGCTAGCTTACGCGGTGCACGAGTGAGCGGCACGGAGTCGGTAACTTTTCCTGGGGCGATGACATTCGTGCGGCCTGCACGCGCATCGCGCGCAAAGGGACCTCCGGTGGCCGGCATGGAATCCTCGAGTGACCATTGCCAGCCTGGCCCTCCTGAAGGGCGATCAAGCTGGAGGCCTGCCTGGCTCTTCGGCGCGCTGCCACGGCCACCGTCCATCCACCTCGAGTTGCAGCGCCATGCTCAGGAACGTGCGGATGATGACGATAAGGCCAAGGATCAGCACGTTCTCGAGTGTCGGGGCAACCACCACCGTGCGGATGATATCGCCGGCGATCAGGATCTCCAGGCCGAGCAGGATCGCGCGGCCGAGGCCCTGGCGATAGGCGCGGTATGAGCTTCCGAAGTCCGCCCGGGGGCGAGTCAGGAATCGGCCCGTGGCGACGATCGCACCGATGACGATGACGAACACCCCGGCGGCGTCCACGACGCTCCCGACGAGTTCCATGATTTCGCGGTAGTAGTTCATCGCGTGAATATGAGCGCGCTGCTGCTCGGTCGCAATGCCCGGGTATGAGGCGCCCGACCGGTTCGGTCCAATTGGCCGTCGCGATTCATGCCGTACCGACTATGACCACTTGTTCGCCTGGAATCCGAAGGCCGTCCGGACCGTCGTATCTGCCAAGTCCGCGAGCAATCTCGGCCCACAGGGTCTCCCGTTCGGACTCGTTCACCGCGGAAATAAGCTGCCCAAGCGAGTCCGACACTCGCATTGTCCCGAGTGCGGACGCCAGGTCCGGGTAGCTGCGGCACACCGGCACCACCCGCTCACGAACACCTGTGAATCCGACTCTGACGAGCGCTGCCCGCACGTCTTCCGCGCCGACCCGGAACGCCTGAATGTAGTCCGGCGCCGGTTCCTGTAGCGGTTGCCTGGTCTTGACCGCCTCAACTGGAATGGCATGGAACGGCTCCCGTGCCGTTGGTCCATAGACGGAGACCACGAACCTCCCGCCAGTGCGCAAGGCATGGCGAACATTGCCGAGCGCCCTGTCCAGATCCCGAAAATACATTGCGCAGTTGCGGCCGAGTGCCACGTCGAAGGATCCGGGCTTGAGCGCGAGTTCCTCGGCCGGGGACACGAGCATCGCGATCGTTCGCTGCGGCAATGATGCTTCGACGCGCCGAGCGAGGTCCGCCATACTTGCAAGGGAGACATCCGTCGCGAGCACGAATCCCGAGGGACCCGCCGCCTCAGCCGCGAGCAGCGCCATGTCGCCGGCGCCGCAGCCAACATCGAGTACGCGCTGGCCAGGCGCGATCCGCGCCTCCTCGAGCATGCACGCGGCCACGGGTGCGAGCGCCTCGGCATAGGCCGTCAAGCGCGGCATCCGTGTCGGTCGTATCAGTGGAGCTGGGCGAGGATCATCAGGATCCCGGCAAACCCGGCGGTCCACACCAGGGTGCGCAGCCACGGGATGCCCGCGATGTAGACGACCGCATAAGCCGTCCGCGCGTACACGAAGATCTTTGCGCCCAGGATGGTCATGTCGTTACTGACGCCCGCCGCATTCGCGACGAGCACCAGTGCGGCAAACGGCAGCAGGCTTTCAGCCATGTTGCGGTAGGCGCGCTGCGCGCGGCCGACCCATCCCTTGCCGTCGACCGGTGTTTCACGGTTTCCGGCCAGCACCGGCGCGGGGAACTGCATCATCCCGCCGGTGACTGCGACCAGGAGCTGAACGATCCAGAGCCCTACGGCACAGACCAGCATCGTGAGTTCCACTGTCATTCCAAATTCTCCCTGCGTTGCGATTTGAGGCGGCGCGCGCCACCTGCCGGCCCCGAACTCTACACGGGTTCTGTGGCCAGCCGCGACAGGTCGCGGCGGCGTGGGCGCCAGGTTGGCAGCGCGTACAGCTACTCGGTAGTCAGGACAGGTAGCCGCTCTTCTTGGCGCCGGAAATCGTCAACTTGCGAGCTAGCCTGCGCGAGAGCCGCATCAGCACGTAGCCCACCCGGGCCATGGGGCCGGTCGGCAGCACGATGGCATCGTTTTCCACGGCGCGCACGATGTCCTCGGCGACGACGCTCGGGTGGCAACCGTCCGTGTCGTAGTATTTCTGCAGCTTCGCCAACTGCGCGTCCGTCATACCCGGCGCCGTTCCACTGACGTGCACGATGGGCGTGTTGATGATGCCCGGGCATACGATCAGCACCGAGATGCCGGTGTCGTGCAGCTCGAGCGCCAGCACCTCGGACAGCCCGACCACCGCGTGTTTGGACGCCGCGTAGGCCGACATGTTCGGTGCCGGTGCGAACCCCGCGAGCGACGCCACGTTGACGATTTTCCGCTTTCCGCCGGCCGCACGCATCGCCGGCAGGAACGCGTCCACGCAGTGCACGATCCCGAGGACGTTTATGTCCAGGATACGGCGCCACTGCGCGAGCGGCGTCTCCTCGAAGCTGCCGAGGAACGCGACGCCGGCGTTGTTCACAAGGACGTCCACGGCGCCCACCTCCGCGTGGACGGCCGACGCGAAAGCGTTTACCGAATCCTCGCGCGCGACGTCGCAGGCGATCGCCTGGCAACGTGCGCCGCCGGCGGTGAGCTCGAGCCGCGCTTTCTCGAGTGCCTCGGCATTGATGTCCGAAATCACCAGTCGCGCTCCGCGCTTCGCGAATGAGCGGGCGCACTCAAGTCCGATGCCCGACGCGGCGCCGGTGATCACCACGATCCGGTCATTCAGCGGCTTCATTCGCTTGGCCCGAAGTACACTTCGAAGAATCGCCCGACCACCGACTCCGGTACCGAGAGGTTCGCGTCCTTGCTGGTGCGGACGCACACGAGCGCCGGGCCCTCATGCGCCCTGGCACGCGCCAGCGCCGGTGCCAGGTCGTCGATGGAATCGACGTATTCGCCGTGACAGCCGAGCCCCCTGGCAACGGTATCCCAGCGCACCTCGCCCATGCCGGTGCCGAAGTCGCGCCCCCATCGCGCTACCTCGTTCGGGATTTCCATCGTCCACTGGCCTTCTGCCATCACGACGACCGTGATCTTGACTCCCTGGTGCGCGGCGGTCTCGAGTTCCATTACGTTGAAACCTGCCGCGCCGTCACCGGTCACGCACACGACATCACGGGATGGGTCGCCGAGCTTCGAGCCGATGGCCGCCGGGATGCCGGTGCCGAGCATGCCGAGCTCCAGGATGCCGTGAAACGACGATGGTCGCGTCGAGGGCAGCGCGATGCTTGCCCATAGCGAAGTGTTGCCTCCGTCCACGTGGTAGACGGCGTCACCGCCGAACACGCCGCCCACCACCGCGCAGGCCTGGCCTGGGTGGATGCCAGGGCCATTCCAGGCTGCGACCTGCGCCTGGATGTCTTCCTTCCACGCTGCCTGCGTGGCCCGCAGT